>NZ_CP108070.1:10466056-11932113 GCF_036178845.1 Streptomyces sp. NBC_00271 | reverse complement strand
GTACCACATCGCTGCGCGATGTGCAAGCGAAGGCACCCGCTTCGCGGTGCCGGCGGTTCGCTTCGCTCACCGCGCCCGGCTTCGCCGGGTAACTCCTCCGCTTCGCTTCGGGAGTTGAGGGAGGCCGCCGCTTCGCGGCCGGTGGGCCGCGCTGCGCGCTGCCCGGGGTTGACGGTGTGTCAGGTGCGGCTATTTGCGTTTTTAGCAAGGGAGTTGGGGAGTGCTTCGCACTCCTGGGGCGGGTCCGCTGCGCTCCCCCGCCCTGACGGCCCTTCAGGCTGCGCCTTACGGGCCGTTAGCCCGCTGCCGCGGGCTGGGCTGGCTGCCGGGGTGGTGGGTCGCTCGTTCGTGTTCTGGTTTCCGTGTAACGCATCGTCGATTTGATGCAGCATGTAGAGTTGGTGGAAACAGGAGACACACTCTGGCAGCGAGGGAGCCGGGTTCATGTCGGTCTACGAATATCTTCCGGCTGAAATAGCCCGGCTCGGTGTGACGAGAAAGGCCGCCGGGCTCGTCCTCGGCCAGGTACACGCGCATGCACGGCACTCCCGGGAGCGCGAGGAACGTGCACGCCAAGGACCAGCAGAGATCCTCAACTTGAGTGAGCTGATGATCGCCATGTGGGAGTGCGCTGAATGGGAGCGGATCGCCTACGTGATGACGGAGCAGCAGATGCCTGTCTACGTACCGGGGCAGGATCCGCGTGTAGGCCGTCGTGAGGAGCAGCGGATGCAGCGTGTAGCCCTTGACGTAGCCGCTGCAGAGCGGCACGGCGGGGCACCGGCCGAGATGCTGCGTCATCGGGTCTACCGGATCGTCGCCCAGCGGGCCGGCCCTCCGGGCGGAGGCGAACCACGGCTCACCGTCCACATGATGGCCTCCTCCCTCAGTGAAGCCGCCCACCGGGCCTGGACCGTCTACGGGCGGCCAGGCGGTCTCTATCAGCAGGGCGCATACCGGATTGCCTCGGTCGAGCAGGTCCTTCCCCAACCCGGAGAATTGCTGTGATCCAGCTTCGAGAACACCAGATGGACGCGAATACGCGTATCCACAAATGGGTGGGATTCCCTGCAAGATCACCTGTGCCCTCGCTGGGAGCGCGCGCCACAGTCGTGTCCGCCACCGGCTCCGGGAAGACGATCACGGCCGCTACGGCCGCGCTGGAATGCTTCCGGGGCGGGCGGGTCCTCGTCATGGTCCCCACCCTGGATCTTCTGGTGCAGACCGCGCAGGCGTGGCGCCGGGTCGGCCACAACTCCCCCATGGTCGCCGTGTGCTCGCTGGAGAAGGACGACGTCCTGGAGCAGCTCGGGGTCCGTACGACCACGAACGCGATCCAGCTCGCCCTGTGGGCCGGGCAGGGGCCCGTGGTCGTGTTCGCCACGTACGCCTCCCTCGTGGACCGCGAGGACATCGACGCACCGATGGGCCAGCGGAAGGTCCGCGGGCCGCTGGAGGCCGCCCTGGCGGGCGGGGAACGGTTGTACGGACAGTCGATGGACGGCTTCGACCTCGCCATCCTGGACGAAGCCCACGGACTCGCCGGGGACACCGCCCGGCCCTGGGCAGCCATCCACGACAACACCCGCATCCCCGCCAACTTCCGGCTCTACCTCACCGCCACACCGCGCATCCTCGCCTCCCCCCGCCCGCAGAAAGGCGCGGACGGCCAGGAACTGGAGATCGCCTCCATGACCAGCGACCCGGACGGGACGTACGGCGAGTGGATCTACGAGCTCGGGCTGTCCGAGGCGATCGAGCGGAACATCCTCGCAGGGTTCGAGATCGACGTGCTGGAGATCCGCGACCCCTCCCCCGTCCTCGGGCTGTCGGAGGAAGCGCTGCGGGGCCGGCGGCTCGCGCTGCTGCAAACCGCCCTCCTCGAGCACGCCGCGCGCCACAACCTGCGTACGGTCATGACGTTCCACCAGCGGGTCGAGGAAGCCGCCGCGTTCGCGGAGAAGATGCCGCAGACGGCCGCGGAGCTGTACGTGACCGAGGCATCCGACGAGGCCCTGGCCGACGCGGACGCGCTGCCGAAGTCGTCGATCGACGCGGAGCTCTACGAGCTCGAGGCCGGCCGCCACGTACCCCCGGACCGCGTGTGGTCGGCGTGGCTGTGCGGCGACCACCTCGTCGCCGAACGGCGCAAAGTCCTCCGGCAGTTCGCCAACGGCATCGACGCGGCGGGCCGACGGGTACACCGCGCCTTCCTCGCCTCGGTGCGGGTCCTGGGCGAGGGCGTGGACATCGTCGGAGAGCGGGGAGTCGAAGCCATCTGCTTCGCCGACACCCGCGGCTCCCAGGTCGAGATCGTGCAGAACATCGGCCGCGCCCTCCGCCCGAACCCGGACGGCACGACCAAGGTCGCGCGCATCATCGTGCCCGTCTTCCTGGAGCCCAACGAGGACCCGGCCGACATGGTCGCCTCCGCCTCGTTCCGCCCCCTCGTAGCCGTACTCCAAGGCCTGCGCTCACACTCGGAACGACTCGTCGAGCAGCTCGCCTCGCGGGCACTGTCGAGGCAGCCGCAGACCAAGCTGCACCACCTCGTCCGCGACCAGGACGGACAGATCACCGGCGCCGACGGGACGCGTGGCGAGGACCAGGAGCAGGACGACACACAGGGCGCGGTCGAATCCGCGCTGCTGCACTTCTCCACCCCCCGCGACGCCGCCACCATCGCCGCCTTCCTGCGCACAAGGGTGTACCGGCCCGAATCACTGGTCTGGCTCGAGGGCTACCAAGCCCTGCTCCGCTGGCGGAAGAAACACCACATCACCGGCCTGCACGCCGTGCCCTACGACACCGAGACCGAAGTCGGCGTCACCCAGGCGTTCCCCCTCGGCCGGTGGGTCCACCAGCAACGAAAAGCCCTGCGCGCGGGCGAACTCGACGACCACCGCAAGGAGCTCCTCGACGCCGAAGAAGCCGGGATGGTGTGGGAACCCGGCGACGAAGCCTGGGAAAACAAGCTCGCCGCCCTGCGCTCGTACCGGCGCGCCCACGGCCACCTCGCCCCACGGCAGGACGCCGTATGGGGCGAAAGCGACACCGAAGGCCTCGTACCCATCGGCCAGCACCTCGCCAACCTCCGCCGCAAAGGCGGCCCCGGGAAGGACCCCGAACGAGCCGCGGCACGGGCCGCGCAGCTGACCGCCATCGACCCCGACTGGGACTGCCCGTGGCCCCTCGACTGGCAACGCCACTACCGCGTCCTCGCCGACCTCGCAGACACCGAGGCCGGCGGCATCCTCCCCGACATCCAGCCCGGCGTGACCTTCGAAGGCGACGACCTCGGCAAATGGCTCGCACGGCAACGGGAAGCGAGCACCTGGGCGCAGCTGTCCACCGAGCAGCAGGAGAGGCTGACCGCGCTGGGCGTACAACCCCTTGAAGCCCCGTCCCCCGCCCCGGCGGCCCCGCGGTCGACGAAGGGCCCGAGCAAGGCACAACAGGCGTTCCAGCGGGGCCTGACAGCCCTCGCACAATGGGTCGAACGGGAAGGCGCGGACCGGCCCACGCCGCGCGGACACGCTGAGGAGATCGCGGTCGACGGCGAACCGGAGCCCGTAACAGTCCGGCTGGGCGTGTGGATCTCGAACACCAAAACGAGACGCGACAAACTCACCCAGGAACAGCGCGACGCACTCCGGGAGCTCGGCATCGAATGGGCTTGAGACCGCCGCGTGGGGCGGTCGCACACCGGGTCGCGGTGCACGGCGACGTACAGGCCCCAGTCGGCGTCACCGGCCATGAGCCATTCCCCGGCCCACGGAACATCGGTGGTCTCAAGCACGCGACCGGTGAGCGGGCCGCCCAGGAGTCGGACGATCACAGCAGTACCTCCATCCCTGCGGGACTCCCCCGCCTCACCCCTTAGATGAGGACTCAGCCCAAGCGGGACGGCGTCGGGATCGTCGGCGGATCCTCCGCTACGCGGGGTTGGCACCACCTGAGCGGGACCAGAACCTGCGCTGCCGGGGGGAGCTCGCCGTGCTCTGTGCCGTGCTTGGCTTGCTTGTCCGGCCGGAGTGGGGACGTCCGAGCGCGGACGTCCGCACTGCCGACCAGTCTTGAGCGCGCCACCAGTCGAAGAGCTGGCCGGTGGTGAGCACCGGAGAGTTGAGGGCGTCGACGAACTCTTTGCGCTGGTACGCCTCGGGTGGGCGCTGGGCTGGGTCGAGCCGGTGCTGATGGTTGACGATCAAGGCGGCGCAGGTGACCGGCTGGTTGGGGCGTAGCTGTGGCCAGGTTTCCAGGTGCCGTTGAAGGTGGGAGACCAGTTTCTCTGGTGCTGCGCCGGATGTGGATTTCACCTCGATCAAGCACGCGTCGCCGTCCAGCACGGCGAGCAGGTCGGCCAACTTGGTGGTGCACAGTTCCGCATCCAGGTCGGTGACGGTGAATCCGGCGGCGCGCAGCACGACGTCGACCGCGTCGGCAAGTTCGCCGCCGCTGCCGTACAGGAGTCCGGACCGTACGGGTTCGGCTTCCTGCCGCGTCCGTGCGAGGTCGGTCTGGAAGCGGGCCTTGTCGTCGATGTAGCGCCGCTCCAGGTCCTCGAGGGCGACGCGGGCTTGCGTCTCTGCGGGTGTCTCCAGGTCGGCGTCTATGCTGTGCGGGGAGCGGACTCGGCGCAGGGCGGCAGGGACGTGCGCGGGCAGGGCCCGCTGGACGATCCAGTCGATCACGGTGTTCCAGTCGACCGCGTCAGGGATCAGGTACCAGATCTGCTGGCCGTCACTCCGCGTCGGGCATCATGGGCGCGGAAGCCGCCACAGCTCGGTCCGCGCACGGGCCTGGTCCGCGGGGATCTCACGGACCAGGTGGTAGAGGTTCTCGAAGTACTCCTGCCAGCGGTTCGGATCCGGCATGGCGTTCCTGGCCCGCTTGGCCCGCTCTGCTTCCACCAGCGGCCGCATCCCTTCCCACACCGAGACCACCGACCCGCCCAGATATCCGGAGACAGGCTCGATGTCCACCACACCATGCGCGACCAGAGCACCCAAGTTGTCGTAGAACCAGGCCAGCTCGCGCACCAACTCCCGCTGGGCTTCCGGTACCCCGTCCAGACCTGCCGACAGATCACAGCCCGGCAGCCGCTCATGCACGAACTGCCGCGCACCCGCCAGACGGGCGCTGCGATGCTCACGGAAGAGATCCACCAGCACCGGCAGGGTGTTGGCATGCTGCGCCAACCTCAACTGCCGCAGCGACGCCCACCCGGACACCCCCAGCGCCACCACCGACACCACCAACGCCGCAACACCCACCACGCCCCCCAAGCACGGACCGTCACACTTCTCGCCTTCGCCCAGCAGGGTCTCAGGCCTGCTGCCAACGGGATACCTGAAGTCGAGCTGGGACTGTAAATCGTTCGGTGTCCCACTCAGTAGGAGGAGAGCAGGTGCAGAAGATGCGAATCAGAGCCGACAGCCCTGGAGTGGTGCTGAGTTGTCTGAATTGAATGGGACGGACGTGGCGGTTGGGGTCTTCGTTCTAGGATGGCGTGAGGGGCGCCGGGCGGCATACCGCAGTCATTTGCTGGCGGGCTACCTGCGGTGGCGTGTACGTCAGGAAAGTGAGCAGGCGCGTTGTACCTCAACAGCTTCTCCGTCAGCGGGTTCCGTTCGCTGACCGATGTCCGTGAGATCCCGGTCCGCAAACCGACGATCTTGGCCGGTCACAACGACGGCGGCAAGAGCGCTGTGCTCGACTCGCTGCACTTTCTCACCGGATCGCAGAAGCTCAAGGAAGACGACCGTACGTTCGTGGCGCAGCCCGGCGGACAGGAGCTGGCGGCTGGCTCTCCCCCTCAGCGGTGCGAAGAGACCGTGGTGGTCGGGGAGTTTCAGCTCGACGAGTGGGAGCAGGCGGAGCTTGAGTTGCCCGCACTGGTACGGATTCGCCGCCGGGCCGGTCAAGACCGTGTAGGGCACCTTGAGTACTGGAGCTCGTTTCCGGATGACGAGCGACTGCGTGATTTGTCGTCGCTTCTGGTCCCGGCGCTGAAGGCATTGGTCAAGGAGTACGGGCTCGACTCGGCGAGCGGCAAGAAGGAAGACCTGCAGAAGGCACTGCGCGCCTACGCGCGCGAGCACTCCAGCGGCGAGACATGGCTCCCCGCGCCCTCGTTGCTGGATAAGCGGATGCCACGACTGTTGCCCTTTGACGGCAAGACCGCTCACCCTGATGCGGAGATCAAAAGTGCCCTGAGCGGCCGGTTCAAGCAGTACATGGAGGATCCGCAGCTCAGGGGCAAGCTGAGTGAGCTGGAAGACGAGGTCAAGGATCGTCTTCGGACCGAAGCCAAGTCCCTCTGTGATCACATTCAGCTGCGCTGCCCGGACCTGGCTGACGTATACGTGGATCCGGACGTCTCCTTCGAGCATGGCTTTCGCGGCGCCCCGCTGCGGGTGGCCCGTGCTGCCGGGGAGTCCGTCGGGCTGGAGGGCTCGGGGCTCGGCCGCAGCAGACGAGTCGCCTTGGCCGTGTGGGAGTGGACCAGCGAGTTGCTGGCCGAGGAGGAAGAGGACCAGCCTGCGGTCCCGGCCGAAGAAGAGGACGCCAAGCCTCCCGCGGTGCAGACGATCGTCATCTACGACGAGCCTGACACGCACCTGGACTATCACCACCAGCGACGCGTCATGCAGCTCATCCAGGACCAGAGCGCGCTGTCACACGTCGGCGTCATCGTCGCCACCCACTCGATGAACCTCATCGACGGCGTCGAGATCTCCGACGTCGTCCACCTCAAGCTGGAGAACCACCGCACCGTCATCGAGCGGATCGGGGCCGGGGTGGTCGGAGACGAGCTCGAGCAGCACCTCTGGAAGATCGCCGCCGGGCTCGGCCTGCGGAACTCCGTTCTGCTGCACGAACGCTGCTTCCTCGCTGTAGAGGGCGACACCGAACAGCGCGCCTTCCCCCTGCTATTCAAGCTCTGCGAGAGGCTGTCGCTTCAGGCAGCCGGCATCGCCCTGTGGGCATGCTTCAACAATGAGGGAGCGCTGCATCTGGCCCGCTACCTCGCCGAACACGAGCGGTCCTTCATGCTGGTGGTCGACGCCGACAGCCGCAACCTGCCCAAGAGCATCTTCAAGCCCGCTAAGCTGACCCAGTTCTTCGGTCCGCGCGCGGCTGACTACGTCAAGTTCATCGGTGAGCCCGACCTGAGCCTCCCCGGCGGGGAGAAGTTCAACGAGCTCGAGGAGGCCTTCACCGACGAGGTCTGGGCCCGTGTCGCCAACAAGATCTGGCCCAGGACCGAAGGACTCTGGGCGCCCGAGGACTTCTTGCAGCTGCGCGGGGGCAAGTTCAGTGACGCGGTCAAGCAGACGTTGCGGGAGCAGAGCGAAAGTGGCCCCGGAGGCAAGCCCGACATGATGTATCAGCTCGCTTCGGCGCTCGAGGACCCTCAGGACGTCCCGGAGCAGTTGCGTCTCGTCTTCAGCCAGCTCAGGAAGCTAGCGGCATAGCCGCAAAACGCAGAAGCCGGTTACCGGACGCACGACGGCGCCGGGCCAGCATCCTGTCCTTGCGCTGCTCCAGCGTAGGTGGCTCCCACTTGTGCCAGCCCACCGGCGGCTTGTACCGCTGCATGTGCTCACGCTCGTCCACCCCACACCAGCGACACCCACTCGGCAAAGGTATATGCAGGTCAGAACCACTGTCCGCTGCGGACATCAAAGCCTCCCTCCACTGCCACAGATTCTTCCCCATCCCACTGACATCAGCCTTCCGAAGGCTGAGACAAACAAGCACATACGTTGCGATTGTGTGCGTCCGGACGAGCTGGGGTCCGCTTCGAAGCAGGAGAGCAGCACGCCGGACCTGTCGACTAGCAGCCTGGCACGCCTGTACGCACGCATTGACGGACGCGGCCGTGGGAAGGCCGTCGTTCACTGCCTTACAAAAGAAACCGTCACTGTACGTCTCCCGAGACGGCAGTGGTCATCCGCTTGGCCCGGGTGAGGGCCACGTAGAGCTTGCGGTGGTCTTCGCTGTCGGAGCTGAGGCCTTGTCGCAGGGTTTCGCGCTCCGGGCCGGTGAGGCACACGCCGACGGCGTCCCACTCGCGGCCCTTGGCCTGGTGGGCGGTGAGGCCGGGGATAATTCGGGATGCAGAGGTGTGGAGGCGGGCTCTCAGGTTCTCCAGGCGTGCGGTGTGAGTGTGGTTGCGGCGTCTGGGCAGGGGACGGTCGGTTTCGCTGGCGACGACTGTGTTGAGGGAGGTCCAGATCTCGGCGATGCCAGTCGTGCCCGCGAGGTCAGCGGCGATGGCCTGGAGGGGGGAGCGCAGGCGCTGCGCCGCCTCGTGGTCGATGCCGAGGGTGATGAGGGCGTCGCTGTGGAAGGTGGCGTTTTCCCCGAACGTCCGCTGGGTGACTTCGCTGAGCAGCAGGGTGCAGGCTGCTTCGTGGATTTGGCCTGTGGTCGATCCGTAGGCAAGGGGCAGGACATGGGGGCCGGCCTCCCACAGGGGTTTCCATCGCAGGGCGAGGAGGACGTCCATGTTCTCGGCCTGTCCTTCGGGAAGGGCCACACCCTGTCCTGCGCGCAGTCGGTCAGCCAGTAGGGCTTGTTGGGCACTCTTCCACCGGAAGGAAGCGCGCAGGTCACGCCGGACAAAGTGAGCGTCCTGGACCAGGCAGGGCACTTGTTCCGGGCGGGCGCCACGGAAGCCGTACAGCGCCTGCCACGGATCACCGACCACGGTGACTTCCAAGCCTGCGTCGACGGCGAGGCGGACCAGAGACAGGTCAAGGGCATTGGCGTCGAAGATCTCGTCGACGATCAGCGCCCGGGCAGTCTGGGCGAGGCGTGCGAGCAGGACGTCGCGAACGCCGTGGGCCCCCAGGGCTGATTCGAGGAGATGGCGTGCATCCTGGTGTGTGCAGTACCCCGCGGCCAGGGCCTCGCCAACGTCCACGGTGCTGGGTCTGTTCGCTTTCCCGGCCCGTCGCACGACCTGGGTGACGACCTGGCTTGTTTCCAGGACCACGGTGGGCTCTCTGTCGGTCCATTGAGTGGATAGCAGCACCCGCCAGTGGTCGATGACGGTGAGGTGGCGGTGGCCTGCGGGCCACCGCACGTGCCCGGTGTGCAAGAGGTGGGTGAGCAGGTCGCACACAATGGTGTCGAGTGTGATGATGCGATGCGGCCAGGCGAGAGCGTCCGGGCCCCATTGGCTGAGCACACGATCGCGGAGTTCGGCGGTCGCGGAGCGGGTGAAACTGACCGCGATGACGGCGCGCTGGTCATTGCCGTGGAAGCGCTGGATACCGAAGCGTTGAGCCGCCACGGTGGTCTTGCCGGATCCCGGGGCCGCTTCGATGTAGAGGCGGCGGCGGGGTGTTCCGGCCGCGGTCACTTGTTCACGGGTGAGAGTGCTGGCGGTGTCAGCTGGGGTCACGGTCCGTGTCCCCCCATGGGTCCGCTGCCCACGGCTCAGATCCCCAGGTACTGGCTGCCCACTGGTCGGTGTCAGCGGGCTGCGCCGGGGCGGTGGGCCAAGCTCCGGCGGGCACGGGCGCCGGCGGCGTAGCAGGGCTGCCAGGGTCGGCCGGAGACAGGCCAGGGACAGTGGGCGGCAAAGCGGGCGGGGCGTCTCTCTCCTCTGCTTCCTCCTCGGCGCCGTCTCCGTCCTGGGGCTCTGCGGGGTGTGGGAAGAGGAAGTCGAACAGGTTCCTGAGATGGCTGGGAACCTGGACCGGTTTGCCGTGTTCGACTGCATCGGCCAGGAGAAAGGCCAGTGCGTCGGCGAAAGCCGCCTTGTCCCTGGCGTGCGGGCCCGCCGGCACGTCGGGAGCGCCCTTCTTGCCTTTACGGGCGCTCTTGAACAGGTCGTGCACCGTCTGCGGGGTGATCGGCCCGATGGGTGCTGCGCCGATGTCGGTCAGCGCGGCCTCGATGAGCTGCTCGTTGCCCTGGGTAATAGACGGCTCCAGTGTCGGATGGCTGATGAAGGCCTGCACCACGGCCGGATCGTGGTCGGCCAGCCAGGCGGGCGAGGTGGGCTCTTCTTCGAAGGGCTTGTCGCTGTCGCGCAGAACGGCCAGCCGGGCGCATATTTCCGCGTCCTTTGTCGCCAGGAGCCGTGAGGTCCACGGCCCAACCTTCGTCCCGACGTACAGGATGCTGAGTGCCTCGACGAAGGCCCGCTTCGCCTCGTCCGGACCAGCCCAGGCCCTGCCGAAGTCGCGGAGGATGGCGGCTTCGGTCACGCCTTCGACCACGACGAGCCGTTCGGCAAACAGTGCGGCCGAGCGGCTGGCGTCCATGTGCAGGCGGGCCATGCGCAGTGTCTTGTCGCGCTCGACCATCGGGATCATGGTGATCGGTCGGCAGACGCGCTGACCGTCCGGCGTGCGCCGCAGCACGACCAGTTGTTCGGGGTCGCAGGAGGTGATGATGTCGGTGGCGTGACTGGAGAGCACGATCTGCAGTTCCGGACGCTCGCGCACGGTCTTGCGCAGGTAGCGCACGAGGGCGTGCTGCAGCTGGGGGTGGAGGTGGGCTTCGGGCTCCTCGATGACCACGGTGGCGTGGAACGGGGTGCGAGGAAAGAAGGAGTCCGCCTCGGATTCGGCTTCCGCCACTGCCTGCGTGCGGCGCTCCCGCGCCAGTTGCTCCTCCTCCGCTTGCGTCAGTTCCCCGGGTTCGCCGCTGGTTTCGGACGCCTCTCCTGCGGCTGCGGCTGCGGCGCGCGCGGCGGAGTCGGGTATCGCGGCCAGCGTGACGGCCATGTGAAGCAGGTTGACGTAGCCCAGACCCGAGACCTCCAGCGGACGGGCCGCTGTGCGGCCTTCGATGACGGCCAGCATCAGTTCCAAAACACGCGCAAGGTAGGAGTCGTCTATCACCTGTCCTCGCACGTAGGACCACTGGCGCTGCACGCCCGATGTGAGAGAGGCGAGATGGTTGCTGATGCGTTCTTCGACGGCTTCGATGAGCCCGTCCTTGGCGAGGTTCTCCAGGAGCCGGGAGGCCTTCACCCGCAGCGGCACCAGGCTGCGGCTGCCGTCGAGGCGTTCCTGCTGAGCGCGCAGCAGCTCGATGAGAATCCGGGTCTCCCGACGAGCCAGCTCATCCAGGGGGTGGCGCCAGGCTGGCAGGTAGATGAACTTGAACGGATCCGTCCCCAGACCCGGTTGCAGTATTCGGTGTCGGTCGACCTGAGCACGGACCGTGCCCAGGTTGCGCTGGAATCCGCTGAACCATTGCTGTGCGACGCCGCTGGCGGAGCGGTGCAAAGAGCCCTGAATCTGCTGCCCCAGAGGACCTTCGGCATCCGCGGCATGCTCCAGGCTGTACTGCACCTCAACGCCCGGTGCATCGCCTGTGCCCAGAACGGCCGCGCTCTGCCTGGGCAGCAGGGGGAAACGGCTGGTGTGCGCCAGGTACAGGGAATCGGTGATCGTGGTCTTACCGGCTCCGTTCGCCCCGATCAGAACGCTGAAGCGTCCCGGCAGCTGGCACTCGATCTCTCCCTCAGCGCTCGCTCTCAGCCCAGAGACCTTCACACGGCTCAGATACAACGGATCCCCCTAACAACCCTGGTGACACAACAGCCTCCATCATCACTGCTGGCACGGACATCCCGCACTCAAAAAGGACACTGCCCCCGACCATCCGTGCCGCCACTCCAGCAGCGCCTCAGACCATTTACACATCAGCCAGCCAAACTGCACAGTCCCAGGCGGGAGCCGAGAATCTTCACCGCGCCTACTGGGGCGGGACCGCAAGCAGCAACAAAGCGAACCCATAGCCCGGCAAGAGCCCGGCGGTGGTTGGTGCTTGGTGAGCCCCTGGCTTGGCAGCAGCGTAGAAACCGGAGTGGGCGAGGCTCGAGCAGTCGGCGAGCACGCTTCGATGCTGCTGGGGGTAAGTCGTACCGCGTCCGCAGTAGCGTCTCCCCAACTGACGTCGCACCAACCGGGGACTGGGTCGGCGGTCCCGTATTCAGTGGCGAGTGCTCGATCCAGTCGTGGCTGGCGAAAGGACTCCGTGAGTCGACTTACGGAGCTATGGGTAATGCAGTGGCGGCCCATCCCCGCGGGCGCGGGGATGGGCCGCCACTTCAACGAGTCGTCCGGCCTTCCACGTGAAGGCCTCATGGAGGCTGGTCTACAAAGACTCTCCCATCTGTGGGCGCGCGACGCGCTGTCGTGTCAGCACCGTGGCCCGCCGGTGGTGTGGTCCAGGTGCACCAGGAAGTCCTCAATCTCACGCACGAGAGCTTGCGTTGCTTCAGACAGCCCGACTCCGGCTTCCCCCAAAGCCCAATCGACCCTGTCTGTAGCTACGCGAATACCGGCCGACCGGCATACAAAGCCACTCACGAATGATCTGAAAGCTTCCTCAGCGTGTTCTTTCCCGTGCCCACAGCATGTCGATAGCTCTTCTTCTCTTTCGACATCGAGGATATGAAGATAGTCCCGCGCATCTTCGTCACCCTTGAGAGCTGCTCTTTCCCACCAGCTTCGCGCCACATTATCCCTGTCCAGGAACTCAAGGATTTCTGCTACGCGCCGCGTTTCCTGCGGTGTCGCGGAATCATCGATTTCCTTTTTCAGGAGACCGTGTAGTTCACGGAACGCACCGATTCGATGGTTTCCGTTTCCGTGGTCTTCCAGGCAGGGGGCGGGGGCCGGGGGCCAGCCCGAAGGCTGGCCCCCCTCCGCCTGGACGGGGTCCTCGCCGATCCGAGAACCCTTTGAAAATGCCTGCTCAGAGCCTTCAAGCAGGAGCCACAGGGCGAGGAGCCGGATGGTTCCCCGCTCCTCGGGCTGGTGCGTCCAAGCGGACAGGTATGTCATGCGGTGGCCTCCTCGCTGTACTCGTTGATGGATTTCTTCAGGTTGTTGGCGGCGGCTTTGATGTAGCGCTTCACCGACTCCTCCTTTATCTGGAGGCGCTGCGCAACCACTGCAGGGCTGAGGTCCTGCAGAACACACAGGGTGATGACCTCGCGCTGCCGTTCAGGAAGACTGGCGACGAGTTCGCCGATACCTTCCTTAATCATTTCGTAGGCGGCCTCGGGGATTCCGATGCCTGATTCCGTTTCGGGCAGTTCATGAACCGGTACCGCGACCATCCGCTTGTTCCGACGGAACTGGTCGATGACCGCCCGTTTCACCGCGGTGCGGCCGTATGCGGTGAGCGACCCCTCTTGCGCAGAGATCGTCGCCCACCGCCGGTACATGTTCAGGTAGACGTCCTGCACAGCATCTTCTGCGCTGTGCAGGTCGCCCGCCTCGACCCGGGCCAGTCGGGAGAACGCCTCAATGGTCTCGAGGACGAAGGACTCAAAGTCCGCTCCCGGGGCGGCCTCGCTCACGCAGCCTCCCGCGTGGCGATGGCCCGATGGCCTGCCGGATCGGCTGCGTCCTTGCGGAACAGCCAAGCCGGCCGTCCCTCCTCGAAGCGGGCCGCGGCGCCGCCGTCGGGCAGGGACTGCGCCATCGCGACCATGGTGGCGCGCTCCTCGCGCTCCATCCGGGTCTCGATGTACGCCTTCACAAGCATCTCCACGACGCCCTTGGCGCGGCGCATCGCGAAGAACAGCAGGAGCAGCAGGGGAACCCCGCCCGCTCCTGCCCAGTACGACCAAGTCATCGACCAGGCCTCCCAGTAGAAACGAACTCGTTGGTGAAGGCCCAAGGGCCTTCACTCCCTTACACGCCGCCGGAGGCCAGATCCGGATGCCGGAGACCAAGATCTTTTCCCAACTCCCCCTGATTCCCCGCCTGTCGCATCGTCTTCGCAGGTCACAGAGGTAGCAGGGGGACAGGAAAAACGGTCTGAAGGGCCCCGTCGAGTGGGAGTGACGGCCCCGGGGAGGACGGGGCGCCTGGGCATCCTCTGCAAAAGCGCCCGCCCGGGACAGCGGGCACGAGACCGTGGTGGAGTGATCCATCGCCCTGGCGTACTGCGGACCGCTCCCCTGCGGGGAGAGACGACCTCGTCGCTGATCTGCCGCATCGCGAACCGCTACGGGATGGAAGCGAAGGTGTTGCGGTCCTGCTGGCACTGGCGCAACTACCAACCCGGGCACGACGGCGGGGGCGCGCGGGCCGACGCCGAGGTACTGCTGAACGCAGCCGGACGGCAGCTCCTGGCGGGCCTGTGCGGCGTCAAGGAAGACGTGCTGGCGCGGGCGTTGCCGTCCTGGGAACGGGAGGACGCCAAGCTGCCCGCCGAAGAAGACGGAGTTCCGGCTGCAGCATGGCGGATCGGCGGCGCGGTCGCCGGGCCGGTGGCATTCGGCTGCCGCCTGTGCACGGCCCGGCGTACGGGGACGGCCGTGCGGGTGGTGCGGTACGCGCCGCTCTGGTCCCGGGTGTGTGTCCGACACGGGCGGTGGCTCCTGGACGCGGACGCCGACCAGCCGCACGAGTATCTGGACGTGCGGCATCTGCCGGAAGTGGCCGTGGCGCAGCGGCGGTGGGCGGGTGTAGCACGGCGGGCGGTACGGGCCGGGGCGGAGCCGGAGAGGGTGTTCGCGCTGGCGCACGCGGTGGTGGCCCGGTGGTGGGAGCAGGCCCTGCACTGGGAGCGGGAGACGATCTGGCCGCGGCGGCTGCACCAGGTCGCCGACGGCAACGCCGGAACGGATCTGGAGCGGTGGCGGATCGTGGGCCGGGACGCGGCCATCTTCCCCGACATAGTGGCCGTGGCCGACGCGCTGCTGGATCCGGCTATGGCCGAGCTGGCGTGGAGGGACAGCGGGGCCGGGCAGCCGCGGCTGCTGCCCGCCGACGGGGCGTTCTGCCGTCGGCTGGGCGAGCGGGTCGGGCGGGGGTGGCTGGGGCCGCTGGCCGCCACCGACTACGGCGGCCCGCTGACCTCGTGGATGGGCGCGGTCATCCGCCTGCGCCGTGGTGCTGGAGGACCGCCCGGCTACGGCAACGACCCCTGGTGGCTGAGGCAGGAGCACCAGCCCGCGTCCATGGCCACCCAGCTGCGCGTCCTGTCCAAGAAACGCAGCTCGCCCGGCTCGGGCACCACGTGGCGCTCTACGGTGCCGGCCGAGCAGCGGGCACTGATCACCAGCCTGGTCAACGACGCCGAAGAGCAGCTGACCCAGTTGCGCGGCGCCCAGTACGGCAAGACCGCCGACGCCGCACAGCAGTTGCTGGGCAACCTCGGCCATGCCGCCACGCTGATTGACCAGGCCATACGGGAGACCGCAGCAGCGGCCCTCACGGTCGGGGTGGCACTGGAGGATCTGGCGCGCTGGGCCCGTCTGCCAGCCGGGGCCCTGGCCGAAGCGCTCGCGGCCCACCGTAACGAGCGGCCCGGAAAACAGCGGTGAGTACGTATCCAGGAGGCGGCAGGCATGCACGGCCCGCCATCCCCGCGGCCGTACCTCATCGCCCGCGGCTACGTGATCAAAATCCGTGAAGCCGCCCGCCACCCGGGCAGGAAGGGCTTGACTGGGGCGCGTGGGCGGCACGGACGCAGCGGCCGCATCGGGCGGCCGCTCACAGCACATGCGGGCGGATACCGGATCCGGGTGGGAGGCGGTCTTCGTCGACCCCGTCGGGCAGGTGGTGCAGCAGCGGTGGGCGGACGCAGCTCTCGCGGTGGCTTTCGAGGAACTCGAGCCGGTGTCGGCGTTCCCGGTGGTGCCGGGGCGGCGGTGGGGGCCCGGGCAGTGGTGGTCGGCCACGACCGGCCGGCATGTGGCCTGCGGGTCAGCCGCGATGCGGGCGCAGCTGATGGTGCTGGACCGCGACCCTGAGGTGGTCGGCCTCGCCGGGAGGCCGGTCCGTCTGCTGTGGCGGGAGGGCCGCGGCCAGGTGCGCTCGTGGGTGCCGCAGCTCTTCGCCCGCTACCGCGACGGCGCCGCTCTGCTGGCCGACTGTCCCAGCCACCCGGAGGCCGGCGGTGAACGGGCCCAGAGGGCCGCGGTGGTTCTCGAGGCGGCGTGCGCGCAGGCCGGCTGGAGCTATCTGCGCCTTGAGCCGCTGGAGAAAACGCTGGCGGCAAACCTGAAATGGTTGGCCGGCTACCGCCACCCCCGCAACGCCGGCCGTCCCCATCTCGCGGCCGCCGTCCATGAGGCGTTCGCACAGCCGCGGCCGCTGATCGAGGGCGCCGAGACGGTGGGCGACCCGATCGAAGTCCTGCCCGCCGTCTTCCACGCCCTGTGGCACGGACACCTCGCCGCGCCCCTGGACGTACCGCTGAACGAGCGGGTCCTCGTCAGCCCCGGCGCCGATGGTGCGAACGGCCACGGCGGTACCGGCGGCCCGGGCAGCAGGGATGGACGGTGAGCGTGCGGCGTAGCGGACGGCCGGTGCTGCAGGTCGGAGCGCACGTCCGCTTCCGAGACCGCACCTGGCAGGTGGTCGCTCTGGCGGGGCAGCAGGTCCACCTGGCCGGTGAGACAGGAGGAGACGAGACGGTCGTGGCCGGGCATCTGTTCGCCGACCCGTCCTTCGCCATCGTGGGCGCCGAGATGCCGCAGGCCGTGACGCGGTGGGGGCTGTTCGAAACCGCACCCGAGGACGCGCGGCGCAAGGCGCTGGCCTGGCAGCGGCACATCCGCGAGGTGGAGTCCGGCCTGCCCGGCGGGACGGACAGCGGCGGGGTGCCCCGGGCCGAGTACGACCCCGACCGGTTCACACTCGCGCAGCGCGAGAAGGCCAAGGCGGCGGAGCTGACCGCGATCGGCTTCGGGCCCGTCTCCCGGACCACGGTGCAGCGCATGCGCCTGGCCTACCGCAAGCAGGGCCTTTGGGGGCTGGTCGACCACCGCACCACCCGCCGCCCCAGCCCTACCGGGCGCACCGACGAACGCGTCATCGCCGCGATCGAGGAAGCGCTGCGCCGCCAGCGCGGCCGTTCCAAAGGCACCGTCAAAGGCCTGACACCCCTGGTCGCGCAGATCCTGGAGGACCGGTACGGCTGCGGCGCCGTGCCGATGCCCTCCCAGGCCACCTTCTACCAGCTCGTCCACCAGCTCGCCCACCCCGCCGAACACCCTCACCGCCCCGCCCGCGCCCTTCCGGCCCCGGCCGGCAGACGGGCATTCACCCCGACCGTGGCGCTGCGGCCGGGCGAGCAGGTACAGGTCGACACCACGCGGCTGGACGTCCTGGCCGTCTTCGACGACGGCACCACCGGCCGGCCCGAACTCACGATCGCCGTCGACGTCGCCACCCGCGCCATCCTCGCCGCCGTCCTGCGCCCCGCCGGCACCAAGGCCGTCGACGCCGCCCTACTGCTGGCGGAGATGGCCGTCCCGCACCCGGCCCGCCCCACCTGGCCCGACGCC
Organism: Streptomyces sp. NBC_00271; assembly: GCF_036178845.1. Taxonomy (NCBI): domain Bacteria; kingdom Bacillati; phylum Actinomycetota; class Actinomycetes; order Kitasatosporales; family Streptomycetaceae; genus Streptomyces; species Streptomyces sp. NBC_00271. The sequence goes on along the minus strand of NZ_CP108070.1, from coordinate 11,914,823 downwards.
CTGCGCCTCGCCCACGCCCCACTCCCCCAGCTCCAGCGGCTGATGAGTCTGGACGAACGCCTTCAGGGCGCAGCCGCCCGGCCGGTCGTGGTGCCCGAGACGATCGTCGTGGACCGGGGCAAGGTCTACCTGTCCACGGCGTTCACCGCCGCCTGCGAGACCCTCGGCATCAGCGTCCAGCCCACCCCGCCCCACGCCCCCGCCGCCAAAGGCATCGTCGAGCGCACCTTCGGCACCATCAACGCCCTGCTCTGCCAGCACCTGCCCGGCTACACCGGCTCCGACGTCACCCGCCGCGGACCCGCTGCCGAAACCGAGGCCTGCTTCAGCGTCGCCCAGTTGCAGGACCTGCTGGACGAATGGCTGATCCACTACCATCACCGCCCCCATGAAGGCCTGCGCCACCCCACCCTGCCCAAGAAGGCCCTGACCCCGAACCAGATGTGGGCCGCCCTCATCGCCGTCGCCGGCCACGTGCCCCTCCCGCTGAGCGGCAGCGACTACCTCGAACTGCTGCCGGTGCGCTGGCAGGCCATCATCGAACGCGGCATCCGCATCGACCACCGCACCTACGACCACGATGTCCTCGCCCCCTACCGCGGCCAGCCCTCCCCCGTCACGGCGCGCGGCGGCAAATGGGAGATCCACACCAACCCCCACGACGCCCGCCAGGTATGGATCCGCCTGCCCGACGGACACCTGACAGAGATCCCGTGGATCCACCGCGACCACATCCACCAGCCGTTCAACAGCGCCACCTGGCAGCACATCAAAACCATCACCACCCGCCACGGCGACCGCAACACCCACGAAGCCGACCTCGCCGACGCCCTCGACCAGCTCATGCGCCGCGCTCACACCGGCACCGCCACCCCCGGCGAGCAACGCCTCCTCACCCGCACCGCACCGCTGAAAACACCCCCGCCCACGGCCGGCCCCCGCCCTCCCTACGCCCCGGACCCGCAGGCCGACGGCTCGGACGACGACAGCCTCGACGACCTGGACGACGGCCAGGAGCAGGCCGACGGCGAGGACGAACCCGGCGGCACCCCCGTCCCGTACACCGGACTCGGCCTCTACGACCCCGCCCAGGAAGCCCTCAACTGGTGACCACCCGCCCGCACATCACCACCGCCAGCCACACCCCCAGCTCGGCAGGCCAGCCTGTCCGCACCGCCGACGCCCCGTGGCCCGACGTCCACGAGGCCGAACCGCAGTGGCCGATCACCACCTGGCAGGGCTGGCAGCACTTCGCCAGCACCCCGCCCCAAACCCCGCCCAAGCCCGGCGATGCGCCCCGCAGCACGGAAGAACGCCTCGCCTACCACTCCGCGTTCGTCACCGTCCGCACCCCCGCCATCGACACCCTCGCCACCCAGGTCCGCACCCTGATGATCCTCGGCCGCCACCAGCAGACCACCGCCCGCCCCTCACTGATCGTCACCGGCCCCGCCGCGGCCGGAAAAACGACCGCCCTCCTCGAAGTCGGGCGCACCTGCCACCTCGCCCACACCCGCAAACACCCCGCCCCGCCCGGACGCACCCACCAGCAGATACCGGTCGCATACCTGCTGGTGCCGCCCGGCGCCACCGCCAAGACCCTCGCCACCGAATTCGCCCACTACCTCGGCATCCCCGTCACCACCCGCATGACCCAGACCCAGATCACCGAGGCCGTCTGCCACACCTACACCGCCGCCGGCGTCCGCCTGGTCCTCATCGACGAGATCCACCGCCTCAACCCGCGCACGACCACCGGCGCGGAAGCCGCCGACCTGCTCAAAGACCTCACCGAACGCATCAGAGCGACCTTCGTCTACACCGGCATTGACGTCGCCTCAACCCCGCTGTTCGCCGGAGTCCGCGGCGCCCAACTCGCCGGCCGCGCCAGCCTCATCACCTGCGGCCCCCTCCCCGCCCGCCACGGCCAGACCCGGCCCTTCACCGACCTCATCACCGACATGGAGAACGCCCTCGACCTGAACCGGCACCCACCCGGCACACTCCCCCGCCACGCCTCCTACCTCCACCAGCGCACCGCCGGCCGCATCGGCAGCCTCGCCCGCCTCATCCGCCAAGCCGCCATCACCGCCATCTGCGACGGCACCGAACGCATCACCAAGAAAGCCCTCGAAGCCATCCAGCTCGACCACCTCGCCGAAGAAGCAAACCGACCCCACACCCGACGAACAGCGACAACGGCATGATGCGGACGTGAAGAAGACGACGGGCACACCGGCCCAGGAAGAGTCCGCTGCTGTCCGCAGCCGGGCATGGGACGTCCTGATCCCCGCCCGCGCCAGCTACCTGGCAGACGTCTCACCGCACTACGACGAGGTCTTCCACGACGTCGCGCAGCGAACCGAGCGCGCAGGCAGCCTCGGCAAGACGGACATCGCAGCCCTGGTGGTCTGGAAACGGCTCTCCGCACAAACCCGTTGGGTGACAGAACTGATGTCCCTGCCCGACATCCACGTGCGAGCAGTCACCGAGCGGGCCGTCACCGCAGTCCGCGACACCACCCTCCCGCGCAGCGAGGCCGCCCGCACAGGGCGCGGCATCATCTGGGAACTGCCCGGCTTCCGCACCGGCGACGCCCTCGCCTCAGCCATCCTCACCGCAGCAGCACCACAGCGGATGGCCGTCTACGACAGCCGTGTCCAACACGCCCTCGACACCCTCGGTCTCACCCTCACCCCCTCGCCGGGACGCTACGGCCGCTACCTGCAACTCCTCGACGACCTCCTCCAACACCGCGGACCACACGCCGACAGCTGGACCGCACGCGACATCGACACCGCCCTGTACTGGACCGGCAGACCCGACCCCGCGCCAAGCCGCTGACCAGCACAAACCCGCACCGGTCCTTTAGACGCCGGAAGCCCTCGGCGCGGCAGGGACCGCTCTGCTGGTGGGTTGGTTCAGGACGGGCCGGGCTGGTCATCGGTGTCCGTGAGCAGGGGTGCGAATTGGTAGTGCCCGCGGTAGGTGGCTCGGTTGATGATGTCGCGGGCCAGTTCCTGGTACTCAGGAGAGGCAAGTCCGGCCAGCAGAACGGCGCGGATGTCGCTCTCCCTGATCCGTGGGGCGTAGTCGTACATGTCCAGCGTGGCGACCCATCTGTGCACCAGGTCCAGGACTGGTCCCAGGTAGCCGGTGGCCGCTTCGGCCAGGAAAGAGTAGACGCGTCGGTCACGGCCGAGGCTTCCGGTCGTCTCGAGGGCAACGCTCAGCTGCTGCAGGCGCCAGGTGACCGGGAAGGCGTCATTGCGGGCCAGCGGGCCGATCAGGGCGTGGATCTCGTCGGGTTGCGGTGCAGGTCCATGCGCGTTGTCGTCCCGAGCGGTCAGGCGCCAGGTCCACCACTGCATGATGCGGTCGCGGGTATCTGGTGGCAGGTCGCGGTCATGGACGACCTCGCTCAAGAACGAAGCGAGCTGAACAGCAACCACGGGTGAGGAGTACAGGTAGTCGGCCATGGTGCTCTCGTCGTCCAGTCCGAGCAGACCTGCCAGATAGATGGCCATGAGGTGATCACCCAGCCGCCGGTTCAAGTCCCGGTGATCCTGACCGTCCACTGCGGGTGTGCGTGCTGCGGTGCGGTAGATATCCATGAGGAGGCTCACGACGGACTCGGTGAGCGATGAGGTGCTCAGGTGGGCCATCCAGCTGGCACGGCCCAGTGCGGTGTCGAGGTTGAACAGGACCTCGATTCGGCGTCGCATCCACGCCGGGTCGAGAGCATCGAGTCGGGTGATCAAGGATCCGACGGTCCGACCGACGGAGCTGGCGCCCGGGGCAGCGGGCGTGCCAGCCGCGTCCAGCAGCAGGGTGTCCAAGGCGGTGAACAGCACCTGGAAGGCAGCGCCGTGTTCGCGACGCCACAGTGCCCACGCGACGGCGGCTCGCAAGGCTGTTTCCAAACTCTCGTCCCAAACAGACTGCTGGTCGTCGTCAAGGTCGTCTTGTGGTGACCTGGCGGCGCTCCAGACCGACTCGAGTACGTCCCACAGTGCGTCGCCGAGCAGGGTGGGGATCTGCTGGGTGTTCTGCAGCGCCAGTCCCGCCAGCACAAACCGGGCGACGGCCAGGTGCAGGGCGCCGGTGTCGGAGGTATGAGGGCGGCCGGTAGCCGACTGTACGAGCGGGAGGATGGTGTCCCAGCTGAGTTGCTGGCCAGCCTGAACAGCCGTACGGAATCCGTCGAGGACGGCGGCGAGGTGATCATCAGCCAACTCGGCGAACTGCGGGGCGTCCTCCTGGTAGACGAGGGCCTGGCTGGTCACGGCAGCTTGCAGCTGACTGCAGAAGGCCTCGGCGTTCGTGCCGAACCGGGTCGGTGTGGGCTGGAACTTCCGGGCGTGGCTGATCAGGCCGGTGGCCGTCATCGCAGCCAGGTTCTCCGGCGAACCCTCCTCTTCGGCCGCCGACCAGGCCAGAGGCTGGGGAATCGTGTCCAGCGACGGTGCCGGACCGAGGCTGTCGCACAACTCTCGGTAGCGCCGCAGCTGCTGCTCGGGCAGGGCATCGGCCAGTGCGGCATAGCGGTCTCGCTGCCAGGCGCCCGCCCACTGCTCGACGTACTGCTCCGGCGGTTCCGCACCACCGGAAGTGCTGCGGAACCGCTCTACGAACCGTTCGGTGTCCGGCCCGGCGTCGATGACGGCCAGTACCCCTTCGAGCGCGGCCGGGCCCAGCGAGCTGGCGCAGGCGCGCGCCAAGAGTGCCCACTCACGCTGCGACCGGGCGGCAGCAATCTGGTCAAGATCCGTCAGAATGCTCTCCACCACGTCCGGGGCGTTGGCACCGTGACGCTGGAGAATATGCAGGCGGAGCCTGCGGAAGACCAGCCACGGCTGAGACTCCAGGATGGAAAGGACCCGGCGGATGTCCGTGGCCGCAAGATGGTCGGCCGTGTCGCGGACCGCCTCGGTGAACAGGGCACGGTCATCAGAGCGCATCCCCCCGTGGCCCGGGTCCAGCACCGGGTACCACACCCTGGACAGGTCCTCCCCGCCGGCGCGGTCAGGGTCCATTCCGGTGGCAAGGAGCGTGCTTGCCAGGCTGCCGGTCAACGCCTCCAACCAAGCCGCCCCCAGGTGACGGGCCAAGGCGACATTGTGCGTACGCAGAATCTCCTGGAGATCGTAGTCGTCGATCCGGCCACCGTGCTGAGCGGCCTGCAGGAGCGCGGCCATCACCGCCAGAGCCTGCTCGGTGTGGCCGCCCTGAGCGCAGTGGACTGCGAGTTGGGCGTAACGGTCCGGGGCGATCAGGTAGGGGCCACGGATCGCTTCCACCGCCCGCGGCACCAGACGCGCCGCGTCCGCGGGGGGCAGCAGGAGTGCCACCTCCACAAGATCGAGGTTGACCCGCGGGTTATCCGTCGACGGGATCTGCTCGGCAATTGCTGCCGCGCCTGCTGGGGCAACACTGGTCATCCGCACCAGATACGTTGAGGCCGGCCAGGCGGGAAAGACCACCGTGCGCGCTTCATCGTCAGTTTCCGGTGCCGGCGGCGTACTGAAGAATCCGTACTCGCGCAGGTGCGGCAGCCACCGGGGGGCGTCCAGCAGTCCGAAAAAGCGTTCCTGGGTCAAGTAGTCCTGGGGGAAGGCATTCAGGAGCAGCTTCACATGGGCCTTGGCCGGCTCGCGGACGGCAGCCAGGGTCTCCAAACGCTGCAGCACGGCGACGTAGCGGGTCTCGAAGCGGTCGAGCACCACATCGAGCATGTCCTCCAGATCGGCCAGGCGCACACGGACCGCTGAGTCCATCGGCGTCTGTTCCATACGGACCCGGTGCGCGTAACCGTGCAGTTTCGTCGCCTCTGCCAACCAGACGACGCCCGCGGGGCTGTCGGTCGGGATGCCCAGCCAGTCCAGCACACCCTTCACTTCGAACAGGTGCCGTCGCTCCTTGGTCGGGTCATTCCGGGTGGCATCGGGCAGAAGGACCTCGCGGAGGGCGCTCTCCAGCTCCCGGAACAGGTGCGAGACCAGCATCCCGGTCGAACGCAGCGGCAGATCCTCATCCAGCAGGGTGCAGATATCGGCGTACCAGCCCGCGGGCCCGGGGCCGAACCGGCGCAGGCGGCTCAAAATCCGCTGCCGCCTGTCAAGGTCGGCCGGGTCGGAGTGTTGCCCGGACAACCGCTCCAGAGGAACCTCACGGTCCTGCGCCTGTGGCACCGGTGCCACCCCTATCGGCCGGCCCAGGCCAGCGCCCCCACCGGAGAGCTGACCGTCCCAAGGACACGCCGGACTACACCCTGATCGTTCCACAGCCACCCAGAATTGACGCAGTACCGGATGGCCGTACCGGAGCAGTTGCACTGGATGATCGCCTCGGGGATGCACATCGAGCGACCCGCCGACGACTGGCCCGGCTGCGGGAAGAAGATCTGGTCGAACCGCATCACCCTGCTGCAGGCCGGACGCATCCGGGTATGGTTCCCCACCCAGTACGACGTGCAACTCGTTGCCGAATGGCCCGAGATACGCGGGCGCCGGCCTCTCACGGGGGGGTGTCCGATCCGACCGCCATACGCCTCCAGGCCGCTCACACGCTGGCCGTGACCGAGACCGCGCTCGCCTTCCTCACCGATGCCCGCCGCCACGGCGCCCCGTGCCGACCGCTGAACTGGATCTGCGAGGTCCACCACCCGATTCCGGCTGGACGGCACCGACCCCACCGGCATCGAGAACCGGATCAGTGCCCTGCGCGCGGCCGCCAGGGGCCTAAGGTCGTTCCGCTTCGTGCACGACGTCCCCGTCCTCGCGGCCTCGCTGACCGACCTGCTCCACGGCCCCACCCGCCCATCCCGACCACACAGCAAGCCCCTGAGCAGCATGAACACGCATCGGTCCATTAGGTACTAGAAACCACCACCAACACCACACCACCCTTATCAACAGACCCCCAACAACCGCAGGTCAGAAGCCTCGTCACCACCCGCCGGAGCATCCCGCAAGCGCCCGCTCCCTTCTCAAGGAAGTCCCAACACCACAGCTCAGGCCACCCACACCACACCAACTACGAACCTCGGAATCACAGTGCTCTCGCTGTCCAGACGGATGCGGTGGACGTACCAGCGGCGGATCAGCATGTCCCGGTCCACGGGCACCGGCATGCCCAGCACCGGCTCGCTGTCCGCGTCCCACTCCGGCATCACCGCCTGGTCCAGATGCACGCGCAGCCCGCCGCGTCGTAACTGAATGTCCACCACGGAGCCGATCGGCGCTCCGTCGGGCTGGGCGAAGTCGAAACGGGCCTGCTCGCCCCGGCCGTGAAGCCAAGCCGCGGCCGCGGACTTCACGTACAGGTGGTCGGCGCTGTTCACCCCACGGGCGCGACGGCCGCACAGGTGAGGGTGCCCGTCAGGGCCCGGGTGGTGGGCAAAGTGGCAGACCCGGTCGGTGTACAGCTTGGTGGTCAGCTGAAGGCCGCAGCCGCCGAGTAGCAGCCCGCACCAGAACGTGTCGAGCTCGTGACGGCGGCGGAAGGCGTCCAGCTCGATCGCCTCCAGCAGCAGGATCAGCGGCTCCTCCGAGTCCGCTCCGCCCAGGACCGCCGTTTGAATCTGCCGCCTGTCACCACGCACGAAACCCCGCCTTTCGTCCCAACTCATCCTGCCACCCGGGCCGTTGGTCTCACAGATGATCGATGTGCTCACGCCGTCGTACGCAGCGGGGCAGGCTCGGCAGCAACAGCCGACGTGCCGGGCCCGCCGCACCGCAAGAGCCCGGGCGGCCTCTGATTCGCGGCGACGACGGACACGGGCCGCCTCGATCGGGGCCGGCGCAGCCATCTGCGACGGGATCAGCTCCACCGCCTGCCGGTCTGCTTCCCCCCGGGCGGGGCTCGGCCTGGGGACGGGACTGGCCGTAGGTGAGGGTGTCGTGGCCGTACGGGCTTCCCGTGCCGCCCACCGCACGGGAAAGTCCACGCGGCGGTCGTACGCGTCGCTACGAGTACGACGCGCGTGGCAATCTGACCGCTGTCACCGAACCCGACGGCTTCCGCACCGAGTACGAAACTGACGAATACGGTCATGTGTCGGCTATCCGCGACGCTGCCGGAGGAGCCACGGGGACAGGGACGAAATCCGTCGGTCTGCCGGTTTCCCTCACGGCACCGGACGGTGTCCGTGTGATCTTCGTACGGGACGCCTTCGGCCGCATCACCGAGGCCACCGATGCCCTGGGCGGGACTCTTCGGCAGGGCTGGACGGTCGAGGGCGAGCCCGCCTGGTGGGAACTGCCCGACGGCACCTGTGAGGAGTGGTCCTGGGACGGTGAGGGCAACCTGGTCAGCCACACGACCGTCTGGGCCGTACCAGCACACACGCTGTCACTCACGGGCGAGGTGGACGAGATCGCCGCAGCTTTCCCATATCTGTTGAGGCCTGATGCCCGGTGGACCACCGAAAGAGCGTATTCATATGAGTTCGAGGCCTCCGTCGATTGTGAGAATCTGGCCCGTCAGCCACGTCGCGGTGGGATCTGCGAAGCGGACGAGCCAGGTCGCTACTTCCTTCGGGTGTCCCCTCCTTCCCAGAGGGATCCGGGATGCCTGCTCTTTCTTGACCGCCATCACTTCCTCCTCCGTGAGCCCGCTGACGGACAGAGCCTCGCTCTCGGTCGGACCGGGGGCAATGGCATTGACTCTGATCCCGTCCTTGGCCAGCTCGACCGCCCAGGTACGCGTCAGCTGTTCCAGGGCGGCCTTGGTCGCCCCGTAGTGGGCACCGCCCGGGTGGGGGCGATGGCCGTAGGTGCTGGAGACGTTGATGATCGAGCCCTTGCTGCGGCGCAGGTGAGGCAACGCTGCCTGGGCGAGCATGGTAGGGGCAATGACGTTGAGGTCGAACAGGTCGGTGATGCGCGAGCGTGTCACCTCGTCGAACGAGACACGTGCAGTCGCGCCAGCGTTGTTCACCACCACGTCAAGCTGCTTCCATCGGTCGATCGCCGTACTGATGATCAGCTCAGGGGCATGCTCCAAGCGAATGTCAGTAGCGAGAGTCGCGATGCCTGGGTGCATGGCGGCAGTCTCGTCCAGGGCCACCTGGCGTCGGCCGACACCGAGGACGTGCGCCCCCGCCTCGGCCATCGCGACCGCCGTTGCCCGGCCGATCCCGGTACCGGCTCCGGTGACGATGACGACGCGGTTATGAAGGGGGCGAGTGTGCTGGTATTCCATCAGGGAGTCTTTCACTTGCTGTTCGACTGGCGTCTGTGGCCGCTGCCGGGTACGAGGACCTAGATCTCTGCCAAGGCGTTTATAGTGGTTGATCACTTCAGAACCACTGCAGGTACTGCGGCAGGCCGCCGGAGCGGATGCCGAGACCGCAGCAGCGCCCCTCGGACCGACTGCCGCTTGCCCGGCGATCCGGTCGGCTCTCGCCCTTCTTGAGGGCGTCGCCGGTGTGCATGCGCAGGCAGAAGACGCAGCCGTTGATCTGGGAGGTGCGGATCCTCAGCAGCTCGACCAGGAGCGGGTCGAGGCCCGCGGCGGTGGTGGTCTCTCCCACCTCCGAGGACAGGGCGATGAGGCTCTTGTAGGCGGCCGGGGCTGCTCGCCGATGTGGACGCGCTGGGGGTCGGTAATTGTTCCTATGATTCCTTCGTGTGGTATAAGCCGCGCTTTGGGCACGTTGGTGGAGAGTGGGCGTGCTTTGGCGGGGTGGTACAGGGTGATGCCGCCCCGCGCATGCCCCGGGGGCTACGACTTCGGATCGTCGATCTTGAGCTTGTCTCCGGTGTTGGAGACGAAGACGACCAGGAGCTTGGCCCGTTTGGTCCGGCTGGTGTTCTCGGTGAGGAGGTGGTGGGCGCCCGGCTGCTCGACCCAGTTCTCGCCTTGGTGGTAGGTAGTCGCGGGCTTGCCTTCGAGCTGGCTGCGCACGGTGCCTTCGAGGACGTAGGCGTAGACGAACGCCTGGCCGTGCCGGTGCGGCATCGCGCTTGCGTTAGGCGGGAAGTCCACGATCGCCGAGGTGAACGTCTTGCCCTTCACATTCGGAAGGGCCTGCTGGAGCAGCGGCTTGAGGGTTTCGGTGGGACGTGTCGATGCCATGGCCGCAGGCGATGCCATGGCCGCGGTCGTGCCCGTGGCGTGGATGGGCTGGTCCGAGGTCGAGCAGGCCGTGGCCGCCGTCAGCGTGCCGACGGCCAGGAAGCCGGTGGCGATTCGCATTCCGATCACGATGGGTCTCCTGATTCAGTCTTCCGTGACGCGGATGATCGTCTTGCCCGGGGTGCGCTTGCCGGGGGCGAACGCGGCGGCTGCCTCGGCGAGGGGCCGCACAGCACCGACGACCGGCTTGAGCCGGCCGTCCCTCAGCCGCGTGGCGAGGTCGGCGAGCCGGGCGCGGTCGGGTTCGACGACGAAGAAGACCGCCCGCCCGTCCTTGGGCTGGACCTTGGGCGGCATGACGATGGAGACGAGCGTGCCACCGGCCCGGACGAGGGCGGCCGAGCGGTCGAGGATGTCGCCGCCGATCACGTCGAACACGACGTCGGCCTCGCCGGCGTCCTCCAGCTTCTCGGCCTGCAGGTCGATGAAGGTGTCGACGCCGAGTGCGAGTGCGCTGTCCCGGCCTGAGGCGCGGCCGGTGCCGATGACGCGGGCGCCGGCCTCCCGGGCGAGCTGTACCGCGATCGAGCCGACGCCGCCCGCGGCACCATGGATCAGAACGGTCTGGCCTGTGGTGAGGCGGCCGTGGTCGAACAGGCCCTGCCAGGCGGTCAGCCCCGAAATGGGCAGTGCGACGGCCACGGTGTGGTCGACGTCCGCCGGCAGCGGGGCGAGGTTGCGGGCCTCCACCGCGGTGTACTCGGCGAGAGTGCCGTCACGGGTCCAGTCGGCCAGGCCGAACACCCGCTGTCCGACACTCAGGCCGGTGGTGCCGTACCCCAGCTCCACGACGACACCGGACAGCTCGTGCCCGGGCACGCTCGGCGTCCGGTCACGGCCGGCGCGATCGGTCCACGTGGCGGGCCAGTCCAGCTCGCCAGGGGTGAAGCCGGCGGCGTGCACCCTCACGATGACGTCGTTCTCGGCCGCGTGAGGGTAGGGAATGTCCGTCAGGGACATCCCGGCAAGACCAGCGTCACGGTCTCGCACAGTGATGGCTTGCATACAGATCCTTACTGGGAGGGGCGACCCGAGCGCACAGCGCACTCACGCGCAGGGCTCATAGCGGCTGCAGATGGATGTATGCCGTGCCGCATGATCGATCTCACCTGCTCGCGCGTATTCCTTCGTCGCCCGTTGTGCGTTCTCAGCAGGGAGACGAGATAGCCCCTCCGCGTGTGACAGCTCAGACGCGCACGAGTTTGTCGGGGTTCATGACCCTGCGGTACGCGGTGATCAGGCCGTCTGTGATCTGGACCGTGTCGACGGAGTAGACCCGGCCTTCCCGGTGGAACACGAGGGCCAGCTCGCCGCCGACCTCGGCGAAGTCGATGCGGTCCGGGTGCCACTGGCGTCCCGTACGCACCATGACCTCGGCGACGCGCTCGCCGCCGTGAATGAGCTTGCGTGCCGCCAAGATCTTGCCGCCGCCGTCGGTGACATACACGGCGTCCGGATGCAGGAGCCTGACCAGGCCGACCAGGTCCCCGGCCTCGTAGGCGGCGCGGAAGACCGTGAGGACCCGTTCGCGCTCCGCCTTCGACGCCTGCGGCGTGGAGTGCTTCGCCTTGGCCACCCGCCGTCGTGCCCGCGAGGCGAGCTGCCGGGCACCCGGCACGGAGACGTCCAGCACCTCGGCGATCCGGCCGAACCCAAGACCGAAGACATCGTGCAGGACGAAGGCCACCCGCTCCGGCGGACTCAGCTCCTCCATGATCAGGAGCATCGCCGAACTGACGGACTCGTCAACGAGTACCGGCTGCGACGCGTCCGGCCCTGTCAGCAGCGGCTCCGGCAGCCACGGCCCGACATAGGTCTCCCGGCGGACACGGGCGCTCTTGAGAATGTCGTACGACCGTCGCGCGGCCACCGTCACCAGCCAGGCCCGCAGATCACCGATGTCCTGCAGATCCGCTCCGGCCGCCCGCAGCCACACGTCCTGGGTGACATCCTCGGCATCGGCCACAGTCCCCAGCAGCCGGTAGGCCACGCCGAAGACCGCGGGCCGGTGCGTCTCCCATTCGGCTCCGAGCTCGTCCTCCAGCTCAGACCCTCCGGGCCCGTCTCGGCCACCCATACAGATCGCAACCTCCTCCAGCTTGCGGATGCAGCGTAGCTATTTCGATCTCAGGATCTTCGAAGACAGCTCCGCGGAAGCGAGCCGACCCGCTCCGACACGGCAGCCGTAAGTCCTGATCAAGCTGCTTCGGGGATGGTGTCGGCGTGGGACGTACGGCGTGCTCAGCAGCGGGACCGTTCGCTGCGAGGTCCGCTTTCCCAGCCCGTGCGTATCGGATCGCCGCTGGGCCTGCGAGCACGTGATCGTCCGGCGTGCAGGGCTGCACCCAAGGACAGCGCCCCGACGAAGCCGACGTACAGATAGCCCGTGGTCTCCAGCCCCCATGAGGGCGCCGCGAGCCCGGCCGCGAGGGCCGGAAGACTCAACGCCGCATAGCTGATCACGTAGACGGCCGAGAAGACCTCCGACCGCGACTTCGCGGTGGTGACCGCGCTGATGGCGCGGAGGTTGCCGTTGAACGTCAGGCCGACGCCCAGCCCCGCAATGACCGATCCGCCCACGTATATGGCCGGCGACGCAACAGCGATGGCCACCGCCAGTCCGGACGCACCCAGAGCCAGGAGAACCGCCCCCAGCAAGGTGGCGAGCCGTGCCGTATGCCGAACGGACCACAACCCGCCCACGCTGTTGGCCAGAAACAGCGCCGCGATGCTGAGCCCGCCCGCAGCGCCGGACCGCACATGCAGGACATTGCTCACCAGGGACGGAGTGAGCGCGAGGAACAGACCCGTGACGGACCACCCCGCGACCAGGGCGGGAACGGAGGCGAAGAACTCCGGCCGGGCTTCCCGAGGAACCCGGACGCTCGGTCGCAACGACGCAAGTCCCGTCGCGTGCGGGGCGAGGGTCTCTGGGATCGTGAGGACGACCGCGGCCAGAACGACGAAGGTCAGCATCAGGACGGGAAAGACATACGCATCGGGGCGTGAGGTCGACTGAACCAGCAGCCCCACCACTCCGGCACCGGCGGCCATGCCGATACTCGTGCCCACCGCTGTCGTGGTGGGCCCCAGTTGCGGATGTCTCTTGGGTGAGAGCTCGACCAGTCCGGCGGCAAGAGCGCCCGTGGCCGTCCCCGTAGCGATGCCTTGCACCACCCGGGCGATCAGGAGGGAGACGACGCCGTCGGCCGTCCAGAAGACCGCCGTGCTGGTCGCCGCCACCAGAAGGGCGGCGACCAGCACCGGGCGGCGACCCAGCTGGTCGCTCAGCGATCCGACCGTCAGCAGGGCGCCGAGCAGACCCACGACATACACCGCGAAGATCACTGTCAGCATCGTGACCGACAGGCCCCAACGCTCCCGGTACAGCGGATAGATCGGTGACGGTGCGCTTGCCGTGGCCATCATCACCACAGTGGCGCAGGCCAGCACGGCGAAGGCCGCACCTCGCCCGAGACGACGCCCGTCGGGAGGGCCACTCACACGTCTCATCACGTTTTATGGCGCCTTTGATCAGCTCGGCCACGGAGCGCCCATGATGCGCTCGACCGTGGTCGTGCGCTGGAAGCCGGGAATGAAATGCTCCAGCACATCCGAATTCACGGTTCCGTTCGTGGTCTCCGGGCGGTGCTTGAGTCCCTCGACGAAAGCCTGCAAAAACTCGTTCTTGAAGTCACCCCGCGGATGGACGGCGGTGATCTCGTCCACCTGGCTGCGATCCAGCTCGTTCAGGCCCAGGCCGAGCACGTCGGTCAGAACCCCCAGATTCGTGATAGCGATCTCCGGGCCCATCCGCCCGGGAATTCCCGGGGTCGTGTGCAGCGCGATCGCCGTCCACACCACGTCGGCAGCCCCGGCCGGGAAACCACGGTCGAGCATGAACTTACGTGCATGGTCGGCTCCATCGACCTCGAAGCGCTGCTCCACGTCGGAAAACGGCGTCAAGAGGCCCGTGTCGTGAAACATGGCGGACAGGTAGAGAAGCTCCGGGTCGGGCTCCAGGCCGAGCCTGTGAGCATGCATGGCGCCGAAGACGAAAACGCGCCGGGAGTGGTGGTAGAGGAGGGGGCTGGTCATCTCCTGCATGAGGCGGGTGGCCTCGGCGACCGCCGCCGTTTCAGGAATCTCTACCCCCGCGATGATCTCGCTCATGACCTCTGCTCCTTCCGATATCGGTGTGTTACGAATGGACGGTGCGTCCGTCTTCCACACTGCCAACCACCCGGCGTCCGGCGCTCCCTCGGTCCGGCCATGAGTCACCCGAATCCGGACAGGCGGGCAGCGGGGTTGTGGGCTCCGCCACGCATCGGGTCGCGATCCTCGTCTATGACGGGGTCAAACTCCTGGACGTCGTCGGCCCCGCGGAGGTGTTCGGGGAAGCGAACCGGCTCGGTGCCGACTACAAGATCGTTCTGGTGTCGCCGACCGGTGCCGATGTCACCTCGTCCATCGGGATCCGGATCGCGGTCGACGCCGCCGCCACGGAGCCCGCTCCCGACACGTTCCTGGTGGCCGGCGCGGACATCTACCCGCGCACACCGGTCCCCCGTGATCTGATCGAGGCCACGCGAACGCTGGCGGGCCGGGCCGGCCGGGTCGCGTCCATCTGCACCGGAGCATTCATCCTCGGCGCCGCCGGCCTCCTGGACGGCAAGCGCGCGACCACGCACTGGAAGGTCGCGCACGAGCTCGCCGCCCGCTGCCGGGCCAGCCGCGTCGAACCCGACGCGATCTACGTCCGTGACGGCACCATCTACACCTCGGCGGGCGTGACCGCCGGCATCGACCTGGCACTGGCACTAGTCGAGGAGGATCACGGCCCTGATCTCACCCGCGACGTCGCCCGCGCCCTGGTGGTCTATCTGCAGCGTTCGGGCGGCCAGTCGCAGTTCTCCGCCCCACTGCAAGGACCGCCGCCCCGGTCTCCGGCCCTCCGTAAACTCACCGACTTGATCACGGCGAATCCCGGGGGAAACCACTCACTCGGCGAACTCGCCAAGCACCTCAATGTGAGCCCTCGGCATCTCACTCGGCTCTTCCATGACGAGCTGTCCACGACGCCGGCCCGGTACGTGGAGATGATCCGGTTCGACATGGCGAAAGCTCTCCTCGACCAAGGGCATACCGCAACGCAGACGGCATCCCTTGCCGGATTCCCGAATTACGAGAGCATGCGGAGAGTTTTCGTGAGGGAATTGTCGCTCAGCCCTGCCGCCCATCAGCGACGCTTCAGCACGGCGCGCCGAGCCGACGAGGGGCAGTAAGACGAAGCTGTCGCTGCGCGTTACAGACGGTTGCGCTGCCCGTGTGCGTTTTGTTCCACGACGGGTTCGTCCACCACATCCGCGACAGCACAGCCTTCCCAGGCGGGCTCAGCGAGTACGAACTGGCCTGCTCACCAGAGCCCGCCCCGCGGGCCGACCTCGACCTGCCCGACCTCCCTGGCCACCAACCTCTGCGCCATCGGAGCCATGGCACCGGACCGCATCGCTGTACGCCTCGAAGCTGCACGAGCAAGCGCGCGGCATGCGC
This sequence comes from Streptomyces sp. NBC_00271, assembly GCF_036178845.1. Lineage (NCBI taxonomy): Bacteria > Bacillati > Actinomycetota > Actinomycetes > Kitasatosporales > Streptomycetaceae > Streptomyces > Streptomyces sp. NBC_00271. The sequence goes on along the minus strand of NZ_CP108070.1, from coordinate 11,899,130 downwards.
CAGCGCGGAGCAGTCGGCGAGGTGTTCGGGGCTGTGGCGGGCATAGCGGGCGAGCGCGTCAGCGAGGCGTTGGAGGTCGGCGTCGATGTCCTCGCCGCGGCGTTCGATGAGGCCGTCGGTGTAGAGCACGAAGGTATCGCCGGGAGTGAAGGTCAGGTCGGCCTGGGGGCGGGGGACGTGTTTGGGGCGGGCGCCAGCGGAGGGTCGCTGCCCTGATTGAGCAAGTCGCAGGTGCCGTCTGGAGCGCCGGCAGGCTGTTCGACGCCCGGCATACTGCACACCACCGATCTGTTCACAAAGGTGAGGGATGTGCCGGTCGGCCCCCTCCCCGCGAGGGCGTCTCTCGCGCACCGCGGCCACTCACCAGGCCGGCATGATGGGAGCAGGGATGAGCGTTGCGACAACCACGACTTCCGTGACCAGGGTCCTCAAAGTCTGGAGCCGGGCGGCGCTGCACCCGCTCTTCCTGGTCGTCCCCCTGGCCCTGATCGTCTCCATCCCGGCGGCCGACGCGTTCCTGCCTCCGGACATCCACCTCGCCCACCTCCTGGTCGTCGCCACGGCGGTGACCGCCATGGGCGCGGGCCCACGCCCCACGGCCCTGATCGGTGGCCTCGCGATACTCGCGCTGATCGCCGCGGGGGCGGAGCGTCGGACCCTGGGCACCGAGAGTGTGCTGGTCGAACTCGCTTCGCTCACCGTGCTCTCCGCCCTGCTGTTCGCCTTCACCCACCTGCGGGACCGGCATCAACGGGAACTGAGCAGAGCGCGCACCGTTTCCGACACCGCACAGCGGGTCGTCCTGCGCCCGCTCCCCCGGCGGGCCGGGCCGATGTCCCTCGCAGCGGAGTACCACAGCGCCGAGGCCGACACCTACCTAGGCGGCGACCTCTACGCCGCGGCCCGTACCTCCGACTCCACCCGACTGATCATGGGCGACGTCCGGGGCAAGGGCCTCGCCTCGATCAGCGACACGGCGATCGTGCTGGGTGCCTTCCGCGCCGCGGCCCATCGGCAGATCCCGCTGACGGAGCTGGTCGCCTACCTCGAGGACGCCGTCCGCTGGGGCCTCGCGGAGTTCTCGGAATGCGAGCCCGACGCCGCCGAACGTTTCGTGACCGCCGTGGTGCTCGACATCCCGGACGACGAGCCGGTGGTGCACATGATCAGCTGCGGCCATCCGCCGCCCCTGCTGCTGCGCCGGGCGACCGGGACCGTCACCGCGCTCCAGGTGAGCGAACCCGCCCCGCCGCTCGGCCTCGGCGCCATGTCCGACGACACGTATACGGTGGCGACCTTCCCCTTCCACGAGGGGGACAGGATCCTGCTCTACACCGACGGCGTCACCGAGACCCGCGACGGCGCGGGCATCTTCTACCCGCTCGCCGAACGCCTCGCGAGGTGGGTCGACCACGCCCCCGGGCCGCTCCTGAAGCAGATCACCGCCGACCTGCGGGCCTATGCGGGCGGTCTACTCGACGACGACATGGCCATGATGATCGCCCAGCGCGGCCAGGCACCGGCGGCCGCCTGAGCGGAGTCGGGAACGCTGCTGGGCCGGCGCCCCCGGACTACCCGGCGGGCCATGTCGGCGCGCAGTACGTGATCTGGACGGCGGACGGCCCAGACGACTTCCAGCGGTGCGAGCGCGTGCTCAGCGCCCGGTCCGGCCATGTGTACACAAGGCAGGCTGAGGGATTCACCTTCTCGAGGGCATGGACCCCAGCGGTCTGCCGGTGCTGGTGGCCTATCCGGGGCCGGACGAGGTGGCACGGCTTGAGATCATCGCCCGCTACCACGTGTGATGCCGAAAGAAGCGGAGTACCCAGCTCACCAGGAGGTTCCCCATGGCACGCAAGAAGACCGTGCACGTCCGCAGGGTCTACGAGGCTCCGGAGCAGGCCGACGGCACCAGAGTGCTGGTCGACCGCATCTGGCCACGGGGAATGACCAAAGAGAAGGCCCATCTCGACGAGTGGTGCAAGCAGGTTGCCCCGTCCACGGAACTGCGCAAGTGGTACAGCCACGACCCGGAACGCTTCACGGAGTTCAGCCATCGCTACCGGGCCGAACTCGAAGATCCCGAGCATGCAGACGCGCTGGCTCACCTGCGCGCCCTCGCCAAAGACCGGACTTTGACGCTCCTCACCGCGACCAAGCAGCCCGAGATCAGCGAAGCCGAGGTGCTGGCCGAGCTGCTCCGCGGGTAACCACGGGGCGCCGCCCACGCTGACGTCGATCAGGAGGGTAGTGAGGCCGGTGTCACCGGATCAATGACGTTTCTCGGGGAGCGGCGTGATCAATGTCAGTGACTTTTGGGTTCTGGCACAGATCTTGGGGAGCGGTCGCGGAGGGTGACGGTGGCGTTCGAATGCAGGGGATGGTCACGACCCTGGGCCCGTCACCGCGCACCTCGACCACCATGAGCCCTGTCCAACCTGGCACATACGCTGTCGCGACGGAACTGAGATCCTGAAGGTGGAGGCGGCATGTCTTTGACGTGGCTGGAGACGGAGGGCGGCCCGTTCATCGTGGTTCCACGCACCGCGCTGGCGCACTGGTCGGGAACGGAGGGCGACTACGACCGGGCTTGCGAGGTGAGGGATTTCGTTGGAGTCCTCGCACTGCCTGACGGAGCTGAGGCGCTGGTCCTGGGGGACGAACCTCTCTCCACCGCCTACCTTCCTGAGTACCGAGTCCTCGTCCGCTGGTGCTATGCGGAGAGCGAGGATGGTGTCGCCGACTTCATCCGGGCTGGGCTTCCCACCGCCGAGTGGGAGGAAGGACCTGTACTGAGCACCACTGGCGAGCTCGTGATGTTCGATGCCGCCTACTTCGGCACCGAGGTCGGGACACTCACGGACAGCACCGCTCTCGAACTCGCCGCTGGCCGCTACCGGGTGGACTCGGCAAGCATCGAACCCGACCAGCTGACGTCCTTTCGCGTCCACCGATTTGTCGAGCTGGCCTGACCCGACGTTGTAAAGATCCCGGGGCGTCGCTGCTGAGGGTCACTGAAGCAGGATCATCTTGCGTAGGAGTTCGAATCCGGCTCGCCCGTAGAGCTGCCTTTTGATCTTCTTGATGCGGTTCACGGCGCCTTCGATACTGCCGGAACTCCAGTCCAAGGTGAGGCCAGCTATCACGGCGTCGAGGTCCCGGAGCAGGTGGAGTGCGAAGCCGGTGAGGCCGGGCAGTTGGCTGGCGTCGACTGCGTCGATCCAGGCAGGGAGCACCGCTCCGAGGCGGCTCGTGAGTATCTCGCCGAAGTCACGGACATGCCCGGCGGCCGTCTCCAGTTCGGGGCAGCGTGCCAGGACATCCTTCAGGCCAGCCCGGTCTTCCTCGGTCAGGGTCGTGGGATGCCGGGTCAGCCAGCCGGTCACCTGTCGCACGTGGAAAACCGCGCTGACCGCTTGCGACATCACCTTCGACAGAACGAAGGCCACGTGCCCTCCTGTCGAGGGGCAGCCGTTGACCTTGTGGTGGGAGCCGGACGCGTCCGTCATCGAAGAGAGAGGATTCCATGGTGGCCGGTGAGAGGAATGGTGTGAGGTCAGGCGGGCTATCGCTGCTGGCGGACTTCAAACAGCTCAGCGCGCTGCCGTCTGCGCACAAGTGTGGCTACCAGCTGGAGGCGCTGCTGGAGCAGCGGTACAGGCGGGCGCACTTCCGCGTCGTCCGCAACGCGTCCATCGCGAAACCCCGGCAGACGGACCTGGTGGCCCGCTACGGGGATACCTGGTATTTGATCGAGGCCAAGTGGCACAGCGATCCCGCCGATATCGACATCTTCGACACGGTCCGGTCACGGATGGAGCGGGCCCTCCGTATACATGGGTGCTGGGAGTGTCCTGCATACCCAACGCCATCAACGCATCGGGGCGACCTCGAAGAACTCGTCCTGGGACGACAGCACTCGCATGCCCGCACGGACTACAAGCTGGTTCAGTTGCCGGTGACCGGGTATCGACTTGTAATCGCGACGCGGTTGAAGGCGTTCATCAACGTTGACAGCCAGGCCACCGCCGAGACCTGATCTGCGGAGAGCACGGCTGCTGCCGCGTTGTAGTCGTCGTCGCTCACGTGCCCCTCGGACACGTGCGCGATGGCCTCTGTAAGGCGTAGGGCCGCGCGGTCGGTCTCGGAGAAGTAATCGGTTTCTTCCCACGCGGGCAACACTGCGATCCGGTCCGGGTTCTCGCCCTTCTTGAGCGCGTCGCGGGTGTGCATTTTGAGACAGAACGCGCAGCCGTTGATCTGGGACGTGCGGATCTTCAAAAGCTCGACCAGAAGCGGGTCAAGACCTGCCGCGGTGGTGGTGTCTTCCACTGCCGAGGACAGGGTGATAAGAGCCTTGTAATTGGCCGGGTGCTGCTTTCCGATGTTAACGCGCTGCTTCTCAGTCTCTGAATCAGTCATGGGTTCCTCCTCTTCGCGTGGCCGGACGCACCCCGCAGGGGCATCCTCAGCCTCACCTAATCTGTGGCATTGTTACTAGCGGCGGGTGATACGCAATGGGAATTGCGACTTAAACCTTCTCGCCGCGCTTTTGTTCCCGTCTGGCGCCGATCAGGTACCCGGTCCCATCCGGTGCGTGGGGCATCTTTCGGTCGGCCTCCGGAATCCGGTCAAAGTGGAACTCCTCCACAAGACCAGCAGTCCTGGTAGTCGGCGAGCTTGAGGATGGCATCGGCGTCGTCGACCGGGGCCATATCCCTTCGGCTTTGATCCGACACTTGTCGCTCAGCCGTTCACCCGGGCACTTCCCAGGCGAGGTGGGAAAAACAAGAAGCGGATTCGCGACGCCACGACGCATCAGGCGCATGGGCGACATGAGACCGCGCGCCGAACTTACGAGCATCAACTCCTCCTGTCCGGTTCGAGCCCCCGGGAGGGCCTCCAGGCTCGGCAAACAGCTCACTGGGCTTCGACGGGGCGGCCTTCTTCAGCCGCCCGGCCAGTCTGGACCGGCAGGAGAGTGCTGCGCTCACGGACGTGGGGCGCCGGCGTTCGTTCGATCTGCAGGCTGACCAGTTCCGGGCGGCTGTAGTGGCCGCGCGCATCCATCAGGCGCTTGCGCAGGTCGATCTGCGCGAAGTCCAGGTCGGCGATCACTTCGCCTTCGCCGGATGTGAGCGGCTCGCCGATGATGCGGCCCTCGGGATCGATAATGGCGGTGAAGAAGCCACCGGAGATCGCGCCAACGGGGCCGCCGGTGTCCTTGGCGATCTGCGCCTGCTGGTCGGCCTCGAGCCAGGCGGTGGCGTTGACCACGAAGCAGGCCGATTCCAGCGCATGCTGGCGGATGTTGACCTCGATCTGGTCGGCGAACTGCTGGCCGCCGAAGGAACCGGGGTACATCGCGGCGTGGATCTGCTCGCCGTCGGCGATCAAGGCATAGCGTGCTAGCGGCAGGTAGTGCTCCCAGCATGCGAGCTGTCCGATGCGGCCGACGGCGCTATCTACCGCGCGCAGGCCCGAACCGTCGCCCTGGCCCCAGATCATCCGCTCGTGATAGGTCGGCGTGATCTTGCGGCGGCGCTGGATCAGTGTGCCGTCCGCGTCGAACAGCAGCTGCGTGTTGTAGATGGTGCCGCCGTCACGCTCGTTGACGCCGATCGAGACGACCATGTGGGCTTCCCGGACGGCTTCGGCGATCGCCTCGGTCTCGGCGGACGGTACGGTCACCGCCTGATCGAGCAGGCGCAGGTGCCCCTCGGCCATGGTGTAGGGCGGCTGCACGAAGGAGAAGTAGGGGTAGTAGGGAACGATGGTCTCAGGGAAGACCGCGAACTGGACACCCTGCTCACCCAGGTCGCGGATCTTTTTCACGACCTTCTCTACGGTGCCCGCGCGGCTGTAAAGCACGGGACTGATCTGGACTGCAGCGGCTTTTACGACAGTCATGGTGATACTCCTTGCAAATGTACGGTCGGTAAGACCTCGCGATGCTGCGCGAGCCCGGACGGGCACGCGATAAAAAGGCAGCCAAGGCGGTCCGGGAGGGATGGGGCCCGGCCGAGCGGACAACTTCAGCTCCGCTACGTGACTGTCGAGCCGATAGGAGCATATGCTCCTATCGGCTCGACAGCAAGGAGCAGATCCTCCCGAACCCTTTCGACTCGGCGACGCCGAGTCGCCCGGGCACCCATCGCCGCGCCCCGAAGGGGTGGCCGCGCCCACCCCTCACACGGCCATCACCTTTGGCGGCATGTCGCATCTGCGACGCCTGACGCCGGTGACATACCGGTACCACCGCGACCGCCTCCAAATGGGCAACAGGGAAGGCGCGGCGGGGTGCGCGTCGCATCCGGCGTCCGCAGCGATGAGGACGTCCGGGTCGCGGATGGATCACCGTCCGACCGAAATCAGCCGGGGGGCGACTCGACCATCCGGCGATGGACCGGGGGTCACGGTAGGTGTCGCCCAAGACCCGCCCCTTGCCATTTCGATAATAGGCGCATATGCTCCTATTGCCGGTAAGTCACGTCGCGACGACATGGCCCCGACGCGGGTGGACCTCGTCGACGCATGCAACAACCTGACACTGCGCAAGGTCCGCACCAGCAAGAGCATGGCTCGGCATCCAGGGCGGTCATCACCTGATTATCCGTCACCCCTATGGCAGGTGACGTAGGTTGTGTGAGTGTCGAAATGCCACCCCAACAGAGGTTGTTCACAAGTCGATCGGAGCAGGCGTCGGCCCCCGTGCATCCGGGCCGAGGTTCTGCCGCCACCGAATCGACACCACAGAACGGAGCGGCAAGTTGCCGACTACATTGAAGATCAACAAGCTGCGTTACCTGAGTGCAGCCGCCGGCATCGCCACTGTCGTCGCCGGTGGCGTCGCCATCGCCCCGCTGGCGTCGGCCGGCACGTCAACTTCTGCCAGTGCGCACGTCGTTGACCAGCGCGCGAAAACTTTCGAGCTGGTCGGCAAACAGACCTCGCTCGAAGACCTCGATCTGGGCCGGGCAGGAATCAGCCCGGGTGACCAGCGCGTCATCCACGAAGACCTCTACCGCGACGGCGAGAAGGTCGGCGATCACAGCGTCGTCTGTACCTACACCCACGTCGATCCGGCCGCGCTCCAGTGCCTGGGCACCTTCTCTCTGCCTGAGGGACAGTTCGCCGCGCAGGCGCTGCTCCACCTGCCCGCCCCGTCCTACGTCGACGTCGGCATCACCGGCGGATCAGGCGACTACCGCAACGCCCGAGGCTTTGTTCGCACCGTTCCTGCCGGTGACACCGAGAGGCACTTCACCGTCCACCTGAAGCGCTGACGGTTGGCTGTCGTACGCCCTCGCCGCCACAGCCCGCCCATCTGACACCTGTGCAGGTCGGGTCGTCGCGCTCGACCTGGTGGCCGGCGCCGAGATGCACCTCAAGAGCGGCGGCATCGAGCAGGCGTGCGCCACCTGGGACGCGATCGTCCGCCCTCCGGATCGCAATCCCCGAGCCGGTGGGCAGCTCGTACTGCTCCGCCGCCCCCGGCCCCCATCGACCGGTGACTCGCAGGTGTGAGATTCACCGACATCAAGAGAGAAAGACCCCTACATGTACATGAAGCTCGAAGTCACCGTGCTGGCTGTTTCCGATGTCGATCGGGCCAAGGCCTTCTACGAGCAGGTGGGATTCCGTCTGGACATCGACATGGCCGCCAGCGAGAACTGGCGCGCGGTGCACTTCACGCCGCCCGGTTCCGAGTGCTCGATCATGTTCGGCACGGGGATCACCTCCGCCGCGCCCGGCTCGGCCCAGGGCCTGTACCTCGCCGTCTCCGACATCGAGGAGGCCCGCGCGGAACTCGTCGGTCGCGGCATCGAGGTGGGCGAAGTCTTCCACGACGCCGCAGGACTGCTCTACCACGGCCATGAGGCCGGAGAGGTCACCCACCGGGTCGAGGGACAGGGGCGGCTTGCCGGCCTGCACCCCGGCCGCGCTTCCTACGGCTCCTTCGCCACCTTCAGCGACCCGGACGGCAACGGCTGGGTGCTCCAGGAGATCACGCAGCGGTTCCCCGGCCGCTGACATCTCATCAGCCACCCGGGAATGACGGGCGACGACCAGCCTGCAGGACGGCCGGCCCCGATCAGCCCCTGAACACAGCCCCGGCGCACCATCAGTCGGATTCCGAAGCCGACACAAATACGAGCATATGCTCCTTAGTCTCGAGGTCCTGGCTTCGCCCTGACGCTCGAGCAACGTTCGAAGGGAAAATTTTCATGACCATGTCTCCCATGGAGCCGCCCACGCAGGAAGGCCCCGGATCAAAGCCGGTGTCACACCGTGCCCGGCGCGGGCTGTCCCGACGCGGCTTCGTCGGCGGCGCGGCTGCTTCTGCTGCTGCCGCAGCCGGTATCTCGCTGGTAGGCGGATTGACCACCGTCGCCGCTGCCTCCCCCGCCGTGCGCAGGCCGAGGGGTTTGGGTTCGGTCTCCACGGCTCCGGGGCTTCCGGCCGGGTTCACCAAGACGTTCACCAGCCGGTTCATCCAGGCCGGCGGACTGCGCCAGCACGCGGTCATCGGAGGCGACGGGCCGCCGCTGCTGCTGGTACACGGCTGGCCGCAGAACTGGTACGCCTGGCGCATGGTGATGCCGGAGCTCGCCCGGCACTACACGGTCATCGCCGTCGACCAGCGCGGCATCGGTCTGACCGAGAAGCCCAAGAGCGGGTACGACACCGCTACCCTCGCCAACGACCTGGTCGCCCTTATGAACGCCCTCGGTCACCAACGGTTCGCCGTGGCCGGCCATGACACCGGCCTGATCGTCAGCTACGCGCTGGCGGCGGACCATCCACAGCGTGTCGCCCGCGTGGCCCTCCTGGAGGTTCCCGGACCCCCGACGCTGAAGGCCTCGCCGCCCCTGTTCATCGATGAGGACCACAACAACAGGCTCTGGCACATCCCCTTCAACCGGGTCAACCACAAGCTGACCGAGAAGCTGGTCAGCGGCCGGGAGGAGATCTTCTTCGGCTACGAGTTCGACATCCAGGGCGGGCAGAAGCTGCCCAACTACGCGCGCGAGTACTACTTCCGTCTCCTCTCCGACCCCGAGACCCTGCGCGGCAGCTTCGGTCTCTACCGCGCATGGGACACCACCACCGCGCAGAACGCGACGCGCGCCGAGAACAAGCTGACGATGCCCGTCCTGGCGATCGGCGGATCGGAAAGCTGGGGTGACCTGGTCGGAAAGGCGATGATTCCCCTCGCGAACGACGTACAAGGTGTGGTCATCCCCGGTGCCGGCCACTGGGTCGCTGAGCAGGCCCCCAGGCAGCTGCTGTCGGAACTGACGCGCTTCCTGGCCCCGTACCGCCGCGCCGCCGGCCCGTCCCGCTAGCGGACGGCCAGACGTCCGGGCATGCCCCGGGCGTGACGGCACGCGCTCGACCAGGCGGCAGTGTCGCCGCTTTCGAGCAGCCGGAGCTCCTCACCGAAGAGCCCGGTATGTTCGCCCGGCTCCTGCGCTAATCCCACCGCAGGGGCCCTCGACCGAGGTCGTCCTGCCCGCCGGGTGTCCCGGCGGGCAGGACCGGAGCGAACGCTCTTGCGCAGTTGTACCCGGGGTGGTCAGCCCCCGGGGAGCCGCACGCCGTCGTGCGGCTGGCCTGCGTTCGGCAGGCGCCCCTTCGGACGACTGGCACGCCACGCTTCGCCCCCTTCCAGGAGCGGCGGAGCCTTCACCATCCCCGACGGGAGGCATGGATGTTTTCCGACATCGGCCCACTCGAAGTTGTGACGCTGATCGTGCTGGCCGTCATTCTTGTCGGGCCCGACAAGCTCCCCAAGATGGTGTCCGACACCATGCGGACCCTGCGCAAGCTCCGCGAGTTCTCGCAGAGCGCTCAGGCGAGCATTCGAGACGAACTCCCCACCGAGCTCAAGGACCTGAATCTCGAGGACCTCAACCCGAAGACCTTCGTGGCCAAGAACCTCTTGGGTGACCAGAGCCTGGGCCTGGGCGACCTGACCGCCGACCTCGGCCTAGGGGACGAACCGCTTGACAGCGCCGGAACCAACACCTCAAAGGGCCTCGGCAAGACCACCGCACCCGACCCGCTTCCCGCGGCCACCGGCCACGGGCCTCGGGAAGCCACCGGCACGGGGCGCTACAGCCTCGACAAGAACGGCCCGTAACCGGGAAGGACCACGGCCGCCTCGCCGTCGGCCCGCCCCGTCAATGCACTGACCGGCACGCAGGGCCTGGCTGCCGCATCCGTCCGCAGCCAGGCCACCGCGCAGGAGCACCGCCCCTGCGCTTTCAGACCCTCGGAAAGGAAACGCCCATGTTCGGCAGGCTCGGAGCACCCGAGATCATCCTCATCCTCCTCGTCGTCGTGCTCCTGTTCGGCGCCAAGCGGCTCCCCGAAATGGCCCGCTCCTTCGGGCAGTCGCTGCGGATCCTCAAGAGCGAGACCAAGGCCATGCAGAAGGACGACGCGGACGAACCCCCGACCGTTCACGCCACCGCAGCCCACCAGCTCGCGGCCGAGAGCCGGCACACGGCCCCGGAGGCGACCGAGGCAGACACCTCCCCCCGGCGCTGAAACACCGAAGCCACCGACCAGCACCCGGCCGGTGCCGCACTTGAAGGGACCGGGACCGCCCATGCCGACCCAACCAGCACATGACGCCGCGCCTATGCCCCTGCGGGAGCACCTGCGCGAGCTGCGCAACCGCCTACTCAAGGCCGTCGGAGCGATCCTGCTCATCACCGTCGTTGCGGCCCTGTTCTACAAGCAGCTGATCGGATTCCTCATCGATCCCCTGCCCGGCTGCGCTCCGGGCCAACCGGCCGGCACGGACGACGCGGGCCGCTGCGGCGTGATCTCCCTCAACGGCCTTCTGTCACCCTTCACCCTCGCGCTGAAGGTGTCCATCACCGCGGGGGTCGTCGCCGCGAGCCCGCTGTGGCTGTATCAGCTGTGGGCCTTCGTCGCACCAGGACTGCACCGCAACGAGAAGAAATACACCCTGACCTTCCTCGGGGCCGGCATCCCCCTGTTCCTGACCGGTGCCGCCGTGGCGTACTGGACCCTGCCCACCACGGCACGGGTACTTATCTCCTTCACCCCGGACAACGCCACCAACCTCCTGCCCGTCGACGACTTCCTCAACCTCGCCACCCGCATGGTCCTCGTCTTCGGACTCTCCTTCGAACTCCCCGTCCTTCTCGTGCTGCTGAACCTCGGCGGCGTGATCAGCGCACGCCGGATGGCCGACTGGTGGCGCGGCATGTTCATGGCCATCGCCGCCTTCGCGGCGCTCGCCACCCCCAGCACCGACCCGCTCAGCATGCTGCTGCTCGCCACCCCCATCAGCCTGCTGTACCTGGCGGCGTGCGCCATCTCCTGGCACAACGATCGCCGCCGGCAGCGCACCGGCACCACCCGGCCAGGCGGAAGCCCGGACACCGAGGCATCCCCCATCGACCTCACCCCGGCCCCCCTCGACATCTCCGTCAGCCGACCCTGACAAGCCCCTTCTCAAGGAGCGGCCCGCCGCCGGTGGTCAAGGCAGTTGCTTGCGACGAGCCCGGGAGGCCCGCAGATTGACGGCGTTGCCGCAGTTGCGTACGTCGTGCCAGATCCCGCTTTACTGCGCGAGCGGTCGTAGAACGCCACGGCGCACTTGTTCGTAGTGACACGCCGGTTCCGGGGCGCCGGGTACCGAGGGCGTGACCGCGAGACCTGCGGAACGGCGGACCTTGCCCTCGGCGTTCAGATCGACTCCGTCATCGAGTGTGGATGGGGTTGGGGAAGAAGGAAGCGAAGGCCGCGCTGCAGGGCGTGATGCCGTGGCTGCCGCCGACTGGGAAGCTAACGGTGGAGGCGTCGTCGAAGCTGGACCGGCCGCTGGATGATGACGTTCATGCAGTGCGGTTGTAAGCGCTGATCAGGGCGATGAGGGACACCAACCCGGCCAACTGGTCCTCGTCGTAGCGGTTGGCCGCGTTCGCCCAGGCCTCGTCGGTGACGCCACCGGACGATGCGCGTGCCCTGTTCCGCCAGTTCCAAGGGCGCCCGCTCGGCCTCGGTGAACACCGTGCCCTCAGCCGTTGATCTGGCCGGCCCGGATCTTCATCAGTTCCTGCGTCGCGGCCGACAGAGTCGACTCCGTGATGACCTTGCCTGTCAGGCTGCGCAGCGAGTCCCTGCCGTCGACGCCCGATCTCACACACCCTCGACGACTCCCCCCATGCGCTCGCTCCTTGGAAGCAGCCGCGTCAAGGGGTCCGTCACGCCCGGCGTGTTCACGGGCACTTCGGTGACGTCAGGGCGGCCGACGCCAGCCCTCAGTAGCGCCAGAAGCGTCGTGTCCTACTCGGCCCAGGGCTCGAATCCGGTGTGAAGGACGGCGTCGAGGTACGCGCGCAGATGGGCTGCCTCGTCGGCGCCGAAGTTCTCCTCGAACTGGGCCTGCACGGCATTCCACAGTGGTAGCGCCGCCTTCAGTCGGGTGAGGCCGTCCGGCGTGATGGCGGCGATCCGTGCGCGGCGGTCGGCTGCCGATGACTCGACGGTTACCAGACCCTCGCGGGCAAGCGGCTTGAGGTTTGAGGCCATCGTCGTGCGGTCCATGGCGATCACGTCGGCAAGGCTGGTGATCGTCATTTCTCCGTGCCCACTCAGCTTCTGCAGGATGCTGAGCTGCGTCGCACGAAGACCGACGGGGGCCAGGGCCTTGTCGTAGGTCGCACCGAGGTACCGGGCCGCCTTGCGCAGGGCCAGGTTGTTGCACGAGTCGGCGGGATCCGTCGGCGCAGTGGTCATTGTCTCCTCCAGAGCTTCACCCACCCATGATACGAGCAGGTGCTCTCAAATGCGACAGTCACCCTGCCGCCAACGGTCGGCGACGGGCCGGCGGGTCCACCCCGAACCACTCGCTCTTGCCATCAAGGCAAATATGAGCATATGCTCATAGCTGTGGCGCGATGCCCCCTCCTGACCCCTCCAGCGAGCCTCGCACCCCTCCACCCGAAAGCCTTGCAGAAACCCCCATCGGATCTGCTCCCGTGCGTGGGCCGACACTCTCCGCAGCGGCCGAACTCTTCCCGAGGCTCCACCTCACCGCCCGCCGCCCGCCCGGTTTGGCGAGCTGCCGAAGCGAATCCTCCCCGAGGAGATGATCGAAGAACGGGCGACCACGATGCCGAACCCGGCGCCGAATACACACAACGCCGACAAGTGGCTCGTTCGGTACTGCCCGTAAGCCACATCAGCCCAAACAATGGAGGATTCCCATGCACGTACCCAAGCCCCTCATGGCAGTCTCGCTGGCGGTGCTCTCGATAGCTGTCACCCTGGGCTGCTTCGCCCAGGTCTTCTGACCGCCGGACAAGGCCTGGAGGCCGCCGGCACCGGCACCGGTGCCTCCCGCTCCTCAGGGTCTGCGGGCTCAATGAACGCCGCCCCGGCCCCTTCGCAGGCGTGGACCACCATCCGGCGAAGGCCGACGTCAAGGAGCTCGTCCAGGCCAAGCCGCCCAGGCCAGCGAGGAACCTTGCGGACGGCGCCCGACGGGGCCGATCCGGGGAGCGGCGTCACACCGGAGTGGGCGCGTGGGCGCACATCAAGCGGTGCCTGGCCAACCTGGCCGCCCGCGCCCTCGGCGACCTGGAGACTCTGCTCCCATGTACTCACAGCTTGCGGCCGTGACGAGGCCAGCCTGCCCCTGGTGGCGCCACGTCGGCCGGACGGCAGGCTTGCTACCAGGAAAATAAGAGCATATGCTCGTATCTACTGCTGGAATCACTGGTAGCCGGTCCATGCGTAAGCGGCCAGGGCCGGATCTCGGAAGTAGGCATGACATGACGAACGCGGAAGACAGCGATAACGGCCGCCAGGGACTCAGCTACTACCCATGGTGGCTGGACAACCTGGCCGACGACGTCACCCTGGAAGGCGCCGCCATGAACGGCACCGCCCGTGGCGCGGAGGCGGTCCGCGCCATCGTGGTCAAGGCCCGCGAACTGTACGAGTTCCAGGACTTCAGCTTCACCGGAGACTTCGGCGACAACGGCTTCCTCGAGATCTACGATGCATCAGTCCTCGGCGAGCCCATGAAGGTTGTCGTCACGGTCACCCGCAACGCCGTCGGACAGGCCCAGGAACTCGCGGTGCTCCACCGGCCGCGCAACACGCTGCTGCTCTTCTCCCGCGAGATGAACAAGAAGTTCGCCAGCACCCCCCTCGCCGAGCACTTCCTCGCCGACGAGTCCTGAGACGACGATTCCGGGGGCAGGCCTTACTGAGGCGCCCCCCGGAGTGTGGACACAGGGGATCATGCCGCGAGTGTGAGTCTACGTTCTGTTTGGTGCTGCTGTTCGAACTCGACGGGTGAGAGGTAGCCGAGCGAGCTGTGGCGCCTTCGCCCGTTGTAGTACGTCAGCCACTGGAAGAGTTCCAGCCTGGCCTGGCTGATCGTCGTGAAGAGCCTCTGGTGCATCGTCTCTCTCTTCAGCCCCTGCCAGAAGCTCTCGGCGAGGGCGTTGTCGTAACTCGACCCGACGCGGCCCATGCTCCTGCGGATCCCGAAACGGTCGCAGACCTGGGCGAACGCGCCCGAGGTGTACTGGGAGCCCCTGTCGGCGTGGAAGATCACCCCGGCCACGCTGCCGCCCCGGGTCGCCACCGCCATCTTCAGTGCGTCGATGACGAGTTCGGTCCGCATGTAGGTGGCCATCGACCAGCCGAGCACCCGGCGTGAACAGATGTCCAGGACACAGGCGAGATACAGCCACGTGCCACCGACCTGCACGTATGTGATGTCGCCGCACCACTTTTCGTCGAGCTGCCCGGCATGGAACACGCGGTTCACCAGGTCCGGGGCCGGCGGCGCGAGCCGGTCCGGGGCCGTGGTGCGTTTGCGCCGCCGCAGATGGCGGCCCTCGACCCCGTTGACGCGCATCAGCCGTTCGACGCGCTTGCGGTTGACGGTGTGGCCGAAGCCGCGCAGTTCGGCGTGGATGCGGCGGACTCCGTACGTGCCCTTGTGATCGGCGTGGATCTCGCGGATCTCCTCGACCAGGGCGTCGTCGGCCGCCCGGCGGGCCTGCCGGGCCTCCGCCCCCGCAAGCCACCGGTAGTAGCCCGAGCGCGAGACCTCAAGAACCCGGCATATCCGCTGCACGCCGAAGTCGGCGCGGTTGGGGCGGAGATGAAGTCCCAGCGGCCGGTCATGCCCTCATCTCCTTGGCGAAATACTGGGCCGCCCGGCGCAGGATCTCCCGCTCGAGTTCCCACTCCTTCTCGGCCTTGCGCAACCGGCCGAGTTCGGCCCGGAGCCTCGCCAGTTCCTCGTCCCGATCCTCTGCCGCCTCGTCACCACGGACCTGCCCACGGCCGGCGACCTCGTCGGCCTGCCGGACCCAACTGCGCAGCGTCTCGCCGCTCACCCCGACGTCCGCGGCGACCGCGGCATACGTCCGCTTCCCGCCCCCCGCGCGGTACAACGCCACCGCGTCGTTCCTGAACTCCACGGGATATGGAGACTTCCGTCCCACCAGACACCCTTCCTCGGGGCACTGTCACGTTGTCGGGTGTGTGGAGATCTGGCGGCGTGTCAGGGTGTGGTGTTGCTGGGTTCCGGGCCTTTGGTCAGACCGTGGTGGGTCGGCCGACAGCGTCGGTGATCTGGTCCCAGATGGCGAAGCGGATGGTCATCTCGGCTCGGTGGTCGGGGGCGGTCATCAGGTGGCGGTGAGGTCGGAAGTGGGGTGAGATGCCGCTGAACGCGGACAGGAACCGCTGTGCTCCACCGATGCTGCGGAAGCCCTTCATCGCGCGTTCGCGCTGCCGGGTGGGCTGGTGGGAGTTCTCGGCCCGGTTGTTCAGTCCCTTGTGTGAGCGGTGCTCGACGGAGGGCATGACCTCGCGGTGGGCGGCGCCGTAGGAGCGGAGCTTGTCGGTGACGACCACCCGCGGCACCGTGCCGGTCTTCTTCATCAGGCGGCGGAAGAAGCGCCTGGCGGCGGCCTTGTCCCGCCGGTTCTGCACGAGGATGTCGAGCACGTTGCCGTCCTGGTCGACGGCCCGCCACAGGTACTTGTGCTCCCCGTTGATCTTGATGAAGACCTCGTCCAGGTGCCACTTGTCGCCGGGCCGTGGCCGACGGCGGCGCAGTCCGTTCGCGTAGGCCTGGCCGAACTTGGCGCACCAGCGGCGGATGGTCTCGTAGGAGACGATCACGCCGCGCTGGAGCAGCAGCTCCTCGACCTCGCGGAAGCTGAGCGGGAATCGGTGGTACAGCCACACGCAGTGGGATATGACCTCGACCGGGTAACGGTGCCCCCTATACGACGGCGACGCGCTCTCCACGGACGATCCCCCTCCACCACGACCAACCAGAAGATCATCCCACCCAGTCAGTCAACGTGACAGCGCCCCTCATGGGGGTATCGCCGGATCCACGGTGAACTCGCGACCCTCGGCATCAAGGTCGCCGCATCCACCGTCTGGGAGATCCTCCGCGAGCACGGCATCCCGCCCGCGCCGGAACGACACAGCACGACGTGGGCCGACTTCCTTCGCAGCCAGGCCGACGCACTGCTCGCGTGCGACTTCTTCGAGACCCGCACCCTGACCGGGGCACGCCTGTACGTCTTTGCCGTCATCGAGCACTCCACCCGGCGCATCCGGGTCCTGGGCGTAACCGCGCACCCCACCGCGCAGTGGGTCGTGCAGGTCGGACGCAATCTCCTCATGGATCTCGAGGACGCGGGCAGCAGATCCAGGTTCTTGATCCGCGACCGCGACTCCAAGTTCACGCAGGCCTTCGACGCCGTGCTCGCCGACGCCGGACTCAGGATCGTCAGAAGCGGCATACGGATGCCGCGGATGAACTCCATCATGGAGCGCTGGATTCAGACCTGCCGACGCGAACTCCTGGACCGAACGCTGATCTGGAACCAGAGCCACCTTCTACACGCGCTCCGCGAGTTCGAGACCTTTTACAACGAGCATCGACCGCACAGAACGTTGGAGCACGCCGCTCCGCTCCGCCCGATACCCGAGCCGATCAGCGCGCCAGGACACATCAGCCACCTGGAGGTCCACCGCCGAGACCGCCTCGGCGGAGCCCTTCACGAGTACCGACATGTTGCTTGACCAGGCCGGATAATTAATCGGCACCCGCAGTGCAGCGTGGCCCACGGACCGTACCGCTCGGGCACATCCCTCCAGGCGGTGCCGGTCCGGAACTTCCACACGATCCCGTTGAGCACGGTGCGGTCGTCCAACCGCTTCCGCCCCCGCAAGGGCTCGGGCAGCAGCGGCCGGACGAACTCCCACTCGGCGTCCGACAGTTCATGGCGACGTATCACCCCACCATGATCCACCACTCAAGATCTTTTGAAGACACGACCTAGGGGACAACTGACCAGCGGGAGACCGAGGCTGGGGAAGGCGGACAGCCCCAGCCAAGCGACCGCGGGGAGCAAGAAGGCCGCGGGCGCCGGGCTTGTCAGACCCGGACGGTGCTCCTGTCTGGGCTCTGCCCGCCGCGCACCCTGTAGACGCCTGGACTCACCTCGTCGGACCGCTCGATAACAACCGATACCAAGTCGGCAGGCCACCTTGTGCGCGAATCCCAAGTTGCTCCTACCGGCAGGTGCATGTTCACAACACCTGTGAGCCGCGCACCCTTCAGGTCCGCGTCGGTCAGGTCCGCGCCGTTCAGGTCCGCGCCGTTCAGGTCCGCGCCGTTCAGGATCGCGCGGTACAGGATCGCGCGGTTCAGCTGCGCGTCGGTCAGGTGCGCGCCGTTCAGGTGCGCGGTGGTCAGCCTCGCGCCGTTCAGGTCCGTGCCGCGCAGGTCCGCGCCGTTCAGGTGCGCGCCGTTCAGGTCCGCGCCGCGCAGGTCCGCGTTGGCCAGGTCCGTGCCGCGCAGGTCCGCGCCGTTCAGGTCCGCGTTGGCCAGGCCCGCGCCGCGCAGGTCCGCGCCGCGCAGGTTCAGCTCGTCCAGCGGCGGCTTGGTGCGACTGAGCTGAAAGGCTTGCAGGAAGGGCGTTTCCTCTGCGTTCTCAGCGATGGCCTCCGCGGTTGCCGTGATGGCGGTGGCGGGGGCGTCGGGGCAGGCGAGGTAGAGCAGTCCGCGTAGGCGGGCTGCGTGCTCGGCGCGTTGAGCGTCCGTCACCACGTCTCCAGGGTAGGCCAGGGAGTCACAGCGCATCCCGTTGCTGCTTGACGCAGATGGGGCAGCGATAGCGCGGAACTGTGTTCAGCGTGAGCAGGAGTTGGACGGCTTCGTCTTCGGCCAGGTGGACGGTGTCCGTGCTGCGGGTCTGTGCAAGTGCCGCCGTTCCCATGATCACCTCGATCAAGCGGGTGAAGTGCTTCTCTGCCCATTTCCAGTCCGGTTCGGCGTCCGGCCTGGCGCCGTCGAAGGGGTGGCGGGCGCCGAAGGCCAGGACCGCGGCCTTGACGTCCTCGCCGTCCCGTTTGTGCACCTCGTGCAGGGTGATCACGAGCCGCTCCCGGATGGCGGGGGCGGGCCGGGGGGGTCGGCCAGGCGGCGCAGTTCGTCGAGGACGTCACTCAGCTCGCGCGCGTGGTGGGCCTGGATCTGCTCGGTGATGACGTAGCCGGCGGCAGCTCCGATGATGGCAGGGATTGCGGCCCAGCCGATCAGGGACAGCGGCCACGCGCACCACTGGGGGCGGACGGTCGCGGGCGAGGTGATGCCGGTCAGCACGTCGTAGGCGTTTGCCCAGCCGATCAGGAACCCGTTGAGCACGTACAGGGCACCGCACATCGTCAGCACGACGGCGCCCCGGCTGAGCAGCCAGTAGCCGAACCGGGGCAGGGCATGCCGGTCGGCCCAGCGTGCTCGCAGCCGCTGCCGTCGGCCCGGTGGCGGGGGCCCGCCGGGCGGGGGCGCAGGTGCGGAGGACACATCGCCCACGGTAGGGGCTAGATCGCCTCTCTGGCAGGTGAAGGGCGGTCTCCGCGGCAGGAATTGAAGTGTATTGCCCGGCGCATAGCGGCACGGCCGGGCCCGGCAGAGTGAGTCCGCGCGCTACAGCTGCGGTGCCGTGCCGAACTTGGCGCCGGCGTCGGTGAGCTTGGGCCCGTCCGTCTGCTGGAAGTCGGCGCCTGCCCGCGCTCACGCAGCGCCTCCAGCACCGACAGTGCCCTCTCCCAGTTCCTCATCTCGCTCCCCCAGCGTGTGCCCATGTACGCGTGCACCGAACGTAGACGCCGACACCGGTCCGGACAGCGCCAAGTCGGGGAAGGCCAGCCCACCGGGTGACACCGGCCGCCACAGACGTGCCGGGCGGGACGCCACCCGGTAAGACACTGCGGTACCGCCGGATCCGGCGGTACCGCAGTCGTCTGATGCAGGGTTTTGCGCCCGTTCACCCCTCCCGCTCAACACGTTCCAGGCCCAGCTACCGGGCCAGGGCGGGACGGCGCGACTTTCGTGCTTCGCAGGATCTACAATTGAAGAGTTCTTCAATTCGTTAATTGCATGATGTGGAGGTCGGGGTGGACACAGTCACCGAGGCGCTGTTGGCGCGGGTGCGGGCGGCCCGGGCCCAGCTGGCGGATGCCGTGGCGGCCGAGGACGTGTACGCCGTGGCGGTGGCGCAGGACGAGCTGGACGACGCGGTGCGGCTGGCCCACGGGCTCGGGCTCGACGTCGAGGCCGCAGGGGCAGACGAGGGGTGACGGGCATGCAGGTGCCGCTGTACGAGGCGAAGGCGGAGTTCTTCCGGATGCTCGGGCATCCGGTACGGATCAGGGTGCTGGAGCTGCTGCAGGACGGGGCGAAGCCGGTGCGTGACCTGCTGACGGCGATCGAGGTCGAGCCGTCGAACCTCTCGCAGCAGCTGGCGGTGCTGCGCCGCTCCGGGATCGTCACCGCCACCCGTACCGGCTCCACCGTGATGTACGAGCTGGCGGGCGGGGACGTGGCCGAGCTGCTGGCCGCGGCGCGCCGGATCCTGTCCGTACTGGCGGCGAGCCGGCGGGAGCTGCTGGACGAGCTGCGTGTCACGGAGTCGGCGCAGTGATGGGCGGACGCTCGTTCCGGCCGTGGCGCCGAAGCCGGCCCGCAGCAGCAATAGAGCATGTGCCGGCGCAGATGCGACGCCACTTCGTCTCCGTACCGGTAGGACCGGACGCGGTGCGGCAGGCCCGTGAGGCGGTGACCGGGCGCTTCGGCGGGGTCGGCGTCGCACCGGGCTCCGCGTTCGCCGACGCGGTGGTGCTGGTGGTCAGTGAGCTGATCGTGAACGTGCTGCGCCATGCACCACGGTCCCCGGTCGCGGACGTGGGCATGACGGTCGGGGCGGGGCGGCTGGTCGTCAGTGTCGCCGACGCCGAGCCGCATCTGCCCGAGCTTGAACCGGGCGCGACGGGCGCAGGGCTGCAGCTGGTGGCCGAGCTGGCCGCCGAGTACGACGGCGACGTCAGCGCGGAACCGGCCGCCGACCATGACGGCAAGGTGGTCCTCGTCCGGTTCCGCATGCCGTCGTAGGCCGTATCAACGTGGAGATCGCGGGAAGCAGGGAGACGACACTGTGAGTGATGATGCTGAGGCGACCGAGCGGCCGGAGAGCAAGCGGCGCGAGCGGAAGGCCAAGAACAGGGAGTGGCAGATCGAGCGCGGTGTCGCGATCCGGGCGGGCTTCTACATCTTCGGCACCCATCTGTTCGCCGGGTTCGTGTGGCTGCTCTTCTACCTGGGCGAGCACGCGCACAAGTAACCAGGAAGCAGAGAGGTCGCGTTCCCCACGGACCAGGGCCGACCGGCCTCGCCTTGGGGCCGGTCGACCCTATGGGAACACCGGTCCAGCAGTGAAGCTGTGGATCGAAGGAGCCGGCGGGCGGCCGTTCTCCTCGCACGCGGCCACCCCTGTCTCCCACCCCGCGCACTGCCCTGAAACACAGCTGAAGACCTCTTCGGTTGGCTGGTGGCCGTGACCGGGGTGGACGGGGAGAAAGGACTGCGGAGGTTGATCGCTGTAGTGGGGCACGCGGATCTCGCGCCCTGGACCCTGGCGCTGCTGGAGGAGGAGCTTCGCGTGCGGCTGGCCCAGTGTGCCGAGGCCGGCCGAACGGGCCTGGTCCGGGTCGGGCAGGGGCTGCCGGTGGCGTTCGGGCGGGCCGCGAAGAAGGCTGGGCTGGCGCTGGTGGCCGTGGTGCCCACGCTGAACCGGGTTCCCGCGCTGCTGCGGGAGCGGGATTGGCTGGCGGCCGGGGAGTTGCTGCTGCTGTCGCAGCAGGTGCGGCTGCTGGAGTACGACCCGGCGGACCGGGATGCCTGCGTCCGCGCGGACGAGCGGCTGTTGCGTTCCTGTGCCCGGATGGTGGCGATCTGGGACGGCACCGCGTCCAATGGCCATGACGCCACCGCTCACTTGGTGGCTTATGCGCGCAGCCACGGAATCGGCGTCGAGGTGTTGTGGCCGGACGGTGCCGAGCGTGTGCCGGGGCTCAGGGAGAAGTCGTCATGACGGCGGGTCATCACCGCGTACCAGACCGCGGCCTCCCGCACGGCGGGCCGGGCGCGGTGCTCGGCCAGGACAGGAGGAACGTCGACACCGAGGCCGCCGCGGGCACCAGCAGCAGGGTCAGCGCGAACAGCGGGAGCACTGCCTGCGCGCCCCGCGAGCCGAGGCCGTACGGCACATGCCCGGCCACGTAACCGATGCCGTAGACCGCCACCGCCGCCACCACGGCCCCGGCCACCGCCATGAACAGTCCGGACAGCGCGTCCACGGCCAGATGCGTCCCGGCCAGCGGGAGCAGCCCGGGGATCTCGGCCGACCAGCGGCTTCCGCCCAGTGCTGCCACACCCGACGCGTCACCGGCCATCCCCACGCCCGCCGTCAGCACACCCACTGCCCAGCCGCGCACCCGCTGCGGCAGGACCAGCCCGGCCGGCGCGCCCGCCACGCCCAACGCGGTGGCCGTCGCGAGGGCGGCCGGAATCAGGCTCACCGTCCGGTGACTCTCCTCAGCGCCGCCACAATCTCACCTGGCTCCGGCGGGCACCCGGGCACTTGAAGATCCACCGGAACGACGTCGGAGACGGCGCCCTCGACGCCGTACCCGCCCGCGAACTCCCCGCAGTTGATCGCACAGTCACCGACCGCCACCACCAGCCGCGGCTCGGGCATCGCAGCGACTGTGCGGCGCAGCGGCTCGGCCATGTTCCGCGTCACCGGCCCGGTCACCAGCGCCACGTCCGCGTGCCGGGGCGAGGCCACCAGCCGGGCGCCATACCGCTCCGCGTCGTACACCGGGTTGAAGGCCGCCGCGATCTCGATCTCGCACCCGTTGCAGGAACCGGCGGCGACGCACCTCACCTGCACCGAGCCGCCGAACTCCCGCGCCTGCGGCAGGACGCCCTCCGGGCGCGGCGGAGCCGGCTCGGCCACCCGCCCGGTGTCCCGGATCTTGCGCAGCAGGCCCATGAACCCTCCCTGGCACAGTGAGGACTTGTCGGCAGGTGCCCGACAGGCCACCTGCGACCGGACATACGTCACTCGGGGGTGAAGCGGCCGCCTCCCGCTACCACAGAGCGCTGTCAGTCCCGGGAAGCGGCCGCCGGTTGAGGGCCGCCGTTACGAAGGCGGTTTCGCCTGGGGCCGGGCGGCCTGCAGATCGGCGAGGAGTTCGGCCTGTCCGGTGAGCACGCCGGACAGGATCGTGCGGGCGACCCTGAGCAGCTCGGCGATGTGCGGGCTCGTCAGCGAGTAGTACACGGTCGACCCCTCCCTGCGGGTCACCACCAGGTTCGCCCGGCGCAGCACCGCGAGCTGCTGCGACAGATGCGCTGCTTCGATCCCTACCTCCGGGAGCATCTCCGCGACCGCGTGCTCGCGCTCGCTCAGCAGCTCCAGGACCCGGATGCGCGCCGGGTGGCCGAGCGTCTTGAAGAACTCGGCCTTCAGTTGGTACAGCGGCGTACTCATCGTGTCGTCGCCTCCCCGGTACGGCCACACGGCCGCACCAGGCCGTCCTCGGCGCATCGCATCAACCCACTCGTCAAACACATGTGGCCCATCCTCGCGTGGGGCAGCGGCCCAGCCGAATCCGCGCACGAGAACCGAGCCGCCCGAAACCAGCAGTGACGACCTAAGCAATTGCTAAGATTAGCAACTCTATACGCGATGTGAGGGAGGCTGGCGTGAGAATCATTCCGCTGCGTGGCGCGGGCGTCGCCTGGTTCAAGTGCCCCGCCTGCCGCCTCAAGTGCCGGCCCACCGCCGTCGGCCCGGACGGACAGTGCCCGCGGTGCGGCGGGGCCCGCATGCTGAAGCTGTCGTTCGGCGGCCGGGCCACCGCGCCGGACGGCGGCCGGAGCTGACCCGCACGCGGCTCCGCAACGGGGGGGATGGACCATGGGTGACTGGACGGTTCAGTCCGGCACCGGGATCCGCTTCGAGTGGGGACCCGCCGGCGCGGGGCGCCTCGCCGGAAAGGCTGCCTGTCTGATCGCCGTTGACGTGCTGTCCTTCACCACGGCGGTGAGCGTCGCCGCCGAGAAGGGCATCCGGGTTCTCCCGTTCTGGCTGCCGGACGGCCCCGCCACCACGGTCGAGCGGGCCGCATCAGAGAAGGCCGCCGCCGTCTACGCGCAGCAATCCGGAGCACGGCTGGCCGTCGCCCGCCACGCCGTCACGCCCGACAGTCCCTGGTCCCTCTCACCGGCCCACATGCGCCGCGCCCCGTTCGTCGCGCGCCTGGTGCTGCCGTCCCCGAACGGCGCGGCCATCGCCGCGGCCGCACCACCCCACGTGCGGGTGGTCGCCGCCTGTCTGCGCAACATCACCGCGGTCGGCAGCTGGCTCACCACCCGCGGCTACGGCACGCCCGCGCATCCGGTCGCCGTGATCGCAGCGGGCGAGCGATGGCCGGACGGCAGCCTGCGCCCCGCGCTGGAGGACCTGCTGGGCGCCGGCGGCCTCATCTCCGACCTGCACGCCCAGGGCGCGGGACCGCTGTCCGCCGAGGCAGCCGCCGCGAGAGCGGCCTACGAGGGCACTGCCGACCTCACCCGCGCGGTCGCCGCCGGTGTCTCCGGGCGGGAGCTGGCAGCCAGGGGCTTCGTCCAGGACGTGGCCATCGCCACAGAAGGAGACATCTGCGCTGCCGTGCCCGTACGGGACGGGGACGGAGCCTTCTCCCCCGGCTGAGCCCGGGCAGGATCAGTCCCGCTGCTGGTCTCCGGTCGGCCGCCCTGTCGGCCGCCACTCGTGGCGGCCCTGCGGCGGCTCGCCGTGCCGTGTGCTGTGTGCGGCGAGCGCGCCGGCCAGGTCGGCGTGCACGGGGATGAGCGGGCAGTCTCCGCCGGGGACGAGGGATCCGTCGGCGGGGATCGCGGCCAGTTCCAGGCTGCGGCCCGCTGCGGCGAGACGGCGCGCGGCCTCGGTGACCGCCAGCTGCCCCTCGGCCGACCAGCCGCGCAGTCCGGTGAGGTCGACGATGACCGGACCGGTGCCGCGGGCCAGCGCCCAGCCAACGGCACCGGTGAAGCGGTGGACGGCGTCCGGGCCCAGGTAGCCGGAGACGGAGAGGATGCCGAGGTCCCGCTCGACGGTATAGCGCCACTCGATGGTCATGTTCGTCAACTTCCTTGCGCGGTCAGCCCGTTGATTCAGAGAGGGAGGGTGATCCAGATGCTTTTGCCCTGGCCGTCGGCATCACCCCGTACGACGGCCGTGCCGCCCAGGCCGAGGGTGAGCTCCATGACCGTGCCCAGACCGCCGACACCGGTTTGGGTGACCGCGCCGTACAACGCCGGCTGGTAGGGGTGACGGTCATGGACGGCGAAGGCCAGACAGTCCTTGCCCGCCGCGTAGATGACGGTCAGCTGCGGAGAGAGGTCGACGGCATGCCGGACGGTGTTGGTGACCAGTTCACCGAGGATCAGCAGGGCCGGATCGACGCTGGGGTGACGCAGGCTGATACCCCACTCGGCCAGCGCCTGCTCGGCGGTTTCCCGGGCCATGCGGACCGCGGACGGCATCGTCGGCAGCGTGAGGACATGCCGGTAGGGCAGGGTTTCGAGCTGAGTGCTCATCACGCCTCCGCGCGGGCGAGACGGAAACCGGTCACCGTCTTGGGGTGCAGGCGCAGCAGGGTGTCGTGCGGGCCGTGGCTCCAGCCTGCGAGGGTGCGCTGGTAGTGGGCGGCCTCGTCAGGCTCGGTGATCACGTCGACCGGCCCGGCGACCGTGACGCTCCAGCCGGTACCGGTCGCCGCGCGGACCTCATCCACGTGGTAGGTCGCCGTGGCGGGGACCGCAGCGGCAGGTGCCGGGGTGCGCACCACCAGGCGGCCGTACTCCCAGGTGTGCCGGCCCGGGCGCAGGACGGTCAGGTCCCGCTGCGCGTACACCAGCCGTCCCAGCGCACTGCCCTCCAGCAGCCACAGGGCCTCGGCACCTGAGACCTCGACCATGCGCAGGGATGCGGGGGGAGTGCTCATCGGACGGTTTCCTCTGTTTCCTCGCTGCTGGGCCGGGACATCTGGGCGGGGCGGGGCGGCATGACACCGGCGGATTCCAGGTAGCTGCGCGCGCCCTGGATCGCCTCCGGCGTGGTGGCGTATTCGCGTCCCTCCAGACGCAGCAGCTCCAATGCGCCCACGGAGTCCAGGACCTGGCGCTGGCTGGGGCGTATTCCGGAGGCCAGAACGGCGATGCCGCGCCGGTTGAGTTTCTCCACCGCGTCCTTGAGGACCAGTGCGCCGGTGGCGTCGATGGTGGTCACGCGGGACATGCGCAGGATGACGACGCGTACGTCGGCGACCTCGGCCAGCTCCAGCAGGAAGCGGTGGGCGGCGGCGAAGAACAGCGGCCCGTCGATCCGGTAGGCGACGATGTGCTCGGCGAGCAAGGCATGTTCCTCGGCGCTGTGGTCGCCCTGGTCGAGGGGTATCTGGTCCAGGCGCGCCTGTTTGGCCACGGCGCGCAGGGCGAGCGTGCCCGCGACCATCAGGCCGAGGACCACGGCGTAGACGAGGTCGAGGGCGAGGGTGGCCAGGGCGGTCAATACGAGGATCAGGGCGTCGGAGCGGGTGGCCTTCGCCATCGCCTTGAGCGAGCCGACCTCGACCATGCGGACAGCGGTAGCCAGCAGCACTCCGGCGAGCGCGGCGAGCGGGATCCTGGAGACGAGGGGCGCGGCAGCAAAGACGATCACGGCGAGGATCGCGGCGTGGGTGAGGGCCGCCAGCCGGGACCCCGCCCCGGTACGGACGTTGACCGCGGTCCGCGCGATCGCGCCGGTCGCGGGCACCCCGCCGAACAGCGGGGCGGCGATGTTGGCCAGGCCCTGGCCGAACAGCTCACGGTCCGCGTCGTGCTTCTGGCCGACCGTCATGCCATCGGCCACGGAGGCCGACAGCAGCGACTCCAGCGCGGCCAGTGCCGCCACAGCGGCCGCTGGAGCGAGCAGCGAGCCGAGTGCGCCGATGTCGAGGAAGGCCAGCGAGGGGGCGGGCAGGCCTGATGGCAGGGCACCGATCGGCTTCGCCGCGTCCAGACCGGCTACCTGGGCGACGACGGTGGCCGCGATCACCGCGAGGATGGAGAAGGGCACCATGGGCCGCCAGCGAGCCCCGGCAAGCATGACGGCGGCGACCGCCAGGGCGAAAGCTACGGCGGTCCAGTTCGGGTTCTTCGTGAACGCCTCCAGGGCGCGCCAGGTCACCACGAGGACACGGTCGCCCTCCGGCTTGGGTACCCCGAGGGCATTCGGGATCTGCTGCAGACCGATCACACAGGCGATGCCCAGCGTGAAGCCCTCCACAACGGGCGCGGGCACGTATTGCATGTATTTCCCGGCCCGGAGCAGGGCGAGCGCGACGAGCATCACGCCCGCCATCAGCCCGACGGTGAGAACCCCGGACGGCCCGTGCTCGGCGACGATCGGCACCAGCACGACCGTCATCGCGCCCGTCGGTCCGGACACCTGCAGATTCGAACCACCGAACACCGCGGCCAGCGCGCCGGCGATGACCGCGGTCGCCAGACCCGCCTCCGCGCCCAGCCCGGAGGAGACGCCGAAACCGAGCGCGAGCGGCAGCGCGACGATCGCCACCGTGAGGCCGGCCAGCAGGTCCCGGCGCGGGTCGCGGCGTATCTCCGCCAGATCCGTACGGCCCGGCAGCAGCGCGGTGAGCCGGGCCCCGGCCCGGCCGAACGAGAGTCTCATCGCCCGGCGACCTGAGTTTCCCGCAGCTCTGCCAGCAGCTCGTTCTTCCCTGCCAGCATCTCGGTCAGAATGCGGCGCGCGGCCCCCATCAGGTCGGCGACATCTCCGCTGGCCAGTTCGTAGACCACCGTCGAGCCTTCGCGCCGGGAGGTGACGATGCCCGAGCGCCGCAACACCGCCAGCTGCTGCGACAGGCTGGCGGGCTCCACCTCGATCTCGGCGAGCAGCGCACGTACCGGCATCGGCCCGTCCTGCAGCAGCTCCAGCACCCGTATCCGTACGGGATGCCCCAGCATCCGGAAGAACTCGGCCTTGGCCTGGTACAGCGGAACGGACACGACTCCTCGACTTCCCCGGCAGCGCCCCACCCGGGGCAAGCGAAGGCTGCGCCCGCGACTACCTGCAGGCATAGCTATGACAGCATCTAATCAATTGCGAAATTTTGCAATTCGGCATCCGACTGCTGCCGGGGCGCCCCGGCGACTGGGGCGGGCTGGTCAGCCCTTCTTGACCACGCTCGACTTCAGCTGCATCGCCCCGAAACCGTCGATCTTGCAGTCGATGTCGTGTCCGTCGACTCCGTCGACCAGTCGGATGCTGCGCACCTTCGTGCCGGCCTTGATCCCCGAGGGGCTGCCCTTGACCTTGAGCGCCTTCACCACGACCACGGAGTCGCCGTCCTGCAGCACATTGCCGACGACATCCTTGACGACCCGCTCCGCGGGGGCGCCGGAATCCGTGCCGCCCTCGGCGGGCACCCATTCGTGGCCGCACTCCGGGCACACCACCAGGGCGTTCATCTCGTAGGTGTACTCACACGAGCACTTCGGACAGGGAGGAAGATTCTCGATCACCCCGCCAGCGTATCTGGCCTCGCTCTCCGTCCCGACAGGACGAGAAGGCCCCGGCGGCCGCCAGGCCGCCGCAGTCTTCGTGGCCCCGGTGACGCTTTCGTGGTCCGCGCTGTCGCGTACGTCTTGGTGATGCCGAGGCGGGAGGAAGAGCCCTCCACGACGCTCCTCTCGTCAGCGAAAGCAGCGATCAGCGCCTACAAGGCGATGTTGTTAACCGAGCCGGGCAGGCCGTGACTAGTGAGGTGGATCAGGCCGCCGGTGCCATCCGGGAACACCGGAGCGGGGCCGACCGGCCGTCGAACTCCCACCGCGACACCGTGTTCACGCGGCCCCAGTTCACCCCGGCCTCCCGATGGGCGGCCGGGGTGTCCGAGACGGCGTCCGTCAGCGGAGTCCGGGACGGGTCGGGCATCACCGGATCATCAGCGGCCGCGACCGGCGCGACAGTGAAGTACCGGCGATCGTCCTCCGACTGCCCGCGGAAGCGGCGGATCCAGCGTCGGACCGTGCGCTCAGCCCGGTCCAGATGCGTGGCGGCGGCCTGGCGGTGGCCCCAGAACCCGGGGGACGTTTCCAGACCAGCCCCTTTTCACCTCGGCCGCATCCGCCCACCGCGGCCAGATGGTCTCCGGGAGCAGCACGTGCGGATGCCGCAGTCCGAACACCGCGGCCGGCGCGGGCGTACGAGCAGACGGGACCCGAGATCACCGTGCACTTCCCGCGGCCGGCCGTGCCCCACGGCACGAGGACCACCTTGTTCAAACGGACCATTCAATTGACCCGCCCTCAAACTGGCGCCCCACGCACACGACACAGTCATCGACGATCCGCACGAGGCTGCCGTGAACTCAGCGCCGGGACATGTAGAGGTCGAGGGCCTTGTGCAGGGCCTTGCTGAGCGGAAAGTCCCACTCGCCGAGGTATTCCACGGCCTCGCCGCCGGTGCCGGCCTTGAACCGGAGCAGGCCCAGCAGGTGATTGTCCTCCTCCAGGGTGTCGGTGATGCCGCGGAAGTCATAGATGCTCGCGTCGAGTTCGTGGGCGTCGGACATCATCCGCCACTGGATCGCGTTGTTCGGCTGGACCTCGCGCTTGCGGCTGGTGGAAGCTCCGTAGGAGTACCAGACGTGTTCGCCGACGGTCAGCATGGTGGCCGCCGCAAGCACCTCACCCTCTTGGTGAGCGAGGTAAAGGCGCATGCGGTCCGGGTCCTCAGCCGTCAGCGCAGTCCACATCCTCTGGAAGTAGGCCAGCGGGCGCGGGATGAACCGGTCCCGCTCGGCGGTCTCGATGTAGATCTCATGAAAGGCGGGCAGGTCCTCGTATCCGCCCCGCACGATCTCGACGCCGGCCTTCTCCGCCTTCTTGATGTTACGGCGCCACTGCTGGTTCAAACCCCGCTGGACCTCCTCCAACGACCGCCCGGCGAAGGGAACTTGGAATACATACCGCGGCTGCCCGGCGGCGAAGCCGTCCTCGCCACCAGGCTCAGCCTGCTCCCAGCCCATCCTGCGCAGCCGGTCCGCGATGTCGAAAGTCCGCGGCTCGTGCACGGTGGCCTCCACATCCCGCAGCCGCCCGGCCAGCGGATCGGCGATCGCGGCCTTGACCGCCTCAGCACTCCAGCGGCGGGCCACCACCGGCGGCCCCAGCAGCATGGGCCTCGCCTCCACGGGTGGGGTCGGGCGGGTCAGGAGACGCGCAGGAGTGTGGTGGCGGGGCGGATCGCGCCGGGCCCGAACTTGGCGCGGATGCGGTCGCTGACTTCTTCGGCGACCAGCCGGGCCTCGCGCGCGCCGTCGAAGCTGATCTGCTCGGCAACCTGGTCGGCGGCGATGAGGTCCTCGCCTTTCAGGGTGATCCCGGTGAGGCAGCCGCGCTGGAGTCCTGCCGCGTCGATCAGCCGGTAGGCGAGCGTGCGGAGGTCGTCGTCGTGGGCGGAGGCCTCCGGGAGCCGGCGGGTCTTCTCCCACGTGGTGCCTTGGGCGAAGCGCAGCGCCAGGGTCAGGCCGCGGGCCGCCTGGCCACGGCGACGCAGCTGGAGGGCGAGGGTGACGACCAGGTCGAGCAGGGCCGCGCGGACGGCGGCGCCGTCCAGGATGTGCCGGGGGAAGGTGCGGCTCACGCTCGCGGAGGCGGGCAGGGCGCGCGGGGCCACAGGGCGGGGGTCGATGCCGCGGGCCCGGTCGGCCGCCTGGCGGCCGGCCCGGCCGCCCAGGAGGCGCTGCACCGTCGCCGGCGGAACGGCGGCGAGCAGGCCGACGCAGTGCACGCCGTAGTCGCGCAGGACCTGGGCCTGGCGGGGGCCGATGCCGTGGAGAGCTTCCACGGGCAGCGGTCCGAGCCAGTCGGCCACCTGGCCGGGGCCGACGGCGAGGACGCCGCCCGGCTCGGTGATCTGGCCGGAGGCGGTGGCCGCGACCGTGATGGACGGGCCGATCCCGACCCGCACGTCGACACCCAGCCGGGAAATGGTCCGCACCCGCAGCACCTCCCCCAGCCGACGCCCATCCACGCCGTGGTAGCGCAGCGCGCCCTTCAGCTCCACCAGGGCCGCCGACGGGGGCAGCGCCTGGACAACCGGGGACAGCTCCGCCAGCTGCTCAAGGACCTGCCGGTAGACGTCCTCCGCCAGCCGGTCCGGGCAGCGCACATGCATCACACTCCCCGCCCGTCGTGCCTCCGTCCCTGCCTCCATGACACCCACCTCCTCCACCCCACGTTATCGAACTAGAATTCGAACACGCGAGACGGAGAGACCGGTCACCCTCAGATCTAGAATCGGAAACATGTTCGATGACCTGCCACCTGACCTGGCGCGACTGCTCACCCTGCGGGTGTGGCACGCCATGTGGCTGCAGCGCATCGACACCAAGATCGCCGCCCTTCAGAAGCGGGAAGCCGAACAGGAACACGGCCAGAAGAACCGGCCGCAGGAGCCGGACTGGATCATCGAACTCGGCATCGGCAACGGACGCCCGCCCATCGAAGTCCATGTCGGCGGCTGCTACGCCGCGGGCAAACGACGACGCCCCGTCCCGCGCGACGAAGCCCGCCGCCTCCTCACCTCGGGCGTGCGCGCCTGCACCCACTGCAAACCCGACGCCCAGCTCCGCATCCTCGACTGACCCGCCGCCGATGCCGCGTCTCTACTCCCCCGTCCTGCACGGGACTTCGGCCTAGGCACCCCGCTGCCGCCGGGCCGGCTTCTTCGCCGCCGCGGCCTTCTTCGCAGTCCTCTTGGCGGGCGCCTTCCCCGCTGCCTTCTTCTTGGCCGCCGGCATCTCATGGACCTCGGCATCACCCGCACCCTCGCCGCGCGAAGCCTGGGCCTTGCGGACACTCTCCTGCAGCGCGGCCATCAGGTCGACAACCTGGCCGCCCGTCTCCTCAGCCTCGGTCGGTTCGGGCGGCTGCCGGCCCTCGGCCTTCGCCTCGATCAGCGCTTCCAGAGCCTTCCGGTACTCGTCCCGGTAGCCGGAGATGTCGTCCGTCGTCATCGAGTCGACCAACTGCAGCGCCTCGTCGATCTCGGAGTCCGTGACCTTGGCTTCCTTCGGGGCGAGCTCAGAGGGGTCGCGCACCTCGTCGTCCCACTTGAGCACGTGCGCGACCAGCGCCCCGTCCCGCACCCGCAACAGCACCAGGCGCTCACGCCCGTGCCACGCCAGCTTCGCCACGGCCACCTTCGTGTTGCGGGCCAGCGCCCGCGCGATCAGGACGTACGGCTTCGCCGCGACCGGGCCGTCGTACTGCAGGAAGTAGCTGTCTCCGCTCAGCCGCACCGGGTCGATCGACGCAGCCGGCACGAACGCGACGATCTCGATCGCCTTCGCGGTCGGCAGCGGCATCTGCTCCAGCTCTTCGTCCGTGACGGCGACCAGCGTGTCCTTGGAGACCTCGAACCCCTTGCCGATCTCGGCCGCGGACACCTCGCGGTCCTCCGCCTCGCAGTACTTGCGCACCCGCACCCGGCCCAGGTCTTCCGTATGGACCTGATGGAACCGGACCGAACGGTCCTCGGTGGCGCTCATCAGCTTCACCGGAATGGTCACCAGACCGAAGCTGATCGCGCCGCTCCACAGCGGTCGGGGCATCACAGACCTCCACGACAACCCCGAGCCCCACCAGCCTAGAAGCCCCCAGAGCGGCCCGCTTCCCGACGACACCGACGCGCACCACAGCTGACACCGCCGCAGGCTGGACGGGTGGACTGGCCCGCCTCCGTCGCCCTCGCCCAGCCCGTACCGGAACTGCCCACCGGAACGGACTGGAGCTATGAGGTGAAACTCGACGGCCACCGAATGATCATGTGGCGGACCGAAGCCGGGGTCCGCCTGCAGGCCCGCTCCGGACGCGACGTCACCGCCGCATGGGGAGACCTCGCCCTCGCCGGCCACCACCTCCCAGCCGGGACCGTTCTCGACGGCGAGGCCGTCATCACCACCGAGGACGGACGGATCAGCTTCGAGGCCGCACAGGCCCGAGCCGCCTCCTCCCCCACCCGCGCCCGCCGCCTGGCCGCCCAGCGCCCCGCGCACTACATCGCCTTCGACGCACTGCAACTGCCACCGCCGAACGGGGACATACGAGCGCAGCCGTACAGCGAGCGCCGCGCTGCTCTTCTCAGCCTCCTGGCAGGCCTGCCCGCGAACACCCCGATCCAGGCCGTCTCTAGCACCACCGACCGCGACACCGCACTCACCTGGTACGACACCCTCCACGACCAGGGCGTCGAAGGCATCGTCGCCAAACGCACCACCTCCCCCTACCGGGCCGGCCGTGCCGGAGCGTGGTTGAAGATCCGCCACGCGGACACGATCGAGGCGACCGTGGCCGGATTCACCGGCACCGCGCGCCAGCCGCGGGCACTCGCCGTACGGCTCCCCGACGGCCGCGTCGCGCTGTCCCAGCGCCTGACCACGGCCTTGGCCACCCGGATCGCCCCGCGCCTGGCCCCCCAGTCCGGACGCGCGTACACGCAGGGCGGCGACGCCTACACACCCGCGAGCGGGAAGGTCGTCGTAGAGGTCGTGGCAGGCACCACCCGGCACGCGGTCGTCACTGTGGTTCGCCTGCGCTGACCCGACCACAGGCTCCTGCTGGACTGCACCTCGGCCTGCTTGGTCTCCTCCTTCGCGGGCAACGGAGTTCCCGTATGACCGCGGAGCCGATATTCATCGTTCATGACAACCGCCGACCACGGGTCCGGAGCCACCAGCGCGCATGAGACCGATAGGGAGAAGCTCGACCGCATAGCCGCCTACGTGGACGACCAGCGCAAGGCGGAAAAGAGCTGGTTCCAGCAGTGGAGCACGTTCACCGTGTATCTGGCGCTTGCGGCGTTCTTCTTCGGGATCGGTACCTGGTCCGATCTGCGCAACCGTATCGCCGCACCGCCCCCGGATCCCGCCCAGTTGACCAAGGACAGCTTCGTCAAAACGCTCGAGACCTTTTGCAAGCCCTACGCGGGACAGGTTCCGAACAAGAAC
Source organism: Streptomyces sp. NBC_00271 (assembly GCF_036178845.1). Taxonomy (NCBI): domain Bacteria; kingdom Bacillati; phylum Actinomycetota; class Actinomycetes; order Kitasatosporales; family Streptomycetaceae; genus Streptomyces; species Streptomyces sp. NBC_00271. The sequence goes on along the minus strand of NZ_CP108070.1, from coordinate 11,865,602 downwards.
AAAGACACCGGATTCGCCCGGGTCGCCGCCGATGATCTGGACGTCCTGAAAGTACGCCAGCAGATGGGCCTCGTTTGGACCACCTATTCCGCCCCGACGGGCATGGCCCCAAAGGACATCGGCTCGTTAGCATCGATCAAGTCGAGCTACTTCGCCGCCAACTCCTTCCTCCAGGGCGCAATCGGCCGGGCAAAGGCAGGCGACCGCGACGGCTACGCGCTCGACGTCGGCCTGTACCGGCAGGCCAACGCCGCCTACCTGAAGGCACCAGCGACCTCGGCTTCACCATTTGCGCTCACTACTGGGGCGTCGACGACGTCCCACAGACACCCCCGTAAGGGTCACGGCCGGCGGCCGAGGCTGTGTTTGCCACCCCGGTCCCACCCGCCAGCCCTCCAGTGGAGTCAAGGCTCACTTACACACTTTCTCGGCGCCGCCAGACGGAGTCAAAACTCAGTAGCTGTTGTCGTTCCGATCTTGAGGGGTGCGCATCGAACGGGAGTCTCGATCGGGTGATCGCAGCTGGCTGCGGGCATGAGTACAGGGCCTCTTGGTAGCTCGGGGTTGCGAAGCCAACCGAGATCCAGGAGACCCTGTTGCCGCAGTTGTACGCGCTCGCGCCGGTGGAGTTCAACTCGGCTGCACCGACGTGTGATTGTGTCGCTCACCGGTTCGGGAATGCGGCCGATCACCCGGAACGTGTTCGGCGGTATCCCTCGGACATGACGGACGCGGAATGGGCCGTGGTCCGGCCGCTGCTGCCGGTGCCAGGCTGGATGCGCGGCCGGGGAGGGCAGCCCGAGGGGTACTGCCACCGGGCGATACTCGATGCAATCCGCTACCTCGTCGACAACGGCATCAAGTGGCGGGCCATGCCCGCCGACTTCCCGCCATGGGACCGGGTATACGCGTTCTTCCGCCGCTGGCGCGACCACGCCTTGGTCAAGGAGTTCCACGACCGGCTGCGCTCGAGGATCCGCGAGAGGGAGGGGCGGGACACGGAGCCGACGGCCGGCGTGATCGACTCGCAGTCCGTCAAGGCGGACGCCGTCGTCGGATCGGACAGCCGCGGGTTCGACGGCGGCAAGCTGATCAATGGGCGCAAGCGGCACGTCGTGGTCGACACCCTCGGTCTGCTGCTGGGGGTGATGGTCACCGCCGCGGACACCGGCGACCGCATCGCCGCCCAGGTCCTGCTGCGCCAAGTCGCCGACGCACACCACCGGCTGGCCATGGTCTGGGCCGACGGCGGATACACCGGCAGCCTCGTCGAGTACTGCCTGGCCACGCTCGCGCTGGTCCTCGCGATCGTCAAGCGCAGCGACGGCCAGAAGGGGTTCGTGGTGCTGCCCAAGCGGTGGATCGTCGAGCGCCTCTTCGCCCACCTGATGCGCACCCGCCGCCTGACGCGGGACTACGAGCGGCGCACCACCAGCGCCGAGGCGATGGTCTACTGGTCGATGATCCTGCTCATGACCCGCCGCCTGGCCCGGCCACACCCTGCGCGAGCGTGAACCGGCCCGGCGCGGGTTCGGCCAGCCAGCCGCGCGCGACCAGTCGTTTCGCCTTCGACCGCAGTGCCTCCACTCGCGCCGGCACCACATCCATGCCAAACACGGCGGCCATCTCCTGGCAGGTCACCGGCCCTTGATGAAGCCGGACACGGTCCGCGAGCGCCTGAAGGATACGCTGGTAGTCCACCGACAGCACCGACCAGGGCAACTCCTCACGCCACACCGGCACCTGCGATTTCGGCTTCACCGCACCCCGGGGCGCCGACGGTGCGTCCGCATCCAGCGCACCCGGGGTGATCTCCGTGCCGGCGGTGTCGCCGCCATCCGGAGCGAGCACCGTATCGACCCGCCTGCGGGCGATCCTCCACTCCTGCCATTCCTGCTCGGCCGCGGCCAGCTCGGCCTGGATGCGGTCGGCCTCCTCTCGCAGCTCGTCCACGCGACGGCGAGCACCCAGCTCACGCTGTTCCAACAGCCCAACCACCGACGGCATTCACGACCTCCCGAGGAGCGACTGCACGACAGGCGACTACTCCCACGGGATCTCCGAACCTACGCCCGACCAGCGGAAACACAGCCCTCAAGTCCGGAAACAACAGCTTCTCAGCCATGCTGTCCCCTCGACGCAAATGATCAACACGGCCCATCCTCTCCTACACCACTGACAGCGGCAGACATCCATCTCTGCGCACACTGACCCGTCGGACAGGCCCTTGGCGCACCGCCGTGGGACTGCAGGATCACTGATGCCTAATCAGGTCTGACTGCGACGTTTGGCTTCGGGCGACCTGAAACGAGGGTGTACGACTGAGTGCCGGTCTAGATCCAAATACCTCGGCATCAAACGCCATCGCAGCGACCCCGCACAGCGAGCCGGGTACCGTATGCCCGAACAGCACACCGCCGGACCACACGCGGGTGTGGTCGGGACCGACGGAGAGGGCTGGTAGGAAAGCTATGGAAGAGCCGCGTCGCCTCGGCGGCCGGTACGAGCTGGGCCATGTGCTCGGCCGTGGCGGCATGGCCGAGGTCTACCTGGCGCACGACACCAGGCTCGGCCGCTCCGTGGCGGTGAAGACGCTGCGCGCGGACCTCGCACGCGATCCGTCCTTCCAGGCCCGGTTTCGCCGGGAGGCCCAGTCGGCCGCCTCGCTCAACCATCCCACGATCGTCGCGGTGCACGACACGGGCGAGGACCACATCGACGGGGTCTCGATCCCGTACATCGTGATGGAGTACGTCGACGGGTCGACGTTCCGCACGCTTCTTCACAGCGGCCGCAAGCTGCTGCCGGAGCGGTCCATGGAGATGACCATCGGCATCCTCCAGGGCCTGGAGTACTCCCACCGCGCCGGAATCGTCCACCGCGACATCAAGCCCGCGAACGTCATGCTGACGCGCAACGGCCAGGTCAAGGTCATGGACTTCGGCATCGCCCGCGCCATGGGCGACTCCGGCATGACGATGACGCAGACGGCCGCAGTCATCGGCACCGCCCAGTACCTCTCCCCGGAGCAGGCGAAGGGCGAGCAGGTCGACGCGCGCTCGGACCTCTACTCGACCGGCTGCCTCCTCTACGAGCTGCTGACAGTCCGCCCGCCCTTCGTGGGCGACTCCCCGGTCGCGGTGGCCTACCAGCACGTCCGCGAGGAGCCGCAGCCGCCGAGCGTCTTCAACCCCGAGATCACGCCCGAGATGGACGCGATCGTGATGCGGGCGCTGGTCAAGGACCCGAACTACCGCTACCAGTCCGCCGACGAGATGCGTTCCGACATCGAGGCCTGCCTCGACGGCCAGCCGGTCGCCGCCGCAGCGGCCATGGGCTCCGTCGGCTACGGCGGCTACCCCGACGATCAGCCGACGACGGCTCTGCGCACGGACTCCAGCGCCGGCCCGACCACGATGCTGCCGCCGATGAACCTCTACAACGAGCGCCCGGACCGTCGCCGGCAGAAGAAGAACAACAACACGTCGACGATCCTGCTGGTCGTGGCCGGTGTGCTGCTGCTGGTCAGCGCGATCCTCATCGGCAAGTGGTTGGGCAAGCAGTTTTAGTCTGAAAGAGCGCTTTGTCCCACCGGTCGTAACCACTGGCACTGACATCGCCACGAGGCTCCGACCGAGTACCGCGCTGGGCCGTCCCTGGGCCGTGCGAGGCCGACCGGCGACGACAGGCGACACCCACAGGCGACCGCCCCCACCCCGCTCTGGCCTGGGCTGGCGGAGTTGATCTGCGACAAGTCGAGAGCCACACCACTCCACGGCAGAGCCCCCGCCCAAGTTGCTTCGGGACGAAGGCATCTTGGGTTCAAATCCCCGGTAGAGAAGTGACGGATCAGAGGGTCCTTACCGAATCGGTGAGGACCCTCTGGCCTTGCTTCCATCGACCGCGGTCTGTAAGGACGTGGGAGACTCGCGGGTGGGTAACAGGGCCGCCAGCGAGGTCTACCGGGGGATGACCATGTCAACGTCGTTTGCGGGCATGCTTCTGCCGCTGATTGCCATGGTGGGGGCGATCTGGCTTGCTTGTGCTGTTCTCGGCCTCCACGCCCTGCTCCTGGGACGTATGCCAGGCCGATGGCTACAGCGCCATGTTCGGCAGCCGAGACTCTGGGGAGCGGGTGCCCTGTTCGTTGCGTGGAGCGGGTTCGAGCATTCGTCGTTTCTCGTGGTCGGAATCGGCCTCATCGCCTTGGGGCACGTAGTGAAGCCAGCCTCATGATCGACTGTTAGCTCTTAACGTGTCCGTGTCTTGAGCGACGCGGCGGACGATACCGAAGGCTGAAGCGGCTGTCGGCACGTGCCATAGCCCGTGACACATCGTGCGGTCAATCACAATCAACGGCGGTTTGCTGTAGTCGAGATGCACCGCTGAGCTGGGCCCTCACCGAACCCAGGGTGAGCCACGCGGGCGGCCCGTACGGCTACGGCCGGTGGCACATGCCTTCCGGGAAGCTCGACCAGGGCGAGCCCCTGCCCGTCGGCGCTGCCCGCGAGCTGTACGAGGAGACCGGCATCACCGTCGACCCGGCGCACCTTCGCCTGGTCCAGGTTGTACACCACCGGCAGAGTCAGGACGTCGAGCGGATCGGCTTCTTCTTCGAAGCCACGAAGTGGGAGGGACAGCCCGTCAACAAGGAGCCAGAAAAGTGCATGACACTCGAATGGTTCACTGTCCACGACCTGCCCGACGACATCATCGAGTAACCGGAAGCCGGCCTGAACGGCTACCTGAGCGAGAGCAGCCCTCTCGTGGAACACGGCTGGCAGTAGCGCAAGTTCTGGCCAGACGTACACGCGTCTGGCCAGAACAACCCAGAGCGATGCGGAGGACGAAGCAAGGTGCCCCAGCTCCCCGTGAACGACGTTATGATCATTCCAGACGACCTGCCTCGCGGGAGTCCAGCTCACTGCCTGAGCGGCACCGGCCTCGTCCGAGAAGGACCCGTCTTGCCGAGGCAGGAACTCGGGTCCGATACGCGCACTTGTTGGGTAATTACTGAGGCCCTGCGTCGTCAGGAATTGTCCCTGGTTCGTGCGGCCACCCACAGAGCGATCCGGGTGCGTGAGCGCAGGCCCAGTTTGTCGCGGACCTTGTCCAGGTGGGTGGCGACAGTACGCTCTGAAAGACCTAACCGTGCAGCGATCTGGCGGTTGGTCAGTCCCTCGGCGACGAGCTCGGCGACCGTGAACTCCCGGCCCGTGAGCGGGAACTGGTCCACGACGACCGCCGTGGCGTCAGAGGCCGAGCTAGGGTAGCCGCTCCCTCTCCGCAGGGCGTATGCGACGAGCCGGTCTCCCCGCAGTCGCCGGCCACCGCTGACAGCAGCGTCCTGCGCAGCGGCCGACAGCCCTGCTCGCGCACGAGCCGCGGTCAGTTCCACCCGTCGGCGCCACGGGTCCTCCGGCTCGGTGTCCAGCCGACGGCGTGCCTGCGCGCTCGCCTCGTACAAACGCAGGGCTCGCCGCAAGTCACCGCTCTCGGCGGCCACGAGGGCCAGGCCCTCGACCGGGTACAGCGCGTGGAAGCTTGCTTCGGGGACGATCCGGAGCACCTCGCCGAACAGTGCCTCGGCGTTGTCCAGACGGCCCAGGGACAGCCGTACGGCGCCGGCGGTGTGTAGGGCGGCGGCAGCCCGGCTCCAGTGCGCCTGCGCCCTGAGCACCGGAAGACAGCGAGCCATGAGCAAGTCGGCCTCGGCCTCCTCGCCCGCCTGAAGCAGGGCCCAAGCCAGGTGATGGGTGCACCATGCTGTGTCCTCCCGTCGGCCGAGCGCGGAGACGACACGCAGGCAATAGCGCAGGTCCGCGACGGCGGCGGCGAATTCACCACGGCACAGCCGTGCTGCCGCCCGCGCGTCCAGTGCATTGGCGAGACCAGCGGGGTGGTCACGCGTGCGTTCCTGGCGTACCGCCTGCTCACCAAGGCGTAGCGCTGCGGCCAGGTCGGTCTGCTGGCAGGCGACACGGGTGGCGAGTGCCGCTACCGCGCGGCCGAGGCCAGGCCCGGCAGGCAGCCGCAGAAGTCCGTCCAGTAGCGAGCGAGCGGCCGAAGGCTGTTCATGCTGGTAGTACACGCGGGCCAGTTCCAGGGCCAGCCGGTCACTCAAGGGGCCATCGCTGCCGTTGGCGCTGGCCAGGGCCGCTGCGAGATTGTCCCGTTCGCCGGTGAGCGGCCCACCTGCCTGGTCGGCGAACACCTCGCCACCGGTGAGTTCCGCGAGGCTGCCCAGCCAGTCGAGGGACCGCCGCCGTACGGCGTCCAGCTCGCCCGACACGATCAGACGCTCCATGGCGCAGGCGCGAACGGCGTTCAGCTGCCGGAAGCGCGCGGGGTACGCGTTGCCCGGCAGCCGTACGATCAGCGACTTGGCCTCAAGTCCGCACAAGATGCCGAGAATTTGGCATGGGGCGACGCCGCCGCCGGCGCAGACTGCCTCGGCGGCGCCTGTGTCGAATCCTCCGACGAGCACCGCGAGGCGCCGGAAAACCGCCTGTTCCGTCGGCTCGAGCAGCCGATGGCTCCAGTCGATCGCGGCGGTCAGTCCGTTGTGACGACGGGGACCGGTCCGGCTTCCGTCGGTCAGAAGCGACAGCTGGAACAGCCGGTTGTCCAGTCCGGCGAGGATGTCGCCCAGTGGGAGCGTGCCGACGCGGTGCGCCGCGAGTTCGATGCCGAGCGTCAGACCGTCCAACCGACGGCATATCTCGGCAACGGTCGCAGCGTTGCTACGCCAGAGGGTGAAGCCGGGCACACGGCTGGCGGCGCGTTCGACGAACAAGCGGACGGCGTCCGAGCGCATGAGGGCGGCAGGGTCGTCACCGGTGCTGGTAGGCGGCAGAGACAGCTCGCCGACCCGGAACACGGTCTCTCCGGGAACCCGCAGCGCCTCCCGGCTGGTGGCCAGGATCCGCAACCGGGGGCAGTGACTCAGCAGGGTCGCGGCCAGCTGAGCGCACGGCTCTGCCAGATGTTCGCAGTTGTCCAGGATGACAAGCCAGGAGGTGTTGCCGATCGCACGGACCAGGGCGTCGGTGCCGGATCGCCCCGCTCGCTCGCCCACGCCCAGCGCGGTGGCCACGGACTGCGCGAGCGGAGCGTCGTCGTGCAGCGAGTCGAGTTCGATCAGGTCAACCCGCGCGTAGCGCCCAGGCAGCCCTTTGGCGAACTCCAGCGCCAGCCGCGTCTTGCCGACGCCTCCGGCTCCGGTCAGCGTGAGCAAGCGCGATGTCCTCAGCAGGGTGCGCAGGACGGAGAGTTCCTGGCGTCGCCCCACGAAGGAGTCGAGCGCTCGCGGCAGCCCGCGACCTGGCTAGGGCGTCCGCTATCGGCCCCACCGAGGCGAGTTGAACTGGCCCCGGTTCGCGGATGATTCGTGAAGATTGGGCGCTGTGTGGTGGCCCCGGTGGGCGGCTTGATTTGGGACCACCGCTGACAAAGGTGCGGAGCGGCGAGCGCCTGGTCGGATTTCAGCGCGGGCGGTGATCTTCGGCGCGTCGAGCGAGCGCGTCATGCCGTATTCCCGTCGGCGTGGGTGTGGCGTGGGAGCAGGCAGTCGAAGACGACCTCTGCCAGCCTCCCGGGCCTCTCACTCGTGCCGCGTCGGCGGCCGGCCGTCAGTGCGGCCACGACGATGGCCTGCACGTCTGCTGCGTCCACGTCGTCGCGCACCGCCCCGGCCTGCTGGGCGCGGGAGAGGAGCGTGCCGAACAACTCGCGCAGCTGTGCCGCCAGTTCCTCGGCCTCGACGCCCATGGGGGCGCCCGCCGCCGTGATGGCCTCGGTCAGGTCCTGCTTCGCATCGGCCTCGGCGGTCATCCGGGCGAGGAAGGCGAAGAACGCCGGCCCGGCCTCTGCCTCGGCCAGGGTGGCGCGGGCGTCGAGCGTCAGCTGCTCCAGGTGCTCGCGCACGACCGCTTCGAACAGCACCTCCTTGGTGGGGAAGTGGCGGTGGACTGTGCCCGGCCCGACCCCGGCCCGCCGGGCGATTTCGTCCAGCGGGACCGCGAGGCCCTCGGCGGCGAAGGCTGTGCGGGCCGTTTGCAGGATGCGCTCCCGGTTGCGGCGTGCGTCTGCGCGCAAGGGGCGCTGTCGCTCGGTGGTCAAGTGCCCTCCAGGGACGGGGGTTTGGAGTATTGATAAGCGGGGCCTGCGCCCCGTATATTCAATCACGTAACCGGGGCCATCGCCCCGGTTGCGTCGAGAGGAGTGTCCCATGACCACTGCAGCACCGTGTGAAGTCCTCCAGCATTTCCTCCGTCTGACCGCCGACGGCCCCAGCGAGGCGATGGCCGACCTGTTCACCACGGACGCCGTCTTCGAGATGCCCTACCTGCCGCCGGGCGCACCCGTGCAGGAGCCGGGACGGGACGCCTTCCGGGCCCACCTTCACGAAGGGGCGAAGCTGCAGAAGTTCACGGCCGTGGACCACGTCCAGGTGCACGAGACGACCGATCCCGAACTCGTCGTCGCCGACTACCGCCTCCACGGCCGCGTCCTGGCCACCGGGAAGCAGTTCGCCTTCGACATGGTGATGTTCGCCCGCATCCGGGACGGACTGATCACCTGGTCGCGCATCTACTCCAATCCGCTCGACGGGGCGATCGCCTTCGACGCAGCCGAGGGACTGCTCGCCGCGATCACGGCTGCTTAGGGCCCCTCGTCCCTGCTGATCACAGGCGATCACTTGGTCCCGTCGGCTTTGTTCGCCCTGGTGCGAGCCAGGCGATAGGACTCGGTGCCGGTCTCGATGAGGCTGGCATTGAAGGTGAGCCGGTCCACGATCGCCGCGCAAAGCCGCGGATCAGTAAAGGTCTTGGACCAGCCCGTGAACGCCTCGTTGGAGGCAATCGCGATGCTGTTCTTCTCCTCACGCTCCGTCAGAACCTGGAAGAGCATCTCTGCGCCGCGACGGTCAAGTTCGAGATAGCCGAGCTCGTCGATCTCCAGGAGGTCGACGCGTCCGTAGCGGGCGATGGTCTTGCCCAGCTGCTTGTCGTCGGCCGCTTCGACCAGCTCGTTCACCAGGGCGGCGGCGGTGGTGTAGCGGACGCGGTAGCCGGCCATCGCGGCCGCGGTGCCCAGGCCGATCAGCAGGTGGGACTTGCCGGTGCCGGAGTCCCCGATCAGACACAGCGGGTAGCCCTTGGTGATCCAGTCGCAGGTGGCCAGGGAGTGGATCACCGCCGGGTCGACGTTGGGGTTGGCGCGGTAGTCGAAGTCACGCAGGGACTTCTCGCGCGGGAAGTGGGCGGCCCGGATGCGGCGTTCGGCCCGGCGGCGGTCGCGGTCCTCGCACTCGGCCATCAGCTACTCGGCGAGAAAGCCCGCATAGGAGAGCCCTTCGCGTTCGGCTCGGGCGATGAGTTCGCGCCCTCGGGCTTGAGGCGGTGCAAGAGTACGCGTGTGGCCCAGCTCTACCGCCAGGGCGCCGGTGAGGTCGCCGAGGATCGCGGCGTCCGGGCCGGTGCCGGGCTTGGGAGTCAGGTCCAGCCGAGCGGGGGCGGTGACGCATGGAGGAACGTCTCCCCCACCGCAATGGCACCCCGGGACGTACCCGGTGCACCCTGGGAGTGGGCCTCTCCCGCGCCTGGAGCCACAGGCGTGTCCCGCTCTGCCGAAGGGAGGAGGCGTGATGTCCTCATCGGCTGGCTGGGGCCGGCTGACGATCTACCTCGATGAAGCGCGGCAGTGGCGGGGTCGGTCGCTGGTCGAGGAGGTCGTGCTCCGTGCGTGGGAAGGCAAGCTGCGGGGGGCAAGCGTGCGCCGTGGTATTGCAGGGTTCGGCGATGCCGGCACCGTACGCAGGCAGAGTGTGCTCCCGCTTGTTCAGCATCTGCCAGCCGAGATCGTCCTCGCCGACGACATGGTCGTCCTGCAGGCCTTCTTGACCCGCCTGGACCGTATGCAGGCGGTTCTGCTGGCGACCCTCCAACCCGTCGAGGTCGTCGATATCTCCGCCGGGGCCAGCTGCGATGCGCACGAGTGGTGAACGCCCCCGCCTGCGGCCATCCGCCCCATCCCGGCGATCCTCCCCGGAAAGGAAGCTTGCGATGACCCCGCACCTTCCCCGGCACCACCACGGGGACGACGACCTCCCTCCGCGCGCGCCCCGTGCGCCCCTCAAAGGCCCGGTCCTGCGCATGACCGTCTACCTCGGCGAGTGGGACCAGTACCACCACAAGCCGGCCTACACCGAAATCTTCCACCGCGCGCACCGCGCCGGGCTCGCCGGCGCCAGCGTCTTCCGCGGCTTCGAGGGCTTCGGTGCCTCCTCGCTCGTGCACACCACCCGCCTGCTCGACCTCGCCGAAGACCTCCCCCTGACCATTGTGGTTATCGACGAGGAGGACCGCGTGCGTGCCTTCCTCCCACAGGTCCGCGACGTCGCCCCCGAGGCGCTGGTCACCCTGGAGCCGCTGCAGGCGGTCTGCCATCTCACCGGCGTGCCTCGCCCTGCCGCCGGAGAGGAGATGCGCTGATGCCCGTCCTCATGGTCTTTCTGGCACGGGACTCCGGCCCGGCGTAGTCGGATCGAAGAGCTGGACGACCGGGTCGAGGACGTCGCATACGTCGGCTGGAGCGGTCCGCGCTCTCCACGGGGGTGTCCCGTCCCGTTCGAATTTCCCTCCCGGGCGGCAGGGCGACCAGCAGATAGGTAATTCCCGGTGAGATCACCGGCCTGTCCTGTCCCAGGTCTTGTTGCCGCTGAGTGAGCTTTGGGGTGTGACCGTCCCGCTCTTCGTTGTTTGCGAGACGGGAGTGCGGGTGGGCATGATGCCGCGCATCCCCAGGAGCGAGGTTTAGGGTGGTCGTACGGCATCGGTGGGGTCGCAGGAGATGGTGCCCGAAGGGCGGCAGTGACGCGACGACGGTCCTTGCTCACCTGGAGCAGGGACGGGTGCACGGTGGTCGGTGTGCAGAGGCGCGCGGGACGTAGCGGTTTGAGGAGTGTGGCCGGAGGGCTGAGGACGGTTGCCGGGCCGGCCGAGCGGGCTACGGCAGGCGAGGAGGCGCAGCTGCGGCGTGCAGCGCGCCGCCGGGAGTTCGCGGTGCTCTCTGTGATCGCCGTCGGTGGGGCGGTAGGGGCGGGCGCCCGCTACGAGGCGGGGCAGCTGTGGCCCACCGGCAGCAGCGCGTTTCCGTGGACAACGCTGGGGATCAATGCCGTTGGCTGCCTGATCATCGGCGTGTTTCTGGTGGCGGTCACCGAGGTGTGGTCGCCGCACCATCTGTTGCGGCCGTTCTTCGGCACCGGGGTGCTGGGCGGCTTCACCACCTTCTCCACGTACTGCGCCGACATCGAGCGCCTGGTCGCACAGGAGCGGGCCGGTATTGCGCTGGCCTACCTGGCGGTGACCGTCGTGGCCGCGATGGTTGCGGTGACGATCGGCGTGGCGGCCGGGCGCCGCGCCCTAGCCGGAAGGATGCAGTAATGAAGCTCACTGGTCGCGCGTTGCGCATGACGGTCTTCGTGGACGACACAGACACCTGGCACCACAAGCCGCTTTACACCGAGATCGTGCATCGTGCTCACGCGGCGGGACTGGCCGGGGCGTCGGTCTTCCGCGGGGTGGAGGGGTTCGGGGCGTCCTCGATCGTGCACACCACCCGGTTGCTGTCGATGGCGGACGACCTGCCGACCGCGGTTGTCATCGTGGACGAGGAAGACCGGATCCGTTCCTTCCTGCCACAGCTGGACGAACTGGCCATCGAAGGCCTGGTGACCCTGGAGGAGGTTCAGGTGGTGCACTACGTGGGACGGGAGGCCGTGAGCCGATGAGGCTCCTGCTGGTGCTGCTGGGCGGCGCCATCGGGGCCCCGCTGCGGTACCTGACCGACCGGGCGGTCCAGGCGCGCCACGACACGGTCTTCCCCTGGGGCACCTTCGCCGCCAACATCACCGGCTCGGTGATCCTCGGCGTGCTGACGGGGGCGGCGCTGTCCGGCGCCGCGTCGAAGGACGTGCAGCTGTTCCTGGGGACGGGGCTGTGCGGGGCGCTGACCACGTACTCGACGTTCTCCTACGAAACGCTGAGCCTGGCCGCGGCTGGCGCGAGGTTCCTGGCGTTCGCCAACGTGGCGGCTTCGGTCATCGCCGGGCTCGGAGCGGTGTTCATCGGCTTGGCCGTGGCCAAGGCGGTGTTCGGATAGGCCCCGCCCTCACCATCCGGACACCGCTAGGGCCACCGTTCGCTCCGGCAGCGCCGCCCGCGTCAGACGGCGTCGGCGTGCGTCTGGCCGATGCGGCCCACCTCGACCTCTTCGACGATCACCAGGCCCTCGGTGACCAGTTCCTTCAGCGTGGGCAGGAAGCACCGGATGCGTTCCTCTTCGTCGACGATGACGATCGCGAGCGGCAGATCCTGCTTGACCGACCACAGCCGGTAGCCGTGGATGACCGTGGATGCCCCGTAGCCCTCCACTCCGCGGAAGACGGACCCGCGGAAGACGGACGCGCCGGCCAGTCCGGCCTGGTGGGCCCGGTGCACGATCTCCGCAACCAGCGGCCTGTGCCCCCAGGTGTCGGATTCCTCGATGAACACCGTCAGCCGCAGGGCCCTGTCAATTAGCCTCATGATGTCCTCCTGGCCGCCACGCAGTGCATGTCGCGCCGCACCCCGCACCGCTCGCGGTGCGGCCGATCCCGTGCAGCCCTGGCCCGCAGCCGGGCCCCGCCGCCCAGCCGGTAGCCTCTCCGAGGCGGCCGGCTCACCGCCACTGGCGAGGTTGTCCCCTGCCTGCCGTGCGGGCTGTCATGACGGCTATCAGCACCAGGGCCAGGGCCTGGAGCCGTACGGACCTGCTCCGCCAGCCCATCAGCGGGCGGCACACGGAGCCGGCCGGTCCTCTCAGCGGTCCAGTGCGGGCAGGTGGCAAGGCCGGTGTCGAACATGATGCGGTCGACGGTCTCGTGCAGGGCGCTGTCGGCGCCGAGGACGGTCTCGAACCCGTCGGGCAGCAGATCGCGCGGCCGGTGCCAGTCGCACAGCTGCCCTTCCGGCTCTTCCACGAGGCGGGCGCCGCCAACGCCGCCACCTCTCGGCTCGTCCCTAAGCGACCGTGAGCACAACCTTGCCCCGGATGTGCCCCCGGGCGACGCGCTCGTGCGCCGCCCTGGCATCCGCGAGCGGGAACATGCTGTCGATCGCGACGCGAATCTTCCCCGCGTCGACCAAGCTCTGCAGTTCGGCGAGCTGCGCGCCGCTCGAGCGAACCGACACGGCCGTGACCGTGACACCCAGTTTCGCGTTCTCCTCGTCGTCGAACTGGCCGAAGTACACCGGGTAGAGGAACCCGCCGCGCTTAAGGGTGCGCAAAAAGCGCCTGCTGTCGGGACCCCCGACGGTGTCCAGGACCAGGTCGACGTCACGAACAACCTCCTCGGGCCGCTCCTTGGTGTAGTCGATGAACTCGTCGGCGCCGAGCTCGCGCAGGAACGTCTCGTTAGCGCCGGAGGCCACGGCGATGACGCGGGCCCCCTTCCACTTGGCCAGCTGGAGAGCGAGGTGCCCCACGCCACCGGCAGCGCCGTTGATGAGCACCGTGCTCTTGCTGCCGAGTGCCATCGGGCGGTGCTGGGCCTCCTGGAACGGCGAGGGATGATCGTGCCCGAGCTCGATCAGGAACTGCCACGCCGTCAATCCCGACATGACCAGGGCGGCGGCGCGCACGTGGTCGATGCCGGTCAGCTTGCGGGCGAGGTCGGACGCCGGCGCGGTGACGTACTCGGCGTACGCGCTGCTCTGGAGAAGGGTGGGAAAACGCAGAAGGCCGATCACCTCGTCTCCGACCGCGAAGCCGTTGACGTCGGCGGCGACGGCTTCCACGACGCCTGAGACGTCGGTCCCCGGAATCAGGGGGAGCTGGAACTCGGGCCTGATCTCGGGAGGTATGTCGGGCATCCCCTCGCGTGCATACCGGTCAGGAGGGTTGATGCCGACCGCGTGCACGCGCACGAGCACCTCACCCGACCCCGGCACAGGAACCGGCACCTCCTCGTAGCGCAGCACCTCAGGGCCGCCGAACTCGTGCAGCCGGATCGCTTTCATGGTCTGTCTTGGCACAGCGCTCTTCCTGCGTCTCTCGCGGGGACAAATGAAGTGAATCAGTGATCCACTTTTCCGGACCACTGATCCGAATATATGGACCACTGATCCGAATAGTCAAGAGGGGGCAGACGCGGGCCGACGCCAGGACGGACCCCGACCACCTGTTCGCCGCAGCGGGGACCGCCATCAGCGAGCAGGGCGTCGACATTCACGGCGCGACATCGCGCGCAGGGCCGACGTCAGGCTCGCGAGGCTGCTCCAACTCAGCACGCGTGGGCGTCACTTCGAAGGCCTGAGGCCTGGCGCGAGCGAGATTCCGACGACCGCAAGGAGCGTCCGGGCCCGACGGGGAGCGTCACCCTCAAGCCTGCAGACGAAACCGTCTCGCTCGCAGACCGACAAACTGGGCCGCACGCTCGACGGGAGCGGTTCGAGGCCGCGTTCGCCAAGACGGTCAAAGGGTGCCGGCATCGAGCCCCCCCGGGAGCGGACCGCGATCGCCGCGAATCGGCTGACGATGGCGGCGCGCACGAACAGTTCGAGACCCAGGGCACCTTGTTCGCTCCCTGCTTCTCGCCGGCCCGGGTCGACTCAGCAGCTACCGCGAGCCGACGGGACCCCGAAGAGGCGGTCGGCGCATGGTACGAGCGAGCGCTGATCGCCGAGCCGAGCGAAGCGTCGCCGACAGTGCAAACAAGTCGGCGCCATCAATCCGCGCCATGACCGCGCCCCAGGCGCGGGCAAGGAGTCGCGCACCGTGACGCAGCAGCGTCTCGAGTCCGGCCTCCGCCTTGCGCGCGATCTCGCGCAGCGACACATCGACGCCCCGCTCATGCATCAGCCCACATCTCCCCCTCTTGACCATTCGGATCAGTGGTCCATATATTCGGATCAGTGGTCCGGCAAAACGGACCATTGGTTCAGGTCGGACTGCAGCGGATCAGCCACTCCCCCTTCGGCGTCACGCCGCCCGCCGCAGCAGCCGGAGGCAACGAGACCCCGGCCGCGACCACCACCTGTTGAACCGGTGACGCATTGGGCGTAATCCACCGACGTCAAGAAACAAGGACACCCCCCATGAAACTGAAGCTCGAAATGATCGTGCTGCCCGTCTCCGACATCGACCAGGCCAAGGCCTTCTACGCGAAGGCCGGATTCCGCCTGGACGTCGACTACAAGGCCAGCGAGGACGTCCGGGTCGTGCACTTCACACCGCCCGGCTCCGAGTGCTCGATCATCTTCGGCGAGGGGATGACCCCCATCACGCCCGGCTCTTTCCAGGGCCTGTACCTCATCGTCTCGGACATCGAGGAAGCCCGCGCGGAGCTCACCGGCCGCGGCATCGAGGTCAGCGAGATCTTCCACGACGCAGGCGGCCTCTTCCACGGCCACGAGGACGGGAACGTCACCCACCGCCGCCCCGGCCAGGAGCGGCTGGCCGGCCTGCACCCCGAGCGCGCCTCCTACGGCTCCTTCGCCACCTTCAGCGACCCGGACGGCAACGGCTGGGTGCTCCAGGAAATCTCGGAGCGCCTCCCCGGCCGCTGACCTCCCCCACAAGCCGCCAAGCCACCGTCCAAGGGCTGCAACAGGCCGTCGCCGGCCCGGACGACAGCCAGTCCGGACCAGCACCTCTCGCGGTCCGGACCGAAGACCGGCACCGGACCGCCGGGCGAGCGCACGGGTGGGTGCTCTCCGCCGCCCGGCAGTCCGGCTGCCACGGGGCCGCGCTGGCCGCCACGGCCGACCCAGCCCGTGACCGCCCCTCGACCCCGTGCGGTGCGGCGGCCCCGCCGTCCGGCGGCAGGCAACGGCGAACGCGGCCGGCAAGGGGCCGCGGCCGTGGAGAGTCCGGCCCAGGCACGCAAGCAATGACGAACGAAACAGTGAGGAACACAGCAGTGACGAACGCAGCAGTGACGAACGCAGCAGTGACGAACGAGACCACCCGCACCTACGACGTGATCGTCATCGGCGCAGGGCCGGTCGGCGAGAACGTGGCCGAACGCGCCCGCTCCGCCGGACTCAGCACCGTGATCATCGAGCGCGACCTCATCGGCGGCGAATGCTCGTTCTGGGCCTGCGACCCCAGCAAGGCGCTGCTGCGGCCGGTGGTCGCACGTGCCGACGCGAGCCGCGTACCCGGACTCGACCCGGCCGTCGCCGGCCCCCTGGACGTCGAGGCGGTCCTCGCACACCGCGACAAGATGTCCTCCTACTGGAAGGACGAGGACCAGGTCGACTGGCTCAACTCCGTCAACGTCGACCTCATACGCGGTCACGGCCGCCTCACCGGCCCCAAACAGGTCGCCGTGCAGACCCCGGAGGGCGACACCGTCCACCTGACCGCCCGGCACGCCGTCGCCGTCTCCACCGGCACCCGCGCCGCCCTGCCCCCCATCCCCGGATACGACACCGTCCGCCCCTGGACCAGCCGCGAGGCCACCACCGCCACCAAGGCACCCGGCCGCCTCGCCATCGTCGGCGGCGGCGTCGTCGCCGTCGAGATGGCCACCGCCTGGCAGGCCCTCGGCTCCCAGGTCACCATGCTCGTCCTCGAAAACGGGATCCTGGAGCGTATGGAACCCTTCGCCGGCGACCTGGTCACCGAGGGGCTGCTCGAAGCAGGCGTCGACATCCGCTTCAACACCACCGCCACCTCCATGACACGCGAGGACGGCGAAGTGCGGATCACGCTGTCCGACGGCGGACAGCTGGCCACGGACGAGATCCTGCTGGCGACCGGCCGCGCCCCACAGACCCGCGACATCGGCCTGGAAAGCGTCGACCTCACCCCCGGCGACTGGCTCACCGTCGACGACACCTTCCGTGTCACCGGCGTCGACGGCGGCTGGCTCTACGCCGTCGGCGACGTCAACCGCCGCGCCCTGATGACGCATCAGGGCAAGTACCAGGCCCGCATCGCCGGCGCCGTCATCGGCGCCCGCGCCAACAGCGAGCAGGTCGACGACGCCCCCTGGGGCGCGCACGTCGCCACCGCCGACACGGCCGCCGTCCCCCAGGTCATCTTCACCACCCCCGAAGTCGCCTCCGTCGGCCTGACCAGCCGCGAGATCGAACAGAGCGGCCGCCGCATCAAGGTCGTCGACTACAACCTCGCCCACGTCGCCGGTGCCCACCAGTACGGCGAGGACTACCGCGGCCACGCCCGCATGCTCATCGACACCGACCGGGGCACCGTCGCCGGCGTCACCTTCGCCGGCCCCGGCGTCGGCGAACTCGTCCACTCCGCCACCATCGCCGTCGCCGGCGAAGTCCCCCTCGACCGGCTCTGGCACGCCGTCCCCGCCTTCCCCACCCTCGGCGAAATCTGGCTGCGACTGCTCGAGACTCACCGCGGCTGAACATGCTCCCGCCGGCATGCGGGGCGGTCCTGGCCCGCGCCCGGCGACCCAGCCGTCCGCAGGCAAGGAACGGACCTCCGACGCCCCTCCTTCTCGGGGCAATAGCCAGCCCTCTACCACCTTCTCGGACCATAGCCAGACCCTCTGTCAGAGGGCGCAGACCAAGGAAAATGATCATGAATCACATGTTTGGACGACGGGCCACCACCATGGCCGCCACTCTCGCTGTCGCAGCAACCACCCTGCTGGCAGTAGGCGGCAGGGCATCGGCGACGTCCGACCCGTCCGTCGACCGCACTGCGGACGCCTCTCACTCCTCCAGCATCACCGTCCAGTACGGCGACAATCGCGGAGGCGACCGTGACAGCGACCGCGACCGCGAGAGCAGCAACCGTCGCATCGACCGCGACAGCAGCGACCTGTATGTCTACGACAGCCACCGCAGGTGGGAGCGGAACGACAACAAGTGGCACCACAACAACGGCGGCCAGCAACACTCCTACGACGGCCAGCAGTTCCACCACTGGAACGCCGACAAGTGGGTCACCGTGAGTGCCAAGGCACACGGGCTCAACGACCACACCTCCCGCTGACCGTCGGAGCACAGGACAGGTACGTGCGTGTGCCCGGACATGCGCGGGCACCGACTTCGGAGGGTGTGGGTGCACCGCTGCCGGCTGCAGTGGTGCACCCGTCAGCCCGTCAACCTACAGCTGGAATCATGAGCGTTGCATAGATCAATCTCTTTATGCCGAGTTCACACTCACGCCGGACCAGCGGGTGAAGGTGCCGACCCGTCTCCTGTACGAACCGCGCGACCCTATGCCGTGCACATCATCTTCTATGCCGATACCGACGAACCGGTCGCCTGGGTGTTCGACCGCGATCTGCTGGCGCAGGGCATACTCCGGCCGAGCGGAGAAGGAGACGTGCGACATTGGCCCACCCACACACGGCCGGATGCCGTGCTGAGTCACGTACTGCCCCCTCCGCACAGGGCCGCCCACCTCACAGCCTCCCTCTCAGTGGTGACGCACTGGTTGGAGCGCACCTACCACCTGGTGCCGTCCGGGCGGGAGGGTGACGGCATCGACCTGAATGCCGAGCTGTCCCGGCTGCTACACGGGACGGCCTGATGAGGAGACATCCAGACCGCCGGCAGAGACCTCGTGTCACACCTGAAGCTGCCCCGTGATGGCAGGTTTCCAGGTAAGGCCGGCTCTCGTCGTTGGCGCTGAAGGCGACGTCGCCGATGAGCTTCATCCCGGGCCTACGGATGACACTCGCTTTCCCACCCGCCGCCCGCGCAACGAACCGTCCAGGGAGCCATCCTCCGGCGCGCCGCGAGCAAGCACCCGCGCCTGCGCTTGGACGGACCGTCCCCGTCTCGACAGGGACCTCGGCCGCACGACGCACTCCGCGTCAATTGACGCATCAGCACGGACGGCGGTAAAGGCCGCAGGAGGCGGCTCGCCCCTGCCCGCGCTACACGATACCCTTATCCGGATCAGTGATCCATGTAATCGGACCACTGATCCTAATAAATGGATCACTGATCCGGATACTCAAGGGGACAGATGCGGGCCGATGCCAGGAAGAACCGCGACCACCTGCTCGCAGTAGCGGGCGCCGCCATCAGCGAGCACGGCGTCGACGTGTCACTGCGCGACATCGCGCGCAGAGCCGATGTCGGTCTCGCGACGCTGCTGCGGCACTTTTCGACACGCGAGGCGCTGCTCGATGCCCTGCTCCACACGAGCTTCGGCGAGCTGACCGCCAAGGCGGACGCCCTCGCAACGGACGACTCGCCCGGCGATGCTCTCGTTTCATGGCTGCGCGAATGCGTCGGATGGACAACCGAGTACCGGGGCGCGGTCGTGCTGATGGCCGCCGCCATCGCGGACCCCGATTCCGCACTCCACGCTTCGTGCGTCACCCTGCGCGCGGCCGGTGCCCGGCTCCTTGCCCGCGCCCAGGCCGCGGGCCTGGCGCGGACCGACATCGACGGCGACGATCTGTTCGCGCTGGTGGAGGCGCTCGCCTGGCTCGGCGATCAGCGCTCGCTCGCGCCCCGCGCCGATCACCTCTTCGACGTGGTCGCAAGCGCGATCCTGACCAGCACGGCGAACAGCACCCGCAGCTGAAATCGTCACGCACGCAGACCGGCGAACTCGCCCCGCGCGCTCGGCAAGAGCGGCGCGGCGCCCAGGTCGCCATGGCGGCCAAGGTCGCCGGCGTCGGGCCGCGCGATACCAGGGAGCGGACCGCGACCGCTGGGAAGCGGCCGGCGAAGATGGAGGCGCGCTGCTGATACGACCTCACCCATATGCTTAGCAGTTTCCTGCCGCGCCGGCGCTGAGGGCGGTCACCATCAGACGCAGGGAATCCCGGTCTTCAGGCCGGGCGGGAATGCGCTCCTCGGTCTGGAGGCGCGAAGCGCCGGATTTCTCTGCGCCTTTGTGGTGACGGTCAGGCTGGGCGCTTCTGGTTGCTCACGCGGGGTGGAGCAGCTCGGTAGCTCGCTGGGCTCATAACCCAGAGGTCGCAGGTTCAAATCCTGTCCCCGCTACTGAAACCTGAGGGGCCGGCACGATGTGCTGGCCCCTCAGGCGTGCCCAGCCCGGGGCACGCGGTCGCAGAGCGCGGATAGGCACCTCTGAGGGAAGAGCAGGGGCGGCCGACGCCACCACGTCAACAACCCCGCTCAGAGACGCGCGGCCTGGGTTGGGAACCCGAAGAACACGCAAGCTCGAAAGGCGGCATGCTCTGCTCGCTCCTCTCACCCACGTTCCACGCGGCAAAGGCAAACGCGTGGGCCGCAACCGGCGGGGAGCCACACCCTGGACTCCGTGCCGACCAGCTGCGCGTCCGGGCTGCCCGCACTCCTGGGACAGCGCCACGGTCGCAACCTGACTGGATCCCACCTCAGGCACCGGGCGCAGCCACCGCAGACACCGGGCAGCGTGGACGTCGGGGCTGCGCACCGCCGAGCAGCCAGTCGACTGACCGGCGGGCGCCCTCCTGAATGCACGGCTGCTGTCCGGGGTGGTCATGCCCGTGCGGCACCCCGTGGGAGCGCGCGGGCTACCGGCCGGTGTCTGCGTACGGGGAGTTGCAGTAGTCGACGCTGTCGATGACCACGCATGCCGTGAAGAGGACGATCGGATTGCTCTGGATGTCGGTGGTTTCGCTGCAGGTGTTGTTGCCCTTGAAGTTCGACAGCGTCTGAAGGTTTCCGATCTTGCGGTAGTAGCGGACGGCGACCGTAGCCGTGACCTGCTGCGCTGGTTCCCTTCAGTACGACATCCCTGGTGAGAGGCGGGCTGAGCCGATCGGCGTGACGATGAGGGCGGAGGTGTTTTCGCATGCCCACCGGTGACGTGCTCCTACTCGTCGATGAGAGTGGCCGGGTGATCGAGTGGGGGCGTCCGGCCGAGGAGCTGTTCGGTTGGTCCGCCGAAGAGGCCGTCGGCCAGTCCGTGACCGCACTCATGCGTGAGCTCGCCGCTGACGGCAAACATCGGGGGGAAAGCTTCTCGGATGCGGCCGCGGTGCTGGTCAAGCCGGTGTTGCGGGGTACTTCCGTGGTGTGGCAGATGCTCGCAGCGGGGGACACCATGTCGGGGCAGGACGTGGCGATCTTGAAGGCTGCGTTCACCCATTCCCCGGTGGAACTGCACGTCCTCGACAATCAGCTGCGCGTGGTCCGCATGAGCACCGCCACCGGCGGGATGCCTGACACACCAGTGAGGCACCTGCTGGGCAAGCATTTCACCGAGGCGTGTGAACTCGCGGACTCCGAGGAAGAAACCGCTGTGGCGCAAAGGGTCCTGGAGAGCGGAGAACCGGTCGTGAACCGGATCGTCCATTGCATCAAGGCACCAGGCCAGCCCGCGCGTATCCAGTCCGTCTCCTACTTCCGTGTGGAGGACTCTCACGGCAATGTGGTCGGACTGGTGGCGTCCACGGTCGACGTCACCGAGCGGGAGAACGCACAGAACCGCCTGGCCCTCCTGGACACGGTCCGCACACAAGTGGGGCACCGGCTGAGCGTGATGGATGTCTGCTGGGAACTGGTGGAGGCGGTAGTGCCAGCCTTCGCCGGCATCGCCGACGTCGAGGTGATCGAAGACGTCGTCCGCGGAGAGGACCCTCCCCTGGTACCCGTCCACGGGGACGTCCCACTGCGCCGAGCAGCATTCCAAGGCCCAATCGCGGGTCACCCGCTCGGAGCCGTGCGGCCCCTGCCGGTCGGCACCCCCTTCTCGGACGTCCTGTCCGACCTTCGGCCGCGCCTCGTGGCGATCGAGGAGGACAGCTCGTGGCTGGCCGCCGACCCGGCCCGAGCCGACGTCATCAGGCGATCCGGTGCCCACTCCCTGATCGTGGCACCGCTGACATTGCGCGGTCATGCCCTGGGCGTGGTCAGCTTCTACCGCCACCAGCAAGAAGACCCCTTTGAAGAGGAGGATGTCGCGTTGGCGTCCGCGATGTGTACGCACGCTGCGCTCTGCATCGACAACGCCCGTCAGTTCATGCGCGAGTGGATCATCGCGCGCACCGTCCAGCGCAGGCTTCTCCCGCACCAACCGGCCACACATTCCACCGTGGAGATCTCCCCACTGCACCTTCCCGCTCCGGAGGGCGGCGGCGCGTGGTCCGACGCGATCGCGCTGCCCGGTGCACGGACCGCGCTGATCGTCGGCGACGTGGCAGGCCAAGGCATCGCCGCAGCCATCGCGATGGGACTCCTGCGGACGGCCGTCCATACGCTCGCCGCCCTGGATCTGCAGCCCGACGAGCTGCTGGCCCGCCTCAGCGACACCGCAGCCCGTCTCGTGGCCGCGCGGGCAACGCTTCCTCCCACGGATCCCCTCAACCGCGAGCCGCTCACCGCCGGCTGCATCATCGCGATCTACGACCCGGTCGATCTCACCTGCACCATCGCCCGCGCCGGCCTCCCCGAGCCGGTCGCGGTCTTTCCCGACGGCACCTCGGCCAGCTTGCCCGTTCCCCCAGGCCCCCAACTCGCCGAAACGGGCAACGCCCCTTTCCCCGCGACCACCGTCGACCTCCCCGAAGGAAGCACTCTGGCGATGGGCACGGCCGCGCTCGCGGACGCGGTCCTGGCACCATCGGGTCCCCTGCGCCCGCTCCTGGACGGCGCCAGCACAAGGCGCCTGCCGGACGTGTGCGACGACATCGCGCACGCGCTCACAGCCGGCCACCCGACCGGCGAGAGCCAGATGCTGCTCGCCCGCACGAAGGCGCTGCCCCAAGACCGGGTACTGACCCTCGCTCTGCCTGCGGACCCCGAGGCTGCCCCGATCGCCCGCGCAGCGGCCCGCCGCCAACTGGAAGCCTGGGGCGTGGACGAGGAAACGGCGTTCACCACCGAGCTCATCGTCAGCGAGCTCGTCGGCAACGCTGTCCGCTACGGCGCTCCGCCCCTGCAACTTCGCCTCGTCCTGGAGCGGATGCTGACCTGCGAGGTCAGCGACACCGCGGCCAGCGCTCCGCAGGTGAAACATGCCCGCACCATCGACGAGACAGGCCGAGGGCTGTTCATCATCGCGAGCGTCGCGGAACAGTGGGGCACCCGCTATCAAGCCCGGGGAAAGACCGTCTGGGCTGAGCAACCGGCAGTGGTGTCAGCGGAGCGCCGGAACGCTGCCGGGCGTCCTGCGTGAGCGCGGCAGGGGCTGCCCGCCACGCCGAGCGGCTCAGCGAAAAGACCGCAATACGATGGAAAAGGATCGTTTGGGCCATCGCTCGAGGATTGTCAGGGAGCGGCAGATGGATACCTGGGACGAATTCCTTCGCTGGGCCACCCCATCGGCTCTTCTGACGCCAGATGGCACCATCCACTCCCTCAACGCCCCGATGGCCGCGACGCTGGGCAGGCCGGCGGAGCAGTGCGTAGGTTACGACTTTCTCGACTTGCTGCCCGAAACGCAGCGAGCCTCGGCCGAGAGCCTGCTGATACACGGGGCCACGACGAAGACGGTCGCGATGCGTGTGCTGGAGTTCTCCGGACCGGACAGAGCGTCCGTGGTCAGCCTCATCGAAGCCCGGCCGGTGAAGGATCCCGCAAGTCGCGAGCGGCTGGTGTGGGTGCACTCGGTGGACGCGCGAAACGACCCGGGCGGCCTGCTGATCCCGTTCCGGCTGGCGGCCGCAGCCGCGGACCTCGGCCTGTGGATGTACGAACCCCGGAAGCGCCGGCTGGACTGGCTGGGGGGCGCACCCGCGCTGGCCTCGCTGTTCCCGCATGCCTCGACGTCCTTGGCCAGGGTGGTCCGGCGGGTTCACCCAGGCGACCGGGAGGCCCTGAGACGGCTCGTGCGCTCGACCGGAGCCCAGTCCTCCTGGATCAGCCTGCGGTTCCGTGCTGAGAACAACGGGTGGAACCACATCGCCTGCCAGACCCGTCGGATCCAGCTGGGCTATGGCGGCCCTGAACAGGTCTTCGGGGTGATCCGCGACGACACCCTCCTCGAGGCGGGCCGACAGAAAGCGCTGGCCACGCTCTGGGCAGAGCGGCAGCGTGCCGACGAGATCGCCGCCTTCTCCGCCGCCCTGATCACCGCCGCCACGGAGCAGGAACTCCAGCAGGTCGTCCTGACACGGGTCGCCGCGACCTTCGGCGGCACGGGCGCCGTGCTTACGCTCCTCGACGGTGAGACAGGGCGGCTGCACGCCTCCTCCGATGCCAGGATCGACCCGCGGCAGGCCGACGCCATGGAAGGCGTGTCTCTGGATGAATCGCAACCGCTGACCTGTGCGATCCGAACCGGCACGCCGCACTTCATCCCCAATCACGAAGAACTCATACGCGACTGGCCGCAGACAGCCAGTATTCCGTGGCTCGGCTCCTTCGTCGCCATTTCGATCGCCCCGCTCAGTCCGGTCGGCGACCAGCCGCTCGGGGCCTGGGCGGTGACCTACGACAGCGAGCACCACTCGCCCCCGGACGAACGTGCCCTCATGAGTACTCTGGCCGACCTGGCAGGCCAGGCACTCAGACGCATCCGATTGCAGCAGGCCCGCGTCGACCTGGCCGCGGCGCTCCAGCAGAGCATGCTGCCCACGCTGCCCGAGCATCTCCCGGGCCTGGAGGTCGCCGCCCGCTACCGGCCCAGCCGCGACGGGCTCGACATCGGCGGGGACTGGTACGACGCCTTCGTGATGCCCGGCGGTGCGGTGGCCCTGGAGATCGGCGACAGCCAAGGACACGACGTGGATGCCGCTGCCTTCATGGGACAAGTACGCACCTCCATCCGCGCGATCGCCCCACACGAACCGGAGCCGGCCACCGTGCTGACGCGCACCAACGAACTGCTCGTCACGATGAACGCGGCACGATTCGCCAGCTGCACCATGCTCTACATCGGCCCACGCGAAGGACAGGTCACCGGCACCAGCGCAGGCCATGTGCCGTTGCTCTGCATACGCGAGGACGGCAGCAGCGACATCCGCGAACTGCCGGGCGGTCCGGTGCTGGGAGTCCTGTCAGGCACCGACTACCTCGAGGAGACCTTCACGCTCGAGGAGGGCACCGCGCTGATCATGGTCACCGACGGTGTGGTCGAAGGACCGGGCCTCACACTGGACGACGGCCTGGAGCGAGCCGGAACACTGGCCGCCCAAGCCCTCCACGACGGGCTGAACGCCGAGGCGATCGCTGACCGAATCCTCGACGCCGCGGTCGCGGTGGACCACCTCGACGACGTGGCCGTGCTGGTCATCAGACGCATATGACGACGCCCTTCGTGAAAGCAGTGCGTTCGAGATCCAGTTCATAGCGCGGCAACGTATGGCTGCCGCGCGTTGCGGGGCGGTCCTTTCCAGGTCATCGGTCGCCTTGGCTCTCACTGCGGCGGTGCCCGGCTACTGGCGGGTGAGCCCGGCGGGATCGATGTCGACGGGAAACGGTGCGTGGATCCGGGTGGTCGCGCCCCGTTCTCAATCCATATGCGGCCGTCGCATCCGACCTGCAGCACCGCAGATCAAACGGCCTGCCAACGTAGCAAAACCCGTCGCAATCTACCTGCGGGGGCGCAGGTCAACGATAAGGCGCTCGCAGCAACATCAGTGAGACCTCACAGCCGAAGTCGGCGGCCACCTGCTCGAGTGTCACGTCCGGACCGCGGTTCCTCGCGACCCGCGCGACGTCCCCGCGGAACTCCTCGGGATAAGGCTTGGGCACAGCGACATCCTTCCGACCCGCCCCACAGGGCAAGCCAGTTCAGATGTCACCCGGTCGTGCACCAGACCCTCACGTCCGATAGCTTGTCATGCCTTGAGCTGCCGACCTATGTTTCGATGATCATGCGCACATCCCCAATGATCAGCGTCATAGTCGCCGCTCACGACCTGCAGGGTCAGCTGGAGAGCTGCCTGCGTTCGATCCTGAACCAGTCCTTCCGGGATCTGGAGGTCGTCGCGGTCCTGGACCAGTCGCCTGAGTGCCCTGCGAACGTGGTGGATGACTACGCTCAGCGTGACGGGCGCGTGTCCGTCGTGCGCTTGAAGGGTGTCGTCGGCATCGGCCGGATACGTAACGCAGGCGCGGAGCACGCCGCCGGTGATTACCTGCTGTTCCTGGACAGCGATCACATCGTCGGGGGTACAACACTTCAGGCCATGGCCGACCAGCTGCAAGCTACAGACGAGCCGGACGTTCTTCTCTTCGGGCATACGCGTCTGCATCACCGTCGCTCCTGGCACGGTGCCGCCGCCGAGCTGATTGCCCAGCAGGGGCGTGAGTCCTTCGCCCCGATCGATCTGCCTGAGTTGTTCGGTGCCCCCGCCTACTCCTGGGACCGCTTGTTCCGCCGCGACATGTGGATCCGGCAGCACCTCTCATTTCCCGACGGTCTCTACGAGGAGGTCTCGGCCGTCCACCGCGCCATGCTCGCCGCTGACCGGATCGGCGTTCTGAGATGGAACTGCGTGCAAATCCGCCGCCGGCTCACCCAACACCCCGCAGACGCGCCAGGCGGCACCCACTTCGACGTCTTCGCCAGGTACGAAGAGAGCTTCGGTCTGCTGCAGGAGCGCACCGCCCTGGACGCTCTGGCTCCCTTTCTCTTCACTCGCATGATTCGTCACTACCTCTTCCTTCTCAATCTTGAGGGGTGCCTCTCCCGCGCCGAGCGCCCGCAGTTCTTCCAACGCGCCAGCGAGCACTACCGCCGATTCCTCCCCGACGGCTACGAGCGCCCCGATGGCCGCGAGGGCGTCAAGTTCCAACTCGTCGCGAGCGGGATGTACAGCGCTTTCGAGGCCGCCAGGCTCCCTCAGCTCGCACGCGGCTTCGTCTCCCGGGGCGCCACCGTCCGCGGAGGGTAGCGCAGGCTGAGCGGCACCGACCGGGACACTCAATGTCAGGACGTGGCCTCACGCCCGTGACACGGCTTCCCGCCGCGCCGACGGGTGAACTCACCGAGCAGCCAGTCCTGATCCTCGACCTCCTCGCCAAAGTGGGTCTTCAAAGTTGAGCGGTCCTAACTTGTTCGTGGGTTGGACGGGCCATCGTAAGGTCCAGAGGCCCAGAGACACCGGGTATGGCTTTTGAGGGCGTTGTCACGTTGCTGTGTGTGTGGGTGCCTGATGGCGCGTCGGAGCGTGGTGGGGCCCGGGTGCCGGCCTGTGGTCAGGCCGTGGTGGCTGTGGCGACGACTCCGGTGACGTGGTCCCAGACGGCGAAGCGGATGGTCATCTCGGCGCGGTGGTCGGAGGCGGTCATCAGGTGACGGTGGGGCCGGAAGTGGGGGTGAGATGCCGCTGAATGCGGACAGGAACCGCTGGGCCGCGCCGACGGAGCGGATGCCTTTCATCGCGCGTTCGCGCTGGCGGGTTGCGATGTGCCGGCTTCGTGGCAGTGACCCAGCTGGGGATGTACCACCCCATGACAGCCGCGAGGTCGCGAAGTACCACCGCCGTGTCAGTGGCAAGCCCCCAGCCACAGGCCGACGACCAGCAGGTACACAGTTCTCCCACTCAACCGTGACTGACACGCTCTCACTGACACGAAGCCGACACATCGCACCCAGGAGCCACGTAGAAGCTGTTGTCTTTTCGATTTTGAGCGGTGGCGGTCGAACGCGGATTCCCGGTCGGGTGATCCTGTCGTGGCCAGAGCATGAAGGCGGGGCCTCCTGAACAGCTCGTGGGTGTCGAATCCATAGAGCAACAGGAGGCCCCTGTGCTGCAGTCTTCCGTGTCGATGGCCGGACGGTCCAACTCGGCCGCTCCAACGTGTGATTGCCTCGCGCACGTGTACGGCAACGCGGCCGACCGGCCCGAACGGCAGCGCCGGTACCCGACGGACATGACGGACGCGGAGTGGGCCGAGGTCCGGCCGCTGCTGCCGGTGCCGGGCTGGATGCGCGGGCGGGCGCTGTGTTCGTTCCTGCGGTCACGGGAGCCCTCTAGTCCGCCGACGCGTCCACTGGGTGGGTTACAGCGCTGGCGATTGCCGCGGTCCAGGGGGGACTTGGCTCGCCGTCAGCGTCCAAGCCGTACGGCCAGCGATCTTTGAGCCCAGTGTGGTTCAGCTCGCCGGCGTTGACGGCTTGCCGGTCGAGGGCGTCTGCTCCCACCTGGTCGCCTTGAGCGCGACGCAGCTGTGCCAGTGCGATCAATATGCTTGTGTCGCCCCCAGCACCTGCTTGCTGGGCCAGAACCTCAGCCCCCTCTCGGTCGCCAGTTTCCTCTCGTCGCAAGGCCAGGTCGAAGAGGGCGTTGGTGTCGCCGGCGTCGGCAGCCTGTTGGGCGAGGGCCTCGGCTTCGGCATGGGCCCCGGCTTCTTCTCGCATACCCGCGAGGTGGGTTAGGGCCGCAGCGAGTCCGGCTTTGGCCGCGCACTTGTAGAGGGCATCTGCTCGGTCGTGCTCACCGGACTCTTCTCGTCGAAGGGCCAAGTCGAAGACGGCACTTGCGTCACCGGCTTCGGCGGCTTGCTGCGCGAGTGACTCAGCCCTCTCATGTTCTCCGGCTGCTTCTCGAAGACGGACTAGGTCCACGAGGGCGCTGGTGTCGCCCGCGTCGGCAGCCTGCCGAGCGAGGGTCTCGGCCTGCAGATGCTCTCCACTTTCCTCTCGTCGCAGAGCGAGGTCGAAGAGGGCGCTGGTGTCGTCGGCGTCGGCAGCCTGTTGGGCGAGGGATTCGGCTTCGACATGGGCTCCAGCCGCTTCCCGTAGACGTGCGAGGGCTGTCAATGCCGCGACGGAACCGGCCTCGGCCGCACGCTTGTACAGCGCCTCCGCTCGGTCACGGTCACCTGAGTGCCCTCGCGCTCTTGCCAGGGACAGCAGGGCCTGTGTGTCGCCGACCTCAGCAGCCCGTTGGGCGAAGGCCATTGCTCCGTCGTAGTCTCTGGCGTCCTCACGACGGAGAGCAAGGTAGAACAGGGCGCTGGTGTCACCGGTGTCTGCGGCTTGCCCTGCGAGGGCTTCCGCATCATCGTGGGCTCCGGCTTCCTCCCGTAGCCGAGCGAGGACGACCAGGACGCTCGCGTCGCCGACATCAGCCGCCTCTCGGGCGAGAGCTTCGGCGTCGGCATGGTCTTCAGCCTCCTCCCGGATCTGCACTAGGTGAGCGATCGCTCTGGCATCGCCGGCGTCGGCTGCCCGACGGAAGAGACGCGCAGCCCGGTCATAGTCCTCAGCTTCTTCCCTCCACAGCGCGAGGTCGAAGAATGCGCTGTTGTCGCCGGCGTCAACGGCTCGCTGGGCGTACGCCTCCGCTCCCTCATAATCGCCGGCTACTTCCCGGATTCGCATGAGGTCGAAGAATGCGCTGTTGTCGCCGGCGTCAACGGCTCGCTGGGCGTAGGCCTCCGCTCCCTCATAATCGCCGGCTACTTCCCGGATCTGCATCAATCGGAACAACGCTGGGGCACTGCCCGCATCTGCGGCGTTCTCGTAAAGCGCCTCGGCGGCCTCGTGGTCCCCAGTCTCTGCCCGATCCTCCGCCAGTGCAGTGAGGGCCGGCGCGTCGCCGACTTGAGCAGCACGGGCAGCCAAAGTATCGACCGCGCCAACGTCGCCGGCTTCTTCTCGGACTCGCGCCAGTGCGATCAGTGCGTGAACGTCTCCCATCTCGGCAGCCTGCCGGTAGACGGCCTCCGCGCCATCGCGGTCTCCAAGCCGCCTCCGTAGCAGGGCAATGCTGAAGTAGGCGCCGGTGTCCCCCGCTTGGGCGGCTTGCTGGGCGAGGGCTTCAGCTTCGTCATGATCTCCGGCCTCCTCGCGCAGCCAGACGAGCTTGACGAGAGCCTGGATGTCACCGGCATCAGCGGCCTTCCTGTAGATGGCCTCGGCTGCGTCATGATCCCGAGCACTGGCGCGAAGGAGTGCGAGGTTATGAAATGCAGTGGCGTCCCCTGCATCAGCGGCTCGCTGGGCAAGTTCCAGAGCCTCCTCATGGTCTCCAGTCCTTGCCCGATGCTGCGCAAGCGTGATCAGAGCATCGATGTCGCCAGCCTCAGCGGCTTTGCGATAGAGAGCCTCGGCCCCGTCAGATTCCCCAACCGCGGCACGTTGGCGCGCAAGCTGGATAAAGGCGCTCGTGCTGCCGACCTCACCACTGCGATAGAGGAGGTAGTAGGCCCACTGGAAGCGCGCACGCGCATTGGCTGCTTGAGCAAGCGATCTGAGGTCTTCGGGCCTTGTGAGGTGTCGGCGGCGGCTGAATCCTGACCCAGTTTGGACGGTCGAGTTCTGACCCACCGGGTCTGGTTGCCGGTGTTCAGTCGGTGTCGTGTGTCGCGGTGGGGACGCGTCCCAGTTGGCGTCCGCGCATGCGGTAGGAGTCGCCTTTGAGAGAGTGGACCTCGGCGTGGTGGACGAGGCGGTCGATCATGGCGGCGGCCACGGTCTCGTCGCCGAAGACCTCGCCCCAGCGTCCGAAGGGCTTGTTGCTCGTGACGATCACGCTCGCTCTCTCATAGCGGTTCGAGACCAGCTGGAAGAACAGGTTCGCGGCCTCGGCTTCGAAGGGGATGTAGCCGACCTCGTCGACCACGATCAGCGGATAGCGGGACAGTTTGGTGAGCTCGGTCTGGAGGTGTCCGGCGTGGTGGGCTGCGGCCAGGCGGTCGACCCACTCGGCGGCAGTGGCGAACGCGACCCGGTGACCGGCCTGGCAGGCGCGGACCGCGAGCCCGATCGCCAGGTGCGTCTTCCCGGTGCCCGGCGGTCCCAGAAAGACGGTGTTCTCCTTCGCGGCGATGAAGTCCAACGTGCCCAGATGCGCGAGCTGTTGGCGAGTGATGCCGCGCAGATGGGTGACGTCGAGTTCCTCGATCGTCTTGATCGCGGGGAAGCGGGCGGTGCGGATGCGGGCCTCGCCGCCGTGGGACTCACGGGCGGAGACCTCCCGCTGGAGACAGGCGACGAGGAACTCGGTGTGCGTCCAGGTCTCCTTCAAAGCGCGTTCGGCCAGCCGCTCGGCAGCGTCCAGCAGGGCCGGGGCCTTCATCGCCCGGGCGAGGAAGGACAGGTCGGCGGCGGTCTGACGGCCCGTCCTGGGCTTGTCCGCGGCGGCGGTCTTGGTGGTGGCGGGCATCAGGAGACCTCCGGCTCGTCGTGTCCGCCGCCACCCTCGATGAGGGTGAACATGCGGTCATAGGAGTCGAGTTGGCGCTGCTCGACCTCGACGAGATCACTGGCTGTCGCAGCGTTTTGCCCACGGGCGGCGAGGGCCTGGGAGGCTTGGTGGTGGCGATAGTCGCCGCGCAGGAGGGCGGCGGCGCGGGCATGGTCCGGGTCGGTGATGGTCTGCTGCTTGGCCCAGCACCGCGGATGGCGCGCGACTTCCGCCCCGCCGGGGGTGAGAGTGACGATGACTTCGTCGGTGTCGGTGCGGACCTGGACTTTCTTGCCGATGGCCAAGGGGTGCACGGAATAGTCGCAGGTGTCGACGCGGATGTAGTGGTCGCGGCCGATGCGGGTCGCGAAACGCCACCAGCGTGGCGGGTCGACCGGCGGCAGGGCGAGCATCTGGGCCCGGTCGGCCTCCCACCGGTCAACCGGACGGGCGCCCAGGGTGCGGTGCTGGCGCCGGTTGGCGACGGCCAGCCAGGCAGTCAGCTGGGTGTTGAAGTCATCGGCCCCGGTGAAGGTGCGGCCGGGAAGGAAGCTGGTCTCCAGATAGCCATTCGCCCTCTCCACCAGCCCTTTCGCTTCGGGATCGCGAGGCCGGCAGAGATAGATCCGGGTGGCGAGCAGGCCCGCGAACGCAGCGAAGTCCCCGGTCACCTTGCCCCGGCCGATCCCGGCCTCGTTGTCCCAGACCAGCATCCGCGGCACTGCATCCCAGCCGGTCAGAAGCTTCCAGTGCCCGTCGATCAGGTCGCCGGTGGTGCGGGTGGGCAGCATCCGCGCGGCGATGATCCGCGAGTAGCCGGACACCATCACGAGCACCGGAGGCCGGCCGCTCTGCCCGTATCCGAGCGGGATGTCGACGGGCGGGAACCACAGGTCGCACTGAGCCAGCTCGCCGGGCTGATACGTCGTGCGCGAGACCGGATCGACGGGCAGATAGGCCGGCCGCAGCTCGCGTACGCGTTCTTTGAGGACGGTCATCCCGCGCTCCCAGCCGATCCGCTCGGCGATCACGGTCGCCGGCATCGTCGGGGTCTGCTTCAGCAGTTCCCGGATCTGCGGCTCGACCGCGTCGACCGCCGAGCCCTTCGGCGGCCGCGAGTAGACCGGCGGCCGGTCCGTGGCCAGGGCCCGCTTCACGGTGTTCTTCGAGATGCCCAGCTGCCGGGCGATCGCCCGGATCGGCATCTGCTCGGCCCGGTGCAGCCTGCGGATCTCTGCCCAGTCCTCCACGGAAATCACCCTCTTCTCCTGACCTTCGATCAAGATCAGGTTGGTCAGAAGACCACGAAGTGGGTCAGTTTTGATCCGCCGTCAGAGGGTCACGATTCACCCGTCGCCGACATGAGGTGCCTGTACGCAGCGTCCCAGAACGATGCGAGCGGGCAGACGAGGCCGCGTGTAGCCCGGCCGTGCTGTTCAAGATAGTCGGCGAGCCGGAACACAGGCTCTTCCGGAGGTGACGGAAGAGCGGATTGCGTAAGACTGCCAGGCGAGCGCCGCTTGGGGCGGACTGGAGTGTGGCGAAGGGGAGCCTGCTTCCCGTGGACCGGATGGGCAAGTTCAGCCAATGCGGCCTGTACCCAGTCCTCGCTGAGCTGGGCATGGTCGTTCTCACTGAGGTAGTCGATCGCGGCATCCACGAGGAAGGCCTGTGGAAGGTTCAAGCTCACTCCGAGACGACGCGCGTCCATGGCGACCTCCAGGACCGCTCTCGCCGCGGGCGAACTGTGCTCGAACCGGCGCAGCAGCTCCGGCGCCCCCGCGAGGTCTTGTGTCACACGCCCATCACCGCCAGCCCGGCTGAGGGCATCAGCCAGGAGACGGTCTCCATCCCTAGCAAAAGCGGCCGCTGCCCGCAGAGCCCTTTGGTTGAAGGCTTCTGGGACGGAGAGCATGCGGTCAGCGAGCAGTTCCCTCACTCGACTATGGGGGTCCGGGGCGCCGGCACCAGGCAGGGCAGTGAACCGATTCGCGTACTCCGGCCACAAAGTGGCCAAGATGAGCACTGGCTGGCGTTCGTGTTCAGTGAGCAGGCTGTGCAGGGCGGCTGCGATCCGCTCGCCGCTTTCCATGGCGCCGAGGTAGTGCTGAGCTTCGTTCAGCCACACCACCGTGAACGGCTCTACACGCACGAGATCGGCGAGAGCGGCCTCTGCGCGCGTGGGGTCGAAGGGGTGCCACAATCGCCATCCTTGATCGGCAAGAGGTTGAACCGCTTCCCAGCACGCTCGTGTCTTGCCAGTGGACGAGGAGCCGACCAAGACCACCATCCGGCTTTTGCTCTGCTGGACATCTCGCACTGCGTCAGCCAGTAGATGGTCATGGTCACGTGGCACATATCGAGGTAGCGCCGACACAGGGTGGGAGGCATACCCACGTCCAAGAGGCCCGGCCGGATGCACCTCCAACTGATGCGGGCCCCACTCGCTGATTCGCTTGCCCAGACCTGAAGCGAAGACGGTTTCGTCGTCGTCCCCCGACGCGGTCCTGCGCAGATCCAACAATGGCTGCTCTGGCAGCCGCAAGGCGCGAGCCAGAGCAGCGACGGTCTCAGCCGAGGGTGCGGGAGCATCAGCCTGGAACGCGAGCTGCACAGTGGTACGGCCCAACGCTGCTCTGCGGGCGAGTGCCGTCTTGGTCAGTCCAGCCAAAGCCAGACCGTCGGTCAGCCTGCGGCGTAACTCGACGTGCGCGGCCTCGCGCTTCGTACGCCCGTCGTGCATCCGACCGTCTCCTGCTCGGTGTGTTCGCCGATGTTCATCTTCGCCCGGCTGAACCACGGCGAACACCGCTTCCGGGACCTTGGGTCACGTCAATGTCCCACCGTCCTCTGGGAGCTCGTGGTGTCGAGTGTCGCTGTTGTACTGTTCGCCGTCGTCTTGGTGGTACTCGTCGCGTTGCTGGTAGCCGCCGGCACCGGCAAGCTAGCCCGTCTGGACGGCGCCACATACCCGGCCGCCCTGATGCGGTCCGCCGCCGCCTTCGCGGCAGTCCTCACCCTTGCTGCTGCCGTGACAGGCGCCCTCTCCGCCATCCTGAACTGAAGAGTTGGTCCCGTTGGGCAAGCCCCGGGTCTGACCCGATCCAGTCCCGGTAGGTCCTGCGAGCTGTGGCGCCGGACGTCCATTCCCCGGCGCGAGCGGCCCGGCCCCCCGCCCCTGGTGACCCGGCCTGGCCGCCCCGCGGACACGACCGGCTGGCCGTACCGGCGGCGCAGGGCCGCGCTGGAGTCCGTGTTCGCCGCCCGCCAACTGTCGGCGCCGTGGACGCTGTGCCCGTCGACAGCAGAGGCCGACGTCGTGCGCGAGTGGCTGACGGGGTCGACGGTCGGGATGGAGGCGGTGATCTTCAAGAGGCTGGACGATGCCTACCGGCCCTCGGTGAGGGGCTGGCAGAAATACAAGGTCCGAGAGACGAGCGAGGCGATCGTCGGCACAGTCACCGGCCCTCTGGCCACTCCCCGCACGCTGCTGCTCGGCAGGTACGACGACCAAGGCCGCCTTCAGTACGTCGGGCCGCACCACCACCCTCGCCCAGGCGGCAGGTGCGGCGGTCGCTGGCCTACTCGCTCCGGGACGGGGCGGTCATCCGTGGACAGGCTGGTCGTTCAGCGTCGGGTGGGGCAGCCGGGAAACGTTGGACGTCACGCTGGTGGAACCCGAGCTGGTGATAAAAGTCGACGTCGCACGCGACGCTGCCGGCCGGTGGTGCCACCCTGCAGGCCGGCACCGCGCCCGCCCCGACCTCTTCCCCACCGATGTCGCCCGTCTGACGGCGCCGCTCTGACGCGGCGCAGCGCGGCGGCCCCGGCCGACGCGCGAGGAGCACCGCCGGCGCCCGATCCCCTCGCCCGCCGCCCGGGACCTGTCCCACCCACCCACTTTCCTTGTTCTTCCTGCTGTGGGGCGTGTCCGGGGGCGTAGAGGGGATGTCGGCCTCCCCACCACGGCCGCACCAGCGTGGTGACCTGCGCGTTCCCGGGCGGGTGCGGGAGTGGGTGCGGACGGTTGTCGGCCGGGTTGTCGGAAGGGATGTGAGCCTGGTCCACGGAGGCGTTGTCGCTTCGTGACCGTGGTCGGGCCTTCGTGGTCGGGGTTCTGGTGAGGGCTGGCTGCTGCTGTGACCGGTACGCGCGGCGCCGGACAAGCCGGTGCCGCACCGGACGGGAAGCGAGCAGATCCGTGATGATCGGCGTGGACGCGGGCAGCGGAGACCGGCTGGCGCTGGGCGTGCTGACGCAGTACCGGATGGCCACCACCGAGCAGATGCACCGGATGATCGCCCCTTCGGCGCGCTTCGAACAGACGAGGCGCAGGCTGGCCAGGCTGCGTGCCGAGGGGCTGGTCGACCGCGTCACCCAGCCGCAGGCCGGCGGAAGCCTCGGTGGAAGGCTGGGCGGATGGAGTCCTTCCCCGCGAACCCTGACAGCCTGCACGACCCTGTGACACTCCTCGACGAACAGGGCACCGCTTGGGTGCTCCACCGTAGGCGGGTGGACCTCCGCATCGTGCGCCGACTCATCAAGGACGCCGCCACATCAGTGGTGTGGGCGGACATGGGCGGCATCAGACCGCGTCCCACGACCGAAACCGAACGCTCGGCACTCTGGGACCGGATCAAAAACGACTACAGGGGACCTGGTGGAAGCGGATCGACCGGGCGCTGCCTGGCTCACGAATTCCGCACCGAGCCGGGGCGCCGCATGCTCTACGTGGCGGAAGACTGCTGACGCCACAGAAATTGCGCCAGAGCCCGTTCTCATGAACATAGCCACTGCACGAAGCGGTGAAAGGTCAGGCCCGGACAACTAGGCGCTGTGTGGCTTCTTCGGCGCCGGCTTCTTGGTGGCCTTCTTGGTAGCCGCGTTCTTGGTGGGCGCCCTCTTCGTCGTCTTCTTGGCCGTCGTCTTCTTGGGTATCTCGTTGACGGTGGCCTCGCCGCGGGAGGCCTGCGCCTTGCGCACGGACTCCTGGAGGGCGGCCATCAGGTCGACGACCCCGCCTGGGGCTGCCTGTTCCTCGGACGCCTTGGGCGGTTCCTTGTGCTCCCGCTTCGCGTCGATGAGCTTCTCCACGGCCTCCGTGTACCGGTCGGTGAACTCGTCTCCTTCGAGGCCGTCACGGGACATCCGCTCGATGAGGTGCTGAGCCTCTTCGATCTCGTTGTCGGTGAGCTCGACGGCCTCGGGAGCCAGCTCGGCGGGGTCGCGGATCTCGTCCGGCCAGCGCATGGCGTGCAGCACGATCACGTCGTCCCG
Organism: Streptomyces sp. NBC_00271; assembly: GCF_036178845.1. Classification (NCBI taxonomy): domain Bacteria; kingdom Bacillati; phylum Actinomycetota; class Actinomycetes; order Kitasatosporales; family Streptomycetaceae; genus Streptomyces; species Streptomyces sp. NBC_00271. Next base: position 11,829,298 of record NZ_CP108070.1, on the reverse strand, counting down.
CACCCGCAACATGCCCAGCCGCTCCCGCCCGGACCAGGCGTACTTGGCGATGGCCACCTTCGACGACCGCTCCAGTGCTATCCGCAGCAGCTTGTACGGCTTCGCCGCGGCACTCATGTGCTTCCGGCGCCTCTCGCCGCAGGCGTGAGGCAGCGGCACTGCCGCTACGGGACGTTCCAGGCGGCGATGAACGGCTGCCCGTCCTCGGTGGCCAGGAAGCTGAGCGTGCCTGGATGCGGATGGCCGAGCAGCCGGCTGGCGGAGGCGTCGAGGCCGAGCCAGCGCACCGTGAGCACGCGCGCCAGATGACCATGCGCGACGACGGCAACATCGCCGTCGTCCAGCAGCGGCCGGATCCGGTCCAGCACCGCGTCCGTACGCGCTGCCACCTGCTGGAGCCGCTCGCCAGGATGGTCGTCGTCGCCGGGAATGACGCCGTCCCGCCACAGGTCCCAACCCGGCTTCATCTCCTGGATCTGCGCCGAGGTCAGGCCCTCGTAGCCGCCGTAGTCCCACTCCAGCAGACCGGGATCGGGCCGGACGCCGGCCAGGCCCGCCAGCTCGGCCGTCCGCAAAGCGCGGCTCAGCGGGCTGCTGAAAACCGCCACCAGATGGCGTCGTGCCAGCCTCGGAGCGAGCTCCTTCGCCGCGGCCTCGCCCGCGGCAGTCAGCGGAACGTCGGTACGGCCAGCGTGCTGGCCCGACAGGCTCCATTCAGTCTGGCCATGCCTGATCACTATCAGTTCACCCATGGCCGCGCACGATATCTGATCATGCGACACGGCCGACCACTCCTCGCCTTCGCCGCCACCGCCCGCTCCCTGATCTGCGACGGCTGACTCGCCAACTGAGATGACCTCTTATCCACGGGCCGGACGGTGATGGGCAGTTCCTACATACGCTGCTGGCCAAGTCGATCACACGGGGGTGTGCGGAATGCGGTACGGCGTGGTGGTGGAGGAGCTCGCGGTGGAGGTCATGGCGCAGCTGCCGGACGACCAGGCCCAGCGGGAGGTAACGGCGTGTCGACGACGGCGTAATTGGCTTTGACCGCAGTTCCGCGAAGGCTCATGACTGCCAGGTCAGATGGAGTTCTCGCGAATCAGCTCGATCCAGACCGGCTGAGGATCCTCAGCCGCGACTGCATGGTCGAGGCGTCGTGCGGCGTCCACGACAAGCTCCACGCATGCGTAGAGACGGTCGTAGTGGCGGACATGGTCCGCTTCTGAAGCCGTGTATGCAGGTTCCTCGACCTTCCGGAGGATCTGGATCGCCGCGCTCCAGCGCCAGGCAGTCTCGACGTACTGGGCAACCGAGGAGCTCAAGAAGGAGACCGCTGGCTTGTGCAGGCCTGCATGGTATGGCCGGAGGACCTCTGGGATGTCGTCGACGGTGATCGGTGCGGGACGAAGACACATGACACGGCCATCGCCGGGAACCACGCCGACGACGAAGCTGTCCTCGCTGGGCCCCCAGAATCCCAGGTCGTAGAGCTGCTGGCCGTCTTTGACCAGCCGGCGCTCGTGCTCGCCTGCCACGTTTGGTACCAGGACTGGATCCGGTCCGGCCTGCGGCCTGGGCGTGAAGAGCGGCAGTTGCGGCAGGCCCCACTCGCTCAGGGCAATCCGGTCGCCCTGGGGGATGTCCCACTCGTGAGCTACCCCGATGAACAGTGGCCGATCCTCAGTGGTGACCAACCGCGCCAGCGGCTGCGACAGCATGAACCGCAGTTCGTCCTCCACCGCCGCCCGCTTGTCTCCGCGCTCGTTCCTCACAAACTGCAGCATCTCCTGGCGCGCCAGCCCAACTCAAGATCGTTCACGAAATCGCGGTCAGAGCCGCGTAGTTCCCCAGGGGCTGTGGTCACGTAATTCCCCAACCTCTGGCCTGTCGGCGTGCGTCTGTTCTTGAAGTGATCTTGCCGAGTGGATTCTCGGTGCTGAGCCCGGGGGCTCAGCACCGGAGGAAGATCAGACGCAAGTGCCTGAGGCTTGTCGCATGCCGGAACTCTTCAAGTCCCCGGGCATGAAGACAGCCGCGGCAATGCGGAGTTGGGACGGCAGCCCCGACCACAGCTCGTCGAGGAGATCACTGCTCGTCTCAGCGGTGGTGCGGATTTCCATGAATGGGTCACCGGTGGCGATCTCCTGCCCATCCGAGCGATAGGTCGTCATGAGCACTCCCTCGCCGGGAGCCAGGTCGCTGACGTGCAGGGTGAGCCTGTTCGTGGCGGTGCGGTCCGCGGTGCTGCGTCGCGCGGCACCGAACCAAGCCTCGCCGCCCTCGTGGTTGTCCGCGATCACGGTCAGACGGGGAGTGAAGATCGGCGGGTCCGGTTCGTAGTCCAGCCCGTCCAGAGCCGGGAGCGGATCCTGCCCGGAGGCCAGTCGGTCGGCCACCGTGGACACTTGCTCCCCGTTGCCGAAAACCAGCCGAGTACCGATTTGACGGGCGCGTGCCCCGGCCCGCAGTTGGTGGTGAAACACCATGACCGAGGAGACCAACAACGTCGGAAACGTAAGCCAGTCCCGTTACGAGCAGATCGTGGCCGAGCTGCGGGACGTGGTGGAGCAGCAGACTCGTGGCCAGTTCACGATCGGGGACCGCGCCCTGGAGATCGAGCCGATCCGGGAGCACGGCGGCAACAGCCGAGGCGATGCGGAATGGTCGGTGACCGCGACGCTGATGCGGCTTGCCGAGGACATCGGCCTGAAGTTCAGCACAGTGAAGTCGGCGAGGTGGACGTCCTCGCGCTGGCCGGCGGAGCGCCGGCAGAAGGGCGTCTCCTACACGGTTCACCGGACACTGGCCTACATCGAGGACGACGAGGAGCGGTTCGCCGCGATCCTCACGCCGCCCGAGGGCAAGGGGCGATGGACACCGGACGACGCCAAACGGCGGGTGGGCAACCAAGTCGAGACGCCGGTGACGCCGACGGAGAAGATCACCGCGATTCACTCGCTCGCCTAGGACGACCAGGTCGCCGCGGCGGTGACGAGTGACTTCCTGAAGCGGCCCGAGGTGACCGCCAAGGTGACCACGGTGGACAAGGCCCGGGTGGTGGAGGAGTTCACCCGCGACGAGTCGGTCGCGGCTAACGCCGCGACCAGCCTGCTGCGCAGGCCGGACGTCGCGTTCAGGGCGATGAGCGACGACACCGCCCGGTTCCAGGTCAACCATGCCCAGAACGAACGCAGCCGGCAAGCCCGCGAGGACTTCGAACGCACCAGCCCGGTCGCGCCCGCGGTCCGGCACATCGAGCGGAGCATGGAGTTCCTGGACCTGGTCACGGCCTTCCACTCCTTCGTCGCGGCGGCCGGGCGGATCGTTCCCGGACTGCGCAACCACACCTTCAGCGACGACGAGCGCACGATCGTGCACGAGAACGTCGCACGTTGCCGGGCGACGCTCGACTGGGTCGAGACGGCCGTCGACACCGGCAGGGTCGACGTCGACGACGAGCTCGCCCGTCTTCTGAAGGGCGAATGAGGATGCCCCGTCCCTCACGGCGACGGGGCGATGCAGCCAGACGTCACGCGGACACTCTCCGGTTCGTGCTGTTCGAGGCCAGACCCGCCGGCCTTGAGTTCCCCCAGCTGGTACGCGCCAGCGACCTGACCGCTAGCCAGGTCCGCTCCGGACTTGCTGCGCTGAAGGACCAGGCCGCGGAGAAGGGATGGCCCCCGCTGACTTGGAACCGGGCGGGCGGTTACCAGCTCGGAGCGGAACGGGACGTGCTGGAGGCATACGAACGGGCGGTGGTCAGGGAGAAGCTGACCGAGTTCCGCCGGTTCATCACCGGCACGGTCGCCCCGCACGCCGCCGCCCACCCGGGTGACAAGTGGGTCAAGCACATCGTCGCCCAGCTCAACTCCATCGAATCCACCCTCGACCTCGTCGCCAGCTCCTGACCTGCGGTGGGGCCGCCCTGTGGGCGGCCCCACCGCACAGCTCGAAGGCCTTCGTCATGCGCTCTCGCCGCTACCCCTCGGACACCACGAACTCTGAATGGGCGCTGATCGAGCCGCTGTTGCCCACTCCGGCCTGTGAGACGTCCACCGGCGGGCGGCCGGAGAAGCATCCGCGCCGCGAGATCGTCGATGCCATCCGCTATGTCGTCGATACGGGCTGCAAGTGGCGGGCCTTGCCTGCGGATTTCCCGCCCTGGCGCACGGTCTGGGGGTTTATGGCCCGCTGGGCAGCGGCCGGGATTGTCGGGCAGATCCGCGACCAGCTCGCCGGTCGGATCCGCCGGGGCATGGGCATAGGCCCCCGGGCGGTCGCCACCGTGATCGACTCCCAGAGCGTGAAGGCTGCCGAGACGGTCTCCAAGGCCACTCGCGGCTACGACGCGGGCAAGAAAATCAACGGCCGCAAGCGCCATATGGTCGTCGATACCCGCGGACTGCCTCTCATGGTGATGGTCACCCCCGCTGACCTGCACGACTCGGCTGCGGCGAAGGAGGTCCTGTTCCGCCTGCGCCTGATGCACCTCGAGATCACGATCGTGTGGGCGGACTCCGCCTATGCCGGCAAGCTCGTCGACTGGGCCAAACAGCACCTTAACCTGACGATCAAGCCGGTCAGCCGTCCCAAGGACGCCTCAGGCTTCGTCGTGCTGCCTCGTCGTTGGGTCGTCGAACGCAGTCTTGCGTGGATGATGCACGCGCGCCGGCATGCCCGGGACTACGAACGGCTCGTCCAGCACTCCGAGACTCTGATCACCTGGGCTGCCATCACCCTCATGACCAGGCGCCTGGCCCGGAAAGGCGCCACCCCCAGCTGGTCGAGGAATCCGGTGCCAGCCGACTCGACCAGGTAGGCAGGTCAGTTGTCGATTGCCTGGTAGAGGGTGGTCCAGAAGTCCTGCATGGCCCGTGCCGAGTCCGGGGTGGACATCCCGGTCTGGGTGAGCAGGATGCCGACGAGTTGGTTGTGCGGGTCGGCGTAGGTGGTGGTGCCGGCTCCGCCGTCCCAGCCGAACTGGCCGATGGGCGCGTAGTCGCCTCGGTAGGTGCGCACGGTCATCCCGAAGCCCCAGCCGCCGGTCTGCCCCTGGCCGTGTGACAGGTGGATGACGCTGCGGGCCCAGGCCTGTAGGGCGGATGTCTGCTCGGGTGTGAGGCGGTTGGTGGTCATCAGCTCGACGGCGGCCCGGGACAGGATCCGTTCGGTGCCGTGCATTCCGTGGTTGAGGAGCATCCGGAAGTAGGCGTGGTAGTCGTCGGCGGTGGAGTCGAGTCCGCCGCCGCCGGACTGGAACGCCGGAGGCCTGCTGTGGTGTCCCCCCTCGGCCTTGTCCTCCACGGTGAACTCCCCGGTCTGCGGATCGGGGGCGTACAGGGGCGGCAGCCGGTCGATCTTGTCGGCGGGCACGTGGAAACCGGTGTCCTTCATGCCCAGCGGATCGAAGATGCGCTCGCGCAGGAACGCCTCGAACGACTGGCCGGTGACCCTGGCCACCAGCACCCCGAGCACGTCGTCGCTGACGTTGTACAGCCACCGCTCTCCGGGCTGGTACATCAGCGGGAGCGTGCCCAGGCGGCGCATCCACTCATCCGGCTCCACCGCCGGCAGCATCCATCCGTTCTCGCCGTAGACCTTCTGCTCGAAGTACGCGCTCATCATCGGGGAGCCCATGGCCGTCGTGTCCAGCCCGAGCCCGCAGGTGGAGGTGAGCAGGTCCCGCACGGTGATCGGACGCCGTGCCGGCACGGTGTCGTCCAGCGGGCTGTCGGGCCGCTTGAGTACCTGCCGGTCGGCCAGTTCCGGTAGCCACTGATCTATCGGGTCGTCAAGTCGCAGCCGGCACTCGTCCAGCAGGACCATCGTCGCGGAGACCGCGACCGGCTTGGTCGTCGAGGCCATCCGGAAGATGGTGTCCCGGCGCATCGGCGGGCCACCGTCATGGCGCATCGTCCCGATCACCTCGACATGGGTCTCGCCGCCCCGGCCGACCAGGGCGACGAGTCCGGGGATCTTCTTGGACTCAACATGCGCTTCCAGTACCTCGCGCAGTCGGCGCAGCCCTGCTTCGGACAAGCCGTTGTTGCCGTTTCCCATCATGAATCTCCTTGCACGCAGTGGTCGGTCTCGACGGCGCCGCGGGCATGCGACGCGAGGCGGCCGGCCGGGCATGACCCCGCGGCCGCACTGTGCAGAAAGGCGATGAAAGTGGCGCTCGGCCCCCCTCGGGGGGCGATGTGCTGAGGCGCGATCAGACCGTCTTGTCGTCTGTTCCGGTCTCGTTGCCGGCGGCGCGCTCGATCTCGTCGGTCAGCTGCTTCCGTGCACGGGCGGGGACGTAGCCGCCCTCCGAGTAGTTCTCGGCGAACGCGTTGACGAACTCCACCGGGTCCTCCCCGACAACCTCGCGGATCGGAGTTCCGTTCACCGCAGCCTGCTCGAACAGGTCGGCGAGGTCTTCGAACATCGACGCGTTGCTTTCGCCGTCGGTCGGCACGAAGTGCATCAGGTACCGCTCGATCGCCTCGACCGCCGCACGGTAGTTCTCGGGAAGCTCCTTGACGCGCGCCTTGTACGCCCTCCAGCGCTTCTTGGGCCCGATCACCTTCGAGATGAAGCCGCTCTTTTCCACATCGGACATGGCTACTTTCCCCCTTCGCGGAGCTGTTCCAGTCGTTCCGTGAGGAAGCTCCACGTCCTCCAGAACTCTTCGAGGTACTCCCGTCCCTGAGCGTTGAGGGAGTGCACCTTGCGTGGCGGCCCCTTCTCTGAGGGAACCTTCTCCACGTCGACGAGACCGCGCTTCTCCATCCTGAGAAGCAGCGCGTAGATGGTCCCTTCGGCGATGTCGGAGAAACCCTGCTCCCGCAGCCGCGCCGTGATCTCGTAGCCGTAGGCAGGCCGACCGGCCAGGGACGCGAGGATGATGCCCTCCAGCGTGCCCTTGAGCATCTCCGTCTCCAGCTTGGTCACAGAACACCTCCTCCCTGCACTAGTCAGCGCTATTGAGTACCGGTACACAGTAACGCTGACTACCGGTACTTAGCAAGACGGAATAGTGGAGGCGGCAAGCCGACATCGCAAGCGCCCGGTCCAGCAGCCTCACCGGCAGGACCCCGAGCAAGCCGCTCGGCGCGCGGAGATCGACGGGCACCCGTACGTGGGCCGCGTCGCCATCCGTCAACTTCTCTATCTATCGCCCCCGGCCCGCCACGTCTTCGACGCTGCGAGTTGAGAAACACGCACTAAGAGAGCATCTGATCAGCTTTCAGATTGCTATGGCAGTGTTGTCCGTTTCGATTCGCCACGTTGGGGTGGATTCTCCGGTCAGCTCGCGGGACATTTTGTTAGCCATTGCCCAGTGGATCATCGTGCGGGATCTCTGTGGGAGGGCTTCGTAGTCCCGCGCGAGGCGGCGGTGCTGCATGAGCCAGCCGAAGGTCCGCTCGATCACCCATCGCTTCGGCAGGGGCTCGAACCCCTTCGCCCGAGGCCGCTGCACCACCTCGACGTCGATGCCGAGTCCGGCGCCGTGGTTGAGGATGCTGGTCTGGTAACCGCCGTCGGCCCACACCTTGGTCACGCCGGGATGGGCGGCGGCCAGGTCGTCGAGCAGGAGCTTGCCGCCGGCGGTGTCGTGCACGTTGGCGGCGGTGATGAGGACGGCCAGCACCAGGCCGAGTGTGTCGGTGATCAGGTGCCTCTTGCGTCCTTTGATCTTCTTGCCGGCGTCGATGCCCTGGCTGGTCTCGGCCACGTTTGCCGAAGTCTTCACGCTCTGCGCGTCGATCACGGCGGCGGTTGGCTCCGCGTTGCGGCCGTGGGAACGTCGGGTCCGTTCACGCAACAGGTCGTGGACCCGCTGGGTCGTGCCATCCGCTTCCCACTTCGCGTAGTAGTCATAGACGGTTTTGTACGGCGGGAAGTCGTGCGGCAGGTACTCCCAGGGAATGCCGGTTCGGTTGACGTAGAGGATCGCGTTGACGATCTCCCGTAAGTCGTGGACCCGGGCCGCCGTACCGGGGCCGGTCCGGCCGGCTCGCCAGGCCGTGAAAACCGGTTCGATCAAGGCCCAGCGGGCATCGGAGACATCACTGCGGTACAGGCGACGAGCGTTCACGCCTCGCTCAACGACAGCCATCCCCGACAGTCACAAAAACATCCCTAACTACCAACTACCTAGATCAGATGCCCTCTTAGCGATCGAGTGCGGGAAGGCCGACCAAGCCGGTGTCGAGCATGATGCGGTCGACCGCCTCCTTGAGGGTGCTGTCGGCGCCCATGACGGTCTCGGTGCCGCCGGGCAGGAGATCGAGCTCCCGGCTTGCCCGCCTCGACCTCTCCCTCGCCGCGTGACCGAATAAGCCAGCAGGATCGGTGACACGGTTCTTACCGCCCTGCTGACTGCGCGGCTTCTGCGGCTCGCCGCCGAGAGATGATCTCCGGACCCGCTCGGAGACCGAGGCCCGCTCAGAAGTCGTAGCAGACGTAGGCGCCCTCAGGCCCGCGGGCAATCCGGTCCGAGCCCCAGCAGTGGAGCATTGGCCCGACGCGGTACAGGGCGGTGCCACCGGCCAGCAGGACAAGGACGGCGAGCAGTGCGGTCACAATCCGCATGGCGGTCATCCGCCGCACGAGCCACCAAGCCCCGGCGACCGCAAGCGCCCCCAGCCCCAGCATGACGGCCGATATCGGGGCGGTGTTCTTCTGAATCCCGGGAAAGCGGCCTGGGTGCGCGGCGTGTTGAACGGCGGCGAAGGCGAAGAAGAACAGCAGCAGCCCCAGCAGCAACAGCCCGACGGAGGCGACCCCGCGGCCGACGGCCCGGCCCCGGCTCCGCGGGCTTCCGGGCGCCTCGGCGCCGTCCGCGCGCACGAGTCGCCGGTCGAGGACCGCCCGCAGCCGGTCCACCTCCTCCGGGTCCGCCACGGCCCGCTTGGGCAAGACGGCGAAGCCGACGGCGGACTTGTCGGCGCTGAGAAGCACGAACAGCTCCGGCGTCTCCACATAGCGCGAGTAGAGGTGCCAGTTGTGGCTGGCCGAGCTGTGCGCGGTGGTGAGCCGGACCCCGGTGTCGTCGACCGTCCCGCGGATGTCCCCCTGCCGTTCGGCGAGCCGGTGGAGGCGGCGCGCCTGCAACCACGGCACCGCAGTCATGAAGGCGACGAAGACCACCACCCCTGCATACAGCGGCCAAGGTGTGTCCCGGTGGCCGGAGCCAGCCGCCGACAGCAGGGAGCCGATGCTCGTGACCGCCACCGTCCAGACCAGCGCCCCGCGCTGAAAGCGTCCCGCGCCGGTGCTCCTCGCGCGTGCCCGCAGCGCGGACGCCAATTCGCCGACGGTCGGCCGGTAGGCCAGCTCCACCGGTCTCTCGGCGACCGCGTCCGTTTCCCGGCCCTCGGCCATGTCCCCTCCCCCGTTCGGTGATCAACCGGATCGTAGAGGCTTTCTCAGCCGCTCCGGCGACCTGGCGGTGGTCGGCACCGTACGTCATCGAGGTCACGTAATGGTCGGAGTGCCGCGGTCGACGGAGCACGGGCACCTCGAGAGGACCAAGACCGTCCCCCGCGAGCCTAATAGGACTCCGGGGTCGAATTGGCGGGGCCAGGCCAAGATCGGCCCCCCGGTCAACAGCTCGCCGGCCAGTCGCACGGTCACGCTGCCGAAGTCGACTTCCGCCTCGTGGCCCGGCAGATGGGTCTGCAGCACGAATGCTTCCACCGGGACTTTGCCCGAGGCCGCGAGGACCTCCGGCTTCCGGTCGGAGACGTAGCGCCGGACCATCGGGTAGGACACATCGGTGCCGTGCTCCGGTGAGTAGCGGGACCGCGAGGCCGACCCAGGTCAGTACATCGGTCTTGCGCTTCAGACGGTCGGCCCGCTTCTGAGACGCGGCACTCAGATGACGCCGGCGTTTCCGGAGGTGGTGTCCGGGGCTGCGCAGCTGCCGGACGCGACAGCGCTGGACGGCGTTATGTGACCTGTGGGGGTGTCTCAGGCGGCGCAGCTCCCATAGACGAGACGTGAGGGGCGTCGCGGCCACGTGCCGCAGCGGCCGCTCACAGGTGGCCGTCCAGGAACTCCCGTACCTCGGCGATGGTCATGGGCCCCGTGCCGTGCGCCACCGCCTCTCCCTCCTTCAGCAGGACGTAGGACGGGGCTCCGGTGATCCCGTATCGCTCGGTCGCAGCCGGACAGCGCGTGATGTCAGCGCGGACGGCCGTCAGGCGGCCCGTGTACTCGTCGGCGATGCCACCCACGACGAGGTCCATCACCCGGCAGGGCTCGATCGCCTTGGGCCATGTCCCGGTGAAGTACGCGAGGACCGGAACTGTGCTCATCCCGAGGATGAAATCGAACTCCGCGTCCTCACGGGGTTGGTGAACCCGCTTCGCCATGGATACTCCTGACCTCACGTTCCGTCATTCCATCCCCATCATCCCTCGCGCGGTGTGCCAGGCCGGCCCGGTCGGTCGTCCGGTTGACCTGTCGGAAGGGAGGCACGGGGCCGTCGCAGAACCACGGTGGTCCCCGGCGCGAGCGGCCCGGCCCCCCGCCCCTGGTGACCCGGCGTGGCCGCCCCGCCGGTCACCCAGCTGCAGCCCGCCGCGCGCCCGTGGGTCAGCTCGTGCCAGGACAGCGCCATCCACGACGATATGAAAGCCGTTTTCCAGGGCATAGCTGCCCAGATCACCGACCAGATGCTCGATGAGCGCGTCGGCGAGCGGGCCGGTGCGCATCGTCCACCGGATCCAGTCGAGCCGTATCCGCCACCGCGCTTCTCGGAGACAGCGCCCCCGACGGGCTTCCTGAGGCCTTGTCTGGTCTTCACATCAACCCCCGGTCTCAGCTGGCTAATACCGCTCTTCCCCGGGCCGCATGAGCTAGCTGATGGCACCGAGAACGAGGCACGATTCCTGGTCCGCTCGCGGGCGCGGGCGTGGACGGTCGAAGTACGCGTCAGCTGACCCGAAGACCGACCGCCAGCGTCAGTTCAAGGACCCGCTGTGGCGATGCGAGATCCGGAAACAGCTCCCGCAGCTGCGACATCCGGTACCGGACCGTCTGGGGATGGACGAACAACGCCGCCGCCACCTCGTCCCGCCTGCCCTGGTGCAGCAGCCACGCCCGCAACGTCTCCTCCAGCCGCCGTGCGGTCGCGACAGGCAAGGTCCGCAACGGTGCGAGGGCCCGGGCACGCAGATCTGCGAACGCGTCCGCGTCAGCGCTCAGCACCAGCTCGGGCAGGTGGTCCTCGGTGTCGCGAATATCAGAGGAGAGGAGCGCGCGCGTACGGCTCGTGCGTACGAGGCGGACGCACGAGTCCATGGCCGGGCCGGGCCGACCACGGCGGTGCGGTCGGTCAGCTGCCGCAGGAGATGTGACCGGTCGGCATCGGGGACGAGCAGCACACCGGTGGCGTCCGGCAGATCGTCGAGGACGAGGGTGCTCGGGTCGAGCGCGCGGTAGGCAGGCCTGGCCTGGGCGGCGGGCAGCAGGACCGCGGTCAGTGACACCGGGGGCTGCCACCCGGCCCGTTGAACAGAGGCCAGCAGCACGTCCGGGCTCGCGCCGGCGAGGAGGTCGCGGGCCAGGTGTTCCAGGTGCCGCTCGTGGTCCCTGCCCCGGGCGGCCAGTTCGTCGGCGTGACCCGCGGCGCTCGCGGCGGAGAGCTCGTCGATGTAGGCGAAGGTCAGCTCGGCGAACTTGGCGACCTCGGCGGCGGGCAGACCTGCGGGTACGGCACCCGCCGCCAGGCATCGCCAGGCCACGCGGGCGCCGACGCGGTAGGCGCTGAGCAGGGCGTCCATCGAACGGCCGTCGCGCACCTCGCCGCGGCCCAGCTCGTAGGCCGCGTCACCGCCGTCGCCGCCTGCGGCGCTCCCGCTCGCGAGGTCCAGGTAGTGCCCCAGGGCGGTGCGGACGGCTCGGCGGATGGTGCCGCCCATGCTGCCCGAAAGGGCGTTGGCGTAGGAAGGGACCTCGTCGATGATCGCCTGGACGACCTCGTCGGCGGTGGTCTTCAGCGCGGCCCGAAGCACGGTGACCGTCGTCTCGTCCAGGGCCAGTTCGCTGGCCCTCCGGGTTACATGGCTCACGTTCTTATTCCCTGCGAACAATTCCGCCGATCAGATTCACGTCCTGCGGTCAGGACTTTACGCCCTGAGACGCAGCAAGCTGGAGCCATGACGAGCACAGCCCTCCGCAGCAGGGCGTGGAAACTGCTGGAGATGGTCACGACGCCGCTGCTGCCGTCGGACTACCTCGACCTGGTCAGCCCGCTGCGTGCGGGCGCCGACCTGCGCGGGCGCATCGAGGCCGTACACCCCGAGACGGGTGACGCCGCGACCATCGTGATCAGGCCGGGACGGGGCTGGCGCGGCCACACAGCCGGTCAGTACGTGCGGATCGGGGTCGACGTCGACGGGGTGCGCCTGTGGCGTGCCTACTCCCTCACCTCGCCGACCAACCGCCCAGACGGCCGCGTCACGATCACCGTGAAGGCGATCCCGGACGGCAAGGTCAGCAACCACCTGGTCCGCAGGGCGAAACCGGGCACGCTGATCCAACTCGACCAGGCGACCGGTGACTTCGTGCTGCCGCAGGCCAAGCCCGCCAAGGTGCTCTACCTGACGGCCGGCAGCGGCATCACGCCCGTGATGGGCATGCTGCGCGACACCGAGTTCGACGACGTCGTCATGGTCCACTGCGCGCCACAGCCGCAAGACGTGATCTTCCGCAGCGAACTGCACGACCTGGTCACGGACAAGAAGCTGCGGCTCACCGAGGTGCACACCGACACAGACGGCATGCTCGACATCGCCCGTCTCGACGAACTCGTGCCCGACTGGGCCGAGCGCGAGACCTGGGCCTGCGGGCCAGCGGGCCTGCTCGACGCCGCCGAAGAGCACTGGACCCAGCACGGCGTACACGAGCGCCTGCACACCGAACGCTTCCGCCCCAGCATCGTCGTCACCGGCGACGGCGGCGAGGTCACGTTCAGCGCCACCGGCAAGAGGGTCGACGCGGACGGCGCCACGCCGTTGCTGGACATCGGCGAGGAGGCCGGCGTGCTCATGCCCTCCGGGTGCCGCATGGGCATCTGCTTCGGCTGCGTCTCGCCGCTCAAGGCGGGCGCCGTCCGCGACCTGCGCACCGGCGAGATCACCGAGGCCGAGCCGGGCGTCCTCATCCAGACCTGCGTGTCCGCCGCCGCGGGCCCCTGCGACATCGAACGGTAGGAGCACCTTGACCGCCATCGACCCCACCGCCCACCTGACCGCGGAGCAGATCGAGGAGCTCGGCCGCGAGCTGGACGCGATCCGCGACGAGGTGATCGCCGGCCGCGGCGAGAAAGACGCCGCCTACATCCGAAAGGTCATCTCGGCGCAGCGCAAGCTCGAACTGGTCAGCAGGGGCGTGCTGCTGTTCTCGATCTTCCCGCCCGCGTGGGTGATCGGCACCGCCGGTCTGTCCGTGGCGAAGATCATGGACAACATGGAGATCGGCCACAACATCCTGCACGGCCAGTGGGACTGGATGCGGGACCCGAAGATCCACTCCACCACCTGGGAGTGGGATCACGTCTCGCCGGCCGACCAGTGGAAGCACTCGCACAACGAGCTGCACCACACGTACACCAACGTGATCGGCAAGGACAACGACCTCGGCTACGGCATCATGCGCGTCGACGAGGACCAGAAGTGGCACCCCTTCCACCTCGGCCAGCCGCTGTGGAACTTCCTCAACGCCTGCTTCTTCGAGTACGGCATCGCAGCGTACGACCTGGAGCTCGGCAAGAACCTGCACAAGCGCCGCCGCAAGAACCCGGAGTTCCGCGCGCGGGCCAAGGCCGTGGGCCGCAAGATCCGCAAGCAGGTACTCAAGGACTACGTGATCCACCCGCTGCTGTCGGGCCCGTCGTTCCTCACCACGCTCGCCGCCACGTTCACCGCGAACCTGGTCCGCAACATCTGGTCCCACTCGGTGATCATGTGCGGGCACTTCCCCGAGGGCGTGCAGGTCTTCGAGCGCCGGTCGATCAAGGGCGAGACGCGCGGCCAGTGGTACCTGCGCCAGATGATGGGCTCGGCGAACATCAGCGGCAGCAGGGCCATGCACTTCATGACCGGCAACCTGTCGCACCAGATCGAGCACCACCTGTTCCCGGACCTGCCGAGCAACCGGTACGCCGAGGTCGCGGTGAAGGTGCGCGCGCTGTTCGAAAAGTACGAGCTGGAGTACGTCACCGGGCCGCTGCCCAAGCAGGTGTTCTCCGCGTGGCACAAGGTCTTCCGGCTCTCGCTGCCGAACAAGAAGCCCAAGGTCAAGACGCCGGACCGCGAGCAGGAGCTCGTCGCGGCCTGATTCCCGGTATTGGTTCAGATCTTTCGGCCGTACCGGCGGCACCGCCGGGTTCGGTGAGATCCGTTGCGGACGGTGGGCGGCCGCGACATCAGACCGTACGACACGGGATCCGGGCAGCCCGTGTCCGGCTGCGCTGCCTGGACGTGCGCCAGGAGCTCAGCACACAGCCCCCGGCGAGGTGTTGTAGTGCGCTGACCTGCCGTGGCCGGGCCGGTAGTCGGGTGCGTACGCGCACCCGGTTTGCCGACGGGCGGGCTGGGTGAAAGGCATGGGCTGTGACGTGGACACTGCCGGAACCGATGCTCGCCGCCCCTGTGTCCGACCCTGCGCTGCTGCCGGGGTGGGCGGGTGAGCCGAAGCAAGACAGGTGGCAGGCCCTGGTCTCTATCGACGCGGGGCGGGTGGTACTGCGCTCGAGGCGCGGCACCGAGATGGGGCCGGCCTTCCCCTGCCACTTGTCTTCGGGCCGGGGCAGGCGGCGGCGCGGTCCGTTCGCGTAGGCCTGGCCGAACTTGGCGCACCAGCGGCGCACTGTCTCGCAGGAGACGATGACGCCGCGCTGGAGCATCAGCTCCTCGACCTCGCGGAAGCTGAGCGGAAAGCGGAAGTACAGCCGCATACAGTGCGAGATCACCTGGCCCGGGTACCGGTGCCCCCTGTACGACGGTGACGTGCTCCCCACGGACGACGCCCTCCCAGCATGATCAACCAGAAGATCATCCCACCCGGTCAGCCAACGTGACAGCGCCCTCCCCCGTCCTAGGTGATGCGAGAGGCGCCCGGGACCGACGGGACGTCTGCGCACGGGGTTTTGAGGAGAGGATCATTGATCCGTGCCCGGCGAATATGTGTGACCGCCGTGGCGGTGCTGGCGGTCCTGGCGGGCTCGCCCGGACTGGCACAGGCTGAACAGCCGCACGAATCAGGGCTGTTGAGCGCGACGGACGACAGCCCACTTCCGCCGGGGTGGCGGATCGACGGGGAGGGCGGGGCGCGTGAGCTGGTCTGGCGTGCGCCGAAGGCCGTGCCCATGGGGGATGCGCGGGTCGAGTTCCGTACCGGGGACCGGCTGCTCGGGGTGCCGAAGCCGGCGAGGGATGGGCGGACCTTCCGGCTCGCCCTCGGCGAGACGCGGCCCGAGCAGCTGACGGACCTTCAAGTGACGGCCGCGGGACGTCGGCTGGACGCGGCGGCCGACGACACGCACAGGTCCGGCTCGAGCGTGGCACGGATGCCCGCGCAGGCGCCGGCGAACGGCGTTGATCCGGGCAAACCCGGCGCGTACCGCACGGTCGCCGGGGAGTACGACCTCGACCTGGTGCGCCTGCCCGGGTTCGACACCCCGGTGGAGATGACCGCCGAGGTGGTGGCGCCGAAGGGTGCCTCCGGCAGCCGGCCGCTCGCGCTGTTCCTGCACGGCCGCCACGACACCTGCTACAAGCCGGGCTCCGAGGACGACGTGACCGGCGACTGGCCCTGTGCGGACGGCTACAAGCCGATCCCGAGCTACCTGGGCTATCTGCGCGACCAGCAACTGCTGGCCTCCCAGGGCTATGTGACGGTGTCGATCTCGGCGAACGGCATCAACGCCCAGGACTGGGAGGCCGAGGACGCCGGCGCGCAGGCGCGTTCCTCGCTGGTACGGCAGCACCTCGCCCGCTGGGCCGACTGGAGCGCCCATCGCTCTTCCGCCCCGGCCGTCGTACGCGAGGCGGCGAAGGCGGACCTCTCCCATGTCCTGCTCGTCGGCCATTCGCGCGGTGGCGAGGGCGTCAACCGGGCCGCCTTGGACAGCCTCTACCCGCCGCCGGCCGCCGAGGACGGCTACCGGGGCCCGGTGCGCTGGAAGGTGCGCGGGACTGTGCTTATCGGACCGACGATCTTCGGCCAGAATCCAGTCGCCGACGTGCCGTCCGTGACGCTGCTGCCGGGCTGCGACGGCGACGTGTCGGACCTGCAGGGCGAGACCTTCGTCGACGGGACGCGCGGGATCAGCCGGGGCGCGGCACTGCACAGCGCGGTGTACGTGGTCGGCGCCAACCACAACTACTTCAACAGCGAGTGGACGCCGGGCGAGGCCGTCGCACCGGCCAGGGACGACTTCCGGACCGACCCGGAGGAGGAACCGGACCCGGTGTGCACGCCGGGTGCCGCGACCCGGCTGACCGCCGCCCAGCAGCACAAGGCGGGCGCGACGTACATCGCCGCCGCGGCCCGGCTCTTCCTCGCCGGGGACGACCGGGTGCGTCCGCTGCTCGACGGTTCCGGCACGCGGGCCCCGTCCGCGGACCCGGCCCGGGTGCTGACCCACGCGGTCGGCGGCCGCCGCAGCGGTGGTTTCCTGCCGGACGGCGGGGCGAAGGTGACCGGCGCCCGGCTGTGTTCGGCGGTCGACCCCGACCCGGCCGTGGCCTGTCTGGACCCGGAGACCCTCGGATCGTCACCGCACTTCGCGCAGTGGGTGACGCAACAGGAGACCGGCCGCAGCGCGGTGGGCCTGAAGTGGTCCGCGCCGGGCACGGCCGCGCGCATCACTCCGGCCAAGCCGCTCTCCCTCCGCGACTCCCAGAAGCTCGCGCTCCGGGTCTTCGTACCGCCGAACACGACCGGCACGAAGTTCGACGTATCCGTCACCGACTTCTCCAACCGTCGGGTGACGCTGGGCTCGGTCAAGGTGGACGGGCTCCCGGGCTCCGGGCTCACCGCCTCCTACTGGGCTCAGGAACTGCGCGTCCCGCTGTCGGCCGCGACCCGGGCCGGCCTCGATCTCAGCCATGTCAAGTCCCTTGAGCTGACGCCCCGTTCGCAGTCCGGGCGGGCCTGGCTGATGGACGCCTGGGGCTGGGCGCCCGGCACTCCGGCGGTGAACGCGGCCGCACTGCCGCGTGTCGACGTGGGCCGCACGGTCGTCAAGGAAGGCGACTCGGGCACCCGCACCTACCGGATCCCGGTCAAGATCTCCGGGCACGGCAGCGGGCAGGTCCGCGTGTACGTCCTCGACCCCGACAGCGGCCGGGCCGAGAACCGCCTCGTGACCGTATGGCCCGGCAGCGACGCGATCGACGTGCCAGTCGAGGTGAAGGGCGACACGGCCTACGGCGACGACGACGTAGAGCACGACATCGCCGTCAAGGCCGTCCACAACGCCGTCGTCGGCAAGCCCCGGGGCGGGCTCACCGTCCAGAATGACGACCCCGAGCCGGTGGTCACCCTGTCACAGGTCGCGGGCCGGGTGACCGAGGGAGAGGCGCTGACCTGGCGGCTGTCCATGGACGCGCCCGCGGCGGTGGACATCGGGCAAGCGGTGCGGGTGCTTCCGGTCACCGAGGGCACCGAGCTGTCCACCAAGGACGTGGACCCGCAGTGGCTCAAGGACTCGTCCGGTGACGTGCCCGACCCCGAGCGGCCGCTGTCCGACGCGCACCTGTGGGTGTGGCTGAGCATCCCGGCCGGGAACACCAGCGTGGACTTCGTCGTGCCGACCGTGCGGGACCAGGTGGCCGAGCCGACCGAGTCGATGCGCCTCGCACTGACCGACAGAAACGCCGTTCCGCTGCCCGACAGGCCGGTGCTGACGGGGACGGTGCTAGACAAACCGTAAGCACGATGTACGAGGGCACCCTCTTGCGCGGGGTCCGGTCTGTCCGGGCCCCGCGCTACAAGGTCACGCGGATCCCGACCGTCCCGTCCAGCCCCCGGCGCAGCCTGCTGCCGAAGAGCGTGAGCCGGCCGAGGATGCCGTACTTGCGGGCCAGGAGCTGCCGGTAGCGGGCGGCCGGCGACCCGACGGCGGCGAAGGCCGCGAGGGCCATGAGCGCGGCAGCAAGAACACGCGGGGCGTCCGCAACGGAACTCCTCGAATGATCTGGGCGGTTCAGCCTTCTGCATCCGGCTCTGAGTGCCAGTCCAGTCTCACCGTCCAGGCCGACGGCACCCATCATCAGTACCGCTGCCGGGTGCGCCCGCTCGGCGGCCGCCCTGAGTAGGGTCGGGGACCTGTCAGCCGTCTGCCCCACCCCGGCCGATCACCATGCCCGGACTGGGCTACCGTTTCGCTCCATGAAGGCTGGCATAGCACTGACGCTGGTCATCGTGGGGGCAGCCGCAGTGGTGGGTTCCGCCGCGGAGGAGACCCACACGAGCAGAAACAGCGGTCGCAGCAGCTACGGCAAGTCCGGCGAGCCGGGCCAGACCCCTCAGGACCAGGACCCCTCGGCGACCGCCCCCGCCCAGGACGGCACCGCGTACACCCCGCGCAGGACCGATGAGAACGCCCGGATCGGCACGGTCTTCGAGAAGGACGACCACGGCGCCCACTTCTGCACCGCGAGCGTGGTGCAGAGCCCCGGCCGGAACATGCTGATCACCGCGGCCCACTGCGCCTTCGACGCCGACGCCGGGAAGCCGGTGGACGACCTGGTCTTCGCCCCCGGCTACCGCAACGGCGACGAACCCACCGGCCTGTGGAAGGCCAACAAGGTCGTCGTCGACGACCGCTGGGCCAAATCGCAGGACGAGGACCTCGACGTCGCCTTCCTCACGGTCGACCCGAAGGACGGCAAGAACATCCAGGACGTCCTGGGCGGCAACAGCCTCGGCATAGACCGCGGCTTCAACAACGAAGTCAAGATCACCGGCTACCCCACCAGCCGTGACACCCCGATCTCCTGCCAGAACCGCACCACGAAATACAGCGACACCCAACTGCGCATCCAGTGCACCGACTTCGAGGGCGGCACGAGCGGCAGCCCCTGGCTCGCCAACTACGACCCCAAGAGCCGCACCGGCACCGTCATCGGCATCCTGGGCGGCCATGAAGGCGGCGGCGACGAGGACGACGTCTCCTATGCCGCGTATTTCGACAACGACATCGCCAAGCTCTACCAACGCGCCCAGGACGAGGACGGAAACTGACCCCGGGCTCCGGCCGCACGCGGCGGCCCCGCCGACTATCCAACCCGCATGGGTACGGACTGTTCTGCCAAACACCTCAACAGGCCTTCAAGACACTGCCAGAGCGCGTCGTTGTCGCTGCGCCGGTACCAGCGGCGCCGCTCCCCCGGCGTCCTCGTCAGCCGCTCGGCCAGCCCGGCCTCCACCAGGGCCCGGATCGGCGCCTGGTAGACACTCGCCGGTGCGTTGCGGGCGGCGGCAAGGTCTCCCAGGCACACACCCCGCTCGTCCGCCGATGCGAGCGCCCACATCAACTCCGCCCGGTAACGGTTGCCGAAGACCCGCACGGACACCTCACGCAGCCGCTCCACGTCCTGTTGAGGCATAATTCATGATTCGCGAATCATGCCTCAGCGAGACAGGCCGGCCCAACGAACGAGCCAACGCCACCGCGTCGGCCCTGAACTCCGCCGAGTACTTGTAGGTCCCCACCCGGGACTCCTCTCCCTGGACTCAAAATCCAGTGTCGAGGTGTCCACGATCAAGGTGGAGGGCCCTGTCTCGCAATGTGCCGACAGCCGTCTGCACCTCGTCTCGTTCTGGCGATTACTGCGTGACCTGTGCGTGGCGGTCGCGTTCATCGGCTGTGCGAAAGATCATCACGTGTGGCCGCTGGATCTGGTGTGCTCCGGGGGCCGGCATTCTCGGTAGCGTGACCATCTGCTGCATGGAGTGTCCATGTGTCCGGCTGGTCCGTGCGACGGCTTCCGACGGAGAGTGATGAGGCTGCAATGAGTGAACTGACGAAGCCCGAGGTCGACGTTCCGGAGGGTGACGCTCCTACCGAGCTGACCATCCGGGACCTGGTCGTCGGGGACGGGGCTGAGGTGAAGCCGGGCATGGTGGTCAGGGTCCACTATGTCGGGGTGACCTTCGAGTCCGGGAAGGAGTTCGATGCCTCCTGGGACCGGGGCCAGCCGTTCAAGTTCGCCCTGGGCAGTGGCAAGGTCATCAAGGGCTGGGACCGGGGGGTGAGGGGGATGAAGGTCGGCGGTCGGCGCGAGATCATCGTTCCCCCGCGTCTCGGCTACGGCAATCAGTCGCCCTCGCCGTTGATCCCGGCGGGCTCGACCCTGGTCTTCGTGGTGGACCTGCTGGACTCGTATTCCAGCACAACCGGGTGGAGCAACGCCTAGCACCCCTGACCGCTCCTCCCCTACGACGTGCTGCGTCGTCCCCCGGGGTTGGCGCCGCCGCGCTCCTCGCTGCCGCTCCTACTTCCGCCTCCGCAGCGTGAACCGCCCCGGGTTCGGTGGATTCGAACTGGGGTGGTTCGCCTGGCGCACCGTCAGTCGAGGTCGAATGCGCTCACCGCCGAGCTCGCGAAGGACCCGCACCGCACCTTCCGCCGCGTGATGTACGGGCTCTGCGGCGACAATCCGCACAGCGACCCGCAGGTCGAGCCGTTCGTCCCACCGGGCAACGGATTCCTGGACCTCTTTGAGGACCCTGAGGAACTTCCCTCCTGGCTCGCCGAAGCCGACATCGACACGCTCGCGACCGAGTTCACCGAAGCTGGGTTCACCAGCGCTCTCAACTGGTACCGCAACTGGCAGCTGACCGCCCCGTGGGAGGGCGCGCAGTACCGGATGCCCGGCCGCTACGTCACCGGCGACCGTGACCGTGACCTGGTCTACGGGTTCCCAGGGATGGACCAACTGATCCCCGCCCTGCCCACGCTTCACCCGGGCATCGGACCGGCACACATCCTGCCCGGCTGCGGCCACTGCATCGCCGAGGAGTACTCCGACCAGGTCAATGCGACGCTGCTGGGATTCCTGGGTTCGCTGAACAGTTGACCGGCTGACAAGTTGACGGGCACCGGATAGCACGCTTCCGGAATACCGCCTCTCCACCAGTCACCCCGACCGCGAGGCGATCGTCGATCGCATGTGCGAGCCCGGAGCGCTCACCGCCGGCAGGGCCTGAACCATGGGCAGGTGCGCCGCCGCAACGACTGCCGCGCCCTGGACGGTCGCGGCTCCATGTCGGCTGCATCACCGCCCGAGGTCGGTTACGTTGATAAAGCACCTGGTCACAGGGGGGTAACAAGCCGTAACCCACCCGGGACACTCCATGACCGGCCTGACCGTCATCCTGCTGCTCGTGGTTCTGGCCACCGCCGTGGCGACCGGTGCCCGACGCTGGAGCTTGCCCGCCCCCTCGCTCCTCGTAGTTGCCGGTCTGGTCGTGGGGCTGATGCCCTGGGTTCCAGAGGTGAGCCTGCCGCCTCACGTGATCAACGTGCTGGTGCTGCCACCGCTGCTCTACGCCGCGGCCGGAGAAATCTCCGTCCGCGACCTGCGCACCGTGTGGCGGCCGGTGACCGGCCTGGTCTTCGGCCTGGTCCTCGCCTCGGCCATCGCCGTCGGGTACGTGGCCCACGCGATCACCCCGCTCACGGCCGCGACCGCGTTCATCCTCGGCTCTGTCCTGGCCAGCACCGACCCCGTGGCCGTGACCGCGCTTGGCCGGCGCCTGTCTCTCCCACCGCGCGTGTTGGCCATGGTGCAGGCGGAAAGCCTGTTCAACGATGCCACCTCACTGGTCCTGTACAAGGTCGCCGTGGCCACCGCGGTGTCCGGCAGCGCCATCAGTGTGCCCGGGACCGTTGAGCAGTTCCTGATCCTTGCAGGCGGAGGAGGCCTCATCGGCGCGGCGGTCGCCGCAGTGGTGGCCCTGATCCGCAGACGGACCGAGGACCCCATGCTGGAGACCGTCATCGCATTGGTCACGCCGTACGCCTCTTACGTCATCGCGGAGCAATCGCACACCTCCGGCGTGACCGCCGTCATCGTGTCCGGGGTCGTCCTCGGCAGCACCGGCCACAAGCTCAGCAACGCCCCCGTCCGCCTCCAGGTCCACGCCGTCTACGACACCGTGACCTTCCTGCTGGAGAGCGTCGTCTTCGCCCTGATCGGCCTCGAGCTCCCCTCGGCCGTCCGTCATCTCGCGCGCGACGAGCACGGCTGGCCGCTGTGGGTGCCGGTGATCGCCTTCACTCTGCTGGCGATCCGCCTGCTGTGGATCTTCCCGCTGTCCGCCCTGATCCATCACCGGCACGGGGAGGGCGACAACCGCCTCTCCTGGCGCGTCCCGGCTGTCCTGTCCTGGGCGGGCACCCGAGGCGTCATGCCGCTGGCAGCCGCGCTCTCCATCCCCCTGGTCACCCACACAGGGGCGCCGCTGCCGCACCGGGCGCTCATTCTCACGCTCACCACCGGGACCATCGCGCTCACTCTGATCTTCCAGGGTTTCACCCTGGTCCCCGTCGTCCGCCGCTCCGGCATCGCTCTGGAACCGGAGCGCACCGCCCGTGAGGAGGCCCGGACCCGCCGACACATTGCAAACGCCGCTCTCGAAGAGCTCAAACAGCTTGGCGATCTGGATCAGCTCGCTGATCTGGGTGCCGCCGCCGAGGCCGCCTTGAAACAGGCCCGTCGTCATCTGGAAGCGCGCATCCACCAGGTTGAAGACGCCCACTACAGCGACCCGGACGCCCGTCCTGCCGACGCCTACCGCGAGATACGCCGGACACTCATCGCCATCGAGGCGGCCGAGCTCCAGCGCCTCTACGAAGCGAACAAGATCAGCAACGCCACCCGGCGCCGGATCCAGCACGAACTCGACCTCGAAGAAGCCAGCCTCCGTGACCGCGGCTGACTGCCAGTCCCGGTAACCCCTAGGTGTACGAGGCCACGACGTTGGTGACGCCGTCACGTAGTCGGGCAGCTGGCGGTTGCCCTCCCGCGCCGCTGTGGGGCCGGTGGTAGTTGTAGTGGATGTTCCACATGTCGAGCGCCTGGCTTCGTTGGTCTTCGGATTGCCAGGTCCTGGCGTAGAGGAACTCCTCGGCAAGGATCCGGTTGTATCGCTCTACCTTGCCGTTGTGGCGGGGCGTGTATGGAGCGATCCGCTGGTGCCGTGACCCGAGGAGAGCCCGAGTGAAGGCGTCGGCTCGGTAGCAGGAGCCGTTGTCGGTGACGATCCGCTCGATGCGAGTGATGCCGTGCGCCGCGAACCAGGCTCGCGCTCTGTGCATGAACGCAATGGCGGTGCTGGCCTTCTCATCGCTCAGCGATTCGGTGTAGGCGAGTCGGCTGTACCCATCGACGGCCGAGTGCAGGTAGGCGTATCCGGCACGCCGGCCCTTCCGCTTCCGACGCTCGGCAGCCTTGGCTTGAGCGCTCCCTCGGCCATGGACTCGCCAACCGCCGCCGTCGGGTATCCGCCCGACCTTCTTCACGTCGATGTGGACCATGTGTCCGGGCCGGCGGGCTGTGATCCGCCGTGGCTCGCGGTTGGATTCTCCGTTCGGGTCGAGGAACCGGCGATGGTTCAGCCCGAGCGTGTGCAGGTACCGCGAGACGGTACGGCGGCTGATCTGCCAGCCGTCTTCTTGAAGCTCAAAGGCGATTCGGGAGGCGGACCACTTGTTCCTGCGTCGCAGGTCCTCGATCTGCGCAACGACGTCTGCGTTGATTGCGGTCGGCTGGCGGGACGGAGTCGAGGATCGGTCGAACAATCCGAGGTCCCCGTGTTGGCGATAGCGGTTAACCCACTTTGAGGCGCACGCCCGGGAGATACCCATCTCGGCGGCGACGTGCGCGATCGGCCGGGTGCGGCAGCGTTCGATCAGGCGACGGCGACCTTCGATGGACAGTGGCGCATTGCGGTGAACCATCCGCGTCAGCTGGCGTCGGGGCGCATCGCGGCCGCGGTGTCCGTGGCGACGGTGAGCGGGTCGGTGATCGGTCGGCCGAGTAGTTGGGCGAGGTCGGGGCCGGTGGTGCTGAGGAACCCGTGGCGGACACTGGTCGCGATCGAGGCGAGCATCGGCGGCTGGAACGGCAGTAGCGTGTCGTCAGCGAGGAGTTGGGCCCGGTACTCCCCGAGCCCAATGGTCCGGTGCGCGACTCCGAGGGATTCGGCGATGCCGACGGCGGTGATCGGTTCGCCGACCAGGTCATAGGTCTTGCCGGCGTGCGCGGTCGGATTGCCGGCCACGACGGCTGCGGCCGCGGCCAGGTCCGCCCGCGCCACAGCGACGAGCGCTCCGTCGCCGAACGCCGATTCCACACCGTCAGCGGTCCAGGTCAGGAGCGCCCCGAAGAGTTCGGCGTAGAGCCCGTTGCGCAGGACCGTCCACCCAAGTCCACTGGACTTGATCAGATGCTCGGTGGCCCGATGGGCGAGGGCGAAGCCAAGGTGGTCACCGTCGCCAGCCAGGCTGGTGTACACCACGTGGCTCACGCCATTGCGCACCGCAGCGTCTACAGCTGCCTGGTGCCGGGTGATGACCTGATCGTCCTCGGCGTACCCCGCCGAGACGAGGACCAGCGTAGAAACGCCGGTGAGGTCGAGGCTCGCGGGGTCGTCGAAGTCGAGTCGCCGCTGCCCTTCTGCGGGCGATCGAGTGCCGCCCAGGGCGGGCACGTGGCGCTCAGCCAACTCCTGGAGCGTGAGAGAGGCGAGCTGTCCGTTCGCGCCGGTCACCATGATCATTGTGGTTCTGTCTCCTACCGTGGTTCTCTTCAGTAACTACGGTGAGATCTTCAACCGGCCCAGGTCGACCCACAAGGAGGCAGTTTCGTGTCAGTGACGCACACCGAGGTAACCGCTGAACCCGCTGAACTCGAACCCTGCGGACAGCAGGACCACCCCGACTGCGGGATCCGCGACGTCCTCGACCGGGTCGGTGACAAGTGGTCGGTCCTCGTCATCGTCGAGCTCGCCAACGGCCCGCGACGCTTCCGGCAACTTCAGCGCGCCATCGATGGGATCTCCCAACGCATGCTGACCCTTACGGTGCGCCGACTGGAGCGAGACGGCCTGGTCCTTCGGACCGTGTATCCGACCGTGCCGGCCCAGGTCGACTACCGGCTCACCGAGACGGGCGCGAGCCTGACACACCTCGTCAAGGCACTTGCCGACTGGTCACTCGAACACCGGGCCCGCATCGCCCGCGCCCGTGAGACCTACGACAGCGAGCACCCCGACAACGAGATCCGCTGATCAGCGAAACGTCATCAACCTCCTGACCCGCAACACCTAGACGAGCAAGTCCTATGTGCTCAGTGATCAAATGCGATGAGGGAGCGCATGATGGGTGCTCCGGCCTTGTGGTTGTGTCAGATCGTGGCGGCCATGGCGAGGATGCGCTGGGCGACGCGGACGGCAACACCCTCGTGAGTGCGGCCGCCGTGCTGTTCCAGGCCCAACTGTCCCTTGAGCGTGTCGTTCACAGACTCGATCAGCTGGCGTACGGACTTGAGCAGTCTCTCGCCCTTGCGCTTCTTCTCCCGCTTGAACGACGGCCTCAGCAGCTCGATGCCCCGCATCGCGAGATCGTTCTCGAACTCCTTGGAGGCGAAGCCCTTGTCGGAGATCAGGAGGAGTCCGGGCCTGTCTGTGACCAGGTCGGCCTCGACGTCAAGCATGGACTGCAGTACTTCACGCTCATCCATCTTCGGGTTCGCAAGGGCCCACAGGATTGGCATGCCAACCGGCGTGCAAACCAGGTACAGGCGTAGGCCCCAGAAGAACCGGGAGTGGGACGCGCAATACCCATATCCGGCCCAGCCCACCATCTCTGAACGTATCGCTGTCGGCCGGGACATCCCACACGGCACTGGTGTCGAGTCGACGATCCAGTGGTTGTCGAACCAGAAGTCCGTGTCCACGGCGAGCATCCGTATCGCCTTCTTCACCAGTGGCAATGCCGCCTTGAGGCGCTTGTTGTACCCGGACTGCTGCGGCAGGTACGGGAACATCGCGGCCAAGTGCGTGTGCGCGTACCGCAACCAGCGCGTCTCGGAATGGAAGCCGAGCAGCGCCTGCGCGACCGCGAGGGTGACCAGCTCGGCATCGGTCAGCTGCGGCGGCCTACCCATCCAACGGCTGGCTTCCAGCTCATCATCGACCTTCACGTACAGCGCGGTCAGCAGAGTGTCCAGGTCATTCGTCACGCAACGATCTTGGACACCCTCTGTGTGTT
Source organism: Streptomyces sp. NBC_00271 (assembly GCF_036178845.1). Classification (NCBI taxonomy): domain Bacteria; kingdom Bacillati; phylum Actinomycetota; class Actinomycetes; order Kitasatosporales; family Streptomycetaceae; genus Streptomyces; species Streptomyces sp. NBC_00271. The sequence continues at coordinate 11,803,011 of NZ_CP108070.1, read as the reverse complement.
CCCGAACGCACCGCCAACCTGATACGGCTGGGGCGGACTCAATGCCTGACCAGCCACAACACCCGGTCCCACGACAGAAGGTGGTACACGACCAGCACACCGGCGAGCATCACGGCGAGAGTGCGGGATCCCGCCGCGTACAACGCCGCCGCACCGCCGAAGAACACAGCCAGCTCCAGCAGGAACCGCAGCGGACCAGGTGTCGCAATCACCGTCCCCCCGGACCGGGATGCATCGTCTGGGGTGGCGAAGACTCCCCACAGCACGGCCACGATCAGGGGAACGGCAACCACGCAGACATACCGCAGGGAACCAGGCACGACAGCCCATGCCCAGAGCCCGAAGCACCCCAGAGCCACCAGCTCCAACACGAACCTCACACCGAGAGACAACGGGTGAAAGCCATACCCGGACGACATACGCGCAGTTCCCTCCGTCGTAGTCCCTCCAGGATCACAGACCGCCGCACGGGAAGTTCAAGAACCACCAGATCAGACATCGGACTTATTCGTCTAGGTGACCCGGCATCGCGGGCCTGCTCTGCCTCGCCAGGCGCCGGGCCGATGTCCTCTTCGCGATGCTCCGCGACGGGACCTTCTACGAGCCGCCACCACGGGCGGTGGAGCCTAGGAGGAAGTCGCGTCTCCGGCAGGCAAGTGAGCAGCCACGTCATAGTTGGCGATGCGTACCGCCAACACCCGCGGGCTCATGCCATGGCCGTTGTCTCGGTCAGGGTCGGCACCGGCCTCCAGCAGCAGCCGGATCGTCGCGCCCTCGCCCTGTGAACAGAACACCGCCCTCCACAACGGCGTATTGCCATGACGATCCGCGGTATCAACCGCCGCACCCGCGGCCAGGAGAACCTCGACAACCGATGGGGCTTGAGCCTGAGCCGCGAAATGCAGCGGCGTCCAGCCCGCATCGTCGACTGCCTCCGCGGCGGCACCTCCGGCCAAGAGCACCCTCAGGCCATCCGCGTCCCCATCGGCAGCCGCATAGTGCACCGCCGTCCGCCCCAACCGATCCCGATCCGTCATGCCGACCATCCTCACCCGGCTTGACCAAACAGATAGGGGCACCCCCCAATCGGCGCCTCCACCTGGACACCCAAGGAGCGCGAGGCCTACGCCAACGACCTGGACGACCTGGACGACCCGCGCGCGCTCATCGCGGTCTCCGCTGCCTCCAGCCGCCAGCCCATCACCATCACCCTCGCCCGCTGAACACACAAGGCCAGGCCCGCCACTACGGGGAAATCGGTGGGCCCGGATTCCGCATCCAGCCTTCTGCTGGCGAGTCGCAGACTGCCTGGCCTGCCCGACGGCCCCAAGACGTCCTAGGTCATTTTCGGTATCGCCGGCACGCACAGCCACGCGAGGCCTGCGGCGGCCAGGTAGGCGAGCGCGCCGATGGCCATGCTGGTGCGCAGCCCGGTGTTGTAGTCGGTGGCTGTGGCGAGCAGGCTGCCGCCGAGCGCGACGCCGGTGGCGCTGCCGATCTGGCGGGTGGTGTTGAACAGGGCGGAGGCGGCGCCTGAGTACGCCGAAGGCGCGGCACCCATCACGGTGGCGGTTGAACCGGTGAGGGCGAAGGAGGTACCGAATCCCGCGGCCATCATCGGGGCCAGCAGCAGCGGGTAGGCGGGGTCGGCTCCCGCCGCGGCCCAGCCGGCCAGCCCCAGGGCAGCCAGGAGCATGCCGGAGATCACCAGTGGACGGTCGCCGGTGCGGCGGGTCAGCCGCCCGGACAGGACGGAGGCGAACATGGTCATCGCCACCGTCGGGAACAGCGCCAGCCCGGTGCCGAGGGCGCTGAAGCCGCGCTGGTGCTGGAATTCCAGACTGGCGGTGAACAGCATGCCGTAGAAGCCGAAGTTGAACAGCAGGCCGATGACGGCTCCACCGCTCATCGTACGAGAGCACAGCAGGCTCGGCGGAAGGACAGGAGAGCGGGCCAGCCGCTCGCGCACCGCGAACGCCGCGGCGGCCAGCACGGCCAGGCCCACCCCAGCGAGAACAGCCGGATCGGACCAGCCCCGCCGCCCGGCCTCGTTGAGCGCCGCGGTCAGCAGCGCCACCGCCGCCACCACCGCGCACTGCGCCGGCCAGTCCAGGGCCCGGGCGGCGCGCCGGGGCGAGCGTGCCACATGCCGCAGCGTCAGCACCAGGCAGGCCACACCGACGGGCAGGTTGATGAGGAACACCCAGCGCCAGCCCATCGTGGAGACGAGCAGCCCACCCAGCAGCGGACCAGCAGCGGCCGCGATGCCCGCCATCGAACCCCACAGTCCGAAAGCCCGCGAGCGTGCGGCCGGCGCCGAGTAGGCCTGCTGGAGCAGGGCCAGGGAACCGGGCACGATCAGAGCCGCACCGAGCCCCTCCACCAACCGGGCCGCAACCAGGGACGGGGCGCCCGGCGCGAGCGCGCACGCGGCCGAGGACAGAGTGAACACCGCCACGCCCGTGCAGAAGACCCGACGGTTGCCCAGCCGGTCACCGAGCGCGCCACCGGTCAGCAGGAACCCGGCGAAGACCAGGGTGTACCCATCGGTGATCCACTGGATGCCGGTGAGCGAGGCCGACAGTTCGCGGCCGATCACCGGCACGGCGACGTTGATGGCCGTCACATCCAGGATCACCATGAAATACCCGGCGCACACCGCCAGCAGCGGTGCCCAGAACCGTCGCTCGGACTCCGGGGCCGGCTCGGGAGAGGGCATCGACTCACCACCGCCGGCCGACTCCGCGAACGCCACGGCCCAACTCCGTCCCATCCGCCGAGACACGACATCAAAAGCCACAATAAGGGACATATGCGGGACTGCGAGATCACCCGGTGGCAGCTCAACCTCTCGAACCCGCGTAGCGCGTGGAGCAGGTGGTGTTGGTTCCGGATCAGGGTGCGGTCCAACAGCTCGCGCCGGCAGGTCGGCACCCACCGTTCCATGATCGAGTTCATGCGAGGCATCCGTACTCCGCTGAGTACTACCTCGATCCCCGCATCGTTGAGGACGGCGTCGAACAGGCCGGGAAACTTCCCGTCCCGGTCCCGGATCAGCAACCTGGCCCGGCAGCCGGCGTCTTCGAGGTTCATGACAAGGTTCTTCGCGGCTTGCGTCACCCACCTGGCGGTGGGGTGCGCGGTGGCGCCGAGGATCCGGATCCGGTGGCTGGCGTGCTCGATCACCGCGAACACATACATGCGCGCCCCGGGCAAGGTGACCGTTTCCAGGAAGTCACACGCCAGCAGGGCGTCGGCCTGGGAGCGCCGGAAGTCCGCCCCCGTGCTCGTAGCACGCTCGGGTGCCGGATCGATCCCGGCTTCCTGGAGGATCTCCCAGACGGTGGAGGCTGCCACCCCGACGCCCAGAACGAGGAGTTCGCCGTGGATACGGCGATATCCCCAGTTGGAGTTCTCGCGGGCGAGCCGCAGCACCAGCAGCCGGACGGAGCGCACGGTCCGCGGCCTCCCCGGCCGCTTGGGCCGGGAGCGCGCAGCGTGGCGGCGCGCGACCAGATCACGGTGCCGGCGCAGCACCGTGTCCGGACGCACCACCAGCCGAATCCTGCGCAGCACCTCCGAGGGCAGGCCGTGCAGCAACGCTGCCAGGAACGCGCGATCGCCTGGAGAGAACCGGATCCTCTCGCCACCGAGTTGGCGCTCCAGCACCGTGATCTGATGGCGCAGGGCGAGGATCTCTGTGTGCTTGTCCCGATCGCTCATGGGCAGCAGGCGCAGCACGGCGAACGCTTTCGCCACGGTCAGGCAAGCCAGTCACAGCAGCACGACCGGCGATCATGCCGGGGTGATCGCAGGCCGCGCGAGAGTACCAATCCGAGCATCCGCGCACGCGGCCTTCCAGCGTCTCGCACACCGACTTCCACCTGAGCGGATGAGGTTTTCGGCAAGGGCAGCGTCGGCCGCGGGAGAGCCGAGCGGTGATGTCGGACGACATCCCCGATGCGCAGGTCGCGGCGCAGGCGGCGCCTGATCCCGGCGGCTCCCGGCGCGCGCTTGGCGTCGGCGCCCCGGGTCCCGGGTGCCCGTTCCTGCGGGTCGGGCCGGGCGCCCGCCGCCTCGGCCGTCGTCGCCCTGCTCGTGGCATTCGACCCCTCCGACGTGCTGTGATGAGCCTCACCGTAAACATGAGGGCCCCCTCGAGTACGCTGGGCAACGCCGAACATGAGGACCCCCTCCGGATGATCCTCGCAGTTCGGCACCCGGCCGATCCGGATTCCCCGGATCACGGACAGGACGGCCGCCCGGTCAACGGAATCGCGGCACATCACAAGGAGATGACCATGAACAAGTGGATCAAGCGCGTCTCGACCGCTGTCGCTTCCACGGCGCTGGCAGGCGGAGCCCTTCTCGGAGTCAGCGGCACGGCGTCAGCAGCGACGGCCTCGGCGCCCGGGACGCACACGCAGACCGCGATCACCGCCTTCACCACCGGCGGCGACCGCACGAACGGATACCAGAGCACTCACCACGACGCACAGAACGACAGCTGGGGCGCACCCCGCGGCTGGTACACGAACGACCACCGTCAGGGCCACTACGGGGAAGAGCGCTGGAACGGTAGCCACCTGTACGTCTGGGACGGGTACCGCTGGGAGGAGGCGACGACGTACCGCGTCAGCACCGAGCGCTGGTACCTGGACCAGGTCGCGTGGTACGCGGACCAGCGCTGATGCGGCCGCAGGCCAGCACGGTCGGTTTGACCGGCCGCAACGACGCGGCTTTGGGATGCGCCGTTGCGACTCGTCAAACCGACCGCTCGCCGAGCCGACATCGGGCGCAAGCCGGTGAAATCGCCCCCCGGGCGAACAAGGACAACACGCGGGAACCGCGTGGGCTGCTCCCGCCTACCGGCGCTTCCGATCGCGCCGGCGGTACCGCCACCCCCGCGCCTCGAAGCACACAGGGAGCCATCGCAGTGCCGGGCGAGCGGGGACATGAAAGTGAGGGACAGTGAGATCGGTCAGAACCGTGGCACACGAGCTGCCCGTGCGGCTCGTCTTGTCGCACGACCTGTCGGTGTCGATACCTGCAGCACTGCAGTACGACGCGGATGACCCCTATGCCGTGCGTGCCGTCTTCCACCCCCTGGACCAGAGCGGAACGGTCGAGTGGTTCCTCAGCCGCGACATGGTGGCTCAGGCTCTGAGCGAGCACACCGGGCACGCAGACGTGCGCATGTGGCCGACCAGTGACTCGGGACGCGATGTGGTGCGCATGGTTCTCAGTTCGCCTGCAGGATCAGCCCTGCTCGAATTCCCCGCGCAGAGCGTGGAATCCTTCCTGCGCGAAACGCGGTCCGCGGTGCCGCCGGGGACCGAATCCAGCCGGTTCGACCTGGACGCCGAACTGGCACAGCTGCTGGCGGAAAACTGAGGTTCCCCCGAGATGCGGAGTGTATTGACAGAGGGTCAGATGGGACTCATGAGAGGAACATCGACCATGGCCGCTCCCAGAAAGTACTCGCTGGAGTTGCGTGAGCGTGCGGTACGGATGTACCGCACCTCCGACCCCAAGCCGCAGATCAAGAAGCTCGCCGTCGACCTCGGCGTCCACCCCGAGGCCCTGCGCGGCTGGATCCGCCAGGCCGAGGCGGACGCCGGCGAGCGCGACGACCGGCTGACCACCGATGAACGCGCCGAGCTCGCCGCGCTGCGCAAGGAGAACGTCCAGCTCAAGCGGGCCAACGAGGTCCTGCGGACGGCCTCGGCTTTTTTCGCGGCGCAGCTCGACCCGACCCGGCCCAGGTGACGGCGCTCGTTGACGAGCACCCGCACCTGGGAGTCGAGTGCGTACTCCGGGAACTCTCCATCGCCTCCTCGACGTACTACCGCTGGCGTCGTGCCGAGCGCGAGCCGTGCGAACGCCGGCGCCGCGACGTGGAACTCACCGAGCAGATCAAGGAGATCCACGCCGACTCGGGCGGGATCTACGGCTCGCCGCGCGTGCACGCCCTGCTCAAGCGCGAGGGCGTCCACGTGGGCCGCAAACGGGTCGAGCGCCTGATGCGCGAGGCCGAGATCGCGGGCATCAGCCCACGCCGAAGCGCCTTCACACGCCGCGATCCCAAGGCCACACTCGCCCCGGACCTGGTCGAGCGGGACTTCACCGCACCCGCGCCGAACCGGCTGTGGGTCACCGACCTCACCATGATCACCACCGGTGAGGGGCCCTTGTGGCTCTCGGCGATCCGGGACGCGTTCTCCCGCCGGGTGGTCGCCTGGGAGACCTCCGCCCGCGCGGACGCCGACCTGGTCCTGACCACCCTCGAGTACGCCCTCGCCTCCCGCGAGGTCGAGCCCGGCACGCTCGTCCACCACGCCGACCACGGCTGTCAGTACACGTCCGTGAAGCTGACAACTCGCTTGGTGCGAGCGGGAGTTCACGCGTCCATGGGCTCAGTCGGGGACTCTTACGACAACGCCCTCGCGGAGAACCTGTGGATGATCATCAAGACGGAGTGCATCCGCGGGCGCGTCTTCGCCACCCGCGCCGAGGCGAATCTCGCTCTGTTCGAGTACATCGACGGCTTCTATAACTCCCGGCGCATCCAGAAGCGGCTCGGCTACCTCAGCCCGATCGAGTTCAAGGAGAAGCACTACGCCGACCAGGCAACGGCCGAACGAACGAGCCTGAAACCCCGTCAACCCGCCCTGACCAGCTGATCAGCACCTCCCGCACACCGGGGGAACCCCAAACTGAACACCATCCCCCTGGACGGTGACGCCCCCGTGGGACTGAGGGCCCGGATGCCGACGGCGGCACCGGGCCCGCCGCATGTCCCGCTGCATGCCGTGTTGCACGACCTCGTCAGCCGCGGCTCATGCCTCCTCACGGCACTCGCGGCACTCCTCTTCGGGGCACTCGAGAGTGGTGAGGGTCTGCGCGAACTGCTGAGGGGTCAGCGGGGGTTCGGGCAGTTCGTGGGCACACTCGGCGCGGAAGGCGTCGAGCAGCAGGTGGAGATGGCGGCGCCAGGCGTGGGGAGCGACGGCACGGGTGGCCTGGATGATCCCGACCTGGGACCAGATCACGAAAGCGACGTCCTCCGGAGTGACATCGTCACGCAGGACGCCCTGCTCCTGGGCGTTCCGGAAGATCTGAGCGACCCATTCCTCCGTGCGCTCGAACATTCCCCTGCCGAGCGCGTGGACGGGCAGGCGGGCCGAGACCAGGTCGTTGAAGGCCCGGTCACAGGCCTGCAGTTCACAGAGCTTTTCCAGGTAGGAGCAGAACCCCTCCCAGGCGTCGTCCATGGCCGCGGCATCTTCGGCCGCAGCGAGCAGATCCGTGAACTTCGCGGTGAAGAGCTCCTCGACCAGGTCGAGCCGGCGCGGGAAGTGCCGGTAGACCGTGCCGATCGCGACACCCGCCTCGCGGGCAACACCCTCCAGGGAAGCGTCCAGCCCCTGCTCGGCGAAAGCCTTGCGGGCAGCGGCCACGATCGCGTCCCTGTTGCGCTGCGCGTCGCGGCGCAGCGGTTTGGCCGGCGCCTGGGGCGCGGACAGGACGTGCTGGTGACTCATACATCAAGACTAACATGAGGGACCCCTCGAATTAGGCTGTGATCGTGCTCACGGTACGGACGGAACGTGGTCCAGAAGCACGCACGCAGGGCGCGCCGAAGACGACGAGACTCCGGCACAGGCCGCTGGTGTGATGCGCCTGAATTTGCAGGCGCATCACGCTAGTAGGCGAAGTCGTAGGCGATGAAGGCGAGGCAGACGACCGTTCCGTCCTCCTCCAGTGCCTCGTAGCCGTCTCGTTCCTCCTCATTGACCGGGAAGAACAGGGCGTTGCCACCGCGGTCCGGATCGGTGACGATCTCGGCGTAGTTGACCCGGCGGCCCTGGCCGTCGCCGGCCGCGATGATCCGCTCGGCCTCGCGGAGATCGGCCTCGGCATCGCGGCCGTCGACGTGCAGCGGATCGAACGGATCGCCGCACAGGACGGCGTATCCGTCCAGCGCCGCCGGTTCGTAGCCGTTGTATCCGTCGGTCCAGTCGGCCGCGACGATCCGGGCGGGATCCGCCAGCGGCAGGACGACCATGCTGACCCGGGCCACCGCCGGTTCGTCGCCCACCTGAGACCAGTAGAAGCCCGCGTACACCGGAGCCCTGCTGGGGTCGGAGAGCAGGCCGCCATGACCCCATCGACCGGTGGTCGCCATCCCGTACCAGGTGACGTACTCCGCGAGTTCCAACTCTCCGACGCACGCGAACCATTCCGGCCGCGTCATTCCCTTCTCACCGTTCCGATTGACGTGATCCACCCACCGCCATAACAGGGCGTCCATGGTGGCCGTTGGGGTGGCGGAAGCGGGCGAATCCTTGGCTGCTGTCATGGGTCACAGCATGGCAGGGAGGTGTGACAGTCCCGCCGCGTCCAGGCAGGTGGCCGACGACAAGTCGCAGCTGTGCGTGCCACACCCCGCGTGTGTGCGCGATCGGCCGGACAGGTCCTGGACGTGCCCCGGGTCGGCGCGGCTCACTGATGCTGGACCGGCGGGCAGTTGCCGGTCTCCCGATGGTGTTGATGTCGGCGCTGGACCGTGAGTCCCCCGCGTTCGCGGCGATCTGGCGCTGGGCGATCACGGTCCGGCAGGCGTGGAGTGCGGAGGCGAGCAGGTGGACGGCTGCGCCGTCGGTGCGGGGTCCTCGCACGGTCTTGCCGTCGACGGCCAGACCGACCAGGGTGTCACCGGGTTCGTCGACCGGTGGCGGCGTACCGGGCGAGCCAGGCGCCCACGGCGTCGTCCAGGGCGTCGCCGTCCAAGCGGGCCAGAAGTCGTCCCAGCGTGGAGGCGTTCGGCGTGCTGGAGGTCAGTCCGAGTTGTCCGCGCAGGTCGGAGTCGGTATCGGCGGCGAAGCGGGCGATGGCCGCCAGGGACGTGGCTCCGCCGAGGACGGCGACCATGCACAGCGCGGGCAGGGAGCCCAGACACCTCACGTTGCTCACTCGTCAAGTCGTCGGGATGAGACCTTCGAACACCGTTTGGTGACCGACCAGGTGACTTACTCCAGATGGAGAGCGGCCAAGCGTGGCAGGCGGCGGGTCATCTCTCCTCGGTCGTCGAAGTCGAAGTCCCAGGCAGGGTCTAGCTCCGGGTATCGGATCGTCAATGCGTCGGCAGGGAGCTGCTCACCAGTCGCCATGTTGTGGGCGTTCCAGGCGATGCTCAGCACTTCCTCACCGTCCAGGTCCAGGCCGTCGGCCGCCGAGGCTTGCACGATGGGCAGTTGTGCGAGGGCGTCAGGCTCAGAGACTATGCGCTCGAAGACCTCACACCCCTGTGCGATCAGCCAACCGCGGAAGTAGTCGAAGCCGTCGTCGGAGCAGCCGCCGTTGATGACGTAGGCAGCGGCCCACAAAGGGTTCGTGTAGGAGTCGGCCATCAGGTCCCACAACACCTGCTGGGCGGCGACGATCTCCTCGGCCGGACGGGTGGCAAGCAGTGAGGTTGCCTCGCGAGCGACCGTCCCGCTCTCATTCGGGTCGAGCGCCTGGTTGCGTGCTGCCGCGATGAGCTGCCAGAACTGCTGTTTGTTCATGATGGCAGAGCATGTCACCCGATACTGACAGCGCATTCGGTCCCGCTGATCGGATGTCACGCTGCCGCTGTCTCCATCTCCTGGCCGGAGGCATCGCAGCCCCGTGCTCGAACATCCCGAGCAGCATCCGCTCCATCGGCACGTCCTCAACTACGGATTAGGCGGTAGCGGCGGCCCCGGACCCGGCGGGGACCGGGGTATCCGGCCCAACACGTCCGCCAGGCAGGTGAGCTGTGACGGTTCCGGGCAGGGGAATCGGTGTCCGCGCAGTTTCGAGAAGCTTGCTCATCAGGGGTCGCGTCTCTCGTTGCCGAACTGGGCGAACCGACCACGGCGGCACGTACGCAGGCGATCAGCTCATCTCGCCGAATCAGAGCGCATCAGCTCTGCCCCTCGACCGCTGCCAAGCGGGTCGTCTGTAGGAAGATTGGCACGGTGCCCACATGAGCCATGGCGACGTACTGCGGAACACGAGCACCACAGGATGGCGTTGAAGCAATGACGGTGAGGGGATCAGAGAGTCATGCACAGTACTGGAGCGGGGGTCGACGGCGCGCGCGGGGTGCTCGCAGTGGACTCGACCGCCCCGGACGCCGCACCGTGGGGACTCGACGCCTTCCGGCGCGGGTGGCAGACGCAGATCGGCGACGATGTCTTCCAACTGCCGGCCTTCAGCCCGGACACGATCGGTGACTTCCGGGTCAAGGGCAACGTGGCCAAGGTGCACGGCGCGGCGATCGCCGATCTTCACGCCGCGTCGGCAACCCGGACCGCGGACGCCCCAGGCGGCGATCAGGATCTGGTGGCCATGTACGTAGTGCAGCGCGGCGCATGGACGCTGGGCGGGCCGCCCGGTCGCGGCGAGCAGACCGTATCGGCCGGGCAGTTCCTCGTCCGGCACGTCGGGCGCCTGACGGCCTTCGAAACGTCGGCGCACCTCACGGCGAAGTTCTTAGTCCTGCCCCCCGGCGAGCTCAAACCCCTGCTCGGGAACCGGGTCATCACCGGGCCGGCGGACTCGGCCGAGATACGCCTGCTGACGGCCCTCACGGACATGATCCACACAACTGTGGCCGACCTCGGCCCAGCCGGTGTGGAAGCCACCCACGGCGCCCTGATCGAGCTGGCCAAGGCGGTGGCGAAGGGCCGGTTCGACGACGTAGAACCCCGGCTGGCTCCCGCGCTCACCCAGGCAGCCAAGGACCTCGCGGACCGCCGGCTCGCTGATCCCGAACTTTCTCCTGCGATGCTTGCGCGTGAACTCAACATCTCCGTCCGTACGCTGCACCGGGCATTCGCCGCGGTGGGAGAACAGGTGGCCACCTACATCCGCCACCGGCGACTGCAAGAGGCCCGGCTCGCCCTCACCGCGCCGTCAGGTCGCCTGAGTATCTCGGAACTCGCCGCACACTGGCAGTTCGCGGACAGCAGCCACTTCACCCGGACCTTCAAGAACCACTACGGTCAGACTCCCACCGAGTACGCCCGCTCGACCGGAGCAGCCTCGCTCTCGCCGAACAGGCACCTGCCGGGCCACGGGCCGGCCGAAAGCGCGTGACCAAAGGTACGACCGCAGTTCAGCGGATGCCGCCAACTCGTGTCCCGGGCAAGGCAGGCCGGCGCTGTGGGCGGCCTGGGCATGTGACCTGGGCGAGATGCTGCCGATGAGGGCGCGGATCTGGGTGACCTCGCCGGCGGTGCCCGCGTGGCCCTCGGACTTCAGGAACTCGGCGCTTCCCGGCGACTGAGAGGTGATCCACCGCCCCGCGGCTCACCATTGGGTGGTGCTTGCTGCCCGCCTCGGCAAGCAGGATGCCGGCAGCTGGTCGAAGACTCCGACCAGCTGCCGGCGGTCCAGGCGTCGGGGATGAGCGCGTTGTGGAAGCGCCGTGGGCGCTGAAGAAGGCTCAGTCGATCAGTTCGGCAGCCCGTTCGGCGATGGCGTAGACGGTCGCGTTGGTGTTGGCCGAGGGAATGGACGGCATCACCGAGGCATCGGCGACCCGCAGTCCGGCTATCCCGTGCACGCGAAGGTTCGCAGGGTCGACGACGGCATCGGCGTCGGTTCCCATGCGGCAGGTGCCGGTGAAGTGGAAGTAGGGGCCGGTGGCCTTGCGGATGAACTCGTCCACGGATTCGCCGCTCGTCCCGGAACCCGGCACCGCTTCCTGCTTGCGCCAGTCGGCGAACGCGTCGGCCTCCCCGATGCGGCGTGCCAGGGCCAAGCCCTTGCGCATGACCTCCAGATCACGGTCGTCGCTCAGGTAGCCGGGGTCGACGACGGGAGCGCTGCCGGGATCGGCGTCCGCCAGGCGCACGGTGCCGCTGCTGTGCGGAGCCATCGCGGAGAAAGCAATGGAGTAGCCGTTGGCTGGCGGCTGCCCCCATGCCGACGGGAGCGGTGCGGCGACGATGTAGACCTGAAGGTCCGGCCGGGCCGCGGCATGGTCGCTGTACAGCAGGCCCATCATTTCGGCCGGCGGGTTGGCAGGAACGAACGGTACGGGCTGGATGGCCTCGTACACCACGCCCGCCATCGGATGGTCCTGCAGATGGGAGCCCACTCCCGGCAGGTCGGCGACGACGTCGATACCGTGTTCCTCAAGGTGCTGTGCCGGGCCGATCCCTGACAGCATCAGGAGGTGTGCGGAACCGATGGCCCCCGCGGTCAGTACCACCTCGGCGCCATCGACGGACAGGTGCTCCCCACCAATGGTGTACTCGACGCCGGTGCAGCGGCCCGCGGTGGTGCGCAGCCGCTGCACGGTCGCGTCCGTGACGACGTCCAGGTTCGGCCGGTCGAGGAACGGACGGATGTAGGCGTCGGCCGCGCTCTGGCGGGCACCGCCGGGCAGATTCATGTCACTCCACCCGAACCCGATCTCCAGCCCGCCGCCGATGTCATCGACGCATGCGAACCCAGCCTCCACCGCGGCGTCGACGCCCGCCGTGGCCAGGGGATGGGGTTCCAGGACCGGGGCGACCACGACCGGCCCGTCCGTGCCCCGCACGGAGGCATCACGGCTGCGAGCGCTCTCGCTGCGGCGGAAATAGGGCAGCAGATCGTCGAAACCCCAGCCCTGAGCACCGAGGCCGGGCCATTCGTCGTAACCGGAGCGGTGCCCCCGCAGGTGGTAGAGGCCGTTGATGCTCGACGATCCCCCGAGCGCTTTGCCGCGCAGCACGTCAGCGGCCCTGCCTGTACCGGCCTGCACGGTCGAGGCGCCCAGCCAGAGGGATGACGGGTCGAACCCCAGGAAGCCCCAAGGAGATGCCATCGTCTCGGTTGCGTCCCGGGCTCCGGCCTCCAGCAGCAACACCCTCACACCGGGGCGTTCCGAAAGTCGGGAGGCAATCACGCATCCCGCTGTCCCCGCTCCCACCACGACATAGTCATAAGGACTCTTGCCCATCATGTCTCCGCTTTCCACGGCAGCCTTGTCCGACCACCGGATTTCAGAAAATCAGCTCCTCGACGATCAAGGAGCTGATTACGCTTTTGTACTAAAGGGGTCTAAAAGTGAGGATGGCTGTCTTTGCGTCAGACCTATGGGTCGCCCAGCCGCGTCCGGGCTCGGTGCGCAGAAGGCGTGGAACCGGCTGATCAGCAGCGAGCGGGCTCCAGTGGAGCGCGGCTGTCCGGATGGTGGCCCGCCACGCGCCCCTGCTGGTCTGGGCGTTGTTGGTGCTGACGAACACCGAGGTGACCCGGTGACAAACGATCACCTTGATCCGGCGGCCCTGGGCACGCCCGATCCGCACACGGCCGATCACCCCGTTGGGGCTGTCCATGTCGGCGCCGGTACCTGCGATGACGGCCACGCGGCCGGAATTCTCTTGGTTCACGAGCTTCTCGTCTTTGATGTTTACCCGTCCAGGAACAGCCCGGGTGTTCCCTCTGCCGTCGAAGCTTAGGAAAACCGACACAGCTCGCACTTGAACCACCGCGACGTCCGTTCGGAACCTGAGCGCCATAGGCAACGTGGGAGCGCGCGCGGCCGGGCTCACGGTGGAGTACATCGACGAGCGGCCGGACGAACCGGCGATGTGGAGGTGCCTCTACCGGCTGTGGCAGCCTCACGAAGCGGAGCCGCGCCGGGAGTTCGGTGATGACCAGGCGGCGCGGGAGGCCGGACTGGTCCTGCCCCGGTTGGCGACGCGCGAGGCCTTGGCCGTGACGCTGAGGAGGCCTTCGGGTGGCGGACAGGGTCACCGGGGTCAGGGCTCGCGAGGTGGATGGGGTGTCGGGTGGCTCGGGTTGCGGTGCTCTCCGCAGGGTCGTGGGGGACGACGCTGGCGAAGGTGTTCGCCGACGCCGGCAGCGACGTCACGATCCACGCCAGACGGCCTGAGGTCGTCGCCGAGAGGAAGTCGGAGTCGCCCGCGACGCTGCCGGTCGGTGGCGCCACCCCGCACGCTGGCACCGCGCCCGCGCCGGCCTCTCCCCCGCCGACGTCCCGCGCACCACGATGCCCGCGTGATCGATACGCAAGCAGCCCCGGCCGGGACGGAACCCGGCCGGGGCTGTCGACGTGCGTGGTCGTGAAGGGCGGTCGCCTACGCGGCGAAAGACGGCTTCCTCTCCCGCGACATGGTCGGCCTGGGCATCACCCACGTCGAGACGGCCATCGTCAGCCGCACCGCCAAACGCACCCCGCGCCAGTCCAGCCAGCGCCGTCGATTGACGGCCCGCCACCGGGTCTGTGCTGATTCGATGAGTGGCTTTGTTCACGAGAACGGGCTCTGGCTCTCGTTGTGTGGAGCGTGCCGCTGCGTACACGACGTCGTGGGCAGCGCAAGACTGTTGATGTCGCCGGGAGCCGCCGATACCTAGTGGTCGCCGGACATCTGCGCAGTTCAGCGATGGTCTCGGTCGTTGAGACACGTGAGGCACGTCCTCATGCGGTCCGAGGCAAACCGTGGGCGAGGCCCGGGGCTATAGTCTGCGGCGAGAAGCGGGAGCGCGAGAGATCGCGTCGGGAGTGGGGGACTCATGACCTTCGGCTACGGACGGGCCGCGGCCACCGCCGCACTGGCACTCACAGCCTGTTCGGGCCTGGCGGCCTGCAACGACGGTTCCGGCTCGGCAGCGAGTGCGAGCGCCGCGGCTACGGCTGCCCGCAGTGCGTCGGGATCCGCAACGTCCTCGGCCTCGCCCACACCGACGGACTCGCAGACAGTGACGGCATCCGTCAGCCCGACCGCGGTGGCGAGCACCTCTCCGGCCCCCACCGCCAAAGCGATAGCCGGCGCCTCCCGGCCGACGGCAACGCCGAGCGCCGCCGCTGCAGTCTCTGCCGCGTGTAAGAACCTGGCGGTCCACGCCGACGTGAAGTCTGCAGTGACCCGAACCTGGGAGCACGCCAAGGGGGCCAGCCACATCCAGCCGAAGCCCGGCAACTTCTACTACGGCAGCTGCGGCACCACGCTATATGCAGCCGTGCGCTTCGAAGCTGGTGCCGGCGCGACAGGCGACGACCGGGTCCAACTCCAGGACGAGGGCTCGGGCCTGCAGTTCTTCCGGTTCACCCCCAGCAACGGGTGGTGGTTCGTCGGCTCCGACGCTTATCCGGCCACCGATGGCTGCTCGCGGTTCGCGCCCGTCGCCCTGGCACGCCAGTGGAACTGCTCCTGAGCGGAGCCTCACCCGGCGGCCGAGCAGTGCGGCCCTGGCGGGGGTGCAGTTCTTCTTGACGGAGTCAGCCCAGGCGATCGCAACCTCGGGATGTTTGAGGCGGAGCCGGGGCTCTGGTCCCACTTGTGTGGTGCGCTCACACCCGGTGGCGACCGAGATTGAGTCAGGGGTCTGACAAGGGCTTGTTGATGCCCCTCCTTGGACCTCTCTTACGGATCACTGACAGAGAGATCTCAGGACCTGCTGGTGGCGACGGAACTGTTGCCTGCGACGATGCGCCTGTGAGCTACGACCTTGCTGTGTGGGACGGCGACCGTCCATTCGACAACCGTGCTGCGAGCTCGATGTATGACGAGCTCTACGAGCGCTATCTGGAGTCGGACGATGTCGTCGTGCCTCCGGCGCCGCGCATCGTGGCGTACGTGGAAGCTCTCGTCGCGCGATACCCGGACGACGTCGACCACAGTGTCGTGGGGGCGTCGCCCCCGGTCATCGATGAGGCATCGGGTCCGATCGTGTACCTGCTCATGTCCTACAGCAAAGGTGAGGAAGTATCCGAATACGCCGCTGCACTGGCCCGCGAGCACGGCCTCTTCTGCTTCGATCCGCAGGGAGAGTGCCTCCGGCCGTGAGCTGCCTGCTCTTCAGCGGGCGAACCAAAGGAAGATGCCCGCGATGAGGAGACCGGCGCGGTAGACCGTGGCGGTCTTCTCGTAGCGAGTGGCCAGGCCGCGCCATTGTTTGAGGCGGTTGATACAACTTTCGACGGTATTGCGCTGCTTGTAGGCATCACGGTCGAATCTGGGCGGGCGCCCGCCGCCGCGACCCTTGCGCTTGCGGTTGGCGATCTGGTCGGCAGGCTGCGGGATCACAGCTCGCACTCCACTCAGGATGAGCTTCTTCTTGTCGGCCCGAGTGAACTCGTCGGCCTCCTCGCCCCGGCCCCGCCGCAGACCGACGGCGCCCTGCACCCAGCCGTCCAGGTGTCCGGCGACCGGCCGGTCCGGCTCTCCTCCCGTCGGACGACCTCGCTGTCGATTTCCCTACGGAGCGATCATTCGCAATTCCTCATGGGCAGCCGAGTCGTCGTCGGGCGGCCAATCAACGGAAGCCACAAGCGGCAGAACCTTGAGAGCCACACCCGACGCCCCTGGATGGGCCAGCCATACGAAGGGCCCGCACGGTCCCGCAGACAACGCAGGGAACCTTGACGGGTCTCACCGATTCTTGACCGGCGCGCCAGAAGGTCTCCGCCGGCTGGGTCAGTTGAAGAGGGCGATGAGCCCGTTCACCCAGATCGCCAGCATCCCAAGGAGCACCACCAGGCATCCGACCCCCGCCAGGGAGCCGGTGAACGACCTTTTCCCGGAGCCCGGCTCGTCGTCCTGAGCCGAGGACACCGTGTCCCAGTCGATGGGGCGCCCCAGGGCGTCGGAGCAGGCCGTCCTTACCGCCGCCAGTTGCTTCACGGCAAAGGCGGAACGGGCCAGCGACTCGGGTCCGCTCCACGCAAGTGCCCCCATGCGCTGTTGGGGCGTCTGGTATCTCGCCTGGAAAGCGGAGGTCTCGTCGGCCTTTTGGTCCTCTTCGAGGTACATCCAGCGACCCGCTTCCGCAGGCTCGTCGTACAGCCGGTACACCTCAGCCAAGCGCCGGCGAAGCGGCAGGTCGTTGGGGAAGGACGAAACCAGTCCGCGCAGACGCTGGCGTGCCATGGGCACCCGGCCGGCGGCCAAGTCTGCGTCGACTCGGGCGAGGGTGTCTATCAGTGGCATGAGCTCATGATCGACTGGCGCAGCACAAGGTGTCGACCTGTTTTCGCCGCTCACGCCTTGCTGTTCTGCTGCTGCGCTGATCAAAGTTCGATGAGATCGGTCGAGGTTCAGTGAGACGGGGCAACACGCGAGGCGACAGGCACGAGACTCGCTGTCCGCTGTCATCCAACCGAGGCGTTTGACAGCGAACCCGGTCGTTTCGGCTTCCTTGCCAGCAAACCTAGACGAGCAAGTCCGATGTCTGGTCTTCCCGTTCGCCGGTCTGTGATCATGGAGGGGCTGCGACGGAGGGAATTGCGCGTATGTCGTTCGGGTATGGCTTTCGCCCGTTGGCTCTTGGTGTGAGGTTCGTGTTTGAGCTGGTGGCACTGGTGTGCTTCGGGCTCTGGGCATGGGCTGCCGCGCCTGCTTCCCTGCGGTACGTCTCCGTTGTAGCCGTTCCGCTGGCCGTGGCTGTGCTGTGGGGAGTGTTTGCCACCCCAGACGATGCATCCCGGTCCGGGGGGACGGTGATTGCGACACCTGGACCGCTGCGGTTCCTGCTGGAGCTGACTGTGTTCTTCGGCGGTGCGGCGGCGTTGTACGCGGCGGGATCCCGCACTCTCGCCGTGATCCTTGCCGGTGCGCTGGTCGTGTACCACCTGCTGTCGTGGGACCGGGTTCTGTGGCTGCTCAGGCATTGAGTCCGCCCCGGGGGTATCAGAGGGCGGTGCGTCCGGGAACGTGAACGGGGTGTCCATGATCGTTGTGTGACGAACGATCTGGACACCCTGCTGACGGCGCTGTACGCGAAGATCGATGACGAGCTGGAGGTGGAGCGATGGATGGGCTGTCCACCGCAGTTGAGCGATGCCGAGCTGGTCACGCTCGCCGTGGCCCAGGCGCTGCTCGGCTTCCACTCCGAGGCCCGGTGGCTGCGGTACGCCCGCAAGCACCTCACCGCGATGTTCCCGTACCTGCCGCAGCAGTCCGGGTACAACAAACGTCTCAAGGCCGCGTTGCCTTTGGTCAAGTACGAATGCTCGCGGTGGACACGGACTTCTGGTTTGACAACCACTGGATCGTGGACTCGACACCCGTGGAGTGCGGGCGTTCGCGTCCGACGGTGAAGCGGTCGGAGATGGCCGGCTGGGCCGGATACGGGTACTGCGCCTCGCACTCGCGGTTCTTCTGGGGGCTTCGCCTGTACCTGGTCTGCACCCCGACCGGGATGCCCATCGTTTGGGCGCTCGCGAACCCGAAGCTGGACGAACGCGAGGTGCTCCAGGCCATGCTCGACGTCGAGGAAGACCTGGTGGCAGACCGGCCCGGCCTGCTGCTGATCGCGGACAAGGGCTTCGCCTCCAAGGAGTTCGAGATCGACCTGGCCATGCGCGGGATCGATCTACTGCGGCCCTCGTTCAAACGGGAGAAGAAGCGCAAAGGCGAGTCCCTCCTCAAGTCGGTGCGCCAGCTGATCGAGTCCGTAAACGACACACTCAAGGGCCAGTTGGACCTGGAACAACACGGCGGCCGCACCTTCGAGGGCGTCACCGTCCGCGTCGCCCAGCGCGTCCTCGCCATGGCCGCCGCGATCTGGCGCAACCACAAGACCGGGCAGCCAGTCCTTCGATCCCTGACCGCATTCGATCACTGAACACATCGGACTTATTCGTCTAGTCGGACTCCAAAATGCGGTCGAGTGTCCGGCGCCCCATTCTGCTCATCGTCGGATTGCTCTCGACGTAGTACCAGACAACACCCATGGCCTGTTCGAACGCCCATGCCTTGCCGCGCTCCCACTCCAGATCGTCACAGGCCAGTGTCTGCCGGAGCACTTCCCGCGGGCCTGGCTGCAACAGGTGCCAGGCACTGACCAGATCCAGCGCGGGGTCGGCCGGGCCGAAGCCGCCGGTGTCGAGTACGCCGCTGAGCCGGTCTCCCGCGACCAGTACGTTGCCGGGAATCAGGTCACCATGGCTCATCACGTCGGCAGCCGTGCGTGGCAACTCCCGGAGGTGCCTCCACACTTGGCGCAGCCGGGGCACGTCGAGCAGCCCCTTGCTCTCCTCGAAGCACTTCGCCATCCAGTCGTCGTGGTGAGCGAGAACGCCGCCACGGTTCTCGCCGCTGAAACGCCGCCCCCGCGTCTCGGCGTCCCGCAGGGCTGCGATGAAGGCCGCAAGGTCCTCGGCGAAAGCGTCCGACCCACTCGGGTCGGCATCGAAGGCGACCGTTCCCGGCAGCCATGTCTGGATCGACCACGGCATGGGGTAACCCGCTCCAGGCTTTCCCAGGGCGACGGGTTCCGGAACGGGGAACCGAGACACCTGTGCCAGCTCCGCGCTCGCCTGGGCTTCCCGTTCCAGAACCGCCTGCGCCTCCGCGGCATCGGTCAGACGCAGCGGGAAACGCGCGGAGAGGTCGTCCCCGATGCGGAAGATGGAGTGGACCGTCCCGGTCGACGACAGGAGTTGGATCGCCTTGCCGCTCCACTGAGGGAACTGTTCTTGGATCAAGGTCGCAACGATGTCGGTGGTCACGTCCACTTGGTCATCGTGCATGGTCAATCTCGCAGGCCCTTCCACTAATCCAGTTCGAAACGACGGAAGCAGTCCAGATCAACTGAGACGACAGCCAGTATTCAGACGCCAGGTTCCAGATCAACTGAGATTTTTTCGGCCACCCAGGTGTCTCAACCGTTCTGGTCGCCCCAGGTCACAGCCGCGGCTTCGGACCAGATCACTGAGACGGAACATGAGAGGCACCCACCGAGAGCGATCGTTTGCCATCGAACCTAGTCGCTCAAGGTCAGGGCATCGCAACCGACTAACTTCGCTGTCAAAGGACACTCGCGGTCTGTCTCAACGGACCCTGGCCGCGGCGGCCGAGCACCTCAGCGCCGACCACTACGACGACCGCTTCGCCTACAGCGTCGAGCTGATCCTCACCGGCCGCTCCGGCAGCACGTGACCGCGGCTCAGGTGCCTCTGCCGGACGGTGCGACGCGGATCGCCCGGTACAAAGGCGGTCTCGGTGGGGGGTTCGGGCAGCGGGGGAAGCAGGCCGGGGCCGGCACCCTGTTGTTCACCACCGGCGCCGGTTCGAGGGGCCGTCCACCCGGGGTGCGGGGCTTCGCTGCCCCGATGCACGCGACCGCGGAGACGGCCGGCCCGTTCACGGCCGGCCGGCTCCGCGTCCGGTCACTCCTCGGCGGCGGCGAGGGCGGCCAGTTCGCGGTCGACCGCCAGCTGGTGCGCCTCGGCGTCCTCACGCGCCTTCTTCGGGCTCCAGCGACCTGCCATCACGAAGACGAAGGGCAGGAAGAGCACCTGGCCGCCGACGCAGATCCACCACCAGTTGCGCCACTCGCCGGGCCCGTCCTTCGACGCCTTCTGGACCTCGGGGCCGTACTCCTGCAGCAGCTTCAGCTGCGGCGCCGCCTTCTGCACGACACCCAGGTCCTCCGCACCGACCTCCTTGACGGCGCGGGCGCCCAGCGCGGGCGGCACCGTGGTCGGGGTGTACTTGTTCAGCTCGGCGAAGAGCTGAGGGTGCGCGTTGACGATGGCCAGCGCGGGCGCAGCCTGCACCGAGGCGGCCTTGACCTCGGCGCCGTGCTCCACGAGCGGGGTCACGGAAGTCACCAGCACCGGGATGAAGGCCGCGGAGACGGCGACCACGATGCGCACCGTCCAGCCCCACACCGCCAGGCCCGCCGCGGTTGCCGCCGGGTTGTGCTTCTCCACGGTCTCGGTGAAGCTCGCCATCCAGGGCGCGTAGGCGATGCCGCTGAAGACGCCGATGCCTATGAACAGCCAGGCGAAGGTGTAGTAGTCGGTCGTCAGGTGGGTGGCGCGGGTGGCGAAGATCGCGGTCACCACGACGGAGCCGACCGCGCCGACGATCATGAAGGGCTTGCGTACCTTCAGCCGGTCCGAGAGCAGGCCGACCAGGACCAGGGCGATGGCGTTCGCCCCCCAGTACCAGTTGGCCAGCGCGTTGGTGCGCTGCTCGCTGTAGCCGAAGGTGGTCGCGAAGTAGACGACGAAGTTGCCGACCGCCGCGTAGTACAGCAGCAGGAACACGGCGATGGCGAAGGCCGAGCCCAGCACGTCCAGGCGCATCATCTGCCGCCACTCGCCGCGGCGCACCGCCTCGGTGTCCAGTCCCTTGGCGCGTGCCTCGACCAGTGCCCGGTCCCGCAGCGACACCATGGTCTGGTCGCGCAGCGCCGGGGACAGCTCGCGCAGCGCGAAGATCGCGACGACGAAGACGACGAACCCGGCGATTGCCGAATAGCGCAGCTCGTCCTGCCAGGTGGCGCTGTCGAGGGTGTTGCTGGTGACGGTGGTGACCACCAGGGAGCCGATGACCGGGCCCATCGTCCAGTACCCCATCGCGGTGGCCCGGCCGAGCTGTGGGGAGAAGTCCCTGATCAGGGCTGGGGTGGCGACCAGCACGATGCCCTCGACGAAGCTGACGAGCGCGAAGAGCACCAGATAGGCGGTCTTGTTCGCCGCGTTCGGCAGCCCGAAGAAGACCAGCAGCGCGGCGATCAGCAGTCCGTAGACCACCAGATTCGCCCGGCCCCAGCGGTCCGCAAGACCGGCCACGAGCGAGGCGAAGGCCCCGATCGCGTTGCCGATCACCGAGACCCAGACGAAGTAGCGGTACGTCATGTCGAAGTGCGTGATGATCGACGTCGCCACCGCGTACTGGATGTACAGCATGTAGTACAGGACGACGGTGGTGATGACCACAATCGCGAGATACGCCATACGGCGACCGGTGGGCGGGTAGTCCGCCAGGTCGCGGCGGTACAGCCGGGCCAGCGGGCCGCGGGCGTCCACGGCGGGCCCATCGGGCGTGGGTCTGCCGGCGTCGAACGCCGTCGGAGTGGCGGACATACGGTTCCTCCTGGGATACGGAAACCGGGTGTTGGTGTCGGGGCGACGGGAGCGCGCTGCGCCCGGCTCCGAGAGCGTGGCCAGAGGCTAGTACCGACTAGTCGGTACGCCTAGGGTCTGCGCAAGGTTATTCACCCCGTTCCTCACCCGGCCGCCGACGGACCCCAGCGAAGCCGTCCAGAGCGACGAGCAGATCCGCAGCCGCACCATGACCCTGCTCATCGCCGGCCACGACACCACCGCCGGCGCTCCGGCCCGGGCCCTGCACCAGCTCGAACGTGACGGGCACCATCCATGGGACGTCAGTCCCGCCAGCCAGGGCGACCGTTCCTTCGCCTTCTCGGTGCGCTCCGACCGGTTGTGCTCGACGGGCCTGCCCAGCACCGTCGCCCGCCGCGCCTCAGCCGGGCTCTTGCCCGCGTCCAGGCGCTCGCGCCCGATCCGGTCGGCGTCCGGGTGCCGGCCTTCCCCCAGCGGCAGTTCGGCCTGCCGCTCGGTCACCACGTCCCCGGCCGCGAGACCGACTGCGGCCAGCCCCCGGCCCGTCCAGAAGCCGACTTTTGCAGCCGTGCGCCCGACGTTCCGCGCCGGTCGTCGCCCTCCACCGTCGGCGGCATGGGCCCGGCGGCCCCCGGCCAGTGAACCCCACCTGCGTTTCGCTGCTGCGCTACGGACGGTGCGCTTCGCACCGCCGGCCAGCCGCGTAGAAGCGGGCCGGTGTTCCGCATCCTCGACTGACCGCGCGCGGTCGCATCGGGTGGACGTTGAATCCTCCCCCTCGTAAGCGAGGGGGATTCCTAGCTCACGCTGCCTGCCGCCCCGGCGGGGTGTCAGGTCTTCTACGATCAGCACTAGCCGGGTTGAGACCAGCCCGGACGAGCATCACGCGGGCGGAGTTCTTGTCCCTGGGGGATGAGATTCCGCACGCGGTGCAGGTGTAGGTGCGTTCCGACAGTGGCAGTGCGTGCTTGGCTCTCGCTCCGCAGTGCGCGCAGTCCATGGTGGTGTGCGCGGGGCGCACGAGCCGGAGGTCCCGATCGTGCTTACGCGCCATGTTGATCAGCTCCGCCTTGGTGGCGGAGATCGCCGCGTCGGCCGCCTTGCGGGCCATGGTGGACTTGGCGAGAAACTTCGGGCGGAAGTCTTCGACGGCGATGGTGTCATGATCGCGGACGACCTGCTTGGCCCATTTTCGGCCGGTGTCCTGGCGCTGCCGGGCGACCTTCTTGTACAGCTTCGCCGTCAGCTTCTTCGCTGTCCGGTAGCCCTTGGAGGCGGCCTGCCCGGCCTTGGGCTTACGGCGGGCCATCATCCGCTGATACCCGGTGAGTTTCGCGGCGGCCTTCCGCCCGTGCTCGACGTGAGGAAGGTCGTGGGTGTCGCTGGTGGTGGTCGCGGTCTGCTTCACCCCCCAGTCGATACCCAGCACGTTGCCGGTCTCCGGCAGCGGCTGGACCTCGGCTGCCACGACGAACGAGGCGTACCAGTGGCCGAGGCTGTCGCGGTGGACACGCACGGACGACGGGTCGCCAGGAAGGTCGCGCGACCACACCACCGTCACGCCGATGCCGCCCGCGAGGTGCAGGCGCCCGTCCTTGAGCCGGAAACCGTTGCGGTTGTAGTTCAGGCTCGGGTCGGCCAGGGACTTCTTCTTGTACTTCGGCATCCCCGCCCGCTGCCGCATCGGCAGCCGGTCCTTGATGTCCTTCAACGCCCTGGCACGGGACTTGCCGAAGTCCCGGATGATCTGCTGCTGCGGAACACTGCTGCCCTCACGCAGCCACGCATTGCGGGTGCGGGCCTCGGTCAGCATCTTGTCCAGCCGCGCCGGACCGCCTTCTCCTCGTCCCGGCGGGCCTTCTTGGACCGGGCGCAGCATTCGTTCCAGATCCACCGGCACCGGTCCCACTCGCCCAGCAGCGCCGTGAGCGCGGTGGATGACACCCGAAGCCGGTAGGTGTACCGGGCGTGCCCGGCCTCCCCGACTTCCAATGGTGCCGTCATGGTGTGCCAGCGTAGCGACCATGGACGACGGGATACGCATAACTGCCAGGATCCCCACCGCACTTCATGCCCGCCGGACTGCCCACGCCAAGCGCGAGCGGCGGTCACTCAACGCCGATCTCATCTACCCCCTGGAAGGCGTCCTCGGCACTTCCGCAGTGGACGCCGAATCGCCCGGCGGCGACTCGGCTACCCCTGCCCCGCTACGCGGGAAGCCGGATTCCTCCCCGGCCTAAAGGCCAGGGCATCCTCCGGTTATCCGGTGAACGTCGTTCTGGCTGGTGGCGGGAGGTGGCGCTGCGGGGTCGCCCCGTGCGGCCGTAGTCGCACGAAGCTGCCCGGGCGCTTCAGCTGAGTTGTGCCTCAGCGGAAAGCGGCGATGCTACGGGCGACCCAGTTGCTGAAGGGGCTCGGGGCGCGGCCGAGGACTCGTTCCACGTCCGAACTGATCCGTAGTTCGGCGGGGTTCGGGGCGGCGATGATGTCCAGGGTGTCGTCGGCGAGTTCCGGCGGCACGAACTGGGTCATTGCGGCCTTGGCCTCCTCGCGGGTGAGTTCGTGGAACCGCACTGGCGAGCCGAGCGCGGCGGCGACGGCTTCCGTCTGCTGACGCGGCGTGATCACCTCGGGCCCGGTCAGCTCGAAGACTCCGCCGGTGTGCCGGTCGTCCAGCAGACAGGCCGCCGCGACCTCGGCGATGTCCGCCGGGTCGACGATCGGAACCCCGACGTCGCCGAAGGGTGCGGCGACCATCCCTTGCGTGCGGACGGACTCCGCCCAGGCCAAGGCGTTGGAGGCGAAGCCGCCCGGTCGCAGGACGGCCCAGTCCAGGCCGGACTCTCTCAACGCGTCCTCCACCGCGCGCATCGCGATCCGCGACGGGCCGAGCGGCCTGGTCGCCACGCCCTGCGAAGACAGCAGGACGACCCGGCCGACCCCGCTGGCCGCGGCCAGGTCGATGATGTCGGTCGGCCTGGCTTCGGGGGCGTGCAGGTCGCCGGACAGCAGGAGGAACAGCGCCTTCGCCCCGTCCAACGCGGGAGTGAGACCCTGCGGCTCGGCCAAGTCAGCCGGCACGTGCCGGACCCCGTCCGGCACCGCCGCCGCGTGCCGCGACACCGCTGTCACCTGCTCGCCCGCTTCGGCCAAGGCCTGCGTCAAAGGCCGGCCCACATTCCCGGTAGCCCCGGTCACCACGATCATGTTCAGCTCCTAGTCCGTTGTGCACTGCGGCAATTGACGCTAGGAGTCGGGCTTACTTTCCGTAAGAACATACCCAGAGGTAAGCTCCGGACATGGGGGAAGGCGCGCAGCTGACGCAGGCCGAGGCGGGCAATCGGTATGAGGTGTTTCACACCGACTGCCCTGCGCGCGACGTGGTCGACCACGTGACCAGCAGGTGGGGTATCTGGGTGCTGATCTCCTTACGGAGCAACGACCTTCGGTTTTACGAGCTGCGTGACAGCATCCAGGGCATCAGCGAGAAGATGCTCGCTCAGACACTGCGCGCACTGGTCCAGGACGGCCTGGTCTGGCGGGAGGTCGAGCCGACGACGCCGCCCCAAGTCACCTACGGGCTGACCGAGTTCGGTCAGGACGTCGGCGAGCCGCTGACGGACTTGTTCGACCGGATCACACAGCGACTGCCACCCAGCGGAACGTCCGCCGCGGAGCGGCTGAGCGCAACAGGTCGAGCGAAGCAGCTGACCACCCCAGATCCTTAACAACTTCACCATCTCTACGACGGACACTGATCGTGACGGCAGAAAGGTTCATGCGTACTCCCAGCACGGAGCCAATCTGAGATCCCACAGCTGGTAGTGCTCCGGGCCCCGGAGGTGTGCCATGCCCGCGAGCATCTTCAACGGCGCTATCTCATTCGGGCTCGTCAGCGTCCCGATCACGGTCCTGAGCGCGACCGAAGACCATGCCGCGCGCTTCCGCCAGATCCACACCGCCGACCACGGCCTGGTGCGCAACCACCACTGGTGCGAGGCGGAGGACCGCGAGGTCACATTCGCAGAGATCGGGCGCGGCTGTGAACTGCCGGACGGCCGGGTCGTCCCGGTCACGGACGAAGAGCTGCGGGCCCTGCCGCTGCCCAAGGCGCGTGCCATCGAGCTGATCGCGTTCGTCCCGGCCGCTGTGGTCCCCCCTCCGGTCACCCTGGGCGAAGACGAGATCGACGAGGCCATGGCGCTGATCGAGGCCATGACCCGCGACGACCTCACCGGCCCCGAGTTCACCGACCGGTACACCGAAGTCCTGCACGCGGTGATCGAGGCCAAGCAGGCAGACCGCCCGCCGCCGGAGGCCCCCGAGCCGACGGCCCTGCCGGGACAGCTGGTGGAACCTGATGGCCACGCTGCAGGAGTCGGTCCACAAGGCCCGGGCGGCGCGCGGCGAGACGGATGCGCCCAAGGTGCCGGCCAAGCCCGCGAAGAAGGCACCCTCCCGAAGGGCTTCCTCAAAGAACCCCGGGCGCACGGGAGGTCGGCCAGGTACGCCAGCGCGCTGGCCTGCTGTGGTCGGGGTCATGGGGTGTCCGCCACCGTAGTCGGGCCTGCGTGGGAGGTGGGGTGCGTCACGTGGGTGCCCGCCCCCGACGTGCGGGGGTGCGTCATGTGGATGCCGGACCCCCGACGTGCCGCGTGGGGCGGGCGGAGTCTGTCCGCCCGCCCCACACCTCGGCGTCAGTCGGTCCGGCGGTCGTTGAGTCCTTCGCGCACGACCCAGTACGGGTAGCCGAACCGCTCACCGAGAGCGACGAACCTGCCGTACGTCTCCCCGTCGGCCGGCACCGGCACGAAGTAGGCCTTCACCGCGCGCAGGAAGAGCCGGTAGCCGAGGTCGGCGCACGCCTCGGTGACCACCCGCTCCAGCGCGGGGACCAGGCCGGTCACCGGAACCCCGTACGGGGGCTGCTCCGAGGCGAGGCGCAATGGCTCCGCGACCGTGTGGATCACCTGGATCACCGCCCGCCGCAGCTCCTCGTCGACCACTGGCTGTGGTGGCGGAGGCGCGAACGCCGGATCGTCCTGGTGCACGCGGGCCAGCCACGCCTCCTCGATCCGCCGCAGCCAGGTACGGGCCGTCATGCCGTGCTCGTGCGGGTCGAGGATGCCGTGGGTGGCGGCGAGCCACACCGTACGGATCGTCTCGTCCGGCAGCGGTGAGCGCAGCAGTCGCTGCACGTCCTGGCCCAGTTGGGCGGCCTTGGAGCGGTCGAACTGGTCGACCGATGAGTCCGCCAGCATGAGCCACACCGTGACGGGGCCGGGGTCCACGGCACGGGACGGGAAGTGCTCCCTGTAGAACTCTTCCAGCACCTCCCATCGAGAGGCCAGCCAGGTCAGCCCGAGGTCCGTCACGTAGATGTCTTCGATGAATTCGGCCTCGACGAAATCGTCCTCGACATCGCTCTCATGCTCGTGGGCCACGGTCACCCTTCCAGATAGGAGGTGTACACGACCCATTTGCCAAGAGGGTGCGCGCGGTTGCCCTTGCCGATGTATTTCAGATGGACGATGACCCACTTGGAGGTCACCGCGCTCTTTTCGGCGGTAGTTCCGTCCTTGACCCACTTGTAGCCTATCGGTCCGCCCCTGGTTTCGACGTCCCTCACCTCCCAGCGGATCTTCTTGAGATTCAGCAGCTTCCCCTTGGCCTTTCTCTGCGCCTGCTCGTTCTGCCATTTGACGAGCTGTTGCAGGTGGTCCGGATCGTGTTCGAGCCACTGGGTGACGGCCTTGTCGACGGCCTCTCGGGCGATGTCGAGACTGGCCCAGCGCGTGGCGATGCCCCGGTTCTCGGGTCGAGGGCCTTCGCCTCCATGACGTCGTCGTCCGGGGTCCCGTGGTCGCCGATGGTGTGCGCCCCTTCGACATCCTCGTCGACGACGAGGTCCTGGCAGTTGTGGACGAGGAGGTTCTGCGGGTGGGCACCTTCGGTGCTGACGTAGAACGTGTGGATACCGTCGACCGTCAGGTCGTAGACCTCGCGGGATGCCAGACCGGCCCGGTCCTCGACGGCCATCACGGTCCGGAAGGTGCTCCCGCGTCCGGCCGCCCTCATCCACCGGCCGCCCGGCGCGGCTCTCCGCCGTGCGCAGTTCCCCCGCCCGTCGGCGGTGAACCGGGGAGCACAGACGAAGAAGAAGCGCGCCGCAGCGACCGAGTAAAGGACGGCGGGTGCTGCATCGCGGAAGCAACGCGCTGCGGCCTGTGACGTGTTCAGCAGGACCAGTTGACCTCGGATGTCGGCCCCTCAGAACACTGCGCCCCTGCCCGCCTCGACCTGGATCTGACCGCCTGCGCCGCCGTGCCCGCGCCGGAAACTCGGATGCGGGTGCCGCACGGCCGCCCCTAGGCTGCGCCCGCGCGGAGGGCGAGTCGCCGTGTCGACCGTCGATGGATCGGAGATGCACGGGGTATGACCAGTCAACTGTTCGCGATCTGCTTCAACGCGACCCGGCCGTCGGGCCTGGCGCGCTTCTGGTCCGGGGTCCTGGGCTGGGAGTTGGCCGACGGTCCGGACGACGGCGTCGCGATCCTGCCCCCTGATGCCGACGGGTTCCGCATCCGTTTCCTGCCGAGCCAGGAGCCGAAGACCGGCCAGAACCGGGCACACTTCGACCTGACGAGCACCTCCCCGGAGGACCAGCAGCAGACGGTGGCCAGGGCACTGGAACTCGGCGGGACACACATCGACGTGGGCCAACTCCCGGAAGAAGGACATGTGGTGCTCGCCGATCCGGACGGCAACGAGTTCTGCGTGATCGAGGCGGGCAACAAGTTCCTCGCCGACACCGGTGTCATCGGAGCGCTGGCCTGCGACGGTACGCAGGAGGTCGGCTACTTCTGGAGCAAGGCGCTGCGGTGGCCGCTGGTCTGGGACCAGGACCAGGAGACCGCGATCCAATCGCCGGACGGCGGTACGAAGATCACCTGGGGTGGTCCTCCGGTGGCGCCGAAGACAGGCACGAACAGGCTGTACTTGGAGCTGGCGCTCCCCGCCGACGCCGACGGGGAGGCGGAGGTCGAGCGCCTGATCTCGCTCGGTGCGACGCGCACCGGCATCGGCGCGGGCGACGGCGTCCGGGTGCTGATGCTCGACCCCGACGGCAACGAGTTCTCCGTACAAAGGCCCCGGTAGCGGGGCCGGGCACGGTCGCTGAGCAGTTCGGCGGCCGCGCTGAGGGCCTGGTGGAGATCGACGTGTGGTCCGCGGCAAGACCGACGGGACCGGTTCGGTCACCGCGGGCGCGTGGCGCGCCCGCGCCTCGACGTGCCCGGAGTCCGTCGGCACCGCACGATGGCGAGCCGATCACCGCGAACGATCCGGCCGGCCGCGCGAGCAGTCCTGCTGACCGCTTCGGCGTCCGGGGCTCCCCCGGCTCGCTGCAACCGGAGCAAGGAACTGCCGGCCATGCGTACGGCTGCACGTCGTCGGCAGACTCATCGGGCACGTCTGTGACCACTGCGGCCCCGGATCCGGCCCGGCCGGTCGATCGCCCTGGGGTGGTGTTCTGGGCGTTCGCGTCGGGTGACTGTCCCGGCGTGGAGTGGACCTGCCCGGTCCGGCGGGGTGTCACGGCGTGTGGGGAAGCGATCGGCAAGAAAGGCGGTCGACGGGGTTCATGTGTCGGTGCGGGCCTGGCCGTGGTCGGCGTGGCGGGCGCTGAGGGCCAGAGTGCCTTCGCCTTGCGTGTGGCGTTCGTCTCCATGCGGGCGCGGACCGCCGTGGGGCGCGCGATCCGGGATCCTGGCCGGCCGGGGTGCGGCCGTGTTGCTGTGTGGGCAGGCGCCGGCGTTCCGGAGTGGGGCGGCTCGGGCCGCGTCAGCTGTGGTTCAGGGACCACATGACCTGGTCCTCGTACCAGCGGGCGGCGCTGACACCGTGCCACGAGGCCGCTTCGTCGACCTGGTCCTGGTACCAGCGGGCGGCGCTGACGCCGCGCCACGAGACCGCTTCGCCCTCGTGGTCCGCAGTCCGTACGTAGCGCACGGTGTCCTGCCCACGGTGGTCGTCGTCCGTGTGGCGGCCGGCTTGCTCGCTGCTGGTCGCGGAGGTGGCGGACACGTACTGCGTGTGCTGCACGGGCACCGAAGCCGTGGCTGCCGACGCCGAGCCGCCGGCTCCGAGAAGGGCTCCGCCGGCCAGTGCCGTGGAGGCGAGTGCCATCGAGACGCGCTTGGTCATGCTGTTCATGGTCATTTCCCTTGCGAGACTGCCGCGGTTCCGCCGAACTGGCGGCCGCCGCTTCTGTGTGAACCGAGATCCGGAAATCCCGGGTCAGTCGGCTTGCCGCAAGGTCATCCGGAGGGGTGCCTCACGTTCGGCTCTGCCACCGTACCCGAGGGGTGCCTCATGTTTGCAGTGAGGCTCATCACAGCACGTCAGAAGGGCAAGATTGCGATCGGAAACATGACAACACCCGAATTCGAGGGGGGCCTCATGTTACGCTCGAGTCATGAGCCACCAGCACGCCCCGTCCGCGAGGGAGACACCGGCGAAACCCCTGCGCCGTGACGCACAGCGCAACAGGGACGCGATCATGGCCGCCGCCCGCGCGGCCTTCTCCGAGCAGGGCCTCGGGGCGTCCCTGGAGGGCGTCGCCCGCGAGGCCGGCGTCGCGATCGGCACGCTCTACCGCCACTTCCCCACCCGGCTCGACCTGGTCGAAACACTCTTCAACGCGAAGTACACGGAACTGCTCACCACCGCGGAAGAAGCCGCGGCCATGGACGACGCCTGGGAGGGGTTCTGCCGCTACCTGGAGAAACTCTGCCAGCTGCAGGCCTGCGACCGCGCCTTCAACGACCTGGTCTCGGCACGGCTGCCCCTTCACGTGGCCGGCCGCGAGATGTACGAACGCGCCAAGGAACTCTGCATCCAGATCATGCGCAACGCCCAGGAACAGGGCGTCCTGCGCGGCGACGTCACCGCGCAGGACATCGCCTTCGTGATCTGGTCCCAGGCCGGGATCATCCGGGCCACACGCACCATCGCCCCCCAGGCCTGGCGCCGCCACCTCCACCTGATGCTCGACGCCTTCCGCACCGAGGGCGCCCACGAACTGCCCGAACCTCCTCTGACCAGCCAGCAGGTCGACCAGACCCTCGTCACTCTCGAGTGCACCGAAGAGGACTGCCGCGAGCAGTCCTGACCACACGAGGGACAGCGCTCCGGGCGGCAGGGGGTCGTCCGACCGCCGTCCTCCGGCCGCCCCGGCCCGTGCCGTCACACGCCGCCCACCTCACAGGGCATCCGCAGACGCCGGTGACTGAGGGCGCCTTCCCCGTTCATGGGATCAGCGACGCGATGGCCGCGGATGCGTCGGCCTGGGACCAAGTCGATCCGGGAGTCGGCGTAGGCACCGGTGGCTCACGTGAAGAGTTGTTCGTCTGCCACGACGTATCCGAAGCCGTGGAGCATGTGCGCGAGAGCACGCGGGCAGCAGTCGCTGGCGTTCAGCATCTCTCAGCATCGGAGAGACACGGCAAGTGGCGGGCAGCGGCGAAGGCCGCCCACGGCGACGCAGTCGGCCTGCTGCCTTGCTGACTGCGGAAGTCCGTCGGCAGCGGTCGTGGCCGCCCCCTCGGCTCCGGCGACCGGCGGCGTCAGCGTTCGCGCATCCTGCCCATCACTGCCGTGAAGGAAGCCGTGCCGCCGTCGAAAGCCTCGATGCCGCGGATACCGGCGCGGAAAGTCCATGAACCCGATTCGTCGCGCACGAACTCCGCGACCGTGACCGCCGTCGCCTCCAGGACGCCGCTGAAGTCGTCCTCGTCCAGGACCGTGTATCCCTCGCGGATGCGCAGGGCCGGGTTGAGCACGCCGGCGAAGGTGCGGTGCACGGGACGCTGCTGGATGACGACGCCGACCACCACGCGCGCATACCGGTCGGCGAGCCGGCCGAGCTCCAGGGTCATCACCTCATCCCATCCGAAGCCCGCGCCGTCGTTGCTGGTCCGGTTCAAGTGCATCGTGCTGTCCGGGGAGCGGCTGCCGAAGTGCACCGCGTACACCGGATCACCATACGGATCGCCCGCCGCGTAAGCCGCCGCGACGAGGTCCAGGTTGGTGGGCGGTTGTCCTGCGGGACTCGGGTCCCACTTGATGGTGACTTCGACCTTCTGGATTCCCTTCGAGAGACCGCTCCCGGCGCTCTCCCGACCCCGGGACGGGGACAGGGCGTTCACAGAACCACCAGGGCTGCCCCCCGGCCCGGCCAGGGCCCGCAGCTGATCAGGGCGGAGAACCTCGATGCGGCGCCGGCCGGTTGTCACGATGTTCCGCTCGCGCAGTTCTCTGAGCAGCCGCTGCGTCGTCTCCCTGCTCGCGCCTACGGACCCGGCCAGTTCCTGGGTCGTGAGGGGCAGGGCAAGCTCGATGCCTTCCTCCGTACGGCGTCCGTGTGTCCGCGCCAGGTCCAGCAGCAGCGAGGCGAAGCGCTCACGCACGGACATCGAGGCCAGCTCCAGACGGCGGCGGTCCGCCGCCTGTGCCCGGTCGGACGTGAGTCCGAGCAGGTGGTAGGACACGTCGGGATGCCGCTGCAGGAAGCCCATGAACAGCTCGCCCGGCACGGCCCTGGCCCTGACCGGTTCCAGCGCTGTGACCGTCGTGCTCCTGGGGCGTCCGGTGAGCACCGCTTCCTCACCCACCAGGTCGCCCGACCCGCGCAGGCTCAGCAGGGCCTCGTAGCCGGATGCGGTGGCAGCGGTCACCTTGGTCCAGCCCGAAAGGATGATCAGGATGTGGTTGCTCGGTTCGTGCTGACGGAGAAGCGGAGTACGGGCGTTGTAGGTGATTTCGCTGCCGAGGGCGAGCAGGTCGGCTCGATCCTGCTGTTCGAGCCGGGCCAGGAAAGGAATTCGGTCGTCAAGTCCGTCATCCCCCCACTGCGTGGTGCCGCGCCGTCCCACGGACTCCCCTTCGGGTTGCCGGTCCTGGGACGGCTGCTGGGGCGCCCTCCCCCGCGCGGCGTCGATCCGCCGGCCGGTCACCAGCGTCAGGCCGGCGTCCGTGACGCTCGTGACCACCCCGGCGATGTATCCGCGCTCGTCGAGCACGGGAGCCCCCGTCACCGTGCGGGTCGTCCAGGGCGCCGAGGACTGCGGCTTGAGGGTGTCGGGGGCGACCACCGTGGTGTCGAGGAAATCGCAGGCCGCCGGCGCGACGGACGGCTCCGGTGGCCGGCCCACCACGGTAAAGCGCTGCCCCGGGACCGGGTCGGTCCGGCTGAGAGCGGCGATGTCGCTCGAGACCTGCGGCCAGCGCACGTCCGTCACAGAGACGAGTGCCAGTCCGGTGACCTCGTCGACCCAGTCGATCCCCGCCTCGTACAGGGCGACCGCCGGGTCCCCCGCGCGGGAGACCCGCAGCCGGGACACCGGCTCGCCCAAGGGGCCGGCCGGTGCCGTGACAAGTGCAGGACCGAGCAGCACGCCCGAGCACAGCGGGCGGTCCTGGTCCCACAGGCACACGGCCGAGCTGCTGGGGGGTGGTCCCAATCGCTTGGTGGGCCACTGCGGCAACGTGAGTCCGAGTTGCCGGGCGGACTGGATCACGGCCGCCAGGTCGAGGCGGGACGCATGGTTGCCGAGCGCCCGCAGGAGCGAGGGCCGCCGGAGCGCGGTCGGGTGCACGGCCAGCATGTTCAGCGCCACGTCATGCGCGAAGTAGACCATCTCGTCACGGCCCAGGTGCGTTGCCAGCAAGGGAATGCCTCCCACGACAGGGGCGGTGGCGCGCTCAAGGGCCTGGAGCAGCTCGATGTCGCCGTCTGCCGGGCCTGACAGGTAGTCCCTGGCCGCATGCACCAGCACCCGGGCGGGCAACGGCGCCCGACAGCCCAGGGACCGCGCGCCCACGGCTGCGTCGACCAGGACCCGGACCATCTCATCGGCGTTCTCGTAGGCGTCGAGGAACGCCGGGCCGGCCGTCAGTCCTTCGAAACCACCGCCGTGCCCCGCCAGTTCCAGTACGGCGTCGAGAACGGGGTGGCCGGAGCCGGCCCAGGCGGAGCGCGCGCGCTCGACCTCGGCGGCGGTCAGGGCGTGCGGGACGTGGATCACCGTGGCCCCCTTCCAAGCGGGGTCCTGGTGCGTCCTCTCCCAGTGCTCCGGCCGCACGGTGGCGAGCACGAGCCGTGGCGCGCCCGTGGACCGAAGAAGTGTTTCGACGGCCGGGAATCGCTCCAGACCGTCGAGCCACAGCACGGTCTCGGGACCCACGCGCCACACGGCGTCCTGACCGCTCGTGCCGCCGTCCGGCGTGCACACCTGCCAGCCGGGGAGGAGGGCCCGGATCGCTTCCCAGGCGGAGCGTGTCTTGCCTGACAGCGCCCCGCCGACCAGGACGACACGCGCTCGGTCCCCGGAGGCGGCACGCCGCACGGCCGTACGCAGGCGGGCGTCGTGGTCCCGCTCCACGTAGTCCGGGAGGGGGCGGGCCCGGTCCGTGAAGACGACCGGGTGGACCCCCAGGGCCATCGCGTCGGTCTGCCCCACCGGGGTCACGTGCCGCGGAGCGCCGATGGACTCGGCGAACGGTACGGCGCCCGCCCCCACCGCCCGGCCGCGGCCCGCGCCGTTGGCCGGCTCGCCCGGTCCTACTCGCACCGCCGTGAAGTCGGTGCCGGGACCCGTCGCACGGCGTTCAAGATGACGGCCCATCCTGCGGCGCACCAGCTCCTGCACGGCCGTCACGTCATGGCGGAGCTGCGCCCCGAGCAGTGCCTCGCGCACTCCGGGCAGGAAGTCGAAGGCGAACACGGACATGTCGTCGGGCCGGTCGCCCGCCTGCTCCCAGGGGAGAAGCAGTCCGCCCAGCGCCACCTCGGCGAGATGTCCGTGCTCCGCGTGGGGCAGCATGACCCGGCGGACGAGGGTCATCACGGGCAGGGTGAGCGGCACCGCCGACAGGTAGCCGGCCAGTTCCAGAGCCAGGGGGGACGCGGTCTCGTGGAAGCGTCGCAGAGCGGCGGGGCCGGACAGGGCGGGAGCTGGTGCGGGTGGCTCTTCCACGGGTGCGTGGGCTCGGGGGACCGCCAGACAGGACGTCCGGTGCCAGCGCCCGCCTCCGGTGACGATCGAGGCGAGGGAACCCAGCCCCGGCGCAGTGGCTTCGACGACGGGAACAGCGATCGTCCCGGCCGGCTCCGGTGGCCATGGGCTGCCCTGCCGGGGCTCGGAGCGCCGCCGACGGGCGCGGGCCGGCAGCAGGCGCCAGGACGCGTTGGGGGCGGCCGGCTGACTCGCCTGCACCAGCATGCCGGTCGTCGGCAACGACGTGCTGCCCCACAGCCGGCGTGGCAGTACCTGCACCATGCAGAGCGGGCTGTGCACGGCCCAGTGGCGCAGCACGTCGTGCAGGGCACCGCTGCCCCAGCCGGGCGCCACTCCGTCCGTCAGGACCACGGTGAGCCGGTGCCCCGTCGGATCGGCGACCTCCTGGGGACTGCGGGCCTCACCGCCGCGTGCGGACGCGATCCGGGGAGGGGAGGTGCCGTCGGTGCCGCTGAGGAACCAGGTGCGTACGTCCCGGAAGACCCCGGCTCGCTGGACGGTTCTGGACAGCTCCGTGACCAGGTCGTGCCAGAGCAGCATCGAGTGGTGGGTGTCCACGACCAGGGCGAGGTCGATCCACCGGCTGCGGCGCGGGGTGAGGACCGGCACCGCCACGCGCTGTTCGACGCTGGCGGCCACGGTGCGTTCTTCGTCCAGCTCGGTGCCGGTCACCCCGGGAACGGTCCGCTTGGCCAGGGGGCGCAGGGCTCGCATGAGGGCGAGCGGGTCGGCGAGGTCCGGCGCGCGCCGCACCTGGACCGGCCTGCCTCGCGGTAGGTCACGGGGTCGGCCGCCAGGTGAGGCGGAGGCGTAGTGGCGTACCGTGCCGGCGGAAGGCGTGGGGGTGTCACTCGGCGGCGGGGAAGCCGTCGGCGTCCGCTCGCCGAGGGGCGGCGGCCGCTCGGGCTCCTCGTCCCCGCGTGGTCGGCGGTGGGCGCCCGTTCGGCTCGCGAGCCAGAGGATGTCAGCCAGTTCCTCTGGTCCGGCCTCGACTCCGGCTGCCAGCAGCGCCGCACGCAGTTCCGCCAGCATCACAAGGGTCCCTGACCGGTGGTGGGACCGGTGAGGCGTTGCAGGACCGCGTCGAGGAACTCCCCCTCGCCGGCGGTGTCGGGCCAGGCCCCGCGCAGCCGCAGCTGTACGGCGTTGAGGAGCTGGTCGGTGGCGAGATCGCCGTCGAGTCGCCGTTGCAGGAACTGCTCGACGAGCCCTCGCTGGCGGTCGGCCTCAGCGGTGTCCAGCCTCAGGCGCCGCCGGACGATCTGCACCAGTTTCTCCTCGCCGGGCTGTTCCATGTAGAGCCGGATGCAGCGGCGCAGGAACGGTGGCGGGAAATCCCGTTCCCCGTTGCTGGTGAGGACGATGACGGGGAACGACCGGCACCGTACGAGGCCCCGCCGTACGTGGACCCGAGCCTCGGGGTCGTCGTGCGTGCCGACCCGCACCTCGGGTTCCTGACCGGCGACCCGGGCCAGCTCGGGAATGTCGTAGGTGCCTTCTTCGAAGACGGTCAGCAGGTCACCGGGCAGGTCGATGTCGCTCTTGTCGATCTCGTCCACGAGCAGCACCCGGGGCTGCTCGCGAGGCAGCAGGGCGGTGCCCAGGGGGCCGAGGCGGAGGTAGGGCGCGATCGAGGGGCCCTCGCCGTCGGGGTCCGGGTTCTGCCCCCGCAGATGCCGCAGGTTGGCCTCGTGGAGCCGTCCGATGGCGTCGTACTGGTAGAGCCCGTCGCGCAGCGTGCTCCGGCTGGTGATGGGCCAGTGCAGCACGGGGCCGAGCCCCAGATCCGCGGCGATGCTGTAGGCGAGGGAGGACTTCCCCACTCCCGGTTTTCCGGTCACCAGCAGCGGACGGCGCAGATACAGAGCGGTGTTGACCGCGTTCGCCTCCGCCGTGTCCGGAACGTGGTCGGCTCCCCGCCGTAGGGTCTCCCTCCAGGCCGCGCTGTCGCGGTCCGGGAAGTCGTACCCGGGATCCGTCTCGCCGTCGAAGGTGCGCCAAGGAGGACACTCGGCCGCGAGCTTCGCCCGCCGGTCGTCACGGGCTCCAGGGCCTCGGTAGATCCACCAGTCCTCCGCCGTCATGACAATGCCCGCCTTTCGGGTACACGTTCAGGGTCGTCCCACATCAACGCAAGACGGGCGGCGGACGTACGTCCTGTCCGCGCGGTGGAAGCCGCGTTCGGGATCCTGGACTGCCACACCAGGAAGGGCAGCCGTCGGACGTTCAGTTCCTCCGGGTCCCACTGTTCGGCGAGGATCGCGGCGATGCGACCGGGTTCACCGCCGTCCCGGTGCCACACGGCGATCGGAACGCCGGCGTCGAGCACTGCTTCGATCGTCTCCGTCAGACGCGGCCCGGAGACGTCGGCCAGTACACAGACGGGGGACTCGGCGGCCTGGAGTATGGTGCCGAGTTCCACGGACACGCCCTCGTCCCGCAGTTCCCTCACCGCCTGCGGATCCGTTCCGCCATGAGCCTTCAGCCACTGCCACTTGCGAAGCCAGAGCGCCCCGGCCAGGCCGTCCCGCTCTTGCGGGCAACGCACCACGACCTCGAACGTCTGGCCGAGCTCGACGGGTTTGCGGCGCCTGCCGATGGGCAGCCGCCAGGATTCGAACGGCTCGGCCAGCAGACCGAGCGGTACATGGAACTCGATACGTCGCACGTCGCACGCGTGCGTCTCGTCCAGGAGACGGGCCAGCGCCCGCCGGGTCCCGGCCGGGTCCAGTGGCTGGTCCGACTCCCAGAGCGTCTCGAAACCCTCGTTGCGGTAGAGCCACATCCGCACCCAGTAGGCGCCATCCCGTTCTGTGTCCTCCTCGAACCGCACATGCAGGCCGACCTGCTCGGGGTCGGCTCGGGGAGGGACCGGGACCGGGGACATGCCCAGCCGCGTACGGGCCGACTCGATCCAGACGAGGACCTGCTGCGCCCACACGCTGTCCGTGCAGTGGGCGGCGAGATACCTCATGAACGGCAGCACCAGGGGCATGCCCGGTCGGCCCTGGCGTGCATCGAGGTCGTGCGTGATGCCCGCCAACTCGGCGGTCGGCAGGCCACGTCGGGCGGGATGGGCGCAGTCGGTGATCTCGAACGCCCAGCGGTAGGCGTCGTACGTGTGGGAGGGAAGGCGGGGCAGGTGGAGCAGCGGCGCCAATTCGTCCCACGCTCGCTGGTCGAGGCAGGCTGCGCTGTGTGTCGGCGTGCCGCCCGTCGGCCGGTCGTCCGTGTGCCGGCTGTCGCCGAGGAAGGTGGAGCCGGTCCAGTCCCGGTCGACGACGAACTGGGGCTGCTGCCACGCCAGTCCGCGGGAGCGCATCTCCAAGAGGTCGGCCTGCACGGTCCGGACGATCGGAACGAGCTCACGCACGCTCGTCTGCGGCGAGGTCTCCCGGAGCCGGCGGATGAGCGCGTCGGTGAACTGCCCGGCTCCGCTGTCCGGCAGATTCTGGGCGAGTTCGCCGACCCGGGAGGCGTACAGCGTGAACTGGAGCCGGTCAGGGTCCGGGGGACGGGCGCCGTACTCCGCCACCCCGAAGGAGAGCTTCCGGGCGAGACGGGCGTCCACTCGGCACGCGTCGCCGATCGCTATCTGCCGGCGGAAGCGGGCCGCCATGGGACCCGATCCCTTCCACCAGCGAAGCGCGGCCTCGAGATTGAGATGGGACGTCCAGTCCCGGGTGGCGTCGGCGTACGGCAGGAGCAGTTGGTGGGCGTGGTCCAGGTAGCCGTGTCCGGCCCAGTAGATCCACAGCAGGTCCCCGTCGCACGCGGGCAGTTCCTTGAACAGCAGACGCTCGACGTGATCGCGTGTCGGCGCCGGGCCGTCGGAGTCCGGCAGGCCCGCCGCGGTCCGGTCCAGGGGAGACACCAGGACATGGACCTGCTCCTCGGGCACGCCGCCGGCCGTCAGCCAGTCCGCGAAGCGCACGGCGTCCCGCGCCGCGCCGGGCAGATCCCACCTGTGGCTGATCGCGTAGGACTCGATGCCGACCACCAGGGCGAACATCCTGCGCGGATCGACTGGTTCCATGACATCGGCCGTGCTCACCGCGATGCCTCGATCTCCTTGACGATCCGGTCGTACACCGCGTCGAGTTTCCAGTAGGCGCTGTGGCTGAGCGGAAACGGTTGGCGGCTGCTCACCTCGTGGTCGGTCACCCGGGAGTCGTCGGTGAATACCGGTTCCGCCCGGTAGGCCAGCAGGTCCCTGCGGTCGTAGACGTTGAGCCAGCGCGGGAACCCCGGGGGCAGACCGGCCGACGGCGGCAGACCGGTGAGCGCGCCGAGTTCGTGCAGGAACGGTGCCTGAGAGCCCACGGTGACCAGCAACTGGGGCTGTGGCAGAGCCGTCTGTCCGATCGCGGCCAGTGCGCACGAGTCCACCAGTGCGATGCCCCCGAGACTGTGGCCGATGACGACTGTCGGCCCGTCCTGGGAGACGATCGTCTGCTCCAGGCGGTCGCGCAGCGGCCCGCCCCTGGCCTGGTAGCGCAGGATGTCGCCGAGTGCGGGGACCGCGCCGGTGGTCAGCGGCGTGCGCCAGCGGTCCAGCACGGGCTGTGTCGTCAGGCGCAGCGCCAGGGTGCCCAGCACGGCTCCGACCCGCTCGCCCGGGAACCGTCCCGTGCCGCCGAGACGGGCGGAGACGAGGTCGACGAGGCGGTCTCGTTCGTCCCCCGTGCAGACCACCTCGTCGCCGACGGCGGCCAGTGCATGCGCGACGACCGCTCGTGCCGTCGAGGTCACCAGTTCCCGCACGGCCGGCGCGTCCACGGCGGTATCGCAGGCGTCACCGAACTCCGGAGCGGACGCCACTGCTTGCGCTGCCGCGAGGACGTTCGCCATTCCTCCCGCCGCCTGCGCGATCCCGCTCGCGGGCGGGTCGGCGGACAAAGCCGCCGGTAAGGCCTCCAGGGCGCGGGCGACTTGGCGCCCCTCGGCGAGTACGCCGGGTGCCCCGATGTCGTCGTCCTGTAAGCCGCACTCGGCCAACACCCGCAGTTCGCAGAGCGGATCGACGAGCAGAAGCCCCCATACCGCGGCCTCCTCGTCCAAGGGGGTGGCGTCCGACGGGCCACGGGCCCGGCCCCTGCGGGGGATCGAGACGCCGCCCGCTCCGAGGGAAGCGCCGTGCGCGTCACCCCAGTAGACGGCGGACACCTCGGCCTGGGGAAGGCGCGACCCCAGGTTGTCGAGGACCAAGTCCGACAGACGCGCGAACCGCTCCCGGCGTACTCCGGTCCCGTGAACGAAGATGACGCGCAGCCGCTCACCGCTGGGCAGGTCCGCCACCCCCTCCCCTTGGAGACCCACCCCGAAAGTGTGCACCAACTGTGCGTGGCCACGCAGGCACTCGATCAATGTGCCGCGTCCGCCCCGCCGTGCCCCGAGGCAGCGGCGTGAGCCGGCATCGTCGATGGGGGAACGTGTCTCGCCCCGGCTGCCTGGGGCCCCGCCGGCACACGCAGGCCTCCGTCCTTCGGCCCACGGGCCTTCGATCTCCGCTGCCGCGGCGGGAGTTCGGCGTGCCCGGCGGGTATGCAGCAAGGCATGGCGGGATTCGGGGGACGACGGGAACGGGAGCGGCGCCGGGTGGGGGTCGCGCTCGCTGCGCTCCTGCTGATGGCCAGTGCCGGATACGCGGTGTCCCAGTTGGTGCGCGGTGGGCTCGGTCCGGCTGACACCGCCGGGCTGCTGGGGCTGCCGCTCGGGGCGGCCGGACTGGTGGCCGCGGTGGCTGCGCTGCGGCGCCCCTGGCAGGGCACGGACGCCGAACTGGTACGGCAGTGGGCGGCGACGCTGGCCGTCCAGGTGCAGGAGAGCGAGCGCAAACTGCGGCACCAGTTGCTCGGCGGCGACACCCGGCGCATCGACCTGCGCTACACCCTGCGCGCGGTGCCGGGGCGCGCGGCCGAGGCCCCCGTGGCGGGACGCACCTTCCGCGGCATCGGCGCCCCCGGCCCGGACTGTGACCCGGCCCCCGACATCGCCGGGTTCTTCCAGACCACCCGGCCCCGGCGACTGGTCATCGCGGGAGTACCCGGCTCCGGCAAGACGGTGCTGGCCCTGGAGCTCGTGCTGGCCCTGGCTTCCGACCGGGCCGACGGCGACCCGGTGCCCGTGCGTATCCCCATGGCTCAGTGGGACACGGCCCACACGCTGCCCGAACTGCTGGTGGACCACCTCACCCAGGCCCTCGACTGGCCCCGGGAGATGGCGGAGGGGCTGGTGGCCCACGGCATGGTGCTGCCGGTCCTCGACGGCCTGGACGAGATGGATCCGCCGCGAGCCGACGGCTCACCGGACCCGGACGCCCGCCGGGCACGAGCCGCCGTACAGCACCTCAACGCCCACCAGCAGGGCCTGAACGCAGGCCCGCTCGTCCTCACCAGCCGGATCGCGAACTACGACGCGCTCCTCGCGCACGAGCCGCTGATCGACTCCGCGCTGGTAGTCATCTCGCCCGTGGCGTCCGCACCCGCGCTGACCTATCTGCGCGACCGCTGCCACGACCCGGCCCGCTGGCGGACCCTGCTGGACCACCTCGCCGCCCACCCCTTCGGCGTGCACGCCCAGGCGTTGTCGACCCCCTGGCGGCTCGGGCTGACCGCCACCGTCTACCGCTACCACGGCGACCCGGCGGACCTGCTTGTGCTGCACGACATCGACGCGCTCGACCGGCACCTGCTGGCCCGCTACATTCCGGCCGCCGTGGAACCGGCGGCCGGCGCCCCGGGCCCGCCCCGCTACCGGCCGGCACAGGTCCACCGGTGGCTGCATCACCTCGCCGGGCACCTGGCGGGAACCGGCGCCACCGCGTACCCGACCACCGACATCACTGTGCACGGCCTGTGGCCGCTGGCCGGGCCCCGCACGGTGCGCGTGGCGGACGCGCTGCTGACGTTCTGCCTGATCAGCGCCGTCCTGCCCGGCGCCTGGCTCACCCCTCTGGTCGGCGAGGTGGCGTCCAGCGTGCTGGCCTTGGCCGGGGCGTCCAGCCTGGCCGCCGCTCTCGCCCCCAGCCCCAGCAGACTGGACTGGCAAAAGCGGCACGTTCCCGGCCTGCGGGGCCGCTTCGTGGTGGGTCTCGTCGTCAACCCTGTCCTCGCCACCGTCGTCGGCATCGCCACCGGGCTGGCGCTCGGCGCGGCCCTTGTGGCGGCAGGACATGCCTCGGCCGCGCTTGCCGCCGGGACGGTCGTGAGCTGGGTGGCCGGGCTGGGCGCCGGCTTCCGGTTCAGCATGGCGGCCGGCCTGCGCGGGGCGCCCACGACCGCCGTCAGCCCTCCCATCGCGCTGCGCGACGACACCGTGTACGGGCTCATCTACGCGGTTTCCACCGGACTGTTCGGCGGGCTGGCGGTCGGCGGCACGGTGGCCCTGCTCCTGGATCCGAGCACGGGTCTGGTCATCGGGGCGGCCACCGCGGTCGCCTCCGGCCAGGCCTCGGGCCTCAGCGCCGCGCGCCGCTACCTGGTTTTTCTGCTGTGCTCGCGCCGGCGGCTGCCCTTCCGGCTGGGCCGCTTCTTGGACTGGGCCTGTTCCGCGGGCCTCATGCGCTACTCCGGTCCCGCCTACCAGTTCCGGCACGCCGAACTACAGCACTGGCTCGCGGCGCATCCGGCTTCCGGGGTTCTGCCTTGAGGGCGCATCGGAACTCCCGAGGACGTCGCCCAGGCCGTCGTCCTCGCCCTGACCAACACCTTCATGACCGGTGTCACCCTTCCTGTTGACGGCGGGCAGCCCCTCGTTCAGCCATGCCCGGCGTCATAGGCGGCCGGCCCGTCAGGCCGCCGTATGGACGACTGGCAGACCACGGCGCCGGAGATCTGCCAGGAACTGGGAGACCAGGGCGTCGGAGGGTGTCGACGTCGTCGCGACGACGCCGCGGTGTATCCGGGGTTCGAAACGTCGCACCACTCCGGCGGGACGGGCAGTCAGTGCGGATGCGGGCTCCTCAACACCACGCCGGTGGTGGGCGGGGTCGTCCAGGACCAGCTGGCAGATCCGGAATCGGCCAGGCCCTGGCAGCGGGTTCACGGCGGCAGCGGCACCCCGGACGAGCACCGACACCTCCTGCAGGCGCGCGATGCCCTGCAGAGCGTGGTGTGCGCGCTACCCGGCCGGCCGCGTCGCTCGCCCCGCTCCTCAAGGACGTCACCTCCCACCCGCACCTCTCCCCCACCGGGGTGTCCTGGGAGATCGACGCCCCGCAAGAGCGCCGGATGGCGGTGGAGGCCGTCCTGGCCTGGAGCACACTGCAGGAGACGATGCCCGGCCGCCTGCGGCCGTGTGCCAACCCGGAATGCCGGCGGTTCCTCCTCGACCGCAGCAAGGCCAACAAGGCCCGCTGGTGCTCGATGGCCGTCTGCGGCAACAGGATGAAGGCCAGGCGCCACTACCAGCGCACCCGCGACGACGGCGCCGCCGAGTAACGAGTCAGCACGCGGTAGCGGCGGCTGGACCGTGACATGACGGTGGCCGCGACGGGTTGGTGATGTTGTGACGCATTACCGGGCCCGTGCGGCCTTGTCCCATCGCGCCTCCTGCGGCCTTGACCGTGCACATCTCGGCGTTTAGATCGATGAGTTGACCAGCGCGTGGATGGCCCGGTGCGAGTCCGAGCTGCGCGAGCGTCGCGGCGGAGAACGCAAGCGGGCCGCCGGAGCCGGGCCGAACCACAAGCTGGTCTTCACTACAGCTGCCACACGCAGCACTGACCGAGTTGTACGGGGTCACCCGGCCCACCGTCACCCGCGCCATCCACGAGATCGGCCGCTACTGGCCGCCCGCGGCTTCGCTGCCCCCCGGTCGGCCCGGCATCCGGCTGCACACGCCGGCCCACTACGTCCTCGCCTCCGCCCGGGCCGAAGGCGTCGAGCTTCGTATCGACGGCACCCAGACGCAGGTCCGACGTCCCAAGGCCGACCGACCCGGCCGCAAGGTGTTCGTCTCCGGCAAGAAGAAGCAGCACACCGCCAAGACCACCACCGTCAGTGACGGTTCGGGGCGCCTGCTGTGGCCCGGGGCCGACCGGCCCGGCCGGATGCACGACCAGGCCGCGCTGCGCACCGAAGGCATCGCCGAGCAGCTGCGGACACCTCCGCAGGTCACTGTGATGGTCGACGAGGGCCACCGGGGTCTGGCCAACGACTTCCCCGAACCCACCAGC
Source organism: Streptomyces sp. NBC_00271 (assembly GCF_036178845.1). Lineage (NCBI taxonomy): Bacteria > Bacillati > Actinomycetota > Actinomycetes > Kitasatosporales > Streptomycetaceae > Streptomyces > Streptomyces sp. NBC_00271. The sequence goes on along the minus strand of NZ_CP108070.1, from coordinate 11,758,886 downwards.
CGACCGCCACGCAAGCACACCGTTCCTGGGCAGTGAGCAGGAGTGAGTCCCGGCTCGCCGGTACGCCCCGAACGGTCCTTGGGCGCATTGGTCCTCCGCTTTCGCGTCCCGGGGCCGGCAACGCATGTTCTGTATGCGCTCCGTCCCAGGCGGGCGGAATCCCTACGGCTTGGCCATCCCTTGCTCTTCGCAGGGAATCCCGGCCTTGAGGCCGGGCGGGAATGCGGTCCTCGGTCTGGAGGCGCGAAGTGCCGGGGTTCTCTGCGTCTGTGTGGTGACGGTCAGGCTGGCCGCTTCTGGCTGTCGATGTAGTCCTTGACGATGCTCAGTGGTGCGCCGCCGCAGGAGCCCGCGAAGTAGGACGGGGACCAGAACACCGAGCCCGTGCCGATTCGGTTCATCCGGCCGGTGTACTCCGCGCGCAGGTAGCGGGAGCTGACGCCCTTGAGGGAGTTGACGAGTTTGGACAGGGCGATTTTCGGCGGGTAGTGGACGAGCAGGTGGACGTGGTCGCCTTCGCCGTTGAACTCCCGCAGCTGTGCGCCGAAGCTCTCGCACACGTCCCGCGTGATCGTCTCGCAGCGCGTCAGCATCTCGCTGTTGGAGATCTCACGCCGGTACTTGGTGACGAACCACCAAGTGTGCATGGAGGTTGTGGATGACCTGGTTTCCCCGACGGATATCGGGATCTGGTTCCCAGCGTGATGACATACGCCAAATGTGCAAATGTATTAGGATTGGGTGAAATCGACGGGAGGGGGCGGGTGTTGGGGTGATACGTGCGTACAAGTTCCTCATGCGGCCCACCGTCCGGCAGGGTCAGGCGCTGTCCGAGATGCTGCGGGATCACTGCTCCCTCTACAACGGGGCGTTGCAGGAACGCCGTGACGCCTACCGGCATGTCTCGAAGACGAGCGTCAGATACGGGATGCAGTCCGCGCAGCTCAAGGACATCCGGGCGTTCGACCCGGAGCGTCAGGGCCGCTGGTCGTTCTCCTCCCAGCAGGCCACCTTGCGCCGCCTCGACAAGGCGATGCAGGCGTTTTTCCGCCGGGTCAAGTCCGGTGAGACGCCCGGCTATCCGCGTTTCCGCGGGGTGACCTGGTTCGACACGGTGGAGTTCCCCAAGGACGGGGACGGCTGCCGGTGGGACTCCACCCCGCACGACCCCGTTACCCGCGTCCGCTTCCAGGGCGTCGGCCACGTCAGGGTCCACCAGCACCGCGCCGTGGCCGGGCGGGTCAAGACCGTGTCGGTCAAGCGGGAGGGCCGTAAGTGGTTCGTCGTGCTCACCACCGAGCAGGACCAGCCCGAACCGCTGCCCGCGACCGGCAGCGTGGTCGGCATCGACCTGGGCATCGCGAACTTCCTCGCCGACTCGAACGGCGGGTTCGTGCCCAACCCGCGCCACGGCCGCCGAGCAGCCCAGAAGCTCCAGGCAGCGCAGCAGGAACTGTCCCGGTTCCCGCGCCGCAAGGCGAAGGACCGCACCGCCAACCACCAGCGCGCGGTGGAGAAGGTCGCCCGGCTCCACGGCAAGGTGCGCCGCCAGCGGCTCGACCACGCACACAAGACCGCGCTCGGTCTGGTCCGCGCACATGACGTCATCGCGCACGAAGACCTCAAGATCCGCAACATGAGCAGGGCCCCCGCACCGAAGCCCGACCCCGGCCGGCCGGGCACCTTCCTGCCCAACGGGGCCGCCGCGAAGGCCGGGCTCAACACGTCGATCAACGATGCCGGATGGGGGGTGTTCCTGACGATCCTGCACGCCAAGACACCTCACGGAGCTAAGTCGTCAAGCAGCTTCGAGAAGTTGTGTGGGGAAGGCGAGGTTCTCGTCGAACAGGATGTGCTTCTGGAGGCAGTGGTAGAGCTGGCCGATCATCTTGTTGAAGAGGTTTCTCTGAGCGGCGGCGTGCCAGTCCCCGGCCTCGCGGCGGCGGTCGTAGTGGGCCTTTGCGCCCGGTGAGTGGGTCAGTGAGGCGAAGGCCCACAGGTAGCCGGTGTGGTTGAGCCGGTCGTTCTTCACCCAGCGTCTGGTGATGCTGGACTTCTTGCCGGACGCCCTGGTGATGGGGGACGCACCGGCGTAGGCCTTCATTCCGCGGGCAGTGGCGAAGCGGGCGTGGTCGTCCCCGATCTCAGCGAGGATCCGGGCGCCGAGCTGGGTGCCGAGCCCGGGGAGGCTCAGGATGATCTCGGCGTCCGGATGCTGAGGGAAAACCTCTTCAACCGCCTCGGCGAGCTGGTCGGCGGCCGTGCAGGCGGCTTCGAGCTGCCGCAGCAGAGCGAGCATCTGCTTGCCGAGCGCGTCCTCGACCAGTAGCGGCTGGTGCGCGTATTCGGCCCGCAGGACCTCGCGGATGCGCTCGGCGTCGGCATCGATCCGGCGCTGGCGGCCGGCGCGCTTGAGCGCCGAGCGCAGTTGCGCGAGCGACAGCCGGGCCGCCCGCGAGGGCGTGGGGGCGAGTTCCAGCAGGACGCGGGTCTCAGGGCGGCAGAGACCGTTCTGCCAGTGCAGGTAGGCGTCGAGGGCGGCGGGGAAGTACTCGCGCAGGAGCGAGCGGAGCTGGTTGGCGAGCTGCTGCCGGTTCCAAACGGCGTCCTGCTGGGCGCGGGCGAGGACGGCGATGGCGCGGGCGAGATCGCTGTCCTGGGGCAATGGCCGGTGGGCGTGCATATCGGTGCGGAGGATGTTCGCCAGGACGAGGGCGTCGCCGGGGTCGGACTTCTTCCGTGTGACCGCGTGGCGGTCGCGGTAGCGTGCGGCGGCCATCGGGTTGATGGCGTAGACCTGGCGCTTCCCGGTGCGCAGGACCGCGACGAGCAGACCGCGGGAGGTCTCGATGGCGACCGGGATCGGGTTGTCCTCGGTGTCGCCGTGCTCGGCGAGCAGATCCAGCAGGATCTTGTAGCCGGTCGCGTCGTCTGTGATGTGGCGCTTGGCCAGGAGCGTGCCGTCGTCGTCGACCAGGGCGACGTCGTGCGTCTTCTCGGCCCAGTCGATGCCGCAGTAGATCAACTTTCCCTCCTCGAAGTGCGGGTGTTTGCGCTGGTCACGAGCGCATGCGGGGCCACGCAGCGACCTAATTCCAGGCCTCGATCAAGGAACGGGCCGACACCTCACAAGCCGTTCGTGGCACCAGCTCACCGCACGGGCCCCGGTCTGTTCCCAGAGCTCAGACGGCTCGGGGAATGCAAGAGATCACCGTGCGACGGGCTCGCACCACCAACTCCAACGAGTGATCAAGCAAACAGTGTTGACGCCGCTGGTGGCCGTGAAGGCGCCGAACGCCGCCGATCTTGGCGGAGACATGATGGCCGGGCTGAAAGAAGGCGTGCGTCCGGAGCCCACACAACCGCCAGCAGCGTCAGTGCTGGGTGGGTGGCGGCCACGAGAGCACCGGATGGCGCCGCTCTCTGGGAAGGCATCTTGGCCGTGACGTTGAGAGGTATCCACCGGCACTCACGAGACCACCACCCGCCAGCTGGGTTGCGCAGCCGTGCTCGTCGCAGACCTGCGGCCCGGCGGGGTGCAAGCGTCACAACCCGTTCGAACCACCTCACCGACCGGCGAGGGCCGGTGAGCTGGTTACACGGGAATTAGGCTGAAAGCGCCGGACGGGAAGTGATCGCCGTGGACCCCCGCAACACCTCCCGCACCTGCCCCGCATGCGGGCACACCGCGAAGGAGAACCGGCCCACACAGGAGAAATTCCACTGCGTCGCCTGCGGCCACCACGCGCACGCCGACACAGTGGCAGCCACCAACGTTCTACGGGCCGGGCTGGCCCGTCGCAACGCCAACCCGGCATAGCGAGAAGCCCCGTCCTTCAGGACGGGGAGGAGTCACTCCACGCTGCGTACTCCGTCGACCAGCACCACGACCGCGTCGGTCGCGGCCAGTTTCTCGGCCCGGTGCAGGATGTCGTTCTCGTCGGTGGCGTCCGTACGGGCCACCACCAGGTCCTGCCGGGTCGCCAGTACCATCTCCAGCTTGGCGAGGTACTCGGACAGCGGCAGCACCTGCTTGCCGTCGGCGTGCCCGCACCGGCGCGGGCGCTTCTGGTCCTCCAGGATCACCCCCGACGCCCCGATCCGCTCCAGTCCCTCCACGACATGGCAGGCGACCTCAGGGTCGACGTATCGGTCGTCGATGTCCACCAGGAGGTGGTGGCGCGGGAATGCGCCCCGCAGCCGCTGGACGAACGCCACCATGTCCGGCCAGGCGATGAAGCCGATGTCCGGCAGCCCGTAGTACGAGGCCGCGAAACCGAAGCCGGAGACGAACATCCCGTCGTAGTGCTCGGCCGCGCTCGACGCCGAGTACATGTCATACACGCCGATCAGCGGAGTGGTCTCCGGCCCGGCGATCTGTTCCCTCAGCTTCTTCCCGTAGGTCAACGTCCGGTTCCTCTCGTGGGGTTGGACACGTCGCGCGGAGAGGGCCGTCGCAACACGACTGCCCTTTGCCAGAACAAGAGGATCCCTATAGCGACGGACTCTCTCCTTGGAAGGGCTTTGCTCACCTCAATGGCGCAAGCAGTTCACCGGCGAAACGTCACTGGTCCTCCGTCCGGGCCGCCCGGTTGATCCCGCCGTGCGGACGGGCGCGGAAGCCGGGGTGCGCGCAGGCGGGCGGGGCGGGGCCGAGGGGGTGAACGAGACCCGGCCGAATGTCCTGTTCCTGGCACCAGACCAGCGGGGGGGGCGCCCGTGCCGCCACCGGGGTTCGGCGACTCGTCGGCGACGCTGTCGTCCGGCTGCCCGGGAGGTCTCCTGGCGGCGCTGCGGTCCCCGGCGTTCAAAAAAGCAGCCCCGCCTCCGGGAGACCGGAGGCGAGGCTGTGTGGAGCGCCGGGCAGGCCTTGCACCTGCATCTCCCCGCAGGAAGCGGGGCGTCTTTCCTTGGACCACCAACGCGAGGCCGGCCGCCGGAAGTTCGGCGGCTTGCTCAAGATCAATGATAGCGCAGTCCCAGCGTCCCGGATCACACGGCGGCGCAGGAACCGGACCGGCTGCCTGGCGGGGCAGCGTCCGGGTTCTCGGGTGTTCAGGTCAGGGGAATGGTGACTTCGTCCTCGACCGGTGGGTCGAGTTCCTGCGCGCGGTTTCCGGTGGCCGCGAAGCAGCGCAGCCGGACCGCCTCCGGGGTGACGTCCAGGCGCAGGAAGCACTTGAAGAAGGGCGGGCTGTAGGTCGCCGAGCCCGGTGAGAAGAGCTGGGTGTAGATCTTCCGTACGGGCAGGCGGAAGCGCGAGGTGCGGTCGGGGCGGCCGCCCGCGCCCAGCAGGTTCGCGATGAGACGGGTGCGCCGGGTGACGCGGGCGGGCGGGCCCTGGGTGCGGGTCGGCGGGATGCCGAGGCGCTCGGCGACGACGGCTGTCGCCTCGGCCTCGGTGAGGGTGAACAGGCGGCGCAGGCGGAGCCGGTGTCCGTAGAGCCTGCTGTAGAAGGCGAGGGAGTCGCCGCGCAGCGGGTAGCAGCGGAACTCCTGCTCGGTGACGTTCGCGACACAGACGCGGGGGATGGTGTGGGTGGCGTGCATGAAGGCTCCGCCGCCGCCCGACACCACGTACTGGATGGTGCGGCCGTCGACCTGCACCGGGTAGCGCTGGTAGTTGTGGATGTCGCCGCCTATGGCCGCGAGGTAGCGGTGGTCCGGGTCGCGGACGAGGTCGTCGACGGTGCCGCCGCCTTCGATGGGGCAAGGGTGGTGTTCGCCGTCCACGTACAGGGGCGAGCCGGTGACGAGGATCTTGGGGAGGGGGCCCTTGGACACCTCGCGCAGCCATGCGCCCTGTTCGGCGTCGATGGTTCCCAGCAGTCCCGTGTCGATGCCTATGATCCGCACCGGACCGGCGTCGATGGCCCAGTACGGGCCCGGCTGGACGGCCTGTTGGGCCGGTGAGGAGCGCAACTTGCGTGCTTCGGTGAGGTGTTGTCCGTCGGCCGGGTGCGGCCGGTGCCACAGCAGTGACCGCAGCCAGGCCCGTGAGAGGGGGCGCGGCGCGGGCTGTGGGGCGAGTGGCGGGGCGTCGTCGCAGAAGACGCGCATGAAGCCGCCGAGGTCTTCGTACCAGTCGTGGTTGCCGGGTATCGCGTATATGGGTGCCTGGTAGTCCTGGTAGGGGCGGAAGAACTTCGTGCCGTAGTCGTCCGTCCGGCCGACGGGGTAGATCACGTCGCTGGCGATGACGGCGAATTTCGTTTCCTGACTGGCTTTCAGGAAGCCGGGGACGACGGCGTATTGGGGATCGTCGCCCTCGCCGGTGTCTCCGATGACCATGAAGGAGAAGTGGTCCGGGTCGTCGCGCCGGATCACCTTGGTGGCGGGTGCTCCGGCGGCCGTCCGCTGTGCCACCCAGCGGCTGCGGGTGCGGCCCGTGGGATCCCCGAACCAGGAGGCCAGTACGCCGTTGCGTGCGGCCCACAGGGTCTTCGGGTTGAGCCATGAGAGCTTGTCGACCTGGTGCGGCATGAGGTGCTTGTACTCGCCGTGTTCCAGGGTTCCCCAGCCGGCGCCTTCGGCGGTATCGCGTGAAGAGTCAGACACCGGTGAACCGTAGCAACGATCACGGACGGGCCGGGGAAGGGGTGCGTGGCGACGCTGCCGTCTCACCCCGCCGCCTTGTCGGGCCGCGGGGTGACAGGGAGAGGCACGGGCAGGGGCAGGCGGCGGCCGGTTCGGCCGTCAGTGCTCGGTCAGCTGCTGCTCCCCCGGCAGGCGCCGGCCGCGCACGTGTCGAGCCAGGCGTCGAAGTCCGCGTCGTAACGGGTGCCGATGCCGGTGTTGTAGACCGCGTAGGCTCCGGCGTAGTCGCCGGTGCGGAACTTGGTGAGCATGGCCTGCACGTCGTCCGGGTGGTTCTCAAGCATGTAGCGGACGGCCAGGTAGCCCCAGGGGTAGGTGCGGGTCAGGTCGGAGTTGGCGTACGTGCTCTGCCACAGGGTGCTCAGGGCGTAGGTGTGCTTCCCGGCATCGAAGAGCGCCTCGGTGTCGGGCATGCCCCGGTAGCTGTACGAGACGTACTCGGCGAAGCCCTCGATCCACCAGATGTCCGGGACCGTCTGGCCCGCGGAGAAGTCGCCGTAGGTGTCGTAGCGGCCGTCGAGGTAGTGGGTGTACTCGTGGTTCAGGTTCCAGATGTCCGCCGGGAAGCCGTCGCCCACGCTCTTCACGTAGGCGACGAAGCGGGCCTGGTTGTCGGGGTCGGCGGGGTTGCCCTCCAGGTATTCGCCGCCGTTGTCGGTGCTGTTGCCGAAGATCCAGCCTGAGTAGGTCCGGTAGTCCCTGGGGCTCGCGAAGACGACGATCTGGATGGTGGTGTTGCGGTCGTCGGCGACCGGGCCGCTGTCTTTGACGATGCCGTGGAAGTAGGCGTCCTGTCCCTGCACGCTCTTGCAGGCCTCGGCGAGCGCCGGGCCGGTCAGGGACTGGGCCAGGAACGTGTGCCCGTCATCGCACCTGTAGGTGATGGGGAGTGCCGCCGCGGTGAGCTGGGACGTCAGGTCGCAGGTGTCGTAGTACGAGCATTGGGCCGCGTCGTGCGCGGAGGTCATCTCGGCGGCGCCGACCCACAGCGCAGCGGTCGGGCCGGTGATCGAGGAGGCGCCGAGCAGGCCCTTCACCATCGGCCGCACCTTGTCCTTGAGCCCGGCCGTGTCGAGGAAGCGTGCCGTCTCCGTTCCGGCGTTGGAGGCCATGAAGTACCAGGTCCCGCTCAGCATCGACAGGTGGTTCAGGGTGAACGAGTTCAGCGTGTCGATGATGCTCGGGTCGGCGGTGACCGCGCTGATGAACGCGGGGTTGAAGTGGCCGCGGAAGAGCGGGGTGAAGACGTCGTTGACGGCCGTGTCCATGCTCCAGTAGGCGTCGTAGGAGCTGTCGTAGGCGTTCAGCACTCGCTGGTACGTGTCCAGGTAGCGGGCCTGCTCGTTGGCGCTGTCCGTCAGGATGATGACGTCGCCCAGGATGTTGCCGTGTTCCGAACTGACGTCCATGAAGTGGGAGTTGGCGGTGAACGTGTCCAGTCCGCATTCGATGGCCGCGGCCAGGGTCGGGCCGTAGTCGCCGACGTCGGCCGAGTCGTTGTACTGCACGTAGTAGCCGGCGCGCAGGAACAGCACGAGCTGCCACACGTGGGTGGAGTTGTCGCCGGGGTACGTCTGCGACGCGTCCTGGAAGGCGCCTGCGACGGTCACCATCTGCGCCTCGCGGAACACGTTGCGGGCGTCGGTGCCGGTGATGCCGAACAGCGTATTGATGCAGTCGGTGGTCGAGTCCTTGATGTATGCGACCAGTTCGGATCCGGTGCGGGTGCCGAAGTCGGCCGGGGTGCACGACGCGGCCGCCGCATCTTTCGTGGCCTTGGGAGGCCGTACGGCCTTCGAGGATGAGGAGGTCTGCGGCAACTGCGGGCTGAGCGGCCGGACATGGGCGGCGGCCAGTCGCCCGCTCTGGACGTCTGCCTGCTCGGACGCAGCGGTGTTCGCGCCGAGCGGCGACAGCGCGCGCGGCTCGGGCCTGGTCACGGCGGGGGTTGTGGGAGCAGCTGTCGCGGCGGTCTTCGGTCCGGCTGCTGCGAGGGCCGGTGCGGCCGGCAGGCCTGCCATCAGGGCGCTGGCCGCCAGGCTGACGGCCAGGAATCTGGGCGCGAATCTGGACGTGAATCTGGACGGACTTCCGGGATGGAATCGGGGCAGGGCAGGTCGACGACGCATCAATGCTCCTTCGGGAGTGGGGGGTCGCTTCGAGCACGAGCGGCGAGGCGTGGGGGGAACGTCCCACCCACCGTGGCCAATGACAACGGACCGAGGGATACGACAATGGAGGGGCGGGCCATAACATCCGTGCCCGCAGAGGCAGTTGACGGTCCAGGCGGGACGCCGAGCAGGTCTTCGCCCCGTGTTATGCGTGCGGCGGGAAAACGGTATGGGGCGGGGCGGCCCCCTGCTCCCTACGATCCCGGCATGACGACGAAGAAGCCGCTCCACACCGGTTCGCACGACCTTCCGGTCTCCTCAGCGCTCGCCGAGTTCCTCATGGGGAACTGGGAGTCTTCGCCGCGAGCCGATCCGCCCCCGCAGTCGATCGCACCGTGGGCGGCCAAGCGGCGCGACCGGCTGTCCGCGCGCTTCCCCGGCGAACGGCTCGTCGTTCCCTCAGGCGTCCTCAAGGTGCGCAGCAACGACTGCGACTACCGGTTCCGGCCGCACACCGCGTTCTCGTACCTGACGGGTGGGACCGAGCCGGGCAGCGTCCTGATCCTCGAACCGACCGCCTCTGGTCACGAGGCGGTGCTGCACGTCCGTCCGCGATCCCCGCGCGACACCGGGGAGTTCTACCGCGACCGCCGCTACGGCGAGATCTGGGTCGGCCGCCGCGCCACCCTCGACGAGGCCTCCGCACTGCTCGGCGTGGCGACCCAGGGTCTCGACGACGTGCCCGCCCGGCTGAAGGGCGCGCGGCCGGCCCGCTTGCTGCGCGGCGTCGACCCGGAGATCGACGCGCTCCTCGACAGCACCGGCCGCGAAGAGGCCGACCTCGAATTCGCCTCGTTCCTGTCCGAGATGCGCCTGGTCAAGGACGAGTGGGAGGTCGAGCAGCTGCAGATCGCGGTGGACGCCACGGTGGCCGGATTCACCGACGTCGTGCGCGCACTGCCCGAGGCCGTCCGCCATCCGCGCGGCGAACGCTGGGTCGAGGGCGTCTTCGGCCTGCGCGCCCGCCTCGAGGGCAACGGCCTCGGCTACGAGACGATCGCCGCCGCCGGAGTGCACGCGTGCGTACTGCACTGGATCGCCAACGACGGTCCGGTCCGTCCCGGTGACCTGCTGCTGCTCGACGCCGGCGTCGAGTCGGACACGCTCTACACCGCCGACATCACGCGCACCCTTCCGGTGAGCGGCACCTTCACCGCCGCGCAGCGCGACCTCTACGACCTCGTGCTCGCCGCGCAGGACGCCGGTATCGCGGCGGTCCGGCCGGGCGCGCGTTTTCGTGACTTCCACCTCGCCGCGATGCGGGTCATCGCCGAGGGGCTGCACTCCTGGGGCCTGCTCCCGGTGACGCCGGACGAGGCCCTTGAGCCCGGGAGCGGTCTGTTCCGCCGCTACACGTGGTGCAGCAGCGGCCACATGCTGGGCATGGACGTCCACGACTGCGCCGCGGCCCGTGCCGAGCAGTACCTGGACGGCGTCCTGGAGGCGGGCCATGTCCTGACCGTCGAGCCGGGCCTGTATCTCCAGCCGGACGACCTGACGCTGCCGCCGGAGCTGCGCGGCGTCGGCGTGCGCATCGAGGACGATCTGGTCGTCACCCAGGACGGCGCCCGCCTCATGTCGTCGGCGCTGCCGCGCACCGCGTCGGCGATCGAGGCGTGGATGGGCGAGCTCCTGGCCTGACCCCGCGCCCCGGGGCGCGGGCGCCGCCGTAACCGGCCCTAGGAATAGGGCAGATGGAACGTCTGCGCCGCCCACGCCTGGAAGTGCGCCGACCGCGTGATGAGGTCGCGGTAGGACGCGTGCGCGGAGCTGAACAGTGTCTCCGTGATGTCCTCCGTGACCTGGTCGCGGCGCCATGCGAGCAGGTAGCGGGTCCACAGCGGTGTGCCGGTCAGCGGTTTGACGATCACGCCCTGGTCCGGCCGGGTCGTAGCCTGCACGATGGAGACGCCGAGTCCCTCGGCGATCATGTCCTGGAGCTGGAGCCGGTCACCGAGGTACTCGTGGACGGCCGCGGGCGTGAACCCGGCTGCCGCGCAGGCCGCGTAGAACACGCCCGGCCAGCCGGCACCGTCGTCGGGGGTCAGGAACCAGGCCTCGTCGGCGAGTTCGGCGAGGGGGACCTCCATGCGGTGCTTGAGCCGGTGACCGGCGGGCAGGGCTACGAAGGCGGGTTCGTTGACGATCTCGCGATGCGCCACGGCCGCGGAGTGCCGCAGCTCCATTCCGGGGTAGTCCGCGGCGATCGCGGCGTCCAGCTCGCCCTTCTCCAAGTGCTCGACTATCTCCGACGACGGGTAGACGCTGCTCACCGTCAGCGTGAGATCGGGCCTCCGGCTGCGTATACGGACGACCATGCCGGACAGGACGGGCGAGTTGGTCGCCGCAAGGCGCAGGACCCGGGGTGCTTTGACGCCGCCCGCCGCCGGACGGCGCCTGATGGCATCCGCACGGGCCAGAATGTCGCGCGCCTGGGTCAGGACCTCAAGGCCGTACTGGGTCGGTTCGACTCCCGACGCGGTACGCACGAACAAGTCCTCGCCGAAGAGGCGCTCGATCCGGCGCAGTTGGGTGCTCATCGCCGGCTGCGAGTACTTCAGGAGTGCCGCGGCGCGCCCCAGACTCCCGGCGTCGGCGATCGCACACAAGGTCCGCAGATGCCGAAGCTCCAGGTCCATCGTCCGGGCTCCTCGTCTCGACGCCCCTGCCGTCCGCGGTCACCGGGCGACTCTAGCGGTGGTTCGTCAGGGGGTCAGCAGGCGGAGGGTGGAGCCGGACACGTCGATGCCGGACGGACACACAGGCACGTGGAGGAGTTCGGCCGGCCGGGGGTGAACTGCGAGGCCGTCGTCGCCTGTCCGGGGACCCGCGTGTGCGGGGACTTCTGGTCCTCCGGTTCTGGCCGGGGCTGCGTCTCCCCCGGTTCACCGGCGTCGCCGCGTGAGGGGCGTGGTGGTGGGGCCGTGCCGTCCGTGGTGCGCGTCGGCGGTGATCGCAGAGGGGGCGGGCGCAGAGGAAGCGGTCGCGTTGCCGTGTTCGTCGCCGTCCGGGGTGCGGGGCCCGGCGGGCTGCGCCGGGACCGTTCTGCGGCCGGGGTGGACGGCCCCGGTGGAGATAGGCAGGCTGCCTGTTAATATTTGTCAGGTGGCCTGCTCATCTCCGCCGGGATCTCCCCAGCAGGCCTGCCCCGTAGCGGAAGGTCCCGGAGGAAGGAGCCGCGCCGTGCCGTCTGCCGGTGACACCCGCACTCCGGAGCGGATATCCGAGGCCGGAGCGCCCCGTGGCAATCCCTTCGGTGCGCGCTTTGTGGCGCCGCTGTACCTGGGGGCCTCGCTCAACCCGGTCAACAGCTCGATCATCGCGACGGCGCTGGTCGCCATCGCCGCGGCCCTGCACATCCCCGTCGGGGACACCGCGATCCTGATCTCCAGCCTCTATCTCACCAGCGCGCTGGCCCAGCCCGCCGCCGGGCGTCTCGCCGAGGAGTTCGGGCCCCGGCGGATCTTCGTGGCCGGTATCACGCTGGTGCTCGCGGCCGGGATCGTCGGCTCGCTGGCCCACTCGCTGACGGCACTGATCGTGGCGCGGGTACTGATCGGCGCGGGCACCTCGGCGGGCTACCCGGCGGCGATGCTGCTGATCCGCCGCCGCGCCGAACAGGCCGGCCACGCGGCCCCGCCGCGCGAGGTGCTCGGCGGTCTGTCGATCACCGGTGCCGCCACCGTCGCCGTCGGCCCCGCCATCGGCGGACTGCTGATCGGCTGGGCGGGCTGGCGCGCCGCCTTCTGGATCAACATCCCGGTCGCCGCCGTCGCCCTGGTCCTGGCGCTGGCCGGGGTCGCCCGGGACCCCGAACCGGTGCGCTTCGGCTCGCCCCGCGCGCTCGCCTCCCGCATCGACCTGCTCGGCATGCTGGGCTTCGGCGGCTCGCTCACCGCGCTGATGGTCTTCCTCGACGCGCTGCCGCGCCTGGAGTGGCCCGCGCTCGCCGCCGCCCTGGTCCTCGCCGCCGCCCTGGTCGGCTGGGAACTGCGCGCCGCCCAGCCCTTCCTCGACGTACGGCTGCTCGTCGCCAACGGCGCCCTGACCCGCACCTACCTGCGCAACGGCCTGACCCTGATGGGCACCTACGTGATCCTGTACGGGCTCACCCAGTGGCTGGAGGTGGCCCGCGGCCTGTCCGCCTACCAGGCCGGGCTGATGCTGATGCCGATGGGTGTGCTGACCGCCCTGGCCGCCCGGGTGGTGTCGCGGCGGGCGGTGGTGCGGTGGCCGCTGATCGCCTGCGCGGTCCTGCTGCTCGTCGGCGCGGTGGCCACGCTGTTCGTGGGCAGCGGCACCCCGATCGCGGCGGTCATCTGTGTCACCGCGGTCTTCGGCCTGACCTCCGGCGCCGGGACGGTCGCCAACCAGACCGTCCTCTACCAGGAGGCCCCCGCCGCCGCGCTGGGCACCGCTTCCGGACTGCTGCGCACCTTCGGCTACATCGGGTCCATCGCCTCGGCGGCGATCACCGGCACCGCCTTCCACCGCGGCGTGAGCGACAGCGGCCTGCACTCCATAGCGTGGGTGCTGGTCGCGATCTCCGCTCTCGTCCTCGTCATGACCGTCCTCGACCGGCAGTTGGCCCGCGCCGACCGGCACCACACGAACCAGCCCCCGGCCGGGGCCCGGAATCCGGGCCCCGCGCCCAGCACAGAACCCACTCACACAGAACCCCCTCGCACAGAAAGCCGATCCGCCGACATGACCACTGGTACGCACACCGCCCCCGCCCTCGACCCGGCCCGCACCGCGCTGCTGCTGATGGACTTCCAGCCCGTCGTGCTCGGCGCCGTGCCCGACCCGCAGGGCGTGCTCGCCCGCGCGGGCGAGGCACTGGCCTGGGCCCGCGCCCACGGGGCGCACGTCGTCTTCGTACGCGTCGCGCTCGCGGAGAAGGACGCCGCCGCCGTGCCCGCCCACAACAAGACGTTCTCCCAGGCCGTCGCGGCCGGGTACCTCACCGACGGCACCGCGGCGACGGCCGTGCACGAGTCCCTGAAGGCCGGGGAGGACGATCTGACCGTGCGCAAGACACGCATCAGCGCCTTCGCCAGCGACACCGACCTGCGCGCCGAACTCCGCGCCCGCGGCGTGGACACCCTGGTCCTCGCCGGGCTGTCCACCAGCGGCGTGGTGCTGACCACCCTGCGGCAGGCGGCCGATGAGGACTACCGCCTGTTCCTCCTGGCCGACGCCACCGCCGACCCCGATCCGGAGGTGCACCGGGTGCTCATGGAGAAGGTCTTCCCCCACCAGGCCGAGATCATCAGCACCGCGGACCTCGCCGCCCTGAGCACGGCAGCGGCGTAACCGGCACGACGCCGGGCGGCCCTCGGTACTGGTGGGGTCTCGTATTCAACTGCCGCCAGATCTCTGCGGGGCTCAGTCTCGGCTGTCACCGTCAGTGATATCGGGCAACAGTGTGGTTCGAGCCGCGCCCGGGTGTCTCAGCAGTTGGCGCTGTAGCGGATACACCCGGGCGAGGGGGCGTGGTCGGTATCCCACTGGTGCTGTGTGGCCCCCAGTATCAGGCCAGCCAGGAGAGCCACCAGCAGGTGTGCGATCGCCGTCCAGGGGGCACGGAACAGTCCCGCGAGTACTGCCACGATGAGTACGGCGACCAACAGCACCCACACCCGATTGATGTGCGCGAGGGTTGCCGCGTCGACCTGCGCCTTGTCGCCTTGCGCCGCCCATACCTCCATGCCGAGGCCGAACATCCAGTCCAGCACCAGCCACGCGGTCTCCAGTAGGGACAGCGGTACCGCGAGGGCAAGGTCCGCGCCCCGGCGTGTTCGGTGCGCCCAGGGGCGCCAGCGATTCGGCGCTGGAAGGGGATTCGTCATGGCTGCAGGGTGCCGAGCCTGGTGTTGACACGCATGAGTACGCGTACCCAATTCCGCGTCGACGGCGGCGAGCGGCAGGAGCGCCGATCACGCGAGGGAAGGGCTGTGCGGATGGCTGCCTTCGCGAAGGCCGCAGCCGGATGGCGACGGCATTTTCTGGCGGCCCTGGTATGACCGCGCATCGCGCGGTCCGACGCTTCACGGGATGAACTTCACCTCTGGGAAGGCCGTACTCGGGCCGTCGAGCAGACGCTCCCTGCGGTGCCGCAGGTGCAGGTCGAAGAACGCGAGCGGGTAGGCCTGTTGGATCCGTACCGCCCGGGCCGGATCGAGGGTGCCGATCATGTCCTGGATCTGCTGGTCGGTCATGCCGAGGATCTTGCCCGCTTGCGGGATCAGCGTCACGTTGTCGCCGTATGAGGGGTGGATGGCCCCGCCGGCCTGGATGTCGAGCCGCCAGCCGCGAAGGTGTGTCCAGAACTCGGCGACGTCCGGCATGGCGTCCCGGGTGAACACGGCGGTCATCATCATGAACGGCCGGTCCAGGTCGGCGGTGATGGTCGGCTGCATCGGGCCGTCGAGGCTGAGCCCGGCACGGACGCGCTGGTCGGCGAGCATGGTGAGCGCGGTGGCGGTGCCGCCCTTCGACCAGCCGAACGCGCCGATGCGCTTCGGGTCGAGGGCGCCGAGAAGGCCCTGGGGCAGCGGCTTGCCGTCGGCGTCGGGGTTGCGCCCGGCGGCGAGCCCCTCCACGCAGTCGAGCAGGAACCGGAGGTCTGCGGCGAAGTCCCTCGGGTACATCGGGACGTCGTCCGGGGTGAGCACCCGGCCGTCGGGGAATTCGGTGAACGTGTCGTGGGTGTGGTCGACGGTGACCACGGCGTAGCCGCGGCTGGCGAGTTCCTGGACCATGATGGTGTGGTCGCCGCGGTGGCTGCCCGAGCCGTGCGAGTACACGATGACGGGCAGGCGGTGGCCGGCATGGTGCACGGGTGCGCCCACGTGTGCGGCGGTGAGCGGGCCGAGGGCGGGGTCGAGGGAGAAGCCGGCGTCCGTGAGGAGCGCCCGCAACGCGCCCTCGGTCATCCAGGGGGCGCGCGGCAGGCCCTCCGCCCTGCGGGCGGGGTACCAGACGCCGGCCATCAACTCGCGGTGATGCCCGGGGCCGGCCACGGGATCGGGACGTGAGGTGTCGACGAGGTGGAGCGGCACCGTGCCCACGGGGTGCGGCCCGGTGGGCCTGGGCAGCGTGAGTCGAGACGAGCCGGGGGCGGTGGGAGCTGCCCACGCCTGGCGCGCTGCGCTGATCGGCACGGCGGCCCCGACCCCCGCCGCCAGCGCGGCTGCGAACATGCGACGGCGCGTCAAGTCCGTCTTGGTGACCGATGTGATGCTCACGTGTCCTCCCCAGGTTTCTTGGACGGTGTTCGGCGTGCTGTCCGGGTCCGCCGGACGTCGGCGGGAGCCGCTCACGGCTCACCACGGCTTGCAGGAGCCCAGATCAGGACTCCGGGGCTGAACTGCCTTGCTCGATCTGATGGATGAGCCGCTTGAGCTGGGTGACCTCGTCCTGCAGGGCGCGGTAGCCGGCCGGGGTGAGGGAGAGCCAGGTGCGGGCACGTTTGCCCTCGTAGCCCTTCTCGATCTCGACCAGTCCGGCCTTCTCCAGGACGGCCAGGTGCTGGCTGAGATTTCCGGCGGTGAGTCCGAGCGCCGTGCGCAGGAAGCCGAACTCGACCCGGCGCGCCTGGTGGGCGACGGTGAGGATGCCGAGGCGGACACGCTGGTGGACCACGTCGTCCAGGCCGGTGACGGGGTGCGGGGCGGGCTGATCGGTCATGAGACGTCGCGCTGACGGGACAGCTCGGCCAGAGCGAACCCGAGCGCGCCGAGCAGGAGCAGCACACCGGGTACGCCGTAGCGGGGCACGGCGGACCAGGGTGAGGTGAACGGGATCCCCGCCCAGCCGGTGGTGAGCGGCACCAGCTCGATGGCCAGGTACACCACTGTGAGTAGCAGTAGGGTGCGGCTGCGTTCCACCCAGGCCAGCACCAGCAGCGGCAGCCCGACGGCTGTGGCGTTCCCGGTGAGTCGGTGGAGGAACGCCGTCACCCCGGAGGCGGGGTCGAGGTGCAGGCCCCAGAAGTCGATCGGGGCGCCGGGCTGCGGCATCCCCTGACGGATGCTCCAGATCTCGGTGGCGGTCACCAGACCGACCAGGGCGGTCCCGGTGAGGATGTACGGCCGGACCGGGGTTCCGACACCGCGGTTGCGGGAGCGGCGGATGTAGAAGAACGCCGTCGCGGCGTAGGCGAGGGCGAGCCCGATGGGCCAGTAGACCGGCGAGCCCTGCGTGACCTGCGTGACCTGGGTGCAGCCGGTGCCTGCCGCGGGTGCGGTCGCCGGGCAGGGCACGGTCTCGACCTTGAAGGTGAAGCGGCTGACCAGGATCCCGCCCAGCGTGAGCACGCCCAGCAGCAGGAGGGGAAACCAGGCGCCGCGCTGCGCGGCACGGACCCGGCGGGTCAAGTCACCAAGGCCGGCGAGGACTTCGTGAGGAGTGCCCGGAGAGGGCATCGATGCATCTGCCATGGCATCAGCTTTGCATCACAAACCCGTTGGGGCAAGAAATCCGTGTGCGCTCCAAGATCAGGCCGGGAGAATCCGGCGGTCCGTGGTCGGCCCCGCCGGCTTGCGGTGATGCCCGGGTGATGCCTGTGGGCTGCCAAGTCCTCGTTCCGGCACCTGCAGACGCACGTCGGCAGAGACATCGGCTTCAACAAGCCATCGTTTCCTGAAGGCCGGCTGCCGACCTGCCTGAGCACCCCTCAGGGCCTTCACCGAGATCCACATCGGCTACGCGCGGGTGAAGCAGCTCACTACCGGCTGACCGCTACCGTCAAAATCCGGTCCGCTCCTCCCCGCGGGCCTAGACGGTCTCGGAGTCCGCCAGGCGATTCATGATCTCGGCGGCCTTGTCGAGCGTCCGACGCTCGGGGGCTCGAAGCGCGGACCCGATCACCTCGGCCAGCCACGCCTCACGGGCCGCCGGGATCCGCTCGGTCAGCGTCCGCCCGGCCGGGGTCGCACTCACCAGGACCTTGCGCCCGTCGTTGGGGTCCTTCGCGGTGGTGATCAGCTCGCCGGCGCGCAGCGCGGCCACGGTCTCCGCCATCGACTGCCGCCGCACGTGCTCGGCCTGCGCGAGCTCGCTCACGGTCATCGGGCCGTCCGTGACGATCCGGTGCAGCGTGGTCAGATGCGACCAGTTCCACGGCAGGTCGTCGATCGGCGCCTCGGTGCGCAGCCGCGCGCGCAGCCGCGTCATCGCCCGCATCAGCTCGACGGCGGTGCCCTCTGGCGGTACCGGTTCGCTACTCACCGAGTCAGCATATTGCAGGGCGAAGACGCCCTGACCAGGGACGGGAACCGGGAGAGGTGGATCCCCGGGCAGGCGGACCCGATGTCCCGTCAGCGGCCCGTCGGACAGGCCCGGTTGCCCGTACGGAGCTCACCTGTTCCGTGGCGGGCCTACCGCGGCCCGCACATCCTCCTCGGGGGCTTTGACCAGCCGGGCCCTGAAGACCGGGTCGGACGTGTAGTCGGCAAGGCAGTGGCCGCGCAGCTGCGGGAAGTTGCCGGTTGCCAGGTCGCGGGGGCGCCATCCGGTGATCCAGGTGTCCAGCGTCACCACGATGCCCTTGAAGCCCGCCGTTTCGGCCCGGCGCACCAGGCTCTGGGCCAGCTCCCGGTCGGTGGGGGTGTACAGCGAGAAGAATCCCGGGGTGTCCCCGAACTCGGCCGCGACCTCCTCCAGCGGATCGACGCTGAGGGTGGAGGCCATCATCGGCACGCCCGTACGGGCGGCTGCGCGGGCCGTGGCCAGGTCGCCGCGGCCGTCCTGCGCGCACAGCCCGATCACCCCGACGGGTGCCATGAACAGCGGGGACGGCAGACGCGTCCCGAACAGGTTCACCGACATGTCGCGCCGGGCCGCACCGGCCATCATCCGCGGCACCAGCCCCCACCGCAGGAACGCCGAGACGTTGGCCCGCTGGGTGGACTCGTCTCCTGCGCCACCGGCGACATACGACAGCAGCGACAGCAGCGACAGCGCCGCCCGCGCTCGCGCCTCCAGCTCCTGGAACTCCATCGGCAGGGCGGGCAGCACGCCGGACAGCCCGCCGGTGTAGATCTCGTTCTGGTAGTCACCGAACTGCCCGTCGAGCTCCCGGTTCACCCGCGGGGTCACCGCCCTCGCCTCACCTGCCCCGGCCATCGGGGGCCAGTGGCTTTTCATCGTGCGGCCGGGACGGGACGGCGGCCAGGCCACAGCGGTACGGACCGCGCTGAAGGGGTTGTGGCCGGCGTACATTGATCCGCCGCGGCCCCCGGTCACGTCCCGCGCGCGCGGTCCGCCGATGAGCAGCCGGTGATCTCGTTTTGTACGATCGGGGCATGGCTGCGGAGTATCCCGAGGCCGCAAAGCAGCTGTCCGTGGTCGCGGAGCGCGTGGGGGCACATCTTTCGGACGTCAGCCGTGACATCGGGGAGCAGCTGCTCGCGGAGATCCCGGAGCTCCGGGGTGACGGGACCGTCATCAAGATCCTCGAGGCGAGCGTCGCGGAGAACGTCGCCACGCTGCTGCACATTTTCGAGAACGACATACCGCTGGACAACGTCGAGGGGCTCCCGGTCGCCTCGGAGTACGCCAGGAGACTGGCCCAGCACCGCTGGGGGCACCCCCTGCTCGAAGAGCTTGGGGGAGGGCGTGCCGGGCCCCCGCGTCTGCGGCATGACCGGCCGGGCAGGCCCTAGAAGCTCCTGCGCACACCCCCGTCGACCGACAGCATCACGCCCGTGAGGTAGGACGCGGCGGGCGACAGCAGGAAGGCGGCGCTGCGGCCGAACTCCTCGGGGGTTCCGTAGCGGCGCAGGGGGACGCCGGCGGTCGCACGGGCGCGGGCGGCGTCGGCGTGGCCGGTGTGCGCGTCGAGTTCGCGGACCCGGTCGGTCTCGATGTGGGCGGGCACGAGACCGACGACGCGGATACCCCGGGGACCCAGCTCGTTCGCCAGGTTCTTCGCGTAACCGGCCAGGCCCGGCCGGAAGGCGTTGGAGAGCGCGAGGCCGGGAATCGGCTCGTACACGGAGCTGGAGAGGACGAAGCCGATGACCCCTCCCCCGTCCAGCTCCGCCGCGACGGCGCGCGACAGCCGCACCGCACCGAGGAAGACCGACTCGAAGGCGGCGCGCCACAGGTCGTCGTCGATGGTGTCCGACGTACCTGGCGGCGGGCCGCCGACGCTGATGAGCACCCCGTCCAGCCGCTTGAAGGCATCGCGTGCCGCGCCGATGAGCCGGTCCGGGGCAGCGGGGTCGGCGTTGTCGGCCACGACACCGACCGCCTGCCCCCGGCCGCCGAGCTCCGCCTCGGCGGCGGCCACCGACTTCTCGCCGCGGCCGCTGACGACCACCCTCGCCCCGTCCGCCACCAGTTCGCGCGCGGCGGCCCTGCCCAGACCGCGGGTGCCGCCGGTGACGATGTACACCCGGTCCTTCAGTCCAAGGTCCATGACCGCTGTCTCCTGTCCCGCCGTGCCGGTCGCACGGCCTACAGCATCGCCTTCTGGGGCTGGGTGGGCACCACGATGACGGTGGCGGTGCCGGCGCTCAGGGCCGCCTTGAACTCCCGCTCCAGGTCCCCCGTGGTCTCCACGTCGACCGCACGGCATCCGAATCCGCGGGCCACCGAGGCGATGTCGAGCCCGGGCAGGTCAAGTCCCGGAACGCCCGGCGTCTCCTCCAGTACCGCGAACGACTTGAGGATGGAGTACTCCTGGTTGCGCATGACCACATACACGATGGGGAGGTTGTGCCGGGCCGCCGTCCAGATGGCCTGCACGGAGTACTGGAAGGAACCGTCGCCGATCAGGCCGACCACCGGCCGGTCGACGCCCCGGTCCCGGTCGCCCAGCGCGACGCCCACCGCGGCCGGGGTGGCCCAGCCGATCCCTCCGCTGGCCGTGGCGAAGAACGATCCGCTCCTGACCGTCGGAAGCCACTCGACCTGCTGCGCCATCGTGGAGGTCGATTCGTTGACGATGACCGCGTCCGGCGGCCGGACCCTGCTCAGGGCGGCGTACACCTCCGGCGGGGTGAGCGGGCTGCCCGGCACCTGCGGCAGCTCACGGGGCCGCGCCATCGGCTCCGGAGCGGTCCGCGCAGACCCCTCGGCGACCATGTCCAGGAGCAGCTCGGTCGCCGTCGCGGGATCGCCCAGGAGGCTGTCGCCCACCCGCGCCGCCGCGGCAACCCCCGGATTGCCGGTGATCTGCAGGAGCTCGGTGCCGTCGGGGAGGTAGTCGCCGGGCACGTAGGGGTAGTAGCGGAACGCCTCCGCGCCGATCACGACCACCAGGTCGTGCCCGGCCAGCCGGTCGCTGATGGTCTTCACCGACATGCCGAGCGGGCCGCGGAAGAGGGGGTGGTCCTCGGGGAAGGAGGCGCGGTCCAGCAGCGGGGCGCCGTAGACGGAAGCGCGCAGCTTCTCCGCCAGGGCCACCGCCGCGTCCCAGCCGCCGGCCCGGTCCACCTCCGGCCCGAAGACCAGCGCGGGACGGCGGCTTGCGGAGATGCGGTCGGCGAACAGCCGCAGGCGCTGCGCATCGGGGACGACCCGGTCGCTGACGGTCCGGACCCGGGTGAATCCGGACAGCGGCCGCTTCCAGTCGTCCATGGGAATCGACAGGTAGACCGGTCCCGCCGGCGGCTGCAGTGCCTCCGCATAGGCCCGCATGAAAGCCTCGGGGACGTCTTCGGCGCGGGCCGGCTCGTAGGACCATTTCACCCACGGCTTCGGCAGCGTGGTGGCCTCGCGGTTGCCGAGATACGGCTCCCCGATCACGAGTTCACGGTGCTGCTGTCCCGAGGTGATGATCAGCGGCGTGTTTCCGTGGTAGGCCGCCACCAGGTTGCCCATCGCGTTTCCCACCCCGGCCGAGGAGTGCACGTTGACCAGTGCCGGGCGGCGCGTGACCTGGGCGAAGGCGTCGGCCATCGCGATGACGGACGCCTCCTGCAGCGCCAGGACGTAGGTGAAGTCCTCGGGGAAATCCTGCAGGAAGGTCTGCTCGGTCGAGCCGGGATTGCCGAAGACCGTGGTGAGTTTCAGGGTCCGCAGCAGGTCGTAGGTCACGCTGTGGACGGTGGATCGCTCGGTCATTGTTGCCACCGACTTTCGTGCTGGAGCCGGGCGCCGGGTCAGCGGCCCTGCCCGTGGGGTGCGCGCTTCTCGGTGAAGGCCCGGGCGCCTTCCCTCGCGTCGTGGGACGCCGGAACCAAGCGCCGATCCGATCCTGCTCGACACCGGCGCCCTCGTCGCGAAATGCGGTCCGTTCGGTGACGGCACGTCCGGCGGCCGCCACGGCCGGCGGGGCGACGCCGCAGCGGACCTCCGTCCGGCCGAAGCCCGGCGCTCCGCGGGGCCACGCTCATGCCGCGGGCGGGCGCCGTCCCGGGGCCCGCGACGGGCCGGCCGCCGTGCCGTCTGCCGCGTTCATGCACCGCTCCTTTGCCGCGCTCATGTACCGGTCCTTCCGGTCCTTCCGGTCCTTCCGGTCCGGGGACCGGAAGGAGCGTTTCCGTGAGGACGACGCTAGAAGCGTGCACGGATGGAGCCATTGGGCGACGAACACCACATTTGCCGGGAAATTGGTTTCTTGGCACCAATATGCGCGGCACTCACCGGTATTTCCTTGCTTGACAAAGCAGATGAATGCCTAAGCATACTCGGTCGGTCGGTCCGGCACACGGGAGCCCGCATGAACCTCGGCATGGCCATCGCTGACTTCACCCAGCCCCAGGGCCCGGCAGGCATCGCACGTCACGTGGGCCGGCTCGCCCGCACCGCGGAGGAGTACGGGTTCACACGCATCGCCGTCATGGACCATCTCTTCCAGATCGGGATCGTGGGGACGTCCGAACAGGAAATGCTGGAGGCGTACACCACGCTGGGCTACCTGGCGGCGAGCACCGAACGCGTGGAGCTTCTCGCCCTGGTGACCTCGGCCGGCTACCGCGAGCCCGGCCTGCTGGCCAAGATGGTCACCACGCTCGACGTGCTGTCCGAGGGCCGGGCGGCCCTGGGCATCGGTGTCGGCGCGGGGTTCAACGTCGCCGAGGCGCGCGGACTGGGCCTGCCCTTCCCGCCCGTCGCCGAGCGGTTCGAACGCCTCGAGGAGACGCTGCGGATCTGCCTGCAGATGTGGAGCGACGACGAAGGGCCCTTCAACGGCCGCCACTACCGGCTCGAGCGCACCCTCAACTCCCCCGCCACGGTACGGCGCCCCCACCCGCCGATCCTGATCGGCGGGTCCGGCGAGCAGAAGACGCTGCGGCTCGTCGCGGAGTACGGCAACGCCTGCAACCTCTTCCACGGACCGGACCTCCGGCACAAACTCGACGTGCTGCGCGGACACTGCGACCGGGCCGGGCGGGACTACGACACGATCGAGAAGACCGTCCTCCTCCCCCTCGACCCCGGGCCGCGGGGCAAGCACGTGCCGGGCCTGCTCGCCGAACTGCGCCGGCTGCACCGGATCGGCATCGACCACGTCATCGGCCCGGTACGGGGAGCCGACCAGCAGGCGGCCCTCCAGCTGCTCGGAGAACGCGTCGTTCCCGAGGCAGCGCATTTCTGAGATACCGCACCTCTGAGGCACCGCATCCCCGACCTCAGTACGTGGCAGGAACCTGACCAACCCCGCAGTATCAATTTGCTTGAAGAAGCATTCAAAGAGCATCCACTGACAAGTCCTCGGAGGAAAGTCCGTGAAGTGACAGCAACGACCGGCCGGGCAAGGACGCCGATGTCATCGTCGTCGGAGGCGGATCCGCGGGCGCCGTGCTCGCTGCCCGGCTCAGCGAGGACCCGCAGCGCGAGGTCCTGCTGATCGAGGCAGGCCCGGACTACCCCGCGGGGCAGTTCCCCCACGGGCTGCGGACCCCGCATCTGCTGGCCGATCCGGACCACGACTGGGGCTACACCGCGCGGGGCACCGACCGGGCCCCGGGCATCCCCGCTCCGCGCGGCCGGACCATGGGGGGCAGTTCCGCCGTCAACGCGGGGGTGGCCATCCGGGCGCGTCCCGGGGACTTCGCCGCCTGGGCGGACCGTTACGGCATCAAGGGCTGGTCCTACGAGGACGTCCTCCCCACGTTCAGGCGCATGGAGAACACACCGGCCGGCGACGACGCCTACCACGGGCGCCTGGGCCCCTTCCCCGTCCGCCAGTGGTCCTACGAGCAACTCACGTCGCCTCTGCGGGCGTTCGTCGACGGCTCGGCGGACCGCGGGTTCCGGCGTGTCGAGGACTTCAACGGGGCCGAGCAGGAGGGCGTCGGCGGCTATCCCGTCAACATCGTCGGCGGGGTGCGGCAGAACACCGCCCTGGCCTATCTGACGCCACCGGTGCGCCAGCGCCCCAATCTCCGGGTGCTGAGCGAGGTCACCGCCGACACCGTACTCATCAAGGACGGCACGGCGCGCGGCGTGGTGAGTGCCTCCGGCACCGTGTACCGGGCCGCCGAGGTGATACTCGCCGCCGGCAGCTACGGCAGTCCGGCCATCCTGCTGCGCTCCGGCGTCGGACCGGCGAAGGACCTGCGGGCACTGGGCATCGGTGTGGTCGCCGACCTGCCGGTCGGCCGGCGGTTGCAGGACCATCCCTTCTTCCACTCGCTGTTCGCCCTGGCGCCCGGGCACCAGACGATGACGGACGCCTTCTCGGCGGGTCTGTGGTGCGCCTCGACCGAGGCTCAGGCCGGCGAACTGGACCTCGGCATCGTGGCCGTGCACCTGCTGGACGGCTCCTTCAGTCCGACCGGCGGAGCCCTGCTCCTGGCGACGGCCGTCACCCGGCCGGAGTCACGAGGCTCCCTCCGCCTGGCCGGCCGGGACCCCTACGCCGCTCCGGTCATCGACGACAACTACCTCGCCACCGCCAGGGACCGCCGCCGCATGCTGGAGGGCGTGAAGCTCGTGCGCGGCCTCGTGGGCACGCCGCGGTTCGCACGGGTACTGGCCGGCGAACTCGTTCCCGGCGACGCGGTCCGGGGCGACGAGGAACTGCTGGACACGATCGAGGCCGGGATCTCCACTTACGGTCACCCCACCTCGACCGTGCCCATGGGAGGGCCCGAGGACGAATGGTCCGTGGTCGACGAGTCGGGCGCGGTCAAGGGGGTCGAGCGGCTGCGCGTCGTGGACGCCTCCATCATGCCGGAGGTCCCGTCCACCGTGACCAACGCGACCACCATCATGATCGCGGAGCACATCGCCCGCCGCGTGTACCGGGCCTGACGGAACGTCGCGTGTACCGGGCCTGACGGGGCGTGGGGAACCCCCGGCGCCGGGGAGCGCGGCGCGGACCGCCCGGCGCTGGTGCGGTCCGCGTCGGCTCCACCGCGCGGGCGGCGACGAAATTTGTCGAACAGGACGGCGGGTGGCTCTTCGCCGAGCGCGGACTGATGGCCGACCGGACCGGGACACGGCCGTCCGTGGCCTGGTTCAGTCCAGCTTTTTCACAACGGCCTCGAACTGCCTCACCAGAGCGGGCAGGGAGCGTCCGTCGAGCTGGTCGACGACCCGCTTACGGGCACTCGCCAGATGAACGGGGTAGGCGGCCTGAAGACGCTTCAGCCCCTCGGGGGTCAAAGAGGCCACATTGCCCCGCCCGTCGCCTTCGTGGCGCCGCTTGGTCACCTGGCCCCGGGCCTGGAGCGTGTCCACGATCCGGGTGATCCGGCTTGCCGACAGGGCGCTGGCCGCGGCGAGATCCGTCATCCGCAGCTCCTGGTTCTCCGCTTCGGAGAGACTCATGAGGACGACGTACTCGGTGAGCGTCAGACCCGTGGCCCGCAGCAGATCGTCGTCCAGCGAGCGCGGGAGCGCGATGATGACGCGCATCAGGGCACGCCAGAATCGCTCTTCCTCGGCGGCCAGCGGATCAACGTCACTCATCCGTGCAGCTTACATGCTCAAGCAAGCAAGCTCAAGCGGTGATCGGATCCCGGGCCCCGCGCAGCCTGCGGCGCCGACAGGGCCGGCCGACGGCCGACCGCACCTGCGCCTGCGCCTGCGCCTGCGCGGCGAACGGGCTGGCGGTCGCGGGATCCAGTCGACCATGGCACGCCTGCGGGCACTGGCCCGACAAGCCTCAATTTACTTGCTCGACAAAGCATCACCACCCTAGAGATGCTTGCTTACGCAAGGAACAATCTGCCGGGGATCGCCGTGTGCGACGACGAGTGAGAGGCCAGAAGGGCATGAGTGTCCAGTTGCCGCCCGCCGGGACCTACCAGGTCGATCCGGCGCGATCGTCCATCACCTTCACCACCCGGCACCTGTTCGGCCTCGGCAGGGTGAACGGCACTTTCACGCTGGAGTCGGCGAGCATCTCCGTCGCCGAGCCGGTGCCCGGGTCGGCCGTGCACGCGGTCGTCGCGGCGGGCAGTTTCCACACCGGTGCGGCTCGCCGACGATCACGTGCGCTCGCCCGCGTTCCTGGACGCGGACCGGCACCCGGCCATCCGCTTCGAGTCGAGCGGGGCGGTCCGCGGCGACGACGGCATCTGGACGGTGGAGGGATCGCTCACGGTCCGTGGGCACCGGGCTCCCCTCCGGCTGACGATCGACTCACTGACCGTCAGGGACGGATCGCTGCGGCTCTCGGCCTCGGCGACCGTCGACCGGCACCGCCACGGCCTGACAGCCGCCCGCGGGATGGCGGCGCGCCGGCTGCGGCTCTCCCTGACCGCCACCGCTCACCCCACCACCAGTCCCACCGCCGGCCCCATCACGAACGCGACCACGCGCCCGGCCCTCAGCACGGCGACTCGCGCCGTCGCGCCGGCAGAAGAAGAAAGGGACCTTCTGATGTCTCCCAAGTCGCAGTGATCTACTACTCCTCCACCGGGACGGTCCACGAGCTGGCGGAGTCGGTGGCCGAGGGCGCCCGCAAGGAAGGCGCGGAGGTACGGCTTCTGCGCGTCGCCGAACTGGCCCCCAAGGAGGCCATCGCCACCAACGAGGCCTGGGCGGCGCACATGGTGGCCACCGAGGACATCCCCATGGCGACCCCGGACGACATCGAGTGGGCGGACGCCGTCATCTTCGGCTCCCCCACCCGGTTCGGCAACATCGCCAGCCAGCTCAAGCAGTTCATCGACACCCTCGGCGGCCTGTGGGCCCAGGGCAAGCTGGCCGACAAGATCTACAGCGGCTTCACCGCCACCGCCACCGCGCACGGCGGGCAGGAGTCCACGCTGCTGGCCCTGTACAACTCCGTCCACCACTTCGGCGGCATCATCGTCACGCCCGGGTACACCGACCCCGTGAAGTTCGCCGACGGCAACCCCTACGGCACCAGCCACGTCAACGGCCAGGGAGCGGTCCCCGTCGACGACACCGCCCGTGCCGCCGCCGTCTACCAGGGCAAGCGCGTGGCCGCCGTCACCGCGCAGTTCAAGAACGCCTGACAGGACGTTCCGGGCCGCGTCACGGCGCGCGGGCCGGGGCCGGGCTCGACCGCTCGGTCGGCGGGGGTCAGTGCTGGGCAAACTGAACGCGCGTCGGCTGCACGGCGTCCGGCCGCAGGGCGATCCCGTTGAGCACCAGCGGTTCTCCGTAGATGTCGGTGATCCTGATCGCGCCCCCGCACCCGCTGCCCTGGTCGGAGAGGAAGTAGTTGTAGTCGGGGGCGATCCGGTCTGTACCCCGCTGCCGGGTCGGGGCTGCGGCGGAGGGGGTGAAGTTCCCTGCGCGGGGCCGAACATCAGGTCAGCGGAGGGCTGAAGGGCCCCGCGGCCCTCTCGAAGACTTCGAGGGTGATCTCCGGGACGAAAACAGCATCGCTCTCCAGGCCCTCGGGAAGGTGTCCCCGCATGTCCTCACGGCACAAGAGCGTGCCGTCGGGAATGAGGATCCCCGCGCCGAGCCGGTCCGCCAGCTCGATGATGATCTTCCACACGTCGCCGGTCTGCGGGCGTTCGACGCCGATGCCGCCGCCAAAGACGAACACCTCGGCCTCGCTGCCGTCGGCGGCACGGATCCAGAACTCCGTATCGCCCTCGGCCGCCTTCTCGGGCGCGGCGTCGCAGGGCGAAAGGACCGCCCGGACCACGTCCATGTCCGGCTCGGCCGGCTCACCGTCCAAGAACCGGTAGAGGCTCAGGTTGTAGCTCATTGCGGCGGCCCCGGTCTGCACACGAGCCCGATTGCCCTGACGTCGTCGCCGAGGGGCCCGATGTCCCCGCTGCCCAAGAGGGGCCTCCTTCGCTGTCGTGTGCGGGGATCATCGCATCGGCGACTGACAGCAGGCGCCAGAACTCCCGAACCAGCCGGACCGCTTCGGCCTTGACCGGCACGGCCGTCGCGGCGAGCGCTTCGCGGCGCCCTGCGACGTCCGGGGAACGGGGAACGGGTGCCGGACGTCCTGGCGGCCCGACGGCATGAGCACTCTCGACAGCCGGGGTCCGGACCGCTCCCCGGTCCGGGGAGGAACGCGCCTCGCACTAGCGTGGCCGCATGCGTTTTGCTTTCAAGACGTCACCGCAGAGTACGACTTGGGACGCCATGCTCCAGGTGTGGCGGGCCGCCAACGACACATGGCGGCAACGCTCGACATCGTGTCCGGCGGCCGGCTGGAGCTCGGCCTCGGGACCGGCTGGAACCAGGAGGAGTCCAGTGCCTACGGCATCGAGCTGGGCACCCCGAAAGAGCGCAGCGACCGGTTCGAGGAGGCGTGCGAGGTCATCACCGGTCTGCTCAGCCGGGAGAGCACGACGTTCAAAGGCAGCTCCTACGAGCTGACCGGCGCCCGCTGCAACCCCAAGCCCGTGCAGCGGCCGTACCCGTCGCTGTGCATCGGCGGCAGCGGCGAGAAGCGCACCCTGCGCACCGCCGCCCGCTTCGCACAGCACTGGAACTTCGACAGCGGCACGGTCGGGCGGTTCATCCGCGCGCGACGTACTCCACCAGTACTGCGCCGACGTCCGCCGGGGCCCGGCGGAGATCCTGCTGTCGAGCCAGGTGCGGTTCAGCGGCGATCCGGCCGCGACGGCGGCCAGCGCCGCCGAGCTCGGCGAGGCCGGTGCGGAGCTTGCCATCGTCTATCTGCCGCCGCCCTGCACCGCCGCCGTGCTGGAACCGCTGGCAACAGCGCTGGGCCGGCCGGCCTGAGCCCAGGACCGGCGCCCTCCGCAGCCCTGCGCCGACCTGGATGACGGGAGCTGTACCAGTCACGGCTGCAGCGCTGTCACAAAACCAACCACTATCCGGTCATTAGGGGAGAAAAGGGGCACATCGCTGGAGCCCCGCACCGCCGGCTTTCCCAGACTCCCGAGGACAGCACTTGACGACTACGACCAGCCTCGACGCAGTGACACTCGGTAAGCAGTTGAACGCGTCCGACATATCCGACACGGCCATCGCGCTGCTCGACGAGCAGGGGATGGTCGCCGCATGGACACACACCGCCGAGCGGCTCGTCGGATTCTGTGCCGGGGACGTCGTGGGCCGGTCCGCCGCACTCGTGCTGCCGTCTTTCAAGGAAGCGACGACGACATCAGCGTTTGTCGAGCGGTGCCGTGCCGAGAACGGGTGGTCAGGGGCGACGGCAGTGCGCCACGGGGACGGCCGCGTACTCGACGCCAGCGTACGGCTCACGATGCTGCACGGTCAGGACGGGACAGCGCGATGGCTCGCGTCCGTGACCGACGCCGTCCCGCAGTCCGGGGACGCGATCGACAGATCGGTGCGGGGACCGCTTCTCGCCCGCGCGCCGATCGGTGTCGGCATTCGCGACCGGCAACTGCGGTCCACCTACGTGAACGACGTTGCCGAGAACCACGACGGCCTTTCCCGTGACCGACGTCTCGGACGTCGATTCACCGAGGTACTGCCCGGTGTCAATGCCGAAACCATCGAGGCGGTGATGCGGCAGGTTCTCCAGAACGGTGCGACCAAGATCCACGAGTACCGGACGTGGCTGCCGACGAGTCAGGGCCCGGAGCACCAGTTCGCGGTTTCGTTCCAGTGCCTCCAGGGCGCCGACGGCCGAGCGCTGGGGGTGTGCATCATCGGCGCTGACGTCACCGCGAGCCGGCGGACGCGTGAGCGCCTCGCCGTCCTCAGCCAGGCCAGTACGCGTCTGGGCAGCACCCTGGATGTGACGCAGGCCAGCCAGGAACTGGCCGACCTGGCCGTGCCGTTGCTCGCCGACCACGTCGCCGTGGACCTGGAGCAGTCGATCTCGTTCGGGGAGGGGCCCCCGGTCCGCATCGGCGCGACGGGCAAGCATCTCCCCGGTCTCCGGCGTGCCGGTCTGGCCTCGATCCACCAGGGGGTCCCGGAATCCCCCTGGGCGTGCGGCGAGCCGGTGTTCGTGCCGCCGGTCTCACCCTTCACCGACGTCCTGCGTGCCGGGAAGTCCTTCCTGGAGCCGGTCCTGGACACCGCCTCGGGCGCATGGATCGACGAGATGCCGGAACTGGCGCGCAGCGTCCGTGAGCACGGCGCGCACTCGATCATGATCGTACCCATCCGTGTACGGCGCTCCCTGCTGGGCGTGGCGCTGTTCGTCCGCACGAAGGATCCCGTGCCGTTCCATGAGGTCGATCTCCTCCTGGCCGAAGAACTCGTCGGCCGCGCCGCGCAGTCGTTGCACAACGCCCGTCAGTACGCCCGCAAACACACCGCCGCCCTCACGCTGCAACGCCATCTGCTGCCCCGCCGGTTGACAGGCGGCACAGCGGTCGAGGCGGCGTCGCGCTACCTGCCCGCGGACCTGGACCACGGTGTCGGCGGCGACTGGTTCGACGTGATCCCGCTGTCCGGCGCACGGGTGGCGCTCGTCGTCGGCGACGTGATCGGACACGGCCTCCACGCCGCCGCGACCATGGGCAGGCTCCGCACCGCCGTCCACACCCTCGCCGCCATGGAGCTGCCTCCCGACGAACTGCTGGCCCAGCTCGACGACACGGTCCAACGGCTGGGCGAGGAAGACGCCGACACCCCGGACCAGCCCCCCGCGGTGGTGGGCGCCACCTGCCTGTACGCCGTCTACGACCCGGCCACCCGCCGGTGCACCATGGCGAGCGCCGGGCATCCCCCGCCCGCGATCATCGACCCGCAGGGGCAGGTCACGTACCTCGGCCTTCCCCCCGGAGCCCCCCTGGGTGTCGGCCTGGGGGACCCTCCCGAATCCGTGGAACTGGAACTGGCCGAGGGAAGCATCCTCGCCCTGTACACCGACGGCCTGATCGAGACCCGCGACCACGACATCGAAGAGGGAATGCGCCGGCTGGGCAGCGTCCTCGCACAACCGGGCCGGTCTCTTGAAGACCTCTGCGACATCGCAACGCAGTCCCTTCCGGACCAGGCACCGTGCGACGACGTCACACTCCTGCTCGTCCGCACCCGCTCCCTCGGCCCGGCCCGGGTCGCCTCCTGGACACTGCCCGGTGACCGGTCCGCCGTCAGCAGCGCCCGCACCCTGGCCGCACGACAGCTGACGGAATGGGGCCTGCAAGGTCTTCAGGACGCCACGAAACTGATCGTCAGCGAACTCGTCACCAACGCCATCCGCCACGGCACCGGACAGATCGAGCTACGGCTCGTCCGGCACCAAGTCCTGACCTGCGAAGTGTCCGACACCGGTCCCTGCACCCCGCGTCCGCGTCGCGCACGCACCATGGACGAGAACGGCCGCGGCCTCTTCCTCGTCACCAACCTGTCCCGCAGGTGGGGCTCCCGCCCGATACCGGGCGGCAAGGTCGTCTGGGCCGAACAGAACCTCCCCCACACATCCGGCCTCCGATCGGCCGCCTGAGGCGAACCCACCCGCCCCCCACACACGATCGATGCGCAGATCAGCGCAGCGAAGGAGTGAACCCGTGATCCGCAGACGAGTACTCGTCACGGGCGCGTCCAAAGGCATCGGCCGCGCCCTCGCCGAGCAGCTGGCAGGAGAAGGCCACACCCTCGTGGGCATCGCCCGCAGCGCACCGCAGTCCTTTCCCGGCGAGTTCCACGAAGCCGACCTTGCCGACCGTGCGGCCACCGATCAGGTCCTGGGCGAAGTGATGGGCGCGGGGCCGGTCGACGCCGTGGTCAACAATGTGGGGATGGTGCGGCCCGCGCCCGTCGGGGAGGTCGCTCTGTCCGACCTCGACGCGGTTCTCGACATGAACGTGCGCACCGCGGTCCAGATCGTCCAGGCCGTCCTGCCCGGCATGCTGGAGCGGTCCTGGGGCCGCGTGGTGAACGTCACCAGCCTGGTCACCCTGGGGCTGCCCGATCGAACGTCCTACGGTGCGGCCAAGGCCGCCCTGGAGTTCTTGACGCGAGGCTGGGCCGGAGAGCTTGCCGCACACGGGATCACCGTCAACGCGGTCGCCCCGGGCCCCACCGAGACCGAGTTGTTCCGGGAGAACAACCCGCCCGGGTCGGCCTCAGCCGCCCGCTACCTGGCGACCGTTCCCATGGGAAGGTTCGGGCGCCCGGACGAGCTCGCAGCCGCCATCGCCTTCCTGCTCTCCGAGAAGGCGGGTTTCATCACCGGCCAGATCCTGCGCGTCGACGGCGGTGCGAGCATCGGCCGCAACAGCGTCTGAAAACGGCACAGCGGTGCGGGGTACGCGGCTCACCGCGCACCCCGCACCGCCCGGACGACGTTCTTCAGCCCGGTCCTAGCGGCTGCTATTCATTATTGTTGTTGCCGTTGTTTCCAGCGATTTTGATGAACTTGACATTCTTGGTCGTCGTGACGACCTTCTTGATCACGACACCCTTGGAATTCTTGGTTATTTTGGTCGTCTTGGTGATCTTGGTGATCTTGAGGCCGTTGGTGGTCAGTTCCTTCTTGACCGTCGTCTTGGTGATGGTGGTCGTACTGTTCTTGACCAGCCCCGTGATCTCGGCGGCCTGGTGGCCCTGGTGGCTTGCCGTGACCGCGGCCACGGGCCCGGTGTGCGGCGTCGCCGGGGCGGCGAAAGCGCTGGAGGGTACCAGCGCGCCTCCCGCCGCCAGGGCGGTCGAGGCGGCAAGCATCACAAGGCGCTGAGTACGGGAAGTGCGGGTCATGGGAATTCTCCTCCGTGAGAAATAATCAGGGTTTCCGAACAGTCCTGGAAATTCGCGGCCATTCGGTGAGGGCCAGCTGCTGTTGAACGGGCCCGCATCTCCATTAGGCACCGGCGGACGAAAGGAGTCATGCCCCTGGAATGCGTGGCAGGAGAACTCGGGACTTGACGGACGACGGCAGCTCTGCTGCGGACGCGCGGCACATCAAGCGGCACATCAAGGGGCCCGGAGCCGGGGCGGGACGGGTGCGGGTTAGCCTGGCAGATCCGGGCTGGATCATCACCGGCACCTGACCGCCCGATGCCGGCGGAGCACCCCGCCGCTGTCCGCCCGGGACGGACGAGAACGGAGCAGCCTGCGTGAGCGACGCCCAAGCCAGCACCCAGGAAAAAGCCGCGGCACCGGCGGCCGCGGCCGATCTGCCCGAGCGGATACGCCGGCACCGGCGCCACACGCTGGAGCTGCTCACCGTCTGCGCCCTCGGCCTTGTCCCCTGGACGGTCCTGCTGGCGATGACGCTGCCGTCCGTGTACGAGGTCCGCCAGTGGCGCGTGACATGGGTCGGGTTCGACGCCCTGCTCATGGTCGCGATGGCGGCCACGGCGCTGCTCGGGTGGCTGCGGCACCGCGCTGTGATCGTGTCGGCGACCACGACGGCGGTGCTGTTGATCTGCGACGCGTGGTTCGACGTGTCGCTCGCTTTCGGCACCTCGGGGGTGTGGCTGTCGGCGGTGCTCGCGGCGTGTGTCGAACTGCCGCTGGCCTTCTACCTCATCCGCCGGGTGATGGGGATGCTCTCGCTGGCGCAGTGGCCCACCGCCAAGGCCGCCGCCGACAACAGCACCCAGCCGGCCCGCCCGGACGCCTGAACCCGCCCTGCCTTCCCGCGGCGGAGACGACCGGCGACGGTTCCTGGCTGCGCTCACCGGGCGCACCCCAGACGCTGCCGACGGAGCCGGCCCCTGGGAACGCAGCGCTTCCCGCCCGCCGGACGCCCAAGCGCGGCGCCACTGGTCGACCGACTTCTCGCCCACCCGCAACTCCCGGGCGACGCACGGGACTTTTACGTCCTCCTCGAAGAGGTCAGCGGCCCGCATACACACCTCTTCGCGGCGCTTGCGCTGCCCGGCGGTCAGGCCGCCCTCCTCCGGATACCGCATACTTCCGGGCTGCCAGCCAAGACGGACCCTGCCACCAGGCCCGACAAAGACCCA
Source organism: Streptomyces sp. NBC_00271 (assembly GCF_036178845.1). Lineage (NCBI taxonomy): Bacteria > Bacillati > Actinomycetota > Actinomycetes > Kitasatosporales > Streptomycetaceae > Streptomyces > Streptomyces sp. NBC_00271. The sequence goes on along the minus strand of NZ_CP108070.1, from coordinate 11,724,907 downwards.
GCCGCTATAACGCCAAGGTCAGTAACAGCGCTGCGAGAATGAGCGAGGAGACTTCATGCCAGACACCAGCAGGTTCGCCCCGGGTCTACGAGCACGGCTGGCGGGAGCGGTCCGGCAACACCCCATCCTCTCGATCGCCCTCGCACTCAAACTGACAACAGCCGTGGCGCTGGGCGCTGTGTGGCAAACCAAGATCCGCCACTCCGGAGACCTCAACGACTACCGCGACCTTCTCGTGGACGACCCCGGCGGACCAAGTGGAGCCACGGTCAAGGTGACCTCATTCGGCACCACCATGATGCTCGTCGACGACGGCACCACCCAGATCCTCATCGACGCTTTCATCACCCCGGCCGGCCTTCTCGATGCCGCGCTCGGCCGACCGGTCTCCACCGACCCCGACGCAGTGGACACCGCACTCGACAAGGTGGGCGCGGACCGCGTACGCGCCATCTTCATCTCTCACTCCCACCACGACCACGCGCTGGACGTCGCCTACATCGCCAACCGCACAGAAGCCACCGTCTACGGCTCACCGTCCACGTTGAACATCGCCAGGGGCGGCAACGTCCCCGAGGACCGCTTGGCACTTCTGGACCCGGAGAAATCCGTCACGGTGGGCAGCTTCACGGTGCGCACCATCGCCTCCAAACACTCCCCCAACCCGATGGGCGGTGAGGGCGCGACCATTGACAAGCCCCTCCTGCAGCCCGCGCCCATCAGCGCATACAAGGAGGGCGGCACCTACGACTTCCTCGTGGCGGCACCAGAGACGAGCATGCTGTTCAAAGGTTCAGCCAACTGGATCCCCGGCGCGCTCGCCGGAGTTCACGCTGACGCCCTGTTCCTCGGCATCGGCGGTCTCGGACGCGCCGAACAAAGTTTCAGCAAGAACTTCCTCGACGCGACCATCGGCACCGTTCAGCCTGCCATGGTCATCCCCACCCACTGGAACGACTTCTTCTGCCCGGTTCACGAGGGCCTTTTGCTGCAACGCAAACTAGTCGACAACACTCCCGCCGCGTTCGACACCGTGCTCGCCCGCACCAAAGCCGACGGCGTCGACATAGCCCTGCTAGAAGCATTCGCCAGCATCACGATCCACTGATCGATTCTCATGACGGAGGTCTGAATGAGGTCAGTGCAGTGGGTTGTACTGCGCCGACGGCGGCCGAGCCGAGCAGTAGCTCGGTCAGGCTATGCGGCTGTGCCTGTTCACTGGTCGGAGCCGCTGCTGCGATCCGGTCCAGCCGGAAACCCCGGCCCGCCCGGCGTGTACGGCACCAGGCGATGAGGTACCAGCGGCCGTCGGCGGTGAGCAATCCGGCCGGTTCCACGACGCGGTCGCTTTCGTGTCCGGCCGCGTCGGTATAGGACAGCCGCAACACCAGGTTGTTGGCGAGGGCCTGCTCCACCGCGGTACGGACCGCGCAGTCGCTGCGCGTCGGCAGGGTAACGATCCGTGCGGCGAGTTCCTGCGCCGCCGCCGAGGCGGGGCCGGTCATCGAGGCCGCAATCTTCTGGGCCGCCGTGCGGGCCGCACCGACGTAGGGGGTGGAGGCGTCAACCGCGGCGAGCGCAGTAATCAGTGCCGCGGCTTCGTCGGCGGTGAGGCGGACCGGGGGCAGGGTCATCTCCGGGTCGATCGACCAACCGCCGCCTCGCCCCGGTATGGAGCGCACCGGGACACCGGTCTCCAACAGGGATTGCAGGTCACGCTGCACCGTGCGTGTGCTGATCTCGAACCGCGTGGCGAGCACCGCGACCGTCAGCGGCCGCGGCGCCACCGCGCGCAAGTCCTCCACCAGCGCGTACAGCCGGGCAGTTCGGTTCATGCCGCCGACGCTACCGTCACGCAGCGGCCAGGAAATCCCGCTCGCGCCGCAGTTCCCGCTCGGTGATGGTCAGGGGGAACAGAGTGAAGCCGTGCATCGCGCCGGCGACGACGCCGAGCTGCACAGGCGCGCCCGCCGCCTGCCACCGTTGGGCCAGGAACAGCGAGTCGTCCAGCAGCGGATCCTCGGTGCCGACGACGATCCGGGCAGGCGGCAACCTGGTCAGGTTCGCGAACAGGGGCGACACCTCGGGAGCGCGGCGCTGCTCCTGCCCCATCCCTGGCGTGAACAGCTCATAGCTGCCCCGGATCGCGTCGGTGTTGCTCAGCAGTTGTCGGGAGCCAAACGACCGCTGGCTTGGTGTCATCGACAGGTCATAGGGGCCGAAGAGCAGGTGGGCCGCCCGAAACGCGCCGGTGATGCCGTACCGGTCACGAAGGCGCAGCAGCGTCACGACGCTGAGATGGGCACCGGCCGATTCACCGCCGATCAGCAGCCGTTCGGTACCGAACTCGGCCGCGGCGTGTTTCGCCAGCCATCGGGCAGCCGCTTCGCAGTCGTCGGGCCCGGCGGGGAACGGGTGTTCCGGCGCGAGGCGGTACTCCACGCTCACCACGGCCAGCCGCGCCTGCTCGGCGAGCCGCCAGAGCCGCTCGTCCTGTCCGTCCGCGGACCCGAACGCCCAGCCGCCTCCGTGGATGTGCAGGTACACGCCGTCGGCATGGTCCGGCACGAAGACCCGTACCTTCACTCCGCCCTCAACAACGCGGTCCCGCCCGTGCGGCAGTCTTACCGGTGGCGTGTCACCGCCGAGCCGGTTGCGCCGCAGGAGCGCCAGCACGGCTGGGCTCGGCACCTGCCCTCGAGCCGGACGGCTCACGGCGGCAGCCTCAAAGTGCTCGTTGAACGCCAGGGTCTCGGGGAGACAGTCCTCATCTGTGATCGTCATGCCGCCGACAGTCGCAGCCGCCCGCGACAACACCCTGTCACCCTTTCTTTGTGAACCACGTCACAACCTTGCCGCGCTCCTGGTGTGATCGGGCGCGAACACCGGGTCGTACGTTCAGGCGGCGAGTGGTCGTCCGCCCCAGCGGATGCATTCCTCGCCGCGGACGCGGGCGCTCTCGCATCGCTGGGCGGCCGGGACGTCGGGGTGCCGAGCATTCCGGCTGCGCCGGCGCAGGTAGCGGTGCAACTCCCGCGTCTGGGGGACAGCGACGGGCATCCCTCAGGCACTTCGAGGTGGTCGGCGCGGCGCCCTCGGTCCTGTCCCCTGGACGGTCCTGCTGGCGATGACGCTGCCGTCCGTGTACGTCACGAACCGTCCGGCCGCATACCGAGAGCGCACCCGCCCCCAACACGCCCGCCCCTCTACCGGTACTTTCGCCACCGGTTCGGGTCCTCTTCCAGGGCCGCCCGGTCCCAGCCGCCGTGCTCCGCGGCCGCCTCGTAGGTCGTGTGCAGGAAACCGGCCAGTGCCCGGTCCGGGTCGGCCGCGGTGCGCACCGCCTCGTACGGCAGAAGGAACTGGCTGAAGTCAGAGCTGTAGAACGCGTCGGCCGGGGTGACCGGGTGGCCGGCGAAGCCACCCGGCTCGGGATAGGCGTACGAGTAGAAGGCTCCCTCTTCACCGCCGCCGGGCCAGAAACCACAGCTGCTCAACTCGCGGGAGTAGCCCTCCACCATCACCCAGTCACCGCAGTTCGGGGCGCTGCCGGGATACGGCGGCGCCACCCGTCCGGAGAACCTCGTGCAGGCCATGTCCATGCCGCCCCAGAAGAAGTGCACCGGGCTCACCTTGCCGACGAAGTACGAGCGGAACTCCCCCAGCGCCCGGTTGGCCTGCAGCAACTGCCGCCAGAAGAGCTGCGCGGCCCTCGGGTCGTAGGAAGTGTGCCGCTGGTCCTCGTCGAAGGGGATCGCCGGCTCCACCTCGTTGGGAGACGCCTGGATCTTCGTCTCGATTCCCAGCTCACTCAGGGCCCGCATCGTCTCGCGGTAGAAGTCGGCCACCGGCCTCGGCTCCAGGGCCACGCTGCGGTGGGCGCCGTCGCTGCCACGGATACGCAGCTGATGGTCGAGGAAGTCGAACTCGATGTCGAAGACCCCTGAGCGGTAGGGGATCGCCGACGTGGTGAGGCCGCACGGGCTGACATAGAAGGTGACCTGCCACCAGTGATTGACCAGGGGCGCGTGGGCCAGCCGGATCTTGCCGACGATCTGGGCCCACATGTGCAGTGTGTCCCGGGTCTCGGTCCAGTCGGCGACGCGCAGCCGCGGCCACGTCGCCTGCGACGCCCCATCGGAGATCACGGCCACAGCACACTCCTCCCGGGACAACCGGCCGACACCGACCACGCTGCCCTCAGCCGAGGAATCAGGCAACCCGGCAGGCCCCCGGCGCGCCTCACCGGCCACCGGACCGGGACGCTTGCATGCTCCACGAGCAGCCGTGCGCCCGCATCGCAAGCAGTGATCCAGCGGCTCAGTCCCACCCGCGGCGAGGCCCTCCGGGGCCGACCGAAAGGAGCCTTCCCCATGAATGTCGACCAGTCGGTACTGGTTCTCGGAGCGACCGGAGGACAGGGCGGCGCCGTCGTCAGCGCGTTGCTGTCCCGCGGCGCCGCCGTCCGTGGCCTGGTCCGCAACCCTCGATCCACTGCGGCCCGCGCCCTGGCCGCCCGCGGCGTCGAGGTGGTGGGCGGGGATCTCATGGACCGCGAGTCCCTGGCCTCAGCCATGCGGGGCGTAGCCGGTGTGTTCGCGATGACCACGCCCTTCGAGTCAGGACCGGCCGCCGAGATCGCACAGGGCCGGACCATTCTCGCCGCCGCCCGTCATGCTCGTGTGCCACACCTGGTCTTCAGTTCCGTGGCAGGTGCCGACCAGGACACGGGCGTACCGCACTTCGAGACCAAGGCCGTCATCGAGCGGGAACTGGCCGCAGGCGAGGTGCCCTACACGATCCTGGGGCCCACCTACTTCTTCGACAACGCCCTCGGCGGCGAGGACCGGATCCGCCAGGGGGTGCTCGATCTGCCCCTGCCACCGGACCGTCCGCTGCAGCAACTGGCACGCCCCGATCTGGGCGAGTTCGCTGCCGCCGTCTTCGCCGCGCCCGACGCGTTCGCCGGGCAGCGCATCGAGCTGGCCGGCGACGCCCCCACGCCCGATGACATGGCAGCCGCGTTGAGCACGGCAGTCGGTGCGACCGTCCGCCACCACGAAGTACAGCTCGACGAGATCGGCAACGACGACATGCGGGCGATGTGGACGTTCCTGCGTGGCCCCGGCTACCGCGTCGACCTGCCGGCGCTGCACGCCGCCCCTCCCCGTCTGCGCTGGACGTCGTTCGCCGACTGGGCCGAAAACACCTTCTCAACGACACCATGACAACGGCCCTGCCGGTCCGCTGAAAGGCGGCGCCACCGTGTGCCGAGCTGGCGGCGTCGAGCCCTCAGCGCCTCGAACGCCCCGGCCCGGGGTGATCCACGCTCTGCCCGAGGCATGCGGCCGAGTGTGCCCGGGAAGTCCGCCGTGTTGGAGGTGCGCGGTTCCGGGCGCGCACAGCGGGCCTCCCGGCCACACCGTTCTCCTGCCCCGCTCCCCGCCACCCGCGCACCGGCGCCGGCATTTTTACACAAGAGTCACATGCGGGCGGGGCGGCCCCGGACGTTGACGTCCGGGGCCGCCCCGCACCAGGGGGTGGAATTGCTGTTCGCTACCAGCGGTACCAACGGCCACGGCCGCCGCCGGTTCCGGCGGAACGCATGACGAAACCGAGCAGCCACACGGCCAGCACGATCACGGCCACGATCCACAGAGCCTTCAGCGCGAAACCGGCACCGAAGAGAACCAGCGCAAGCAGAAGAACGAGAAGCAGGGGAACCATAGTTATCAACCTCCGATGCAGCGAGTTCCCCGGCAACACACCGCCATGCACCCGAAATTTATGGGTTTCTTATCCTTCGGTGCGGGAATGCGGTACCGCTCCTGGCACTTCACCCGTCCGGCAGGCAGGCCTGTGGACCTGCGGGTCAGGCTGCGAAGCCGATGGTGTTGACGCCTCCCCCGGCTAAAGCAGGGGGATTCCTAGCTCACGTCGCCTGCCCCCCGGCGGGGGTGCAGGTCTTGCACGATCAGCACTAGCCGGGTTGCAGACCAGCCCGGACCAGCATCACGCGGGCGGAGTTCTTGTCCCGAGGGCTCACGACTCCGCACGCGGTGCAGGTATACGTCCTTTCGGAAAGAGGCAGTGCGTGCTTGGTTCTCGCTCCGCACTGCGCACAGTCCATCGTGGTGCGCGCGGGGTGTACCAGATGCACGGTCCGGCCGTGCTTGCGGGCCATCTCGACCAACGCGGCCTTCGTCGCTCCGATCGCGGCGTCAGCGGCCTTGCGGGCCATGGTCGACTTCGCGAGGAACTTGGGGCGGAAGTCCTCGACCGCCACAGCGTCATGGTCGCGGACGACCTTCTTGGCCCACTTGCGGGCAGCGTCCTGACGCTGCCGTGCCACCTTCTTGTGCAGCTTCGCGGCCTGGGCCTGCGCGGTGCGGTAGCCCTTCGAGGCAGCCCTGCCCTCCGGGGGACGACGGCGGGACATCATCCGCTGGTAGCGGGCGAGGCGCTGGGCGGCGTTCTTCCCGTGCTGGGGGTGGGGAAGGTCGTGCTCGTCGCTGGTGGTGGTCGCGGTCTCCTTGACACCCCAGTCGATACCGATCACTGCGCCGGTCTCCGGCAGGGCCCCGGTCACGGCCGGGACGACAAAGGACGCGTACCACGCTCCGGTGCCCTCGCGGTACACGCGGACGCTGGACGGAGGTTCGGGCAGGTCCCGCGACCACACCACCGTCACCGCGATGCCCCCGGCCAGGTGCAGACGACCGTTTTTGAGACGGAAGCCACGCCGGGTGTAATTCAGGCTGGGGGCGTCCTGGTGCTTTTTCTTGTACCGGGGCATACCGGCCCGCTGCCGCATCGGCAACCGGGCCTTGATGTCCTTGAGTGCTTTGGCCCGGGACTTCGCGAAGTCGCGTATCAACTGCTGCTGAGGAACCGAGGAGCCTTCACGCAGCCACAACATTGCGGTGCGGGCCTGCGTCAGCATCTTGTCCAGCCGTGCCGGACCGCACTTCTCCCCGTCCCGGTGGGCTTTCTTCGACCAGGCGGAGCATTCGTTCCACAACCACCTACAGCGCGACCACTCCGCCTCCAGAGCCGTGCGGGCGCCAGAAGAGACACGCAGGCGATAGGTGGAGCGGGCGTGCCCGTCACCTTCCGATTCCTGCGTAATCGCCGTCATGACGTCAACCTATCCGGGACGACTGACAGTTGAGAGCTCCCGACCGGTGAGGACAGCCTCACCGCCGTTGCGGGTGGGCACCGAATCGCCCTGCCGGCGATTCGGCCACCTCTGCCCTGCCCCGCAGGAGCCCGATTCCTCCCCGCCCTAAAAGACGGAGCACCCTCGGAGCAACTCGGTGAGCCGAGGACAATCGTCGCCATGAGTGACGGTACGGGTGATGCCGAGAGCCGCCTGGCGCGGATCGAGCGGCTGCTGGAGAGCGGTGAGCGTGAGGTGGTGCCCGCGTGGCGGCGGGCGACGCGGGGTGAGCCGCGCTGGGCGGTGACCGCGGTGATCCTGGTGGCGGTCGCTCTGCAGTGGATGCTGCCGCACCGGCTCGCCTTCCATCCGTACTGGGCTTTGCCGGCCCTGGAGTTGGTGCTGCTGGCCGGTCTGATCGCGGCCAATCCCCGGCGGGTCGAACCCCGCACCCGGTGGCTGCGGTGGTGGGGGCTGGCTCTGACCGGTGTGATCAGTCTGGCCAACGGCTGGTCGGCGGTCCGGCTGGTGGCGGGTCTGGTCAACGGCACCGCGGCGACGGAGGCCGGGCCGCTGCTGCTGAGCGGCGGCGGTATCTGGCTGACGAACGTCATCGTGTTCGCCCTGTGGTACTGGGAGTGGGACCGCGGCGGGCCGATGGCGCGGGTCCGCGGCCAGAGTCAGTACGCCGACTTCCTCTTCGTACAGATGCAGAGCCCGCAGACCGCGCCGCCGGACTGGGAGCCGGCGTTTCTGGACTACCTGTATCTGTCGTTCACCAACTCCACCGCCTTCAGCCCGACCGATGTGATGCCGCTGTCGCGGTGGGCCAAGATGCTGATGATGCTGCAGTCCTCGGTCTCCTTGGTGACGGTGGTGCTGGTGGTCGCCCGGGCCGTCAACATTCTCAAATGACCAGGCCGCGTGGCCGCGTGCGGGCGGGTGATGGCGGGTGTGTGTGCCGTGCGGGGGCAGGCGCGCCGTGGTTCGGGTCGATCCGGGCACGCCACGGGTGACCGCTTTAGGCGGATAAGCGGAACAGCCGCCGATTCAGCGTCGGCAACACCGGCCTGGAGCGGTCCCCCGTCACGATCACGTTCGTCCGCATCGGCCAGGGCCTGCCGTCACCTTCCCGCCGTGCGCCCGCACAGGGCGGACGGGGACCGCCCTGTGGCCGCTGACATGAGCTGCCGGCGGACGAGCCGGTCCGCGCCACGCACCGGGGTCAGTTCATCTGTCGGCGGGCCTGCTTCACCTCGCGGTCGACGGCCCAGGCGTCGGCGACCGGCCCGAGGTGGCCGAGCTTGTCGGGATTGATCACCGTGCGGATGGTCTGGATCTGCCCGTCGAGCACGTCGAGGGCCAGGGTGTGGAGCACCTTGCCGTCCCGGTCCCGGAAGATCGCGCCGGGCTGGCCGTTGACCTCGTGCGGCTCGAACGTCACGTCGATCCGGCTCATCAAGGGGAAGACCGTGCCCAGCACCCGGGCCACGTTCTGCGCGCCCATGACGGCCTTGGCCAGCTGCGGGGCCTTGCCGCCACCGTCCCCGACCAGTTGTACGTCGGCGGCCAGCAGATCCCGCAGCCCGTCCACATCGCCGCTCTTCAGCGCGTCGAAGAACCGCGTCGCCAGCTCGTGCCGCTCCTGCCGGTCCGCTTCGAACCGCGGCCGCCCGGCCTCCATGTGTCGCCGCGCCCGCACCAGCAGCTGCCGGCACGCCACCGCCGAACGCCCCACCGCCGCGGCGACCTCGTCGAACTCGAAGGCGAAGACCTCCCGCAGCACGAACACCGCCCGCTCCAGCGGGCTGAGCCGCTCCAGCAGCAACAGCGCCGCCATCGACACCGAGTCGGCCAGCTCCACCGCCCGTGCCGGATCCTGGTACGGATCGCTCAGCAGCGGCTCGGGAAACCACGGGCCCACGTACTCCTCCCGCCGCACCCGTGCGGAACGCAGCACATCGATGGAGATCCGTGTCACCGCGGCCGACAGGAAAGCCTTGGTCGACGTGGGCCGGGTCGACGAGCCGTCAAAACGCAGCCATGTCTCCTGCACCGCGTCCTCGGCCTCGCCCACGCTGCCCAGAATCCGGTAGGCGATCGAAAACAGCAGCGGCCGCAGCTCCTCGAACTCCTCGACCTTGCTCACGCCGAGCCCCCTTCCCTCGAACGCCCGCCCCCGACATCTCCCCTCCACCTCTCAATGGAACTGCCCCGCCTCGTAGTTGCCGGCCGGCTGCCGGGTGATGATGTTCAGCCGGTTCACCGCGTTCATGAAGGAGACCAGGACCACCAGGGCGGTGAGCTGGTCCTCGTCATAGTGCTTGGCAGCATGCGCCCACACCTCGTCGCCGACCCCACGGGCCGCGTCCGCGATGCGGGTCCCCTCCTCCGCCAGCTCCAGCGCGGCACGCTCGGCCTCGGTGAAGACCGTGGCCTCACGCCACACCGCGACCAGGTTGAGGCGCACCGAGGTCTCGCCGGCAGCGGCGGCCTCCTTGGTGTGCATGTCGATGCAGGCGGCGCATCCGTTGATCTGGCTCACGCGCAGTGCCACCAGCTCCTGCGTCGCGGCCGGCAGCGGCGAGTCCTTGAGCGCCTTGCCTGCCGACATGAAGTATTTGAGGGCCTTTCCGGCGGTCGGGTCGGCGAAGTAGTTCAGTCGCGCGTCCATGCTGTGCTCCTCTGGGGCCGTCCGTGGCTACATCCCCTGAGACGAGGTAGCCCGGCCTCCTGTGACGCGGCGCGATGTGACCCGCGTCTCCTCTCCGCCGGCCGCCCGTCAACCGCCGGAACGCTCGCCATCCGCAGGGGTTCCGGGTGGGGGCGCCCGGTCTTTCAGGGCCGGGGTGAATGCCCGCTCCCGCGTATCGGGGCAGAGGCAGTCGCTACGCCCCCTGGGCGGAGGGGCGTTCATCATCCGCGACAGCGCGGCGTACGAGCGATACAAGCCATGAGTTCAGGGAGCGGTCGTCAGCGTCGGCGGCGGCCTTGGCCTGCTCGTGCAGATCGTCAGGGAGTCTCAGGTTCACATGCTTCATGGGACCATTATTGAGCTAAAATGGTCCCATGTCACGTTTCCGTATGTACCCGACGCCGCAGCAGGAGCAGCAGATGCTCCTGCACTGCGCGCATGCCCGGTACGTGTGGAACCTCGCCGTCGAACAGCACTCGCACTGGTACCGGGGCCGCAAGGCCGCGCCGGGCTTCGCCGGGCAGTGCAGGCAACTCACCGAAGCCCGGCGCGACAACGAGTGGCTCGGCAGCGGGAACGCGGACGTTCAGCAGCAAGCGCTGAAAGACTTCGCCCAGGCCAAGAACGCCAGGTTCACCTCCGGGTTCGGTGAGCCGACCTGGCGTAAGAAGTACCGGCACGAGGGATTCCGCGTCATCGGCACCGACCGGGTCCCGGAGTTCGCCACTGACGGTGGCCCGAAGCTGAGCGCGAAGACCGGCAGGCAGGTCATGGGCCGGTCCGTGGTGGTGCACAAGCTCAACCGCCGGTGGGCTCAGGTCAAGGTGCCCGGCTGCGGCTGGGTCCGCTTCCGGCTCACCCGGTCCGAACTGCCCGCGGCGAAGACTTTCCGTGTCACCTTGCGCAACGGCCAGTGGCACGTGGCGTTCGCGGTCATCCCCGCACCGGCCGAGGCACCCGGTACGGACGAGGTCATCGGTATCGACCGGGGCGTGAAGATCACGGCCGCCCTTTCGGACGGGCGGAAGCTGAACTGCCCGCAGCTCACCGTGAAGGAGCGCGCTCAGGTCCGCAAACACCCGCGACGTGCCGCACGCGCCCCGAAGGGAAGCGAGCAGAAGACCGCCGAGTACGCCAAGGTGGCCAGGCTCAAAGCCCGTGAAGCCGGCCGGCGCAAGGACTGGTGCGAGAAGACCAGCACGATGCTGGCCCGCACCTACGGCCTGGTGCGGTTCGAGAAGCTGAACATCAAGAACATGACCCGCTCGGCCAGGGGAACCGCCGGGCAGCCCGGCAGGCAGGTCAAGCAGAAAGCCGGACTGAACCGGGCGATCCTCGCGCAGGGCTGGGGCCTGCTGCGGCAGCGCACCGAACACAAGGCCCCCCGGCCGGGTCGAAGACGTCCCCGCCCCCTACACCTCCCTGCGTTGCTCCGCCTGCGGATGGATCGACAAGAACTCGCGCAAGAGCCAAGCCGAGTTCGTCTGCTCCTTCTGCGGCTTCACCTGCAACGCAGATACCAACGCAGCAACCAACGTCGCGGCAGGACAGGGCGGGATTCCCCGCCCCCGGCGATCAGCCGGTGCCGGAGGGATGACAACGGCCACCAGCCGTTCGAGCATCCGTGAACCTCAACCCACCCGGGTTGGAATCCCCCTCTTTTAATAATAAGAGGGGGAGGATGTCAACACGACCTTGATGTTGCGGGCGGTCCGGTGTTCCCGGGCACGACGGCGACCGGCAGGACGAAGGCGCCGTTCTCGGCCTTCGCGCCCTCGTCGGCGTTGTACATGACGAACGTCCCGGGGGCCTCGAACCGCAGCCCGGTCTCACCGGACCCGGCGGCGACGGCGAACCCGGCGGGTGTGGCGGCCGTGAGGAGAAGTGCGGCGAGGAGTGCGACGAGGGCTCCCCGCCACCTGCCCTTTTGTGGGCGCGCGGTCCGTATCGGCATGCGGGGCACTATGCCATCGGCCTCCGGCGTCCCCTCAACACGGCCCGGGGCGCATGGACTTGGCGAACCTGCTTGGCAAACGGGCCCGGCGGACGGGCCTGGCGGGGGCAAAGGCGCTGGACAGGAGCGGGCGGGGTCTGGTCCCGGCCGCGTGGTTCAGGGGCTTGTCGCTGCCCCTGTCACCTGGTCTTCTGTACGCCGGGTGATCCGTGACGCGTGTTCGCCCGCCGGCTGCAGGCGGAACCGGGCACCGGGCACCGGGCACCGGGCACCGGGACGGGAACGAAAAGTGGGGATGAGGCGGCGTGGAACCAGTGGCGGGACCGGACGTACGGGGTGCGGTGCCCGAGGGGCTCGGTGCGGCGATACGGGATACGGCCGAGGAGATCGCCGCACTGCTGCGGGCGGGCGCCGGCATGGAACGCCGGGTGCCGCAGTCGCAGTGGAGCGTCGGGGAGGCGGCCGCGCATCTGGCACTGGCCAACGAGCTGATGGCGGACATCGCGGCGGGCCGTGCGCGCAGCTACGGGGACGGCACGGCGCAGAGTCTCGCCGCGGCCAACGAGCAGGCGCTCGCCGCGTTCGGTGAGCGCGGGGCCGAGCCGCTGGCCGGGATGATCGTGGAGCAGGCCGGTGCGTGTCTGAAGGCGCTGGAGGAGCGGAGCGCGGAGGGGACGGTGGTCACTCCGCTGGGCCCGATGGGACCGGATGTGCTGGGGTCGTATCTGCTCACGCACATGCTGGGACACGGTTACGATCTCGCCCGTGCGCTGGGGCGTGCGCACATGATCGACCGGGAGCGGGTACGGCTGACGCTGCCGTTCTTGATGACGGTGATGCCACGGGTGACCGACACGGCCCGCACGGCCGGGCTGAGCGCCTGCTATGCGATCCGCCTGTGGGGTGGCGGCCGGTTCGGTGTGCGGGTGGCCGGCGGTGCGGTGTCGGTCGGTGAGCGGCTGCCGGGGCGTACGGACTGCACCATCCTCATCGAGCCGGTCACGTTTCTCCTGATGGCGCTCGGGCGCCAAGGCCAGTGGGGTCCCCTCGCTCAGGGCCGCATCCTGGTCGGGGGGCGCAAGCCCTGGCTCGCTCCGCGTTTCCCGGCTCTGTTCAAGGCGCCCTGAGCGCGACGGGCCGCGGCGGCCGGACGGTGGCCGGCTGCCTGTGGTCGTACGGGCTCGGTGGTCACCTGGGTTCGGGGGCGGTGACGGCCGGGGCGGCGCCGAGGAGGCTGAGGAGGGTCTCGCGGTGGAGGTCCGCGATCGGGCCGAGGAAGTCCGGGTGGCGCAGCAGGGGGGCCGCGCGGTGGTCGCGCGGGCTGGGGATGGTCAGCCGGCGCGCGTCGCCCACGCTGTCGGGGCCGTGGTGGGTGGCGGCCAGGCAGGCGGCGGCCAGGGCGGCGAGGTCGGCGTCGGCCAGCAGGCAGGCCGCCCAGCTGACGACGGTCTCGTCGACCTGGGTGCGCCAGGCGTGGGTGGCGTCCGTCAGCGGGGGTGCGTCGGCGCCGGTGACGAAGTCCAGCCGGCCGGAGCCGCCGGGGCCGAGCAGGTCCAGCAGTTCGGCGTCCAGCGCGGTGGGGTAGCGCAGGGCGGCGGCGATGGTGGCCGCATGGCCTGCCTGGGCCTCGGCCAGGGCCTGGTTCAGCGGGCCGGTGGCCGGGGGGAAGGCCGCCAGCAGCCAGCGTGCGGAGGCGGCGATGACGGGCGAGAGAGCGGTGAGCATGGTGGACCGTCCTGTGCGTGTGCCCGCCTGTCCTGGGTGTTCCGGTGTGGGTGATCCGGTCGCGGGCACGGCGCGCCCGGGCGGAGAGGTGCGGGGCGGACAACGGTACGGCGGCCTCCCGCGGGGGCGACAGGAGCTGCGTCACAGCCGGGGCGGTGGGGCGGCGCGGGCGGGGGCTGCGGCAGGGAGACGCGCGTCACCGATCCCTGATCGCCTACGACCAGTGATCACCATGGCAAGCAGCGCCTCGAGAGCCTTGTACGCGGCGATGGTCTTCTCGAAGCGGTCCGGCGCGGGCCGCAGGATCAGCAGGTCGATCTGCTCGACGCCGAGTTTGCGGAAGACGCCGCGCCCCGGAAGACGCCGCGCCCCGGGAGAGGCGGTGGCTCCGACCGCGGTGGTCAACGCTTTTCGCGTCGGCTGCGGATGCTCAGGGCGATGACGGAGACAAGGAACCACAAGGCACCGAAGGCTGAGTATCCGGCGACGGAGGAGAGGCTGCTCGTCGCCGAGGCGGACATGGCAGCGAAGGAGGCACCGGCGAGGACGGACAGTCCGCCGCTGATGACCATGGGCCACTGGGCGCCGACGGTGCGTCGGCGCCGGATCGCCACGACGAGCTGGATCGCTCCGGAAAGGAGGGCCCAGATGCCGAACACGAGCAGGGCCGTCCCGATGGTGGAGAAGACGGCAACGGTCATCCCGGCGGTGGTGGCGAGGCCGAGAGCCATGTTGGTGGTACCGAGGCGGTCCGTGGAGCCGGTGCCAGCCATGCGGCGCTCGAGGAGTGTGGCGATGACGTCCCACAGGGGGTAGGTGACGAGCAGCACGGCCGCGATCACGGTGGGTTTGTCCGCCGGCACGAGCGAGGTGGAGGTCGCGGCGACGAGTGCCACCCAGATCAGGGAGAAGGCGACTCGGATCAGATAGAGCGATCGGAGCCCGGAGGACGTCGTCGTGGTCGTGTGCGTGCTCGAAGTCATGGTGGTCTGAGTCATCGGGTGTCCCGTTTTGTGATCGTGATGGTGTGAGACGGTCGCCTCGGTGAGGAGTCTCAGCGGCCTCGGGAGGAGCCGTGTACTTCGAACGAAGTAGTTCTGCCATCCACTTCGAATCGAATGAGTTCTGCCGTCCCCATCGCCCGGACCGGGCTCGCCGTCTACTTCATTCGAAGTACACGGCCGCAGCGCACGTGGACGAGAATCGGACCATGGTCGAGGCGCAGAGCAATCAGGACGGGCCCGTGGCACCCCTGTGGGTTCGCCGCCCCAAGTCGCTGCACCTCATCGCCTATTCGGTGGCCGCGCTGGTGTTCACCGGCCAGATCGCGGCAGTGATCCTGCGAGGGTCGGATTGGCCGACGGCCCTCTCCGTGCTCCTCGCCGGTGGCGGTGTCGCCCTCTCGTGGTGGAGGCCGTGGGCAGGACTGGTCGTGACGAGCGCGGCGTCCTTCGCCGTCACAGCGGTGGGCCACGACCCCCTGTCGGTGTGGATGATGGCAGTGCTCGTGCTGTTCTCGGTCACCCTCAGGGGAAAGCAGCCGCTGGCCGGAACCGGCATCGTGGCGGCGTTCTTCCTGGGGGCGTTCATGACGCTGGGAGGATTCCGCGGCGGCGCGATCGTGGGAGCCGCCGCACTCTTCTCGGCCATAGCTGGAGGTGCGACAGGGGCCGCGCTGCGCATCCATCGAGAGCACTGGCGCACCCTGGAGGAACGGGCCGAAAGCGCCATCGCCACCCGCGAGATCGAAGCCACCCGACGGGTGACCGAGGAACGGCTCCGCATCGCCCGGGACCTCCACGACGTCATCGGCCACCAGGTCGCGATGCTGAGCCTGCATCTCGGTGCCGCGGAGATCGGGCTGCCTGCAGACGCCGAGTCCTCCCGGCAGGCCCTGGTCTCAGCCAGGTCCAGCGCCCGCGCCGTCGTCGTCGAAACGCAACGGATTCTCGCGCTCCTCCGCCTCGCAGACGACATCTCCGAGGACGAGGCGCTCCGGCCGACCCCGGCGCTCAGCGGCCTGGAAGGCCTTGTCGCCTCTTTCGAGAGCATCGGCCTCGACGTCCATCCCTCCATCGACATCCCCGCCGGTTTCGTGGAGCCCAGCGTCGGCGTGACGGTCTACCGGGTCGTTCAGGAAGCGCTCACGAATGCTTACCGGCATGGAGAGGGGGCGGCAACGGTGGATGTGGGCCAGCGCGACGGCAGGATCTGCGTCACCGTGGAGAACCGCGTCGGTCACTCACTGCGCGGCTCCGGCTCGGGCAGCGGACTCGGGCTCGTGGGGATGCGCGAACGCGTCGAGTCCTCCAGCGGGCGGCTGACGATCGACAGTGACGACGGGCGATTCCGGGTCCATGCGGAGTTCAGCCCCCTGGGAGCCGTCGTCCGATGACGCGGATTCTGATCGTCGACGACCAGGACGAGATAAGGGCCGGCATCAAAGCGATGCTCCGGCTCGACCCAAGTCTCGTTGTTGCGGGTGATCTCTCCGATGGGCTCCAGGTCGTCCCCTTCCTCCGGGACCACCCCGTCGACCTGGTCCTGATGGACATCCGGATGCCCGGCATCGACGGTGTCGAAGCCACCCGCCGGATCCGCAAAGAGCACCCGCCCGAAAAGATGCGGGTGATCGTGCTGACCACCTTTGACCAGGACGACATCGTTCTCGCCGCCCTTCGCGCGGGCGCCAACGGCTTCCTGAGCAAGACCGTGAGCCCCGCTGAACTCGTCGCCGGAATCACCGAGGTCGTTGGCGGTGGCGGTGCGCTGTCGGCCGCCGCGACGGCCGCGCTCATCGGTCACATGACCGGCAGTCTGCCCCCGGTGATCGACCAGGAACTGCTGCGACGCTTCGACGCTCTGACACCCAAGGAGCGGGACGTGGTCGTTCTCGTCGCGAGCGGTCTCGGCAACGACGAGATCGCGGCCCAGATGTCCGTGTCGCCGTTCACCGTGAAGACGCATGCGGTGCGGGCCATGACGAAGGTCGGCGCACGTGATCGAGCGCAACTCGTCTCGTTCGTCTTCCGGGCCGGCCTCTACTCCTGAACCTGCCGGGCAGAACCCCGAAGCAGGTGGCCGCCGTGGCGATGCCGAGCAGTCCGGCGGGCGGGACGGCGTGGGCACGTACCTGGAAGACCTCGCCGTCGCGCTGCGCGAGCGGCGTGCCCGGACCTGTGCCTGCGGGGCAGGGCTTGCGCCAGGGCAAGGCAGACGGGTTGCGTCACAACATGGTCTTGAGCGTCCTCTCTTACGCTCGCGCACCGGCCCCGGCATCGGCATCGGACTCATTCGTCTAGCCGAGCATGCGGTCGAGGTTGAAGGCGGCGCTGATCAGGGCGAGGTGGGTGAAGGCCTGGGGGAAGTTTCCGCGCTGTTCGCCGGTGTGGCCGATCTCCTCCGCGTAGAGGCCGAGGTGGTTGGCGTAGGTGAGCATCTTCTCGAAGGCGAGGCGGGCCTCGTCCAGGCGGCCGGCGCGGGTGAGTGCCTCGACGTACCAGAAGGAGCAGATCGAGAAGGTGCCTTCCTCGCCCTGGAGGCCGTCGGGGCTGGCCTGGGGGTCGTAGCGGTAGACCAGGGAGTCGGACACCAGGTCCTCGCCGAGGGCGTCGAGGGTGGCGAGCCATTTGGGGTCGGTCGGGGCGATGAACTTCGCCAGCGGCATCATCAGCAGGGAGGCGTCGAGGATGTCGCTGTCCTCGTACTGGGTGAAGGCGTGGCGTTCGGCGGACCAGCCGTGGCTCATGATCCGCCGGTAGATCGTGTCGCGGACGGCGCCCCAGCGGACCATGTCGGCGGGCAGGCCGCGGTGCCGGGCCAGCCGCATGGCGCGTTCGATCGCCACCCAGCACATGAGGCGGGAGTAGAGGAACGTCTTGCGGCCGCCGCGGGTCTCCCAGACTCCCTCGTCGGGCTGGTCCCAGTGGTCGCACACCCAGTCGACGAGCTCGCTGATGCTGTCCCAGTGGGCGCTGGAGATGGGCTTGCCCCACTTGTCGTAGAGGTAGAGGGAGTCGACGAGTGCCCCGTAGATGTCGAGCTGGAGCTGGTCGACGGCGGCGTTGCCGACGCGTACGGGGGCTGAGCCGCGGTAGCCCTCGAGGTGGGGCAGTTCGCGTTCGGGCAGGTCACGGCATCCGTCGATGCCGTACATGATCTGCAGGGGGCCGGTGGGTCCGCACGGGCCGTCGGGGGCGCGCTGGACATGCTCGGTGACGAAGCCCATGAAGGCTTCGGCCTCGGCGGTGAAGCCGAGTCTGAGCATCGCGTACACGCAGAACGCGGCGTCGCGGATCCACACGTAGCGGTAGTCCCAGTTGCGTTCGCCGCCGATCTGTTCGGGCAGGCTGGTGGTCGGCGCGGCGACGATGGCGCCGGTGGGGGCGTAGGTGAGGAGTTTGAGGGTGAGGGCGGAGCGGTGGACCATTTCCCGCCAGCGGCCGCGGTAGCGGGACTGGGACAGCCAGCGGCGCCAGTAGCACACGGTCGCGTTGAATTCTCTTTCCGCCTCGGCGACGGCGCAGAAGCGGGGTGCCACGTCGCCGCCGATCTTGTCGATGGTGAAGACGGCCGCCTCGCCCTCGTGCAGTTTGAACAGGGCCCAGACGTCCGGGCCGTCGACCTCGATGGGCACGGTGGAGGTCAGGGCGAGGCGCAGCGAGGCGGAGGCGAAGACCGCCTGGCCGGCCTCGGCGTGCACGGTGTGGGGTGCGGTGCCGTACTCGAAGCGGGGGGCGACGCGGGCGCGGAAGGGGAGTGCTCCGCGGACGCACACCACGCGGCGGATGAGGCGGTGGCGGTCGGCCTCGCGTGAGTCGTCGACGACGGGCATGAAGTCCTGGATCTCGCCGACTCCGTCGTCCGCGAAGAAGCGGGTGATCAGGACGTTGGTGTCGGGGAAGTAGAACTGTTTGGTGCGGGTGGGGACGTCGGGGGCGAGTTCGAAGGATCCGCCCCGTTCGGCGTCGAGGATCGAGGCGAAGACGCTGGGTGCGTCGAAGCGGGGGCAGCAGTACCAGTCGATGGTGCCGTTCGTGCCGACGAGGGCGGCGCTGCGCAGGTCGCCGATCAGGCCGTGCTCGGCGATGGGCAGGTAGCCGGGGGTGCCGGTGCCGCGGGGGCCGGCGGATATCCGGTCACTGTCCTTCGCTCCGGCCTCAGGAGTCGCTTCAGCCACGTCAGCCTCCTTGGGCTTCGCCCGAGCCGCCCCCTGGTGTCCAGGCTAGGGCCTGTCCGGCGGATCAGGTCGGAGGAAAGTAACGGCGCCTCATAAGTGCAGGTGAGCGGGGTCTGGTGCGTGCAGCTGCAAGGCAGGGAAGGGCGTCGACGCGATGGGGGTCCCCCTGCTCGAGCGAAGCCGAGAGCTCGGGGGAGTCGGCGACCGACGACAACGCCGCTGGGGGTACCCCCTGCTCGAAGAGCTTGGGGGAGGGCGTGCCAGACCCCGCGTCTCCGGCATGATCCGCCGGACAGGCCCTAGCGAGTTGTCGCGCCCGTGGGCCTGCGGAGCGGGGGCTGCGGCGGTACGCGTTCCTCTCCCCCGCGCGCCGGTGCCGCCTCGCGGGGGTGGTCAGCGGGCCGCGGGCTGGGCGGGCAGGTTGAAGACGTGGCCCGGGGAGACGATCTTCGTGATCGCCTCCCCGAAGAGGGTGCTGGGCTCCGCGCCGTTGTGGTCGATGTCGATGTTCAACAGGACGACGAGGGTCGCCTGCGCCGCGGGGAGGTAGACGGTCAGGGATTCGTAGCCGGGCAGGGAGCCGTGGTGCCCGATCCAGCCCTGGACGTCGAAGATGCCCAGGCCGTACCCGGTGCCCGGAATCGTGGTGGGAGGCGTGGTCAGCCGCTGTTTCTGTGTGGCCGGGCTGATCAGGGTGGTGCCGTCGGGCAGGACGCCGGTGGCCACCGTGCGCGTGCGGGCAACCGGCCTGCGGGCACGGCTTTGTGAGGGGCCGTCAGCCATGGCGGGCCGTGTGCCGCGGCCGCCGGCCCGGCGTCGGACGAAAAACGGGCGGGACGGGACCGCGGTCTCCCGCGGCGTGCGGGACGGTGCCGCTTGCCGGCCACCGGATCGGGCCCGTGCAACCGCCCGCCCTCCCTTGATCGTCCCCGCCCCCGGGGAACCGTGACGGGAGGGGATCGTGTGGTGCGGGATCACATACGTCTTGAGGACGAGGGCCGGGGGGAGATGACGTGAGTTTCCTGCTCTGTCTGCTGGTCGTCCTGGTCGCGGTCGTCTCCGGCGTGGTGTTCCTGGGCCGGGGACTGGCCCGCGTCTGGAGAGGCGGGCTCGCGCGCTCGCTGCGCGGTCTCGCGTATGTCGTCGCGGCGGGCGCGGCCGTGATGTACGCCTGGGGAATGCTGTACGTCGCGGGCGCGGCGCTGGAGGCGGACGACGGCGGGGCGGATTCCTCGCCCATCCGGCCGTGCCGCACGGGCGTGCAGGAACGCGACTACTGGATCGACGACTACCACGTCTGGTGGGTACCGGTCCGGTTCGTGTGCCATCGAAGCGACGGGACCACCTACGACCGGGAGGTCCCCGGATACGTGAACCCGGCGCTGGCCGGCCTCACGGTCAGCGCAGTGGCCCTGGCCGTGTCCGCCCGGTCCGTCTCCGCCCGGTCCGCGGACGAGCGCGCGCGGAGGCCGTGAGCATGCTGCTGTTCTACGCCGTGCCGCTGATCAGTCTCTTCCTGTGCGCGGCCGGATCGGTTGCGTACCTTCTGTGGGCGGCCCTGCGCCGTCCGTCCCGGCAGGTCCGCTGGGCCGTCATCGGCGCGGGTGTGGCGGTGCTCGGATACGCGGGTGCCGTGGTGTACGGGCTGGCCTTCACCGACCCCGTGCAGGTGTGCGGCGAGAAGACCCTCGACAACGACTTCCCGCTGGTGCGCGTGCGCGTGGACGCCTTCCCGCCCGACGTCGCGTGCTACTGGAGCGACTCGGGGGCTTATGGGCCGTCGCACCCCACGGTCCTGGGCACGTGGATCATGTGGGCGGGCACGGGGGTTCTGGTCGTGGCCCTCTCCGTCATCCTGATCGGGCGGAGGTCGCGGGCCTCGCGCTGGGTGCGGGCCGGTGCGATCTGGTCGCCGTTGGTGGCCGTCATGATCTGGGTGACCGGTATTGGCCCCTCGATGGAACTCTCACAGACGGAGCTCTACGACGAGTGCCTGCACGCGAAGACAATCCCCCCGGACACCAAGCTGATCCGGATCGACGTACGGGACATCGAAAGAACGGTCTTTCCGCCCTCCCTCACCTGCACCTACTCCGACAGCGAGGCCGACCTCCTCGCACCCGAGCGGACCGGCCTGCTCGGGTGCGGCGTCGCCTTCGTGGCGTTTACGGGGGTCGCCCTGTCCCAGGCCGCACGAGCGGGCCGGGCCAGGCCAAGCATGTGAGACGGGCCGGGCACGGCCTTCTGCCACCGGGGCGGTGCCGGAACGGCGCCGGCGTGCCGCTGCTGACGGGGCCGGGCCGAGGGGAGTTCGGCACGGGCCGGTGAGCAGCGGCGGTGCGGCGCGGCGGTCACATCGCGGCCGCGGGAGCGTGGTGGTCACAGGCCCAGGGAGATGGCCAGCCGGGTGAGTTCGGCGGTGCTGTTGATGTTGAGCTTGGCCCGGATACGGCGGAGGTAGGCGTCGACGGTGTGCTTGGAGAGCCCCATGTGGCGGGCCGTCTGCAGGTAGGTGCGCCCTGCGGCGATATGTCGCAGCGTCTCCTGCTCGCGGGGGGCCAGCGCGGGGACGGGGGCTTCGGCGTGCGGCGTGGCGAGTGTGAGGCTCATGGGATTTCCTCCGACGTGTCGGCTCGGTCGTCGCTGCTCACACCCTTGAAAGCAGGGGACATATGACCGAATAAGGCTTTTTGTCCGCTTTACATAAAGAGTGGCCGGGGGACTTCATGACGGTGTCCGCCGGCTGTCACAGGCCTGTCACAGGCAATCCCCGCGGGTTTGCAGCGGCGCGGTCATGGACGAGGCGGCGGGCCGCGCCCCCGGTGACGGCGCCGGGTTGGTGCTCCGTGCCCCCCGGGATCATGCTTGTCAGGAGAGCCCCCGGCCGTGCAGGTTCCCGAAGGGCGAGATGAGCGGCGATGGAGCGACTTCCCACCCATCCTGGTGAGCGGCCACACGAGTCGGACGCCTCCCCCGGTCCGGCCCGCACGGTCCCTCCCACTCCCCCTCCCACGGCCACCGCCGCCGTCGACGCGCGGGGCATCGTGACGGAGTGGAGCGAAGGGGCCCGGCAGTTGCTCGGCTACCTGCCCTCGGAGGTCGTGGGACAGCCCGCCGCCCGTCTGCTCGCCGACGACGCCGGCACGGCCGACGCGGCGGCGCTGCGGGACGCGGCCGGACGGGAGCGGTGGAGCGGCACCGTGGCACTGCGGCACCGCGACGGCCGCCGGCTGCGGCGGGAACTGCTGGCGCACCGCCGTACGGCGGACGGCCCCGTCACCGAGTGGCTCGTGGTGTCCGCCGTCACCGGCACACCCGAGGGACAAGCGCCCCCCGGCCCGCCCGAAGGAGAAGCAGCCGGGAGCGGGACGTACGGGAGCGAGGCGGCCGGGAGCGGTCGGCTGGGGGAATGGGCGTTTCGCCAGTCGCCCTGCGTCCTGGCCGTCTTCGACGCGGACCTGCGGCTGGTGCGGGCCAACGCCGGTATGGAGCAGGTGCTGTCCCTCACCGAGGACCAGATGCGCGGGCGGCGTCTGCCGGAGATCGTGCCGCATCCGGTGAGCGACGAGACCGAGGCGAAGATGCGCCGGGTGCTGGAGGGCGGCGGCCCGCAGCATCTGCGGGCGGGCACCGGCCCCGCGGGCACCGGGGCGGACGACGGCTGGTCGACCTCCCTCGTCCCGCTGAAGGACCCCGCCGGGCGCGTGCGCGCGGTGTGCCTGGCGGCGCACCAGCGGCTCCAGGAGCATCTCGCCCGGCAGCGGATGCTCCTGCTGAGCGAGGCCTCGGCCCGCATCGGCACCACCGCAGACAGCGGGCGCACCGCGCAGGAACTGGCCGACATCGCCGTCCCGCGGCTCGCGGACTTCGCCGCCGTCGATCTGCTGGACGCCCCCCGGCACGGCGGCGAGCCCTCCCCCGCCGCCCCGGCCAGGGCCCTCGCCACGACCCGTACCGCGGTGCGCTCGGTCCTCGACGACGTGCCCGCCGCCTCCGCGGCGGGCACAAAGACCCTCTACCCGGCCCTGTCACCGGTGGCCCGGTGCCTGGCCCAGGGCCACGGCGCCCTGTACGACGCGGCCGACCCCGACCTCCTGCGGTGGGCGCGGCAGGACCCGGGGGCCGCCCGGCTCCTGGGCAGCGGAACGCACTCGGTGATGGTGGTGCCAATGCGGGCCCACGGCGCCACGCTCGGCGTGGCCCTCTTCGGCCGGCACCGGCGCGCGGAGCCCTTCGAGGCGGACGACCTGTGGCTGGCCGAGGAACTCACCGCCAAGGCGGCCGTCAGTATCCACACCACCCGCCGCGACAGCCGCGAGCACACCAGCACCATGACCCTGCAGCGCAGCCTGCTCCCGCAGACGCTGCCCGACCAGGGAGCCCTGGACATCGCCACCCGCTATCTGCCCGCCGGCACCCGGGCCGGCGTGGGCGGCGACTGGTTCGACGTCATCCCGCTGTCCGGTGCGCGGGTGGCGCTCGTCGTGGGCGACGTGGTCGGCCACGGCATCCGCGCCTCCGCCACCATGGGCCGGCTGCGCACCGCGGTGCGCACCCTGGCGGATGTCGACCTGCCGCCCGACGAACTGCTCACCCACCTCGACGACCTCGTCCTGCACCTGTCCGCCGACGAGGGCGGCACGGACGGCGCCGAAGAGAGTGCCGGGGGCATCGGCACCACCTGTCTGTACGCGGTCTACGACCCGGTCTCGCGCCGCTGCGCCCTCGCCCGGGCCGGCCACCCGCCGCCCGCCGCGGTCACCCCGGACGGCGCCGTCCGCTTCCTCGACGTCCCGGCCGGCCCGCCGCTGGGCCTGGGCGGCCTGCCGTTCGAGACCTTCGAGACCGAACTGCCCGAGGGCAGCCTCCTGGCCCTCTACACCGACGGTCTGCTCGCCGCCCGCGACCACGACATCGACGAGGCGCTGGACAAGATGTTCGCCGCCCTCGCCCGCCCCGCGAAGACCCTCGACACGGTCTGCGACAGAGTCCTCACCGCCATGCTGACCCACCGTCCCGACGACGACATCGCCCTGCTCGTCGCCCGCACCCGGGCCCTGCACGCCGACCGGGTCGCCGCCTGGGACCTGCCCTCCGACCCGGCCGTCGTCGCCCGGGCCCGCAAGCACGCCACCGAGCAGCTGACCGCCTGGGGGCTGGACGACGCCGCCTTCATCACCGAACTGACGGTCAGTGAACTGGTCACCAACGCCATCCGCTACGGCCGGCCGCCCATCCAGCTGCGGCTGATCCACGAGGACTCCACGCTGACCTGCGAGGTCTTCGACTCCAGCAGCACCGCCCCGCACATGCGGCGCGCCCGGACCTTCGACGAGGGCGGGCGGGGCCTGCTGCTGGTCGGCCAGCTCGCCCGGCGCTGGGGCACCCGGCACGCCCTCACCGGCAAGACCGTCTGGGCCGAGCAGTCCCTCTCCCCCGGCTGACCGCCGCCCGCACGGGGCCGCGGCCGCCAGGTCCTGTGGGAACGTGACGACAGGGCCTAGAGGCGCACGACGACCAGGGCGACGTCGTCGCGTCCGCCGCTGCTGACACCGAGGCGGGCAAGCAGCGTGTCGGCCAGGCGTTCGGGAGCAAGACGGGTGTGGCGGGTGAGAGTGTCGGTGAGCCGGCGCAGGCCGACGTCGATGTCCTCTCCCCGGCGTTCGATGAGCCCGTCGGTGTAGAGCACGAGGGTGTCTCCCGGGGTGTAGGGCAGCTCGGCCTGGGGGCGGGGCACGTGGCGGGGGCGGGCGCCCAGCGGGGGGTCGGTGGCCTGGTCGAGCAGGCCGAAGGAGCCGTCGGGATGCACCAGGACGGGCGGGAGATGGCCCGCGCTGCTGTAGCGGATGCGGTGGACCCGGTTGTCGATGACGGCCTCGGCCGCGGTGGTGGCCAGCGCCCCTTCCACCGAGCGGGCATACAGGCCCAGCACCTCCAGCGCTCTGGCCGGCTCGTGCAGGGCGCGGACCGCCGCGGACAGGGCGCTGCGGAGCATGCCCATCGTCGCGGCGGCCTCCAGGCCGTGCCCGACGACGTCGCCGACGGCCACGGCGAAGCCGCCGGGCAGATCGACCACGTCGTACCAGTCGCCGCACACGTTCAGGGACCCGGCGGCGGGCATGTAGCGCACCGCGATGTCCTGGTGGCCCGCCAGGTCGGGCGAGTGCAGCATGGCCTCCTGCAGGGTGACGGCGACCTGGCGTTCCCGGGCGTGTGCCTTGCGCAGTTCGTCGTTCAGCTGCTGCAGTGCGCGCGCCCGCGCATACAGCTCGGCCTCCATCGCCTCCCGCTCGCCCAGCACGCTGATTCTCTGCGCGAGCCGGGGGCGGGACAGGACGAACTCGGTCACGTCCTCCACCCGGTGGATGATCCACTCCACCTGTCCGTCCGGCCCGAGCACCGGGGTGTTGACCGGCGACCACCAGCGCTCCTCGAACTCGCCCGGACGGCCGGTGACGGGGATGTCGTACTTCTGCACCGCCATGGTGTCCGGTTCCTTCGAACGCAGCACCCAGTGCAGGGAGGCGCTCAGATTCCGCACCCCGTCGGCGCCCGGGTCCGCGGGATTGTCGGGGAAGGCGTCGAACAGGTACCGCCCGACCAGTTCCGTCCGGGTGCGGGCGGTCGCCAGGAGGTAGGCCTGGTTGACGTCCACGATCACCAGGTCGCGGCCCAGCACCAGGTACGGGCTGGGGGTGGCGGCGAACAGCGCCCGGTAGTCGATCCGCTCCCTCACCGCACTCGCTCCCTACCGCCCCGACGCCACGGTCCTCACCCCGCCCACGAACCCACTCGACCACGACACGGGGCCGTCCGCGCTGCGGGAACCCCGGCCCGAGTCCGCCGCCGGCTGGACCGCGCCGCTGGGCGGGGCGTTCCATCGAAGGGCGGCTCCTTTGCGTATCGACGTGCACGCCCGCCTGTGGACCGCAGGGCTCGATACGGGTACCCCGCGCGGGACCGGTGCCGACGCGACGCGGCCGATCTGGACCGTCGTTTCGCGCGGCCGTGGACCACATCGCCGACTCGGGGCTCACCCCGGAGGAAGCCACGATGATCCTCGACACCAACGCGGCGAACCTGCTCGGCCTGTCCGCGCCCTGACCCCGCGGGCGCAACCACTCCCGCCGCACCGCGGGCCGGGCCCCCCGGGGGCGGGCGGACGTCAGCCGGCGCCGCCGGTGCCGCCGCGGCCGCCCATGCCGCCGCTCTCACAGCCGAGCCCGAGGCAGATCCCGCCGGTGCCGCCCTTGCCACCGCGGCCGCCGTCGCCGGTGCCCACCGCGGCTCCGCCCGTGCCGCCGGTGCCGCCGTTGGCGCTGCCGCCGCAGATCCCGGCGCAGATCCCGCCCTGGCCACCGATACCGCCCTCGCGGCCCGGCGCGCCGGTCGTGCCGGTGCCGCCGTTGGCGCTGCCGTTGCACAGCCCGGCGCAGATCCCGCCCTGGCCGCCGTTGCTCCCGTTGACGGTCCCGTTGCAGTTGCCCGCACACACCCGGTCGCCGATCCGCACGCTGCCGTCGCCCACCTTGACGGTGCCGAACTGGCCACTGCCGAACTGGCCGTTCACGAACTGACCGCTGGCGAACTGGCCGCCGCCCGGCCAGCTGCCGCCGCCCGGCTGGGCGCCGTCGGCGGGGAGCTGCCGGGCGGCGGCCACCACGGCCGTATGGCCCTGCGGCACCGGCGCGGCCATCGCGGCCGGCGCCAGCGCGCCGGCCGCCACACCGGCGGTCAGAGCGGTCGAGACCGTGAGACCGAGACGGACCTTCCAAGAACGCATACGCATGGCATTCCTCTTCCCAAAGAATTATTTTCCGTACCGCGGTTTCCGCTGTATCGAATAAACCCGGCCAAGGACCTCGCCGTCACGGCCCGTGAATTCGGGGCTTGACAGGAACGCCCCGGCCCGCACCGGGCCGGGGCGTCGGAGGAAGTCCCTCAGGAGCCGAAGAGGGAATTCAAACCCATCAGCGCGGCCCAGTCCCCGTCGCGGAACTGCTTGTCCCAGGTGTCGAACTCCTTCTCGGAGATCTTGTACTTCTTGGCGACGTCGGCCTTCTTCGCCTGCCCGGACTCCACGGTCAGCACGATCCGTATCTTGTCCACGCCCGTGAGCTCCGACTTGGGCTTGTCGGGCAGGTCGTCGAACTTGAAGCAGCCGAGCCGGCCGGGCTCGCCGGGCTCCCCCGGCCGACCGGGCTCACCACCCTTGCCGCCTTCCCCGCCCTTGCCGCCTTCCCCGCCATGGCCGCAGTGGGACGGGTCGGCCGGGACCATCTGGCTGATGCCTGTGGTGACGCCCGGCGCCGCCTGGGCTGCGCACGCGGTGCCGGTGGCGAGGGCCACCGAGGCCACCGCCAGGACGAGCGGACGCTGCCAGCGAGTTCTGGACATGGGGGTTCTCCGTTTTCCTTGAGCAAGGTTGTGGTTCTGCGGGGCGCAGCGCCGGCCGTCCGGCTCCGCGTCCTGGTCAATGGGGGTGCGGGGGAAGGGGTGAGGGGTGAGGGGTCCGGTGGGGCGCAGGCCGTGCGGGCCTTCGCCCCACCGGGGCGGAACGGTCAGAAGATGCTGCCGCCGCCGGCGCCACCGCCGCCGCCCAGGCCGCCGAAGAGGACGCCGAGCCCGCCCGCGCCGCCCTTGCCTCCGTCGCCGCCCTGGAAGACACCGAAGCCGCCGTTGCCGCCCTTGCCTCCGTTGCCGCCGATGAAACCGTCGCCGCCGGAGCCGCCGGAGCCGGCGCTGCCGCCGAACAGGCCGGTGCCGCCGTCGCCGCCCCTGCCTCCGTCGCCGCCGATGACACCGTCGCCGCCGCCACCACCGCCACCGCCACCACCGCCGGACAGGATGCCGTCGCCTCCGTTGCCGCCCTTGCCTCCGTCACCGCCGACGCCCAGGACGCTGCCGCCGCCGGAGCCGCCGGAGCCCCCGCCGCCGCCGATGAAGCCGTCGCCTCCGGCACCGCCGTCACCGCCGGCGCCGCCGCCGTGGACGAAGCTCACGACATGCGCGGCGGGCATCGGGGCGGCCATCGCGGCGGACGCCGGAAGGACGATGCCTCCGGTGATCACCGCGGCCGAGGCGGCGAGTGTCGCGAGGCGGAAGCCCCGGCGCTTGGAGCGGACGTCGCTGTGGGTGTGAAAAATACGGGTCATGGGTTTTCTCCTACCGATTCAGGGGACTCTTCTGCCCGTCCCGAAAATTCGGGACGACAGCCGGCGGACCGTTTTACCGGGACCGCCGCACCGGGACAATTCGCGGTTTCGGTGAAAGAGAAAACCCTCTGCCGAAGATTTCCGTCCTACCGTCCTGCCTCATCTATTTTCCGGATTTCCTTTCCGGTGAGGCCCGCACTTCAAGTAGGCCCCACGGGCACCGCACGGTCACGTTCCGAGGAGTCGTGACTTGACCCAGCGGGACGAGTCGGGTAAAGCGCGCAAAAAGATGCCGCACGGTGGTCCTGGGACACCCTGCGGCGTATGTGCGCCAGCGCTGCTAGGACCCCTCGGGGCCCGGCGGTTGCTGCTGCTCCTGCTCCTGCTGTTGCTGCTGTTCTGTGTCGGCGGGCGGGGGGCCGGAATTCTGGGGCTCCGTGTTCTGGGGCGCGGAGGACAGGGGCTCGGAGGACAGGGGTGCCGAGGACAGGGGCGGAGGCTCGGAGGTCTGGGGCGCGGACGTCTTTGGCTCGGGCTGCGAGGAGGGCGGTTCGGAGGACGGGGCCTGCGGCTTCGAGGACTTCTCGGACGGCGACGGCGGCGATGACGACGGCTGGGAGGAGCCCGGTGAGGACGGCCCGGACGACGGAGAGGACGGCTTGCCCGACTCCGACGAGGACTTGTCCTTCGACGGTGACGACTCCTTGCCGGACTTCGACGACTCGGAGGACTTGGAGGGCTTGCCTGACTCGGACGACTTGGAGGGCTTGCCCGACTCCGACGACTTGCCCGACTCCGAGGACTTCGACGACTTGTCCGACTCGGACGGCTTACCCGACTCGGACGGCTTCGACGGCTTGCCCGACTCCGACGACTTCGACGACTTGTCCGACTCCGACGGCTTCGACGGCTTCGACGGCTTACCCGACTCCGACGACTTCGACGACTTGCCCGACTCCGACGGCTTGGACGGCTTGCCCGGTCCCTGCGAGGTGTCGCCGTTCGAGGGTGTCTGTTCCCTGCCCGTCGTGGACGGCTTCGGTGGCGGCGGAGGCGGTGGCGGTGGCGGTGTCGTCTTCTTGTCGTACTCGCCGCGGTGGTCTCCCTGGTCCCGGGTGAACCATTCGCCCTTCTTCTGGCCCGCCACGACGAACTTCTTCACCGGGCGGGGCGCCGGCGCGACGACGACCACGTGCGAGGGCCGGTAGCCGGACCACGACTGGCCCACCGGCCTGGGGGCGGCACTCTGCTGCGCGGCCGGCGGTGTCAGCGGGTTCCCGCAGGCGCAGCGCACCCGCGGTACCCCGCGCTCGTCGACCAGGACGGCGGTGCCCGCCTGCAGCACGGCCTGATAGGTGGTGGCAGAACCGTTGCGGTAGCCGTGGTTGGTGACCCGGGTGTCCGCCCGGAGCTGTACGGAGGTGAGGGTGCGCAGATAGCCGGGGACGGCGGAGGGCTGGATGCCCAGCACCGAGGCGAAGGCCGCGTTCTTCGACGGTTCCGCCTTGAGGGCGGTGATCTGCTTCTCCACGTCGCAGCTGGCGACGTTGCGTGTCCCGCCGTAGAGGCCGGGGGCGTCACCGCTCACGCTCTGTACCGCGTTGTCCGTGCCCGTGGCCGTGGAGGGCAGCGAGGGTGTCGCCGTCGGCGCGGTGCTCTCCTTCGCGGTCGACTCCGTGAACGGGTCCGCGCCCGTGCTCCCGGCGGACTGCAGGAAGACCTCGCCCCGCTGCTGGTTCGAGGTGTCGTCGGAACGGGTGAACACGAGGATCAGGGCCACCGCCGCCACGATGGCGGTGGCGACCACGGCCACCCGGGGCGCGGACTTCCACCACGGGTGGTGCGGGCCCTCGCCGCCGCCCGGGCCCCCGCCGCCGGATCCGCCGGGCGGTCCGACCGGCGGTCCCGACCGCCCGCCGCCGAGGCGGGTTTCGGCGTCCGGGGGTGTGGGCCGGTCCGGCTGGGAAGGCCCCGCCAGCGGCCCCGACGGAGGACCTTTGGGACGGCCGGACGGCGGTTGGGACGACGACGGTTCGATGCTCACGAGCTCCACTCCCGGCATCGGGGCCTGCGGCACACAGGCCAGCGGCACAGCCTCAGGAAACCCGCAACACAACCTCCTGCCGTCGGCCCCGCGCCCGCCCCCTCGCCCTCCGCCCGCCGGTGCCTCTTCACACCATTGTGTGCGGCCGTGCCGCACACCTCGCAAGCCGACGGCCCACACCCGGCAGGAGCGGGCAGGGCCCGCACCGGGGCGGGCGGCGCACGGCCGGACGGACGTACGGCGTGCGGCTATCCGGGGGTACGGCCGAAGACCGGCCGGGCCCACCCCGGCGGCTCCGGCACCGGCTCGGGTGCCCGCGGGGCTTCGGCGACCGCGGGGACCACCTGGGTCGGCGCGTGCACGTCCTTGCCGACCGCGGCAGCGGCGGCGGCGCCCGCGCCGCTCGCGGCGGCCCGCAGTGCCGCCACGAACTCCAGGCAGGAGTCGTAACGGTCCTCGGGGACCTTCGCCAGGGCCTTGGCCAGCACGCCGTCCAGCGCCGGCGGGATGCCCGGCCGTTGCTCGCTCAGGGGCGGCGGCTGGTCGTACTGGTGCGCCCACAGCAGCGCCATGTCGTCGTCCCGCTGGAAGGGCGGGGCGCCCGCGAGGGTTTCGTAGACGACGCAGGCGAAGCCGTACAGATCGCACCGGCCGTCCACCGGGCGGCCCGAGATCTGCTCCGGGGCCACGTAGTCGAGCGTGCCGACGAACTCGCCGACGGTCGTGAACCCGGTCAGCGACAGCGACTTCTTCGTCAGCCCGAAATCCGTGAGGTAGACGTACTCGGGATGATCACTGTCCGTGCCCCGGGCCACCAGGATGTTGCCGGGCTTGACGTCCCGGTGCACCAGGTCGTGTTCATGGGCCGCGTCCAGCGCCGACGCCACCTGCCCGGCGATCCGCAGCGCGGTCGTCACCGGCAGCGGGCCGTCCCGGTCGAGCAGGGCCCGCAGATCCAGCCCCGAGACGTACCGCATGGCGATGTACAGGACACCGTCCGTCTCACCGGCCTCGAAGACCGGCACGATGTGCGGGTGGTCGATGGCGGCGGCCACCAGCGACTCGTGCGTGAAGCGGCGCCGGAAGGTGTCGTTGCGGGCCAGTTCCGGGGCGAGCAGTTTCAGCGCGACCGTACGGTCCAGACGCAGGTCCTTGGCGCAGTACACGACGGCCATGCCCCCGCGGCCGATCTCGCGCTCCACCCGGTAGCCCGCGATCTGGGCCCCGATCAGGCCCGAGGCCCGGCCGGAGTACAGCTCCATGCCCCCCGACGCCGCGCCCATCACACACCGCCGCCGGCCCACCGTGCGAGCGCCCCGGGACAGCCCCCCGCGCCGCCGGAACCGACTCCCGGAGCGGGTCCCGGCGCAGCCGTGTGAACGGGCCGCTCACCCATGCCCGAATTCTATCCAGCGCTTTCTCCGGGCGCTTGATCACGGCCGGTCCGCAGACGGGCGTCCCGGACGCATCCTTCAGATTCGGGGGCGGGGTCAGGGCGTGGGGCACAGGGTCAGGTGGCGGCGGGCGGACGGCCGGGGCCGGGGCCCCGCGGGCGGGACCGGGGCCGGGGCAGAGGCGAGGGCGGGAGTGGGGGTCGGGGTGGGGGTGGGAGGGAGGGTGCGGGCGGGGCGGGGGCGTTGCGCACCGGCGGTCTCCTCGCGGACGACTTCCCGCAGGGCGCGGCCGAAGCGGGCGATGTCCTGGGGGGTGGTGTCGGGGCCGAGGGAGGCGCGCAGGGCCGTGGTGGCGCCGGAACGGGGCAGGTGGAGCGGGGTTTCCTGCGCGACCGTCTTCCACAGGACGACACCGCGGGCCGCCAGCCGGCGGCGGACGAGCGCGGCGGGCAGGTCGCGGTGGCGGAAGGCGAGGATGGCGGACTGGACCCGGCCCGGGGCGATCAGTTCGGTGCCGGGGCACTCCTCGACGGCGGCGCGCAGGGCGGGCAGGAGCCCCTGCCCGGCCAGGCCGGCGGGTCCGTCGGTGGTGGCCGTGGCGGTGGTGGCGGTGGTGGCGGTGTGGTGGGCCAGGGCGGCGTTCAGGCCCGCGACGGCCGCGTTCGGCGGCAGGGGGCGGTGGGCGGCGGCGTCCTCGAACGCGGCACGCAGCCGGGGCGCCAGGAAGGCGAACCCGACGGCGTACGGGCCGCGCAGGAAGCGCCAGCCGTCCCCCGTCAGCAGCTGGCAGCCGATGCGGCCGGCATCCACGGGGAGCTGGCCGGCGGAGTAGGAGGCGTCGACGGCGTACACGCACCGGTACGGGGCGAGGATCTGCCCGATCTCCTCGACCGGGTTGACGATTCCGCAGCCGGAGGGGACGTGGACGACCGAGACGAGGGCGACGTCGTCGTCGATGTGCCGGGCCATCCACTCCAGGTCCAGGTCCCCGTCCTCGCGCAGCGGAACGACCTCCACCGTGCAGCGGGTGCGGTCGCGCAGGGCGTAGAGGGCGGTCAGGCGGGCGGCGCTCTCGTAGGGGGTCGTCCAGACGCGCTCGCCGCGGCCGGGGGTGAGGCGGGAGACCAGCGCGTCGAAGGCGCCGGCGGCGTCCGTGACGACGGCGGTGTCGGCGGCCGGGACGCCGAGCAGAGCGCCGAGGCGCTCGTGGACCTCGGTGCGCAGGACGTCCTCGAGGTCCTCCTCGAGCTCGTGCGGGCCGTAGCGGTCCTCGCGGCTCGCGCAGTCGGCGACGAGTGCGCGGACGGCGGCGGGCATGGTGCCCCAGCCCGCCGTGTCCAGGTGGACCGTCCGGCCCTCCCGGTCCGCGGGCTCCGTGCGGTCCGTGCCGTCCGTGCCGTCCGTGCCGTACGCGTGGTCCGTGCCGTACGTGTGGTCCCTGTGGTCCGTGGATGACGGCGTCGCGTTCATTTCCGGGGCCTCCCCCCGCTGTCGCCAAATATTGCCAACTTGCTTGGCAATACATTGCCAAGCGCGAGGCCGTGATGGCAACGGGGGCTCCGGCGGCGCTCTAGCGGAGGGGCCGCGAAAGTGCAGTTCAACCCCCTCGGGTTCGGCTCCGCGCGACCCGCGGAGCGGGGTGTTTGACAAACTTTGCCAGGCATCCGCGCAGGCGGTACGGCGACTCTCGCCGGCCTCCAGCCCATCTCCAGCGAATACCGAGCAGATCCCGAGGAGGCATTGCCAAGCTTCTTGGCAAGAAGTTACCAACGCAGATTCGCTTCATTGCCACGGAGGAGCTGTCATGAAGAACCTCGTCGCCCGCCTCGCCGTCACCGCCGCCGTCGCCTCCGCCGTACTCACCGCCGGCGGCATCAGCACCGCCGCGGACGGCATCGGCTGGCCCAAGGCGGCGAGCACCACGACCGCCTCCTCCTCCATCGGCTGGCCGAGGACGGCCGGCACCGTCTCCGCCGCCTCCGCGGAGGGCGACATCGGCTGGCCCAAGACCACCGCCACCACCGCCGCGGCCACGGACGACATCGGCTGGCCGAAGGGCACCGTCACCACCGTCTCCGCCACCGACGACATCGGCTGGCCCAAGGTCACCGTCGTCTCGGCGAACGGCGACATCGGCTGGCCCAAGACCACCGCCACCACCGCCTCCGCCACCGACGACATCGGCTGGCCGGTCGCGGGCGGCAGCGCGGCCGTCTGAGGGTGCCGCCCGCCCTCGCACGGCCGCCCCGTCCCCGCGCGTGCGCGGAACGCTTCCCCGCCGCCGCCCCCGTACGACGTCCACCGGACCACCCGCCGAACCCGTGAGGCCCCCGCCGGCAGCAGCACCGTGGCGGGGGCTTCGGTCATGTCACGGGGCGGGCCCGCGGCCTGAGCGGGCGTCCACGGCGACTCGAGCGGGACGCGGCACGGTGCTGCCCGGAGCACCGCTTCGCCTCTCCCGTGTCCCGGAAGGAAGTCGCCCAATGGCCCACGCACCGTGGAACGCGAAGTTCGAGGACGTCCTGCGCCAGGGCCTGCCGGGGCTCGGCAAGGACAAGGAGCCCGCCGCCGACGTCCCGATGGAGGCCTACGGGCTGGACTCCATGGCGCTCATCGGCATCGTCAGCGCGCTGGAGTCCGCGTTCCGCGTCAGCCTCGCCGGCCAGATCGTCGTCCCGGTGCACGCCCTGAGCGCCGGCCAGCTCTGGGGCATCCTCTCCGCCGCGCTGGCCCCGGCATGGGACGAGAGCCGGCCCGCCGCGGCCGCACGCCGCACGCGCGACCTGGGCCCCTGGGCCGTGGCCTGAGCGCCGACGGCATGCCGGCCCCTTGATGCATATGGACCACTTATGTGCGCGTGGCGGGAAACGGCGCCTTGACCGGCCGAGGACGGGCGGTGTCAGTAGTCACCGACGAACGTGACCGTCTCGTCGAGCGGCGCCCGGCCCGTACGGGTGTATCCCACCGTGACGTCCTCGAACCCGATCGACATGCCGCAGAAGAGGACGAGCTCGTCCGGGGGTGACAGGACCTCCGCGACGGTCTTGCGGTACTTCGCCCATGCCATCTGCGCGCAGCTGTGCAGCCCTTCGGCGCGCAGCAGCAGCATGACGGTCTGCAGATACATGCCGACGTCGGACCATTGGGCCGGGCCCAGGTCGCGGTCGATGTAGCAGAACAGGGCGGCGGGGGCGCCGAAACAGTCCCAGTTCGCGGAAGCGGCCCTCTGGCGCGCCTCCATGTCCTCGCGCGCAATGCCGAGTGCGCCGTAGCGCTGCTCGCCGAAGGCGGATCGGCGTTCGCGGTACGGGGACTTCAGTGCGGGCGGGTACTGCTCGTACTCCGGCTCGTCCCAGGGGTCGCCCACGGCCAGGCGCTCGCCGGCGCGCTTCTTGAGTTCGGCCAGCGGTCCGCCGGTCAGCACGTAGGTGTGCCACGGCTGGAGGTTCGATCCGGACGGTGTCCAGGCCGCGCCGGACAGCACCCGCTCCAGCACCTCCCTCGGGACGGGCCGGTCGGTGAATCCGCGTACCGCCCGCCGGCTCGTGACCGCCTCGTAGACGTTCACGGTCGCCCACCTCCCTCCGCGCGACGAGGCACTTTCGTTTCATTCAATATAGTACCATCCGATACCATCTCGTGTTTAACGATTGTCCCGTACAAACCCTCTGCCCCTGGTCCCCCGCTCCGGACACCGCTCCTGGAGAGAGCCCATGGCCACGCTGCTGCACATCGACTCGTCCGTGTTCCCCGGCGAGGCGTCCTCGCCCCAAGGCCGGACAACTCGCTGAGCGCCTCGCCGCATAACCCCCGGGCCATGGACGCCGCCTGACGCCTCACCCCGGTACGTCACGCGGCGTTCCCGTCGCCTGCGCCCTGCCCGGCGGTGACGACGGCTGCCGCCCTCAAGGCCGGGTTCGCCGCGACAGCCGCATGAGACGACACGCGCCCACGCGGCCGGTGCGCGGGCGCGCTTACGCCTCGCCGCCTGCGGGATGGGCAAACCGGGTCAGCAGATCCGTCAGCTGCTCGGGCTCGCCGGGCCCCAGTTCGGCGACCAGATGTTCGGCCAGCGGCGCCGCCGCCACATGAGCTGCGTCGAAGAGCTCCACGCCCTCGGGCGTGATCTCCACCGCCCGCACCCGCCGGTCCCCCGGAACGTTCTTGCGCACGGCCAGTCCCCTGCGCTCCAGGTCGTCCACGACCCGCATGATTCCCGCCTTGTCCGACCCCGTCGCCGCCGCCAGGTCCCGCTGCACCGTGGGTCCGCGGTCGACCAGCACGATCAGCACGGCGAAATGCCGCAGCTCGATGCCGAGCGGCCGAAGCGCCTCCTCCATCACCGCGGCCGCGCGCCAGTGCGCCCGGCGCAGCAGCAGGCCGAGAGCGAAGGGCGAGGCGTCCCCGGGACGGTCGGTCACACGTGAGGGGGTGGTCCGGTGGGGAACGTCGGCGTTCATGGGGCCACATTAACGCCATCGATTCGTTCGATACGGTCTCATTTGAAACTAAATGCGGCTCCGTCCGCTGCGGCCCTGTCGCCTCACGCCAATACGGCTCCACCGGGCCCGGTATCGACCCATCGCCCATGGGGAACAACGGCCTCGTCGCGTCGTCGGGGCGCCGGGGCAGGAGCTCGAGTGGTGCTCCAGTGGTTCGAGACGGCCCCTCAGGATCCCGTTGCCAGGATCTTGGCAAGGTTTTGCCAAGCCTTCCTTCTGTAGCCGCTGTCGAAGGAGCAAGCCGCGATGTCACTCTCCGGTCAGAAGCCGCCCGGCCGCCTGGTCCCCTCCGCACCGACGGCGCTGCCGCGGGGCGCGGGCGGCAGCGGCGACGGCGGCGCCGAGCGCGCCGTGCCGCCCGCGTCCGGCGCCGAACCGCCCGGCACTCCCCTGCAGGAGATCGTCCGCGACCTGTTCGCCGAGGCGATCGGCGTGCCGCGGCGCACCGTCCACGCCGACTCCGACTTCTTCCGCCTCGGCGGGCACCCCGCGGCCGCGGCCCGGCTGCTGGCCCGGGCCCGCCGGGTGCTGGGCGCCGGCCTGGACGACCGCACCCTGCACGAGGCGCCCACCCCGGCCCGGTTCGCCGCGGCGGCCGGCGAACGGCCGGCCGCCGCCACCGGGCCCGCCGGGGCGCCCGCCGGGGCATTCGACGGGGAGGGCAGCGCGGTCCTGCCGCTGCGGCTGCGCGGGGCACTGAACGCAGGGGCGCTGCAGGAGGCGCTGGGAGATGTGGGGCACCGTCACGGGGCGCTGCGCAACAGCCGGCTGGGCTCGGCCGGCACCCGGCTGCGCGCCCTGGCCGCCGGGGACCACCTGCTGGAGCTCACCCTCCCGGCCGACCTGGTCGACCTGTGGTCGCACACCCCGCTGGCCGCCGAACTCGCCCTGGCCTACCGGGCACGGGCCGCGGGCCGGGCGCCGCGCTGGGAGGGCCCGGTGCCCGAGGCGGCGCCCCGGGCGCGGGCCGGCGACCTGGCGCCCACCGTGCCGCCGGGCAGCCGGCCCGCCCCGGCCGACGCCCGCGTCGGCCGCCTCGCCCTCGACTGGGATGCCGGCCTGCACCAGCGGCTGGCCCGGCTGGCCGCCGCGCAGGGCGCCACCCTGTTCATGGTGGTGCACGCCGCGCTCGCGGCCCTGCTCACCCGGCTCGGCGCGGGCCCCGCCATCACCGTGGCCGCGCCGGTGCCGGCCCGTGACAGTGCCGCCCTGCGCCGGGCCGTGGGCCCCTACGGGCGGGTACTGGCCCTGTCCGTGGACACCTCCGGCGACCCGGCCTTCACCGCGCTGCTGCGCCGGGTACGCGCCGCGGACCTCGCCGCCTACCGCGCCGGCACCGCGGCGCTGGCCCGGCCCGGCGGCATCGCGCTGAGCGTCCTGGCGGACAGCGGCGAGGCGTACGAGGCGGCCGGGCTCACCGTGCGGGCGGCCCCGCCCCTGCTCCCGCTGCGGGCCGCGGCCCTCGGCCTGATCCTGACCGAACGGCACACGCCGGCCGGCGCGCCCGCGGGCATCGCCGTCACCGCCGCCTACCAGTACGACGCCGTCGGCGAGACGGCCGCCGCCCACCTGACCGGGCAGCTGGCCGCCCTGCTCGAGGCCGCCCTCGACGCCCCCGCCGCCGCGCTGAGCCGGCTGAACGGCGGGGCCAGGCCGCCGCTCGCCCCGGCCGGGACCGGGGAACACGCCGCCCGCTCCCCCGCCCGCCGGCCCGCACCCGCGGCGGTGCCGGTGCCGGTGGCCGGGTGAGCCCGGGTGGCTCTCCGGCCCCGGTCCTCCGGGGGGGCGGGCTCGAGAAGCCTTGCCGGGCATCCCCTGCGCCGGGGCAGCGCCGGCGTCACCGGGCTCCTAGTCGGGTGCGGTGGCTGCGGTGCGGTAGAACTCGGCCGCGGTGATGGTGGCGGGGACGCCGAGTTCGGTGGCGACCGCGGTGATCGCGCCGGCCCCGACGGCGAGGTCGGCCTCGCCGCCGGCGGTGAAATACGGCGCGACGAACGTCTCGTAGTGGGCCCGGACCTCGTCCGCGGTGTGCCGGCCGAGGAATGTCTGCATGTGCCGCACCGTGGTGTCGGGTTCGCCGTGGATCACCCGCAGGGCGCGCCGGTGGGCTCGTACGACGGCCCGGACCGCGGGGTCGTCCGGGTGGATGTAGGTGGGGTCGACGGCCACGCCCACGGTGGGGATCTGGAAGTGGTCGCCGACCCAGGCCAGTACCTGCCAGCCGTGCTCGGCGGCTATCGCCTCCGGTGCCATGGTGCTGCCCACCAGAGCGGCGTCGATGCTGCCGTCGTGCAGCCGGCGCAGGTCCATGCCGTAGTCGCCGGGCGGGCGGACGACGGTGTGGATGTCGCGGTCCGGGTCGAGGCCGGCCCGGCGCAGCACGATCCGGGTGAAGCACCCGGGTGCGGTGCGGGGGGCGTGTACCGCCAGCCGCCGGCCGGCCAGGTCGGCCAGCGAGGCCGGGCCGGGGCGGGCTAGGAACCAGAACAGCGGGCGGGTGGTGTTGACGTGGAGTGCGACCCAGGGGATGCCGTCGGTCAGCCGGGACAGCAGTGCCCGGCCGAGCCCGATGGTGGCGCCGTGGCGCAGCCGCTCCTCGTCCCAGGAGCAGCCGTCGCGCAGTGCGACGTGGACGCCCTCGTCGGCGTAGTAGCCCTGCTGGTCGGCGATGTGGGCGACCAGTTCCTCGTGCAGGCCCCGCCCGACGTAGGCGAGATCGACCGTGTACATGAACGTGTCCCTTGGTCGTGTCACAGGACAGGGGGCGTCAGTACATGGACATGCCGCCGTTGACCGCGGCCGTGGTGCCGGTCATGAAGGCGTTGTCCTCGCCGGCGTAGAAGGCGACCGCCTGGGCGACGTCGTCCGGGTGTGCCAGGCGGCCCAGGGGGGTGGCGGCGACCTGCCGCTGCTTGTGCTCGTTGTCGAACACGTCCGTCATGTGGGCCATGCGGGTGTCCTCCACCGGGCCGGGCGCGACGATGTTGACCGTGATGCCCTGCGGGCCCAGTTCCTGGGCGAGGTAGCGGGCGAACTGCTCCAGTGCGGCCTTGGAGGTGCCCAGCGCGATCATGTGCTCCCGGGGCCGGCGGCTGAGGCCGGTGCCGATGTAGATGATGCGTCCCCAGCCCTGTTCGGTCATGGCGGGCAGGACGGCTTTGGTGACCGCGAACGCCGCATGCATCTCGGCGTCGAGCTTGCCGCCCAGTTCTTCCCACGTCATGTCCTGGAACGACTTGACCGCATACGGGATGAGCGCGTTGTGCACGAGCACGTGGACGCCGCCCCATGCCGCCTGGACCTGCCCGACCATGTTCTCGACGGCCGCCTCCTCGCGCACGTCGGCCTGTACGGCCATGGCCTGGCCGCCCGCGGCCTCGATGCCGGCCACGATCTCCCCGGCCGCCGTGCCGCTGCGGAGGTAGTTGACCACCACGCGCATCCCCCGGGCGGCCAGAAGGCGTGCGGTGGCCGCGCCGATTCCGCTGCTGGCCCCTGTCACCAAGGCCACCCTGCCGTTTGTCCCGGTCACGGGCCCACCTCCTGCTCCTCGTCGCGGGCTCTCGGCATGACCGCGCGCAGTTGTTCCTCGCCGATGCCGGAGTGTCCGGGGTGTGCCGGGCGGATCGCCCCGTAGAGCACGGTGTCGACGCCCGCCCGCAGCAGATCGGCCGCGGTCCGGTCGAGTTCGCGCGGCAGCTGCGAGGTGAGCAGCCGCTCCAGCGCGCCGCGGGTGATCTCACTCAGCAGCTCCGGCGGTGCCGACAGCAGTCCCTGCCGGTGCCCGTCCCGCAGCAGTTCGTCCAGCCGCCGGTAGACCACCGCGTCCACGCGCTGCTCCACGTACTGGCGCAGCACCGCATCGCCTCGTCCCGTCGCAAGCTGGACCGCGCCGATCCGCCCGAGCTCGCTGCCCGCCGCGATCAGGAACCGCTGGACCCGCACGCCGAACGGCTGCCCTTGCGCGTCCTGGGCCGCCGCCAGCGTGCGTTCCACCGCCGTGAACTGCCGGTCCAGCACCGCGGCCAGCAGGCTGCGCTTGTCCGGGAAATGGCGGTAGATCGTCTTCTTGCTCATCCCGAGCTCACGGGCGAGATCGTCCATGCTCGCCCGCGCGGAGCCCGGCGCGAGGAACAGCCGGCCGGCCGCCTCCACGATCACGTCGGCACGCTGCCCGCCCGTCCCGGAAACTCGGGAAACTGATTCGGTTTCCATAGTTTCCAGGGTGACTCCCCGCCTTTGCGCGCGCCTCTCGGGCACGCAGGGAGCCGGCTCGCAGGGCGGCGCGCACCCCGGCGGCCGCTCGTCCCGGCCCAGACGGCGGCCGGCCTCACCGGCCGCCGTTCCGGCACGTCCCCAGGCGGAGTGTTCGACGACCGTCTGCGTCTCGTGCCGCCCGTCAGCGCGTGGGGAGCTGGTCGTAGGTCCTGAAGGTGTAGGTCGCGTCGTAAGTCATCAGGTTCCCGCTCGGCGCCGGGAGCCCGAGCCGCCGGTTGAGCGGTCCGGTCATCGGCCCGCAGTTTTCAGCGGCAGGAGCGGCGAAGGTGTCGTCGTACGCCGAGAACCTGATCAGCGGCGGGTTCGTGGAGATCCACTGCGAAGGGCCCGACCGCTTCAGCTGGAAGTCGACCGGTGCACCGGCGCCGATGGTGCAGCCCTGCGGCAGCCGTGGGCTCATCAGCCTGAATCGCAGGCTGAACTGCCCGGTGTAGAAGTCGGATCGGCCGCCGTACTCCGGCTGAATCGTCAGCCTCGGCCGCCGCGCGCGCTCACCTTGCGCCGTACCGGGCACCTCGCCCGAAACGGCGGTCGGCGCGCTGTGCATCGCACCCCACACCTGCCCTCTGGCGCCGTCCGGGAGCGGACCCTCGGCGTGCGTCATGTTGACTGCTCCCCTCCCTGAAGGGAGGGGATTCCTTCCTCCAGGGCTGAGCGGGGATTCCTGGCTCAGGCTGCCTCTGGGAGCAGCGCTCCCGGTGGTCTTACGCCCTCGGCACCAGCCGGGTCCAGACCTGCCCGGACGAGCATCACGCGGGCGGAGTTCTTGTCTCTGGGGGAGACGGCTCCGCATGCGGTGCAGGTGTAGGTGCGCTCGGACAACGGCAGTGCGTGCTTGGTTCTCGCTCCGCACGATGCGCAGTCCATGGTGGTGTGCGCGGGATGCACGAGACGGATGTCCCGTCCGTGCTTGCGGCCCATCTCGATCAGGGCCTTCTTCGTGGCGCCGATCGCGGCGTCCGCCGCCTTGCGCGCCATCGAGGACCTGGCGAGGAACTTCGACCTGAAGTCCTCGACGGCGATGGCGTCGTGGTCGGTCACGACCTTCTTCGCCCACTTGCGGCCGGTGTCCTGCCGCTGCCGGGCGATCTTCGCGTAGGTCTTCGCCCGCCACTTCTTCGCCTCGCGGTAGCCCTTCGAGGCGGCCTGCCCCTTCTTCGGCCGGCGGCGGGCCATCATCCGGTCGTAACGCGTCAGCCGGGCCTGCGCCTTGCGGCCGTGCTGGGCGTGCGGCAGGTCGTGGGCGTTGGAGGTGGTGGTCGCGGTCTCCTTCACGCCCCAGTCCACGCCGAGCACCCGGCCGGTCTCCGGCAGCGGCTGCACTTCGGCTCGGACGACGAACGATGCGTACCAGTGCCCGACGCTGTCTTGGTACACGCGCACCGAGGAGGGTTCGCCCGGCAGGCTGCGCGACCACACCACCCTCAGCACGATCCCACCCGCCACATGCAGGCGGTCGTCCTTCAGCCGGAACCCGCGCCGGGTGTAGTTCAGCGTCGGCAACGCCTCGCGCTTCTTCTTCCACCCCGGCATACCGGCCCGCTGCCGCTGAGGCAGGCGTTCCCGGATGTCCTTGTGCGCCTTCGCGCGGGACCTGCCGAAGTCCCGGATCAGCTGCTGCTGAGGAACCGAGCTGCCCTCACGCAGCCACGACGTACGCTCCCGCGCCCCGGTCAGCATCTTGTCGAGCTGCGCCGGGCCACAGGTCCGCTTCTCTCCCGTGGTCCTGTTGTGCAGGTGGACCGCCTTGGACTTGGCGACGCACTCGTTCCAGATCCACCGGCACCGTGCCCACTCCGCCTCCAGCGCGGTACGGGCACTCGACGACACGCGAAGCCGGTAGGTGTACCGGGCGCGCCCGGCCCCGTCGGCTTCCCTTGGCGTCGTCATAATGCCACCGTAGCGTCATGATTCGTTTCTCACTCCGGATCCCGGCAGACCTGCACGAACAGGTGACCGCCCGCGCCGCTGCGGACCGGCGGTCCCTCAACTCCGAGATCCTGCACCTCCTGGAGGCCGCCCTCACCGCTCCCCGGCCGGACGCCGGATCGCCCAGCGGCGATCCGGCTTCCCCTGCCCCGCTCCGCGGGAAACCGGATTCCTCCCCGGCCTGAAGACCAGGGCATCCTCCGGAAATCCCGGTGACCTTCCCTCAGCACGACGGCAGGGAGGGAAGGACGACGATCAGGCCCCGGGCCGCCGGCGGCAGCGGGACGCCGGCCCGCCGCAGGCGCTTGCGGAGGTGTCATACGGCCTCTTCCGGGTCCTTGGGGGACGGCGGGGTGACGGGTCCGGGTGTGACCTGTGCGCTCGCCGCGCCCGCGGCGGCCAGGAAGAGTCCGGTGACCGCGGCGACGGCCGCGACCGTACGGGAGTGCCTCATGGGGTGCCTTTCGTCTGCGTGGGCCTTGCGTGGACGAACCTCGACGCCCCAGCCTGGCCCGGGGCGTCGCAGGGGTCCTCGAGACCTGCTCGAGAGGGGCTCGAACGATCTCCCGAATCGGGCGAAGCGTTCGTTCCGGAGTGCTTCAATGGCCCCCGGCAGAGCCTGAATTGACCAGCACTGACCGGCAGGGAGCGAGCACGGGGATGCGGAAGTCGTACTACGCGGCACACGTCTACATGATCCTGGGAGTGGTCTCCGGGCTGTATTACCGGGAGTTCACCAAAGCCAACGATTTCACCGGCGACACCCAGCTGGCGCTCATGCACACCCATCTGCTCGCGCTGGGCATGATGGGTTTCCTCATCGTCCTCGCCCTGGACAAGCAGTTCGCCCTGTCCGGGACGAAACTGTTCACGTACTTCTTCTGGTTCTACAACGCGGGCATCGCGATCACCGTCGCCATGATGTTCGTCCACGGCACCGAGACCGTGCTCGGCGACCATGTCCCCGAGGCGGTACCGCTGACCGCGGGCCTCGGGCACATCCTGCTCACGGTGGGACTCATCCTGCTGTTCGTACTGCTCGGCAAGCGGCTGAACGAGTCCGCCGGGGCGGGCCCTGCCGAGCCGGAGCAGGAGAAGGAGACGGCCAAGAGCCCCGTCTGAGAGCCCGGCCTGAGAGCCTCGTCCGAGGGTTCCGTCCGAGGGCCCATCCGACAGCCAGGCCCGAGAGTTCCGAGAGCCCATATGACAGCCCGGTCCGGGTCCGGGAGTCCGGTCCGAAACCGGCTGCGGCCCCAGCCCGTCCGGCCCGTCCCGACGGGCCGGACGGGCTGGGCCCTCCGGGTCAGACGGGCTGGGCCGCCGTGCCCAGCAGCGCGTCGGTCAGGGCGGCCAGCCGCTGCCGCGCCGGATCCGGGCGCAGGCGGCCCGCCCGGGTGAGGGCGGCCTGGCCGTGCCAGGCGCTCCACAGGACCTCCGCGAGCAGCCCGCTGTCGCGGCCGGCCGCGACGGGCTCGACGGCCTGCTGGATCTCGGCGAGGACCTCCGCGAGCGGCGCCGGCGTGCCGGCCGCCCC
Organism: Streptomyces sp. NBC_00271; assembly: GCF_036178845.1. Taxonomy (NCBI): domain Bacteria; kingdom Bacillati; phylum Actinomycetota; class Actinomycetes; order Kitasatosporales; family Streptomycetaceae; genus Streptomyces; species Streptomyces sp. NBC_00271. The sequence continues at coordinate 11,681,359 of NZ_CP108070.1, read as the reverse complement.
GGTGGTGTCCTCGCCGGTGTCCTCGCCCGGGTCGAGGGTGAGCATGGCCTCGTAGAGGACCGGTCCGCGCTCGGCGAAGTCGGCGTAGGCGCGGGCGACCGCGCCCAGTGCCTCCTGCGGGTCACCGGCTTCCTCGCGGGCGGTGCGCAGTGCGGCGGCGAGTTCGGCGAAGCCTTCCAGGGCGACCGCGTGGACGATGGCGTCCTTGTTCTTGAAGTGCTGGTAGAGCACCGGCTGGCTGTATTCGATGCGGTCCGCCAGGCGCCGCGTGGTGACGTAGTCCCAGCCTTCGGACTCGGCCATCTCGCGGGCTGTGGTGAGGATCAGCCGGTGGCGCTGGGCCTGCTCGCGAAGGCGTCGCTCTCGGGGCGTCATGGACTGAACTTTAGCACTTTCGGCGAAAATCCAGCTGTCAGTGATAGAGTCCCTGCCTTTGAAATCGGTTGCTGTCGTACGGGAACGGCGGCTCGGTGCGGGGCGGGTTCGAGCGGTCTTCGAGGCACGGGCGCCAGCATCGGGGCACGACTGCCCACAGAGAGGGCCACCCCATGCTGAGCCCGACTCCCCTGGAGGAGCTGCTCGACCTGGCCGCGGACGTCATCGGCCGCGACCGGCGCACCCTGCCGGCCGGGGCCGCGGGTTCTCCCTTCATCACGCTGGGCGGCGGCCTCGCGCAGGCCGTGCGGCTGCAGGCGCGTGCCGGCCGGCAGCTGGGCCTGGCCGTGGACCTGGCGCAGCTGCTGGGTCCCGCCCCGCTGGCGGACGTACTGGCGCGGGCCGTGCCCGTCCCGGCCGCGGTGCCCGGACCGCCCTCAGGCGCGGGCGCGGTGCGGGCGTTGCTGCCCGGGCAGCGGGCGGCGCTGGCCGCCGAGCGGGCGGCGGGGGCCGGTGCGGTGTGCCGGGTACTCAGTGCCGAGCTGGCCGGGCCGCTCGACGCGGGCGCGCTGCGCCGTGTGCTCGCCGCTCTCGGTGCGCGGCACGAGGGCCTGCGGACCGTGTTCGCGGATGCGCCGCACGGCCCGGTGCGGCGGGTTCTCGCCGCCTGCACCCCGCCGCTGGTCACTCTGGAGGCGGCGGGAGCGGGCGGGGGCGGGGACCCGGTGGCGGCGGTGCACGAGTATCTGGCCGCGCGGGCACGGCAGTTGGTCGGCCGGCCGGGCCGGCCGCCGCTCGTCTTCGCCCTGAGCCGTCTGGCCGGGGGTGCGCATCTGCTGTCGTTCGTGTACCACGACGCGGTGGCCGACAGCTGGTCGGCGGCGCTGCTGTGGCAGGAACTGCTCGCCGACTACGACCGTGCCGTGCACCGGCGCCCGCTGGTGCGGGGGTTGCGTCCCGGGCCGGATACGGCGGGGCGCGCCACGGTGGCCGCCCGGCCGGGCGGGCTGCGGGCGGCGGCCGAGCGGGCCGAGCGGCTGCGCGGCTTTCCCGCCGCCGTGGACCTGGCGGAGGGTGCGCCGCGGCCCGCCGTGTTCGATGTCCGCGGCGAGCGGCTGCACGTCGGCCTCGACGTGCGGCTGCGGGACGCGGCCGATGCGACGGCCCGGCGGGCCGGGGTGCCGCACGGCACGGTGCTGCTGGCGGCGTGGGCGCTGGCCGTGGGCCGGCGTGCGGGCCTGGAGCGGCTGCTGGTGGGCTGCGAGGTGCCGCGCCGTGCCACGGCGGCGCTGCTGGGCACCCTCGCGCCGTGCTCGGCGACGGTGCCGGTGGGCTGTGAACTGGAGGGCGGCGTCGACTACTTCCTGCGCGGGGTCGCCTGCGCGTTCAGCGAGGCCCTCGGCTGCGCGGACCTCGACAGCGCCGAGCTGGCGCGCGAGCTCGGGGTGCGCCCGGACCGTTCCCGGCCCGTCCTGACACCGGTGACGTTCGCGGCCCGCGACGAGCTGCTGCCCGCCCGCGCGTGGGCGGGCGACTTGAGCGCGCGTTTCCACCACGGGCACGCGGGCGCCGTCACCGCAGACGCCGCCCTGACCGTGCTGCGCTGGCGCGAAGACCCGCTGCTGCGCCTGGAGTTCGCCCCCGCGGTGCTCTCCCGCACGCGGGCCGTGCGGCTGGCCGGCGAGCTGCGCACCACGCTGGCCGCGCTGACGGCGGCGTCCCCGCACACCCCGGTCGAGGACCTGCTGCCCGCCCCGGCCGGCGCGCGCGGCCTTGCCCTGCCGCTGCCCTAGCCCCCCGTACCCGCCGCCGTCGTGCCGTACGGCGGCGGGGGCGTCCGGTGCGCGCGTGCCGGGGGAATGCACGCGCGCACCGGAGCCGGTGCCCGGGCGGCCGGCGGGCCGGCGCCCGGGGGGCGGGGTGCGTATCCCTCCGGGGGTTGGGCGGGATACGCATCCGAGGCGGACTCGGCCGGGCGGACCAGGGTCCCGGGGCGGGGATGGCTCCCGGGAGCGGGAGCCGTCCCTCCCGGTGTGCGGGAGTCGGTCCTGCGGCGGAGCGGGAGTCACTCCTTTTACGGACGGGACACCCCCCGGGGGGTGTCGGTGGGCGCCCCGGAGGCGGGGCCAGGAGCCCCGGGCACCTTGCCCCTCCCACTCCCGGGAGCCCGGTCTGCAGGCCCCGGCCGGGGGCGAGTCCCGCCCTGGGGACGGGAACCAGGCACCCAACCGGGCCGGGGATCCGGCACCCGGGACCGGGGCCGGACGCCCGCAGGCCGGAGCCAGGCACACCGGGCCGGGGATCGGCGCCCGGGGCCGTGGCCGGTGTCAGGGTGTGAACTGTGGGAGGCGGGTGGCGGTTTCGGTGGGAGCGGGCATGGAGGCGATCTCGGTGGCGACCTTGCGGGCCGCGTCGCGGTAGGTCTCGTCGCCCAGGATGCGGCGGGCCTGTGCGGTGACCGCGCCGGCCGTCAGGTCGGCGGCGTGGACCAGCTCGCCCGCGCCCGCGTCGCGTACGGCGGCGGCGTTGGCGGGTCCGTCGGCGCCCTGCGGGAGGATCAGCTGGGGCAGTCCGGCCGCGAGTGCAGCCAGGGTGGTGCCGGCGCCGCCGTGCTGGACGACCAGTGCCGCCCGCTTCAGTGCCTCGGGCTGGGCCACCCACGCGGCCGCCACCACCCGCTCGGGCAGTTCGCCCAGGTCGGCGACGTCCACCACCGGGCCGGTGGCCACCAGGACCGGCATCTCGAGCGGCAGCAGCCCCTCGATGACCGTGCGCAGGACGTCCACCGAGCCCAGTGCGGTGCCCAGGGTCAGGTAGACGAAGGGGCCGTCCGCGTCCCGGATGGCCGCGGGCAGTTCGCCCGGCTCGCCGTAGGCGACGGGGCGCTGCTCGATACGGGGCAGCGGGGCGGCCAGGAAGCCGCGGTCCTGCAGGGAGGGCGGGCAGATGTCGATGTAGGTGCGGGCCAGGGCCAGCAGCTGGCCGCCGGGCACGTGCACGCCCAGGTCGGCGGCGGTGGCCAGCAGTTCCTCCTGGATGCGGGCCTCCTCGGGGCCCATCGCCATCACGCCCACGCCGTGCGCGACGGCGGGCACGCCCGCCAGGTGCGCGGCGAAGGCGGCGCCGGGGTTGAGCGCCTCGTAGACGACGAGGTCGAAGCTCCCGCCGGCCAGGACGGGGGCGAGGTCGGCGGCCACCCAGCGGGGCAGCACCGAGCCGAACACCTTCACATGCAGGTCGGCCAGTACCTCGGGCGGCACGTCCTGGGCGCCCAGGTCGCCGTCGCCCTCGCCGTGTTCGAGGCCGGCACTGGTGCGTACTGCTTCCATGAACGCCTCGGGAACCGAGCGGCCCGCCGCCACCGGCTCAAGGCCGGCCGCCCGCAGGGCCGGGTGCAGCTGCTCGCCGGTGGCGAAAGCGACCTCGTGGCCCGCGGCGCGCGCGGCCTTCGCCAAGGGAAGCAGGGGATACACGTGCCCGAAGTTGCCCGCGCTGGCAAAGAGGATTCTCATACCGCTCCACGGTAGGGACGCCCCCACCCTTTGTCTAGCAGTGACAGGAGACATAGCACCGGCAGGCACGGGGGTTCGAGCGGGCGTACGGGGCGTTTCGAGGCGCTCTCCAGTCACGGCCGATCGCCCTGGCGGATCGTCGTGGCGGCGGGCCGAACCCGCCGTGCGGCCCGCGGTGCGTGCCGTCGCGGCGGACGGCGCCTGGCCCCGGGCGCGCAGCACACGGCGAAGGAGTCACGACTGTTGACATCTCCCCCAGCTGAAGCAGGGGGATTCTTCCCTCGCGGGTTGAGCTTTCTGCTTCTCAGACAGCAGCTGCCCCCCAATCAACGGCGGGGGACGCTGGTACGCCCAGCAGTCTTACGCCAGCTCCACAGACCTGACATCCCGCCAGCCCGGCGGTAGGCCCGGCCGGCTTGGCTGTCACCGGCCGGGCGCGGCAACGCCACTGCATCCGCGGGCAGTTGCCGGTGAACGACGATCCGCCCTGACGGCGAATCGTCTTCCCCTGCCCTGCTCCGCAGGAGTCCGTTTCCTCCCCAGCCCGAAGGCTGGGGTATCCACGGAGGAATCCAGATGACCATCACCCAGGCGGTGCCCCCGGGCGCCCTCACCCCTCCGGGGCGGCGCTTCACGCTGTCGGCCCAGACCCTGGACAGCCCGGTGACGCCCAATCCGGTCTTCCGCGAATGGTTCGCCGAACAGCGCCGCACCAACCGCTACGAGGTGCGGCGCATCCCCTTCCGCGACCTGGTCGGCTGGCGCTTCTCGGACTCCACCGGCAACCTCGTGCACGACAGCGGCCGGTTCTTCTCCGTGGAGGGCCTGCAGGTGCGCGCCGAGTGGGAGGGGCACGCCGCGTCCTGGTCGCAGCCGATCATCAACCAGCCCGAGATCGGCATCCTGGGCATCGTCGTCAAGGAGTTCGACGGCGTCCTGCACTGCCTGATGCAGGCCAAGATGGAACCCGGCAACCTCGAGACCGTCCAGCTGTCCCCCACCGTGCAGGCCACCCGCAGCAACTACACCGGCGTGCACCAGGGCGCCCGGGTGAACTACATCGAGTACTTCGCCCCGCCGCGGACCGGCTCCCGGGTGCTGTTCGACTCCCTGCAGTCCGAACAGGGCTCCTGGTTCCTGCGCAAACGCAACCGGAACATGGTGGTCGAGGCCCTCGGCCCCGTCCCCGCGCACGAGGACTTCGTCTGGCTGACCCTCGGCCAGATCCACCAGCTGCTGCGCGAGTCGAACGTGGTCAACATGGACGCCCGCACCGTGCTGTCGCTGATCCCCTCGTACGCCGACGAAGGACCCCCGCTGCACAGCATGGAGCACCTCCTCAACCGGCTCACCGAGATCAAGGCCCACCGCGAGCTCGTGCAGACCAGCATGCCGCTGGCCGCCGTGCAGAACTGGCGGCGCACCGAGGACGCCATCGCCCACGACAGCGGCCACCACTTCACCGTCATCGCCGCGTCCGTGGCCGCCGCCAACCGCGAGGTCACCCGCTGGACCCAGCCCCTGCTCGCGCCAGCCGAACAGGGCCTGTCGGCGTTCCTGGTGCGCCGCATCGGCGGCGTGCCGCACCTGCTCGCCCACGCCCGCTCCGAGGCCGGCGTCCTGGACGTGGCCGAACTCGGCCCCACCGTGCAGTGCCAGCCCGGCCGCGCCCTGACCCTGCCGCTCCCCCGCCGGCCCCGCTACCTCGACCTCGTCCTGCGCGCCGACCCCGGCACGCTGCTGTACGACACCGTGCAGTCCGAGGAGGGCGGCCGCTTCCACCACGCCGGCAACCGCTACGTCCTGATGGAAGTGGGCGGCGAGTTCCCCGTCGACGTACCCGGAGACTTCCTGTGGGTGACCGCCGGCCAGCTGTCCGACCTGCTGCGGCACAGCAACTACCTCAACATCGAGGCCCGGACCCTGCTGAGCGCACTGCGCGCAGCCTGGGCCCGCGGCGGGGCGTACGCCAGGTGAACGGGCCCGAGCGCACAGGAGGAGCGGGCGGGCCGGTACTGCGGATCGGGGTGCTGGGCTGCGCGGACATCGCCGAGCGGCGCATGCTGCCCTCGATGGCCCGCCAGCCGCTCGTCAAGGTGACCGCGATCGCCAGCCGCAGCCTCGCAAAAGCGCGGGCGTTCACCGGCCGGTTCGGCGGCACCCCGGTGGCCGGCTACGCCGGGCTGCTGGAGCGCGACGACGTGGACGCCGTCTACCTGCCGCTGCCGCCCGAACTGCACGTGGAGTGGACCCTGCGGGCGCTTCAGGCCGGCAAGCACGTGCTGTGCGAGAAGCCGTTCGCCGCCCGCCTCACGGACGCGGACAAGGCGGTGTCCCTCGCCCGCGAGCGCAGCCTGCTGCTGATGGAGAGCTTCATGTTCCTCCACCACTCCCAGCACGCCCGCATCCAGCAGCTGCTCGACGACGGGCTGATCGGCGAACTGCGCCTGTTCGGCTCCGAGTTCGGCATCCCGCTGCGCCGCGACGCCGACGGCACCCCGCGGCGGGCCAGCACCCTGCCCGAGGTCGCCGCCTACCCGCTGCGCGCCGCCCAGCTCTTCCTCGGCCCGCACCTGCGGGTAGCCGGCGCCCACGTGAGCCCCGCCACCGCACACGGGCCGGCGCCCGCCGGCGGCGCCCTGCTGACCGCCGCCGGCGGGGCCACCGCCCAGCTCGCCTACGGCGTCGAACACGCCTACCGCAGCGGCTACGACCTGTGGGGCAGCCAGGGACGGCTGCGCCTGGAACGCGCCTTCAGCACCCCCGACGAGCACGTCCCCGTCCTGCACGTCGAGCGCGGCGGCGCCGTCCGCGAGATCCGCCTCGCCCCGGACGCCCACTTCACCAACATCGCCGGCGTCTTCGCCCGGGCCGTCCTGGACCGCGAGGACTTCACCCCGCACACCGAGGCCCTCCTCGCCCACGCCCGGCTCACCGACGCCGTCGAACAGGCCGCGGCCCGCCCCGGCCCCGTATAGACAACACACGCACGCCCCGGCCCGTACCAGCTCACGGACGGGCACACGCACGGGCGGCCCGGCGCGCACACGGTGCGCGCCGGGCCGCCCGCCCGCGCCCGAGGACGGCTACCGGCCGTCCTGGCCGGCGTGGATGTCGACGCCGAGCTGGCGGAACAGCCCCGCCATGTCCAGCTGGTCCCAGTGCTCGGCCAGCAGCCCGTCCTCGACCCGCCAGAAGTCGATCGACTGGAAGTTCAGCGGCCGCCCGGTGGCCTCGACGCCGAAGAACGTGCCCTGGTGGGTGCCCGAGTACTCGAAACGCCCGGCGATGCGGTCCCCCTCCACGACCAGGTCGTGGGTGACGACCTTGACATCGGGGAACGCGGCGAAGATCTGCTCCCAGAACGCCGTGTTCGCCTCGATGCCGTCCTCCACGACCGGGTTGTGGTCGATGTGCCCGGGTGCGGTGTGCTCGCTCATGGTGCTCACGTCATGAGCGTTGATCATGTCGACGAAGCGCTGGACGAGTTCACGGTGGTTGTCTGCCATCCTGTCTCCTTCGTGGGTACCCCCGGCTTCAGCCGGGGGGTGAAACGAAGCTCCCGCGGAGCGGGGCAAGGGGCGGCGATTCGCCGCTAGGCGGACCGCCGTTGTCAGTGGCGTGCACTACGTTGATCACACGAGTTGGAGGGGGTGACTCCATTGATCCGCGCGTACAAGTTCCTTCTGTATCCGACCATGCGTCAGACCCAGGCGTTGGGCGAGATGCTGCGGGATCACTGCTCCCTCTACAACGGGGCGCTTGAAGAGAGGCGGTCCGCGTACCGGCACGCGTCGAGGACGACCGTGCGCTACGGCCAGCAGTCCGGACAGCTCAAGGACATTCGGGCGTTCGATCCGGAGCGTCAGGGCCGGTGGTCTTTCTCCTCGCAGCAGACGACGTTGCGCCGCCTGGACAAGGCGTTCACCGCGTTCTTCCGCCGCATCAAGTCCGGTGAGGCTCCCGGCTACCCCAGGTTCCGGGGTGTGCGCCGGTTCGACACGGTGGACTTCCCCAAGGACGGGGACGGCTGCCGGTGGGACTCCACGCCGCACGATCCGCAGACCCGTGTCCGCTTCCAGGGCGTCGGGCACGTCAAGGTCAAGCAGCACCGGCCGGTGGCCGGGAAGGTCAAGACCGTTTCCGTCAAGCGTGAAGGGCGCCGCTGGTACGTGATCCTCACGGCCGACCAGGCACCGCCCGAACCGCTCCCCGCGACCGGAGCCGTGGTCGGTATCGATCTGGGGATCGCCTCGTTTCTGACCACCTCCGACGGCCGGCACGTCGACAACCCGCGCCACAGCCGCAACGCCGCGAAAAAGCTGGAGGCAGCGCAACAGGCCCTCGCCCGCAGCAAGCGCGGGTCGAAGCGACGACGCAAGGCCGTGGAACGCGTCGCCACCCTGCACCGCAAGGTGCGCCGCCAACGCCTCGACCACGCACACAAGACCGCGCTCGGTCTCGTCCGCGACAACGATCTGATCGCGCACGAAGACCTCAAGATCCGCAACATGAGCAAGGCCCCCGAGCCGCGCCCGAACGGGGACGGAACCTACGCCCCGAACGGAGCCGCGGCGAAGGCCGGACTCAACCGAAGCATCGCCGACGCCGGGTGGGGGGTGTTCCTCGCGATCCTGGCCGCCAAGGCGGAAGGTGCCGGACGGGAAGTGATCGCCGTGGATCCCCGCAACACCTCCCGCACCTGCCCCGACTGCGGGCACGTCGCCAAGGAGAACCGGCCTACCCAGGAAAAGTTCCACTGCCAGGCCTGCGGCCACACCGCACACGCCGACGTCGTAGGGGCTTCCAACGTACTGCGGGCCGGGCTGGCCCGTCGTCAAGCCCAACCAGCTTGACGAGAAGCCCCCTCGATCACGAGGGGGAGTAGTCACGCCTCAAGCCTTCCTGGGCTCGCGTCACCGAAGCGGGCAGGCGCAGCCGCCCGCCCCGCCGTGTCACCCGAGGATCCCCACCGCCTCTCGAGCCGCCCTGGAGGGGGCCTGTGGGCGCGGCTCATCCCCCATCCCGGCTCAAGTGCCCGCTCCTAGCCTGACCTTCATGAAGGCTCTCGTACTCTCCGGCGGGGCCGGAACCCGCCTGCGCCCCCTTACCCACACATCCGCCAAGCAGCTGGTGCCCGTGGCCAACAAGCCGGTGCTCTTCTACGGCCTGGAAGCGATCGCGGACGCGGGCATCACCGAGGTCGGGATCGTCGTCGGGGACACCGCCGACGAGATCATGCAAGCCGTCGGCGACGGCTCCAAGTTCGGCCTCACCGTCACCTACATCCCCCAGGACGCGCCGCTGGGCCTGGCCCACGCCGTCCTCATCGCCCGGGACTTCCTCGCCGACGACGACTTCGTCATGTACCTGGGCGACAACTTCATCGTGGGCGGCATCTCCTCCCTCGTCGACGCCTTCCGCGCGCAGCGGCCCGCCGCCCAGATCCTGCTCACCCAGGTCCCCGACCCGCGCCAGTTCGGGGTCGCCGAATTCGGCGCGGACGGACGGGTCATAGGACTGGAGGAGAAGCCCGAGGCCCCCAAGAGCGACCTCGCGCTGGTCGGCGTCTACCTGTTCACCCCGGCCGTGCACGAGGCCGTCCGCGCCATCACGCCCTCCTGGCGCGGCGAACTGGAGATCACCCACGCCCTGCAGTGGCTCATCGACCAGCGGTGCGACGTGCGCTCCACGACGATCTCCGGCTACTGGAAGGACACCGGGAACGTCGGCGACATGCTGGAGGTCAACCGCTCCGTCCTGGAGCAGACCGAGCCGCGCATCGAGGGCGACGTCGACGACACCAGTGAGATCATCGGGCGGGTGCAGATCGACGAGGGCGCCCGGGTGAGCGGCTCGCGCATCGTGGGGCCGGCCGTCATCGGCACCGGCAGCGTGATCGCCGGCTCCTACGTCGGCCCGTTCACCTCCATCTCCCACGACTGCCGCATCACCGACAGCGAGATCGAGTTCTCCATCGTCCTGGACGGCTCCTCGGTGCGCGGCGCCCGCCGCGTGGAGGCCTCGATCATCGGACGCAATGTGGAGGTGACCCCCGCACCCCGGGTCCCCGCCGCCCACCGGCTCATCCTCGGCGACCACAGCAAGGTGCAGATCTCATCTTGACCTCTCCCCCTCGTGAACGAGGGGGATCCCAACGGCTCACGCCGTGAGGGTTCGTGCTTCGCCGCCGACTGCCCGCCCGGAGTTCTCCGTTGAGGTCCTGCACCAGCTCCGCACCCGGACACTGCCGGCCCGGCAGCCAGAAGGTTCTTTGCCGCGTTCACGTCGCTCCTCGCCCGGCTCCGCAGGAGTCCGTTTCCTCTCCGCCCTGAAGAGCGGAGTATCCACGGAGGGATCAGATGACCACCACACGCATCCTCGTCACCGGCGGAGCGGGGTTCATCGGCTCGCACTACGTACGCACCCTGCTCGGCCCGGCAGGCCCCGGCGGCGTCGAAATCACCGTCCTGGACAAACTCACCTACGCCGGCAACCCCGCCAACCTCGACCCGGTCCGCTCCCACCCCGGCTTCCGCTTCGTCCACGGCGACATCTGCGACACCCGCCTCGTGGCCGGTCTCGTCGCCGGCCACGAGCAGATCGTGCACTTCGCCGCGGAGTCCCACGTCGACCGTTCCATCCTCGGCGCCGCCGAGTTCATCACCACCAACGTGCTGGGCACCCAGACCCTGCTGGACGCCGCGCTGCGCCGGCCCGGCGGCCCGGCCCGCTTCCTGCACGTCTCCACCGACGAGGTCTACGGCTCTCTGGCCGAGGGCTCCTGGCCCGAGAGCGACCCGCTGCGCCCCAACTCCCCCTATGCCGCCTCCAAGGCCTCCTCCGACCTCGTCGCCCTCTCCTACCACCGCACCCACGGCCTAGACGTCCGGGTGACCCGCTGCTCCAACAACTACGGCCACCACCACTTCCCCGAGAAGGTCATCCCCCTGTTCGTCACCAACCTCCTCGACGGACACCGCGTCCCGCTGTACGGGCAGGGGCTCAACGTCCGGGACTGGCTGCACATCGACGACCACGTGCAGGGCCTGGAACTGGTGCGCACCGGCGGCCGGCCGGGCGAGGTGTACAACATCGGCGGCGGCACCGAGCTGAGCAACAAGGAACTGACCACCCTGCTGCTCGACCTCGCCGGGGCGACCTGGGACAGCGTCGAGCACGTGCCCGACCGGCTCGGCCACGACCTGCGCTACTCGGTGGACTGCACGAAGATCTCCCGCGAGCTCGGCTACCGCCCCCGCAAGGACTTCGCCCAGGGCCTGGCCGAGACCTTCGCCTGGTACCGCGACCACCGCGCCTGGTGGGAGCCCCTGAAGCACAAGGCCGCGCTGTGAGCCGGTGAGCGCGCTCCCGGGGGCGCGACCGGGCGTGGAGATGACGCGCTTTTTTTCCGGTGCTGTCACATCCTGCCGGGCTGATCCGTCAGGAAGGTGTAACCATCGGCAACGGCACAGGAGCTCACCATGGACGCCCGCTTGAACCTCTTCGGCAACCCGGTCGCAGGCAAGGTCCTCAGGCACATCAACTCGGCAGGCAAGGCGGTCTCGGACTCGGCGCTGCCGGCCGCGACGGAGGAACTGGTGAAGATCCGCGCCAGCCAGATCAACGGCTGCGGTTTCTGCACCGACATGCACACCAAGGACGCCGCGCACGCCGGGGAGACCGCGGTACGCCTCCACCTGGTCGCGGCCTGGCGGGAGGCCACGGTCTTCACCGACGCCGAGCGCGCCGCCCTGGAGCTGACCGAGCAGGGCACCCGCATCGCCGACGCGGCCGGCGGGGTCACGGACGAGGCCTGGGCGAACGCCGCCAAGCACTACGACGAGGACCAGCTCGCCGCGCTGGTCTCCCTCATCGCCCTCATCAACGCCTACAACCGCGTGAACGTCCTCGTCCGGCAGCCCGCCGGCGACTACCAGCCCGGCCAGTTCGGCTGACCGGGCGCCCGTTGCGGCACGGGACGGTCACGGGACGTACTCCACGGTCACCGGGGCTGTGTTGTTGTCCTGGTCCGGGTCGGCGGCGGGACCGGGCGGGACCGTGACGCTGCCGCGGGCCCCTTCGACGCGCTTGTCGATACGCACCAGCAGGACGACGGCGTAGGGCTCGGCCCCCGGCCCGCAGGCGACGGGACCGCCCTTCGCCGAGCCCTTTCGGCAGTAGGAGTCCTCGCTCTGCAGGTCTTGCGGTGGCCGGGTGACGAGGCTGACGCCGTCGGGGAGCGTCACCCACATCGTGTCGCCCCGGTAGCCCCTCGGATACGGCACCTCGGTCCGGACCTCCTCGCCCACCCTGCCCCGGATGGAGAAACCGACGGCCTCCACGTCGTCGACCCGCGTGGTCTCGAAGTCCAGTGCCCCGGCGGCTCCCCGGCTCCTGTACGACTCGCTCCCGGTGAACGCGCCGCCGTTCACCGGGCGAAGCCGCAGCACTTCACCGGTGCCGCGCACAGCCCGCCCGGGAAGTTGTGACGGACCGTCGAGATCGGCGGTGGGCCACACGCTGTAGTGCAGGCTGCCGCTCCTCGTGTCCTGGCCGGTCACGGCGATGACCGGATGGTCCGTCTCGTACGCCGTCCCCGCGGGCAGCGGGCCGGGAAAGTCGCACTGTGCCTCGGTGGCCGCTGCCGCCTTGTTGTAGCGGCAGTTGCCGTACCGGGGCACCAGGGTGCTGCCGTCCGCCGCCACCATGACGGTGATGCCGCCGTCGACACCGGTGTCCCCCCGGTTGCCGAAGGCGGGTGTCAGCCGCACCTCGCCCCCGGGGCGCACCCCCGTCAGTTTCCTGTTCCGGGTGGTCAGATACGGCGAGCCGACCATCACGCGGGTGGTGTGCCGGATGGTGGGCGCGTCGGCGCTGTGCACGGTCACCACGATGGACCCGGCCGGGCCCAAGGCCGTACCGGGCTTCGGCTTCACCTGGAAGGGAAGGAAATCAGCTCCCTCCCCGTACTTGATGTCCGGCAGCGCGCAGGTCACGCGAAAGCCCGACCGGGCGCAGCCGTAGCCCTTGTTCTCCCCCCAGATGTCGGCCTTCCCCTTGAAGACGGACAGGTCGAAATCCGCCTCGACCTGCCTGGCGGACCCCTGGCTCCCGCCGGACGGGGCCGCGGCCGCGGCCAGGCGGATCCGGTATTCGGGGGCCCAGGGGGCATGGCCGGGCGCGGTGTAGCGCGGCAGGTAGAACGTGTTCAGCACGGACCGGAACGTCAGCACGGCCCCGGGCGCCTGCGCCGGGTGACGGGTTTTCAGGGCGACGGCGCCTGCCCCGGCCGCCGCCAGTACCACTGCACACACCACGGCCGCATACCGCCGCTTCCTGTCCGCCCACCACGCCCTCATACCGCATCAGACGTACCGGACGCCGGATGGTTGTGCGAGGAGGGGAGGGCGAAGTCTCCGACGGACACGCCCGCGCCTCAGGGGCGCGGGCGTGTCACGTGCCCCGGCGGTCAGGGCTAGGAGGTCTTGGTCGGCTTGGCGGTCATGGTCGGGTGCGCCGTCTTCGTCGGCTTCGGCGTGTACTTGTGGGTCTTCGTCGGCGACGGTTTCGGCTTCGGCGTGTACTTGTGCGTCTTCGTCGGCGACGGTTTCGGCTTCGGCGTGTACTTGTGCGTCTTCGACGGAGTCGGCTTCGGCTTCGGCGTGTACTTGTGCGTCTTCGACGGAGTCGGCTTCGGCTTCGGCGTGTACTTGTGCGTCTTCGACGGCGACGGTTTCGGCGAATGCTTGGTGGTCGTCGTGGGCGACGGCTTGGCGGTCGTCGTCGGCGACGGCGCGGTGGTCGTCGTCTTCGACGTCTCCGGCGCCGATGTCGAAGGTGTCGCCGCGGGTGCGGCCGGATGCTGGGATCCGGTGGCCGCTATCGCGATACCGCCCGCTGCTCCCCCGGACAGCAGGGCCGCTGTCAGGGTTCCTACGGCGAAGGTGCGCCCCCAGTGGCTGCGGAATGTGTCATTCACGATGTTCTCCCATCTTGAACAACTGCCCCATTGGTCACTGTCGGCCTCAACCGAGGTTAGGTCGGTGCCCCCAGATCGGCGACCGGAGCAAACCGGTTCGCACTTTCAACAGAAGTGGCGGGTGCCCGTGCACGGCCGCACTCCCCGGGCGGGCAGGAGTTGACGCCCCCCTCGCCTCCCGCCCGCGGAACGATGGCCTCCGCCACAGCGTGCGGGGTCCGCGCCTGATCGACTGGCCGGATGCTGATCAACCTGATTCTCCGCGCCCCCCGGTTCCGGGGTGAGTAAAGATCCGCCAGGCCTCGAGAGAAAGCACGTGAAGTCCTGCGCCGGGCTCGCTCCAACCTGCGGACAGGGCAGGCCGGTTCACCCCCGGCGGCCGTCGGCGGCCAGGCTCCTGGCGGCGGGGTTCCTGGTGCCGGCCGCCGGATTCACCGTGCCGGATCCGCCAGGGCGGCCAGATCGGTCCCGGCCGTCACCGCGGCGCGCAGCAGTGCGGCGATCTCCTCCGGCTCCAGGCTGAGGGCGTCGAGCGCCCGGACGCTCAGCGGGACTTCCTCGAGCCGGTACTCGCCGCGGTCCGGGTCGGCGAACTCCGGACCGGTGCGGTCCGCCTCGGACCAGGACCCGATGCGGGCCAGGTAGAAATACTGCCGCTGGTGTGCGTCGGCCAGTACGTGCAGCAGGCCCGTGATCTGCGGCTCGGCGCCGGTCTCTTCGCGTATCTCACGGACCAGGGCCGCGCGCAGGCCCTGATCGTCCGGTTCGACGTGCCCGCCGGGAAACACCCGGTAGGGCGTGGCGCCCGGCCAGGTGCGGCGGATCAGCAGCAGCCGGCCGGCGGGCGTGAGCAGTACCGCCCGGACACACTCGATCACCGCACCTCCCGCAGCCGGCGTCACCCGTCAGGTTACGGGCGGGGGCCGGCGGGGGCCGCGGGCTGGTAGGAGGCGAGGGCCTGTTCGTAGGTGGGCAGCAGGCCGCGGGCGGCGGCCTCGGAGAGGCTGGGGGCGTGGGTGTCCTTGTCGGAGCGGATGAGTTGTCCGGTGGTGTTCCAGGGGATGCCGATGTCGGGGTCGAGGGCCTGGATGTCGACCATGGTGCCGGGCACGTACTCCTCGGAGCACAGGTAGTTCATGCAGGTGTCGTCGCTCAGGGCGAGGAAGGCGTGGCCGAGGCCGTCGGCGAGGTAGACGCCGATGCCGGAGCGAGCTTCCTGCAGGGTGGTGTCGAACATGCCGAACGTCGGGGAGCCGACGCGCAGGTCGACGACCACGTCCAGGGCGGCGCCGCGCACGCAGGTCACCAGCTTCGCCTGGCCCGGCGGCAGCGTGGTGCCGTGGATGCCGCGCAGTGTGTTGCGCCGGGAGACGGAGAAGTTGACCTGCCGGACGGTGAACGGCTGGCCGCCGGCCGCGGTCAGGCCGCCCAGCCGCCAGGCCTCGAAGAACAGGCCCCGGTTGTCCGGCAGTTGCGACGGTGTGATCCGGAAGGCGTCGCGGACCTTCATCTCCTCAATGGCCATCCTGTCTCCTTCGTGGGTACCCCCGGCTTCAGCCGGGGGGTGAAACGAAGCTCCCGCGGAGCGGGGCAAGGGGCGGCGATTCGCCGCTAGGCGGACCGCCGTTGTCAGTGGCGTGCACTACGTTGATCACACGAGTTGGAGGGGGTGACTCCATTGATCCGCGCGTACAAGTTCCTTCTGTATCCGACCATGCGTCAGACCCAGGCGTTGGGCGAGATGCTGCGGGATCACTGCTCCCTCTACAACGGGGCGCTTGAAGAGAGGCGGTCCGCGTACCGGCACGCGTCGAGGACGACCGTGCGCTACGGCCAGCAGTCCGGACAGCTCAAGGACATTCGGGCGTTCGATCCGGAGCGTCAGGGCCGGTGGTCTTTCTCCTCGCAGCAGACGACGTTGCGCCGCCTGGACAAGGCGTTCACCGCGTTCTTCCGCCGCATCAAGTCCGGTGAGGCTCCCGGCTACCCCAGGTTCCGGGGTGTGCGCCGGTTCGACACGGTGGACTTCCCCAAGGACGGGGACGGCTGCCGGTGGGACTCCACGCCGCACGATCCGCAGACCCGTGTCCGCTTCCAGGGCGTCGGGCACGTCAAGGTCAAGCAGCACCGGCCGGTGGCCGGGAAGGTCAAGACCGTTTCCGTCAAGCGTGAAGGGCGCCGCTGGTACGTGATCCTCACGGCCGACCAGGCACCGCCCGAACCGCTCCCCGCGACCGGAGCCGTGGTCGGTATCGATCTGGGGATCGCCTCGTTTCTGACCACCTCCGACGGCCGGCACGTCGACAACCCGCGCCACAGCCGCAACGCCGCGAAAAAGCTGGAGGCAGCGCAACAGGCCCTCGCCCGCAGCAAGCGCGGGTCGAAGCGACGACGCAAGGCCGTGGAACGCGTCGCCACCCTGCACCGCAAGGTGCGCCGCCAACGCCTCGACCACGCACACAAGACCGCGCTCGGTCTCGTCCGCGACAACGATCTGATCGCGCACGAAGACCTCAAGATCCGCAACATGAGCAAGGCCCCCGAGCCGCGCCCGAACGGGGACGGAACCTACGCCCCGAACGGAGCCGCGGCGAAGGCCGGACTCAACCGAAGCATCGCCGACGCCGGGTGGGGGGTGTTCCTCGCGATCCTGGCCGCCAAGGCGGAAGGTGCCGGACGGGAAGTGATCGCCGTGGATCCCCGCAACACCTCCCGCACCTGCCCCGACTGCGGGCACGTCGCCAAGGAGAACCGGCCTACCCAGGAAAAGTTCCACTGCCAGGCCTGCGGCCACACCGCACACGCCGACGTCGTAGGGGCTTCCAACGTACTGCGGGCCGGGCTGGCCCGTCGTCAAGCCCAACCAGCTTGATGAGAAGCCCCCTCGTTCACGAGGGGGAGTAGTCACGCGTCCTCGGTTCGTCGGGGCGTTGGCGCGCCGGTTCACGGGATAGCGCCGGGCCGGCGCCACCCGTGGGGTGGCGCCGGCCCGGCGCCAGGTCAGTGCAGGGGGGCCGGTGCGCTCTCCTGCGCGGGGGCGGCCTGCGCGACGGGGGCGCTCACGGCGGCCCGCCGGCGGGAGGGCGCCCCCAGCATGGCGAAGGTGGCGAGGGCCACCGCGGCGGCGCCCACCCACATCGCGGGCACCAGGCCGTCGACGAAGTTGCGCGGTGAGGCGTAGCCGCCGTTGGCACTGAAGATGGAGGCGAGCAGGGCCACGCCGAGGGCGGCGCCGACCTCGCGGGTGGCGGCGGTGACGCCGGAGGCGATGCCCTGTTCGTGTTCGGCGACCGAGCCCATGGTGAGGTTCATCAGCGGGGCGTAGAACAGGGCCATGCCGGCGCCGCAGATCATCAGGGAGGGCAGCTGGGCGGCGTAGGAGACGTCCGGCTTGAGGACGAACGCCCAATAGACCATGCCGGCGGTCATCATGGCGAGGCCGAGGGTGACCACGGGTTTGCCGCCGATGCGGTCGGAGACCATGCCGCCGATGGGGGCGACCACCATCGGCATGGCGGTCCAGGCCAGCAGCCGTACGCCGGCCTGCATGGCGGTGTAGCCCTGGATGTTCTGCAGGAACTGGGTCATCAGGAAGATCGCGCCGAACATGCCGACCGACATGAGGGCGCCGGCCAGGTTGATCGCGGTGAAGGCGCGGTTGCGGAACATCCGCATCGGCACCATCGGGTGTTCGGTGCGGTTCTCCCACACCACGAACAGGGCCATCACGGCGGTGCCGCCGATCAGTGCGCCCAGGACCTGGGGGGATGTCCAGCCGTCTCCGTGGCCCTTGATGAGGCCCAGCACGATGCCGAACAGGCCCAGGCTGGCCAGGGCGGTGCCGACGGCGTCCAGGCGGGAGTGGGCGATGCGGCTCTCGGCGAGCTTGCGGAAGGACAGCGGGGCAAGCGCCAGGCCGATCGGCACGTTCAGCCAGAAGATCCACTGCCAGGACAGGTGCTCGACGATGGCGCCGCCCACCAACGGGCCGGCCGCGATGGACAGTCCGTTGACGGCGCCCCAGATGCCCAGGGCCGCGCCGCGTTTCTCGGCGGGCACGGCGGCGGTCAGCAGGGTCACCGACAGCGGCATGATGATGGCCGCGCCGACGCCCTGGACGGCGCGGGCGGCGACGAGTTCGTTGATGCCGGGGGCGAGGGCGGCGGCCGCGGAGGCGGCGGTGAACAGCAGCAGGCCCAGGCTGAAGACCTTGCGGCGGCCGAAACGGTCGCCGAGGGCGGCGCCGAACATCATCAGGACCGCGAAGGACAGGGTGTAGGCGTTGACCGTCCATTCCAGGTCGGTGAGGCTGCCGCCGAGTTTCTCCCGGATGGTGGGCAGCGCCGTGATGATGACGAGGTTGTCCAGTCCCGCCATGAACGAGGCGAGGCTGGTGGTGAGGATGGCCCAGAAGACCACCCTCCTGGTGTCACCGCCCGGGGATGGGGGGTTGACGGTGCTCATCCGAGCATCCTTTCTGGAGGCGGGTCGTGCGAGATGCTCATCGCCGTGACCGGTCCGGCCCGCGGCGCCCTGGTGCCCGCGCCCGCGCGCGGGCCGGTAGGGCGCCGTCGACGCTACGGACGCCTGCTCAAGTCCTCCTCGAGCCCCGCTCGGCACCCGGGCGCGGGCATGGCGGGGCCCGGGTACCGGCCGCACCGGTATCCGGGCCCCGCCGTGCCCGCGCCCGCGCCCGTGAAAAGGGGGGAGGGTCAGGCGAGCTGGCGCTGGAAGGTGGCGATGTCGAAGTAGAGGGTCTCGTCGATGAGGACGTCGCCGTCGAAGTGGAAGAAGACGGCGACGGGGGCGTCGATGGACTTGCCGCGGTTGGGGATGCCGCGCCAGTCGGCCTGCTGCCTGCCGCGGGCCTGTGCCTCGAGGATCACGGCGGTGGGTGTGTGGTGCACGTGGTGCAGTTCGTGCTCGAGGCCGGGGAAGGCGGCCTTGAGGTCGGCGAAGTAGCCCTTCTTGATGGCTTCTTCGCCGATCAGCGGGCCCTCTTCGAAGGCCTGGATGCGGTAGACACCGCCGCGCGGGAAGGTGGCCAGCACGCCGTCGATGTCCCAGGCGATCTCGGCGACCGTGTGCTGCAGGACGACCGCCTCGCGCTTCTTGCGCAGTTCGGCGTCGGGCTGCGGGAGATCCGCGCCGGGCAGGGTGAATTCGTGTGCTTCGGTGGCCATGACCATTCCTCCACGCATCGGCCGACTGTCGGTTGGGGCCGACGCTAGGGCGCACGGCTCGCTGCGCCCTGGTGTCTGGCTCGAACTCCGGGCCTGCGGCGTTGTGTTCAGGCGGTGGGCTGGAGGGTCGCGGTGTTCTGGGGCGGGCGGTAGGTGGGGCGGTAGCCGCAGGCCAGGGAGAGCGGGGAGAGCAGCAGGCACAGGGCCGTGTCGAGGGGGTAGGGGCGGCCGGTGACGACGCGGTACTCGTCGCGGAAGGCGAGGGCGAGCAGCGGCATCTGCAGGCGGGGGGTGCCATCGGGGCGCAGCCGGCCTTCGTTGGTCAGGCCCCAGAGGGTCTCGAAGACGGTTTCGGTCCGGTAGGCGGGGGTGGTGCGCCAGATGACGCGGGTGGGTTCGGGGCCGGGGTTCCACATGGAGTGGACGGCGCCCGGCGGGATGTAGAAGTCGGCGCCTTGTTCGTACTCGTGCAGGACGCCGTCGAGCTGGAGGCTCAGGCGGCCGCTTTGGAGGCGCATGTGTTCGGTCTGGCGGGGGTGGTAGTGCTGGGGCGGTTTGATGACGGCGGGGGCGTATTCGACTTCGACTTCGACGAAGGCGCCGTCGGTTTCGGCGGCGGTGGTCAGGAAGGTGAGCTTGTCCTTGCCGAGGTGGAGGGTGTCTCCGGGGCGTGCCATGGGCCTCTCCGTGTGGGTTGGGGGGTTGGGGGGTGGTCAGGCGGTGCGGGGGCCGGCCGGGGCGGGGGCGCGCTGGTGGCGGGGCAGTCCGAAGTAGGCGGTGAGCAGGTTGAGGACGCCGATGCCGGTGGCGATCCAGAAGCCGAGGTGGAGGCCGTCCAGCCAGGCCAGGGCGGGGGTGGTGTGGTGGGTGAGTTCGTGGGTGGTGCGGGTCAGGGCGCTGGTGGCGACGGTGGCCACGCCGAGGGAGGCGCCGACCTGGAAGGCGGCGACCAGGACGCCGGAGGCGATGCCCTGCTGGCGGGCGGGGATGTCGGAGACGCCGTGCACGTTGACGGGGATGCCGCAGCACTGCATGGACGCGCCGAGGATGAGCAGGGCGGGCAGCAGGTGCAGCAGGTAGGTGCCGTTCTGCGGGACCTGGGTGAGCAGGATCAGGCCGAGGACGGAGCCGGCGGCGCCGGCGAGGTAGACGGGGCGGGGGCCGGCCTTGTGCATGATGCGGGTGGCGGGGGCGGTGACGAGGATGGCGACGACGCCCAGCGGCAGGAACGCGAATCCGGACCTGAGGGTGGAGTAGCCCAGGGTGCGCTGCAGGTAGTAGCTGCACAGGAAGAGCACGGACGCCTGCACGCCGCTGGTCAGGACGCGGCCCAGGCCGGCGGTGGCCAGGGAGCGGGTGGCGAACAGGTGCAGCGGCATCAGCGGGTCGGGGGTGCGGCGTTCGACCAGGACGAACGCGGCCAGCAGGGCGAGGGAGGCGGCGGCCGGGGCCAGCACGTAGGGCGTGGAGGCGGCGCCGTGGTCCTGGATGTTGACGATGGCGTAGACGAGGGCGGCCAGGCCCGCGGTGACGGTGACGGCGCCGGCGATGTCGGGGCGCGAGCCGCGGATACGGGTCTCGGGGCGGCCCCGGGACAGCAGCAGGACGCCGGCGACGGCGACGATCCCGAAGGGCAGGTTGATGTAGAAGATCCAGCGCCAGCTGAGGCTGTCGGTGATCAGGCCGCCGGCGATGACGCCGAGGGTGCCGCCGAGGCCGGCCAGTGCGGCCCACACGGCGAGCGCGGTGGTGCGTTCGCGGCCCTTGGGGAAGGTGGTGGTGACCAGGGACATCGCGGCCGGTGAGAGGAAGGCGGCGCCGCAGCCCTGCAGGGCGCGGGCGGCGATCAGCAGGCCGGCGCCCTGGGCGAGTCCGCACAGCAGGGAGGCGGCGGTGAACAGCAGGGCGCCGAGCAGGAAGGTGCGCCGCCTGCCCCAGCGGTCGGCGGTGCGGCCGCCGAGCAGCATGAGGCCGCCGAAGCACAGGATGTAGGCGGTCAGCACCCATTCGACGGCGGTGGCGCCGGCCTTGAGGTCGGTCTGGATGGCGGGCAGGGCGAGGTTCACCACGGTGGTGTCGAGGAGCACCATGAACTGGGCGAGGGCGACGAAGACGAGCAGGCGCCAGCGGCGGGGATCCGCTGCGGCGCCGGCGGGTGTGGTGTCCGTCGCGCGGGGGGCGGCGGTGTGGTCGGTGGTCATGGCTCCCTCTCGGATGGATCTGCCTCCCGCCCCCCTCTTGCCCCTCCTCCTGCTGCTGCTTCTTGCGCCGGGGGGCAAGGGGGGCGGCCCGGTCAGGCGGCGGGTGCCTCGATGTAGCTGAGGGCGTTGTAGATGGTGCGGTGGGGGTCGGTGATGGCGCGCCGGCCGTGCATGACGCGGGTGTTGTCGATGACGGCGGCGTCGCCGTCCTGCCAGTCCAGGTTCTCGGTGAGGCGGGCGGTCACCTCTTCGACCTCGGCCAGCAGCTGCGGGGACAGGGCGGTGCCGTCGGCGAAGGTGATGGTGGGCTTCTCGTAGTTGAAGGAGGGGCCCAGGATGCTGTTGGCGAAGGAGGGGCGCGGCCCGAACACGGTGGTGCCGGCCGCGGGGGTGGTGAAGGAGTAGCGCACCCCGCCGTCGTCCTGCGGCACGATCTCGGTGCCCGGCAACTGGCTGGCCAGCGCGAGGAGTTCTTCGACGCCGATCTCGTGGGCGGGCTTGGTGCGGCCCAGCAGGTGGTGGGCCATCGCCCGCCACTGCGGCTCGGCGACGTAGCGGCTGTAGACGATGTCCTGGGCCGCGAACGCGGTGCGGGCCTGGGGGCTGAGGGCGTCCCAGACGCGGTAGCCGTCGCAGACGGTGGTCTGGGAGCCGGAGGAGGCGGCCTTCTCGCAGAAGAACCAGGCGAGGTGGGAGCGGAAGGGGCTGTTGCCGTTCTCGGTGTGCAGGCCCACCTCGTCGAAGCCGGCGTCGACCTTCTGGGCGACCTCGGAGTAGAAGTCGCGGGCGGGGTCGAGGGTGGTGGAGGTGGAGGTGTGCTGCACCAGGGCGGTGAAGGCGTCCATGTCCGCGCCGAAGCCGCGCAGCAGCAGGAAGCCGGCCTGGGAGAGCAGGTCGCGCAGTTCCTTGGGGTCGATGCCGTCGAGGCCGCCGGGGCCTGCGGGTTCGACCAGCAGGCCGCTGCCGGTGCCGTAGGGGGTGGTCTTCACAGCCGTGCTCATGCTTTCTCCTTGGTCTCAGGGGCCGCGGCGGGGGTGGGGGTGGGGGGCTGGTCGAGGACGTGCGCGCGCACGACGTCGCGGCGGGGGCGTCCGGTGACGGTGAAGCAGGTGGCGTAGGCGGGGTCGTCCTCGGACATGAGGTGGACGACGGCGGCGCGTTCGATGCCGGAGAGTTTGTGCCGGCCGAAGTCGGTGATCTCGCGGCGGGCCGTGGCGGGGTCGAGGCCGGCGTCGATGACGAACAGGCCGTGGACCTGGTCGAGGCCGTCGGCGACGACGGCGGCCTCGCGGACGAAGCCGAGTTCGCGGTAGCGGGCCTCGACCCATTCGGGGGCCACGTTGCGGCCGCCCGCGGTGATGACGAGGCTCTTCTTGCGTCCGGTGATCCGCAGATAGCCGTCGGCGTCGATCTCGGCGAGGTCGCCGGTGTGCAGGCGGCCCTGGTCGTCGACGACGACGCTGGAGGGGTCCTCGCGGGTGTAGCCGGCGAACAGGGAGGTGCTGCGGATGAGGAGTTCGCCGTCCTCGGCGAGTTCGGCGTGCACGTGGTCCAGGGGGCGGCCGACGGTGCCGAAGCGGACGGCGCCGGGGAAGTTCCAGGACACCACGGAGGAGTTCTCGCTCAGCCCGTAGCCCTCGTGGACGGTCAGCCCGTGGGCGTCGAGGCGCTGGAGGATCTCCGGGGGGACGGGGGCGCCGCCGCAGGCGATGAAGACCGGCCCGTCGTGTCCGAAGATCCGCCGGTGGCGCTCGGCGACGCTCTCGGCGGGCTGCTGGTCGCACAGGGTAAGGAAGAGGCCGGCGACGGTGGGCGGCACGACCAGGGCGGTGGGGCGGGCCTGCCGCAGCAGGGTGAGCATGCGGGGGGCGGCGTCGGCGGCGGTGCCGACCAGGGCGGTGCCCGGCGGCAGGAAGGACACCGAACCGCCTGCCAGGAAGGGCATGTAGAGGCCGGCGACCTGCTCGATGAGGAGGCTGAGCGGAACGATGGACAGATAGCGCTCGAAGATCTCCGGGCGGGTGCGGGCGCGCAGTGAGGTGAGGAGTTCGTCCAGGCCGTGCCGGCGGATCTGGACGCCTTTGGGGGCGGAGGTGGTGCCGGAGGTGTGGATGACCTTGACGATCTGGTCGTGTGCGGGGATCTGCGGGGGCGCGGCGGGGCGGGGTGCACGGGCCAGGGCGGGCAGGTCGAGGGCCAGGGCGGGGCAGCCGTCGGGCAGGACGGGCTGGGGGGTGTCGGCGTGCCAGCGGGCCAGGGCGGCTTCGCCCGCGGCGTCGGTGAGGCACAGGTCGGCGCTGTGCAGGAGGGAGGCGGCCTGCTGGGCGGTGAAGGCGGTCGGGACGGGGATCTCGACGGCGCCGGCGAACAGGGCGGCCAGGTCGGCCACGACCCATTCGGGCGAGTTCTCCGCGAGCAGTCCCACCCGGGCCGGCCGGCCCAGCGCCTGGGCCTGTTCCTGAAGCCTGGCGGCCAGGGCGAGGGCGGCGCCGGTCAGGTCGCGGTAGCTCCAGGCGGCGGGCGCCGAGCCGTCGGCGGCCAGCACGCGGACCATGACGGCGTCGCTGCCGGCCCGCTCCAGGAGCCCCTGGGCAAGAGAAAGACGGGTGGGGGTGTCAGGCGGCACGGGTGAGCACCCCCTGCTGCGGGCGGTTGCTCAGCAGCCGCATGTCGACCGAGGTGAAGCAGTAGCGGCCGATGGCGGCCAGCAGCAGGGTGGACTGCTCGGCGGCCTCGGCGTAGCCGACGACGGGCCGGGTGTCGTAGTAGGAGCCCCAGGCGGCCCGTTCGCCTTCGGGCAGGCGTTCCGCGCTGGCGTCGGCGAGGGGGTGGAAGACGCAGCCCAGGCGCTGCATGAGGGCGGCGAGCCGGCCGGTCATGGTCATCACCGCGTACGGGCGGCCCAGGCAGGCCATGATCAGCGGGATCGCCTTGATGATCTCGGCGCCGGCGGCGGGCCGTACCGAGGCGATGGAGCCGATCTGCAGGACCTGGGAGCGTTTGACGGGGGCGCCCACGGCCCGGGTGATGACGTCTTCGACGGGGGCGTCGAGGTAGCGCTCGAGCAGGATGCTCTCTTCCTCGGGGAAGGACAGGCCCGCGCAGGCGAGGACTTCCTCCTGGCCGTCGGCGGCGGTCTCGAAGAAGGCGAGGAAGCCGTCCGGGTCGGGCGAGATGCTCGCCTGGTACTGCTTGGCGAACACCAGCCGGGCCAGGTCCGCGGCGGTCTGCCAGTCCGGGGTGCCGCGCTCGGACAGGGTGATTCTCATGTGTGCTGCGCTCCCTAACAGGGACAGGGTGGGGTGGGACGCGAAGGGGGGCTCAACGCCCGAGCGCCGCGGAGCGGTGTGCCGCCGGGCGGGCGTTGACGGCGAGCCGGGCGGCCCGCAGGGCGCTGTTGATGGAGGTCTCGGCGAGGATGCCGGGGGCGGCGACGCTGTCGCCGGCCAGGAACACGCCGTCCCCGCGGTCGACGGCGGGCCGGTCCCGCCAGCTGAGGCCGGGCAGGTCCAGGGCGCCGGTGCGGCCGCGGGAGACGCCTTCGCGGCGCCACAGCAGGCGGGTGCGCCAGCCGGGGGTGGTCAGGTCGAAGAGTTTCTCCAGCCGGGCCAGGGCGTCGGCCTTCGACTCGCCGGGCCGCAGCGGCATCTGTCCCTGGAACAGGGCCTGGCCCTGCGGGGCGAGGGAGGGGTCGTGGTCGGAGTACTGGGAGGTGAAGCCGCCCTCGTCCATGTCGAAGGAGACGTTGCCGTCCTTCTTGGAGTGGGTGACGGCCATGTCCAGCAGGGCGGCGGTGCCGCTGGGCCACTCGAGGCCGGGGTCGCCGAGCAGGCTGCGCGCGGAGGCCAGCGAGGTCGCCACGATCACCGGTCCGCCGGCGGGCAGTTCGCTCAGCCGTGAGCCGGTCTCGATGACCACGCCGCGGGCGCGGGCGACGCGTTCCATGCGGGCGATCAGCGCGCCCCAGCCGCCGATGAAGTAGCGGCTGGGCAGCGGGAAGCGGGGGGTGCCCACGCGCAGCAGCCGCTCCCACACGAAGGCCGCCGACAGCCGTCCGGGGTCGCCGTCGAAGAGGATCGGGCCGAGGAAGCCGAGGGCCTCGTTCACGGTCTGCTGGGCGAAGCGTTCGCTGGCCCAGTCCTGGAAGGAGCGGTCGACGGGGACCTCGATGCCGCGGTGGCGCCAGGTCATCTTCATGTAGCCGGACGGCAGGGTCATCCGCAGCCGGCCCTGGTGGCGGAAGCGCATCCGGGTCCACTCGTGGAAGGACAGCCGCACGTAGCGGCCGGCCAGTCCGCGCTGCAGCAGCCAGTGCCAGGCGTCGCCGTTGTCGAAGAAGGTGTGCGGCCCGTCGTTGGTGACGTAGGGGCCGGCGGCCGAGCGGGCGCGGCCGCCGGTGTGGGAGTGGGCCTCGTGGACGGTGACGCGGGCGCCCTGTTCGGCGGCGGAGATCGCCGCGGTCAGGCCGGCCAGTCCGCCGCCGATGATCGTGATGTTCGCCATGGTTATCGCACTCACTTCGCCTTCGAAGGCCCGCGGGCCGGGGTCGGGGGTCAGCCGTCGAGGGTGGCCATGGCACCGACGGGGTAGCGGTCGCCCGCCGTGGAGCCGTGGGGGGCGATCTCGTCGAGGGCGGCGAGGTCGGCCGCGCTCAGCTCGACGGCACAGGCGGCGAGGTTCTCCTCCAGGTAGGTGACGCGTTTGGTGCCGGGGATGGCGACGACGTCGTCGCCCTGGGCGAGCACCCAGGCCAGCGCGAGCTGTCCGGCGGTGATGTTCTTGGCGGCGGCCAGCGCCTGCAGCCGCTCCACGACGTGCAGGTTCGTCTCGAGGTTGCCCTGCTGGAAGCGGGGCACGACACGGCGGAAGTCGTGTGCGGCGAGGGCGTCGAGGCTGCGGATGGCTCCGGTGAGCAGGCCGCGGCCCAGCGGGCTGTAGCCGACGAAGCCGATGCCCAGCTCGCGGACGGCCGCAAGGACGCCGTTGGCCTCGACGTCGCGGGTGGACAGGGAGTACTCGGTCTGTACGGCGGTGAGCGGGTGCACGGCGTGGGCGCGGCGGATGGTGGCGGCGGACGCCTCGCAGATGCCGAGGTGGCGGACCTTGCCGGCGGTGACGAGGTCGGCGAGTGCGCCGGTGGATTCCTCGACGGGGACGGCGGGGTCGACGCGGTGCAGGTAGTACAGGTCGAGGCGGTCGGTGCCCAGCCGGCGCAGGGTGGCGTCGATGGAGGTGCGGATGTAGTCGGGGCGGCCGTTGAGGCGGCCGGTGATGGTGCCGTCGGCGGTGACCTCGTTGCCGACCTTGGAGGAGACGGTGATGCTGTCGCGGCGGCCGGCGATGACGCGGGCGACGAACTCCTCGTTGCTGTGCGGGCCGTAGAAGTCCGCGGTGTCCAGGAGGTTCACGCCCAGTTCCAGGGCGCGGTGCGCGGTGCGCAGGGCTTCCTGGTCGTCGGCGGGCCCGTAGGCGAAGGTCATGCCCATGCAGCCGAGTCCCTGCTCGGAGACCTCCAGCCCCTGGCTGCCGAGTTTTCGTTGCCGCATCATCGGTTCCTTCCTGAGCCGTGCACGGGGCGGTTGTCGTCTAGCGGTGGCTGTCCAGCAGTGGCCGTCTAGCAGTGACAGTGTCGGTGTCTTTGCTAGAGAAGTGGTGGGGTGCCGGTCCCCCGGTGCTCGGACGGCGGTCCCCCGGTGCTCGGACGGCGGTCCCCCGGTGCTCGGACGGTGATCAGTCGGTGGTCAGCCGGCGGTGGTCAGTTCGCTGGTGACGGAGATCCAGGTGTGGCCCGCCGGGGCGGCGCTGGCGGCCAGGTGGGTCCACGGGTCGGTGCCCAGCACCGCGGCCGCTTCCTGGCGCAGCCAGGCGTCGAAGGGGTCGGCGGAGGCCGCGAGGCGGCGGGCGGCGCCCTGCGGGTCGCGGGCCTCGATCCGGTGGACCAGCACGTCCTGGCCGCCCAGCATCTGGAGGGCGAAGGACTCCTGGAGGATGCCCGCGCGGCGCCGGGAGGCCTCGTAGGCGCGCAGCCGCGCTCCGGCGAGCTCGGTCTGGAGGGCGTGCCAGGCGCCGGCGGCGCCGGGCGGCAGCGGCAGCAGGGCGCCGGCGCTCGTGACGGTGCGGCGGGCCGCGGTGCGGGCGCCGTTGCGGGCGGCGGGGGCGAGCCGGCGCAGGCCGAGGACGGCCAGCATGTTGGACTCCACGCCGATGCCCCAGCGTTCGGCGATCAGGCCGTCGGCCAGCAGCCGCCACACCACGACGCCGGTGAACTCGATGGCCTGTCCGGTGGGCGGCGCGCCGAGGAAGTCGCCGAGGTGGGTGCCGCGCCAGGTGTTGTGGATGACGACGTGGTCGCCGTGGGCGCTCATGTCCTCGATGGTCACGTGCAGGTCGGGGAAGCCCTCGCGCAGGCCGGCGATGGTGTAGCGGACGCCTTCGAGGCCTTCGGGGGCGCCGGGCAGCGGCTGGTGGTCGATCATGTGGGGGCTGTAGATCTCGTCGACGACGGAGAAGTCGCCCTGGTTGACGAAGGCGTCGAAGACCCGGCGGATGGTCTGCTTGTTGCGTTCCTCCACGCTGCGGGCGGTGCGCTCCGTCTCGTGTATCGACACGTTCTCTCGTCCTCTCGTCCTTCGGTGTCGGCGTCCCCGCGGGTGCGGGGGCGCAGGGTCACAGGGGCGGCGGGCGGGTGCCCGGGGCGGTCAGTGGCCGGGCGGGGGGCGCGGGGCGGTCAGTGGCCGGGGAAGGGGGCGTCCCAGGTGAGGGTGAGGCCCGCGTACAGGTAGCGGCTGGCCTCGATGGCCAGCAGCAGGACCGTGTCGCCGGGGCGGATGCGGCCCTCGCGCCAGCCGGCGTCGAGGGCGAGGGGGACGGCGGCGGAGCCGGTGGCGCCGACGTCGGTGAGGTTCTCCACGATGGTCTTGCTCAGGGTGGCCTGGTCGGCGGGCGAGAGCCCGGCGGCGGCGTACTCGCTCGCGAAGTACTCGGCGTTGCCCTCGGGCAGCACGCACGCGTCGAGGTCGGCCAGGGCCAGGCGGGAGCGGGTGAGCAGGTCGTGGATGCCCTCGACGAAGACGCGGGGGCCGAACTGGGCGGTGCCGGGGATGTCGAGGCGGATGTCCATCAGGCGGGGGCGGCGCTGCTGTTCGGCGAGGGGGGCGTCGGTGCCGCCGCCGACGATGAGCATGCCGGGTTTGCGGGCGCCGCCCAGGGAGCGGGTGGCGAAGACGGGGCGCGGGCGGCCGTGGGCGGAGCCCTCCTCGCCGGCGCGCAGCACCAGGGCGCCGGCGCCGTCGCCGAAGGTGTAGACGGTCAGCCGGTCGCGCATCCGTACGCGTTCGGGGTCGCGGCCCAAAAAGACGGGGGCCAGCAGCGGGGAGACGGCCTCGGCGCCGATGACCAGGGCGGTGGTGTAGGTGCCGTCGGCGAGCAGGCGGCGGGCGATGTCGTGGGCCTGGACGGCGCCCACGCAGCCGGCGCGGACCTCGATGACCGCGCAGTTCTCCAGGCCGAGCTGCTGCTGGACGTAGGTGGCGGCGACGGGCAGGAGGTAGTCGGGGCTGGCGGTGGACAGGACGATCAGGTCGATCTCGCCCGCCTCCACGCCGGCCCGCTCCAGGGCCTGGCGGGCGGCGGCGGTGGCCATCTGCGAGGTGCTGGTGGTGTGGGCGCCGGTGGCCGGGTCGACCATCCAGTGCCGGCGCTGGACCTGGATGCCGTCCAGGACGTCGGCGGGCAGCGGGCCGCAGAAGCGGGCCAGGGTGTCGTTGTCGAGGGCCTCGCCCGGCAGGTGGGCGCCGGTGGCCAGGACCGAGACATGGCGTGCGGGGGGTCCGGCGGGCGGGGCGGTGGTGTGGGGCATGGTCAGTTCTCCGTTGCGGGACGCAGGACGAGGCTGATGTGGGTGCCGCCGAGCGAGGAGCTGTTGATGAGCACCGGCCCCGCCGCCGCCCCGCTTTCCGGGGTGGTCCAGGCGGTGAGGGCGAGGAGGGCGGCCATTTGGGCGCCCGCGCCGACCGGTTCGCCCAGGGTCTGTTTGGGGGTGTGCACCGGGCAGCGGGCCTCGGCGGCCAGCCGGCCGGTGGCAAGGGCCTCGGGGGCATCGGCGCGGGTGAGGCCGGCGGCGTTGGCCCAGATGCCGGTCAGCTCGCCGGGGGTGAGGCCGGCGTGGGTGAGGGCGGCGCGCATGGCGCGCTCGACGCCCTCGCCCTGGGCATTCCAGCGGCCGATGCCGGCCGCGTCGCCGGCGGCGCCATGGCCGGCGAACTCGGCCAGGATGCGGGCGCCGCGGGCGCGGGCGCTGGATTCGCGTTCCAGGACGAGGGCGATGCCGGCCTCGGCCAGGGTGTAGCCGGCGTCGCCGAACAGCGGCAGTTGGCGGTAGGCGGCCAGCACGCCCGGGGAGAGGTCCTCGACCGCCGGGCACAGCACCGCCTCGGCGCGGTGCTGCAGCAGCAGGTCGTGGGCGACGGTCAGGGCGGAGGCGCCGGCGGCGTGTCCGGTGGTGACGGTGGAGGTGGGGCCCTTGGCGCCGACGTGCATGGCGACCTGGCCGGCGGCGGCGTTGAAGACGGTGTTGGGGAAGACGGCGGGGCTGCCGTGGGCGGGGCAGCCGCCCAGCACCGGCAGCAGGAAGTCCTCGATGCTGCGCATCGGGCCCAGTCCGGTGCCCAGGACGACCCCGGTGTGCTCGTCGGCCTTCAGCCCGGCGTGGGCGAGGGCGGCGCGGCAGGCGGCGACGGCGAGCTGGGAGAGGCGGTCCATGCGGCGCCGGTCGCGGGCGCCGATGTGGGCGGCGGGGTCGAAGACGGCGCGGGCCACGCGCAGGCCGTCCTCGTCGGTGCCCAGCCGCCGCCCCTGCCGCCAGGCCTCCCACAGCGCCTTCAGGCCGTCGCCGGCGGGGGTCAGGGCGGCGCCCCCGGTGATGACGACCTTCTCGGCGGCGGGCGGGGCGGGGACGGTGAAGCGCCGTCCCGAGGGCCAGCCGAAGGCGACGCAGGCATTCGCGCCGGCGAAGGCGAAGTTGTTGGACAGGGCGGCGTTCATGGCCAGTTCGCGGCCGGTGTCGGGGACCGCGTCCAGGCCGCACTTGGGGTCGGTGCCGGTGAAGTTGGCGGTCGGCGGGGCGATCTGTTCGACCAGGGCCTTGACGGTGACGATGGCCTCGACCGCGCCGGCCGCGCCCAGCAGGTGGCCGATCATCGACTTGGAGCTGCTCAGGGCGGTCTTCTGGGCGGCCTCGCCGAACGCGGCGCGCACCGCGTTGGACTCGGCGGAGTCGTTCTTGGGGGTGCCGGTGCCGTGGCCGTTGATGTAGCCGACGTCCCCCGGGGTGATGCCGGCGGCCTTCAGGGCGCCGCGGATGGCGCGGGCGGCGCCCTCGCCCTCGGGGTGCGGGGCGGTGGCGTGGTAGCCGTCGGCGGACAGGCCGTAGCCGAGGACCTCCGCCAGGACGGGGGCGCCCGCGGCGCGGGCCACCGACTCCTCGGCCAGCACCAGCATGCCCGCGCCCTCGCCCAGGGACAGCCCGTCGCGGTCCTTGGAGTAGGGGGCGGCGGGTTTGGCGGACAGTGACTGGAGGCTGGTGAAGCCGGCGAACGCGGTCTCGGTGAAGGCGTCGCTGCCGCCGGCGAGCATCGCGTCCGCGCGGCCCGCGGCGATCGCCTCGGCGGCGTGCGCGATGGCGTGCGCGCCCGAGGCGCAGGCGGTGTTGACGGACAGGGCGGGCCCCTTGAGGGCGAAGGCGGCGCTGAGTGCCTCGGCGATGGCCTGCGGCGGGACCAGCAGGTAGTGCAGGGCGTCATCGGGCAGGGTGGTGCCCTCGCGGCTGCGGCGGGCGAGTTTCTCGGCGCTGCGCAGGCCGCCGTTGCAGGAGCCGAACGCCACCCCCCAGCGTTCGGCGGGCAGGCCCGCGAGGCCCGCCTGATGGAGGGCTTCGGCGGCGGCGGTCAGCGCGAAGTCGGCGGCCGGTTCCCGCTCGCTGCCGCCGAAGGCGGCCAGGTAGTCGTAGGCGGGCCGGGGCAGGGGGGGCACTTCGCCGCCGATGGCCGTGCCGTAGCCGTCCATCGGCATGCCGGTGACCGGGCCGATGGCCGAATGCCCGGCCCGGATGCCCTCCCACAGCGCGGCGGCGCCCTCGCCCTGGGCGGTCACGGCGCCGACACCGCAGACCACCACGGTCCGGGGCCGGGCCGCGGTGTCCGGCCGTACGGCGCGGTCGTGGACGTCGGTCATGGCCGCACTCCTTTCGGATAGGGCGGGTGTTGCGGGTATGCCGGTCATGAGGTCCGTCCCAGGGCGAGGGCGACGGCCTGGCCCTCCAGGCCGCGGGCCAGGGCCAGGGCGCTGTCGGGCCGGGTGTGGCGGGGGGTGAGGGGGACGTAGTCGAGGTCGCACTCGGCGGCGGGGTGGTGCAGGTTGAGGGTGGCGGGCACGGTGCCGCTGTCCAGGGCGAGGGCGGCGACGGCCGCGTTCAGTGCGCCGGCGCCGCCGACGAGGTGTCCGGTCTGCGGTTTGACGCTGCTGATCTGGGCGGACTTGGCGGCCGTGCCGAGGGCGTCGTGCAGGGCGACGGTCTCGCTGGCGTCGCCCTGCAGGGTGGCGCAGCCGTGCGCGGCGATGTAGCTGCCGTCGGGGAAGGGCCGTGCGGCATCGGTGAGGGCGCGGCCGATGGCACGGGCCAGGCCGCGGGCGCGGGGCTGGGGGCTGGGCGGGCGGACGCAGTCGTTGCCGGCGCCGAAGCCGGTGATCTCGGCGTAGCAGCGGGCGCCGCGGGCCAGGGCGTGTTCGCGTTCCTCCAGGACCAGGAGGGCGGCGCCCTCGCCGAAGACCGAGCCGGAGCGGTCGCGGTCGAAGGGCCTGAAGGCCTCGGCGCCCAGGTCGGTGCGGGTGCTCAGGACGCCCAGGCCGTCCATCTTGGACATCGCCCACCAGCCGGTGGCGTCGTCGTAGCCGCCCGCGAGCACGAGGTCGGCCTCGCCGCGGCGTACGGTGCGCATGCCCCGGCCGATCGCCATCGCGCCGGAGTCGGCGGTGCCGGCGAAGTAGGCGTTGGCGCCGCGGATGCCGTACTTCTCGGAGATGTGGAAGGCGGCGGCGGGCTGCAGTCCCTCGACGAAGAACAGCGGGGCGATCACCGAGGAGGCGCTCTGCCCCAGCCGGTGCAGGTCGGGGGTGCCGTCGTCGGCGCGGACGGCCTGCAGCTGGGCGATGAGCTCGTCCATGCGGGGCATTTCCTTGTTGCTGCCCAGGAACAGGCCCGTGCGGTGGCCCAGGTCGCTCCCGTCGTCCAGGCCCGCGTCTTGCAGGGCGAGGGTGGCGCCGGCCAGGGCGAGCTGGTCGCCGCGGCACAGCATGCGCAGGGTGCGGCGGGAGGCCCACTGGGCGGGGGTGAAGGAGGGGATCTCGGCGCCGATGCCGGTGCGCAGCGGGGCGGGGTCGTAGGCGCGCAGCGGTCCGATGCCGCAGCGGCCCTCCAGCAGGCTGTGCCAGGTCTCGGCGGCGCTCTGGCCGATCGCGGTCATCAGGCCGATGCCGGTGACCATCACGCGGCGGCGCTGCTCGCTCATGCTGTGCCCTCCCGGGTCGTCTCGTCGCTGACCAGGGCCAGGACGCGGGCGGTGGCGACCACCCGGCCGCCGGCCCGGGCGGTGGCCCGGCACTCGGTGCGGTGCGGGCCGTGAGCGGTCACCTCGACGCTGAGGTGGACCTGGTCGCCGGGGCCGACGAAGTGCGTGAAGCGCACGCCGCGCACGGCGGCCAGGCGCCAGGTGCCGGGGCCCGCGGCCCTACGGGCGAGCGCGGCCATGCTCTCCAGCAGCAGCACGCCGGGCAGCACGGGGTGGCGCGGGAAGTGGTCGGTGAAGCAGGTCAGGGTGGCGGGCACGTTGCGCACGGCCGCCGCCCGCTCGCCGACGACGGCCTCCAGCAGCCGGTCGAACCCGCCCAGCCCGCCGCCGGGCACCGCGGCGGCCGTGACGGTCGTGGAGCCCACGCCGGAGACAGGGGTGGGGGTGGGTCCCGCGGCGGGGACGGTGGTGGTCATGTGTCCTCCCGCGGGGCGCCGACGACGAGGCTGGTGTTGCTGCCGCCGAACGCGAACGCGTTGATCAGGGCCGCCGCCACCGGCATCGGGCGGGCGGTGTGCGGTACGTAGTCGAGGTCCAGGCCGCGGTCGGGCCGCTCGAGGTTGACGGTGGGCGGGACCAGGGAGTGGCGGATCGCGCCGAGCGCGGCCAGCACGCCCAGGCCCAGGCTGGCGGAGGTGAGGTGGCCGGCCATCGACTTGGGGGCGCTGACCACCAGACGGCGGGCGTCGTCGGCGAAGACCTTCTTGATGGCGACCGTCTCGGACTGGTCGTTGCCGTGGGTGCTGGTGCCGTGCGCGACGACGTAGTCGATGCCGGCGGTGCCCAGCCCGGATTCGCCGATCGCCGCCTCCATGGCCTGGACGGCGCCGGAGCCGTCCGGCGGGGAGTCGGTGATGCGCCAGGCGTTGAGGGTGGAGCCGTAGCCGAGGACCTCGCCCAGGACGGGCGCGCCGCGCTCGCGGGCGGCGTCGAGGTCTTCCAGGACGACGGCGACGGCGCCCTCGCCGATCACGAAGCCGGAGCGGTCGGCGTCGAAGGGCCGCGAGGCGTGCTCGGGATCGTCGTTGTGACGGTCGGTCAGCGCGCCCAGCAGGCTGAAGCCGAGCAGGTCGAGCCAAGTGGTCAGGGAGTCGTAGCCGCCGGCGACCATCAGGCGGGCGTCGCCCTCCTGGATGGCGCGGTAGGCCTCCCCAATGGCGTGCCCGGAGCCGGAGCAGGCGGTGGAGATCCCGATCATCGGCCCGGTCGCGGACATCATCCGGGCCATCGCGCTGAGCGGCACGTTCTGGTCGTCGGTGAGGGTGACGGCCGGCGGGTGGCACAAGAACGCGTCCGCGCGGCCGGTGGTGGCACGCAGGTGGCCGACGTCCAGGAGGGCCTGCAGCTCGGGGCGGCCGACGCTCGCGCCCATCGCCACCCCGCGCTCGCCGAAGTCGTACACCTCCTCCCCCAGGTCCTCGGCCC
Source organism: Streptomyces sp. NBC_00271 (assembly GCF_036178845.1). Lineage (NCBI taxonomy): Bacteria > Bacillati > Actinomycetota > Actinomycetes > Kitasatosporales > Streptomycetaceae > Streptomyces > Streptomyces sp. NBC_00271. Next base: position 11,647,057 of record NZ_CP108070.1, on the reverse strand, counting down.
GCGCGGAGCGCAGCGCCTCCCAGGCGGCCGCGACACCGAACAGGCCCACCCGGGAGAGGTGTTTGCGCCCGATGCGGGCCGGGATCGCCGCGGCCGGGTCGAAGTCCTTGACCTGGGCGGCGATCCGCACCGGGAAGCCGGCCGCGTCGAAGGTGGTCAGCGGCCCGACGCCGCTGCGGCCGGCGGCCAGGCCCTGCCAGGTGGCGGCGGCGTCGTTGCCCAGCGGGGTGACGGCGCCGACGCCGGTGATGGCTACTCGGGTCATCTGATCCCTCCGTGGATGCTCCGCCCTTCAGAGCGGAGACGGACTCCTGCGGAGCAGGGCAGGGAAGGACGATTCGCCGTCAGGGCGGATCGTCCTTCGCGGCCAACTTCCCGCGGATAGTCACGAGTTGATGCGATAGTTTGTGAGTTGTGAGCACTCACGTGAAGCGGGCGTTCAAGTACCGCTTCTGTCCGACGGATGCGCAGGCAGCGGAGCTGTCGCGCACGTTCGGGTGTGTGCGGAAGGTCTACAACATGGCGCTCGCCGCCCGTACCGAGGCGTGGGCGCGGCAGGAGCGGGTCAACTACAACGCCACCTCCGCGATGCTGACGGCGTGGAAGAAGACCGAGGATCTGGCTTACCTGAACGAGGTGTCCTCGGTCCCCCTCCAGCAGGCGCTGCGGCACCTGCAGACGGCGTTCACCCATTTCTTCGGCAAGCGGGCGAAGTACCCGCGTTTCAAGTCGCGCAAGACGTCGCGCAGGAGTGCGGAGTACACCTCCAGCGCATTCCGCTTCCGCGACGGGAAACTGACACTGGCGAAGATGACCGAACCGCTGGACATCGTGTGGTCGAGGCCACTGCCCGAGGACATGGCCCCGTCCACCGTGACGGTCTCGCAGGACAGCGCGGGCCGCTGGTTCGTCTCCCTGCTGTGCGACGACCCGTCCGTCAAGCCGCTCCCGGCCACCGGTCAGGCTGTCGGTGTCGATGTCGGACTGGACCACCTGCTGACCCTCTCCACCGGAGAGAAGATCGCCAACCCCCGGCACGAGCGCCGTGACCGCACCCGCCTCGCCAAGGCCCAGCGCAAACTTGCCCGCAAGGCCGGGGGCGACGGCGCCAACCGCAGGAAGGCCCGGCTGAAGGTCGCGAAGATCCATGCCCGGATCGCTGACCGGCGCCGCGACACGCTGCACAAGCTGACCACTCGGCTCGTTCGTGAAAACCAAACGATCGTGATCGAGGACCTGACCGTGCGCAACATGGTCAGAAACCACCGGCTCGCCCGCTCCATCAGCGACGCGGCGTGGAGCGAGTTCCGGAGCATGCTGGAGTACAAGACCGCCTGGTACGGGCGCGAAGTGATCGCCGTGGACCGGTGGTTCCCCTCCTCCAGGCTGTGCTCCTCCTGCAACACCCTGCAGGACAAGATGCCGCTGCACGTCCGCACCTGGACGTGCGACTGCGGCGTGACCCACGACCGCGACGTGAACGCGGCGCACAACCTTCTGGCCGCCGGGCTGGCGGTGACAGTCTGTGGAGCTGGCGTAAGACCTCAACGGAGTACTCCGGACGGGCAGTCGGCAACGAAGCAGAAACCCTCACGGCGCGAGCCGTAAGAATCCCCTCCCTTCAGGAAGGGGCGAAGTCAACCCACCGGCCCCCCGCCCTGCAGCTGGTGCGCCATGCGCCGGGTGGCGGCCGGGTCGTCGAGGCGTTCGGCGTCGATGAGCGCGCACAGGATGCCGCTCGCCTCCAGGACGTTCTCGCCGTCCACGGTGACGGTGCCGTCCAGCAGGGCGGCCTCCTCGGTCATCGACTCGACGGTGGCGTGCATGCGCAGCACCTCGCCGGGGCGCACCGGGCGGTGCGCGGTGGCCTCGCCGACCGCCAGCAGCGCGGCGCGCCGCTGGTGGTCGGTGGAGAGCATGATCAGCCAGGTGGCGGACTGGCACAGGGCCTCCAGGGCCAGCCCGAAGGGCAGCGCGGGTCCGGCGCCGGTGTCCTGCCAGTAGGTCTCCCCGGCGGAGGTGACCTTGCGCGCGGTGATGTGCTCACGGGGCGCGCAGGTCTCGATCCGGTCGATCAGATGGAATCGCATCGTCGTCTCTTCTCCCGTTCCCTCACGCGTCCGTTACGGGCGGCCGATGCCCAGTTGGGCGGAGAACCCGCCGTCCACGCAGAGCAGTTCGCCGGTGGTGTAGCCGGAGTCGGGGCCGGCCAGGAACACCGCGGCCGCGGCGACCTGGCCGGTGGTGGCGAACCGGCGCAGCGGGATCTGCCGCTTGATGCTCTTGCCGCCGTCGCGCTGCAGCACGCCGTCCACGAGTTCGGTCGGGGTGAACCCGGCCAGGACCGCGTTGACCCGTATGCCGAAGCGGGCGAGTTCGACGGCGGCGCAGCGGGTGAAGGAGTTCAGCGCGCCCTTGGAGGCCGAGTAGTTGGCCTGGCCGATCCAGCCGCGTTCGCCCATCGCGGAGGAGATGTTGACGATGGTGGCGTCGCCGCGGGCCATGAACTGTTCCAGGACGGCGTGGGTGCAGTGCCAGGCGCCGCCGAAGTTGGTCTTCATGACGTTCAGCCAGGCGTCCGGCGGCGCGTCGTAGATGAGGCCGTCGTCGCTGGTGCCCGCGTTGTTGACGAGGATGTCGAGGGGGCCCAGGAGGCGGGTGGCCTCCTGGACCAGGCGGGCGGCCTGCTGCGGGTCGGCGACGTCGGCGGCGACGGCCGCGGCCCGGCCGCCCGCCGTCTCGATCTCCTTGACGACCGCGGCGGCGTCCTCCTGGCGGGAGCGGTAGTTGACGGCGACGGCCGCCCCCTGCTCGGCCAGGGCCAGGGCGATGGCCCGGCCGATGCCGCGTGAGGCACCGGTGACCAGGGCGGTGCGGTCCTTCAGCTTCATCTGTCTCTTCCCGTTTCTGCTACGAGGGGGCGGTGGCCGGCCGGGGCCCGCGCGGGCGGGGGCGGGAGGGGTGGCGGGGGTGCGGGACGCCGTTGGCCCGCACCGCCACCGACCCCGGGGGGAGGGGGTGCGGGTTCAGGCGGTGTGCTGGGCCTCGGCCCGCTCGGTCAGCAGGTCGGTGAGGTTCTGCACGGTGAACAGGCCCAGCACGCCCTCGGCGGTCAGCGGCTCGCTGAGCTGGCTGCGGTCGAACTGCGGCAGGACCTTCTCCAGGTGGGTGAGGCCGGTGTCGTTGACGACCTCGTTCTCGTCGCCGAACTCCTCGTCGGGGATGCCGCCCTGCAGCAGGGCGGCGATGTCGGCCACGGTGATCTTCACCTTGGTGGCGCGCTCGATACGGAAGAGGATGTCGAGCAGGTCGATCGACTCGGCACCCAGCTGCCCGAGCAGGGTCGCCTCGGGCACGGCCTCGGCCTCGTCGATGCCCAGGGCGTCGGCGATGGCGGCCTGGACCGCGGAGAAGTAGTCGGTCGAGGTGGGGGTCAGGGTTTCGGACACCGTTGGCTGCCTTTCGATGGGTCGTTCCGCCGGTACCGGCCCGGGGGCCCGCACCGGACGGACGGGAGAGGAAAAAGAAAAGGAAGAGAAGGGAGAGGAGGGAGAGAAGGGAAGGGGAGAGAGGGGGCGGGCGGTGGGTGCGGGCCGGGGCGGGTCCGCGCGCCGGGTCAGGCGGCGGCGCCAGGGGCGGGCTCCTGCCCGAGCTCGCGCAGCAGTGCAAAGATCCGGCGCGCGTCGTGGGTGCTGCGCACCACGGAGTGGACGCCGGTGCGGTTGGCGAAGCCGCTGAGCACCCGGCCGGGGCCGACCTCCAGGCAGCCGTCCACGGCGTGCGCGGCCGCGGCGCCCAGCACGTCCACCCACCGCACCGGCCCGGCCAGCTGACGGCGCAGCAGATCGCGGGCGTGGCTGCCGTCGCGCACCAGGGTGCCGGTCACCGAGCTGATCACGGGCAGCCGGGGCGCGCTGAAGCACACGCGCTCCAGTTCGGCGGCGAACTCGTCCTCGATCGCCCGCATCAGCGAGCAGTGGAAGGGCGCGGAGACCTTCAGTGCCACCGCCCGCTCGGCGCCCGCGGCCAGTGCCCGGCGGGCGGCCTCCTCGACCGCGGGGCGCTGTCCGGAGATCACGGTCTGGCCCGGCTCGTTGTAGTTGGCGATCTCCACCACGCCCAGGGGGGCGCAGTCCGCGCAGATCTCCTCGATCCGGGCGGCGGCAAGGCCCAGTACGGCCGTCATCGCGCCGCCGACCCGGCGGGAGACCCCCGCCATCAGCTCGCCCCGGCGGCGTACCAGCCGCAGCGCCGCCTCGGCCTCCAGCACCCCGGCGGCCACCAGCGCGGGGTACTCCCCCAGGCTGTGCCCGGCCACCACGGCGGGCACGAAACCCGCCTGGTCGCGCAGTACCTCAAGGACCGCGAGGCTGGTGGCGACGATGGCGGGCTGGGCGATCTCGGTCGGGGCCAGCTCCTCCTCCGGCGCGGTGCTGCACAGCGCGGTCAGCGGCAGGCCGGTCGCCTCCTCGGCGCGGGCCAGGACGCGTCCGGCGGTGCGGGGGTGGTCACGCAGCAGATGCCCGGCCATGCCCGCGCGCTGCGAGCCCTGCCCGGGAAACATCGTGAAGAGATTGTCGATCATCCCCGTTCCTGCCTCACTGAGTTGTCGGAAGAACCGTCGGAAAAACTGCCGGAAGAGCTGTCCGAAGAGCTGTTTTCAGAGCCGGAGAAAGGTCATCGAGCGGTCGGCTGGCGGTGCTCGATTCTGTGAATCTGCCACGGGGCTCTGGCGCATTCCTTGAATGCGTCTGGACCGGCACTACGGCGCCCGGCAATCAGCAACTAACGTGCTGGCATGGTGAGGATGAGTGCAGACGAGCGGCGCCGCAGCGTCATCCGCGCGGCCGTGAGCGAATTCGCCCGGGGCGGGTACGACGGCACGTCCACCGAGGCCATCGCCCGGCGTGCGGGGGTGTCGCAGCCGTACCTCTTCCGGCTCTTCGCGGGCAAGCGGGCGCTCTTCCTCGCGGCGGCGCGGTGCTGCCTGGCCGACACCGCCCGGCTGTTCACCGAGGCCACCGAGGGCCTGGCGGGCGAGGAGGCGCTGCGCGCCATGGCCAACGCGTACACCCGCGTCATCGTCAAGGAGCCGGAGCGGCTGCTGATGCAGATGCAGGTGTATGTCGCGGTGGCGGCGGGCGAGGCGGACGGTGACGCGGCGTTCGGGGAGGCGGTGCGGGCCGAGTGGCGGCGGCTGTGGGACACCGTCCACCGGCCGCTCGGCGCGGACACCGGCCAGACCACCACGTTCATGGCGTACGGGATGCTGGTCAACGTCCTGGTCTGCCTGGGGTTTCCGCCCGGGGACCCGCTCTGGGACGGGCTGTATCCGGCGGCGCGGGCCGGGGCACGGCAGCCGGGCGCCCTCCAGCGACGGCCGGCACCCGGCTGACGCCCGCCGGGCGGGCGGGACCGGTGGGACGGTACGCGCCGGACTGGGCTGGGCCGGCCCCGAAGACCGAGGGGCCGGATCCGGGCCGGGGCCGCGGGGTGCGGGGTGCGGCCGGGACGCCAAGCCCAGGGCCGGTCCGCCGGACCCGGGGTCCCGGGACCCGGGACCCGGTCCCCAGACCGCCTGCGGGCCCGTGAGCCGGGGGGCAGGACAGCCGGAGACGGGGCCCGCAACCGGTCCTGGAACGGCGGGGGTTCTGGAGCGGGGCCGGGGCCGCGAGGGCGGGCGTCAGTCCACGGTGGCGGCCGGGCGGCGGGCCGGGGCCCAGCGGGTGCCGTAGGCGACCTGGCCCTTCTCCGCGGCGGCGAAGGCCTTCGTGTTCCAGTTCTTGCGCATGAACGCCTCCCGCGCCCGGATCAGCAGCGGATTGCGCACCGCGCCCATCCGCCCGATCCGCCAGGCGATGCGCTGCAGCGGCGCGGTACGGGCGCGGCGTTCACGCTCGTAGCGGCGCAGCGCGGCGATGGGGTCGTCGGCGTGCTCCAGGTGCTCGGCGAGGACCAGGGCGTCCTCCAGGGCCTGGCAGGCGCCCTGCCCGATGTTGAAGGTGATGGGGTGCGCGGCGTCGCCGAGCAGGGTGACGCGGCCCTGGCCCCACCGGCGTTCGGGGCTGCGGCCCTCGACGTCGCCGCGGATGATGTCCTCCTGCGGGGTGGCGGCGAGGATGTCGGCCACCGGGCCGCCCCAGCCGCGGTGGCGGCGCAGCAGCATCTCCCGCACGCCGGGCGCGTCCCGGCCGCCCGCGGGCCCGTTGGCCACGCTCATCCAGTGGACCAGGCCGGGTGCGACGTCGTAGTAGGTGAAGCGGGTGCCGGGCCCGAACATTGCGTTGAAGGTGCCCGGCGGGATGTCCGGGTGCTGCAGGGGGGAGCGGCCGCGCCAGGCGATGTAGCCGCTGTAGCGGTTGCGGGCGGGGCCGAAGAGGGCGTCGCGGACCGTGCCGTGGATGCCGTCGGCGCCGATCAGCAGGTCGCCCCGTTCGCTGCCGCCGTCCGCGAACCGTACGGTGACCCCGTCCTGGTCCTGCTCGAAGCCGGTCACGTGGGCCCCGGTGCGCACCGGGGAGCCGTGCAGGGCCTCGCGCAGCACGCCGTGCAGGACGGAGCGCTCGACGGCGATGGTGGGCGCGCCGTAGCGCTCGACGAAGTCGCCGACCGGCCAGGCGCCCAGCACCTCGCCGCGGTGGGTGCTGAAGTGCGCGACCTGCTGGGCCGGGGCCGTCTCGAGGACCTGTCCGGCCACGCCCAGGCAGTCCAGCGCGAGCACGCCGTTGGTCCAGATGTGCAGGCCCGCGCCGCCGTCGCGCAGTGCCTCGGCCCGTTCGAAGACGACGGGCTCAAGACCGGCGCGCTGGAGCGCGAGGGCCGCGGCCAGGCCGCCGATCCCTCCGCCGGCGATGAGTACGCGACGGGCACGTCCAAGGGCCATGGGTCTGTCTCCTCGTGGCTGTCCGGGCGGATGTCCCCGCGGGGAGGGGACGGCACTCCGCTGCGGCCCGGGGTGCTCCCTCGTCCTTGCGGAATCCCCTGCGGACCACTGGAGTTGTCAACGCTAGCATTCGAAGCACTGAACTTGATAGTGTCGGCAGTACATCTAGCGTTGATAAATCCACGTGGCGGCAGGCCATGTGGCAACCGGCAGACGGACAAGGGTGGTTGTGATGGAAACCCTCGTACAGACCCTGGCCGTGGTGGCCACGATGGCCAACGCGGTGGTCTACGGCACCGACGTCTTCTCCGCGATCGTCCAGCGGCCGGCCCTCGCGCACGTCGACGACGCGGTGCTGACCAGCACCATGGGGCAGATCCACCGTTTCGGGGACCGCCGGATGCCCGTCCCGGGCGTCTTCGGCCTGCTCGCCACGGTGGCCACGGCCGTCGCGGCCGGGTTCGGCGGCCGCGTGACGGCGGCCGCGGCGGCCGCCGTCGCGGCGGCGGCCCTGGTGGTGTGGCTGGCCGTCTACAACAAGGTGAGCGCGCCGGTGAACAAGGAGCTGACCGACGCGGCCCTCGACTGCCGCACCGCGCCGAACGCGCGGGGCCTGCAGCGCACCTGGGACAGCGTCATCAACGCCCGGGTCGTGCTGCAGGCGGTGGCGCTGGGCGCGATGTGCGTGGCACTCGTGGCGTCCTGACACCGCGGAAGGCGGCTGCCGCGGATACGGGCGGGGGGTGAGGAAGGGAAACCCGCGGGTCTCCCGCCCCACCCCCTTCCCGCCTCCCGCCTCCCGCCTCCCGCACCCGCTTGCCGTCCGCGGCGGCCCCTACTGCAGGGCGATGCTGCCCAGGACGGACATCTCGGTGTCCTCGTCCGGGCCGTCGGTGATCTCACTGCCGAATGCGGGGCTGAGCTCCGGCTCGTTTCCTGCGGGATTCTTCTTCTTGCTGTTCCTGCTGACCACGGTGGTGTCCCTTCGGGCGTGAGCGGCCAATACCGTACTGAGATTCACGAAGGTCCGCACCGCGCGTCAAGGCGCATTGCGCCGCGTCCACCGGAATGCGAGGCGCCCTCGAGAAATCCGGCAAAGGAAATACGCATTCCGCACCGCACTCCCCCGCGGTCGGCGGGAATCAGCGCGCCGCCCGCCCCGCCCGAATTCCCCCACTCCCCCGCCTTCCCCTGCCCCTTCTCTGCGCTGCCCTTCCCTGCCCCTTTTCCTCCCGCAGTGGTCCGGCCGGGCGCGGGCGGGTCACGCCGGTTCGGCCGGGGCGGGCCGGGACTGGGCGAGGGCGTCCGCGAGGGTCCGCCAGATCTCCGCCGCGAGGTCGATGTTGGCGTCCGCCTGGGCCTGCTGCGCCAGGGTGCGCAGCCCCTCCACGCCGGAGGCGTCGCCGCCCAGGATCAGCAGCTGCTGGCGCAGGATCTCCAGCCGCACCCGGTCGCGGTAGGTCATCCTCGGCTCGTCCCCGGCCAGGTCGCCCAGCAGGGCGCGGGCATCGTCGTAGCGGCCGGTGGCGAACGCCAGATCGGCCTTCAGCGCGGTCAGGTCCTGGCGCAGGGCGGGCGTGCCGACGAAGGCGAGGGCGGCCTCGGCCTGGGCGGCGCAGGCCTCGGCCCGCGCGGGGTCGGGGGGCAGGGTCTGCAGGTGCAGCCGGCCCGCGGCCAGCCGCAGCCTGAGCCACAGCACCAGGTCCTCCTGGCTGCTGAAACGCTCCAGGGCCGCATCCAAAAAGGCCTGCGCCCCGGTGTGGTCGCCCTGGCGCACCCGGACGGCGGCGGCCGTCCACATGGCCTCGGCCCACAGCGCGTCGGTGCGGCCGGCGACCAGCGCGGCCAGTTCGTCGGCGTGCACCCGCGCCTCCGGCACCTGCCCGGCCTCCGCCTGCACCGACACCAGCGCCAGCAGCGCGGCGGCCCGGTCCTCCACGCCCAGGTCCTCGCCCAGGGCGAGGCGGTGGGCGGCGACGGCCGCGTCCAGGGCCGGGGTGATCTCACCGAGCGAGCGCAGGCAGCGGGCCAGCCGGGTCAGGCCGCGCACCCGCAGCTCGGCCGATCCCACCTCGTCGCCGAGCGCCACCAGCCGGCCGAGGTCCGCGCGTTCGGCGGCGTGATCGCCCTGCAGCCGGGCGGCCCGGGCCAGCAGCCACAGCGCCTGCCAGCGCAGCACCGCGCTCTCGTGGCCCTCGGCGGCCAGCGCCGCGCGCAGCGCCCCGATGGCGTCCGCGGAACCGGTGGAGGACGCCAGCGTCAGCGCGTGCGCCAGGGAACCGGTGACCGGCTCCTCGAAGTCGGCGACGTCCAGGCCCAGCCGGCCCGCCAGATAGCCCACGGCCCGGTCGGTGGGCTGGCGCGCCCCCGATTCCAGGCGGGAGAGATAGCCGGTGGACATGCCCTCGCCGGCCAGCGCCGTCTGCGACAGCCCCTGGGCCGTCCGGAGCTTTTTCAGGCGGTGTCCGAACGCGGGCTGTCGCAGCATGACCGAATCCCCTGGGGTGAGCGGGCAAGAAAGTTTCACCGGGAGCCGCCCCGAGCGTAGGGCGCCGGGCAACACGCGGGCAAACCTTTGCCAGGCCCCCGCCGGGAATCTCGTGCCGCTCTCACGCGCCTCTCACGCGCCTCTCGTGGACTCCTCCAGCGTTCCTCCAGCGCGGCGGAGCACGCTCGGCAGGACCCGGCCGGCGCACCCGGCCGGGCGCGGAGTCCTTGTGCAGGTCAACGCCCGGGAGTCGACGATGAGGCCATCGGTGTGCGCACCACCCCGGGCGGCGTGGACGGCCACCGCGGGACACGGCAGCGGCCCCTCCCCGGCCGCGGACACCGGCCACCCCGCCCCGCCCGCGCCGGACGCACCGTCCGACGAGGACATCGGCTGGCCCAAACGGTGCGCCCCGCCCGGCCCGTAACTCCCGTAACCCTCGTTAACCGTTAACCCCGTGCCCCTTTGCACCCGTTGCTTCGAGTCTTAGCGACTCTCAGTATTCCGGGTGTTTCCGCCCGGAAGGTTCGTGACGGTGTCACCAGAGCGCGAGTTGCTCGCGCCTGGTGTCCTGTCGACGATCTCTCGTTTCCGTCCCCTGGCGGGGTGTTGCGCCAGCTGCCCGCGTGCCCGTCCCCTTGCGGGTTCGGGCGGTGCGGGTCTTCTGCTTGGCTCCACGAGGCTTCGGCACCACCACCAGGGGGCCCGGGTCTCCGGCCACTCCGGTACCCGTTCTACCGTTGGCCGCCGCGAGGGCGGCCAGATTGTGGCCTGCGTTCGCATCCCGGTCCAGGACGAGTCCGCAGACGTCGCACTCGAAGACACGCACGCCGAGGGGCAGTTTGGCTTTCACCACACCGCAGCGGGAGCAGGTCTTCGAAGAGGGCATCCAGCGGTCGGCGACGATCAGACGTCCACCGTGGCGCTGGGTCTTGTAGGTGAGCTGGCGCCGCAGTTCCCCGAACGCCGCGTCGGAGATACGGCGGGACAGACGCCGGTTGCGGACCATGCCTTTCACGTTGAGGTCCTCGACCACGACGGTGCCGTACTCGGCGGGGATACGCGCGGTGGCCTGGTGGAGATGGTTCTCCCGCAGGTTCGCCACCCGGTGGTGCACCCGGTTACGGACCGCGTTGGCTTTCTCCCAGCGACGGGACGGGGCCTGTCCGGTGCGCCGGTCGGGGCCGCGTCGGCGGGAGACGGTCCGGGAGGCCTTCCGGAGCTGCGTGAGTGCCTGGTCGTAGTGCTTGGGGTTCGCGACCTCGCGGACCTCGCCGGCCGAGTCCGCCATGACGAGGAGAGTCTTGACGCCGAGGTCGATCCCGACTGCCGTGCCGGGGCGGGTGGCAGGGGCGATGGCGTGGCGTTCCTCGGTCTGCAGGACCGCGAACCAGCGGCCCCGCTCGAACCGCACCGTCACCGACAGAATCCGCGTCCCGCCTTCGGCGATCGCGTCCACGAGGGGCTGGACGTCCTCATGGAGGCGGATCCGGCCGAGGCGGGGCAGGACGATATGCCGCCGGTCATCGAGGCGGATGGTGCCGGTGGTGAACTTGCACGCCGGACGAGCCTTCCGCTTCGACTTGAAACGGGGTCTGCCCATCCGGGCTCCCTTGCGCTCGCCGCGCCGGGACTTGGCGTAGTTGTCGAACGCGGCGGCAGCGTTCGCGAGGCCGGTGTTGTAGGCCTCCTTCGAGTTCTGCGCCCACCACTCCCGCAGGAACGGGTCGTTGTGTTTGGCCTCGTTGAACACCTTCCGCAACGACGGCAGCGACCACGACCGCCACGCAACGCGCTCTGCCTCGGGAACGCCGTAGGTCTCCTCCGCCGCGCGCTGCGACCAACTCGCCAGCACATGCCGCACCGCCCAGTTGTAGGCGACCCGCGCCGCCCCGCAATGCGAGGCCAGAGCCTGCAGGCCGGACGCATTGGGGTCGAGGGCGAGCCTGTGGCCCACAACGTGGAAGCCGGGCCGCGCCTCGAACCCCCGGCGCTTCTTCTTCCCGCTCCCGGCAGGCTCCGCCCCGCTCACCCGGTCGTCTCCGCCGCCGGAGCGGTGGCCTCGGCGATAGCGCGTGCGGCCCGGTTCTTCGCCGCTCGCTGCCCATACAGCCGGGCACACATCGAGGTGAGGACTTCAGTGATGTCCCGGACCAGGCCGCTGGTCGTCTCCTGCGGATCGAGCACCACCAGACGCCGGCCGGAAGCCGACCGTGCCGATTCCAGATGCTCGACACCGAAACGGGCCAGCCGGTCGCGATGATCCACGACGATGACGGCAACGGCCGGGTCCGACAGGACACGGTGCAGCTTGCGCCGATTCCCGTTCAGTCCCGACCCGACCTCGGTCACAACCTCGGCAACGGCGAGCCCCAGCCCGATGGCTCCCTGGACGACAGCGGCGAGCGCCATGTTGTAGACCTTCCGCACGCACCCGAACGTGCGCGACAGCTCCGCTGCCTGTGCATCCGTCGGATAGAAGCGGTACCGATACGCCCGCTTCACGTGAGTGCCCACAGCTCACAAACTATCGCATCGACTTGTCACTATCTGCGGGTAGTTGGCCGGATCGACGATCCGCCCTGGCGGCGAATCGTCTTTCCCTGCACTGCTCCGCAGGAGTCCGTTTCCTCGCCGCCCTGAAGGGCGGAGTATCCATGGAGGGATCAGATGACGATCTACGGCTGACTGCCGACGGTGAGCTGCGTGTTACCGGCCCGCACACGAGCAGCCGCAGCATCAGACCTCGTGGTCGTCTGCGCCGAGCCGATGGTCGAGGTCGCTTGCCCAATGCTGGGCCCAGGCCCGTAGACGTGAGGTCTCGTCCTCGGTGAGTCCGTAGGCGCGAATTCCTCGTCGTCGTACCACTCGGCGCCGGCGAGACGGTCGTGGAGGTCCTGGAGGCGGAACTCGTCGCGGCCGTGCCGCTCGCCGAGCCGTTCGAGGTCGTTCGTGGTGTGGTGCTCGGCGGCGGCGTGCACGTCGATGAGATCTCTTACCGCGCCCCGGTCAGCCAGGGCGCGGACCTTGGTGCCGATGACGTCAGGAAGAGCGAGGACCAGGCCGTACTCCGTTTCCACGGGCGGTGCCCAGAGGTTCTCTTTGAGGATGTCCACTTCGCAGTCCTCGCCGGTTGCGGGGACCGCGGCCACAAGGCGTGCGGAGAGCGGGTCCACGCTGACTACCGTGACGGCCCAGCCACGTTGGACCAGACCGTGCTCTACAGCGTGGACGATGTCCGTCAGGGGGGCCGGATTCTCGGTGGCGACGTCGAGGTCCTGACTCAGCCGGTCGACCAGCCCATGGGCCTGGACCGCGTATCCGCCCGTGACGATCAAGGGGTACGGCGTGCCGATCGCGAGGACATCGGCCAAGAGCCGCCGGTGGAGCTCGCTGAGGTTCACGCGGCGGTCGGCGTCCGCCTGGCGAGCGCGGGAAAAGCGTCCTCCCACACCAGGCGGATGTGCCTGCTGACCAGGGTGCGCAGCACGGGCCACTGTGCGACCAGCAGGTCCCGGTCGAGCAGGGTGGTCAGGTCGTCACGCTGCCCCTCGGCAAGGACCGTGCGGTACAGGCTCATGCGCTGGCGCGGCCGGTCCAGGTCGTAGGCGCGAAGCCCGGACCAGGCGACGTGCAGCGGCAGTTCGACCCGGCCCTGCGCGGGTCCGGAAAGCTCGTCGAGCGAGGCGGGCAGGCGACCTGTGTACCGCTCCCGCAGGACTCCGGCGGCGGACGGCAAGGAGACGGGTGAGGACGGTGAAGCCATGCGGCCGATTATCCCCGCTCTGCCCGCCCCCGGTCGCGCAGACGCGGTATCTGCCGCTCCCTCTGGGATGTGCATCATGACGGCGGCTGCCTCCAGCGGGAAGCCGGCGGTACCCGGGTGAGCGCGGCGGATGGTGACCAGCACACGCCACCCGTCCTCGGGTGACCTGTTCTCTGACGAGCCCGCCCGGGGGCAGGTCCTCGAGAACGACGGCGTCCAGGCGATGTAGTCCACATAGCCGTCCCGCGGACCGGGGCGACGAACGCAGCAGCCTGCTCCACGGCCGCTACCGCTCAACGGCGTTTCGCCACGCCACTCTGTGCCGTTGCCCAAAAGTTGACGTGAGCTGGGGAAATGACCTGGGAACGGAGTCAGGTCAGGAGTGCCGTTTTTCATGTGGACGGTGTGGTGTGTGCGGGCGGAGGAGGTCAGTCGAAGGGGGCGTCGGCCGCGGAGGCGGCCGGGCGCAGAGGGGCGGCCGGGGCGCGCAGGCCGGATTCGAAGGCGTAGATCGCGGCGTGGACGCGGTTGCGCAGCCGCAGCTTGTGCAGCAGGTTCTGCACGTGGGTCTTCACGGTGTGCTCGGACAGGGTCAGCGCCCTGGCTATCTCCCCGTTGGACAGGCCGCGGGCCAGCAGATCCAGGACCTGGCACTCGCGGTCGGTGAGCCGGTCGGGGCTGACGGGCGAGATAGGCGCCAGGGGCCCGGCGGCCGGGCGGGGCCCGGGCGGGGGCGGGGTGGGGCCGTGCACCAGGGTGTATCCGGCAGCGGCCAGGACGACCGCGGAGGCCAGCTGCCCGGCGGTGGCGGTGGCCGGCAGATGGCCGCCGGCCGCCCGGCCTGCGGCGTCGGTGCGGCCCGGGCCGCCGAGGGTCAGCAGCGGCAGGTCCCCGCCGCCGAAGGCCGGCGCGGCAAGCTGTCCGCCGCCCAGCGTGCCGTGGGCGACCAGGACGTGCGGGGGCCGGGCGGCCAGCGCGCGCAGCAGCGGCGGTCCCGGTTCGCTCTCGCCGGTAACGCGGATGCCGGGGTGGCCCTCGAGGAGGGCGGTGATGCCGCGGCGGGCGAGCGGGTCCTCACCGATCACGTGCACGCGCACGGCGGCCGGCGCGCCCGGGCGGGGGGCCGGGGCCGGGCCGGCCGCCTCATCAGGGCCGGGGCCGGGGGCCGGTGCGGGGAGCACGCGGAGTGTGGCGTGCCGCTCGTCCATCAGGACCTAGCCAGGGGACGCCCCGCTTCAGCGGGGCGGGGAATGGCTTCTCGACCCTGCTCTGACCTCAATCCGGTGCACGGATCTGCACTGTTCACCTGATGCTGCCTCTCTGCCGCACTAGACCTGTCGCGCCCATATAGTGATCCTGTGACGGTGACCGGAAAGGTTCGCCGGTTTTCCGGCGGCGTGTACGACCTCGGACTCCATGTGGTGTGGTGCCCGAAGTACCGCCGTCCGGTCCTCGGCGGCCGGGTCGCGGAACGTCTGGACGAACTGATCTGCCAGAAGGCGGATGAGCGCGGGTGGGAGAGCATCGCCCTTGAGGTGATGCCCGATCACGTGCACCTGTTCGTCAGACACGACCCGAAGTCGTCGGCCTCGTATGTGGCGAACCAGTTCAAGGGCTTCACCTCCCACGTGCTGCGGGCGGAGTTCCCGCACCTGAAGTCGCGGATGCCCACATTGTGGTCGTCGTCGTACTTCGCCGCCTCGGCCGGCGCGGTGTCGGCGGCCACGGTGGAGAAGTACATCAACACCCAGTGGGAACGCCCCTGGAAGAAGGGCAAGGAGGCGCGAGATTGATACGCGCCTACAAGTTCCTCATGAGGCCCACCGCCCGCCAGACCCAGGCTCTGTCCGAGATGCTGCGTGATCACTGCTCGCTCTACAACGGAGCGCTGCAAGAACGCCGGGACGCCTACCGGCACAGCTCGAAGACGAGCATCAGGTACGGGGACCAGTCCGCGCAGCTCAAGGAGATCCGGGCGTTCGACCCGGAGCGCCAGGGCCGCTGGTCGTTCAGCTCTCAGCAGGCGACCTTGCGCCGCCTGGACAAGGCGTTCCAAGCCTTCTTCCGGCGTGTGAAGGCCGGCCAGACACCCGGATACCCGCGCTTCAAAGGCGCCGGGCACTTCGACACAGTGACCTTCCCGAAGGACGGGGACGGCTGCCGCTGGGACTCCACCCCGCACGATCCGGTCACCCGCATGCGGCTGCAAGGCGTCGGCCACGTCCGCGTGCACCAGCACCGGCCTGTCAAAGGCAGGGTCAAGACGATCTCGGTGAAACGGGAAGGCCGCCGCTGGTACGTCGTGCTCTCCTGTGATGAGGTGCCCCTCGAGCCTTGGCCCGTGACCGGCAGCATCGTCGGCATCGACATGGGCACGGTGCACTTCTTCACCAACTCCAACGGCGTGCACAAGGACAACCCGCGCTTCTGCGCCTCGATGGGCGAGCAGCTGGCCACCGCTCAGCGACACCTGGACACCTTCCCCAGGCGCACGAGGCGCCGGACGAAGAAACACCGTGCCGCCGCCCGAAAGGTTGCGAAGATCCACGCGAAGATCCGACGGCAACGGCTCGACCACCACCACAAGACCGCTCTCGCCCTGGTCCGGGAACACGACGTGATCGGCCACGAGAAGCTGAACACAGCGGGCATGACCAAGACGCCCGCATCCAAGCCCGACCCCGACAACAACGGCGCGTTCCTCCCCAACGGTGCCGCCGCCAAGGCCGGGCTCAACCGCAGCATCCTGGATGCGGGTTGGGGCCTCTTCCTGGGAATCCTGGCGCAGAAGGCTGAGAGTGCCGCTCGCCGCGTGATCCCGGTGAACGCCCGCAACACCTCCCGCGAGTGCCCCGACTGCGGACACACCGCGAAGGAGAACCGCGTCATCCAGGCAAAGTTCGAGTGCGTGAAGTGCGGCCACATCGGCAACGCCGACCACGTCGGCGCGCTCAACGTCCTCAAGAGGGCCGGGCTGGTCCTCTGCGCGGAGGCTTAGCCGCCGGCGCAGGAAGCCCGCGGCTTTAGCCGTGGGTGGAGTCACGGCGGTCTCCTCCCTGTGTCTCTCCCGGGGTGTCCCGTCGGGCCTGGGTTGTCCTGCCGGGTCCTGGGATGTCCGCCCTGCTCACCGTAGGCGGCGGGCGCGGCCGTGTCCGGTGCGCTCCAGCGGGCCACGATCCGTCCGCTACTCCCTCTGGCTCCCGCGCCCCCGGGGGTGTCAGGCGGCGGCCTCCACGGCGGCCAGGGCGTGCAGCCGGCGGCGCAGTTCACGGCGGGCGGGCCGGCCGCCCGGCCGGCGGGGGACGGCGTCGAGGGCCTCCAGGCGGCGGATCTGCTCGCCGGGGCCGAGCCGGGCGTTGGCCTGTTCGGCGACCGAGTCGAGGATGTCGAGCAGGCCGCGGCCGTCGCCGGGGGGCCGCTCGCGCAGGACCACGCCGGCCCAGACCAGGGCGCCGCGTGCCGGGTCGGGCCAGTCCGCGACGATGCAGTCGGCCACCCGCGGGTCCTGGCCGATGACCCGTTCCACCACGGCCGGGGCGACCAGGGCGTCGTCGCAGGCGAACACCGACCCGGACGCGTCGACCAGGTGCAGTCCGCCGTCCGCGTCGAGATAGCCCGTGTCGCCGGTGGACAGCCAGCCGTCCGCGTCCGGCACCGCCCCGGCCGGGGCGGTGGGGCTCAGCTGGGGCCCGCGGATCTGCACTTCGCCGGTCGACCACACCGGCGCGGGCCGAGCGCCGCCCGGCAGGACGACCCGGCACTCGGTGCCCGGCAGCGGGACCCCGACCGCGCCGAGACCGGGCCGCGAGCCGGGCGGCTGGTGGTGGGAGAGGGTGCACACCTCGGTGAGGCCGTAGCCCTGCAGGACCGGCACGCGCAGCGCGTCGCGCAGCCGGCGGGCGCGGTCGGGTTCCAGCGCGCCGCCGCTGACGTGCAGGGCGCTCAGCCGGCGGGCGCCGGTCCGGGCACCGGCCGCGCCCAGCCGGGGGTCGCCGGCGAGGCGGTGCAGCCGGGCGGGCGGGGCGTAGAAGTGGGTGGCCCCGGCCCGCGCGGCTGCTTCCAGCGCCCCGAAGGGATCCGGGCCGGGGCACAGCACCTGCCGGGCCCCGGCGTGGACGGCCGAGTTGAGGTGCACGGCGTGGTACTGCGGCAGGTGGTTGAGGACGACGGAGGAGGGGCCCAGGCGGTGGGCGAGGGCGGTCTGGGCGGCGCCCGCGAGGAGGTTGCGGTGTGTCAGCCGCACCCCGTTCAGCCGGCCCGCACCGTCCGGGGCGAACTGCAGGCACGCCACCGCGTCCACGCCCGGCGCCGGTGTCCGTGCGGGCACGCCGGCGGGCACCGACGCCAGCGCCCGCGCCAGCGGCACACCCCGGCCCGCACCCGCCGGTGTGTCTGCTGCCGTGTCCGCCGGGGTGTCCGTGAGGACGACGGTGTGCAGCAGGGGCAGCCGGTCGCCGAGCCCGGCGAGCAGCCCGGCCAGCGCGGCGGGTACGAAGGCGATCTCGGCCCCGGCCGCCGAGCACACCTCGTACAGGGCGGCCGGCCCCATCAGCGGGTCGAGCAGGGCGAGCGGGTGGCCGCTGCGGACGGTGCCGTAGTACACGGCGGGGAAGACCGCATCGAGGGTGGTGGCCGCGGCGACGACCGCGCCGGCCCGGCCCGCGGCGCGCCGCACGTAGTGGGCGACCCGGTCCGCCTCCCGGTCCAGGGCCGCGAACGACACCCCTGCCCCTGCCACGGTGACGGCCGGGGCGTTTGCGTCACGGGCCGCGGCCCGCCGCAGCAGGTCGTCCAGCGGGCTCTCCAGATACCTGAGGATGGGCACGGCACGACCTCCCGGCGGCAGACGGCACGAACAGCGGATGTCCGGATGCCCCACGGTCGGCGCCCGGGCTCGAGACCCCTTCGAAACCCGCTGGAGACGGGCGCGCCGGCAGGCCACGGACCCGGGCCATCGGGTCGGGCTTTTCGGTGCCGGCACCGAAGAGGCGGCGCAGGTGGGCGTCCCGGCCGGCTATCCAGGGGACCGTGCTGTCCGAGTCGTTCCACCAGAGGGCGAGTGCGCCGCCGGGGCGCAGCACCCGGACGGCTTCCGGGACGGACTTGCGCGGGTCGGTCCAGTGCCAGGCCTGGGCGTAGGTGAGGATGTCGGCGGATCCGGGGGCCAGCGGGTTCCTGTTTGCCCGGCACACAGCACTCCGGGCCGACGGTCTGTGACCGGCGGCCCGGATTCAGCCGTTACCGGCTGCGGCAACCGGCCGTTACTGACGGCCGTTGACCGGACCGTGGAGCTCGTTGTCGGACTTGTGGAAGCCCTTCTTTGTCTCCTTCGTGGTCTCCTTCGTGGTCTGCCTGAAGATGCGGGTCCCATCCGGGCGGACTTCCACCTCTTTGATGGTTTCCTTCTTGGTCACCTTGACCGTCTTGCCACCACGCTTCTTGTCCTTGTCCTTGTGATTCTGCCAGTCACCGTCGCCACGATCACTTTGGTTGGACAGATGATGGCGGCCATTACATGACAAGATCGACAAATCATCTCCGTCAGCCCTGACTTGCTCCGTTCCCGCAGGAAAACGTCCGTCCCGCGGCCGGCTACAGCACCGGCAGGGGTCTTCCGCAGCTCGTACGCCGTGGCCTTCGACCGTTATCTCCCACTCCTCTGCCTTCTCGTCTTATGCGGGGAGTGCTGAGGGGTGTCCGCCCACCGGGCGGGGCAGCGGGAAGCTGCGCAGTGCCGCGCGGCTCCAGGGGAAGCCGTAGCCGAGGTGCAGGACCGGGTCCTGGGCCTCGTCGGCGGGGACGGCGACGGCGACCAGCACGTCGGGCACCGGCTCCAGTTCGACGAACCGCCACGGGCGGGCCGTGTCGTCGGCCGGCGGGGTGAAGGCGCGTACGCCGCGTTCGTCGTCCAGCGTGAAGGCGAACGCGTCGAAGGGCAGCCCGAGTCCCAGGCCGCGGGCCTTGGAGTAGGCCTCCTTGAGGGTCCACACGCGCAGCGCGCGCCGGTCGCGGGCCGGGCCGGCGGCGGCGCGCGCGACCCATTCCCGCTCCGGGGCGGCGAAGGTGCGCACGATGGTGGTGATGGCCCGCTCGTCCCGGTCCTCCAGCCGTTCCACGTCCACGCCGATACGGTGCCGGCGCACGATGCCCAGCAGGCTGTAGCCGCCCGCGTGGGAGAGGTTGAAGTCCAGCTGGGAGCCGCCGCGCGGCCCTCCCGCGGCGGCGGGCCGCAAGAAGGGCCGTCCCCGCGCGGAACGCCAGATGACCAGCTCCGCCTCGGCCAGGCCCGCCTCCAGCGCCAGCGCGCGCCGCACCAGGGTGTGGGCCAGGAGGTACTGGCGCCGGTCGCGTTCGAACAGGAAGCGGCTCGCGGTCTTCTGCTCCTGCGCGTCCAGCCAGTGCGTGGCGAGCAGGAGCGCGACCTCGGGCGGCAGGCCGTCGTTGGGACACAGCCACAGCTTGACCGGCTCCCCGCCCCCCGCACCAGGAGCGGGGACGGCCCCGGGTCCGGGGGCAGGTTCGGGGGCGGGGGTGGCCGGGGGTGCGGGGCGGGGGGTCACTGCGGTGCTCCGTCCGTGCCGGGGCCGGGCTCCAGCGGGCGGGGCCGCAGCACGGTGGCGGGCAGCTCGACGGCGGCCGGGCCGGGATGCGCGGGCAGTACGGCGCAGACGTCGGCCCCGGCCAGCCACAGCCGTGTCAGCTGCTCCAGGCGGCCGCCCTGCCACAGGGCGGCCACATAGGCGCGGGTCTCCTCGAGTCCCTCGATCAGCGGCGGGCCCGCGGCGCCGCGCAGGTCGGCGCTGCGCACGCCCGCCGGGCCCGTGCCCGGGCCGGGGTGCGCGGCGAAGCCGGCCAGCGCGTCGGTCAGTTCGGCGACCGTGCGGACGGTCACCGCCAGACGGCAGCGCAACACCGCCCGCCCCAGGCGCAGTTCGTGCGCGAGTGCGGCGAGATCCGGGGCCGCCGGGGCGCCGTCCCGGCCGCCGCCGTCGGACAGGCGGGCCGCGAGCCGGCCGGCGGTGGCCGCCAGGTGCGCGGGCGTCGCGGCGGACAGCAGCACCAGTTCTGCGGGACGCGTGCCCGGCGGCGGGCCCGTGCGGGCCGGGGCGCGGGGGACGGCGGGCGCCTCCTCCACGACCAGCACCACACCCACATCCACACCGTCCGTGCCCTCGACGCCCTCCACGCCGTCCGCAGCGTCTGCCGCATCCCCTGCGTCTGCGGGGCCTGCGGCGTCTACGGCGTCCGTGGGGTCTACGGGAACTGCGGGGGCTGCGGGGGCTGCGGGTCCCGGCACGCTGACCAGCGCCCTGCGGGGCAGCACGGTGCCGTCGTCGCGGCGGGCCGGCTCCCAGGCGGCGGGCGCGGGGCGGTCCGGGCCGGCCAGCAGCACGGCATGGCGCAGCTGCCCCACGGCGCGGACCAGGGCCGCCGCCCCGGTCACCGCCCCGGCATCACCCACCAGCGCCGCCACCGTCCGGGAACTCTCCTCCAGAGCGACCCCCACAGCCTCCAGGCCGGCGTCCGGCACCTCCGACTGCGCGCCGGAGTCCGGGCCTTGCGGGCCGGACTCCGGAGCCTGCGGGCCCGTGTCCGGGGGCCGCAGGCCGGCCGCGGCCAGCGCCCGGCCGACCAGCCGGCCGTGCTGCGGGCCGGGGGCGGCGCGGCCCGGGTGGCCGACCGCGCTGGAGCGGATCACGGCGTGCACGCGGTCGCCGTCGGCACGGGCCGCGGCCAGCGGCTTGAGCAGCACGGCCGCCACCCCCTCACCGGCGCCGGGCCGCTGGCACGCCGGATGCAGGCGCAGCTCGACCGCGCCGACCAGCGCCGCGGCGCACTCGCCCGCGCGCAGCGCACCGAGCGCGAGGTGCAGCGCGGTCAGGAAGGAGGAGTCACCGCTGTCCACGCTCAGACTGGGCCCGCGCAGGTCGAGCAGCCGCGACAGCCGCGCGGCCGGCCCGGGCCGGGAAGCCGGAGGGGCGGTGTGCCGGTGCCCGGCGGGCGGCAGCGCACCGCCGGCCGGGCCGAGCGCGGCATACACCCCCACGCTGCGCGCCGTGCCGTCGGGAGCGGTGAGCCGCTCCAGACGCGCTCCGGCGTATCCGGCGCTCTCCAGCGTCTGCCACGCGCTCTGCGCCAGCAGCCGCTCTTGCAGGTCCAGCCCCGCCGCCTCCCGGGCACCGAGCCCGAACAGGTCCGGGTCGAACTCCTCCACACCGTCCAGGAAATGCCCCCGCCAGCCCGCACACGCCGACCGGCGCCCGCCCGGGAGCGCGGCCTCGGCGATCCGCCCCTGCAGCCCGTTGCGCCAGAACGCCTCCAGATCCCCCGCCTGCGGGAAACGGCCCTGGATCCCCACGACCGCACACGGCACACCGGCCCCGTCGCCGACACCAACACCGGTACCGGGAACAGGGCCGGGGACGGGGACGGGCGGCGGCTCACGGTCCGCCGCCACCGGCAGGGCCACGACCGGCAGGGCCACGACCGGCGGGGCCACGGCCGGCGACGTGCCGGCCAGCAGGGCCACGGCGTGCTCACGCCGCAGGGTGCCGCCCTTGAACCGCGTCAGGATCTCCCGGGTGTCCATCCTCGTGCGCCCTTCGTCTGGGACGGTCCGTCAGGCGGAGCGGGCCGCCAGCAGGGCGGCCGCCTCGTCGATGCTGAGCACCTCGTCACGTACCGCGTCGAGCAGCGCGTCCAGATCGACCCCCGCCGGCGGAACCTGGGCGCCGCCCGGCGCCGGGCCCGCCGGGGAGGGCCCCGCCTGCCCGGCCGGGACGGCAAAAGCCGCGCCGAAGCGGCCCGGCGCGGGCGTGTGGTGCGCTGCCCGCGCGCTGACGTACGCCGCCATGGCCCCGAGGTCGGGCTGGTCGTAGAGCAGGTCGGCCTGCTCGCTGAGCCCGTAGGTGCGGTTGATGCCGGCCAGGAACTCCGCGGCCAGGATCGAGTCCAGCCCCAGCGCCGCGAACGGCGCGCTCACGTCGATGTCCCCCGGCCCGCAGTGCAGGATCCCGGCGAGCTGCTCCCGCAGCGTGTCGGTGACCGCCTCCACAGCCACCTCAGCCACATCCGTATCCACGGCCGTGGCCGTGGCCGTGGCCACGTCTGCCTCCGTGACTGTGGCTGTGTCCGTGTCCGTGTCTGTGGGTGTGGGTGTGGGTGTGGGTGTGGCGGGGCGGGGGGTGCCGAGTTCGGCCGCGACGTGCCGGGCCAGTGCCTGGGGCGTCGGGTGCTCATACAGTGCGGTGGCCGCGATCCGGGTGCCGTAGCGGGCGTTGAGCGCCGCGACGAACTCGACCGACAGCATCGAGTCCAGGCCCAGCAGCCGGAAGGGCTCCTGCGCGTCGAGCGTCTGCGGCTCGATGCGCATCATGCCCGCCAGCACCGCGGTGAGCTCGGCGAGCACGTCGGCCACGGGCGTCGGCGAGGCCGCGGGCGGCTGAGGGACGGATGTCATGGTGGGCGTCTCCAAGGGTCGTATCCCGGGTGGCCGTTGTGGCATTGTGGGCGCCGCCGGCACCCCGCCACATCCCCGGCCGTGGTGATCTGCGCCGGCGGTGACTGGCTCCCGGGAACCAGCCGCCGCCGCGGCCCTCCGCCCAAAGAATGAGCCGCCCTGCGAAGGCCGCCCTGCGCGGGTCCGCGGCGTGTCAGCGCACCCGCGCGGGTGCGGGTGCGGGCGGGCCCGCGCCGTCGGCGGGGGCGGGCGCCGGTGCCGCCTCCGGCGCCGCGGTCTGGATGGAGTGCTGCAGCCGCCGCAGCCGCGGCGAGGGCTCCAGGCCCAGGTCCGCATCGAGGGTGGCGCGCAGCTGGTGGTAGACGCTGAGCGACTCGCTGCGCCGCCCCGAGCGGTGCAGGGCCAGCATGAACTGCGCGTGCAGATTCTCGTGGGTGCGGTAACGGCTGGTCAGCACGGTCAGTTCGGGCAGCAGTTCGCGGTGGCGGCCCAGCCGCAGATCGGCCTCGATGCGCTGGTCCAGCGCGCACAGCCGGCTCTCCTCCAGCCGCCGGGCCTCCATCGCCAGCTGCGCCCCCCTCTGGACGTCGGCGAACGCGGTCCCCGTCCACAGCGCCAGCGCCCGGCCCAGGGTGCGGGCCGCCTCGGCGAAGGCGCCCTGGTCCATGGCCCGGTAGCCCTCCCCCGCGAGCCGCTCGAAGGCGCGCACGTCACTGCTGCCGCCGCCGGAGGCGAGCAGATAGCCGCCCGGCAGGGTCATCAGGACGTCCTTGGCGGCGGCCCGGTCGTCCCCCAGCGCCTGCGCGAGGAGCTCGCGCAGCTGCAGCACGTACGTCTGCAGCGTGGTGCGGGCGCTGCGCGGCGGGGCCGCGCCCCACAGCTCCTCGGTGAGGGCCGCGACCGGCACCACCTGGTCGGCGTGGAGCGCCAGCAGAGCCAGGACCTGCCGCGGTTTCGGCGCGGTCGGGGTGATGGACACCCCGTTCTCCCGCACCGCCAGTGCGCCCAGTACGTCGATGTCCACGCCGTCTCCCCTGGTCGGTGTGCCGTGCCGCACCCACGATTACAAAACAGCACGTCCGGTCTGTCAATACTAGACCGTTCGTGCTGTTTCTATCGGGTGACGGACCGGCGGCGGACGGGCGGCAGGCCGCCGGGGCGCCGGAATCCCCCGGTCCGCGCCCTCCGGGGAGGGGCCGGGCCCCGGCTCCGCCCGCCGCACCCGGCGGCCCGCAAAGCAGACCGCCGGGTCTGCTCCCGGCACGGGAAGGGGCGGAAGGGGGGCGGAAAGGGGAAGTCCGGGGCGGGGAAGTCCGGGGCGGGACGGGGGCGGGGGCGGGGGTTACTGCGGGGGGTTGCCGTGTTTGCGGGAGGGCAGGTCGGCGTGTTTGGCGTGCAGCATGGCCAGGGAGCGGATGAGGACCTCGCGGGTGGCGGCGGGGTCGATGACGTCGTCGACCAGGCCGCGTTCGGCGGCGTAGTAGGGGTGCATGAGTTCGGCCTTGTACTCCTTGACCATGCGGGCGCGCATGGCCTCGGGGTCGGCGGCCTGGGCGATCTGCCGGCGGAAGATGACGCCTGCCGCGCCTGCCGCGCCCATCACGGCGATCTCGTTGGTGGGCCAGGCGTAGGTGAGGTCGGCGCCGATGGACTGGGAGTCCATGACGATGTAGGCGCCGCCGTAGGCCTTGCGCAGGATGAGCGAGATCCGCGGCACGGTCGCGTTGCAGTACGCGTACAGCAGTTTGGCGCCGTGCCGGATGATCCCGCCGTGCTCCTGGTCGACCCCGGGCAGGAATCCGGGCACGTCCAGCAGGGTGACGATCGGGATGTTGAAGGCGTCGCACATCTGCACGAACCGGGCGGCCTTCTCGGAGGCCTCGATGTCCAGCACGCCGGCCAGGGTCTGCGGCTGGTTGGCGACGATGCCCACCACCTGGCCGTCCAGGCGGGCCAGCGCGCAGATGATGTTGCGGGCCCAGCGTTCGTGGACCTCCAGGCAGTCGCCGTCGTCGACGATCTCCTCGATGACCTTCGCCATGTCGTAGGGGCGGTTGCCGTCCGCGGGGACCAGGTCCAGGAGGGACTCGCCGCGCCGTCCGGGCGGGTCGTGGGGGGTGGTGTGCGGGGGGTTCTCGCGGTTGTTCTGCGGGAGCATCGACAGGAGGTAGCGGACCTCGGCGAGGCAGGTCTCCTCGTCGTCGTAGGCGAAGTGCGCCACGCCGGAGGTCTCCGCGTGGACGTCGGCGCCGCCGAGCCCGTTCTGGGTGATCTCCTCGCCGGTGACCGCCTTGACGACGTCGGGGCCGGTGATGAACATCTGCGAGGTCTCGCGGACCATGAACACGAAGTCCGTCAGCGCGGGACTGTAGGCGGCGCCGCCCGCGCACGGGCCGAGCATCACCGAGATCTGCGGGATGACGCCCGACGCCTTCGTGTTGCGCTGGAAGATGCCGCCGTAGCCGGCGAGCGCACTCACGCCCTCCTGGATGCGGGCGCCCGCACCGTCGTTGAGGGAGACCAGCGGCGCGCCGGCCGCGATGGCCATGTCCATGATCTTGTGGATCTTCGTGGCGTGCGCCTCGCCCAGCGCACCGCCGAAGATACGGAAGTCGTGCGCGTAGACGAAGACCGTACGGCCCTCCACCGTGCCCCAGCCGGTGACGACACCGTCGGTGTACGGCTTCCTGGCCTCCAGGCCGAACCCGGTCGCCCGGTGCCGGCGCAACTGCTCGACCTCCTGGAAGCTGCCTTCGTCCAGCAGCAGGGCGATGCGCTCCCGGGCGGTCAGCTTGCCCTTGGCGTGCTGCGCCTCGGTCGCCTTCTCGCTGGGTCCTCGCAGCGCCGCCTCGCGGATCGCGTGCAGTTCGGCCACGCGCCCGCGGATGTCGGCCGGGGCCGGGCCCTGGGCGGGGGTGGGGGCGGGGCCCTGGGTACGGGCGGGGGCGGTGGTCAATGCCATGTCAGGTCCCTTTCTGGGGCGGGTAGTTCCGCATCACCGCCGGGCCCGGTGGGTGCGGGGGCGGTGTCACTGCCAGCTGCGCGGGGCCCGGCGGGTGCGGGGCCGCCACCAGCGGGAGCCGTTGACCGGCCTGCCCCGGCCGGGGAACGCGCCGCCCGCGCGCAGCGCGAGCAGCACCACGGTGAGTGCGGCCAGTTCCTCGTCGCTGGCCTGCCCGCGCTCCACGCGCAGGACGGGCTCGTGGTGCTCCGGCGTGCCCATACCCCCTCCTCCGGTCGTGGGGACACCGTCGGCCACCGGGCTCAAGAACCGCTCTCACTGCGCTCGAAGAGCACTGCACACGGCGGGGCAAAGGCGCGTGAGGGGGTGTGTGCGGGGGCGGGGGTTCTTAACTGCTGTGGGCTTCGTCGTCGAATCTCAGTGTTTCTCAACTTCCGTTGATGGCAGGGGTGTTGTCGGTGGTGGCCGGTAGCCTGACCGGGTGATCGTCAGGCATGCCTACCGGTTTGCACTGGACCCGACGCCTGGTCAGGCCGGGGCGCTGCTGCGGCATGCCGGTGCGGCCCGGGTGGCGTTCAACTGGGGTATTACGCAGGTGAAAGCGAACCTCGGGCAGCGGGAGGCGGAACGGTCCTACGGCATGGCCGAGGCCGATCTGACGCCGTCGTTCGGCTGGTCGATGTATTCCCTGCGCAAGGCCTGGAACACAGCGAAGAGGGAGGTGGCGCCATGGTGGGCGGAGTGCTCGAAGGAGGCGTACGCCACCGGGCTGGATCAGCTCGCCCGGGCCTTGGAGAACTGGTCCGGTTCCAAGCGCGGCAAGCGCAAGGGCCCGCGGATGGGCTTTCCCCGCTACAAGTCGAAGCGGAAGACCACGCCGTCGGCTTCGTTCACCACCGGCACGATCCGCTTGGAAGACGACCGCAGGCATGTCACGCTCCCGGTCCTGGGAACGATCAGGACGCATGAGTCCACACGCAAGCTGCACCGCCGGATCGCGGCCGGCACGGCGGTGGTGAAGTCGGCGACCGTCCGCCGCGAGGCGGGCCGCTGGTTCGTGTCCTTCACCTGCGAAGTCGAGCGCACCGACCGTACCCCGTCCCGAGCGGATACGGTGATCGGCGTCGACCTGGGCATCAAGCACCTCGCGGTGTTCTCCGACGGCCGCCCGACCGCCGAGAACCCCAGACACTACGACACCGCGCGCCGCAAGCTCGGCCGCCTGTCCCGTACGGCCGCCCGCCGTCTGGGCCCTGACCGGCGCACCGGGCAGCAGCCTTCGAAGCGTTGGCAGCGCGCGGATGCGGCCCGCAACCGGGTGCACTGCCGCACCGCGAACCTGCGGCGGGACGCGCTCCACAAGCTCACCACCCCCCTGGCCCGCGAGTACGGCACGATCGTGGTGGAAGACCTCAACGTCTCGGGAATGCTCAAGAACCGCAGACTCGCCCGCGTCGTGGCCGACGCCGGATTCGGCGAGATCCGGCGTCAACTCGCCTACAAAACCCGGTGGAACGGCGGAACGCTCGAAGTGGCGGACCGCTGGTTCCCCAGCAGCAAGACGTGTTCCGGATGCCAGGCAGTGACACCCAAACTGCCTCTCCGGATACGGATGTACGCATGCGACCACTGCGGACTCGTCCTCGACCGGGATGAGAACGCGGCACTGAACCTCGCCGCGCTCGTGAAGCGGCACGTCGCCGGGAGTGGCCCGGAGACAGAAAACGGACGTGGAGCCGACCGTAAGACCCCGTCCTGCGGGGCCGGTGGCATTGAAGCGTCTACCCCGCATTGATACCTCCTGGTAGCGAGTGAGACGGGGACCTTCGCCCAGCAACGGGCGAATCACCGATTCGCAGAAACTCGGTGAACGGGAAACGCTTCGGCCAGCTGCCGCCCGTGCGGGCGGGCGGGCGGAGGGGGCGGCGGGGCCGGGTGGCGGCGCGGGCGGCGCGCGGTGCGGCGCGTATGCGGCGGGGCGGGGACATGGTGTCTTGACTGCGCCGGTGGCGGTGATTACGGATCCGGCCGGCCCCGCGCCGGCGCGCGGGAAAGAGGGACGACGGTAGCCGTGTGGAGTGCGGCGACAGCGGAATCAGGAGTTCTCTTCGAGCGGCCGTACACACGTTCTCCAGCGCGCCGAACGCCGTACGCGGCACCGGACTTGGAAGTCCGCTCGAGAACGGATCCAGGAAAACGCTGGACGGGGACGGCCGCGGCTAGCGTGAGCGGCGGCGCGGATTTCCGGCCAACAAAGTGGAACGGGACAAGGAGCTCGACGACATACGGAATGCGGAATACGGAGGAGACCGTGAGGATTCAGGTTCTGGGTCCGTTGAGTGCCGAGGTCAACGGGGGATCCATCGTTCCGAGCGCGGGCAAGCCGCGGCAGATCCTGTCGCTGCTGGCGTTGTATCCCGGGCGGGTGATGCCCGTCCCGACCCTCATGGAGGAGATCTGGGCGACACAGCCGCCGCAGAGCGCGCTGACCACGCTGCAGACCTACATCCTGCAGCTGCGCCGGCGGCTGGGCACCGCGATGGGGCCCGGTGCGCCGGGCGGCGCCAAGGAGGTGCTGGCCACCCGGCACGGCGGCTATCTGCTGCAGATCCCGCCCGACTGCGTCGACGTG
This sequence comes from Streptomyces sp. NBC_00271, assembly GCF_036178845.1. Taxonomy (NCBI): domain Bacteria; kingdom Bacillati; phylum Actinomycetota; class Actinomycetes; order Kitasatosporales; family Streptomycetaceae; genus Streptomyces; species Streptomyces sp. NBC_00271. The sequence goes on along the minus strand of NZ_CP108070.1, from coordinate 11,618,866 downwards.
CACCAGTACGACCGGCTGACGAGGGAGGGCCAGGCCGCTTTCGAGAGCGGTGACGACGAGGTGTCCGCCGCCCGTTTCAAGGCGGCCCTGGGCCTGTGGCAGGGCCCCGCCCTGGTCGACGTACGGCTGGGGCCGGTCCTGGAGATCGAGGTGGTGCGGCTGGAGGAGAGCCGGCTGGTCACCGTGGAACGGCGCATCGACGCCGACCTGCGGCTGGGCCGGCACGCCGAACTCATCGCCGAGCTCATCGAACTGACCGCCCGTCACCCCCAGCACGAGGGACTGCACTCCCAGGCCATGGTGGCGCTCTACCGCTCCGGCCGGCAGGCCTCCGCGCTGGAGGTCTACCGCCGGCTGCGGGTGCGGCTGATCGAGGACCTGGGCGTGGAACCCTCCCCCCAGCTGCAACGCCTCCACCAGGCCGTCCTGACCGTCGACCCCCAGCTGGACGTCCTCGCGGGCCCGCGCCACAGCTCCACCTACGACCTGTTCACGGCCTGACAGACCCGCCCCCGCCCCCGCAGCGAGTCGCGGCGGGGGCGGGCAGCGGCGGGAGGGATACTGCGGGCCGGCGGCGGACGGCGGCGGCCCGTCCGCCGCTGCGGCTGCGGGCCGGACCGGGCCCGGTCCGCCTCAGCGGCGGTGGCGCCCGGCCGCGGGGCTGCCAGCGCGGTGGCAGCCGGCCGCCGGGCGGCCCTCTCGAAACGTCGTCAGCACGCCCCGAACGACCAGAAGTGGTTATGCCGATGACAAGCAGCAGCGCATGCCGATGAGTTCTGACATCGGTTCATGCTCCGTGAGCGCGAGCATGTCGGTGAGTTTTGACACCGCTTCGACGCGGGTCAAAAGTGCGTGGCGATCCCGAAGACGCGGCGAAGTTCTGCCATGTCGTGCCGGTCACGTTCCGTTGGTTCGTATCCCTGATGGAAGTAGACCTGCTGCTTCGGCGGACAAGCACGGGATGGGCGTCCCCTGGATGGTGCCCGTCACGAAGCAGGAGGAGGGATAGACGAAGGGACGTTGCGGTTCGGGTGACGCCTGCACTGCTGAGCCGTCATCACTGAAGACCAGCGGATGAAGGTCGATCTCCCGGCCGTCCGGAGCCTTCACGACGAATCGGATGGGTCTCCAGTTCAGGCTCTCCACGAAGCCTCCCGCGGAGAGGGCCGCCAGCACGGCGGCTTCCTGGTCTTGCCGGTGCATCAGGTCCAGGTCGCGATGGTCTCGGGTCTGCTCGCCGATCAGAGCGTCGATCCCCCATCCGCCACCGACCCAGACGCCGGCCTCCGCCCGCTGCAACAGGGCCAGGACGAACAACACGTCATCAGCTGTCATCACCCGGCGCAGGCTAGTACTCCAGCAGCACTTTGACGTTTTCCCTGTTCAGGGGCGGTCTGGGTGAGTGTAGAGGGCTGATGACCGGCCTGTGTTCTCTTTCCCGGGCCGCCCCTCGATCGTGTGCAGCCGCCGCTGATAGTGACAGCGGTCCGGGCAGCCTCCCTGCGTGATCGACGAGCGTGCAGTTGAGATCTGGAACGACGAACTCGAGGAACTGTTCCTGCGTACCGGCCACCGCTTCAGGCGTGTCGAGCCGCGTCGCCGGATGCGTGACTACATCCGTGGACTACTGGGCCCGGTCGGCCGCAAAAACGGCTGGCAGCTGGCCGAATACGCCGGACACCGCACACCCGACCGCCTCCAGCGGCTTCTCAACGGCGCCCGCTGGGACGCCGATGAGCTCCGCGACGACCTCCAGCACTACGTAGCCGAACGGCTCGGCGAGCCCGACGGGATCCTCATCCTCGACGACACCGGCTTCCTCAAGAAGGGCACCACCTCGGCCGGCGTGCAGCGCCAGTACTCCGGCACCGCCGGCCGCACCGAGAACTGCCAGATCGGCGTGTTCGCCGCCTACGCCACCACCCGTGGACGCGCCCTGGTGGACCGGGAGTTGTACCTGCCCAAGACCTGGACCGACGACCGCGACCGCTGCCGCGCCGCCCACATCCCCAACGAGCGGACTTTCGCCACCAAACCCGACCTGGCCAAGGCCATGGTGCTGCGGGCGATCGCCTCACCGCTGCCGATCGCATGGGTGACCGCGGACGCCGCCTACGGCCAGGAATGGCGGCTGCGCCACATGCTGGAGGAGACCAGCCTGGGGTATGTACTCGCGGTTCCCAAGTCCCAGCAGGTGCCCCACTTCGGACGCATCGACCACCTCTTCTCCCAAGCACCCGACGAAGCGTGGGAGAGGCATTCGTGCGGTGACGGTGCCAAGGGCCCGCGCGTCTACCACTGGGCCGCCCTGCAGATCACGCCCATCGAGGACTTCGACGACGAGATGCCCACCCACCAGCGGTGGGCACTGGCCCGCCGCAGCATCAGCAAGCCCGAAGAGATCGCCTACTACCTCGCCTACGCACCGCTCGGCACCACCATCGAGCACCTGGTCCGCGTCGCCGGGACGCGCTGGGCCATCGAGGAAGCCTTCCAGGCCGCGAAGAACGAATGCGGCCTCGACCAGTACGAAGTCCGCCGCTACACCGGCTGGATGCGGCACATCACCCTGGCCATGCTGGCGCATGCCTTTCTGGCCGTCATGGCCGTCGACGCCGCGGCAAAAGGGGCAGCAGAAACGGTTCCTGCCTCGCGCCCCTCACCGTGGCAGAAATTCGGCGGCTCCTGGCAACTGGCCACTCATCCACCGCCGTTCACCAGCCCCTCATCAGCGCACGCGCGTTGAGGTGGTCACACTGGCGCAGACGACGCCAAGCCGTCGCCCGCCGCTGTCACTATCAGCGGCGGCTGCACACGATCGAGGGGCGGCCCGGGAAAGAGAACACAGGCCGGTCATCAGCCCTCTACACTCACCCAGACCGCCCCTGAACAGGGAAAACGTCAAAGTGCTGCTGGAGTACTAGTGTCCTGCGCCAGAGATCCGTCGGCAGAAGCGGGCGAGGGAGTCGAGGATTTCTTCGGCCGTCTTGGTCCAGACGAACGGCTTGGGGGCTTCGTTCCAGTCCTTGACCCATGCCCGGATGTCGGCTTCCAGGGCCTGGATGTTTTTGTGTGCGCCGCGGCGGATCATCTGGTGGGCGAGGTAGCCGAACCACCGCTCGACCTGGTTGATCCAGGACGAGCCGGTCGGGGTGAAGTGCAGCTCGAACCGCGGGTGTTTGGCCAGCCAAGCCTTGATCGCGGGTGTCTTGTGGGTGCCGTAATTGTCCACGATCAGGTGGACCTGCAAGTGCGCGGGCACCTCCTTGTCGATCCGGATCAGGAACTTCTTGAACTCCACGGCCCGGTGCCGGCGGTGCAGGGCAGTGATGACTTCACCCGTGGCGACATCGAACGCGGCGAACAACGTGGTCAGGCCGTTGCGCACATAGTCGTGCGTACGCCGCTCGGGCATGCCCGGCATTATCGGCAGCACCGGCTGGGACCGGTCCAGTGCCTGGATCTGCGACTTCTCGTCCACCGACAGCACCACCGCACCCTCGGGCGGGTTGAAGTACAAGCCCACGACGTCGTAGACCTTCTCCACGAACAACGGGTCCGTCGACAGCTTGAAGGTGTCCGCCAGATGCGGCTTGAGCTGGAACTGCCGCCAGATCCGGCCCACGGTCGACTTCGACAGACCACTGTGCTGCGCCATCGATGTCCGCGACCAGTGGGTGGCGTTCTTCGGGAGCTGTTCCAGCGTGGTGACCACCACCGCTTCCACCTGATCGACGCTGATGGTGGGCGGCCGGCCCGGCCGGGGCTCGTCCGCCAGCCCGTCCAGCCGCTCGGCGAGGAAGCGTCGGCGCCACTTGCGGACGGTGTCCGCGGTCACCCGCAGTTCCCGGGCGACCGCGACGATCGGCGGCACCTCCGGGCCCGCGCACGCCAGCACGATCCGCGCGCGCAGGGCCAGCGCCTGGGCCGATGTAGCCCGACGCGTCCACCGCTCCAACACCGCCCGCTCGTCATCAGACAGCAGCAACGGTTCCAGCTTCGGGCCCCGACGAGGAGCTGACGCACCAGCAGTAGAAGTCACGCAACTTCTAACGATCAACTACTGGCGCAGGACACTAGTACTCCAGTTGCAGATCGTGATCTTGTTGGTCGGGTGCCTGGTCCCGTACCGAACCGATCCCCGCCTCGATTGGTCCGGTCCGATGCGCTTGCCGTCTCAGCTGGATTGGTCAGTGGAGGGGCCGATGGCGCTGTCCGTGCCGTAGAAGCGGCCCTGGTCGCACAGGGCGTCGATCTCGGCGTTGTCTTCCTCGCTCAGTTGTGCATCCAGCGCAACGCTGATGACGCGTCGGGCGCGGGCCAATCGCCGAGCGACATCCCAGTCGGCGATGAAATGTGCCGACGGTGTACTCGTCAGCGGTTCCGGATGCCTGGCGCGATCCAAGTCGGTCGAGGGAAACGACGAACTCGTTCAGGTCCTGCAGTACTGAGACGACCTCGCTGAGGGGCATGCGGATCTCTCGGGAGGACATGTCCATCAGCCGATTCAACTCCAGAGTTGGTGCTCGGGCCCAGATCCCTGATCTTGGTGGTCGGAGCTGGTCCGGGAACGGGTGCGGCCACCGGTGACACCGCGAGCGGACGCACGACGTACGCCCTGCGGGGGGGGGACCAGTTTCCGGCACGGGGGGGCGGGTTCAGGGGGGCGGGGTGAGGACGGAGCGCACCCCGCGGGCGAGGGCGGACGCGCTGGCGGCGGCGTCGCCGATGCCGGTCATGACCACGGCCGAAACCATGCCGGGAGCATGCGGCGTGCGCTGGGCGAGTTCGTAGGCCGCCCTCCCCCCGGGCCCGCACCCGCACAGCACCAGGCGCCGGCCCGGCCCGGATGCCTGGTGCAGCACGCCCGGTGCGCCGTCACCGTGCACGGCCACGATTTCCTCCGGGCCGCGGTGGCCGCGGACGAACAGGTCGTAGCTGCCCGCCGGCACACCCGGGGCGGTGACCAGGCAGATCACGTCCGCGTGCGGATGCCCGGGCCGCAGCACGGTCAGGGCGGGGTGCGGCGCGGGCGGCACGGGCCGGGCCATGCGCGGTGCCGCGGCCCGGGCCAGCAGGTCCAGCAGCTGTCCGGCACTGGCCTGGGCCTGCCGGAACTCGGGCAGCGCGCGCAGCAGGCGTACGCACTGGGAGTGCAGGGCGGCGGCGTCCTCGTCCGCCAGCTGCGCCCGGTCGTAGAACAGGCCCAGGACCAGGCCGCCCGCGCTGTCGTGCCGGGCGGCGAGGGTCAGGGGCCCGCCGGCGGCGCCGGCCGCGTTGCGGGGGGTGTCCGCGTGGACGCCCTGGGCGGCGAGTTCGCCGCGCAGGACCTTCGGCAGCACGAGCGGGCCGTCGAAACGCACCAGAGTGCCGCCGGCACCGCAGAGCGGACCCACACCCGCAGCAGGACCCGCAACAGGACCGGCAACAGGACCGGGACCGGCAGCGGGGGCGGGGGCGGCGGGCGGGCGGGGGGCCCACGCACGGATCGTCTCGGTGCTGGCCCACGGGTAGGCGGCCAGGTCCAGCAGCGTGTCGCGGACCTGGTGCAGCAGGTCCGCCAGCGGGGCGGCCGGATCGACGGTCACGGTCATCGGCAGCGGGCTGTCCAGCAGGCCGGGAATGCCCGCCGCCCCCGGCAGGGCGATGTCCCGGCCCGACAGCTGCACCCCGAAACTCACCGGCAGCGGCCCGGCAACGCCCGCCGCCCGGTACAGCAGCAGCGCCCACACCAGGTGCAGCGCGCTGGACTCGGCGGCGCCGCGCAGCGCGGCCCAGGAACGCAGCCGGAGGGTCTCCGGCGCCCGCAGCCGGGTGTGCAGCACACCGGGCCCGCTCTGCCCGGTGGCGCCGCCCGGCCGCCCCGGGCGGGTGGCGGCCCGCGGCGGCGGCACCGCGCGGGCCCAGAACTGCCGCGCGGCCGTGGTGTCCTGGCCGGCCAGCCAGCGGGCATGGTCGCGCAGATCGGGACGGCGTTCCCCGCCCGGCAGGACGCCGCCGGCGGCGTAGGCGCGGTAGAACTCCCGCAGCAGCAGGTGCACACCCCGCTCGTCGAGGAGGGCCGGGTGATAGGTCAGCAGCACCCGCGGCGGCGCCGCGCCCGCACCCCCGCCGGGCTCCGCCGCCAGCAGCGTCAGGCGCAGCAGTCCCGGCCGGTGCAGCGCGAACCCCCGCGCCCGGTCCCGCCGCAGCAGCTGGGGCCAGGTGACGGCGGCCGGGGAACACACCGCGATGTCCGCCTCGGCCCGGGCGTGCAGCACCAGACGCGGCGCGGCGACCCAGTCGAAACAGGCCCGCAGCACACACTCCCGGTCGACGACGGACTGCCACGCCGCGGCGAACCGCGCCACATCGAAAGGCCCGGACCAGTCCCAGTACAACTGCTCGACCCCGCCCCCGTCACCGCCGTCACTGCTGCCGCCGGTGCCAGTGCTGGTGCTGGTGGCGGTGGCGGCGGGGGTGAGGGCGGCGCGCAGCAGGGTCTGCTGGTGTCCGGTGACCGGGAGGATCTCCCCGCCCGGCGGGGGCGGTGCCAGCAGGTCGGCCAGCAGGTCCGCGGGCAGCGCGGCAAGCCCGCCCGCGGCGGGCGGGGTCAGGCGCAGCGTGTGGTGACCGGGCCGGTGACTGTCCAGCGCGACACCGAAGGCACGGTGGCGCTGCGCGAGCCGGGCGGCGACCGTCTCGGCGTCCGCCGGACCCAGCGGGCCGCGCAGTTCCAGGACCAGCGGACCGCCCGGCGACAGCGCCACCGGCTCATGGACCACGGCAAGAACAGCGCCCCGCGGCACACCCTGGCTGCTCATCCGGCCTCCCCGACCCCAGAACCCGCCCCCGCGGCACGGCGGACCGGCCCCCCGCACCCCTTACCCGGCCGGCAGGACCAGCACGGCCGGCAAAACCGGCAGGGGTGGCAGGGGTGGCAGGGGTGGCAGGACCGGCAGGGGTGGCAGGGGTGTGGGGAGGGCAGGCACGGCGGGCACGGCCGCTGCGGGTGCGGGTGCGGGTGCGGCAGCCCCGGGCGGGGTGACGGCGGACGGGCCGCCCGGGCGGTGAGCGCGGGCCGCGGCGCCCGGCCCGCGACGGGCCGGGCGGCGGCGAAAGCTGCCGCCGGGACGTCCCGCGGCGGCGCCCCGCGCGAAGACAGGCCGCGCAGAGGCAGGCCGGGCAGAGGCAGGCCGGGCAGGGACAGGCCGCACGGAGACGGACCGGGCGGGGGCGGGCCGGGCCGGGTGCGGTGGGATGGCTGCACGGTGGTTCACGACGCCCGCCTCTCGTCATGTCGGCTGTGCGCCGGAGCTGCCCGGCAGCTGCCAGCCTAACGTCGCCGCAGGTGGGAGGCCTGTTTCCTCGAGCGGGTATGGAGCGGGCCGCGAAGCGGTCTCGATTTCCCGGGGCGGACGGCGGGCGCTGCTGACCAGATACCGGCCGTGGACGAGATGGGTGGCCAGAACCCACCGCGCCGCGCTGTCCGGCTCGCCGGCCAGGACCGTACGGCCCTGTTCGTCGCGGCGGAACCCGACCGCCGAGAAACGGCGCCGCATGCCGTGCCCGAGCGCCTTGGTGTAGGCCTCCTTGAGGGTCCACAGGTGCAGCAGCCGCAGCGCCCGCTCGTCCTCGCCCAGCACGGCGAGCTCCGCGGCCTCGTCCGGGGTGCACACGTAAGGGTGCAGCAGCTCGAAAGAAGGCCGGCGGGCGACGGGCTCGGCGTCCACCCCGATCGGCCCGCTGCGGCTGATGCCGACCACGATCAGCTCGTCGGTGTGGGCCAGGCTCACCTCGGCCTCGGCCAGGCCGCGCAGATGCGGGCGGCCGCCCGGCCGGTAGGCGAGGTCGAGGGCATCCGCGGGGACCTGGAGCGCGGCGGCCGCGGTGTACTTGAGGACCATCCGGGAAACGGCGAACCGCAGCCGGCCCGCCGGAGCGGCCGTCTGCCGGTAACGCGGCCAGTCACGGCCGAGCAGAGACCGCAGCCCGGGATCCAGCAGCGCCGCCGTCAGCCACTGCCCCCAGGTGGTGTGCACCAGGGCATGGCCCTGCCCGGCAAGCTGGTCGTGCACCTGCTCCCACGGCCCGTCCGGCCCCGCCACGTGCAACAACGGCCCCGGCGACAGCCCGGACAGCCCCCCGGCCCCCCACCCGGACGGCAGACCGGCCGACAGACCGGACGGCGGACCGGGCAGCGGAACAGGCGAGGTCCCTGGCGGCAGACCGGCCGACAGGCCCGGCGGCACACCGGCCGTCAGCCCGGACGGCAGACCGCGTGGCGGACCGGCCGTCAGCCCGGGCAGCGGAACAGGCGAGGTCCCTGGCGGCGGGCCGGACGGCAGTGCGGGCAGCAGCGGGCCGGGCACCCGCTCTCCCCCGCCCTCCCCCGGCCCGTTCCGCCCCGGCCCGCCAAAACCCCGGCCCCCGGAACCCGCCCCGGCGGACCCAGTCCCGGAAGGAGCGGCCCCAGGAGATGTGGTCCCCGGGGGTGTGGTCCCGGGGGGTGTGGTCCCGGGGGGTGTGGTCCCGGGGGGTGTGGTGCTGCCCGGGCCGTCGGCCGGGCTGTGCCCGCTCACCACAGCAGCCGGGTGGCGTACACGTCGCAGTCCACGCCGCGGCGGACGCGGTCGGCCAGTTCCGCCCAGACGGGTACGCGCGGGTCGGGGGCCGGTCCGGGCAGCGGCACGCCCAGCCGTCCCGCGATGCCCGACAGCGCGAGCAGCGCCCAGTGCGTACCGCCCAGAAACAGGCCGCGGCCGTCGTCGGCGGCCTCCCTGACACCGAGCACGGCGGCGGCCAGCCACAGCAGGGCCTGCCGGTCCGCCAGCGCCCGCGCCGCCACAGCGCCGGGGTCCGCGCCGGCCGTGCGGCACGGCCGGCGCAGCGCGCGCTGCTCGGTCAGCAGCCGCCGGGCCAGCGCCCCCAGCGCGGCACGGCCCGTATCCGCACCGTCCGCACCGTCCGCACGGGCGGCACCGGCGCGCAGCAGACCGGACAGCACCACACTGTCCCCGCCCACGCCGTACCCGCCCGGCTCGAGCCCGCCCGGGGTGTGCCCGTCCGGGGCAAGGCGGCCGGACTCGTGCCCGTCCGGGGTGTGCCCGCCCTCCTGCCCCCCGGCAGCGGCGACGCCGCCGGCGGGGGCGGGGGCGGGCGGGTCGGCGAGCCGGAAGAAAGCGGGGAGCGGGCCGCGGTGCGCGGTGCGGGGCTCTTCGGCCGCCAGGGCCGGCAGGGCCCTGGCCAGGCGGGCCTGCCAGTGCGCGGCGCCCGCCGCGTCCACCCCGGCCAGGGGAAGGTCACCGGTCAGTTTCGCGAGCATCCCGCCCCCGGCCCTGGCGGGCCCGTGGCCGCATTCGGCAAGGACCAGTCCCAGCTGCGCCAGTACGTCGGCCAGCACGGTCGGCACCACGTAGCCGGCCACCGCGCCCAGCAGCCCCGCCCCCGGCCCTGGCCCCGCCCCGGGACCGGGGGCGGGGGCGGCCGGGCGGCGCAGCGCCACACAGGTCAGGCTCTCGCAGGCCAGCAGGTCGGCGAAGGCGGCGGCGAGCACGGGCTGCCACTGCCGCAGGGCCGGCTCACCACTGCCGCGGCCGGCCACGGTGAGCGCGGCCTGGCGCAGCACGCTGCCGGCGGCGGCCACCAGGGCCGCCGGGCCGAGCAGCGCGGCGGGCACCGGAGAGGACACCGGGCAGGACTCCCCGTCCTGCCCCCGGACACGCCGGGCAGGCGGCATACCCGGCCCGCCCCACCGGCCCGCGGCATGTCCCAGGGCCAAATCCCGGCGCAGGAGCGGGCGCAGGGCACGCACCCGCTGGTCAGCGGCACATACCTGGCCCAGACCGGCCGCCGTAAGGAGCACACCCGCCCGCCCGTCCCACCCCTCCCCCGCCCCGGCAGAGGCGGCAGACCCGGCACAGGCGGCGGACCCTGCGGCGGCGGGGGAGGCGGCGGGGGCGGAGGCGAGGGCGGGCAGGCTGTAGGGGTTGGCCGCGTCGCGGGGATCGCCCAGCAGCACCTCCAGCCGCAGCGCGGCGAGCGCCACCCGCAGCGGCGGCGGCAGCGCGGCATACCGGTGCGCCAGCGCTCCCGGGACCGGCCCGGCCACACGGACGACGCCCCCGCCCCTGTCCCCGCTCCCCGCCGGCGACACCACCGGCCCGGACACCGCGGCGGGCGGCCGCGCGGTGAAAGCAGCCGCAGGCGGCGGGGCCGGGGCCGCCGCCCGGACCGCCCCCCGGGCCGGCGAGGCAGCAAGGGCAGGGGCGGGTGCGCTGGGCGCGGCAGGCGGGGTGACGGCCATGACCGGCCTCCTGTTCATCTGGTCATCCGCTCGGCTGGCCGGCTGGCCGACCAGCCGGCTGTTCATCGCAGGCCATCTGTTCACCGCAGACGGCGCACGGTGCTCTCGGCATGCCACTTGGCCAGGCCCAGCGTTTCGGTACTGGCACGCGACAGCCAGGCACGGACATGGTCACGGGCCTCCAGCAGGCCGGTGCCCGCACCGAGCACCCGGCCGACGGCCTCCTGCCGGAGCATCACCTGGTGGGCCGCGACGACCGTGACCCCGGACGCGTCCGGCAGCAGCGACCACTCACCGCTGTGGGCGGCGACCAGCCCGGACGTGAGCGTCTCCTTGTAGACGATCCGCCCGGCGTGCGGGAAACACAGCCGCACAACCCGCGTGCTCACCGTCCGCCCGCCCGGCGCGGCGCAGCTGTCCAAAGACACCACCTGGATCCCCGGCACGTCCTCACGCACACCGGCCCGCTCCACGTGCGGGACCCGCCCGGGCCACTCCCCGATCCGGTAGAGAAAGTCATAGACCAGCTCCGCGGGGCCCTCGATCCGCACCCGGTCCTCGAACGACAGCAGCAGCTCGTCCAGCCGCTCCCACCACCCGGCCGCCCGCCGTACCTGGGCGAGCCGGCGATGCACATCCGCCTCCGCCTCCCGGCGGGCGCCGTCCGCAGCCGCCACCGGCAGCCCGCACTCCTGACGCAGGCCCAGCACACACTCCGCCTCACCCGCCGGCCGCACACTCCACACACCCGAAGTCACACTGCCGGGCCAGACAGCATCCTCCTGCTCGAACACGACCGCCCGGACATCAGGATGCAGCACCCGCCGGGCATACCAGGAACCAACCCGGCCCCCCAGCACACCACCCACACCACCGGCACCGGCACCGGCACCGGCACCGGCGGCAGCGGGGGCGGGGGCGTCGGCGTCATCGGCAGCGTCGGCGTCGGCGTCGGCGTCATCGGCCAGCTCCCACATCCGCAGCCGCTCCTGGACCCCGTCGAAGTCGAGACGCTCGACATGCACGACCGAGGGCAAGAACACCGGCCAGCGCACGGCATCAGCCAGCATCCCGTACACGACACCGGCCGGAGCGGCCACCCCCACCGTGTGCTCACAGGCGTGCACGCGCGACGACATGCCGGCCCCTCCTCCTCCAGGCGCACCCCCACCCTGCCCCCCACCACTCGAGCCCGCCTCGCACCCGCCCGGACCCCCACCCCGCCCCCGCCCCCGCCACCCGGCCCGGCACCCCGCCGACCGGCCGGCACCCCCGCGGCGCCGACCGGGCGACAGCCCGCACACCGCCGAACGCCACCCACCACAGCCGCCACAGCCCACACAGCCGGCCCCAGCAGCATGCACAACACACACCGCCCGGGCCCGGGCGGCACGGACAGGACACACAGCCCGGACGGCACGGGCGGGAAGAGCAGCCCGGGCAAGACAGGCGAGACGAGCAGCACCAGCAGCCCGTACAACCCGGGTGACACAGGCCGGACGAGGCGGGGCGGGGCGGGGCGGGGCGGGGCGGGGCGGGGCGGGGCGGGGTGGGGTGGGGTGGGGTGGGGTGGGGTGGGGTGGGGGTGAGGGCCGGACGGCGGGCCGCACAGCCGCCAACCCGGGCGTACCCGGAGGCCTGCGGGGGGGCCGGGAGGCGGACCGGGACCGGGGCATGCGCCAGGTCCCGGCGGAAGAGACCGGGACCTGGGAGGAAGCCGGGCGAGAAGGCCGGCCGCCCGAGGCAAGGGGGGCAGCCGACCGGGGCGAGAAGGCCAAGGGGGCAGCCGACCGAGGCGAGAAGGCCAGCCGACCAAGGCAAGGGGGCAGCCGGCCGGGGCGAGGGAGTCAGCCGGCTGGGGCAAAGGGGGGGTCAGCCGACCGGGGCGAGGCGTCCGGTCCCGGCGGGGCCACTGCCCGTGGAGCCCGGCCCGGCGGAACCGGGAGCGGTCGCAGTCGCGGTCACAGTGGCGGTCGCGGTGGCGGTGGCGGGTGAGCCGTCCGGCCGGGCCATCAGGATGGAACGCTGCAGCTTGCTCAGCGCCGCCGACGGTTCCAGGCCCAGACTGCGCACCAGGGTGGCACGCAGCCGCTGGTAGGCGTCCAGGGCCTCGCCCCGGCGCCCGGAACGGTACAGGGCCAGCATGTACTGCCCGCACAGGCTTTCATGAGTGGGATAGCGGCTGACCAGCACGGTCAGCTCGGCCAGCAGCTCACGGTGGCGGCCCAGCCGCAGATCGGCCTCGATGCGCTGGTCCAGCGCGCACAGCCGGCTCTCCTCCAGCCGCTTGACCTGAGTGGCCAGGTGCACCCCGGCATGCACATCGGCCAGCGGCGGCCCGGACCACAGCGCGAGCGCGGCCCGCAGCTGCCGGGCAGCCTCCGGGAAGTCCGCCGCGTCCATCGCCCGGTAGCCCAGCCCGGCCAGCCGCTCGAACTCCCGCACGTCACTGCCGCCCCCGCCGCTCTTGAGGAGATAACCGCCCGGCACGGTCAGCAGCACGTCCTTGGCCGTACGGGCATCGGCCGCATCCAGCTCAAGCGCCGCGGTGATCAGCTCCCGCAACTGCAGAATGTACGTCTGCAGCGTGGGCCGCGCACTGCGGGGCGGCCTGCCGCCCCACAACTCCTCACTCAGCATGCCCACCGGCACCATCTGGTCGGCCTGCACCACCAGCAGGGCCAGCACCTGCCGCGGCTTGGGAGCCGTCGGAGTAATCGAAAGACCCTTCTCCCGCACAGCAAGAGTGCCGAGTATGTCGGTGTCCACGCCGTCTCCCCTGTCCGTCCACTGCGCTCTGCCGAACCCCTTCGGACCCCATCAACACCCAGGCCCCCAAACCCCGAACCCAACCCCCGGAACCCGGCCCCGGACCCGCCCGGCCCGCACTACCCCAGCCCCGGACTCCCGGACCACCGGACTGCCGACACCACCAGACCCCGACACCGCCAGGCTCCGACGCCTCCAGGCCCCGGACCGCCAAGGCCCCGACACCGCCAGACCCCGACACTGCCGGACCCCGGACCGCCAGGACCCCGATACCGCCAGGCCCCGACACTGCCGGACCCCGGACCGCAAGGGCCCCGACGCCGCCGGGCCCCGATGCCTCCAGGCCCCGCACTGCAGGGCCCCGATACCGCCAGGCCCCGACACTGCCGGACCCCGGACCGCAAGGGCTCCGATGCTGCCGGGCCCTGGCCCGCCGGAGGGCCGGCGGCGGGTGAGCCGCACCCGGCCGGACGGGATCCGCCCGACACACCGAGTAAAAAACAGCATGGACGGTATGTCAATCTCAAACCGGTCGTCTTGTTTTCTCTCCGCCGACGCTCGAGACCCCCTCGAGAGAATCCGGCTTACGGCACATAAGTCGACCATTCGGGCGGGATTCCGGTTGCTGCGGCCGCCCTGCCAGCGATTTGACTTCCCCATTGCCGGACCATGCGGTCTGTTTACCTGGGGGTGCGGTCGGTCCCGGCGGCCCGGGGACCGGGCAGCACCGGCAGCCGGCCCGAAGGCGCCGCGAGACCGGGCAGCAGCAGCGCCCAGAACTGCTCCACCAGATGAGGCGAGGAACGCACACGGTGACGGGAGGCAAGCCGGCCGAACCCGGCGACAGAGGCCACCACGGCCACCGCGGCCGCCTCCGGGGACACCCCCCGCGCCAGCTCCCCCGCACCCTGCGCCTCACGCAGCAGCGCATGCACCCACTCACACCACCACCGCCCCGGCCCCTGCGCACTCTTACGCGAAGGATCACCACCCAGCTCGAACCCCGCCCGCAGCACCGGATCCACAGCCAGAGCCGCCACCAGATCACGGCTGACATCCACCAGCAACTGCAGCCCGCCGCCCCCTCACCCTCCCGCACCACCAGCCGCTGCACCGACACCGTCGCCGCCGCCTCCACCTCACACGCCAGAAGATCCTTGCTCGGGAAATGAAAATGCAGCGCCCCGGTACTCACACCCGCCCGCCTGCTGATCACCGGCAACGAGGCAAGGGCATACCCGTCCTCCGCAAACACCTCAGCCGCCGCACGCACCAGAGCCCGACGCGTCCGCACCGCCCGCACCTGCCTGACCACCCCACCCCTCCTCCCCAGCCACCACCACCCCCGCCACCCCCGGACACACCGGGACCACCCCACCCTACCAAACCGCACACGCGGTATGTTTACCCGCACCCCTCCTCCACCCCTCCCCACCCCGGGCCACCCACCCCCGGGACCACCCACCCGGCCACCCCCACCCCGGCACAGAAACACACAGACAAACCCACCGACACCCGCCCCCACACCCCGGACACCAGACCCCACCGGCAGACCCCACCGGCAGGACCCACCACCGCCACACCCCGACACCAGACCCCGCCACCGGGACACACCACCAGACCGCACCACCGGACCCCACCCCACCGGAAGAGACCCACCCCGCCCGCCCAGCCCTCCCGCACACCCCCCGCACGAGGACCCCCGCACAACCAACGACACAAACCAGGCCAGGCCAGAGGAGAGCAGGCCAGGCACAGCAGGGAAAGACACACGGCACCACAACAGGGACGCCACCACAGGCCCGCCCCACCATCAGCGGCCGCACTCAACGCCCGCTCGCACCCCACCAGAACCCACCCCGCCCCGCCACGGACAGCACCCCGGCCACACCACAACCACAAGGACCAGGACCAGGACCAGGCACACACAGACGGCCCAGACCGGCCAGGACAGGACCCCGCACACACGCACAGGCCACACAACGCCGACAGCCAGGACAGACCACACGGACCAAATGAACCAGCCGGGCCAGACAAGCCAGGCGGACCCGATGAACCGGACAGGCCAGGGGGCCGGACACGCCAGGCAGGCCAGACAAGCCAGGCAGGCCAGGCCGGCCAGGCGGACCAGATGAACCGGACGGGCCAGGGGCCGGACAGACCAGGGGGCCAGGCGGGCCAGGCGGGCCAGGGGGCCAGGGGGAAACGGGCCGGAGTCAGGCCGGAGCGCCGACCCCGCCCAGACCGGCCGGCTCCCCCGCCTCCGCCGCCAGCCGCTCACCCTCCGCAGCCACCTCAGCAGCCCGGGCCGGATCAATCACCAGCCTGCCCAGCACCGCCGGCACCGCCACACTCGGCAGCAGATGCTCAAACAACGCACACACCCGCTCCTCCAGATCCTCCCGGCCCGACAACGTATGCGAATACACCTGCACCCCCGTCCACGCCGCCGAGAACACCCACGCACTCTCCGCCACATCCACCTGCGGCAACAACTCCCCCTGCTCCTGCGCCTCCCGCAACACCCGCTCCGTCGCATCCAGCCACGTCCGGATCGTCCACGTACCGAAAACCGCCCCCATCTCCTGACCCAACGACAACCGCGCCGACGCAGACACCACCGGATGACGCCGCATCCGATACGCCAACGCCAGCCCCATATCCACCAACTCCTGCAACTTACTCACCCGCGGCGCCAGCACAAACCCCGCAAACTGCTCCCCCAACACCCCCTCCGCCAACGCCCGCTTCGACGGAAAATGAAAATACAAAGCCCCCTTCGTCACCCCCGCCCGCGCCAACACCTCACCAATCGTCGCCGCCTCATACCCACGCTCATCAAAAACCGACGCCGCCGCATCCAAAATCAACCGCCGCGTGCGCACCGCACGCTCCTGCCGCACCACAAAACCTCCAAAGACCAACCCACAACCCACCACAACATGTTCCCTGCAACCACCCCAAACCAAACCAGCTAGTCCGTATATTCACAACCCCCCAACCCCCACCCAACCCCACCCAACAACCAAAACCAACCCCCACCCCCCACCCACCCACCACCCACCCCCACCAGCCCAAACACCCCCACCCACCCACCACCACCCCACCCAACCCCACCCAACCGGACGACCCGATTCAACCCCCCACCCCCCACCCCAGCCACCACCGGCGCTGCCCTGTTCCGGCGCAAGCCGCCACGCTTACGCAGGCGCACGGAAACCGACTGGACCCCACTGCGCAACATGGACAAGAGGAGCAAGAGGAGGAGGTCTCCGCCCGCGGCTCTGGGTATGCACCAGACCAGGAAGGGCGGCCCGGGACCAACCGACCAGGCCGCCCCTCTTCCACACCCGCCTGGAGACCTCGCCACCGCACGACCCCACACCGCCTCGTACGGCCGGGTCTTGGAGGGTGGCTCCCTTCGTAGGGCCGGCCGTTTGCTGTGCCCGGACGCTTACCGCACGCACCGGGCAAATCCTGCTGGGTCGTGCCCTGTTCCACCTCTTCGGGGGATTCCGTCCCGTGGCCGCCCGGTACCGAGGTAGGCCGTCGACCGGGCACGGGCCGGGTCCCGCGAGGAACCGGCCGCTCGCTCATAGGCCGACGGGCTGGGCGCTCGCGCCGGTCGTCATGCAGAACTGCCGAGCACCGCGCAGTGTGGTGCTCAGTTTCCGCTGGGTCGCTTGGCTGTTGAGGCGCACGTCGAGGGCGCCAGGCAGTGTGCTGTGTGCCCGCAGGCCCTCTGTCAGCCGGGAGGCGTCGAGACCGTCACGCCTGGCGATGAGGAGGCCGAGCTCGTGACGGCTCACAGCGTCGGACCCTGCGAGATGGTGGATACCGGACGCGTCGCACGACGCCAGCTCCAAAAGAGCGGCGGCCAGGTCGGCGACGTGCGGGCGACAACAGCTTTGCTGCTGGAGGAGGAGCGCGACATCGACAACACGACTACAGCGGCAGCGTTATGCCGAGTTCCTGCATGGCGCTGGAAGGCGATCCGCCTACGGAGCGTTCGGTCTTGTAGCCCTTGACCCGGGGTTCAAGAGTGCGAGGATCGACGGACTCGGCGGGGGCGCTCTTGGCGTAGAGGCCCTCGGGCTGGCGTTGTCACGTTGTTGAGTACGTGACGGTCTGATGGTGCGTCGGGGCGTGGTGGGCCCGCGGTCAGGGCCTGTGTTCAGGCCGTGGCAGGTCGGCTGGCAGCGCCGGTGATCTGGTCCCAGATGGCGAAGCGGATGGTCATCTCGGCGCGGTGGTCGGAGGCTGTCATCAGGTGGCGGTGGGGCCGGAAGTGGGGTGAGATGCCGCTGAACGCGGACAGGAACCGCTGGGCCGCGCCTGTGCTGCGGAAGCCCTTCATCGCGCGTTCACGCTGGCGCGTGGGCGGTCCCCACGGACGACCACCTCCCAGCATGATCAACCAGAAGATCATCCCACCCGGTCAGCCAACGTGACAGCGCCTCGCTGTCCGATGCGTGTCAGAGCTCGCAGTCCCATCCTGAAGTGGGTGAATTTGAGTGGTTCACGGCCGGACCGATGCGTACCGAAGTCCGCATGGTCGGCACTGTGGACAACGGACGCACAGTCCACTCGTAACAGATCGCATCGGAAAGAGCGGACGCATGACCGACATCATCGCAGGGGTAGAAATTCCCGAGACCTCGCCCGTGGCGGAGGCCACGAGCCACCTCCGGGAAACGACCACGCCCCTGATCTTCCATCACTCCCGGCGTGTTTTTCTCTTCGCCTCCCTGCACGCGCGCGAGTTGGGCCTGCAGCCCGATCCCGAGCTGCTTTACATCTCCGCGATGTTCCACGACACCGGCCTCCTGACCCCGTTCTCCGAGGAGGAACAGCGTTTCGAGCTCGACGGCGCCGACCACGCGCGCAAGTTCCTGCTCGACCGCGGGTTCCCCAAGAGCGCCGCCGAAGTGGTCTGGACGGCGATCGCGCTGCACACGACGCCAGGGATTCCCGGCCGGATGGGCCCGGAGATCGCTGCCACCAACTACGGCGTTCTGACCGACGCGGTCGGCTGGGGCCTGGACGGACTGGAGGGCGACCAGGTGGACGAGATCGTCGCCGCTCATCCGCGCGGAAACTTTAAGAAGGAATTCGTACAGGCGTTCGTCGAGGGGCTCAAGGACCGTCCGGACACCACGTACGGGACCATCAATGCGGACTACCTGGAACGCTTCGTTCCCGGCTTCCACCGCACGTCCGTGATTGAGCGCATCACCGATGCGCCCTGGTCGCAGTGAGCCAGCAGCAGTCACGGGCGTGCCGATGAAACCGCTCGGTTCCCTCGGCGGACCTCGCCCTCTGGGACGACGCGCCGCCTTCACCGTTCTGACGGTCACCACCGTCGTGCTGATGGCGACAGCGAGTGCACCCTCGCCGATCTATCCCCTCTACCGGGAGCGCTGGGACTTCTCGGTCACCATGGTGACGGTCGTCTTCGCCGTGTACGTCGTGGGGCTGCTCGGTGCCCTGCTGACCCTCGGGTGCCGCAAGGGATCGCCTGGGGACGCCGTCCGGTGCCGCTCGCCGCACTCCTGCTGGCAGCCGCCAGTACGGCGATCTTCTGGACGGCCGACGGTGTCCTGTCCCTGGTGATCGCACGGGCGGTGCAGGGCGTCGCCACCGGAACCGCCATCGGTGGGCTGGCGGCCGGGCTGGTCAACTTCTCCCCGGCGAGACACCCGCAGCAGGGACCACCGTGACAGCGGTCGGCACGAGTGTGGGCCTGGCCGCCGGCGCCGCGGTGGTGGGGTTCCTGGTCCAGTCGGTCTCCCACCCCGACACAGACGTCTTCTCCGTCCTCACCCGGGTCTTCCTGCACGTCACCCAGGGAGCCGCGGGCGGACTCGACATCGCCGCGTTGTTCCTGGCCGGCGGCATGGGCGGCATCTGCTCCGCCCACCACACGGTGCGGCAGGCCACGCTGCTGGGCGCGGTCCTCCTGACCGTGGGATCGGCCCGGCCTTGCGCTGGCTATGGCCCTGCCGTCCCCGGTCGCGACTGGCCCGCAACCTGGTCCGACCGCGCCGGCCGCGACCGCACCCCGACCATGCCGGGACACGAGGTCTCGGGCGTCGTGACGGAACTCGGCTACGGAACCACCGGTCTCACCGTCGGCCAGGGCGTCTTCGGGCTGACGGACCGGACCCGCGATTGCTCGCTCGCCGAGTACGTCGCCGTGGAAGCCCGCAATCTCGCTCCGCTCCCCGCCGACGTCGACCACACGGTGGCAGCCGCCGATCTCCGGACTGACCGCCTGGCAGGGTCTGTTCGACCACGCACACCTCACTACCGGTCAGACCATGATGATTCACGGCGCCGCTGGCGGCGTCGGCTCGATCGCCGTCCAACTCGCCCGCGAGGCGGGAGCCCGCGTCGTCGGCACGGGCCGCTCCGCCGACCGGAACACCGTCCTCGGCCTGGGCGCGCACGCGTTCCTCGACCTGCAGGCCGACCGGTGGGAGGACGCAGGCCAGGTCGACGTGGTGTTCGACGTGATCGGCGGCAACGTGCTCGAACGCACGGCCGCGCTCGTCACGATCGCCCACCCGCCCACCGTGCGCCCTGACGACGGGCCGGGCCCTCTTCTTCGTCGCGGAACCCGACCGCGCACGCCTCACCGACCTCGCCCGGCGACTCCGGGAAGGACGGCTCGAGGTGCGGGTCAGCTCCGTTCGGCCGCTGGCCGAGGCAACCGCCGCCTTCACCCCCGAGCGGCGCATCGCCGGCCGCATGATCATCCGCGTCGCCGAGGAGCGAGGGTGAGGACACCGGCTCTCCGTACCGCGTAGGACCCACTGCGACGAAGCAACCGCCTGGTCGCACCGCGCACACCCTCATGCCACCAGACCCCGAACGTCATGGGGTGTCTGACCAGACGCGCAGCTCGGTTTCGCCGCCGGCTTGCCGGATCCGGTCGGCGTATTCGACGGCTTCGTCGCGGAGGGATTCGACGGGCACTGACATTGCGGTCATCGAGCAGTGGCCCCCTGCCGTGGAGGGGCTGGCACTTGCGCGGCATAGTTGCAGTATGTCCAGTGATGGTTCTACGAGTTCCGCAGCTGGAGAGTGGGCCGTGCAACCGGGTGACGTCCTGGCAGTGCTCAGT
This sequence comes from Streptomyces sp. NBC_00271, assembly GCF_036178845.1. NCBI lineage: Bacteria > Bacillati > Actinomycetota > Actinomycetes > Kitasatosporales > Streptomycetaceae > Streptomyces > Streptomyces sp. NBC_00271. The sequence continues at coordinate 11,598,686 of NZ_CP108070.1, read as the reverse complement.
GCCGACATGACGGTCTCCGTGTGGACCGGGGCCGCCGAGCGCCTATGGGGCTATTCGGCTGACCAAGCGCTCCATAGTCCCGCCAAGGGCCTGCTGGTTTCGGGCGCCCCGGAAATTCCCCGTATCTTTGCCGGCAGCCCCTGGTCAGGGCGGGTGCGGATCCGCCGCTGCGACGGCCATGAGTCAGCCGCGGATCTTCGGATCACTCCTCTGGACACTGACGGCGGCGCGGGTTGGCTCGTATGGGGGCCGAACACATCTGGCCGGCCAGGCCTGGATCCGCCAGCGGTGGATGCGCTATTGCACCACTCGCCGATCAGTCTGGCCATCTGGGACCGGGAATTGCGCTGTGTCTGGTTCAACGACAGCGTTCACAATCAGGACATCTACAGCTCCGAGCCGGAGCTGGGCGGCTATGTCACCGATGTGGTCCGCGCTCGTCACCCAGAGTTTCTGGAACGCGCTATGGCGCGCGTCTTGCAGAACGGGGTGCCGCTCTGGTGCGAACTGTGGCCGACCGAAGCTCGCGCCCCCGACCGCTACTACTGTGTTGCCTTGATCCGTCTCGATGGACCGGACGGTCGACCACTGGGCGTCTGTTCTGTGGCTGTGCAGGCCAGCACCGGGCAGGAAGTCGGAGGACTTCGTCTTCTCAACGAAGCGAAAAACCGCATCGGCACAGATTGGGACCCGTTGGTCACCAGCCAGAGGCTGGCGGAGACAGCGGTACCGAACCTCGCCGACTACGTCACCATCGACCTCGTCGAGGCCGTGCCGCTGGACAAGGAGCCGTTGAGACGCCTCAAGTCCACCGATACGAGCATACCTGGCTTCTATCGCGCCGGCGCCGCTTCCATCCACGACGATCTTCGCGAGTCTCTCTGGGCGCGCGGAACGCCGGTCTACGTTCCGCCAGCATCCCCTTTCACCACCGTGCTCAAAAATCGTAGGTCCTACTTCGAGACTGTTCTCGACACCTCCCCCGGCACTTGGCTCGACAACGACCCGGATCGGGCCCAGGTCATTCGCCAGACCGGAATGCATTCCCTCATAATCGTCCCCCTGCAGGCCCGCGGTGCGACACTCGGCATCGCCGTCTTCGTCCGCAGCCAGAACCCGGTTCCGTTCAGCAAGGCAGACCTTGCTCTTGCCGAGGAACTCGCGGCCCGGGCCGCACTGATCATCGACAACGCCCTGCGATACACCCGAGAGCGAACCGCCGCGCTTGCGATACAACGTGCCCTGATGCCGCACCACTTGTCAGGCGGCAGCACAGTCGAGGTGGCCACCCGCTACCTGCCCGCGGACACGCACGCCGGCGTCGGCGGCGACTGGTTCGACGTCATCCAACTGTCTGATGTCCGAGTGGCCTTGGTCGTGGGAGATGTTGTCGGTCACGGCATCAACGCGGCCGTGACCATGGGACACCTGCGCGCCACGACCCGTGCGCTCAGCAAGTTGGAATTGCCGCCCGCCGAAGTGCTACATCTCATGGATGAACTCGCCGTCGACATCGCCCGTGACTGTTTCGACGACGGCACCTCCACACCATCGGCTTTTGCAGCCACCTGTCTCTACTGTGTGTACGACGCGAAATCTCAGCGATGCACCATGTCCAGTGCCGGCCATCCCCCACCCGCGATCATCTTCCCGGACGGATCGGTCGACTTCGCCGAAGTACCTCCAGGTGCACCCATCGGGGTGGGACTGGGCTCCTTCGAATCGACCGAGGTGAAGCTGCCGGACAGCAGCGTGATAGGGCTGTACAGCGACGGTCTGATCGAGACGGAGCACGACGTCGACCGCGGACTGCAGCGGCTGCGCGCCGCTCTCGCCGGCCCCATTTCCAGTCTGGACGACCTATGCACGTCGGTCGTCGACACCCTGGCCCCGGACGGACCGATGGACGACGACATCGCCCTCCTTCTGGCCCGCACCCACCCCGCCGCTGACTAGAACGGCTACCACGCCCTGGTGATCAGCGCGCTCACCGGCGAGGTGGTGCGCCGGGCCACGGGGCACACGCTCCGGAAGGTGTGCGAGGAGCGGATGCGCGCCGTACGGCATGGACTTCTTCCTGAGGCTGCCCGAGTCCGAGGAGCCCCGCTTCCGCGCGGTCCAGCCGATGCTCCCCACCCCCGAGCAGCAGGCCCTGCCGGGGTACCTCGTAGATCTCCTTGTGTCGGGGCTGACGGTCGCTTGACCGCTGGCCCCGGCACATCCGCTGCGCTACAAATAGACGAAATCGACACAGAGTGTGGCCTACCGGCTGCTGGGGAGTGTGGCCGATGCCTACGATGTCACCCATGCGCGCGTCAACCGCGCGAGCGTCCTCGCAGTCTTCCGCGCCGCGTACGAGGCTGGGGACCTGGCCGGCTTGGTCAGGCTCCTACACCCGGACGCCGTCTACGTCACCGACGGCGGCGGCAAGGTCTCTGCGGCGCGCAAGCTCATACACGGCGGCGAGCGCATCGCAGCGGTCATGGTGCGTACGGGGCGCCAGTGGCACCCGGACCGCATCGACTTCGCCGAGGTCGGCGGCGAGCTCGCCTTGATGTTCTACCGCGAAGGCCGGGTCTACTCCGTCGACACAGTCCAGATCACAGACGGTCTGATCACCGCGTACCGCCGGGTCATCAATCCCGACAAACTCGTGCGCGTCTGAGCTGTCACGCCCGGAGGGGCTACCTCGTCTCCCTGCTGAGAACGCAAAACGGGCGACGAAGGAATACGCGTGAGCAGGTGAGATCGATCATGCAGCACGGCATACATCCACCTGCGGCCGCTATGAGCCCTGGGCGCGAGCCGACTGTGCGCTCGGGCCGCCGCCCCTCCCCTCTCCCCAGTAAGGACCTGCATGCAAGCCATCACTGTGCGAGACCGTGACGCTGGTCTTGCCGGCATGTCCCTGACGGACATGCCCTACCCCCATGCGGCCGAGAACGACGTCGTCGTGCGGGTTCACGCCGCCGGCTTCACCCCCGGCGAGCTGGACTGGCCAGGCACGTGGACCGATCGCGCCGGCCGCGACCGGACGCCGAGCGTGCCCGGGCACGAGCTGTCCGGTGTCGTCGCAGAGCTGGGCTACGGCACCACCGGCCTGAGCGTCGGGCAGCGGGTGTTCGGCCTGGCCGACTGGACCCGCAACGGCTCGCTCGCCCAGTACGCCGCGGTGGAAGCCCGCAACCTCGCTCCGCTGCCGGCGGACATCGACCACACCCTGGCCGCCGCACTGCCGATCTCCGGGCTGACCGCCTGGCAGGGCCTGTTCGACCACGGCCGCCTCACCACCGGCCAGACCGTCCTGATCCACGGCGCCGCTGGCGGCGTCGGCTCGATCGCGGTACAGCTCGCCCGCGAGGCCGGCGCCCGTGTCATCGGCACCGGCCGCTCCGCCGACCGGGACAAGGCGCTCGCCCTGGGCGTCGACACATTCTTGGACCTGCAGACCGAGAAGTTGGAGGACGCCGGCGAGGCCGACGTCGTGTTCGACGTGATCGGCGGCGACATCCTCGACCGCTCGGCCGCGCTGATCCGGGCCGGTGGCACGCTGGTCACCATCGCCATGCCGCCCAAGGTCCAGCCCAAGGACGGGCGGGCGGTCTTCTTCGTCGTCGAACCCGACCGCGCCCGGCTCATCGACCTCGCCCAGCGGGTAAGGGACGGCCGGCTCAAGCCGGTCGTCGGTGCTGTGCAGCCGCTCGCCGAAGCGCCCTCCGCGTTCGCCCGCGGCAAGCGCACCCCCGGCAAGACGATCATCCGCGTCACGGAAGACTGAACAGGAGACCGATCATGATCGGAATGCGGATCGCCGGTGGCCTGCTGGCCGTCGCCACACTGACTGCGGCCACGGCCTGCTCGACCTCCAACCAGCCCGCCCACGCCACGCGGCCGGCCGCGGCCGTGGCATCGCCTGCGGCCATGGCATCAACGCCCCCCACCGAAACCCTCAAGCCGCTGCTCCAGCAGGCTCTTCCGAATGTGAAGGGCAAGACGTTCACCTCGGCGGTCGTCGACTTCCCGCCCAACGCACGCGCGCTGCCGCACCGGCACGGCCAGGCGTTCGTCTACGCCTACGTCCTCGAAGGCACCGTGCGCAGCCAGCTCGAAGGCAAGCCCGTGACCACCTACCACCAGGGCGAGAACTGGGTCGAGCAGCCGGGCGCCCACCACCTCCTCACCGAGAACACCAGCCGGACCAAGCCCGCCAAGCTCCTGGTCGTCTTCGTCTCCAACACCGGAGACAAGCTCAAGGTCGACGACGCGAAGTCATAGCCCGGGGCACGCAGCAGGCGGCAACGCTCCGCACAACCTCTGCCCCTGCCGCAACACACACCACCGGCCACCAAGACCACGCGTGAGGCTGGTGACTGCGTAGATGATCGTCAATCCGCCGCCCTGGTGAATGCATGGCACTCTCGCCTCGATAGCGACGGCGGGACGGGCGGGTCGGCCACGCCCTCGCCCCGGCCCACTCCCAGCTGACTGACCTGATCGACCGGATGACAAAGTTCCCTCACGGCCGCGAGGACTGACGCTGGCGCTGTCCACGCCCAGGGGAAAGGCCCAACAGACCGCGACCGCACGCCGCTCCCTGCCCCCGGGCAGACACCGCCCGTATGCGGGATGGGCGGCGGGGCTATCAGGGTGTTCCCAGGCAGTGTCGGGCGGCCGGCGCGGGCCCGGTCGGCCATGCTGGGCCAGGAGTGGCACCCTTCCATGCGACAAGGAGCACGGCATGCCCACGGATCCGGTCGGACGATTCCTGGCGGCCCTGGACCCGGATCACCGGGAGGCAGTCGACGCCAAGCCGCGCGCTGAGCAGGAACGGCTTGCGGCGGCCTGGGAGCAGGAACTGGAAACGGACGCTGAGCTCGACACCCTCGACGAGCTGTCCCCCTCGGCGGCAGAGGCTGAGGCCGCCCGCCGCGTCATGGACCGCCAAACCGGCTAGAAACCGCCGCCCGCCACACACCTGCCTCCTGGCACGGGGACCACGGCGTCCCGGGCAGCTCAGTCTTGTTCGCCACGGTGCCTGTCGGTGTAGGTGACGGTGTAGTCCTCCACCGGCATGGCCATGTCCGCGGCGTAGTCGGCGCGGACCCGGCGGTCCGCTTCGGTGATGTCGGGGTGCACCAGGGGCGTCTGGGGTGCGCGCCAGAGTTGGACCAGGTGGCGCTCCCCGTGGTCGCCGATGCCGGGCTCGGGGTCATCCGCGTGGCAGTACAGGCGCATCCACACCCAGCCCGACCCGTCGGACGAGAACGGGAACTCCAGGGGAGGTTCGTCGTCCGGCCATGCGTCGAGGATGTCGCCCTGTTCGAGGGTCGCGACATAGAGGGCGGGGAGGTCCGCCCGCAGGCTGATCTCCTCGACGGGCTCCCACTCGGCGCCGGTTTCGGGTGCCTCAACCACTTCGGCTATCACCTCTTGGTCGAAGCCACCAAGCCGAGGGTGTAACCAGGACGGACCGGCCCGCCTCCGCTCTCCTCGACGGGGCGGAGGCCGACCGCCGGTCCGATGCGCCGTCGGGTTGGTCCGATGCGGTGGTGGGATGCTTCGTCAGCCGGGCAATCACACTGCTCCAGTCATCGTTCGGGAGGAGGCGCCCCCGCACGGAGCGTTACCGTAATGTCCTCGGGAGGGGAGAACTCGTCCATGAGGCCGGGCTCCCAACGATCGATCTTGGAGTGACCCGGCCCAGCGGTTGTGGGGGATAGCAGCCCGCCGCACTGATGTGCCGCCTTTCGGGTGACCTGGACGAAGGCGCGCCCCGACGTGCCCGCCGTCGACGGCCTGCCGAGCCACGTGCGCCGTCGCCGGCTGGCGGGCCGAGCGGCACCGGCGGGTTGGCGGTGGCGAAAAGAAGCGGGGCGAGCGACGGCCCGGCCGGCCGCGCCGGGACCCTCCGGGCAGGACGATACGGAGCATGACCGAAGACATCGCCACGGACGAGCCAGGCGTCACAGCGCAGGCACCGGTGCCAGCGAAACCCGTCCCCGAAGTCTCTGACCAGTACCGTGTCCTCGCCGCGCACCCGCGCCGCGTCCGTGCCCGCCAGGCGGTGTCCGCGCCGCGCGCACTCCAGGAGCTCGTACCAGAACAACCGGTGCAGCTCGTGACCTACTGATTCGCTACCAGCAGCTGAAGAGCATGCCCCGAGGCAAGGAAACGCGCCGCGGACAGACTGAGGGTGCGGGCACGGTTCCTGCCCGGAGGCGAGGGCCTTCCCCTCGGAGTGGACACCGACGTGCCTCGGGAAGCGGCGGCCACGGCGCCGCTCACCCCAGGCAGTCTCTTCCTGCTCTATACCGACGGCCTCGTAGCGGCGCGGTGAGGATCTGTCCATTGGTCTTGAGCGGCTCCGCTGCGAAGCCGGGAACCTGCGCGGCCTTGCGCCGGAACACTTCCTTTGACGACTTGGTGGAGCGGGTCACCCCCCGCACGTGGCGATGGCATCGCGCTGTTGGCGTTCTGGAATGAGCCCGCGTCCCGGCGACCGTACCGACCGAGCAACGCTGGACGGGCAGTAGTGAGTGCGCGGTCACGCCGTCACGAAGGAGAGCCGGTCGGCAACGTTCAGCAGCATCGCTCGTCCCCAATGCAGGCCGGCCAGAGCACCGTCGGCGTGGCCCGGTGTGCGGATTGCGGGCCACTGGCCTTCCAGAGACGATGGAGCTTCAGGCAAGCTCTGTGCGTGCGGGCCGCGGACGAGCAGCAAGGAGTCTTGATGCTGCTTCACTCCGCTGGCGCGCGGGAGGAGCGGCAGCGTCATGAGTCCCTTGAACACATTGAGCGATGCCAGAGTGTCGATCTGGCTGGACGATCTCAGTCGGGAGCGGCTGGTGTCCGGGAGTCTGGCGGGCCTGGTCGCGCGGGACTGGGTGGTGGGGGTGACCACCAATCCGACGATATTCGCCAAGGCGATCACGAGCGGGGACGCGTACGACGCACAGATCCGTGATCTGGCGGCCCGCGGAGTCGGCGTCGGTGAGGCGCTGCGAGTGCTGACCACAACCGACGTCCAGTGGGCGTGCGATGTGCTGCGTCCGGTCTACGATGCGACGGACGGCGTCGACGGGCGCGTCTCCATCGAGGTCGACCCCCGGCTCGCGCACAACACCGCGGCGACGATCGCGGAGGCGCGGGCGCTGTGGTGGCTGGTCGACCGGCCCAACTTGTTCGTGAAGATCCCTGCCGCGCGGCAGGGCCTCCCGGCGATCGCCGCGTGCCTGGGCGAGGGAATCAGCATCAACGTCACGTTGATCTTCTCCCTGGCCCGCTACGACGAGGTCGTGGCTGCCTTCCTCGACGGGATGGAACGCGCCAGCGATACAGGCCGGGAGCTGTCCGGGATCGGCTCGGTGGCTTCGTTCTTCGTCTCCCGTGTCGACGCCGAGGCAGACGCACGCCTGGACAAGACCGGCACCGCGCAGGCGGCCGAGTTGCGCGGCCGGGTGGCGATCGCCAACGCACGGCTGGCCTACCAGCACTACGAGCGGGTGATCTCCTCGCACCGCTGGCAGGCTCTGGAGAAGGCGGGGGCCCACCCGCAGCGTCCGCTGCGGGCTTCGACGTCCGTCAAGGACCCCAGCTACCCCGACACGCTGTACGTGACGGAACTGGTCGCGCCCGGCGTGGTGAACACCATGCCCGAGGCCACCTTGCGCGCGGTCGCCGACCACGGCCAGGTGCCGGCCGACTCGGTAAGCGGCCACTACGACGACGCTCAGCGGGTACTGCTTGAGTTGCGGGCAGTCGGCGTGGACTACGTCGACCTCGTGCAGGCCCTTGAGGACGAAGGTGTGTCGAAGTTCGACGCCAGCTGGGAGCAGCTCTCCGAGCAGCTCGCCGAAAGGTTGCGGAGCCTCCCCGCACCCCGGGGAAGGAACTGACGATGTCCGCGAACGACGGGTGTGCGATCGTCGGGGCCAGCCAGTCGGTCGGCCGCAGTGCGGCCATCAGGCCGACGACGGTGGCCTCCTCGCCCAGGTTGAGATGGCAGTAGCCGCCGATCTTCGCCCGGGCGTACATCTCCGCGGCCCGCAGTTCGAAGTGCCGGATCAGGGCCATCTGCCGGTAGTAACCACGTAGCGCCGCCGGGTCCTCACTCGCCGGGGTGCCTGTGTGCAACGGCTGGTCCGCTCGACTGCGGTGGGGCGTCTCACCGCAGTTGAGTGAGGCCGAGCACAGAGAGCGCCTCGCGGACCATCTGGTGGGTAAAGCCTGTGCCGTTCAGAAATGCGTTGCTGCAGGTCGTAGGGGGTCTGGTGGCGCTCAGGGTCGCGTGGGACGATGCCGCGGGTGATTGTCTCGCTGGTCTATCGGGTGACGATGAAGCTGTTGTCGGTCCCGGTGTTGCTGCTGCGTCGGCAAGTGGCCAAGGACGCCGAACTTCTTGTCCTGCGGCACGAGAACGCGGTGCTGCGCAGGCAACTTGCAGGTCCGGTGCGCTACGAGCCGGCGGACCGGCTGTGGTTCGCGGCGTTGTCCTCGTTGATACCCCGGCGTCGTTGGGCGCAGGTGTTCCCGGTGACTCCGGGCACCGTGCTGGCGTGGCATCGAAGTCTCGTGGCGCGCCGGTGGGACTTCAGCAAGCGTCGGAGCAGGCCCGGCCGGCCACCGACCACGAAGGCGATCAAAGAGCTGGTGCTGCGGCTGGCCGCAGAGAATCCGCGTTGGGGGTGTCGCAGGATCCAAGGCGAGCTCGCGCGGCTCGGGCATCGGGTCGGAGCCTCCACGGTCTGGGAGATCTTGACTGTTGCCGGAGTAGGCCCTGCTCCCCGTAGAGGTGGGCCGACGTGGCGAGAGTTCCTGACGGCGCAGGCCGACGGCGTCATTGCCTGCGACTTCCTGCACATCGACCTGGTTGATCTTCGCCGGGCCTACGCGCTGGTCTTCCTCGAGCACGGCACGCGCCGCCTGCACATCGCTGGTGTGACCGGGCATCCGACCGCGCAGTGGACGGTCCAGCAAGCCCGCAGCCTCGCCGTCGACCTGGGCCTGCGCTTGGAGGCGCTGCGCTTCTTGGTCCGCGACCGGGACCGCAAGTACACCGAGTCCTTCGACGCGGTCTTCGCGTCCGAGGGCATCGAGACCCTGAAGACGGCGCCGCGGGTCCCACGGATGAACGCGCACTGCGAAAGGGTCATCGGGACACTCCGGCGCGAGGCCCTTGACCACCTGCTGATCCTGAACGAAGCCCACGCTCGACGCGTGCTCGACGTCTACGCCTTCCACTACAACGGCCATCGCCCCCACCAGGCCCGGGGACAACTTCCTCCCCTCGCCCAGGAGCACCCGGCGCCCTCGACCGACTTAACCGCGCACCGACTCCTCCGCACCCGAGTACTGGGCGGCGTCATCAACGAGTACAGATACGCGGCTTGACCAGCAGCGATGAGTTTCTGAACGGGACAGGTTCGGCGAGCGGCTTCTGGGGGTGCTGCTGGACCGTGCGCACGAGATGCCGCCGCAGCTGATCGCTCCCATGATCGCGGAGGAGGTGGCCAGGGTCGGGGGCCGCGACGTCTCGATCCTCCTCCAGGACTACGCGCAGGAGTCGCTGGTGCCGCTGTCCGGCCGCGGGCTGCTGGTCGGTGAGCCCGAGGAGATCGGCGAATCCCCGGCCGGCACGGCCTTCCTGCGGGCCGCGCCCGTTGAGGTTGCGCAGGCCGGCGGTGTGCGGATGTACCTGCCGTTGCTGGACGGCAGCGATGAGGTGGGGGTGATGGCTCTGACCCTGGAGAGGGTCGATGACGATGACCGGCAGCTGCTGCGCAGGCTGGCCGGTCTGGTGGCCGACATGCTGGTGACCAAGCACGCCTACACCGACCGGTTCTTCCAGGCCCGGCGCCGTGAGCCGATGAGTGTGGCCGCGGAGATGCAGTGGTCGCTGCTGCCGCCGCTGACGATGTCCGTTCCGCAGGTCGCGGTGTCCGGCGCCGTCGAGCCCGCCTACAGCATCGCCGGTGACAGCTTCGACTACGCCCTCAACGACAACATCCTTCATGTGGCCGTGATCGATGCGATGGGTCACGGTCTGAACGCCGCCACGATGGCGACCGTCGCCGTCGGCGCCTACCGGCACACCCGGCGCGCCGACATCGGCCTGGCCGAGATGTACGCGTTCATGGACCGGGCCGTCGCCGAGCAGTTCGGTCCCGATCACTTCGTCACCGCGCAGATGATGGATCTGGACGTCACCACCGGCCGTCTTCGATGGGTCAACGCCGGCCACCCCGTTCCCCTGCTGATCCGCAACCATCAGGTCGCCGGGCCACTGGAGGGCCCGACCACGCTTCCGGTCGGCCTGGGCGGTGAGCACCCTGCGGTCAGCGAGCACCAACTCCAGCGCGGTGACCGCGTGCTGTGCTACACCGACGGCGTGATCGAGGAACGGAATGCCGAAGGAGAACCGTTCGGCGAGGAACGGCTCATCCGCTGCGTCAACACCATTGAGCAGGCTCACGCGGAAGGAGGGACGCGGGCGGGGGCGCTGCGGCTCTCGCACGCCCTGAAGCGGGAACGCGCAGGGCGCACCAGCGATGACGCCACCGTCTTCCTGATCCACTGGCGCGGGGGCGCCGCCGAACACCTCGCCATCCTGGAATGACATGGGCGGTCCGGGCAACGTGGAGGGGAAGGGCTTGCGGGACAGTCCCAGCGTCGCCGCGACAGTGGCCTAACTAGTCGGGTGAAGGGGCTACAGAGCTGGTGCCTTGTGTGCCGCACCATTCGGTCAATGCTTGGCGGGCCGCGTCGATGCGATGTTCAGGTGACTCGTCCGAGATGGCCCATGCGATATAGGCGTCTGGTCTGACCAGAACACTCTTTTTGGTAGCGCCCTTCGGGGATACGATCTCCACCTCGCCGGCCCACTCTGTGATCAGTGAGGGGAAGCGCTCCGTGTCGGACGGTGTGACAAGGACGAACCGTCGCTTACGGAGGGCTTCGTAGAGTCTGCGTCCGTCGCTGAGGGGGACGTCAGGTGCCCGCTTCCCGACAAGGGGGTGCGCGCCGACCGTGGCGGCGTAGGAAATGTCGATTCCCGAGATTGCCATGGCCAGTCGTCGGGCCACTGGTGGGGTTTGCAGCACCGTACGCGCTGACAGGTCACGGAGGCCGCACAATGCCCGTGGTGTGGTGAGGACGCCGCGGAGCAGTGCCCCGCTCATCCGCAGAACCCGGTGTCCCACCGGGTGCCGTTCGTTCTGATAGGTGTCGAGCAGGGTGTCTGGTGCGCGGCCACGCTGAACGGCTGCGAGTTTCCAGCTCAGGTTTGCGGAGTCCTGGATGCTGGTGTTGAGGCCCATGCCGCCGGCCGGGGAATGGACGTGGGCGGCGTCGCCGACGAGGAATACTCGGCCTACTCGGTAGCGGGGTGACTGGCGTTCGTCGCTGTGGAATCTGGAGAGCCAGCGAGGGTCGTGCATGCCGAAGTCGCTGCCGAGCGCCTGGCGGGCGACGTCTTTGATTTCTTCCAGATCGACCGATGCGTTGTCGGGCATGGGGTGGTGGCGGTTCCAGGCCATGACCCTGAACCAGCCGTCGCCGAACGGGACGACAATGGCGAAGGCGTCTCCGGTCGCTGCCACGGTGGGCGGCTTCTTCGGCGGATCAGCCATCCGGACGTCTGCGAGCATCATGGAGCGAACGGCGGAGCGGCCGGGGAATGGGAGGCCGAGGGACTGGCGCACGCAGCTGTTTCGTCCGTCTGCGCCGACGACGAAGTCTGCGCGCAGGCTGTGTTCAGTGCCGGCTGGTGTCTTCACGGTGACGTCGACACCGTTCGGGTCTTGCTGGACGCCAGTCACTTCGTGGGCCTGCATGATGTTTACGCCGTGTGTCAGGGCGCGGGACAGGAGCAGTCGCTCGGTGTTGTACTGGGGCGTCACGAGCACGTGGGGGTAACGGGTCGGCAGGTGCGACAGATCAATCCGCAGAAATTGCAAGATCGGGTTGCGGAGGCCGGTCAGCAGCAGGTCGTCGGCCAGGCCGCGGGCGTCCAGTTGCTCCATCGTTCGGGCGTGAACGGCGAATGCGCGTGTCAGCTGGGATTCCCCTTCTCGCCGTTCCACGACGGTGCAGCGCACTCCGGCCTCGGCCAGGTCACCTGCGAGCAGCAACCCCGCTGGACCAGCACCGACGACCAGCACGTCAACGTCGGATCCCATGTCCTGCCCTCCGCGTGTCACAGAACGAGTAGTAACGACCCGTGATCACCTGGCTGCCGCCCGCCACCGGTGGTGATGTTCAGGGCGGGTGGGTGACTGTGCCCGGGAGTTCACTCGGGTGGCGTGACCGGTGAATTCTCCTGACCGCAAGGACCACCGTACGAGGCAGACCACTTCCTCGCCTGTCAGGCAACGACCGTCCCACTCGTACCGAAGCGGTGGTTCCAGACGCGCTGAATCGCTGCCCCGCAATTAATGTTGACCTCATGCGGCGCCGCTTTCGCGTCACATCCCCGGAGGGCGTGACGTAAGGGGCCCGCGAGCGGACATCGAGAGGAGCGCAACCATGCCCTTCGCCACCGCCGAGGACGGCACGCAGATCTTCTACAAGGACTGGGGCTCGGGCCAGCCCGTGCTCTTCTCCCACGGCTGGCCGCTCACCGCCGACGCCTGGGACCCCCAGATGAAGCTCATGGTGGACAACGGATTCCGCGCCATCGCTCACGACCGGCGCGGTGGCGGCCGCTCCGGTCAGCCCTGGGACGGCAACAACCTCGACACGTACGCCGACGACCTGGCCGCGGTCATCGAAACCGAAGACCTGCACGACGTCATTCTGGTCGGGCATTCCACCGGCGGCGGCGAAGTCACCCGCTACATCGGCCGGCACGGCACGGCACGGGTCGCCAAGCTGGTCCTGCTCGGCGCGATCCCGCCGCTGATGCTGAAGACGGAAGCCAACCCTGAGGGCCTGCCGATCGAGGTGTTCGACGAGATCCGCCAGGGTGTGCTCACGGACCGCTCGCAGTACTACAAGGACCTCAGTGCCCCGTTCTACGGTGCCAACCGTGAGGGCTCGACCGTCTCCCAGGGAACGCGTGACGAGTTCTGGCTCTGGAGCATGACAGTCGGCATCAAGGGCGCCTACGACTGCATCAAGGCGTTCTCCGAGACGGACACGACCGAGGACCTGAAGAAGGTCGATGTGCCGACACTGATCGTGCATGGCGACGACGACCAGATCGTGCCCATCGTCTCCGCGGGCGCCAAATCATCCAAGATCGTCAAGGGCGCGCAGTACAAGGTCTACGAGGGCGCGCCTCATGGCCTTGCGATGGTGCCCAAGTACGCCGAGATCTTCAACAAAGACCTGCTTGAGTTCGCGCGGAGTTAGCGACGGCTCGCACCCCGGTGAACGGCAGCACTGCCGCTGGAACTGCTGGGAATCGGCGCTGCGAATTGGCCGCCCGGGAGGGCCGGCTCATCGCCTGGCAGACCGCGCGTTGGCCGCATGCGCAAAGGGCATTCGCCGGCCGGCCGCCGCAAACCTGCGTTAGGCAGCGGCGGCGGTCGGCGGCGCCAACCATGTCCCGGACAACTACGTCCGGAGCAGCTTAATCTGGCTCGGCGGCCAGGTTGATCGGTTCGCCGTGTCAGCCGACCGGGCTTGCGCCTTGCTGGAAGACGTTGATGAGATTTCCGTCGTTGTCACGGATCGCGGTCGAGATACTGCCGTCGCCGAGGTCCATCTGCTCCCAGACGGTCGTCACCCCCAGATCACGGAAGGTGCGGGTCACGCTGTCGAGGTCCTCGACACGGAAGACCAGGGCCTTGTTGCCGATCGGGCGGATGTGGGCGGGGGGCTCTGCCGTCAGTTCAGGGATCCGCACACCGTTTGCGGGCTGAAGGAGCTCCAGCCGGAAACCGGGCCCCTCCAAGAAGGCAACGTCCGCTCCGATGGCGTCGAAGCGGGACTTCGCCAGCAGGGTGAGGCCGAACACCCGGTTCCACCACTGGATCGACGCGTCGAGGTCGCTGACGGAAATCGTCACGTTGTGGAGGCTGTAGGTGAAGAGCGGCTGGGGAGGGGTGGTCATGGTGATCACTTTTCGTTGGGCGTGTGCAGTCGTTTGCGGAGGGGCACGCGAGACACTCGCGCAGTCCCGCCCCGGCGTTTCCCTGCCGTGCAGCGGAACAGTCTGTACCTGTCTACCGCCGACCCGACGTCCCCTTGCAGTAGCGAATCCGCGGGTCGCAGTACAAAGGTAGAGCTTATGGACCGTACAGTCAAGAACTTATGTCTCCTTCAAATGCGTTGCAAAGTCAGTCGATCAATGCACTATTTGAGCGCTCGCCGCGCCGTCGGCATGCGAATGGGAGCCGCGAACCAAGGTCCTGTGCGGGAATCTGTAGAGCTCGCCCGCAGCGCTCGTGTGAAACGGTCCGGCGCCGTCGGCTGCCAGAGCGTCGTCCGGCCCGCGGTGAGGCGCAGTCGGTGGCGCAGCCGCACGGCCGAAGACGGCCCGCTCAAGGGCATGACGAAAGGGGCGGGTCGGCAACTGTGCTGGGGCGGGCGGCCGGGCCACTAGTTGGAACGTACGAAGGGACGCTCGCGCGCCGATCCCAGGCGGGCCCACGCGGATCGCTGTTTGTCGGCATATCACCTGTGGACGATGCCGACCCGCAGGATGGTCAGTGCCGGGACAGCTGCTTGAGGGCGGCTTGGCCTATCTGCAGCAGAGCTGAGCCGTCCATGTCGGTCTTGGCGAGAAACTCGATGCCCTGCATGACGGCGAGGAGCAGTCGCCCGAGCTCCTGGGCGTCCGCGCTCGGTATTGATGCGGTGCGAGCCACCAGACAGGTGCTGCTGTGCCGCCACCGCAGCTGGCTGTCCCCACCCCGCCTGGCCCTCCAGCTCACCGTGCCCCCTGATGACGACAGACGTGGGCGTGCGTCGGCGGCTTGCCCGCCGATCAGTCGATGCGGCCACCCAGCAAGGCGGCCGAGACCTGTTCCACCAGCCAGTGTTCGGTGTCGTTCCATGACCAGCCACAGTCCGCCACGTACAGGTGCCAGGACTGGTGGCCGAGGAAGAACCACAGGATGTCGGTGGCGCGGCCCTGCGTCAGGCCCTTGCCCAGGGCATGCAGATCCGCCAGCCGCCCGGCCACGACCGCGAGGGCCTCGCGGTAGACGCGATTGGCGTCGGTGAGGGTTTCCGCGGCGGTCTCGTCCAGTGCGGCCGCCGTGACCAGTACTTGGAGGAGGGCGGAGTACCGCTCGTTGTCGATCCGGACCCCATGCGTAGCGGCGGCGACCGTCTCCCGCGGATCGGATGAGGCGCGCACCGCTGCGAGGGTCTCGTCGACGATCGGGTCGTCCATGCCCTCGCCGATGAGGTGGGCCAGGATCGCGGCCTTGCCGCCGGTGCTCGCGTACACCGTGGGAACGGCCGTTCCGGACTCCCGCGCGATGTCGCTGACGGTGACCTTTCCATAGCCGCGTTCCATAAAGAGGCGCAGAGCGGCGTCGAGGATGGCCGCTCGTGTCTCCGCGGCCGCCTCGGCACGCCTGCCGGCACGGTAGGGCCGCCGGTCGCCCGGCCGACTGCTCATAGTTCCATCTTCAACCAACGCATGCTACTTTCGATATAGGTACCGTCTATTGAATATTGGGCGCCTTCCCCTGCGATCGTCTGCACCCGGCCCACCCCATACCAATCGTGCCGGGCGCCCCCGTCCTCTCTGTCTGGAGTCACCCATCATGAGTCTCTTCACGCCTGCCACCGGCGCTGCGGCACGTCAGTATGTCCTGGGGCAGGAGCTGCGGGTCACCATCCTCACCTCCGGAGCGGAGACCGAGGGACGCCACGACGTCACCGACTCCGTCATGGAGACGGGCGCGGCGACGCCGCTGCACCTGCACACGCGGTACGAGGAGCGGCTGTGGGTGGTTTCTGGTTCGCTGACCGTGTGGGCCGGGCCCGACACCGTGACGCTGCGGTCCGGTGACTTCTTCACCATTCCCAGGGACGTGCCTCACGCGATCAAGTCCGGCCCCGACGGGGCCCGGGCGCTCAACATCAGCTCGCCGGCCGGATTCGCCGAGCTCATCGCTCGGGCCGCCACACCGCTTCACCTGGCCACGCCGGAGACTGAGCTGGACGCGGAATTGTTCATGGCGGTGACCGAGGAACTCGGCGATGTCGTTCTCGGCCCGCCCGGCATGATCCCCGCAGATCTGGACCGCCCCGGCCAGTAGCTCGCGAAAGGCGGTCCCGGCGAGCGGCGGGATCAGACTGCCAGTCCGGACAGGCCCGGCAACTGGGCATCGACGCCTGGCCGCTCCCGGGTCGGCAAAGGACGCGGATCATCGGCCTCAGGGCCGTTCGCCATCGCGGCGCGGAGAGCACGCTGACCCAGACGTGATGGGCGATGACCGCAGTCTCGTCTCCCGCAACGGAGCGCTCGGCCGCCTCTTACGGCAATCGTCACGAGACAACTCGCGCTCGCCGCAATGCTTGCAATCGCGAACTCTGTACGCCGTCGAAGCGGCGCGATGCGCCCGGGATCACACCGCCCGACAATTCTTGACCGGCCGGTCCGAATCTGTTCTACTCGACAGAGATGTTGCGGAGCCCTGGGCCGTCGCGCCCTTGTGGTCCTCCGATTTCTGACGTGCAGCGGCCACCAGCGCCGTGAGTGGCGTGAAGCGCCGGATGCGCTCCCCCCGCACCCCTCTCCGTGAAAGGTTCCCTGATCATGACTACACGCGAGGTCGTCGAGAAGTTCCTCGGGCTGCTTGCCGCCGGAGACCCTGACGCCGTTGCCGAACTGTTCGCGAAGGAGATCGACTGGTACGTGCCCGGATCCCCCCGACTGCCATGGACGGGCCGGCGCACGACGCGCGCCGAGGTCGCCGACTACCTCCGCACACTGGGCGAGAACATCGTGCCGGAGGAAAACGTCGACAGCGTCGAAGCTCTCGTCGTGGAAGGTGACCACGCGGTCCTCCTCGGAGAGTTCTCCCGGGTGGCGCGAAGCACGGGCCGCTCGTACCAGATGCCCATCGCCATGCACTTCCAGGTCGCCGACGGCAAGATCGTCAAGCTCTATCTCTACGAAGACACCTTCAAGGTCGCGCAGGCATACGCGCAGTGAGGGCCTGACCTCCGTTCCTTCGACGACACCGATCAGGGCCCCTCGTGCCGCAGCCGCCGTGGCCGGCGGCTGACTCTGCGCCGCCCCCACGCAGAAGCCCCGGCCGCCTCCACATCTTTCAAGGAAACCGTCGTGCGCGCTGCGATCGACATACGCCGTTCCTCCTCCCGCCGCCTCTCCCGCACCGACTGGCTGCGGTCCTGGAACTCCTTCTCCTTCGGGCCCCGACCCGAACCAGCCAACACTCACTACGGGTTGCTGCTCGTGTCCAACGAGGACACCGTCAAACCTGGCACGGGGTTCGACACCCATCCTCACCAGGACATGGAGATCGTCACCTGGGTGCTGGAAGGCGCGCTTGTCCACCAGGACTCCACCGGCCACAACGGAATCATCTATCCGGGCCTCGCCCAGCGCATGACCGCCGGCTCGGGCATCCTTCACAGTGAGAAGAACGACTCGTGGACGCTGACCGGCGATCCCGAACACAACAACGACGTGCACTTCATCCAGATGTGGGTCCTGCCCGACACTGCCAACGTGTCTCCCGGGTATGAGCAATTGGACATCAACGCCCAGCTCACACAAGGCGGATGGGCCACCCTGGCCTCGGGCATGCCCAAGCACTCCGGCACCCGGGCCATCAGCATCCGTCAAAAGCATGCCGCACTGCACGTCGCGCGGCTTCGTCCCGCCGAGACTCTGCACATCGCGACCGCGCCGTTCGTCCATGTCTTCGTCGCCAAGGGCGCGCTCTCCCTGGAAAGCTCCGGTCCGCTCGCTCAAGGAGACGCGGCGCGGATCACGGCTGCCGAGGGCCAGCGGATCACCGCAGCAGATCGGGGCGCGGAGGTGCTCATGTGGGAGATGGACGCCACTGTGATTCTCCGGTGAGCCCTCCTGGCGCTCCTGGGACCTCACACACGCCGCATCGGGCGCCAGAAACATATCTGCGCCGCCCAAGTCGAACGTCCGCCACTGGGAAGCCCAGGGAAAGTGAAATGCGCAGCACATGATGAATGCCCGCGAGCTGCTGCTCGCCTACACGGCCAACATCGCAGACCCAGAGGTCGCCTCGTCCCTCTTCGCCGAGGACGGCGTCCTTGAACTGTCGTACCTCGAATCCATCGGCCTCCCGACCCGAACGGTCGGTCCCGAAGCAATTCGCGAGTTCATGACCGGTCTGCTCCTCCGCGAGTCTCTGGACCTGGTCCGGGCCGCGCGCGCGATGCTGCCGAACGGAGTGGCGGACATCCCTGCGTGACGTTCCATCGCGCTCCTCACCCCAGTTTGCCCGCGGTGAGGAGCACGATGGCGCTGGGCGCCGGCCACCGCCCGACGGACCAGGAAACGTTGCGATCATGACCCGCCCGCTGAGGGATGAGGACGTCCACGGCACGCCGCAACGGCGGCCGAGGGCCCGCACCGTTCAATGGCAGGAGGCACCATGCCCTCGAACCCTCCGGCACCTCCCTTCACCGAACAGACCGCCATCGAGAAGGTCCGGCTCGCCGAGGACGCCTGGAACACCCGCGGCCCCCGGAGGGTGGCCCTCGCCTACACCCCCGACAGCCGGCGGAGCAATCGTGCCGAGTTCGTCACCGGGCGCGAGGAGATCATCGACTTCCTCACCCGGAAGTGGACCAGAGAGCAGGACTACCGGCTCATCAAGGAGCTGTGGGCATTCCACGGCAACCGCATCGCCGTGCGCTTCGCCTACGAGTGCCACGACGACTCGGGGAACTGGTTCCGCTCCTATGGAAACGAGAACTGGGAGTTCGACAACGAGGGGCTGATGCGCGTACGGCTGGCATGCATCAACGACCTGCCCATCCAGGAGTCGGAGCGCAAGTACCACTGGACGTTGGGACGTCGCCCGGACAATCATCCCGGGCTGAGCGATCTAGGCCTCTAGTACGCCTCTGGTACTCCACCAGCGTCTCTTCATTCGTGCTGGCCAGACCCAGTTCGCGCCCCGCGCGCCCCAACGACACAGCCACCCCGCCTCAGCATCGCTCACCCACGACAGCCCATCAGTGGTTGGCGCGGTCCTTCCAGACGTGCGGGACGGGTGGACATGAAGCAAGACGACAGAACCGCTCGGGTGGCCCACCGGTGCCAGCTGCATGCAAAGCCAATATGGACCGAAAGGTCAAAAAGCAGTAGTGTGAACGCTATGGCGCGTCCCCGAAACTTCGATGAGAACCAGGTTCTGGAGTCCGTGCGCGAGCAGTTCTGGAACCGCGGCTATGCAGCCACATCGCTGCAGGACCTGATGGCCGCCACAGGTCTGGGCAAAGGAAGCCTGTACGGAGCGTTCGGTGACAAGCGCCAGCTCTTCCTGCATGTACTGGACAGCTATCGCGACGAGCAGCTCACCAGCGTCCGGCAAATCCTCACAGGACCAGGCCCGGCCCTGGAGCGCCTGACCCACCTCCTGGAAGGCACGGCCAACGGCTTCGCGGGAGACACGCAGCGACGCGGCTGCTTCATGGTCAACAGCACGTCCGAGCTGCACAGCCAGGAACCCGAGGTGGTCTCCCGAGCCCGAACTACCTATCAGGGTGTCGAAGACCTCCTGATCGCCTGCGTCAAGGAGGCGCAGCGTGAAGGAGACCTGGATCCCAGTGCCGACGCGCAAGAGCTCGGACGCCTGCTCCTCGCGGTCCTGCAGGGCATCGAGTTCCTCGCCAAGACCAACATGGACGGCTCGGCCCTCCTGCAGGTCGGCCACGCCGCGCTGTCCCAGCTGCCTCGACCCTGACCCGGCGGTTCGGCCCGCTCCCCGCAACACCGCTGCTCTATGCCCATCCGGCAGGCACCGGAGGGCAAACGGATACGGTGGCCCGCAATCAGGAAGCTGTCCGCATCGGCCGGGCCGCAGTCGAGACCCGGCAGGCGAAGAACGACCCGTGGCTCATGGCGCTCCTGCACCGCCGTCAGGCCGTCGGCCACGCCAGGACCGGCGAACGGACCCGAGCTGAACGCTCCCTCGCACGCGCCGAGACCGCATACGACCGCGCCCAGGGGCAGCCCGCCGCATGGCTGTCCTTCCTCACCCCGGCCGAGATCACCGGTCTCGCCGGTGCGGCACACCAGGCCCTCGGCCGTCACGCCCGCGCTCAGAAGCTCACCTCCTCCGCGCTGGCCCTGCTGGAGCCGCGGTTCGAGCGGAACCGGGTCTACTACACGGCCCAGCACGCGCAGGGCCTCCTCGATGGCGGGGAGGCCGAACACGCGGTAGCCGAGGCGGCGCGGGCGGCCGTGATCGCCAAGCGGGTGCAGAGCGACCGCGTGCAAAACAAGCTCGATGACCTGCGACGCCAGATGCGCCAGCATGCGAAGCGCGTGCCGGACGCAGCGGACTTCCTGGAGCGGACACGAGACCGGGGCCCCCACGTTCGCACTGTCGGAGCTGATGATCGTCGAGAAGGTCCGCGGTACCGGCGCCGCCCACGAGATTCACGGCGAGCTGCTGCGCGGCAGATCCGAGGAGCGGGTCACGCTCCTCGTCGAGCGGGACCATCCGCGCGTACACGCCCTGTACGAGGCATGGGGGTACCAGCACTTCGGTGAGGTTCTCCCCTTTGAGGACGCGCCGCCTACAACGCGATGATGCTCACCCTGGGCTAGCCGCGGGTGCTGGTGAACCGCACCCCGGGCCCCCACTTCGCCTTCTGGTCGGCGAAGCACCAACTACACCGGGGGAGCCCGCCCGGGCCGTACCGCCACGTCTGCTGCTGGCATCCCGCGCACAATCCGACGTGACTGCCAGGGCAGATCATGGTGCTGGGGTCGGGCTCCGTGATCGGTGGCACTGGGGTCGTCATGTCTGTGTCCTCATCTGGGCGACGAGCGCTCATCGCCTCGAACAAAGAATAGAACACGCGTCTCGATTGTCAGACCCTCCCCATACGGTGGGGGTATGTCCCACTCCCCCGGGCCTGACGGCCGGGTGACTCCTGCCCTTGATGAGATCAACAACAGAATCCGCCGGCTCATGGCTGGCCCCGCCGGACGGAAGCGGACCGCCGACTACGAACGCCTCCTCACCCTGTGGGCGGAGGCGGGTCGCCATGGTCGGCGGCCCAGGAGTAAAGGTGTGTCGCATCGCGGCGCATGCCCAGACTCAGCAGATGGTGGGTTAGGCGACGGTGACCGTGTCGGTCACCGCTGACGGCGAAGGCCCGACGGGCCAGGCGTTCACTGTCCCCGTAGTGTCCAGAAAGGCCAACAGCTGCGGAGAGCTCGCCGAGGAGTAAACCGGAGTGACAACGCTCTTCAATGAGTTCTTCCGCACGTCGGAACTGCCCGAGGGCGATGAGGCGGCGGATGAACCACGTCAGCAAGGAGGCGTCACCACCCGAGGCAGCCCGCAGGTACAGCGCCTCACAGTCAACCGCCTGGTGGGTGCGCGCAGCCTCGGCGAGTTCCCGCATATCAGCGTCCGTACGGGAGTGAGTCGCTGCCGCTGCCCACAGAGAGGAGGCGGGAGGCATCCTTTTCCTGGTTGTCCGGCCCTTCTCGTGAAGGATGTCAGCCAACTGGTACAACGGGCTATCCGGGGATGGCTCACCCGGACGGGGCCGGTACCGTGTCAGCGGCCCTGGCAGCTTACGGCGCGGTTTGAGGAGTTCGGCCAGGCTGGAGGTAAACCAGCCCTCGTCCAGCGTGTGCCATGTGGCCTCATCGATATAGCCATCGGCTGCGGTCCGTAGGAACTCTTCGGTCAGCAGTGGTCGGTGTCCGCATCGGCGCGCGTCCTTGGCGGCATGAAGGATGGCACGAGCAGCCCCATCGGACTGTTCGTATCGTCGCACCAGGTGCGGGGCGCCGGCCAGGAACTGAGTGATGCGTCCGCTGGCGGCAGGACTTCGAGCCAGTCTCAGGCGGGTCAGAGGCGACTAGCGCTGCAGCATCGGCCAGTTCTCGCGCATTGAACGCGGGAGGCATCGTGATGGTCAGGGCAAGATCGACAAGCTGATGCACGGCGCCCATTCCGTCGTGCAGTTCGTCCCCCTCCGCCGGGTCGTCCGCCAGGTGGTTCCAGTACGTCGGCCACATGGTGCCCAGGACCAGAACGGGGCCGCGCTGGCTGTCCGTCAAAAGGGCCCGAAGTGCCGATGAAACCTGGGCCGTGTAGTCCTTCACCAGGAAATACAACTGGGCTTCGTTCAGCCACAGCACCGTGTGCGGCTCCAGCACGTCATCCTGCAAGGCACGCAGGAGAGCTGCGGGCCGGTCCGGAGCCAGCGGATGCACAATGCGCCAAGAGGAGAGTTCGGCCCGCACCGCTTCCCAGCAGGCCCGTGTTTTCCCGGTGGAGGAACCACCCTCCACCATTACCAGTCGGCTCCCGTTGGCCGACTGAGCCACCATGCGCCGCAGCCGGCTGTCCACGCCATCAGGGCGGGCAATGTAGGGAGGAAGCGCAGCGAGCGCACCGGATCCGACATCCGCATCCACAGCACGGTGTACTTCCAAGCGCAGCGCATCGGAGGGCTTCAGCTCTCCGAACACATCCGACCGCGCGGAACGGCCGGTGTGACTGGTCAGGGTCTGCACCTGTGCTGCCTGGGCGAGCGTTTCCGCCCCAGGCTGTTCAACGCGTTGGCGGACCACCACAGCAGACCGGGCCGGCGGATCGCCACGAAGCGCGACCCCCCTTGCACGCTGCCGGTTACGCAGCATGGCAGCGTCAATCGCACCGCCCCGTGGACCCACTCCTGAGCAAGCTCCTCGACCTTCCGGAACACTCCACCGGCGTCTACCCCCGTGTCCGCGTGCAGCACCCGTTCCTGCAGCGCGGCGCATAGAGCAGGGTAGCGAGGACTGATCTGCTCGGTGGGCTCGATCTGGACGACGAGACGGCGAGCAATCCGGTAGGCGCTGCGATGCACCAACTCCTGTTCCGGAGCGTTGACGTCGGACTCTGCGAGGAGATCACTAACAGTTTGCGTCAGGTGCTTCCACACACGGTGGTAGGACTGGTCCAGGCGGGGCAGCTCTTGCAGAAAGTCGGCCACGCTTTTCTGTGCAGCAGCGGATGCAGCCAGGTCTCGCAATGCCTCCAGGCCAGTTGTAGGCCCGGAGGCAGTCAAGCCGAGACGGTGCCGGTCAGCGTCGATCGCGTCGCCGAAGGACTCCAGACCTGCCAAGCACTGCCCCATCGTCTTGAGCCACGGGCCACTACTGGACACGATCTCAAGCGTGCGCTTGACCTGCCGCTGCACGGCCAGCTCGTAGGAGCCCTGGCGGTTGAGGACGACGACGTCGTCCAACGGGAAGTCGTTGGCCTTCTGCAGGCAGACCGAGTCCGGCACCACATCGAGACCGGGAACCGCCACACCACACAGCAGGCCAACCAGATCCAGTGCCGCAACCCGGTACTCATAGATCGTGCCGCCCCCACCTGAGCCAATCGAGGAAGCCCCCCTGCTCAACCGCTCACTCCTCGCTCAGACAGGCCAACCATCTTTCAGGAACGAAGAATAGGATCCCCACACACCAGGCTGCCACGACGCCAGTTACGGCGGCGTCGGACGCTGCGCAGCCACCGGCCCAGGGCCGAACGCCGGCCGTCCTCTCCTGGTCCCGGCGGCGGGAACGGGGGAAGCGGTGGCGTGGCCCTGCCATCCCCTCACTGCATGCGGATGATCGTCTTTCCGTTGACTTTCTGGGCCGGGTTGAAGGCGGCGACAGCGTCGTCGAGGTTCGCGACCTGGCCGATGTGCGTCCGCAGACGTCCTTCCCGTACCCGCCGGGCGATCTCGCCCAGCTGGGCGCGGTCGGGGACGACAACGAAGTCGACCGCCAGGCCGTCGGCCGGCCGCACCTCCGGCGGGCCGGTGACGGTGACGAATGTTCCTCCACCTCGCACCAGCCGGGCCGATCGAGCGCCGATGTCGCCGCCGAATACGTCGAAGACGAAGTCGACTCCGCCGACGTCTTCCAGCGTGTCGTTGTCGAGGTCGACGAACTCGTGCGCGCCGAAGTCGAGTGCGCTCTGGTGGTGGGCGGCGCGTCCGGTGCCGATGACGTGCGCACCGGCCTCTCGCGCGAGCTGAGCCACCATCGATCCGACCGCGCCGGCGGCGCCGTGCACGAGCACGCTCTGCCCCACCGAGAGGTGCCCGTGCTCGAACAGTCCCTGCCAGGCAGTCAGGCCCGTCATCGCGACGCTCGCGCCGACCGTGAAGTCGATGTCGCCGGGCAGCGGCGCGAGGTTTCGCGCCTCGACGACGACGTACTGCGCGAGGGTGCCGTCGCGGGTCCAGTCCGTGAGGCCGAACACGCGCTGCCCGACCGACAGCCCTGCCGTTCCATAGGTGAGAGAGGTGACCACGCCGGCCACCTCGTGTCCTGGGATCGAGGGCGTCCGATTCCGGCCGAGGCGATCGGCCCAGGTCGAGGGCCACTCCAGCTCGTCCCCGGTGAAACCCGACGCATGAACTTCGACGACGACGTCGCCGTAGTTCGCGCCGTCAAGGCTGGCGAGGCGCGCCGTGTCCGGATCGGGTCGTTCAGCCAGCGTCATCCCGGCGGTTCCGGCGTCGGGGTCAGTGACAACGATCGCTTTCATTTGTGTTTCCTCCTTCTGTACAAGCTCTGTCCGTTCCCGTCGCGAGGTGGACGGGAACGGTGTGCGTGCCGGGCGCCACAACGTGTTCGGCCGGTTGGGCGGGGTCGTCGCGGCCGTGGCGCAGACCCTGCAGGGTCACGTTCGCGTCGATGGGAAGGCCCGGCTGCCACTGCGGGCAGTGGTTGGGGGGCCGCTCGCCTCGCTGGTCCGATCTCGTGATGAGTTTCGCCGGTATCGCCACCCACTCAGTCGCGTGCGTAGCTGCTCCGGCCCGTCGCTGCTCATTACTGCCCGGCGCTAGGGCAGCGGGCGCAGGGACGGCTCCGTTTCGGTCGACGCGGCCGACAGATGGGACGCGTCCAAGTCCCGTCACTGCATGGCCACGCCGATGCGCAGTCTCGCGGCTCGTGCCCCGCGCGCACCGTGGCCCACCATCGGGATCGGTCGGTGGCAGGGCGCGTCATGCTGGCATGAGCACGATCTTCTTACCGCCAGCCCGTCCGGCAACCACTCGGGTGAATGCGGCCGGTCCTTCGCTGAGCGGGAGGGGTTCTGGTGCGAGTTTCAAGGTTCCAGCCGCGGCCTGCTCCGCCAGCTGGGCAAGCTGCGCGGCGTTGGGCTCGATGTAGAGGTCCCAACTCGTGATGCCTCGTTCCTCCGGAGGCGCGTCCGAGGTCAGGGAGCACAGCCGGCCGCCGTCACGCACCAAAGGCAGGGCTGCGGCCGCCGTGCCGGCGGCGATGATGAGGGCAGCGTCGAACCCGCCGCGTACCTCGGTCGACCAGTGCGGATCGTGGTAGTCGACGACCTCCATCGCTCCCAGACCGACCAGACGCTCTGCAGCGGTAGCAGACGCGGTCGCGGTTACCTCGATGCCCTGGGCCGCGGCGAGTTGGACGGCCAGGGCTCCGGTGCCCCCGCCTCCGTTGGTGATCAGGAGCCGCTGTCCTCGGCTGAGGTCCAGCTTCTCCAAAGCCTGCAGCGCGGTGAGCCCGTTGACAGGCAGTGCCGCTGCGTGTGCCGCGTCCAAGCCTGGTGGGCAGGCCGCCGCGTGATCCGCGTTGATCAGAACGCGTTCGGCCCAGAAGCCGCTTCCTCCGGGCAGCGGGGCTTCGTGCGCGAGCACCCGGTCGCCCACGGCAAACTGGGTGACCCCCGCACCGACGGCCAGCACCTTGCCTGCGCCCTCCACTCCCAGCGCCGCCGGGGGGCGCAGCCCCACGTCCCAACGAGCGTCGATTTCCAGTTCGTCCCACGGTCCGACCCCGGCGGCCTCAACCGCGACCAGGATCTGGCCCGGCTCGGGAGATGACGGTTCGGGCAGTTCCAGCAGGGCGACTTCCGTCTCTGCCCTGGACACTCCGCACGCCTTCATAGTGGATCTTTGTCCTCTCACTCGGTCCGGCCGACCAGGAGGTACGGGCCGGGAACCCAAATCCGGCAGCGGTGCTGAATAGGGGCATTCCGCACGCCTTCACAGTAGATCGTTGTCCTCGCGCTCAGTTCGACCGACTGGTTCCAGGTCCCCAGCGCTTCGGGCAGCAGCGTTGCCGCCGGCGCCAGGTTCCGCGCCGCTTCGTGCTGCGCCGTTCGACGACCTCACGGTGCGGGTCGGAGAAGCCGTTACCGGGCAAGCCGGAGGTCCGCCGACGCCGTTGGATCATTCGGATCACCGACGACCGGGGCGCCGACCGGTGACCGGCGGCGCTGGCCGCCGGTCTGGCTCTCCGGGGTGGGTCGGCCTCGAGGACCAGCGGCGTCCGCAGCCTGCGGACTTCGGCCCCGGTCGATCCCGGTGCCGTCGTTGGTCAGACGAACGTGAACAGCTGGTCGGTTTCGAAGCGTGAAATCGGGCTGTTGTACACCTTCGCGGGGTCGGGGTAGCCGAGGGCCAGCAGCACGGTCGTGGTGTGTCCGGTTTCGCGGATCTTGAACGCCTTGTCGACACTGGTCGGGTCGAACCCTTCGAGGGGCATGGCTTCGACGCCGAGCTCAGCAGCCGCCATCATGGTCAGACCCATCGCGAGGTAGGTCTGCTTTTCCATCCAGTGGTTCAGGTCCTTGTAGCCGTAGTTGCGCAGGTTGAGGAAGTCGCGGGTCATGGACTCCCACCGCGCCTGCTTTGCCGGGTCGGGGAAGCGACCGTCGGCCCGCTCCTTGTCGAACACGGCCTGGAGGTGGCCTCCGGGAAGATCCGCCCTGGTGGTGAGTATGACGGTATGTGAGGCGTTCAGGATCTTCTCGCTGTTGTCCTGGAATCGTTCGCCGAGGTTGGCCGCCAGCCGCTCCTTGCCTTCGGGCGTGGCGAGGACGTAGAAGTGATTGGGCTGCACGTTCGTCGACGACGGCGTCGAGCGCAGGAATCCCAGCAGTTGCTGGAGTGTCTCCTCGGGGATCGTCTTGCTGGGGTCGAAGTACCTGGTGAGGTGCTTGTTCATGAGCTTGCCGAGATCCATGTCATCCTGCCTTTGTCTTGTGATCACGAGATGAAGAGTCAGTGATTCGTGCTGATCGGTTTAGTTCTTGCCGCGGGCCAGCAGTTCGTTGACGCGGGCGAAGTTCATGCCCGTCGTCGCCGAGGCGAGGTCGCCCGCGAGGAGTGCCTTCGCGGCCTCTTCGACCGCTCCCATCGCGTGGGCGTAGAGCAACGGACCCAAGCTGATGCGCTTGACTCCTGCCTTCTGCAGTTCAGCGACGGTGAGCACTTTGTCCGACGGAGACACCAGGACGTTGACCGGTGTCGGGGCGACAGCGGTGACGATCGCGACGAGTGCGTCGCGGTCGGGTGGGAACGGCGCGTAGACCACATCTGCGCCCACCTCAGCGAAGGCCGTCAGACGCCGAATGGTGTCGTCGAGATCCAGTCGCCCCTGGATGAAGTTGTCGGTGCGGCCGGTAACGACGATGCGTCCCTTCGAAGCGTCAACGGCGCTACGTACGCGACTGACTGCTTCGTCGAAGTCGCGGATCGGCATATCGGGATCGCCCGAGGTGTCCTCCACCCCGATCCCGGCCAGGCCGGACTCCACGGCGGCCTCAACGGTCGCGGTGACGTCCTCAGGCGTGTCGCCGTATCCGTCCTCGAAGTCTCCGTTGACGGGCAGCCCCGTGAGGCGGCCGAGCAGCCGTGCATGCTCAAGGTGCTCTTCGCGGGTGACTTGGTGACGCCCGTCGAGGCGGCCGAGCGTGGCGGCGATCGCCGCAGACGATGTCGCGACCGCCTCGAAGCCGGCATCGGCCAGCATCAGCGCCGAGAGGCCGTCCCAGGCGTTGGGCATGACGAGGCCACCGTCGCGGGTGTGCAGCGCCATGAATTGCTCATAGAGTTCGGAGCCCGGCATGTCGAGCCTTCCTGAATGATCGTTGACTCAGTGGGGGGTGCCGACTGCGTGCCTGAGCCGCGTCGAGGGTTCCAAAGAACAACCGGCGGGTGGAGTGTTGCCGACGGCCGCGTGGCGCTTCCTGACGCCGCCCGACCTCAACAGACGCGATGACGCGGGCCGTGGGCGATTCTGCGGACTCGACGAGGCGGGTCCGGCGTGTGCCCTCGTCCACCGGAGTTCCCATGTATCCCGCAGCACGGTGGTGGGTCTCTCCGCGGGCCGCCGGGGGCGGCGGTTCGGGGCGCGGGTTCACAGGGGCACGGTCGTATCGACCGAGTCAACGGCGGGGATGTCGAGGTCGGTCTGGTTGACGTTGTTGATGAAGTTGGTGAGCAGGAACTGCACCGCGACCGCGACGATGGCGAGGATCTGCGCGTCGGTGTATCCGGCGCCCCGTACCTCCGCGAGGTCGGTGTCGCTGACCTGCCCGCGGCTCTCGACCACCTGCTGCGCGAAGCGAGCGGCCGCGGCACGTTTGGGATCGACCGAGCTCCCGACGCGGGCGAGCTTGATGTCGTCGTCCGACATGCCACCGAATTCGGTCGCGACGTGGGTGTGCATCGCCAAGCAGTAACCGCAGCCGTTGGCCTGCGACACGGCCAGCGCGATGCTGTGCCGCGTCCTTCCGTCGAGAACCCGGCTCAGGGTGCCTTGCAGAGTCGTGACGACCTCAAGAACGGCCGGATTGGACGCGAGGGTCTTGAACATGTTCGGGACGAAGCCGAGTTGCGCACCAACGTTGCCGAGTATCTGCTGTGCGCCGGCAGGCACGTCCTCTGGAGCGGGAACGTTCAGTCGTGACACGGCGAATCGACCTCCGATCGGGGTGTGAATAGTCGACGAGCCCGAGCCGGGCTCGCAGTGCTTCGGAGCTCCGCCGCAGGCTCTTCCTGCGCCGGCCGCAACCTCGACGGTCGCGTCGGTTGCGCCCGGTGGCCTGCGTTGAGAGGGGTGACTCCGTGGGTGCCGAGTTGCGGATCTCTTCATCACCTCGGACACCACATAGAAAGGACTATACAGACCAGAAAAGTCTGGGCAACCCCGCTCCCGGAAGGGAAGGGTCCGCCAGGCTTGCTGCGGGCGGGTCGAGATCGGACTTCGACATTAAATATGCAGGTCAAAGCTGCATGTGAGCTTCGTTGTGAGCGACTGTGCCAGTCGGACCGCGCGGGCTCGTGTCGGCCTGACTCGGTCCGGATCGATTGACTGAGTGGACTATTTAGTCCAAGTTAGATTGAGGGCTCGGCAGGAACGAGGACAAGACCTGCCGGCTCTGCCTGCACCTCCATCTCGCATCCGTCCACGGTGAGGTACTGGTTGACATGGCTGTCGCAGCACAGGTCATCGACGCCAGGGTGTCGCGCCGCCTCGGCGCCTACCTCGATGCGTCACGACCCCGGGCTGCACCGCGCCGGCCCTCTCCGTCACTGCGTCAGGACGGAACCCTGCAGGAGGTTTTCGCCGAGGAGGCCCGGCAAGCCCCGGACCCCGGGGCGCCGCGGCGGGCGGCCGCGGAACTGGGCGATGTCGGCCAGGTCCGGTCCTGGCTTACAGGCCGCGACGTCACGGATACCTGCGTGAAGAATCACAAGGGCGTCATCTCTCGCCGGTCAGCCTTTATGGTCGTATTGGTGCCACAACTGATCCGCCTGGAGATCGGGGCCACCGCGCTTGTGATGCGCTCCACGGCTGAGCAGCACGAGTGAGTAACGTGCCTGAGGGAGAGACCGTGTCCGCAACCAGCGATGTTCGCCGCACGTCACGCGGCCTGGAGACCCGTTCACGGATCGTTGATTCGGCGGCCAAGCTGTTTTATGTCAGGGGCGTCCACGCCACCACGCTCGATGACGTCCGGCTGGCGAGCGGAACGAGCAAGTCGCAGTTGTACAACCACTTCGAGGACAAACGCGCGATGATCCACGCCGTGATCGACGTGCAGTCGAAGTTCGTCCTCGCCCGCGAGGAACAGCACCTGCGCTGTGTGAAGACCCTCGCCGGCCTGCGCCGCTGGCGCGACGCCCTGGTCCAAGCCAACTCACTGCAGGACGGCTCGTATGGGTGCGCGCTGGGAGCGATGTCGATTGAGCTGTCCGACAACGATGAGCAGTCCCGCCAAGCGCTCAACGCATCATTCGATGCCTGGCAACGGATGCTCGTCGAGACACTGACCCGGCTCCGCGTCCTCGGCGTACTCTCCGAGGACGCCGACCCACAACGCTTGGGCACTGGTCTGCTGGCCGCTCTGCAGGGAGGTTACGTGCTTGCACAGAACGCGCACAGCTCCGAGCCGATGGCCGTCGCGCTGGACATGGCGCTGGACCACATCGCGTTCTTCGCTCTCAACTGAGCCCACCTTCGCGGTTCGAGGAGCGCGTTCGGCTCCGCCGCCACCTGTCTGGAGCAGCTACCTGTACGACCTTGCCCGGCGCACGGACGCATCGAGTCTCATGCGCGCCGGATGACCAGCACAGCCACGTCGTCCAGGTGGTCCACCGCGACAGCAGCGTCGAGGACGCGGTCAGCGGTCTCCTCGGCATTCAGCCCGTCGTGGAGGGCCGCGCCAGCCAGTGTTCCGGCTCGTTCCAGTCCGGCCTCCAATGTGAGGCCCGGTCCTTCGACCACGCCGTCGGTGACCATGACCAGCGCGCTGTCCTTGTGCAGTGCGAAGGTCTCCTCGCCGTACTCGGTGCCGGGCACGACTCCTAGCACCGGGCCTCCTGGCAACTCGTGGATGCTGTGGCTGCCGTCGTCGCGTGCGTACAGCAACGGCACATGGCCGGCGCTCGCACCGGTGACCCGTCCGTCGCCTGGGTCGATACGCAGCATGGTGCAGCTGGCGAATCGTGCTGCGCCCATCGTGATGAGCAGCTCGTTGGTGCGCGTCAGTACGGTTGCGGGATCCGGTTCGTGGGCGGCGATCGCGCGCATGGATGCGCGCACCTGTCCCATGAAGGCGGCGGCGTCCACGTCGTGCCCTTGGGCGTCGCCGATCTCCAGGGCGATGGCACCGTCGGGCATGACGAAGGCGTCGTACCAGTCTCCGCCGATGTCGAGCCCGTCGCGGCTTGGTTGGTATCGGGCGGCGACCTCCAGGCCGGGGAGGTGCTCGGGCAGCGTGGGGAGCATGGTCTGTTGGAGCGCCGTGGCCAGCTCGACTCGTGCCTCTTGCAAGCTAACGCGTTTCAGTGCCTGGCCTGCAAGATCGGCAAGAGTACCCATGAGGGCGCGCTCATCCGGGGACGAGTGGTGTTCGCTGTCGTAGGTCACCAGCCAGGCCCCGAGCGGCTGATCGCCGATCGGGCTGAGGGAGGTGATCGAGATGGCGAAGCCGGAGTCGAGCTGGTCGAAGTACGGCACCATGGCCCCGTGCGGCCAGCGGCGGATGTAGTCCTCCTGGTTGGGAATGAACTGCGGCTCGCCAGTGCGGATCACATAGGGCAGCGCGCTGGGGGCGTCTAGCGGCAGGCCGTGCAGGGCGGCCACCGGCATCGGGATCCCGGCATCGGAGGAAACGCGTAGGCGGCCTTGAGTGATGAACGCTAGCGCGGCGCCGGTACCACCGAAGGTCGCGGCGAGCCGGGTCAGGACGACCTGCTGTACTTCTTGCTCCGTGACTGCCGTCATCACGGCGGAGGAGAAGGCCGCGATCTCGTCGGCGCGCTGACGTTCAGCACTGAGCGCGTCCTTCGCTCTGCGTCTGCGCGCTTCCCTCTTGGTGTCGTCGCGGATCACTCCGAAGACCTGCTCAGGGCCGCCAGACCCCAGAATGAGCCGACGGGCCCGGCAGACCAGAAGGTGCCAGTCATCGCGCTCGGTAAGGAACCGCAACCTGGTCCAGGGGGACCGGGCGGCCGTCGAACGCACGAGCCGCCGCAGCGCCCCGCGGTCATCGGGGTGGACTCGCCGAACCACCTCGGACAACGACATGGAGGCCTCCGGGAACAGCGCCGCCAAGGCGGGTGCGCCACCCAGCCACTCCAGCTTGCGCTCCTGGGGTGAATACGTGCACAGACCGAGGTTGGCGGCCTTGGCTGCCAGACGGAACGGGATCAGCAGGGCGCCCAAGTCGTTTCCCGCGTTCAATGAGTGCACCCACACCAGCGACTCGCCACCTACGGGATCATTCACTGGTCGTGCCTCGACAAGGCAGACGACAGATGCTGTACCTGGCCCGGGGAACTCCAGCACCCGCATCGCAACCGTCTTCGTCGTGGCGGCGTGGGCCACGAGACTCTTGACCGCAGTCAGCTGGCTTGCGGGCAACAGATCACCGAAGCCACGACCCACGCACTGCTCCACGGACCTGCCCAGTGTCCTGGCCATGGCCGCGTTGAGGCTGCGGATCGCTCCGTCCAGGGTCAACAGAGCCGACGGTGTAGTCATCTGAAGAAGTTCGTCCGAGGCGTCCATTTGCCGCTCACCCTCATCGTCGAGCGATATGACCTCGTCGTCCTTCATCAACTATCTGCCGCAGAGCAGGCCTCGTCCACGCGGCCGGTCACTCTGGGGCGGCACCGGCCGACTGCGTGTATCGACGAACGCCGACGATCGTCCTCCCGGTGATCCGCTCGGTCGGATCGAAGGCGACAGCGGGGTCATCGCGGGTCGGGACGTTGCCGATGGTCACGTGCGCCTGGTCAATGGGGAGGGGACAAACAGAGGGGCGGGGACCGCTTCGGCCTCAGAGGCGGCGCCGGGGGCCTGGATCGTCCCGTGGTAGTGCCGGCCCGGAACCCAGGCGCACTCGGCCGGGTGCGGCTCCGGCCGGTCCCGCCGCCCGGGAGTCGCACAGAAAAAAGGACCTTGAGGTCCCTTTTCAATCCTGCTAGCCTACGCAGCGGTAATCTGGCCTATGTGGCGGAACAGGCGCGGGACAGAAACGACTCCCAGCTGACCGAGCGCGGGCGGGCGACTCGGGAGCGCATTTTGAGGGCTGCCGCCGACATGATGTACGTCAGGGGCGTGTCTGCCACGACCCTCGACGAGGTCAGGGCGGCCAGCGGAACGAGCAAATCCCAGCTCTACCGCCACTACCCCGACAAGGATGCACTGGTGCGGGGCGTTGTCGCCTTGCAAGCTGCTGAACTGCTCAAACGTCAGCACCAGCTACTTCAGCGGCTCAACTCCCTCCGCGGGCTGGAGCGCTGGCGGGACGTGCTGATCGAACACAACGCGCTCCGAAACGGGGCGTACGGCTGCCCGCTCGGATCCCTTGCAAGCGAGTTGGCCGATCAGGACGAAGAGGCACGCGAGGCGCTCGCCCGGCACTTCGACAGCTGGGAGGGACTACTCGAGGCCGGGCTCGAGCGAATGAAGGACTCGGGAGTCCTCAGGGCCGACGCAGATGCCAAAGAGCTGGCCACCGGCCTCATGGCCGCCCTTCAGGGTGGCTACCTCCTTGCGCAGACAGCCCAGGACGTCAAACCCATGAGGATCGCCCTGGACATGGCGATCGGCCACGTCAAGGCCTATACCGTGCCCGCCGAGGACACCAGTCCACCGGCGGAAGTCCCTTCAGGGCACTAACTGGCCCTAACAAAGCCGCTGTACGTGTCGGTGGGTGATCAGGCAGACGGCGAGACCGAGGAAAGCTTCGTGGATGTCGTCACGCCGTTCCCAGCGGATGCGCAGGCGGCGGAAGCCGTGCAGCCAGGAGATTGTGCGCTCGACGACGTAGCGGAAGATGCCCAGGCCGGAGCCGTGTGGCTGGCCTCGTTTCGCGATCACGGGGCGGATCCCGCGTTGCCAGAGCAGGCGGCGGTACTTGTCATGGTCGTAGCCGCGGTCGGCCAGCAGCGCGTCGGGCCGTCGGCAAGGTCTGCCGACCAGGCCGGCGACCGCCGGGATCTTGTCGAGCAGGGGCAGGAGCTGGGTGACATCGTTGCGATTTCCGCCGGTCAGCGTTACCGCGAGCGGGATGCCCTGCCCGTCGACGATGAGGTGGTGCTTGCTGCCCGGCCGTGCGCGGTCGACCGGGCTGGGACCGCTTTTGGGCCCCGCCGAGCAGCCCGGACGTGGGAGGAGTCGATCACCGCCCGCGACCAGTCCAGCTGGTTCTTCGACCGCAGTTCCTTCAGCAGCACCACGTGTAACTGGTCCCAGACGCCGGCCTCGTTCCAGGCGGCCAGCCGTCGCCAGCAGGTCATTCCCGAGCCGAAGCCCAACTCCTGCGGCAGATACTCCCACTGGATGCCGGTGTGCAGCACGAACAGGATCCCGCACACTGCCTGCCGGTCCGGCACTCGAGGTCTGCCTTCCACCAGCTTCGGTCCCGGCGCGGGCAGCAACGGCTCGATGAGCGACCACAGTTCATCCGACACGATCCACGGCCTCGACTGACGTTTCCCCACGACCAGACCAACGAGCAGACAAGCCAACAGTCACATGATCAACAGCTTTTGTTAGAGCCAGTAAGCCGTCTGCGGCAGAGCGGCACCAAGAAATCCTGGTGCCGCACCACAGGCGGTCGCGTCACAGTCTCCGGCACCGGACCTTCAGACGACATCCATAGCCGGGCCGGACGGGGTTTGCCGGCAGAAGGAGGCGTCCGTCCTCACATTCCGTGCCCGGCGTAGCCCCTTCTGCACCTGTGCGTAGCCCAGCCTCAAGTCAAAAGCGGAAGCCCTCTCACAAGAGAGGACTATTTGGTCCTGAAAAATGGCCGACTTGCGGTACGTTTGGAGAGAGCGGTCTCCTGCGGACAGCTGAGCGGTCAAGCCTCACAAGGATTTCCAGGGCGGTAAGCACCATGCACGTGGACGTCCAGTGCTCAATGGTCGGTCCCGTCCGGCTACGCAAACAGGGGGTCGAGGCCGGAGCCGGCCAGCCGGGGCAGCGCGCTGTCCTGGCTGCGCTGTTGCTCAGGCCAGGCAAACCGGTGAGCGCCTCGAAACCGGCGGAGCACGTGCCCGGCGGCGACGCCCCTCCGGCCGCCGCCGGTTACGTTCGCGCGGACGTCTACCGCCCCAGGCAGGCACTGAGGGAGCAGAGCAACAGTTCCGTGAGCCTGATAGACGGGGGCTGCCCGCTGCAGAGCCAACGGGACGCTCTAGACCTGAGCAGGTTCACGGAGGTGACGGCAAGAGCGTGGAAGGCCCGCAGCGCCGACGGCCTGGCATCCGTGGCGGGCCTTCTCGCCCAGGACCTCGGGAGCGCCAACGCCGCGCCGTCAGGCGGTCGCCGGAACCCACCTTGGGGCCTTGGCCGGTCGGCCGGGGCACTCGATTGATAGAGGAGTTGATCACCATGGACGGACAGAAGCTGCAGAAGATCGCGGGCGACTGCACCGTGGAACTGCCCGGCGCCGACCTGGAGCATCGTTTCGGCCCCGACTGGGACCTCTACAAGGTGCGCGGCAAGGTTTTCATGCTCATGACCGACATGCCGGGGCACCCGGTCGTGATCCTGAAAGCTGATCCGGACGACGCCGCAGCCCTACGTGAACGGCACACAGACATCACCCCCGGCTATCACATGAACAAGAGGCACTGGATCACGGTGGAAGGCGGGGGCACCGTCGACGAGAAGCTGGTGAAGGAACTCGTGATCGACTCCTACCGTCTCGTGGTCGGCGGACTTCCCAAATCCGAGCCCGTGGATCCGCACACCTACGGCCACCGGGCCTGACCTCCGCCATGCCCGTCGAGCCCCTCGCCGCCCGCGGTACGACCAGTCCAGCGCGGCTATGGCAGGCCTTTGAGAGTGATCTGATTCGAGCTGGACGGGGTGTGCGCCGCGCGCTGGCCGCAGCCATGCGCGACGCTGTCCGCAGCGGCCGCCTGGCGCCCGGCGCACGGCTGCCCTCCTCCCGCCAACTCGCCGCCGACCTCGGGCTTGCCCGCAACACCGTGGCTGACGCCTATGGCGACCTCGTCGCCGAGGGATGGCTTACCGCCCGCAGAGGCTCGGGCACACTCGTGGCAGACAGAACGATCACTCCACCGGTCTCGGTCCGCTCGTCCGCCCAGCCGCCCGGTGAACCTTGCTACGACCTGATCCCAGGCAACCCCGACCTCACCGCTTTTCCTCCTGCAGCCTGGCTGAGGGCCACACGCCGCGCCCTGGCCGCGGCTCCCGACGACGCGTTCGGCTACGGTGACCCCCGCGGCCGGCCGGAGCTACGGGCCGCACTCGCAGACCATCTCGCACGCGCCCGGGGCGTATACACGAGTCCGGAGCACATACTGATCTGCGCCGGCATCTCCCACGGCCTGCAGATCCTGAGCAAAGTCCTGGCCGGCCGTGGGGCAAGGAATGTCGCCGTCGAGTCCTACGGCCCAGACAGGCACCGCGGCCTGCGGGCGGCTGCCGGGCTGGAGACCCTCTCGCTTCCCCTGGATACTCACGGGACCTACCCGGTCCCGCCTGACGGCACCGATACGGTCCTGCTCACGCCGGCTCACCAATTCCCTGTGGGCACGACACTGCAGCGCGATCGCCGGACGGCAGTCGTGGACTGGGCCAGACGGACAGGCAGGCTGGTCCTGGAGGATGACTACGACGGTGAGTTCCGGTTCGACCGCCAGTCTGTCGGTGCGCTCCAAGCACTCGACCCCGGCTGCGTGGTCTACCTGGGTACCGCCAGCAAGACCCTTGCTCCTGGCCTGCGGCTGGCCTGGATGGCGCTGCCTCCCACGCTCGCTGAGGAAGCCGTGGCGGCCAAGGGGCAGATCGACTCGTGCGAGGTATTCAGCCAGCTGACGATGGCGGATTTCAGCACCTCCGGCGCCTATGACCGTCACGTACGTGCTGCCCGTCGGCGCTACCGCGATCGACGAGACGCTCTCGTCACAGCCCTGGCCCAGCACGCCCCAAAGGTGCGCGTCATCGGGGCAGCGGCTGGCCTGCACACCGTGCTCGGTCTGCCACCCGGGACCGAGCAGCGGGTCCTTCAGTCGGCAACCCGGCAGGGCCTCAAAGTGGCTAGCCTGTCTCGATACCGCCGTGAACGGTCCCTGAAGGCCATGGCCGATGCCATCGTCGTTGGATACGGGGTGCCCTCCGACGCTGCGTGGCCTCAGGCGCTCTCCGCCCTCGTGCGGATCCTTTCCTGACGCCCCTCGAGTAGCTGGGCACCCGAGCTGATCTCTTTGTGGGTACGGCGTCACCTCACGCCTGCCTGGGCTGCACCGTCAAGAAGGCAGGCGCGGATTCATGACGTGCGTATTCGGGGGCACCGCTTCTGGCGGGGTGTGTGTGGACCACCGCACTCCAGGTCACCGGCATCGGCTGACCCACAGTGAGGCCGTGGGCCACGCTGCGTGACAGGATCCAGAGGGCACCCGGCCGCGCCTGCGCCGAGACCGGACCACGGAACTCGCGCAGGTCGCGTACGGCCGCCAGCGTCAACCCGAGTCTCAGTGCTGGACGCCGAAGCCGGCGGCGACAGTCCAGAGGCCGCCGCCAGACGCTGCATACCGGGTGGTCCTGCCCGCACTGCGCCGAGTCATACGCTTCGGGTCAGAACGGACCGTGGAGGCTACCGAGTCTGTCGGTCAGACGCAGATTCTCGGAGTAGTCGACCGGGCAGGCGATCACGGAGACCGTGTCGTCGTCGAGGGCGCGGCGCAGCACGGGGAGCAGTTGGTCGGCGGACTCGATCGCGTAGCCGTGTGCGCCGAAGCTTTCGGCGTAGGCGACCAGGTTCGGGTTGGTGAACCGGGTGTGGCTGTGGCGGCCGAGTTCGAGTTCCATCTTCCAGGTGATCAGACCGTATTCCTCGTCCACCAGGACGAGGACGACCAGCGGGACGCGTTCGCGGACGGCGGTCTCCAGTTCCTGCGAGTTCATCAGGAACGAGCCGTCGCCCATCATCGCCAGGACGCGTCGGTCCGGCCGGGCGAGCTTGGCTGCGATCGCGCCTGGCAGTGAGAACCCCATGGTGGACAGGCCGTTGGAGACCAGACAGGTGTCCGGTTCGTAGGTGGGGTAGAGGCGTGCCATCCACATCTTTCCGGCGCCGGTGTCGGCGAGCACGATGTCGTGGCGGTCCAGCGCGGTGCGGACATCGGTGACCACGCGCTGCGGCACCAGGGGGAACGCGTCATTGTCGCGTCCGTACTGGAGTTCTTCGTCGAGCAGACTACGGATCTTCTCGCTGCTTCCCGAGTCGAAGGTGAGCCCGTCGGGCAGTGCTGCCGCCAGTGCGTCCAGCGCCTGTGAGGGGTCCCCTTTGACGCCCACTGTCACCGGGTAGTGGGCGTCCACCTCGGCGGGGAAGCGGTGCACGTGAAGGATCCGCTTGTCGCCGTTCGGGTTGATCTTGACCGGGTCGAACTCCTGGATCTCGTAGCCCACGCAGATCAGTACGTCGGCCGCGTCGAAGCCGAAGTTGCCGTAATCGTGGCGCATGAAGCCGATCGCGCCGAGAGCGTTCGAATGATCGTCGGGGAAGACGCCCTTGCCGTGGAACGTGGTCGCGACCGGGATGTTCAGTCGCTCGGCGAACCGCACCAGGGCGGCCGAGGCCCCGGCTCTGGTAGCACCGTGGCCCGCCAGCACGACGGGGTGCCGTGCGGTGGTGAGCACCTCGACCGCCCGCGCGATCTGGGAGGAGGACGGCGCGTCGGCGCGCACCGCGTCGATCTGCAAGGGTCCCAGCGGCTCGGCCGGACGCTCTGCTTCGATGTCCTCCGGCACCGCCAGGAACACGGCGCCGGGGCGTTCGCTCTGCGCGGTCTTGAACGCTTTGCGTGTCATCTCCGGTACCGCGTCCGGACACTCGATCTGGGCCGCCCACTGGGTGACGGGAGCGAACATCGACACCAGGTCGATGACCTGGTGCGACTCCTTGTGGGTACGCCGCAGCGACCCCTGCGCGGCCAGGGCCACCATCGGCGCGCTGTTGGTCATGGCGTCGGCGGTGCCGAGCAGCAGATTGATCGCGCCGGGCCCCAGCGTGGCCGAGCACACCCCGGCCCGGCCAGTCAGCCGCCCGTAGATCTCCGCCATGAACGAGGCGGCCTGCTCGTGGCGCACCAGGACGTACCGGATCCCGGAACCGTTCAGGGCGTCGACGAAGCGGATGTTCTCCTCACCGGGAATCCCGAAGACGTACTCCACGCCCTCGGCCCGCAGACAACGCACCAACAGGTGCGCGACGTCCTCCACTGCTGCCGTGTTCCGCGACCCGGTCGCGCCTTCGCTGCCCATGAGACGAACGTAGGCACGCCCACCGACCCCGGCCACTCATCGACCGCCGCCCGTGGCGGCCGTGCGGATACCGATGCATCAAGCATTCCGAGGCCGTTCGGCGGCACTGTGATGGCGGCTGCCGCAGGCTCCCCGCAAGCTGGAGCCGGATGTGGACGCGCGCCGCCGAGCATCGTGCTGCGCAAAGGTTCTGGGAGGACCGTGTGACCGCTTCGTCGCCCGCCACCGACGCACCGCCGGCCCGCTACGACGACCTGCGTGCTCTGGTGATCAACTGCACCCTCAAACGCTCGCCAGAGACGAGCAACACCCAGGGCCTGATCGACCACAGCGCCGCCATCCTGGACGCGCAGGACGTGCATGTGGAAGTCCTCCGGGCCGCCGACTACGACATCGCCACCGGCGTCTGGCCCGACATGACGAAACACGGCTGGGAGACGGACGCCTGGCCTGGCCTGTACCAGCAGGTCCTGGCGGCCGACATCCTCGTGCTGGCCGGCCCCATCTGGCTGGGCGACAACAGTTCCGTGATGAAGCAGGTGATCGAACGCCTCTACGCCTGCTCCAGCCTGCTCAACGAGGCCGGACAGTACGCCTATTACGGACGGGTCGGCGGCTGCCTGATCACCGGCAACGAGGACGGCGTCAAGCACTGCGCCATGAACGTCCTCTACAGCCTGCAGCACCTCGGCTACACCATCCCTCCCCAGGCGGACGCCGGATGGATCGGCGAGGCGGGCCCCGGCCCCTCGTACCTCGACCCCGGCTCGGGCGGCCCGGAGAACGACTTCACCAACCGCAACACCACCTTCATGACCTGGAACCTGCTGCACCTGGCCCGGGCATTGAAGGACCTCGGTGGCATTCCCGCCTACGGCAACCAGCGCACCGCCTGGGACGCCGGCTGCCGCCGCGACTACGAGAACCCCGAACACCGGTAGGGACACCCCGGCCAGGGTATTTCGCTGGGTGGTCTCGTCATCGGCCGGTACCGTGCGAGACGGAAGCAGAGGGGGTGGGCTGGGTGCGCCCAGTGCGGTTGGTCGACGTGGACGGACCGCTGAATCCGTATGCCGCGAAGCCATGTCGACGGCCCGAGGGGTACCAGACGCACCGGCTTCTCACGCCCCGCTGGGAGGCCGCCGAGCGTCACCGGCTGGCCGAGTGGGGACTACCGAACAAGCCGGTGAAACCGCTGCGGGTGTGGCTCAACCCGACTCACGGACCGGCATTGGAGGCGCTCCCCTTCGATCTGGTGTGGGCGACGACGTGGGAGGAAGAAGCCAACACTTTCGTCGCACCGGTCCTGGAATTGCCCGAGCTGCCCTTCATCGCCTGGCCCTCGCCGCGGGCCGAGCCCGGGGACGGTGCGTTCTGGAAGACGCCGGAGATCGTCGCGTGGGCGAGAGGCCGGGCGTTCGCCTGGGTCGATGACGAGATCACCGAGGCGGATCGCGCCTGGGTGGAGGAGCATCACAGCGGTCCCGCCCTACTGCACCGGGTCGACCCTCGATGCGGCCTTACCAGCGACGACTTCGCCGCACTCACTGCATGGGCGACCGGCCTGCGCTGAGCCACGACCAGTCGGCAACCGCCTGCAACGCCACTCCGCAAGATCATTGCGGGACAGCCCTTAGGAGAAAACGCGGAGCGTCAGTTCGCGAAGCTGGCGGCCGGTGGTAGTGATGTCGTATCGGCGCGCGTTATTGAGAGCCGCCTTGTTCAGGGCCTTGCGCCGGTGGAAGTCCCGGCCCATCTCGTCTAGTAGGGCTTGGTCAGGTTCGTATCGGTGTGGGTATGTTGCGGTTGCAGGTGGGGCAGGCACCGGTCCAGAGGGCGAGGAGTGTCTGTAGCTCGCGGACGACTTGGTAGAGGCTCAGGCCGGCGCTGGGTCTTTTGGGGCCCGGGCCAGTCGTTGCAGGGTGCAGAAGGCGTGCGCGACGGAGACGAGGGTGACGTGGTGGTGCCAGCCGTTCCAGGTCCGGCCCTCGAAGTGGGCAAGTCCCAGGGCCTGCTTCATCTCCCGGTAGTCGTGCTCGATGCGCCAGCGGAGTTTGGCGAGCCGGACCAGTGTGGTCACAGGCATGCCGGAGGGCAGGTCGGACAGCCAGTACTGCACCGGCTCGCTCTCACCGGCGGGCCATTCGGCCAGCAGCCAGCACACGGGCAGTTCCGGGCCGTCGGCGTTCTGGCGGACCTCGCGTCCGGCAGGCCGGATGCGCAAGGCCACGAAGCGGGAGTACATCCGCTTGCGGCCCGAGCGGCCGGTGCCAGGCCGGGAGCCCTCCCGCCACTGCACCGGCCGAGCCGCCTTCCGCCCCGCCGCGATGACCAGCTCCTTCACCGGCCGCGGCTTGTCGGGATACTTGGCCACCGGCGGGCGTCCGGTCCCGGAGTACGGCTCGGCCACCGGCACCGCGCCGGCGGGCTGAGCCGACAGCGTGGTGGAGATCCCCACCACGTAGTTCAGGCCGTGGGCCTGCAGCCCGTGCCGGAACGCGGCGGCGTCGCCGTATCCGGCGTCCGCGACGGCCAGCGGCACCTCGATCCCCCACGAGCGGGTCTCGTCGAGCATGTCCAGGGCCAGCTGCCACTTCTCCACATGCCCGACATCGTCCGGGATGCCGCAGGCGCTGCGGCGGGCGATCTTGTCCGCATCGGCCTTCGGTGAGGCGGGATCCCAGGTCCGGGGCAGGAACAGCCGCCAGTTGACCGCCGCCGAGGCGTGGTCGGACGCGAGGTGGAGTGAGACGCCGACCTGGCAGTTGGTGACCTTGCCCGCGGTGCCGGTGTACTGCCGCGACACGCATGCCGAGGCAGTCCCGTCCTTGAGGAACCCGGTGTCGTCGAAGACCAGGGCTTCCGGCCCGATCACCTTCTCCATCCGCCAGGCGAGCTGGGCCCGGATATGTGCCGGGTCCCAGGGGCTGGTGGTGATGAAGTTGGCCAGTGCCTGACGATTGCCGTCCTCCCCGAGCCGGGCGGCCATCGGCTCGACCGACTTACGCTGCCCGCCGGTCAGCAGCCCCCGCAGATAAACCTGCCCCCACCGGCGCTGATCCTTGCGCGCGAACGGCTCGAACACCTCCGCCGCGAAAGTCTCCAACTCACCACGCACCACAGCAATCTCGTCCGGAGTCACACACTCTCAACGCCACACCGGGCCGACAGGACACGCACCACCACAACCGACCTGACCAAGCCCTACTAGGGCCACGGCCAGCGATCGCGGGTCGCCAGGAGTATAGGGAACGCCAGCGCTTCCGAGGATTTCCCTCACACCGGGAAGATCGGAGTAGGCAACCGGAAGTCCGTGCGCTTGGGCCTCAATGAGGACGAGCCCGAAGGCCTCCAGACCCCTGGTCGTGAAGACGAAGGTGTCGAAGTTCGGCAGGCGGCGCCACAGTTCGGCGCGGGGCAGGAACGGATCAAAATGAACCCGGTCCCGGAGCCCGAGTTCAATGGCTCGCTGTTCCAGATGCTCCCGTAGGATTCCGTCGCCGATCACGGTCAAGTGGTGCGGCTGATCGGTTAAAGCGAGGGCGTCGGCTGCGGTGATCGTGGACTTGTTGTCGTCCAGTCGACCGGCGTGCACCAACGATAGCGGTCCGGTTCCGGTAGGCGGTTGATCGCGTACCCGGGCATCACTCAAAGGGATGCCCCACGGGATGACGGTGAGTCGATCGGTGAATCGGCGTCCGGTGAGACGGTCGATGCGGTCGGCGAGGGCGGAGGTCGGGGCGACGATCGCGGCGCTTGCGGCAGCAACTTCATTCAGGCCCTCGCGTTCCGATGCGCTGCGT
This sequence comes from Streptomyces sp. NBC_00271, assembly GCF_036178845.1. Classification (NCBI taxonomy): domain Bacteria; kingdom Bacillati; phylum Actinomycetota; class Actinomycetes; order Kitasatosporales; family Streptomycetaceae; genus Streptomyces; species Streptomyces sp. NBC_00271. The sequence continues at coordinate 11,555,651 of NZ_CP108070.1, read as the reverse complement.
TCGGCAACCATCACGTCGGGGCCGTGGGCGATGGCGATGATCGGGATGTTGCCTGCGGCTCGGGTGAACGCCAGGCTGAGAGCAAACCCGAGGTACTGGGCGTGAATGGCATTCGGCTGGATCTTCTCGATGAGCGCACGGACCTCACCCGTCAACTCGTCAACGTAGGGGTCGAAGTCCGGGCCGTGGGGGCGTTTCGTCGTGGAGAGGTTGATCAGCTGATCAAACGCAGCCTCCCAAGCCTGATCGACCGGCGCCCTGCCCAGGAAAGTCGTGTGGATTTCAGGCATCGCGCCGTAGAGGTCGTTGACGAGGATCATGCTCCCGGACGAAGGCGCGGCAGTGCGGTTGATGCCGGTCAGGATGTTCAGGAGCTGGGCGGTCATGCGGAAAGTCCATTCATGGATGGCCGTTGGGGTGGAACCGGGGATCGGGCTCCCAGGGCCTCGAATCGTGAATCATCGGTGTCGTTCTGCATCTCGCGCTGGCGGGGTGGTACCCACCACGACGCCAGGTGCGGCGTGAAGACAGCTGTGACCTCATCGGCCGGATGCAAATAGCCCTTACCGTCCAGTTCTGCCGTCCATACTCTGACTGCCGATCGGGGGTAGACGGGATTTATCCCTATCTCTCCCTTGGGGAGGATTCCATTGAAGGGGGTGGGTATCCCCTCGTTGTTCCAGTAGTCCCATGCCTCCAGCGCCTTGGCTTTCTCGAAGCAGTGGTACAGCTGCTGGTAGCGGGGCATGTACCGGATCTCGCGGAAGATCATCTGGCCGATCAGTCCGGGCGCGGCTTTCCGGAGCGTGCTGAGATCGACGCCCTGCAAGGTGACCGATGCCGCGTCCTGGGACGGGTGCAGCGCGGTCCGGGCGAACAAGTGGGACAGTCGTTGCCGGACGTACTCGGCGACTCCTGGGCTGAGAGCCGGTTCTATGCCTTCGATGAGCTGGACGAGCCGGTGATGGCGCGGATTGAAACGGGCCAGGTCGAACAATTGCTCCATGCCGTCCACAGCGGCGAAGGCGAGTCCCTTGTAGAGCCAGTTGTTCAGCTCTCCCGCCTGGGCGTAGGTCTTGGTCTCCGGAGTAACGGAGTGGAGCATCAGGTATTCGGACAGCACCTCGAAGTACAGGTAGCCGAGGAACGGCACGTGGGCCACGGCGGCGGACAACTGGTCGATGAACTCGGGTGCCGGAGTGGCATGGCCGGCGGCGTTGCGCAGGGCGACGTCGAGGAACACGGCCGCGGCGCGCAGCCCGGCCAGCACGGCGCGGTCGAGCTGGTCGTTCTCGGCCGGGGTGAGGAAGCTCTGGTAGCGCAGGTAGGTACGCAAGTGGATGGTGCCGAGATGCAGGTAGTCGACGCCCTTGGGCCGGATCGGGGCATCCGGGGTGACCTCGAAGACCATGGGCTTGGTGGAAGGCTTCGTCCGCATCAGGTAGGCGCCGAGGTTGTGTGGGCGCAGACCCTCGCGCTGACGGGCGAGAGGCGAGCAGTACAGGGCCCCGACCAGGCATCCGGTGGAGACGTGTAACTGCCGACTGGTGCGGATGGCGTTGATGTCCTTGGTGGTGTGCAACAGGTACATCGGCTTTCCGCTGACGAGCGCTTCGGTCATGGCGTTGTGTCGTATCAGCCAGCCGTTGGGGGTTGAGCATTCCAGGTAGTGGCGCCAGTCGCTCTCGCTTTCGGCCAGCGAGGCTGGGATTTGACGCTGCGCGGGCATGGTGTAGTCCGTGTGGGCGTGTTCCCATTCGTCGTGCAAGAGAACTCCTGGGGATGGAAGATCGGCAGCGTGGCGGGGGGATTTCGAGAAGCTAAAGAGTTTCTACGTTCGGTCCGGACAGGCGGTTTCGGCAGTCGAGAACGTAGGGCGCGTTCTTCTCGATCATCGCGAGGTCGAATCGGGTGTGGTCCATGAGAAGCACCACGGCATCGGAGGCCGCGACCTCCTCCGGGCTCGCATCCACCCGGGGCAAGTTCAGCTTGGTGTCGTCGCCGTCCGGGATGTTGGGGTCGGCGCCCCGGACCTCGGCGCCGAGGTTGATGAGAAGTTCGGCGACACGTGCCGAAGGTGGATTGCGAAGGTCGGTGGCGTTGTATTTGTAGGTCAGGCCGAGCAGCAGGATCCGGGATCCGTTGATGGTCATGCGGCGATTGTCGAGTGCTTCCGCAAGACGCCGGACGACGTAGTCGGGCATGTGGCGGTTCACGTCGTCGGCGAGTTCCACGAATCGGAAAGGGACGCCGAGCTCCTGCTGGACCTTCCAGGAGAGGAACAACGGGTCGACGGGCAGGCATTGCCCGCCGACTCCCGGCCCCGGGGTGAACCGCGTGAATCCGAAGGGCTTGGTCGCCGCGGCGTCGATCGCCTCCCAGATGTTCACGCCGAGGGAAGCGGCCAGCATCGCCATCTCGTTGACCATGGAGATGTTGACGAACCGGAAGATGTTCTCGATCAGCTTGGCCATCTCGGCGACCCTGGTCCCGGACACCGGAACCGTGGTCTGAAAGATGCCGTCGTAGAAACCCTTGATCGCGTCGAGTGATCTGGCGTCGATTCCGGACACCAATTTCGGCGTCCCGTCGAACGACCACCTCTTGTTCCCCGGAGCGATCCGCTCGGGACTGAATCCGGCCAGGAAGCCCACCCCGCCTTTGAGGCCCGACGCCTTCTCCAGGATCGGCAGCAACAGTTCCTCGGTGGTGCCGGGGAAGGTCGTGGACTCCAGGACCACCGTCGCGCCGGGGCGAAGGCGCTCGCCCAGCGTCCGGGCGCAGGACTCGACGTAGGTCAGGTCGGGCACCCCGTCCCGCAGCGGGGTCGGCACGGTGATCACCGCGATGTCGAAGCCGGCCAGCGCGGCAGCGTCGGCGGTCACGGAGTAGTCCCCGGTGTCCAGGACCGCGCGGAGCCGGGAGGAGGCCACGTCCCCCACGTACGACTCACCGTCCGTGAGCTGCTCGATACGGTGCAGGTCCACGTCGTAGCCGACGACGCGATGACCCACCTCGGCGGCGCGCACGGCGAGCGGCAGCCCGACATAGCCCTGCCCGGCGATGATGACCTTCATGAACTGCTCCTTCGGCTGCGAGGGCGCTCGAATACAATCCGTGCTGGACGCCGTCATTGCTGGTCGTGCTGGGAGGAGAGCCGTGCCGCTCGTGTCTGTCGTGATGCCCGTGCACAACTCGGCGGCGACGCTCGGCGCGTCGGTGCGCTCCGTGCTCGCGCAGACCCACCCCGACGTGGAGCTGCAGGTCACCGACGACGCGTCCACCGACGGCTCCATGGACCTGCTGCAGGACCTGGCCCGCCAGGACGAGCGTGTGCGCCCGCAGGCGGCGCCCGAGCAGGGCGGCGCGGCCAGGGCCCGCAACCTCGCCCTGGCGCGAGCGCGCGGGGAGTACGTGGCGTTCCTGGACAGCGACGACATGTGGCTGCCCGGCAAGGTCGAGCGGCAGCTCGCGTTCGCCACCGCCGGCGATGCCCCACTGACGTTCACCTCCTACTACAAGGTCGCTGGCGACTACACCGGTGAGGCTTGCGACTTCACGCCGAACGGGCGGGTGATCGCGGCACGGGAGCGCGTGACGTACCGCGACATGCTGGTGCAGGACCACATCGGGGCCCTGACTGCCATGTACGACCGGACGGTGCTGGGCACACGGCTGATGCCGGACATGCCGAAGCGTCAGGACTACGCGCTGTGGCTGTCGATCATGAGAGATGGGCACCCCGCCCGAGGTCTGCAGGAACCGCTGGCGGTCTACAGGGCCGGCCGGGCGGGGTCGCTGTCCTCGAACAAGCTGGCGCTGGTGGAGCACAACTGGCGGCTGTACCGGGAGCACGAGCACCTGTCGGTGTTCCGGTCGACGCGGGCTCTGGCCGGGGCGACATGGCACTCGGTGCGGAAGTCGCACATCTAGCACCCGTTCGCGAGCCCGGGGAGCCCGGTGCGCGACCGTTTCCGGTGGCGCCCGACCGGGCCCTGCCCGGTGGCCGTGCAGCGTGCTCGGCAGCTGGACCCGCAGGGCGGGACTCGGCGGGTCACCGGTACGGTCGGCCGGCTACACGGCCGAGCCGGCTCCGACCCTCGCGCGCAGGAACAACTGGAGGAGCAGCCGCCTGTCGGCGACCGGGACGGTGGCCTGACCGCTGTGGAGTGCCTCCCGACCGTGCAGGAAGCGACGCTGGTTCACGATGAGGTAGTCCCCGGGCTGGAGCGGGAAGGAGATCTGCCCCCGGACGAGCTCCTCGGCGAGCTCCCTGGCGGCGTCGACGTGCGCCTGGCCGAGCTCGGACCTCTTCAGCATCTTGGCGGTGAACCGGACGAACCCGCCCGGGTCGGAGCCGGCCAGGATCGGGAACGGCTTGTACTCCTCGCCGACGCCGTGCAGGTCGAAGAAGGTCCCGTAGTGGTAGGCCGTCTCTGCCAGGAGGGCGCGGCTGTTCTCCGACAGCTGCGCCACCGCCGCGTGGGCGTCGGAGAGGATGCTGGGGCCGCCGCCGAGCGGGTCGGGGCGGACGCACAGGAGCGTGGTGTAGTCCGGGGGCAGGGTCCCGTTCACCAGGTCCATGTGGAACGCGTTGTACCCGATGCCGCTGGACTTGCCGGGGTCCTTGTCGACTTTGACCCCGATGTCCTTCCAGAGGGGCCACCGCGGGAAAGGCGAGAAGGGGACGGCCACCTCGGCCGCGAAGCCCGTCACCAGCCGCAGGAACCGGTCGTCGTCGGTCCCCAGCGCCTTGGCGAGGTTTCCCAGGCGCAGCACGGCGTATCCGCCGTCCTCTCCGGTCAGTGCCTGGCGCAGCGCCGCGGCGGTTTCGTCGAACCGCGGGGTGGCCGTCAGCGCGGTTCGGTACTCCTCCATGGTGGACTGCGCCAGGAACGAACCGTCCAGCTTCCACGTCGGGAGAGAACGGTCGATCAGAGCGGCTTCGAGTGCGCTCGGGATGTCGATGAACACGCGGAGCTTCCTTTCTCGCCTGCGGAGCCGGGCACCGGAAAGCCGGAGGCCGTGGAGTCGTGCGTCCTGACTTCGCGCGGAGACCCTGCGCAACGCCGGAGCCTGACCGTAGGCGGAGGCACCCCCCTGCTTGCTCACAGCTGTGAACACTGCGCATCGCGACGACAACCCCATGAAGGGAGCGCACAATATCGGGGGTTTTGAGCTGCTACGGCGAGTACCGAGGGGAAGGGCGGACAGCTTCCCGCCTGCGGACTCGCCGAGGGCTACCGACTGATGCCCATCCGGTGCGCCAGACCGGAAAGGTCTCGCTGCACGTGGGCAGGAAGCCGCTTCCCGAGGAGGTAACTGACGGAGTCGCCAATCAGAGCGTTGGCGTGGACCCGCTGGGGGGCGATTAATTCCGCGCGCAGGAACCGCTCGGCCGCGGTCGACTCCTGCCCACGGACGTGGACAAGGGCACGCCCCAGATCGGAGTGGTAGGCCGCCTGCCAGCCGGGGGCTTTGATGATCTCGGGGTGCACGTCGGTGCCCGCCGTGACGGCGTCGCCATGGTGCCCAAGGTCGGCGTTGAGGCTGACACGGTGGATCTTGACGTTCGTCGGACCGAAGTTCAGATGGAAAGCGCGCGTCTCCATGGTCCTGCCCGCCAGACGCGCCGCCTCGGCCAGGTGCGATCGGACGTCGGAGGTGCGGTCATGAGCTGGCCGGGTCGGATCCTTGGTGATGCTCGTGGCGGAGATCAGGTGGAGCTCGCCGAGCAGCGCCTCGGCATGGGGCAGGGCCAGGTGCTGCTCCAGCAGGTTCACCGTGGCGGTCGCCTTGGACAGGGCCTGCTGCGGACTCCCGGCCGCCATGAGGATGTGCGTCGCGAAGAAGCCGCTCAGGGCGGTGCAGACCGGGTCCTCGAGCTCGGCGATGGCCTCGCTGGCCCGAGTGACCGCGATGAAGGCCAGATCGGTGTAGCCGAGCGACTTGAGCATCAGGGTGCACGCCGGGTGGTAGGCATCCGCCAGCAGCCGCAGCACCCGCAGCCGCGTACGCCCCTCGCTCGCCGCGGCCGCCGCCTGGAGGTCCGCGAGCAGCGACGGGAGCCTGACCGCCAAGGCCCCGTACTCCGCCGCGTGGTAGAGCCGGTTCGCGCGCCGCACCCGCGCCGCCAGCCGCGTCACGGGCTCCTCGGGCGGCCTGCGGTCCGGCGGACACGATCGGGTGACATCTGAACTGGCTTGCCCTGTGGGGCGGGTGGGAAGGATGTCGCTGTGCCCAAGCCCTATCCGGAAGAGTTCCGCCAGGACGTCGTGCGAGTCGCGAGGAACCGCGGCCCGGGTGTGACGGTCGAGCAGGTGGCCACCGACTTCGGGGTCCACCCGATGACGTTGTGGAAATGGATGCGCCGGGCGGATGTCGACCACGGGTCCAAGCCCGGAGTGACCAGCCAGGAGAGCGCGGAACTGCGGGAAGCGCGTCGGCGGATCAAGCTGCTGGAGCAGGAGAACGAGGTCCTGCGCCGGGCCGCGGCCTATCTGTCGCAGGCGGATCTGCCGGGATAAGGAGCTACCCGCTCGTGAAAGAGCTGGCCGTGGACGGGGTGCCCGTCACGGTGACGTGCCGGGTGCTGAAGCTCGCCAGACAGCCCTACTATCGCTGGCTCGACAAACCGGTGGCCGACGCCGCGCTGGAGGAGGCGTATCGCGCGAACGCACTGTTCGATGCTCACCGCGACGACCCGGAATTCGGCTACCGCTTCCTGGCCGATGAAGCGCGTGGTGCCGGGGCGGGCATGGCCGAGCGCACCGCGTGGCGGATCTGCCGGGACAACCACTGGTGGAGCGTGTTCGGCAAGAAGCGTGGCCGGGGCAGGAAGGCCGGCCCGCCGGTCCACGACGATCTCGTGAACCGCAGCTTCACCGCGACCGGCCCGAACCGGCTGTGGCTCGCCGACATCACCGAACACGCCACCGCCGAAGGCAAGCTGTATCTCTTGGCTTTGTCGATGTCGACTGGCAGCTCATGTCGGTGAGTCTCGACACCACTTCGCCATCAGAGGGGTCGAAAATGTTGGTGAGTTTTAGCAGCACCCTGCCGTGCGGGGTGCTGTCTTACCCGCCAATTCCGAAGGGCAGCCCTTTGTGATCGCTGCTCAGTGAACGTCGTATGACGTTGACCAGCTTCACCTGCGCTTGGGCGGATGCCTGCCTGGCCTGTTCGAACTCCTCCGGACTCAGCGGGTCACGCAGCGGGGTGCGTTCGCCTCGCTCCACCTGGTCCAGGAAGGAGTTGATGGCGCGGCTGAAGTTGTCGATTTCGGCCGCAACTTCCGTGGGGGCGACCAGGCTTACGCGTATCAGGGCTGCGCTCCATTCACCCCAGTCGTAATCCCAGCCGCGCCGTTCACCATGCGCTCGCCTGAGTTCCATCGTGAACTTGGCGTAGTGGCTGAACAGCTCCTGGTAGGCGGCAAGCTGTTGATCACGTGTCCACTGACGATCTTGAGCACGGCGCGTGACGATGCCGCCGACCAGCACGCCCGCTGTGGCGGAAAGCGCACCCGCGGCCGTTGTCACCAGCGTGTCCAGCATCAAACCCCCTGAGGCCCCACCGTCCCAACCTTCGGCGAGACGAACATACTGATCATCAGTCCTCGGCGACAACGATCAGTCTTCGGGCGGTTCAGGGTGCTGCGGTCAGTCGATGTGTGCCTGCTCGGCCCTGGCCCGGGTCTGGGCGAGGCGGAAGGAGTCGGTGCCGGTCTCGATGATGTTCCCGCCGAACGTGAGCCGGTCGACGATGGCCGCGCAGAGCCGGGGATCGGTGAACGTTTTTGTCCAGCCTCCAAAGCTTTCGTTCGAGGCGATGGCGACGCTGTTCTTTTCCTCCCGTTCGGTCAGTACTTGGAACAGCAGCTCGGCGCCGCGTTTGTCGAGTTCCATGTATCCGAGTTCGTCGATTGCGAGGAGATCGACGCGGCCGTAGCGGGCGATCGTCTTGGTCCGGACCTTCTCGTCGGCGGCTTCGACCAGCTCGTTGACCAGCTTGGTGGCCAGGACGTACTTCACCCGGTAGCCGGCCATCGCGGCCTCGGTGCCCAGCGCGATCATCAGGTGCGACTTCCCCGTGCCGGAGTCTCCTATGAGGCAGAGAGGCAGCCCCTTCTTCACCCAGTCGCAGGACGCGAGGGTGTGGATCACGGCCGGGTCGATGTTCGGGTTGGCGTCGAAATCGAACTGCCGCAGAGACTTTTCCCGGGGAAATGAGGCGGCCTTGATCCGGCGCTCGGAACGCCGGCGGGCCCGGTCGTCGCACTCGGCCAGCAGCAGTTCCGCGAGGAACTCGCGGTAGGTCATCTGACTCTTGGCCGCGTCCTCGGCGATGTCGGTGAACTGGCCCCGGATCGTGGGCAGTCGCAGGGCTTTGCAGGATGCCTCGATGGCCGCGTCAGCGGCCTGCTCGGTCAGGCCACGGTGGCGTTTGACGGTCACGGCTCTTCTCCCTCGGGTCGGGGCCGGCCACCCAGTCGGCGTCGTCGCAGTAACTGGTCGTAGACGGCCACCGAGGGCAGCGGCCGGGTGTCGGGTGGGAGGTGCGCGAGTCTCCGCTCGGTCAGGGACGTGACCTTCGGCTGCCCGAACCGGTCGGCCTCCGGCCCTTCCGGCAGCACCGCCGGGGCGGGGGTGTCGTCGGCCTCCGCCGCTTTGCGGGCCTCCAGCGCGACCGCGTCCGAGGTCATCGCTCCCGCCCGTAAGGCTGCGGCGAGCCCGGCGACCAGGTGTTCGTGGGGCATGTGACGGCCCAGCAGCAGGACCTCGATCAACGCCCGGGTGCCGTCCCGGTCGCCGTGGGCCTTGCAGGCCGCCGCCCACCACGCGTCATGGACCGGAGTGAACTTCCCTGCCGAGCGGGCCTGTTCCAGCGCGGTCGAGCCGGGCAGAGCCCCCGGTTTGCGGACCAGCGCCTCCAGGTAGTGGTCCAGCACCAGACGCGACCCGGCCTTGGTCATCAGCCGTTCATGCCGGGCGACTTCGACTCCGTCGTCATAGACCACCAGCTCAGAAGCGTGCAGCATCACCCGCACCCGTCTCCCGATCAGCCGCACCGGCACCGAGTAGTGGTTCGTGCGGACGCTGATCTGGCCGTAGCGGTCCACCCGCAGTGCGAACAGCCGGCCCGTCTCGAACGGCTCGGTCGGCAACGGCTTCAGCAACGGCCGTTCCGCGGCGAAGTACTCACCGACCGTCCGCGGGCGGGAGCGGATCCGCCGGGCGTCGTCCTCCTCGTCCCAGCGGTCGACCATCGTGTTCAGCTCGGCCAGCGAGCCGACCTCGGGAACGGGAACGAAGTGGTTGCGGCGGAAGTAGCCGATCTGCCCCTCCACCCCGCCCTTCTCGTGCGCTCCCTCGATGCCGGGCCGGCAGTAGAAGACATCGATACCGAAATGCGAACGGAACGCGGTCCACCGCTCGGTCTCCACCCGGGCCCGGTTGAATCCCAGCACCTGGGCGACGGCCGAATTGAGGTTGTCGTAGCGGACCTTGCCGGTCGGCACCCCGCCCAGCACGCTAAGAGCGTGGACGTGCCCTTCGAAGAACGCCTCCTGGCCGCCGGAGGCCGACACCCGGTGCACCGCCTTGCCGGAGTACGACAGGCGAAAGGAGAAGAGGCTGCACTTGACCTGTTCGCCGGCCAGACGGATCTTCACGTCTCCGAAGTCGACCTCGGCCTCGGCTCCCGGCCGGTGGGACTGGGGCACGAACACCTTCGCGACGCCACGGCCTGCCGCGATCCGGATCTCCTCACGGCGCTCCGCCACATACGCGCACACGATCCCGTAGGTGAGGTCGTCCGCACCCTGCTCGGCAACCAGCCGGTCGAAGATCCGCTTCGCGGTGTGCTGCTGTTTCCGCGGCGCGGTGAGATCCGCCCGCAGCATCTCATCGACCAGCCCTTTGTAAGGGTCCAGCCGTGTCGTGCGCGGCGGAAGTTTCTTGCGCGGCTCCGGCCAGACCGAGGTCAGAGCCTTCTGCACCGTGCGGAAACCCACCCCGTACTTGTGCTGCAAAGCCCGGTTCGACAGCCCGGCCCGGGAATCACGACGGATCGCCGCGTACAGATCGACTTTGGACTTCGGCGGCATCCATGCCCCCTCACCACGCGGTGCACTTCGATGCTCCCACCGCAAGCACTCAAGTGGTGTCAAAACTTAGCGATACCGCTTCCCGGCAAGAGCGGGTGCTGCCGCCGCTGACCGACAGACGGTGTCGCTACTCACGCACACAGCCAATCTCTGTGCGGTCAAGCACGTCTTCAGCAACAGGATCGTGGGTTACTCCATCGACGCCCGGATGAAGTCCCGCCTGGCCGTGACCGCCCTGGACAACGCAGTGGCCCGGCGCGAACACGTCGACGGATGCATCCTGCACAGCGATCGCGGATCGCAGTTCCGGTCCCGGAAATTCGTCCACGCCCTCGATCGCCACCGGATGGCCGGCTCGATAGGGAGAGTCGGGGCAGCCGGCGACAACGCGGCCATGGAGTCCGTCTTCAGCCTGCTGCAGAAGAACGTCCTCAACCGCCGCTCGTGGGCCACCCGCGAGGAGCTGCGGATCGCAATCGTGACCTGGATCGAGAGGACCTACCACCGGCGCCGCAGGCAAGCCGCACTCGGCCGACTGACCCCCGTCGAATTCGAGACCGTCATGACCACACCGGCCCTCCAGGCCGCCTGACCGAACCTGTCACCCAAACCTGCAGCAGACCCCTTCGCCACGGCATGTCCGGCAGACGCTGGCTGGGATGGCCTCAATGGCTCGCGCGGCGAGCTGCTGTATAGCCTGTCGGCGGCGGCTGAATCCTGACCCAGTTTGGACGGTCGAGTTCTGACCCACCGGGTCTGGTTGCCGGTGTTCAGTCGGTGTCGTGTGTCGCGGTGGGGACGCGTCCCAGTTGGCGTCCGCGCATGCGGTAGGAGTCGCCTTTGAGAGAGTGGACCTCGGCGTGGTGGACGAGGCGGTCGATCATGGCGGCGGCCACGGTCTCGTCGCCGAAGACCTCGCCCCAGCGTCCGAAGGGCTTGTTGCTCGTGACGATCACGCTCGCTCTCTCATAGCGGTTCGAGACCAGCTGGAAGAACAGGTTCGCGGCCTCGGCTTCGAAGGGGATGTAGCCGACCTCGTCGACCACGATCAGCGGATAGCGGGACAGTTTGGTGAGCTCGGTCTGGAGGTGTCCGGCGTGGTGGGCTGCGGCCAGGCGGTCGACCCACTCGGCGGCAGTGGCGAACGCGACCCGGTGACCGGCCTGGCAGGCGCGGACCGCGAGCCCGATCGCCAGGTGCGTCTTCCCGGTGCCCGGCGGTCCCAGAAAGACGGTGTTCTCCTTCGCGGCGATGAAGTCCAACGTGCCCAGATGCGCGAGCTGTTGGCGAGTGATGCCGCGCAGATGGGTGACGTCGAGTTCCTCGATCGTCTTGATCGCGGGGAAGCGGGCGGTGCGGATGCGGGCCTCGCCGCCGTGGGACTCACGGGCGGAGACCTCCCGCTGGAGACAGGCGACGAGGAACTCGGTGTGCGTCCAGGTCTCCTTCAAAGCGCGTTCGGCCAGCCGCTCGGCAGCGTCCAGCAGGGCCGGGGCCTTCATCGCCCGGGCGAGGAAGGACAGGTCGGCGGCGGTCTGACGGCCCGTCCTGGGCTTGTCCGCGGCGGCGGTCTTGGTGGTGGCGGGCATCAGGAGACCTCCGGCTCGTCGTGTCCGCCGCCACCCTCGATGAGGGTGAACATGCGGTCATAGGAGTCGAGTTGGCGCTGCTCGACCTCGACGAGATCACTGGCTGTCGCAGCGTTTTGCCCACGGGCGGCGAGGGCCTGGGAGGCTTGGTGGTGGCGATAGTCGCCGCGCAGGAGGGCGGCGGCGCGGGCATGGTCCGGGTCGGTGATGGTCTGCTGCTTGGCCCAGCACCGCGGATGGCGCGCGACTTCCGCCCCGCCGGGGGTGAGAGTGACGATGACTTCGTCGGTGTCGGTGCGGACCTGGACTTTCTTGCCGATGGCCAAGGGGTGCACGGAATAGTCGCAGGTGTCGACGCGGATGTAGTGGTCGCGGCCGATGCGGGTCGCGAAACGCCACCAGCGTGGCGGGTCGACCGGCGGCAGGGCGAGCATCTGGGCCCGGTCGGCCTCCCACCGGTCAACCGGACGGGCGCCCAGGGTGCGGTGCTGGCGCCGGTTGGCGACGGCCAGCCAGGCAGTCAGCTGGGTGTTGAAGTCATCGGCCCCGGTGAAGGTGCGGCCGGGAAGGAAGCTGGTCTCCAGATAGCCATTCGCCCTCTCCACCAGCCCTTTCGCTTCGGGATCGCGAGGCCGGCAGAGATAGATCCGGGTGGCGAGCAGGCCCGCGAACGCAGCGAAGTCCCCGGTCACCTTGCCCCGGCCGATCCCGGCCTCGTTGTCCCAGACCAGCATCCGCGGCACTGCATCCCAGCCGGTCAGAAGCTTCCAGTGCCCGTCGATCAGGTCGCCGGTGGTGCGGGTGGGCAGCATCCGCGCGGCGATGATCCGCGAGTAGCCGGACACCATCACGAGCACCGGAGGCCGGCCGCTCTGCCCGTATCCGAGCGGGATGTCGACGGGCGGGAACCACAGGTCGCACTGAGCCAGCTCGCCGGGCTGATACGTCGTGCGCGAGACCGGATCGACGGGCAGATAGGCCGGCCGCAGCTCGCGTACGCGTTCTTTGAGGACGGTCATCCCGCGCTCCCAGCCGATCCGCTCGGCGATCACGGTCGCCGGCATCGTCGGGGTCTGCTTCAGCAGTTCCCGGATCTGCGGCTCGACCGCGTCGACCGCCGAGCCCTTCGGCGGCCGCGAGTAGACCGGCGGCCGGTCCGTGGCCAGGGCCCGCTTCACGGTGTTCTTCGAGATGCCCAGCTGCCGGGCGATCGCCCGGATCGGCATCTGCTCGGCCCGGTGCAGCCTGCGGATCTCTGCCCAGTCCTCCACGGAAATCACCCTCTTCTCCTGACCTTCGATCAAGATCAGGTTGGTCAGAAGACCACGAAGTGGGTCAGTTTTGATCCGCCGTCAGAGGGTCACGATTCACCCGTCGCCGACATAGCCGCGGTCCATAGGCGGCAGTCAGTTAGCCCACCTGGCTGGTTGTGGCTGTGCCGATCAGCGGTCCGCGCGGTCTCCTGTGCTTCCATCGCGCCAGGAGGCATAGGACATGGATAACGAGCGACAGCAGGACACCCGCTCCCGGCGCCGCGTGCTGGCTGCGGCAGCCCTTGCGCCCGTACTCGCCGGTGTGCCTGCCGGGGCCCGCGCTCTGTCCCCCGGACCGCAGGACCGCGCCCTGGTCGAACCGGTGATGACCGAGCTGGCGGATTGGGCGGACGTGGGCGAGGCTCTCGGCCGACCCGGTGACATAAGGCGGTTCATGTACCACACGGGCTTGCTGCGCCGGGACCTCACAGTCTTCTCCCGCGGCATCCGGATCAACCCCGCGCTCGTCCTGGGCTCGCACGTGTCCTTCGTCCGATACGCAGACCACAGCACGCTTTTGATGGGCGACGCCGTGGTCACCGAGCGGGAACTGCAGCACTTCGGTGACGTCCTGCAGGAGCACGGGATCATGCAGACCGCCATCCACAAGCACCTGCTCGCCCACGAGCCGGATGTCTGGTGGGTTCATCTGCATGCCCACGGACACGATCCGGTCACCGTCGCCCGCGGTCTGCGCGCCGCATTCGACTGCACCGGCACTCCGCCCGCCGAACCCACCACATCCTCGCCGCCCGTCGACCTGGACACCGCCGCGATCGACGCCGCCATGGGCGTCATGGGTACCACCGACGGCGAGATCTACAAGTGCACCTATGTCCGCCGCGAAACCGTCGCCGACGGCCCTGTGATCCTGCCTCCGGGACTGGGCGCCACCACCTCCGTCAACTTCCAGCCGCTCGGCGGCGGAAGGGCCGCCCTCAGCGGTGACCTAGTCATGATCGCCCAGGAGGTCCAGCCCGCCCTCATGGCCCTGCGGCACGGTGGCGTCAAACTCGTCGAGGTGCACCACCACAACCTCACCGACGAACCACGCCTGTTCTTCGTCCACTACTGGGCCGTCGGCGATGCTGTCAGCCTCGCCAAGGCCGTCCGTCGGGCCGTGGACACCACCAACGTCGTACCCATGCCCGGAGGAGCCACCTGATGACCGCGGACAACGAGACAGCACCTGCCCGTTCGACTTCAACGAAGCCCTGGAGTTCGATCCTGCGCTCGCGGACCTGATACAGCGCGCTTCCCCCGCCCGGATCAGCCCACGCCTCGGCACCCGTCGCGTACGTCCTCGTCCCGCCCGGCGCCACCGCGAAAACCCTCATCACCGAATTCGCCCGCTACCTCGGCATCCCCACAACCACCCGCATGCCCCAGACCCAGATCACCGACGCCGTCTGCCACACCTACACCGCCTCCGACGTCCAACTCGTCCTCATCGACGAAATCCACCGCCTCAACCCCCGCACCACCACCGGCGCCCAAACCGCCGACCGGCACTGTCACGTTTGGCTGACCGGATGGGATGATCTTCTGGTTGATCATGGTGGAGGGGGTTGTCCGTGGGTAGCGCGCCGACGTCGCCGCTCTGACGGCGGCGCAGCGCGGCGGCCCCGGCCGACGCGCGAGGAGCACCGGCGGCGCCCGATCCTCTCGCCCGCCGCCCGGGACCTGTCCACCCACCCACTTCCTTGTTCTTCCTGCTTTGGGGCGTGGTCCGGGGGCGTAGAGCTGCACCACCGCGACCCCGACTCGCCTAAAACAGCAGCCGGCACTGCGAACCCACCGACCGGCCGCCAGCCACGATCTCTGCGCCGGACGCACCGCATCCCTGCTGCGCAAGGACACGGGGGCAGTGATGCCACCCGCACAGCGGGCCGTTCAGTCCAGGTCGGTGGCGCCGGAGGTCGCGGGACCGGCTGCGTGCCCAGCACTTGAAGTCGCCGACGCGGTAGCGGAGTTCGGCCGGGCGGCCTTGTCTGCCCGGCGACGCGCGCGGCCCTGCCGTCGCGCGCGAGGACACCCGAGGCACCCGATCCCCTCGCCACCACCCGGCCGGCCCCACCCCCACCCACTTCATTTCTTCCTGCTGTGGGGCGCGGTCCAGGATGTTGTTCAGGCTGTCACCGCCCTGGACCGCTCGCGGACGCGGGCGTGGACGGTCGAAGTACGCGTCAGCTGACCCGAAGACCGACCGCCAGCGTCAGTTCAAGGACCCGCTGTGGCGATGCGAGATCCGGAAACAGCTCCCGCAGCTGCGGACCGACAGCTCGCCGCGTCCCTCGAAGTCCCGTCGTACGACCGCGCCTTCGTCTTCGACCCGCCCTGCGTCTTCCGGAACATCCAGGACAGTCTCGCAGTGCTCGCACGGTTTCCCGTTTCCGGCTGGTGTACCACACACCTTGCAGAACCGGTTGGCCTGCAGGTCTTCGGTCTTCTCCGCCATGACCTCTCCCGGACGAGTGGACAGCGACCGCTGCCGGGCGCCCGGAGCAGCAACGGAGATCTATTGGTGTCTTGACGGCGCCGGCGCGTCAACCTCGTGCGCCTTCGCGCCGGGCGCGCGGAAACATGCGCTGACCGACTTCCCGTGGGGACACGGGTGCGCCTCCCATGTGTCGGCCATGGCGTCCACGAGGAACATGCCGCGCCCGCCAAGGCTCTCGGTGCCGGCCTCGCGAGGAACCGGCAGGTCGCCGGACTTGTCGTGCACCGAGACATGCAGGCAATGGTCGTCGCAGGTCATCACCAACTGTGCACTGCTGTGCGCGTGCCGGTGCGCATTGGTCACCAGCTCCGAGACAGTGAGCAGTACCGCGTCCACCGTCTGCGGAGCAGCGGTGGACCAGCCCAGCGCCTCCAAATGCTCACGCGCCCAGTCACGGGCTGTCTTCACTTCGCTGTTCAAGGGCAGCGTGCGCGCCCAGCCCACTGCCCGGAGCGACGAACCTTCCATGACGATCCTTCCTCGATGAGGTGAGTGCGGTCAGCGATGGCCACAAAGCTTTCCCAGCAGGCGTCGGACTTGGGCCCGGCGACGCGGGTCGGCAGCGGCTCCACGCGCCTGTTCGGCCAACCGTCGCCCCTGGGGACTCCCGGCGAGTTGGTTGATGCGCTCCGTCGCGCCCTGCTCGACACTCCCTTCTCAAGACGCCGCGCCTGGACCTGCTTCGGATACCCCCGGCACGTCGACTCAGCCCTGCCGCCCGGCACCCCCAGAACACGCCCCCTCAGCGCCGCCCCTGGCCTGCGGTCGCCGCAGTACGAGCGAGGGTGCCTTCCGGCAAGCACGTAGTCGGAGTCCGCCTCACACCAAGCACCCGGCAGCCCGGACGCGCGGTCCGCGAGCAGACCGATGACGACGACCGTGTACGCGGAGGCTGTGCCGACGGCAATGCCGAAACCAGTCGAGAGTTACGCAAAGTTGTCGTCCCAGCGGAGGCACACCCGTAACCGAACTCGGCCACGCGCAGCACCCAGGAGCTCCCTAGCCCAACGGCCGAAAGCCCAACTCCGCCCCAGCCCCACGATCCGCTGACGCCATGAGCCCAGAGAGGCGCGGAGGTCTGCGAAGCCGTCAGGAGCCCACCCGCCGGCGAGCGGCTGTCCACGCGTGCTCGTCGGCACGGGCAGTACGGTGGCCCGCCGCAGAAGCCCGGCCGATCCAGCAGGCAGGAATCAGTGATCGTGACCGCCACGCCCCGAGCAATGCGGCATCGACGTCGGCCGCCCGTGCGTCGGCAGCGGCCGCCGGAGCGCCGGGCAGTTGGCCGACCTGCCTCACGTACGATGTCACTTGTCGCATGAAACCCGGTGTTCAGGGGATCAACCTCAGTACCGCTGGTACCGCTCAACTGCTGGCGGAGGCAACGACGGCAGACCGAGGCGGGAGCAATTCCCTCCCACGGCTGCCTTGGGGATGCGCATCCGCTGCAGCAGCTCGCGACTGAGACGTTTCTCAAGCGTGGTGTGCCAGGTGACACCGGGATGCTGGCAGCGCAGATGCGACAGCGCCCTGGTGCCCAGCTCGCAGTCGCGGAACGGTTCGTCGAGGACGACATCGGTGATCATGCCCTCGGCGCACTCTTCGCACGCTCGACAGGTCACCGGGCCCTCCACCTTGATCGTGGACACCTTGACCCTGGATCTTGAGTCCAGGAAGAGGAGTCCCGGGTGAGGACCTACAAATACTCGGCGGAGTTCCGGGCCGACGCGGTGGCGTTGGCTCGTTCGTCGGGCCGGCCTGTCTCGCGCGTGGCCGCCGAACTGGGTGTGAACCACGAGACGCCGCGGCAGTGGATCAAGGCGGCGGACGAGGCCGCGCGGCCCGAGGCCGTGGCGGAGTCGGCGAAGGACGCGGAGATCGAAGCCTTGCGCAAGCAGGTGCGCGAGCTGGAGATGGAACGCGACATCCTGCGCCAGGCGGCCAAGTAATTTGCGGGCGAGACGAACTGGTGAGCCGCTTCGAGTTCGTTGCCCACCACCATGGCGCCTTCGGCGTGAAGCGGCTGTGCACCGTGTTGTATTTGTCGAGGTCCGGGTTCTACCGGTGGCTGAAGACCGCCCCGGCCCGCGCCGCGAAACAGGCCGCGGACGCTGCACTCACCCGGCGGACACGGAAGGTCCACGAGCAGTCCGGGAAGACGTACGGGGCCAAGCGGATCACCGCCGAACTCCGCGCGAACGGCCTGGTGGTGAACCGGAACGCATCGAACGGATGATGCGCCAACACGCCATCCAGGGATGGAGGCTGAAGCGCCGGCACCGCACGACCACCCCGGACCCCGCCGCCCAGGCGGTGCCCGATCTGCTGCGGCGTGACTTCACCGCATCCGTCCCCAACCGGGCCTGGACCGGTAACATCACTTACCTGCCCATCGCGGGCGGGAAGTTCCTGCATCTGGCCACCGTCATCGACGTGTACTCCCGTCGCCTGCTGGGCTGGTCGATGGCTGATCACATGCGGGCCGAACTCGTCACCGACGCGCTCCAGGCCGCCGTCCGCATCCGCGGCGGCCGGGTGGACGGTGTCATCTTCCACAGCGATTACGGGGCTCAATACGGGGCCAAGGCGCCAGCCGACGCCTGCCACCGGGCCGGGATCCGCCCGTCCATGGGGGCGGTCGGCACCCCGGCGGACAACGCAGCCGCCAAGTCGTTCTTCGCCTCACCGAAGCGCGAGATCCTGCCCGGCCGTCATGGCAGGCCGACCGAACGCGCCGCACGGCTCGCGATGTTCCGCTGGCTCGGCTTCTACAACCACCCGCGCAGGCACTCCACGATCAGCTACCTCGCACCGGTCGCCTTCGAACAAAGATCAACTACGCCGGCCACCACCGCATGACAACCAATGTCCGCGATCAAGGTGGAAGCCCCCGTCGCGGACACCGGGCATCAGCTCGCGCGTCGGCCTGTGAGCAGGTCCTGGTACGACTTGGACTGGAGCTGCAGGGGTGGTGCCAGATCGCCAAAGGACTTGCCGAAGGCTTGCGGCGACCGCGCCAGTTCCATCAGCAGCTGGTTCGCTGTGTCGTCGCCGGCAAGGTTGGGCGCC
Organism: Streptomyces sp. NBC_00271; assembly: GCF_036178845.1. Classification (NCBI taxonomy): domain Bacteria; kingdom Bacillati; phylum Actinomycetota; class Actinomycetes; order Kitasatosporales; family Streptomycetaceae; genus Streptomyces; species Streptomyces sp. NBC_00271. Next base: position 11,537,075 of record NZ_CP108070.1, on the reverse strand, counting down.
AGGGCCGCGCAGGCCCGAACGCCTGCATGCGGGTCAGCCAGCCAGGGGCGCGTGTCGCCGTCGAGGTGGCCAATGGCGATCAAAATCGTCGCCAGGTCGTGCGAGGAATCGGCGGCCCAGACCATCGACGTCAGCTGTTTCAGCAGCTCCGGACGTTGCGCGGAGGCTACGGGATGCCGCGCCAGCGACCCGACAGCTGCGGCGGCGCATGTCCTGCGCCTGGCGCGTTCCGACGCGAGGTACGGCAGTGTTCGCCGCAGGAGCGCGGGAACCAGGTCGAAGCAGGCAAGCGCCGCCTGATCGAGGACGAGTTCACCCAGACCCGTGCCGTCCCGCCACATCCCCGCCCTGCCATCCGCATCGGTCGACACGTACTCAGCAGTCCAGGCCCGCAGCTCCGGTGCGCGGTCCTTGACCCGAGCACGAATCTCCCCAGCCTGGTCTCCGAGGTCGGCGGCGACGCCGACCTCGTACAGATAGGCGAGCATGGCATCGGGCAACGAGGGATCATCCGGCCCCAGCAGCGGATTGTCCAGGAGCTCGGCGACAAGCAGCGCGGTGGGCGCCGTCGCAGGCCAGGCCTTGCCCTCGCGACGAAGCGTCGCCGACCACAGGTGCGAATACCCGTCGACGAAAGCCTCCGCATCGTCGCCGAGGAGAGCAGCCAGATGCCGCGGCGTGTCGCCTGCGGGGCCCAAGGCATGGAAGAGGCCGGACCAATCCACGTCATGCGTAGGGTCATCCACAACGGGGATGGTGCCACAACAACTCGACGGGCTCACATCGTCCAGACTCACTCCGGATCGGCGGACACGTTCACCCAGCCCGGCTCCCGAGCCCCGACGCGGACACCCGACCCGCCGACCTCGCTCAACCCGCAATCACGAACCGAACATCAAATTGCGTATCGCCCTCTGAGGATCAAGGCCGCGAGCCAACCGCGTCCGGGCGACCGGCTGTCTGGGCGCGGTAGGCACGGGACGGGATCTACGATCCCTGGTGATGACCAGTGGTGCGTGACGTCGAAGGGACGCTCATGGCAGAGCTTGTCCGCAAGCAGCACATCGATGCGGATGTGGGGTACAACGCGTTCGGGTTGCAGGAGTCCGATGACGCGGACCTGCCGGTGCCGTTCCCTGACGACTTCGACTACGACACATTCCTCAGCACTCATCGGGGACGGCTGGACATCACCAGCGGTGGCCACACCCACACCGCCGCCGTCACGGTCGAAGTGTGGGACGGCCCGCCGCCCGAACAAGACCCAGCCAGTTGGGACGAGCAGGCCGAAGCCGACTTCGAATCGACCAGCGGCCAGGTGGCGGTGTGGTCTATGGGCCTGGGCCGAGCCGACGATGTCATCACGCTGGCCGATTCCGGCGGTACGTGGCAGGTCCAGGTGAGCTGTGCGGGCCGGGCTGAGGCTGCCGCTCTGTCCGGCGGTGAGGGCACCGGCACGGGGGTCGAGCGCTATCTCGTCCAGTTCTGGCCCGCTGGATCCTGATCACGCGAAGTGGGACGGGGCAGCGCCCGGCACTGCCCCGCCCCGGCACCTGGTGGCACCAGGTCAGGTGACGATCTTCACGATGAAGCCGTCGTTGTCTCCGTCGATGGTGCGGTTGTTGCCGTAGAAGCCTTGCAGGAGATTCCCGCCGGCCCGGTTGTCGTCCTTCGGGATCGGCTTCACCGAGAAGTTGAATTTCCGGACTTCGGGGTCATAGTCGTGTTCTGCGGCCCCCTCGTAGGTGGTTGCGAAGGGGTACTCGTCGCACTCCTTGCCTCCGATGGTGTAGTTGGCGCCCCAGTACCGTCTGCATTGCTTGACTGCCGCCTTGCGGTTGTTGTCCCTGCGGGTGGCACTCACCGTGCGGCGCAGAGGGTCCTCCACTGTCTGGCCGGGCACCTTCTTCGCCGACATGTACGGTTTGGTGTCCTGCGGGTTGATGAACGCCGTCCTGATGTGCGCGGCCTCGGCTCGTTCCTCTGCTCCCTGCTTCGTGCTCAGAACGAGCGTCGTGAGGTAGCTGAAGGTGGCCGCGCCCTTCTTCGCCGGGTTGCTGCCGCCGCCCGTGGAGTTGGCCAGGTACGACGCGGCATCCCATCGGGGCGCGAGCATGAACAGCTTGCCGCCCATGTCCCCGCGCAGCGTCCACGGGGCCGGAGGCGTGTAGCTGATGGCCGGCTCGTACACCGAGAAGAGCAGGTCCGAGTTGCCGCTGCCTTGCCCCGGCTTCGCGTTCACCGTCTCATGGAACGTGCGAAGCGCCTTCAGCTCCGCGAACGTCTTCGTGCCCGGCGCGTTCCCGCCCCGGGTGTAGCGCGCCCCGGCTGGCCAGCTCTGCGGGATGTTGCCCTTCGTCGTGATCGGCATAGACGCGGCGCCGGTCGTGCCGGTCGTCGCGAAGTCGGTGAAGTAGTACCGGAAATCGATCGTGCGGCTGTTCTTCGCGATCGTGCCGACCACACGAACGTTGACGCGCTCTCGCCGACAACCTGGCGGTTGCGCACCCAGGTCTGCAGGAACGACGCCCCGTCACACACCGCGAACCGGGACTTCACGAAGAATTTCTTGTCGCTGCCCAGCCCCTTCTTGCACTCCTCGAACGTCATCGTCCGAGCCGGCTGCGGAGCCGTGATCCCAGCCCGGGCCGACCTCGCGGCCTCCGAGGCCTGTACCGTGCCCGAGGCTCTGCGGGATATGGGCGCGTACGAGGCAGCCGGACCCACCGTCTCCCGCGCCAGCCCCACCCTCGGCTCCGCCTTCGCGGCGAGTTCCCTCAGCTGCTGCACTCCCTGCCCGCTCTGCAACTCTTTCAGTGACGGTGTGGCAGCACCGACCGGGAGCACATACGACTCCACTTTCAGATCGTCCCGGCCGGCCGACGGGCTGTAGGAGCCGGGGCGGAGCACAGGTTCGTCTTCGTCGACCGGCTGCTGGCCACCTTGGTGAGTCTGCGGCATGGCACTACACATGACGTGCTGGCCTGCTGGTTCGGTGTGGACCGCTCCACCATCACACGCGCCATCGGCGAGGTGCGGCCCCTGCTCGCGCAGCGGGGATGCACCGTCGCGCCGGACGTCCGGCTGTGTACTCTCGCCGAGGTCGTCGAGTATCTGGGCGCCGACGGTCGGACCGGGATCGTCGACGGCACGGAGATCCGGGTGCGACGCCCGGCCGCAGGCCGCAAGGACCGGGACAAATTCGTCTCCGGAAAGACCAAGCAGAACGCGGTGAAGTCCATGGTCCTCACGGACGCCGAGGGGCGCGTGCTGTTCTGCAGCCCGGTTCGGCCGGGTAGTTGCGCCGACATCACCCAGGCCCGGCAGCTGGGACTGCCCCAACTCCTGTCCGGCGGCTCCTTCATGGAGATCCTCGCGGATGCCGGCTACCAGGGCATGGGAGCGTAGACGGGCGGACGCGAGGTGACACCACCCCATCGCAAGTTCAAGTGGAGTGGCCCGCGCCCTGACCCTGCGTTCCGACCTCTGCAAGCGGTTCGGAGCCGCACTTTGCCACGTGGTTCGCCTGAGACGCGGGCGAAGTCGCGAGGGCGGAACTTCCCGCTCTTCAGGTGCCTCTCGATGTCTTCGAGGCTGTGCCCGGTGAGCTCCGGCATTCGCCGCCATACGAACAGCCACGCCGCGACGTTGAACATCCCGTAAATCCAGAACACCTGGCCCACACCGAAGATGCTGATCATCATCAGCAGGGTCAGCGTGATCAGCAGGTTCGTGCTCCAGAGCGTGGCCGACTGCACGCTTGTGGCGGCGGCACGCACCGACAGCGGGTAGATCTCGGAGCCGGTCAGCCAGCCCATCAGCTGGAGCCCGTCAGCGTTGAAGAACATGAACGCCAGCAGGCAGGCGACGATGACTGGCACGTAGTCACGGGTGGCGTGGCCGGTGATGAAGAAGGCTCCGAGGGCGAACAGGCTGACCGCCGCGCCGGGCACCATCACCAGGGTCAACCGACGGCGCCCGACCATGTCGACGATCACCAGGCCAACCACCATCATCACCAGGTAGGTCATGCCCAGCGCCACGCTGACCGATAGCGCGGTCGTTTTGGAGAAGCCGTTGTCGGTCAGGATGGTCGGGGCATAGTAGATGATCATTTCGATGCCGGACAGCTGGGTGAAGACGGCGATGCCGCAGCCGACCACCAAAGCCGGGCGCACCCATGGCTGCCACAGACCGCTCCACCCGCGGTTGCGTCTGCTGGTCCGCTGCTGGCGTCCCTCCAAGGCGACGAACTCCTCGAGCTCGGAGGAGATGTCGTAGCCATCGGGCCGTATGTCCTCAAGCACCCTTACGGCCTCGTCCACGCCGACGCGGCCGTGTCTGAGGACACCAACCACCGCGGGCTCTCGGGCAGGCGCAGCTGCAGGAGAAACATCACCAGTGCCGGTACGGCCGCCGCGCCGATCGCATCCCGCCACGACACAGCCTGGCTCGCGCCCACGAGCGTCGCGATGACGATGCCAACGCCGATGGCGAGCTGGAAGCAGAGTACGAGCCGTCCGCGGATCGCCTTGGGGGCCAGCTCGGCGATGTACATGGGCACGGTTTGGGTGGCGCCGCCGACGGCGAAGCCAAGCACCACCCGGGCCAGGGCCAGGCTCACCGCGGTGGGGGCGAGCGAGCTGCTCACGCTGCCGATCATGAACACCACGCAGATCAGCAGGATCGTGCGGTGCCGGCCGATGCGCGCGGACAGCAGGCTGCAGGCTAGGGCGCCGATCACGGCGCCGAGCAGGATCGCGGCGGCGATCACCTGCTTCATGTCGTTCCCGATGTGGAATTCCTTGGATATCTGCAGCAGTCCGCCGGAGATGATGCCCGTGTCGTAGCCGTACAGCAGTCCGCTAACTGCAGATACCACGGCCGCCATCAGCATCCGCCCGTTCAGGGCCTTGGTCGGTTGCGCCTTGTCTGCGATATGGGTCACGGTTCCTCCAGGGCGGTGAACGGAACCTCATCCATCTTCGAACCGGGGCTGGGCCCTCATAGCTCGGCTGTCCTGCCGCGGCGAGGCACAGTACGTGACGGCCTGTCGCCGTTGGCATTCACTTGCGATGCACCAGACGACGGTGACGGCGTTAGAAGGGTTCGGCAGTGGCCAAGGTCGGCATGCGCAATATCCTCGGCGGCAGCGGAGACGACAGAGAACCGAAACCTCCCGGTGACAGGCTGCGCGTAGCGGGTGACTGGCGACATGGCCCAAGGAGACAAATTGGTCTCTTCATCTGACCCCAAGGGGCCTAGGGGAGGTTGCGCAGGCCGGTGGCGCGGGCGGCGCGGATGCGGTCCTCGGCCCGGGCCCGCTGCCGGTGGCGCAGTTCGAGGGCGGCGGTCGCCTCGCCGGCGGTGTTGGTGGCGAAGCAGGTCAGCCGCATTCCGTCGGCGTCGGTGAAGCGCAGTTGGGCGCCAGGGTGCGGCCGTTCCTTGCGCACGATCAGCTGCATCCCCCTCGGCCAGCCGGTCAGGCAGTCGCCGGCGAGTTCGGCGACCCAGGGGCCGTCGCGGATGTCGCCGACGGGTTCCACGGCCGGTGTCCCAAGCCGGGGCAGGGATCTTCAGGACGGCCTGGTGCCCGGACGCCAGCGGGCCGAGCGCGGCGGCAGGCACAAGGACCCCGACCGCGAACCCCGCCGCAGGCGCCGAGCCACCTACCACCGCTACGGCGGAGTGCGGCACCTGTTCGCCGCACTCGACCTGGCCAAAGACAAGTTCTACGGACACATCAAGCCGGTCAAGAAGCGCACCCAGTTCCTGGAGTTCTGCCACTACCTGCGCACCCTGCTACTTCCCCCTCGACGGCACCGACCACGCCGACCACAAGCAACAGGGCAGCATGATCCGCCGCTACATCATCTGGCGAAACCACCATGCCGACGACCGGCGCCTACGCACCGTCGTCGACAGGGCGAACGTTGCCTAGTGCGGCACTAGGCAGGCCGACATAGCTTTGGTGGTTGGCCCCACGATCGTGGACCCGTGGCGACGGTGCGACCACCATCGCTGACTTGGAGCAACTGCTAGGCGACCTGGCGTCATACCAGGTCTTGGACCCCGTAATAGCTACGCGTCGTCGCGCTTGAGGGCTTTCAGGGCCCGTTGCGTGATCTTGTCCACGGGGCCCAGGGAGGAGATCGTCACGACCAGGCCCTGCGCCTTGTAGTAGGCGATGATCGGCTCGGTCTGCGTGTGGTAGACCTCCAGCCGCGTACGTACCGTCTCCTCGGAGTCGTCTTCGCGCTGGTACAGCTCACCGCCACAGACGTCGCACACGCCCTCCGTCTTCGGCGGGTTGTACGTCACGTGGAACACGTGGGAGGAGTCGTTACGGCAGATGCGCCGGCCGGCGATCCGCTTGACGACCTCGTCCTCGGGGACCTCCAGGACCAGGACCGCGTCCAGCTTGATGCCCTCGGTCTCCAGGAGCTGGTCCAGCGCCTCCGCCTGCTGCACGTTGCGTGGGAAGCCGTCCAGCAGGAAGCCGCCCTCGGCGTCCGGCTGCTCCATGCGGTCCTTGACCATGGCGATGGTGACCTCGTCCGGGACGAGGTTGCCGGCGTCCATGTAGGACTTCGCTAGCTTGCCCAGCTCGGTCTGCTGGCTGATGTTGGCTCGGAACAGGTCGCCCGTGGAGATGTGCGGGACGCGCAGCTTCTCAGCGAGGCGAACGGCTTGCGTTCCCTTACCGGCGCCCGGCGGCCCGACGAGGACGATTCGCATCAGCGGAGGAACCCTTCGTAATTGCGCTGCTGGAGCTGGCTCTCGATCTGCTTCACCGTCTCGAGACCGACACCCACGATGATCAGGATGCTGGTTCCGCCGAACGGGAAGTTCTGGCTTGCCCCGAAGCCCACCAACGCCATTGTCGGTACGAGAGCGATCAGACCCAGATAAAGCGAACCCGGCCAGGTGATCCTGTTGAGCACGTAACTGACGTACTCAGCGGTCGGTCGGCCAACCCGGATGCCCGGGATGAAGCCACCATCCTCGGGGAACCTGCGGTTCGTGCTGGTCGCCGACCCGGGCCTGCCCTCCGAGATGGCCCGGGACCTCGCCCCCCGCCTGCCGGCGGATCTACGCCGCCGCATCGCCAGGGGCATCCGCTGGCAGGCGGACACCGTGACGGCGCCCCTGGCGGCGGACGAGTCGTGTCCGCGTCGGGCCGCCCCGTACACCCTCGTCCTGCCGCCGGGTAGGTCTCGGTGATGTCGCGCCTCGCCGCTTCCCCCGAGCTGCCACAACAGGGAGGGATCCGCTCGTCCACCCGTTCGGCAGCACGCCGCGCCTGCGGGCCGGGGCGCCCCTAGCACGCTGACTGTGCGACCCATTCTCCCGAAGATCGAGGGCGGCCGGGTACAGGGCCTCCTACAGCTCATCGAGGACGGCATCCACCTCGTCGTCGCGGCGCTCCTCGTACTGCTCGCGGGGCTCCTGACCGTCGGGGTCGTCCACGACGTCATCAGGTCGATCCAGGGGCCGTACCGCGAGGAGACGGTCGTTCTCTCCGCCCTGGACAACGGCCTTGTGCTGTTCATCGTGGCCGAGCTGCTCCACACCGTCCGCCTCACCATCAGGAACCAGACCCTTGACGCCGAGCCGTTCCTCGTCGTCGGCCTGATTGCCGGCATCCGCAAGGTGCTCATCGTGACGGCCGAAGCGGAGAAGTCCTTCCGGTGGAACGTCGAGGGGATCGAACTGCTCATCCTGGCGGGGCTGATCCTCGTGATGGCGACAGCGACGTACGTGTGGGTGTGGCGGCGCTCAACGCGGCCGGGAGACTACTTCCCGCTCCAGGAGGCGCGGCGCCCCCCGCCGCCGGCGCCGTCACCCACCCCGGGGCGCGGGTCCTGATCCGTACCTTCCCCCGTCACAGCCGCCCGCACCCGCTGCTCCTCGCGAGCAGAGCCGACGTCCCGTTCCAGAGGTGTGCGGCTCACGGCCGTCGCAAGGTCCTCCAAGGCTTGCTTCTGCAGTTCCGCCCCGCGCCGCACCACCGGGCTCCGGTCCCCGGCGGCGGAGCCCTCCCACGCGTGGAGCGCCTCCTCCACGCGCCTCCAGTCCGGATTCCTGTGCTCGCGCACGTCGACTGCCGCCTGCGCGGTGTCCGCCTCCAGGGCCTCGGCGAACCGCTCCGCCTCGGGGACGAAACGGCTGTCGGCCCGCGGGACATGGCTCTCCATGAGCATCGCCGCCCGGCCGAACCCCTCGAGCGCCTCCTGCGCCTCCTCCGCCTCGCGCGACGTCAGACCCCTGGGGCGGACCGGTTCCTGCCTTGCCCGGTCGTATGCCTCCCGCCAGGCGGCACGTGCCTCCCTGCTCGCCAGCAGTGCCCTGCGCATGTCGGCGCGATGCTCCCGGGTCGGTTCGGCGTAGCTGCGGAGCACCGCGGCCGCGTAGCGGCCGTTGGCGGCGAGCCAGTCCGCAAGCCGGCCCGCCAGCCGGGGCGTCTCCCATGCGGGGAACACCACATACGCCAGCATTGCCAGGGCCCCGCCGAGCAGGGTGAGCACCACCCGCTCCGGGACCGTCTGCTCCCATGCCTGGCCGCCCATGCCGAGCAGGAAGACGACGTATGCGGCAGTGAAGCACTGGGAGTATGCGTAGCCGGTACGGTTCAGCGTGTACGACAGGCCCGCCGAGACCACCGCCAGCGCGCCGAACACATGGGCATCCGGGCCCAGGGCCCGCACCATCCCGGTGGCGAGCGCAACCCCCGCCAGGGTCCCGGCGAGACGGGCCACCGCGCGCGCGTACGTCCGGTGGAAGTCCGGCCGCATCACCATCACCGAGGTGATGGGCGCCCAGTAGCCGTGGCCCAGGGGCAGCCGGGCGGCGATCAGGTAGCCGAGCGTGGCCACCGCCGCCAGGCGGACGGCGTGCCGGAACACGGGCGAGTCCCGGCGGAGCTCACGGCGGACCGCCCGGACGACGATCGGGACCAGCCGGAACATAGTCGGGCGCACCAGGAACTGGGCGTCCGCGGGGCCGGGCGGCTTGGGCGTCTTCCCGCGCGCGCCGCCGCTCCCGGCGATCTCCAACGCCTCGCCGAGCAGTTCCACGAGCCGGTCGGCGGCCTGCCGCGCGGGCCCCTCCAGCACCTCCTGCTCCTCGTCGACGCGCAGGACGTCCGCGCTCCTAGGTGGAACCTCGGCGGGAGTGCCGCGGCGGATCGAACGGGCGGCCGCATCCAGGACGTCGGCGGCCGCGTCGAGCAACTCCCGCGCGCGGTCCCGCCCGGGTCCCTCCGCCGGGGCGCCGACGTCCGGGTCGGCGAGCGCGGCGACGACCGGCCGAATGCGCTCGGCGAGTCCCCGGGGGCCGTGGAGGATGGGGGGACGGGTGCGGGCCTGTGATGGCGTCACGGCGGCCGCGTCCCGGGCCGTCATCAACGGCTCCGGGTCGAACGGGGCCGCCGGGTCGTGCCGCAGCCGGCGGGCGTAGTCCGCCACGGCGGCCAGGGCGTCGGCGAGCGCGTCACGATGCGCCCCCCAACGGCGGATCGGGAACAGCAAGATCAGCACGGCCTGCACCACGCCTCCGAGCGCGATGACCCCGGCGTGCTCCAGGGCTCGCCCGACGCTCGTGGGCAGGGTGATGGTCACCAGCATGCTGCCGACCGTCGTCGCTGCGACGATCCCAGCGGTCGATCCGACGGCCCACGCCATCCCCGCGACAAAGGCCCATACGGCCAGCAGTGGGAGGAACGTCACGAGTCGTCCCGCCGCCAGGTAGCCCACGAAGGTACTGAGCGCCAGACCCGCGCCCGCGCCGAGCGCGATCACCTTGCGTGGACGCCAGGTGCGCTGGAAGGTGGCCCCACCCGCGGAGTAGGCACCGAGGGCGGCGGACGCGGCATAGGCAGGGGAGACCAGCCACAGCGCCGGCCCGATGACGATCGCCACCCCAGCGGCCGTGCGCAGCGCGAGCAGGGGCTCCAGCCGCGCCTCCTCGATCGTGAGCCCGGATCGCACGACCTCCCCGAAGGCCCGCAGCCACCTCACGGATGTGAGCCTAGCCGGAACGCCCTGCCGGGTCGCGTCGGCCGCGCGACCCCGGGCCGACCCACACCCACAAACCGGCACCCTCGCGTACAGGGCAATCGATGACCGCGCCCCAGCGTCGCCTGTTCACCCCCAGCTCGATGTCGTCCTCGTGGCCGATCCGGGATGGCCGACGGAGGTCGCGAAGCGACTGAAGAAGGGTGACGGACCTGTCCTACCGGGACAACACCCGCCCCGTCATCGCCATGATCGGCCCGCCGGAGCACATCGCGCTGCTGTCGCTGCCCATGCTCAGCCTGATGACGTAGTGCGGTGCCTCGCTGGTGTACTGGATCCTCCCGGGTGGCAGGGCGTTGCCGGACTCCGGGACCAGCGCTCCGATCACGCCGAGGGCCGCTCCCCTCAGCCGGTGGGCGGTAGGCAGGCTGGTCCGCGTCAACCGGCCCTGGCTGCTGTTCACCGGCCTCTCCCGAGCGCCCCCTGGCGTGTTCGCCACCGCGGCGTTCGGCCTCATGAGCAGTGACATCTGGAGGATCACCCTTTACGTGGGGCCGCTCCGCGACGCGGTGTTCACGCTGCTGTCGATCCGCACGCCCGTCCGACTACCCGGGCAGTCGGACACCTGGGCCTGGCAGGGCAATACAGGGAGGCTAATTGGGCCCGACATGCGCATGCGTTCCCGCGTCCCGTCGGCCAGGCTGAATGGGAAGCCCAGGGGCCGGGAGCCACCCCGGCGCCCGCAGCCGGAGGTTGCCGTCATGACTGTGATGTCCATCGCCAGGTTCGAAAGGTTCTTCCGCGCGGCCGCGGGGCTGGACGTCGACAAGAACGATCTCAAACGCTACAGCGACTTCGTCGACGCCAAGCTCTACGATCTGCTGACCGTCGCCCAGGCCACTGCCAAGGCCAACGGGCGCGACATCATCCGGACCTCTGACCTACCGATCACGAAAGGCCTGCAGGAGAGCATTCACCACTTCCAGAAGATCGACCAGGAAGTAGAACTCAAGCCGATCCTGGAACAGCTCGCCACCCACCCCGCTCTGGACCGCACGCCCGACGAAGAGACCGAGGCGGCCTATCCGGACATCATCGGCGGACTCAGCCTGGCCCTTGCCCAGAGCTTCAAGATCCTCCACCCCGATCTGAAGAACCCCCAGACTCAGCACTGGGACGACGCCCGAGCCGTCTTCGACCTCCTGCTGTGAGTGGCGACCGGACCAGCCGGTGCAGGCCGCGGCCAAACAGCGTCAGCGCGCTCTGCTTCCCCGTCGGTGCCGGGGCGACCGAGCGGAAACCAGCCGAGGTAAAAGCGGCCGTCCTTCTAGCTGAAGTGCACGTCCGCGCGATCATCCACGATGAGATTGAACTCCTCCGCGGAAAACTGCTCAAGCACAAGCGTGGGCTGTCCGGGACCGAGCTGCCACTCACGCAGCCGCAGGGCTTCGCCGTTCATCCATCGTTCCACCGCCCCAACGGCCGTAAGACGCCCGCTCAGCACATCGGCCGGTTCGCCTACCGGGGCGACCCACTTCGCACCCCGATCGTCGGCCCAATGGCCGCTCCTTACGTCAGGAGAGGGGGTTGCCCCAGCAACCGGCCGTGGTCAGCCCGTGCCGTCACGAGGTCCGCCAGCTCCTCGGAGTCGCTGAAACAGGGCCCTTTCCACGTGTCGGGAGCGGCGATCGCCTGTACACGGACCTCGGTCCCAAAACGCTGAGCAGCCTCATACAGACACTGCAGGACACGGAGCGCCCGAACATCAAGAACACCCACATACGCCCGCCATATCCGCGATACCGAGTAGACCCGGGCGACGAAGCACAGCAGTTGCCACTGCTCCTCGAAGACGGCTGGGTCCGCGGGGGCTGCGGTGGCGGTGACCTCCAGCAGCCACCGCACAGAGAACTACGGTGTCCCCACGGCCTCACGAATCGCCTGTCGGATCCACAGGTCCACCGTCATTTTTGCCGGAGGCATGGAAGAGCCTCCGAGCCGGGAAGAGCAAGGGCCTTCGCGTGCGCAGGAGCGCCCTCGTCGAGTTTGAAGGCAAGGTAGTCCCCCCGTAATTCCTGAATGCACGCCGCTCATGGTGCGACCAGGTCGTGGCTGTCCCCTATCAACTTCTGGATCAGTTCGTCCGGGACGTCGCCGGCCAACGAAATGTTGACCCAGTGTCGCCTGTTCAGCTTGTACGCTGGGTGCACTGCCTCGAAGCGTTCCAGCAACTCAACGACCCGCTCGGGATCAGCCTTGACTGTCACCTGGTCGTCCGGGAACTCGTGGCCGCTGAGGATGGCAAACACCTTTTTGTTAGCCGCGGTCTTCAACACCACGCGGTCCGGGGCGAACGGACGCGACTCGCTGACTCCAGCGAAGGAAAGCGCCAGCTCTCCTCCGTGAGTGCTGGCACAGGTCTTGTGCCGTGGATGTCCCGGTGACAACTTCCGCAGACCACGAGGGTTTTGCAGTGTCGTGCGGCCATGAGATCCGCCCACGGCGGCCGGTTCCCGGATCGTCCGAGGTCGGCGAGTTTGGCGTCGTGGTGGACTTCCACCTCGTCGACGCGTCCGCATGCCTCGCACCGCCCGGCCAGAAGCCGGGTGACCAGCTCCTTGCGTTTGATGGTGACCGGGGCGCTGGGCTTTGGGCCGCACGTAGGTGCCGAGCTTGTTGAGGAGTGCTCCGCCTGCGCGGTGTTCAGAGTTGGGTCTGGCCGCCGTTGACCTCGTAGACGGAGCCGGTGACGAAGGCGGCTTCGTCCGACAGCAGGAAGCTCACCACGCCTGCGACCTCGTCGACCTGGCCCACGCGGCCCATCGCGGTTTTCGCGGCGATGGAGGCGCGCACCTCCGGCGGGAGTGCTTGTGCCGACGGTGCGTCGATCGGACCGGGTGCGACGGCGTTGACGCGGATGCCGCGCTGCGCGTATTCGACCGCGGCAGAGCGGGTGAGCCCGACGATGCCGTGCTTGGAGGCCGAGTATGCGGCCCGCCCGGCGTGGGCCATCACCCCGGCGGTGGAGGCCATGTTGAGGATGGTCCCACCGCCGGCTTCGAGCATGTGGGCGATCTCGGCCTTCATGCTGTGGAAGACGCCGGTCAGGTTGATGGTGATGACGTCGTTCCAGTCGTTTAGAGCGATGTCGTGGACCTCGACCAGGCCGGGCGTGATGCCGGCGTTGTTAAAGGCAAGGTCGAGGGCGCCGTAGGTCGTGACGGTGAAAGCGACGAGCCGCTCGGTGTCGTCGAACGAGCGGACGTCCGCGGCGAACGCGGATGCGAGGTGTCCGGCGGCGCGGGGTTCCGCGGCAACGCGTTCGGCGGCCCCCGCGTCACGGTCGGCGACGACGATACGCGCGCCGTCCGCGGCGAGTCGCCTCGCGGCCGCTTCGCCGAGACCGGCTCCGGCGCCGGTGACGAGCCCGACCTTGCCGGCCTTGTCTCGCTTGTCGTGGGTGCTGGTGGTCACGCGGCGGCCTCCTCGGTGGTGAGCTGGACGAGTGTGAAGACGGCGCCCGCGGGGTCGAGGAAGACCGTGATCGTGCCGATCTCGATCGGCATCGGCGGCATGAGCCGGGTGCCGCCGTGTTCGGTGGAGGCCGTCGCGGCGGCCTCGATGTCGTCGACGGCGAAGTACACGTCCCAGTACGCGGGGGTCTCGGCCGGCATGGCCGGCGGCCGTGGCAGGAGCCCGGAGAAAGATCTGCCGTGCGTCTGCCACTCGCGGCGGCCGAGGGAACCACTCGGCCCTGTGAGCCCCCACCCGAAGGCGTCGCGGTAAAACGCTGCAGACGTGTCGACGTCGTCGGTGATCAGTTCGCCCCAAGCGAGGGTGCCGTGTGCGGGCCGCTCGCGGTGCCGTGTGGCGGGCGCGCGGAGCGCGAACCGTGTTCCGTTGGGGTCGGTCACGACTGCGGTTTCGACGGAGCCGCCGTCGGCCGAGGGCAGGACCGCACCCGCGGCCTCGGAGACGGCGGTCAATGCGGTGTCGAGGTCGTCGACGTCGAAGTGGATGAGCCATCCGGCGAACCCGTCGGCCGTGGTTATGTCGGCCACCGGCTTGCCCGCGGCGGATGCGATCAGCCGACCGCTGGTCTCCGTGATGGCCCAGCCCAGCACGGCCCGGTAGAAGGACGCGACGGCGTGCGGGTCGGTCGAGGCGAGGCTTGCCCATCTGGGCCCGACGGCGGTCGGAGACGCGTCGTCGGTCGTGGTCGTAGCCATGGTCATGCTCCGTTCAGTGTGCCGCGGTCCACGCGGGGTTTTCGGCATGGTCACTGGAGTGCACCCCCCGCTGATCAGGAGGCCCTGCCCGCTGATCCAGGCCGCGAGGCCGGAGGCGAGGTACTCGGCGGCGTCCGCGACTTCGTCGACGGTCCCCATCCGACGACCGATGCGCCCGGGCCGGGCGACGAACTGCCGGACCGGGTGGGTGGGGTCTGGCTCGGTGAACACGCCCGCGCCCACGATCGCCGTGGGAAGGATCGTGTTGACGGTGACCCCGCGGTCAGCGAGTTCCTGCGCCAGGACCTGTACGGCGTAGCGCGGTGCTGTCTTGCTCGACCCGTACAGCTTCGCCGCGGACCGGCACGGTCGTCGTGCTCGAACCGACGTAGATGATCCGGCCGCCGTTCACGACGTGCCGCGCCGCCGCCTGGAGGGTGAAGAAGGTGCCCCGGGTGTTGATGGCGAAGAGACGGTCGAACTGCTCCTCGGTGATGTCGAGGAAATCGATGCCGATGAGCTCGACACCCGCGTTGGCGACAGCGATGTCGATCCGCCCGAAACGCTCGGCGGCTTCGGCGAAGAGGCGCTCGATGTCAGGGACGACAGACATGTCGGCCTGTACGGCGATCGCCTCCGCGCCCAGATGCTCTATCTCTGCGACCGTCGCGTCGGCTTCCTTCGCGCTGGAGGCGTAGTTGACCACGATGTTCGCGCCGAGGCGTGCGTAGCGCAGGGCTATCGCCTTGCCGATGCCTCGGGCGGAGCCCGTGATCAGGGCCGTCTTGCCGGTCAGATCCCTCATCGGAATCGTTGCCCCTGCCGGTCTGCCGTTCACAGGCTCTGTCCGCCGGAGATCTCGGGACGGCGAAACGGGTCAGACCGCTGGAGACGTTCACGATGGCGCCGCCGTCGGCAAGCACCGGCAGCAGGGTCTGCGTCAGGAAGTACACGCCCTTGAGGTGTACGTCCACCAGGTCGTCGAAGTCCTTCTCGGTCGTCTCGGCGAACGGGGCGGTCAGGTCGGTGCCGGCGTTGTTGACGAGGAAGTCGAACGTGGTCCTGCCCCAGCGCGCCTGGAGCTCGGTGCCGAGCTGCTCGGCGAAGTCCGCGAAGGTGTTCACGACGCTGGTGTCGAGCCGCAGTGCGACGGAGGAACGTCCCTGATCCGTGACAGCGGACACAACCTCCTCGGCCTCGTCCCGGTTGCCTCGATAGGTCACCACTACATCGACACCTGCCTGGGCGAGATGCAGCGCGTATGCGCGTCCGAGACCTCGGTTGGCTCCGGTGATGACGGCGATCTTGTGGGTGGTGCTCACGATGACTCCTTGGTCGCTGGTCGCTCTGGAGGGGTTCGAGGTGCTGTTGTCGAACCCGGTGACCAGTTGACCTGCGATCCGAGAAGTCATCCAGTGCCTGCTTATCCCCTGCCCGCCGGACCCAGGCTGAGAGCTCAGCCTGGGATTGGCAGACAGTGGATAGCCGTATCCGGGTGAGGCACAGTGTCGATATGGATCAGAGCGGCCTGGCGACATTTCTCCGTAGGCGTCGAGAGGTGCTGCAACCCGACGACGTCGGCGTTCCTCCGGGGCAGCGCCGACGCACGCCGGGGCTACGGCGCGAAGAAGTGGCCGCGCTGTGCGGAATGTCGACGGACTACTACAGCCGTCTCGAACGCGGCCGCGGACCACAGCCCTCGGAGCAGATGATCACCGCGATCGCTCGTGGGCTCCGGCTCACCCTCGACGAACGCGACCACCTCTTCGTCCTCGCCGGCCACAACGCACCGGCCCGCACCACACGCGACGACCACGTCAACGCCGGCATGATGCGCATCCTCGATCGCCTTGAGGACACCCCCGCGCAGGTCGTCACCGCCACCGGCGAGACGATCGTGCAGACCCCGCTGGCAGTAGCCCTGCTCAGTGACCAGACACGATTCACCGGGCTCGCGCGAAGCATCATCTACCGCTGGTTCACTGATCCGAACGAAGGTACGAACTACGTTTCGGAGGACCACCCGACGCACAGCCGTGTCTACGTGGCCCAGCTCCGCACGGTCGCCTCCCGCGAAGGCCGCGGCTCACACGCCGCCGCGCTCGCCGACCGTCTGTGCGCGGAGAGCTCCGAGTTCGCACAACTGTGGGCCCAGCACGAAGTCGGTATCTCCTACACCAACCGCAAAAGAATCCTGCACCCGCAGGTCGGAATGTTCTCCCTGCACTGCCAGACACTCGTCGACCCGGACCAGGCCCAATCGCTGCTGGTGTTCACCGCGATCCCCGGCACGGAAGACCACGACAAGCTCCGACTGCTCTCGGTCATAGGAAGCCAGCGGCTCGGGGCCTCTACCCCCGCGGCCTCTGACTGAGGACTACGTGTCCCCAGCCCACCGCCGAGCACAGAGCGGCCGGCTGAGGGGCCGTGACCGCGCTTCCGTGCGACGCCGGCTTGATGCCATACGGCCGATCAGGCATCGGCCGTAGCCGTCACGAATAGGCAGTCACAACCGACGGAATCGCTGGTCTACTCTCCCGCGCGCCCCCCCTGCGCCATCCCGCTCGCCCTGGTGGCGTACGGGGAGAGCCGGTGCGGTGACGGTGGTTAGCCGACTGAGGGTTGGATGCTGCGCTGCTGCGGCCTCCGCCCCGCCGGATCGTTCCGTTGCGTGTGGCCTCTGAGAACGAGACCCGGATCGGGGGCGGCCTGTTCGCCGCCACCCGCGCCGCCCACCCCTGGACCCGGGAGGCCGGAGCTTTGTGCTCCTCTGCTGAGGCCTGGGGCGCGGCGAGCTGTATCGGGCGACCGTGCGGCCGCGCAGATCCGGGGGACCATGGAAGCAGTGCGAGGTGCAGGGGACACAGCCCACAGCCTGAAGCCGGCGCAGGGCGGCGTGTCACGCTGGCAGGCGGAGGGAGTGCTTGGATGAGGACAGCCGATCCCTTCGGTGCCGAGGGTGACCAGCCGGATTCCGGGCCGAGACAGCCGCGCGAGCTGCTGGATCTGCTCAGTGTCGCGGCTGTGCTGCTGGATGCCGAGGGGCGGATCGTGCTGTGGAGCCCGCAGGCCGAGGAGCTGTTCGGCTACACCTCGCACGAGGCGCTGGGCCAGTACGCGGCACGGCTGCTGGTCAATGAGCAGCACGTGGACCTGATGATCAGGCTGTTCAGTGAGGTCATGAGGACGGGACAGGGATGGGCCGGCGCCTTCCCTGTCCGGCACAAGGACGGCAGTACCCGGCTGGTGGAGTTCCGCAACATGCGGCTGCTGGACGACCGGGGTGACTTCTATGCCCTGGGCATCGCCACCGACGAGGCGGCCCTGCGCCAGGTGGAACGGGACGTGGCCCTGTCCACGCGGCTGGTCTCGCAGTCCCCGATCGGGCTGGCCGTCTTGGACACCGACCTGCGGTACGTGGCCGTCAACCCGGCGCTGGCGCAGATCAACGGCGTCCCCGCCGAAGACCACCTCGGGCGACGAGTCCGCGAGGCCCTGCCTTTCCTGGAGGTCGATGCGATCGAGGCCGCGCTGCGGCAAGTCCTCACGTCCGGAAAGCCCATGATCGACCAGCACAGCGTGGGGCGCACTCCGGCCGACCCCGACAACGATCATGCCTGGTCAGTCTCCTACTACCGGCTCGACGGTCCCGGCGGCCGGGTACTCGGGGTAGCCATCGTGTTGGTGGATGTCACCGATCGGCACCGTGCCCGGCAGCGCCTCGCCCTAATCGCCGACGGCTCCGCCCGTATCGGCACCACCTTGGACGTGGAACAGACCGCCCGCGAGCTGGCCGACGTCGCCGTCCCCGAGCTCGCCGACATCGCGGCCGTGGACATCCTGGATTCCATCCTGAACGACCGCCACCCGACGGCACCCGGGGCAGGCAGAGCACTCTTCCGCGCCCTCGCCGTGAAAGCCGCGTACCCCACCGGGGCCGTCCGCGCCGCCGACCTTCCCGGCCACCTCGCCAGCTACGGCGCGGAGCGCCTGGCCACTCAGTGCGTGCGGACCGGCCGGCCCATCCTGGTACCCCACGTCGGCGAGCGGGACCTGGCCCGTATCGCCCGTGACGCCGAGGCCGCCGCCATCCTGGCCCGCGCCGGCGTCCACAGCTATCTCTTGACGCCCCTGATCGCGCGTGGCGAGGTGCTCGGCACCCTGGGCCTCACCCGCGCCCGCAACCCGCTGCCCTTCGACAACGACGACCTCCTCCTGGCCGGTGAGCTGGCCGACCGAGCCGCGGTCTGCATCGACAATGCCCGTCTGTACCAAGGCGCACGCAACACCGCGGTCACCCTCCAGCGCAGCCTGCTGCCGGACCTCCCACCGCAGCAGGCGGGCCTGGAGATCGCCTCCCGATATCGGCCCGCCGGGACGACCATTGAAGTCGGTGGCGACTGGTTCGATGTCATCCCCCTCGCGGAAGACAGGACCGCGCTGGTCGTGGGCGATGTGATGGGCAGCGGCATAAGCGCCGCCACCACCATGGGACGCCTGCGCACCGCTACCTCCACCCTGGCCGACCTCAACCTCCCACCCACCGAGCTGCTGCACCACCTCGACAAGATCACCGCTGACCTGGAGCAGTACGCCACCTGCGCCTACGCCATCTACGACCCGCACCGCGCCCTGTGCCACATCGCTGTCGCCGGACACCTGCCCCCCGTGCTGATGCGCACGGGCGAGCCCCCCGAACTGCTCGACCTGCCCACCGGCGCACCCCTCGGGGTCGGCGGTGTCGCCTTCGAAGTCACCACCTTCGGCCTGGCCCCCGGCGACCAACTGGTCCTCTACACCGACGGCTTGGTCGAGACCCGCCACCACGCCATCGACGAGCGCCTGGACCTCCTCCTCCAACTGCTGCACAGCCCCGACCGAACCTCGGAAGAAACCTGCGACCGGCTCCTGGACGCACTGCGCGATCCGGACGACCACGACGACGTCGCCATACTCATCGCCCGAGCCCGGCCCCGGCCCCGGCCCTAGAGGTCGTCCGCTACGCCAAGGACAAGGTCAAGGACGCCCCCAACGTTGACGTCGACGCCGGGGGCCACCTGTCCGAGGGCGAAGAACACCGCCTGTACGAGCACTACGGCATCGACTGGGACGCCGCCTGGCAGCAGGCCAAACAGCCCGGAACCGCCAGCTGGGCCCGCACCGACGGCGAAGCCGGAACCGCCGGCACCAGCACCGGCACGGAAGCCACCGGTGATGCACATCGGCACCGAACGCCAGGAGTCGGCCGGGCCTGGCAGCGCAAGTACGTCGTCACCGAAGAGGTGCAGCAGACCGTCCCCGTCTGCCACGAAGAGGTACGCGTCGAACGCGAACCGGTCACCGAATCCAACTGTGAGGCCACGGCAGGCCCGGACATCAGCGAAGCCGAGCACGAGGTGACGCTGCACGCCGAGCGGCCCGTGGTGGAGACCAAGGCCGGGCCGGCCGAGCGGGTCCGCCTCACCACCGACGAGCGCACCGACGAGGAAACCGTCACCGGCGAGGTCCGCAAAGATACGGGCACGGGCCAGCATTCCCTCTTTGAGTTGACGGCTTTCCTCCCTCAGGGCCAGCAATTCCTCCGCGACATCTGCTGCAGAGGTGTGACCCACTGGAAGGGACCCGCTTGGGGGTTGCCGATCAGTAGAAGTCATGCCCTCACGCCTGCCCGGGCGACAGCGCGCTACCCAGCGCCGCCGGTGAACGGCCGGTACAACGCGACGGCGCCACAGCGCTCAGGATTCAAAACGGCGGCGGTCCTCCTCGTCCCACTTCCGGGTGTCGCGTGGCTGCACATACGGCTCCTTCTCGGCCGGGTGACCGCCCGCGACAGCACGCTGACGGTTCATCTCCGCGTCGAATTCCGGGCCCAGGAGGATCGCCAGGTTTGTGATCCACAGCCACACCAGGAAGATGATCACTCCGGCGAGGGCTCCGTAGGTCTTGTTGTCCGGGCGAGAGCGTGCAGCGCTTTGGAAATCCCCTGCCGGGACCACTCTTTGAGGCGTCGGCGGATGGTGCGGTCCGAGCATCCGGGCGCGGGCGTGGGCAGCGGCACCCTGTACCGGAACTTCCCAGTAACGCCACAAGGACGTGCCACCCTCGGCACTCACAAGCGTGACCGGCGCCGAGCTGCTCGTGCAGGATAAAGCGACACATGCGCGTGATGATCGTCTTATGTCCTGGAGTTCCTGAAAGCGTGGTCCAAGGACCGATCCGGATCGCTCCGCGCACCGTGTCTCTGATAAAGGGACCCTTTCGACCGTAGATGAGGAACTGCTGCGCACTCTGTACGCGGAGCACGCAGGGCCCCTGTTCCACTACGTGCTGCGACTGACCTCAGGAGACTGGCAATGGGCAGAGGACGTGGTGCAGGAGACGCTGCTGCGAGCGTGGCAGCATCCCGCCGGGCCCGGCAGGCCAGACCGGCCGAGGTCGGCGGCGCTGTGCTGGAGCGAGCCGCCGAGCAGAAACCGGGCGAGGACGAGATCGAGCAGGCCCTGCAGAGCTGGGCGGTGGCCGACGCGGTCCGGTCACTGTCCCCGGACCACCGCGTCGCCCTGCTGGAGACCTACTACCGGGGCCGGACCATGGCGGAGGCCGCCCAGGTGCTGGGCATCCCGCTGGGCACCGTGAAGTCGCGGACGTACTACGCCCTGCACGCCCTGCGGCTGGCGCTGCAGGAACGGAGGATCGAGCCATGACCGTGGCGGGCAGGGGGCGGTGACCATGAGTGCGGAGCACGACGCCCTCCGGCTGACGCTGGGAGGATACGTCCTGGGCACGCTGCCCCCGGCCGACATGGAACAGGTGCGCGTCCACCTCGCGGCATGCGCCGAATGCCGGGCCGAACACGTCCAGCTGGCGGGATTGCCTGCGCTGCTGGCGACGGTGACCGAAGCCGAAGCCTCAGGCCAGACGGTGCCGACGGCCGACAGGGACCTGACCGACCGGCTGGTGGCACGGGCAGCCGAAAGCGCGCAGGGCTCCCTGCCCGAACGGCCCGCCGCGCCCGCGGTGTCGCAGACGCCAGAGGCGGGTGTGCTGGAGAGGCTGCTCCAGCAGGCCGCGGCCAGGCGCCGCAAGTCCTGGCGTCTGCAACTGGCCGGCGCTGCAGTCTCGCTGATGCTCATCGCGGCAGCGGCCGGCGGCACGTGGCTGGCGGCTGTCGGATCTGTGGGCAGTCAGGCGAAGCCACCCGGGCCGACTACCTGGCGCACCTTCTCCGGAAGCGATCCCACCACCGGTGTCTCCGCCTCGGTGAAGGTCTCGCCCTCTGCCTGGGGCAGTCTCCTGCAGATCTCCGCCAGGGAGGCACCCGCCGGAATCACCTGCCGGTTGCAGGCGGTCGGGCCAGGCGGGGCCAGGGCGGACGGCGCTACCTGGCGGGCAGGCGAGTACCCTCCCGGCACCACGATCCCAGGAGCGGTCGCCATGGCTCCGGGAGCCATCGAGCACTTTGAGATCCTCGCAGGCAACGGTCAGAAGCTGGTCACCATTCGGGCGTGAGGCCAGGCCGTGGCGGTCATGTCACGGGACGGCCCGGCCGCCCAGTGACATGACGACAGCAGCTGGGCGTGAGCGCATGGTGGCACAAGAGGCCAAGAAGACGTCGCCTTCGAAAGGCCGGGCCCTCAGCGGAGAGGGTCCCCGGGCAGTCGACAACAACCGGGCGGCCTCAAGACCGGTGGACCGGGTGAGTGGGCCGACGGGGCGTGCACAACTCTACTTTTTCCCCGAAGTCCGTACAGCCCGGAGAAGAGGATTCAGCACGTCTGCACGCCGAGAACCGCGACCCAGCCGAGATGCGGGCAGGGGATGTCCGTCAGCGAGCTCTGGGCAGAGGCGGCTGAGCCCAGCCAGACGCCGACATTGACATGACTCGCAAGAATCCGAACAAAAGAGGTGAATAGTTCGAACCGTCCGGCATGTGTCGTCCGTGGAACTCAATGAGCGCGCCCATGCAGGATCAGGATCCGGCCCACCGACCGCCCCCGAAATTATTTGCGGTCACCCCGTTCCGGTCTCAGCCAACCCACAGAAGAGCCAGAAGACCATGTTTGTGACCGATTCCGCCAGCCCGACTTCACTGCTTGGTCGGCCCTGCCGCCGCCAGGCACTGCGCACCCTGCCCGCGCAGGAGGCACACGTCTCCGCCGCCCGTCACTTCGCGGCCGATCTGCTGGAGACCTGGAGCGTACCCGCGAGCGAACGGGACTCCGCCGTCCTCATCGTCGACGAACTCGCCGCCAACGCCGCCCAGTACAGACGCGAGCGCATGACCCTGCTGCTCGTCCTCGACCACGGCACTCTGCACATCGTGGTCAGTGACTCCGGAACGGCCGTGGAGCACCTTCGCCCCGACATCGCCCCGGACGAACACGGCCGCGGCACCGGAATCGTCCAATACCTCGCCCAGTCCACCGAGGTCCACCAGACGGGCAGCGGCCGCGAAGTCCGCGCCTGCCTGAGGTGCTCGCCATGACCGGACCGTACGCTCCGCACGAGCTGCGACCCCCTGCCGGGGCCGGCACTGCAGCACAGCGACGGGCTACCGGGGGCGGCCGCGGCGCCGGGTCACCCGACGCCCCCGCCAAGTGGGTCTTCGCGACCCACAAGCCGTGCCCCATCGACGGCCGCCCGGGCCCGGTCCACGTACCCATGCGGTCCACGGCACACCCATCGGCCCTCGATCACGGCGGCCCCCACCACGACACGGTGCTGTGTCAACGCTGCGGCGCCGGCCCCCGCGTACCGGCGGAGGTGTGAGCGTGGACGTCACCCCGAACAGCGGCAAGGGCAACGATGCGACGGCCGCCGAACGCGCCTGGCTGCTACGCCGGACCGCCCTCATGGTCCGGATGGCCCTGGACGACCCCGGCCCCGGCCCGGTCGCAGAAACCGCCGAACAACTCCTCCGCCACGACCGCCGCCATCCCGACCTGGCGGCCGGCCCGCACCACTCCGACACCATCACGCTCGCGTGGCTGGCCCAGATGAGCCACGTGCATGACCGCCAGTTGCCACAGCCCACCACCAGTGACAAGGAGCCACAGAACATGGGTGGAAAGCAGAAGACACTCGCCATACTTGCCGGAACCGTGCTGGCAGCCGGACTCACCAGCCCGGCCTTCGGGTCCACCACCGCTCACTCGCCAGCCCTGCGCACCGCCGCGACGGGGTCGGGGATGTCGGTCGTGGAGTGGAACCGCGAGCTCATCACCATCCTCGGCGATCCGAAGGCGCAGCCGTCCACCGTCCAACCGACGCGCAGCTTCGCGCTTCTCCAGGCCGCCGAGTACGACGCCGTGGTATCGATCACCCGGGCCGGCCCCGCCTACGTGTTCTCGGTGTCGGCGCCAGGAGGCGCTCGTGCGGATGCCGCAGCGGACCAGGCAGCCCACGATGTGCTGGTCGCCCTGTACCCGGCCAAGCGCGCAGGCGTGGACCAGCGGCTGAGCAGCCAGTTGTCCGCGATTCCGGGCGGCCCGGGCAAGCAGGCGGGCATTGGTGTGGGAGCCGCGGTCGCCCGCCGACTGATCAGCCTGCGGTCCAACGACGGGTCCTCAGCCGAGCCGCCGCGGTTCCGCCCCGGCAACAAGGCCGGTGACTACCGGCCCACCCCTCCCAAGTTCCCGGCACCGGTGTTCACCGACTGGGGCTCGGTCAAGCCGTTCGTGCTGACCAGCGGACGCCAGTTCCGCCCGACACCACCGCCGGCCGTGAGCGGCGCCGCCTACGCCACCGCCTTGAACGAGGTCAAGAGCCTGGGGAGCAAGACCAGCACCACCCGCACCCCCGATCAGACGGCAGCCGCGAAGTTCTGGGCGGCGGCACCCGTCTGGAACGTCTGGAACCAGGTCGCGCAGGGCCTTGTCACCTCCCAGAACGCGAGCCTGGAGAAGGCGGTGAAGGTCTTCGCCCGGCTCGACCTGTCCCTCGCCGACACCACAATCGCGATGTACGACGCCAAGTACGCCTACCGCGTATGGCGGCCCGTGGACGCCATCCGGCTCGGCGGTACGCACTACAACCCGAGCATCGTCGGCGATCCCAACTGGACCCCCCTGCTGGCGACCGCACCGGATCCGTCATATCCCGGCGCTCACGGCGCTCTCAGTCAGGCTGCGGCAACGACGCTCGCCGGGTTCTATGGTGCGCGGCATCATCTCGCGGTGACATCGAAGGGCGTCACCCGAACCTTCGCCGGCTTCCAGGACGCCGCCACCGAAGCGTGGCTCAGCCGGATCTGGTCCGGCCAGCACACCTCCCTCGACAACCGCGCGGGCCAGCAACTCGGCACCCAGGTGGCCGATTTCGTGGCGCGTCATCTCTGACCGCCCCGGCCGCGCGACAACCATTCACAGCATGGCAGTGGCCAGAAGCCAGTGGTCCCGGCGCATCGGGTACCACTGGCTCGGACCACGCTCAGAGAGCGGCCATCCTCCGCGCCGAGGGCCCGCAGCTGCTGGCCGGCAGGCCGGATGTCGGCCCACAAGAAGTCCTGGCTTCCTATCACCGCGAGGCACTGACTGAATGACTGTCACGGTCGGACCCGCCCGACCGCCCCACGTCGCTGAGCGCGGGCCTGCCCATGTCACTGTCGGCGGACCCGCAATCGGGGGCCTCGCTCGGAGTCCCCGCAGGTACCTCAACACCCCCGGGTCTGCAGGAGCTTCGAACTGCCGACCACATCCCCAAGCCGCTCACAGCCGAGTGACCGCTGCCGCCGCAGGTAGGGCCCACCCGCCGTCCGGCGAGGCAGGATCGGCCGCAGGCCGATGTCCCTGGGGCCGTGCGTCCGCGCGCCGCGTGCAGCACGATCTGCGCGCGCATCCGCAGCCGGTGCTCGGTCTTGTGGCCGTAGGCCATCTTCTCAAGCCGGGGGCGCTCAGCGGCGGTCCCGTCCTGACCTGGGTTCTCAGCGCGCTGCGATGCCCTGGCCCTGGTAGATCTCGTCGTAGTAGTGGATCACCATGGGGCGGGGCCGCGCAGATGAGCGACGTCGAGTTCCTCGATCGTCTTGATCGCGGGGAAACGGGCGGCCCGTACTCTCGCCTCGCCGCCATGTGATTCGCGGGCGGAGACCTCGCGTTGGAGGCAGGCGACGAGGTATTCGGCGTGGGTCCAGGACTCCTTGCGGGCGCGTTCGGCGAGCCGGTCTGCGGCGTCCAGCAGGGCCGGGGCCTTCATCCCGCGGGAGGGGAAGGCGAGGCCGGCGGCCGTCTGGGAGCCGGTCCTGCGGCCCGCTATGGTGCTTTCGGTCGGGGCGGTGGTGGTGCGGGGCATCAGCCGGCCTCGCTGTCGCCGCCGCCTTCGATGATAGTGAACAGCCGGTCATAGGAGCCGAGTTCGCGTTGCTCGACCTCGACGAGCGGGCCAGAGGGATCCTGGGCTGTCGCCTGGCGTGCGGCCTGCTGATGGTGCTGCAGCTGTCCGCGCATCGTCTTGCCCCCCTCCGCGTGGTCGGGATCGGTGATGGTCTGGTGGCGGGCCCAGCAGCGGGGGTGGCGGGCGACGATCACGCCGCCGGGCGCCAGCGCGAGGACCTCGTCATTGTCGGTCAGCACGGTGACGATGCGGCCGATCGCGTCGGGGTGCACGGAGTAGTCGTTGGTGTCGACGCGGACGTAGTGGTCGCGGCCGATCCGGGTCTGCATCCGCCACCAGGCGGGCGGGTCGACGGGCGGCAGGGTGAGCATCCCGGCCCGGTCGGCCTCCCACCGCTCGGTGGGGCGGGTCTGCAGGGTGCGGTGCACGCGCCGGTTGGCGACGGCCGGCCAGGTGGTCAGCTGGGTGTTGAAGTCGCCGGGGCCACTGAACGTGCGGCCGGGCAGGAAACTCGTCTCCAGGTAGCCGTTGGCCCTCTCGACCAGCCCCTTCGCTTCTGGATCACGCGGACGGCAGAGGCGGATCTTCGCGACGAGCAGGCCCGCGAACGCGGCGAACCCCGCCGTCAGCCTGCCGCGGCCGACCCCGGCCTCGTTGGCATCGCGTCCTTCTCTGCGCTCGCCCTGTCCCGGGGAGGAGGGTAGGGAGGAGATTTGAGCGCGTGCCATCGAAAGCTGAGCGGTTTGTTCGGCGGGCCCATGGCCTGACGTCATCCGTTTGCGCGAACCCGCGCGCGGGCCGCTCACGCCGTCACTTCAATGAGTATTGATCCACATATCAGCGTCAGTAGTCGCAGTGGCAGAAGGAGCGATCGTGATCCGCAAAATCGCAGTGACTGTGGTCGCCGCCTTCGCCCTGCTTGCCGCCACGCCAACCGGAGCCTGGGCCAACCCAGTACCAACTCCGCAGATGAGTCCCATCCAGGGAACTCTGAACAAGCCGTGCCTCGGGATCGGGAAGCTGGGTCTCCAGTCGCTCATCGCGCTGATCAACGTCGGCGTGCAGGATGTCCCCGTCTTGTCGGCGCAACAGCAACAGCAGTGCACTGACAACAGCACCATCAACGACGGCGACGACGCGCTGTCGCACATCCTGGACGAGATTCCAGTCCTCTCCGGCAACGGCTGACCGAGCTCGGCCTGCGGGACCATCAAGGAAGGTGGCGGCCTGGCCGATTACATGTACCTGGCCCGTGCTATGAGCCGCATTTGTCGGCTACTCGCAGATCCCATCATCCGGGAGGAACAGTCATGTCCACACGTCCACCCGTGCCGCCGTTCACGCGGGAGACGGCGATCGAGAAGGTCCGGCTGGCAGAGGACGCCTGGAACTCACGCGATCCTGAGAAGGTGTCGCTGGGCTACACGGTGGATTCGCGCTGGCGCAACCGCGCAGAGTTTGTCAACGGACGCGAAGAGATCGTCGCCTTCCTGACCCGCAAGTGGCACCGCGAGCTGGACTACCGGCTCATCAAGGAGCTGTGGGCGTTCACCGAGAATCGGATCGCGGTGCGGTTCGCCTACGAATGCCACGACGACTCCGGCCAGTGGTACCGCTCCTACGGCAACG
The DNA here is from genome assembly GCF_036178845.1 of Streptomyces sp. NBC_00271. NCBI lineage: Bacteria > Bacillati > Actinomycetota > Actinomycetes > Kitasatosporales > Streptomycetaceae > Streptomyces > Streptomyces sp. NBC_00271. The sequence goes on along the minus strand of NZ_CP108070.1, from coordinate 11,509,870 downwards.
AGAATTGGGACTTCGGCGAAGACGGCCTGATGAGGGTCCGTCTCGCCTGCATCAACGATCTCCCGATCGCCGAATCCGACCGCAAATACCACTGGCCGCTGGGCAGGCGTCCCGATGACCACCCCGGTCTGAGCGACCTGGGGTTCTGACCCTCACGCATTCTCGCCCTTACCGCTGGCCCTCCAACCGAACGGGAGAGGGAGCCAGCGAAAGATCGATGAACCGGCCCGCCACGCACTGCCCAGAAGTAGATCAGTGGATGTGCCACCACGCCCCGCTCTGCCTCGCTCCTCAACCGCTGAGAACTACAGTTTGCGGCTGGTGACAGACTTCTTACCAGGCCGTCGGCCGTGAGTTCAGCGTGACTGAGGTGCTTTCAATGGGAACCCACGGCGTCTTTGGCAGGCAGGCATGGAAGTGCGGTGGGTCCGTTGCCGCTGAATCGGCAAGTCCTTCACCACTGGACTCACTCGGCGCGCTGTCCGACGCGGAGGACGCTCAGGTAACGGCGGGATGCTCGGTCGCCCATCCGCGTGCGGATGCGCTCGGCGATTGCGTCGAGCAGGGGCTCGCGGACGTCGCGGTCGAGCCTCCGGTACAGCGACAACGAGCGAAGGTGATCGGCAAAGTCGTCCCCGTTGAACCACTGAACGGTCGGGTACCAGCGCACGATCGTTGGGCCGAACAATCCTCCGGGGTCGTCGACCAGTCCCCAGCCCTCGTCGGTGGTGCGCACGTCGTCCTCCAGGGGAGGATGGCCCCAGTCGGGGTTCCCGGGGCAGAACCGCTCGTGGAGGTCGGCGGTCTCGGCGTACACCTCCGACTCTCCCACTCGGCGGACAACGACATTGCCGAGCAGTGCCATCCAGCCTGCGGGATGGAGCACGTCGTGCGCTCGCTGCCAGCCGATCGAGGGGTCGACCCAGTGCCACGACGACGCAGCCACGAGGACATCGAAGCGTCGACCGTGGTCGTCCCACTCCTCAAACATCGACGTCTCGACTTCGACGTTGCCGAAGGAGGCGATCCGCTGGCGAGCGAGTGCGGCCATGTCCGCGCCCGGCTCGATGGCGGTCACTGAGCACCCGAGCGTTGCCAGCGAGCGCGTCGCCTGACCGGTACCGCAGCCCACCTCCAGCACCGACGACCTTTCGTCCATGCCGGTGACGGTGACAAGGTCCGCGAACAGCTCGTCAGGGTATCCCGGCCGGACCCGGTCGTAGAGCTCGGGCACCTCGTTGAACACCCGACCGAGGTCATGTCGATTCGGGCGCATCTGCGGATCACCAGTCACGAGCGCACAAGCTATGAGGCGCGTCCACGGGGCGCCACTGGTTTAACGGCAGCTCCTCGACAGAAGCCGTGCCGGTCTTTTCTGTCAGCTCCGCCAGCACCGTTCGGCCGGGGATCCCTTCACTGGCAGCCGTCAAGAGCGCCCGTTCTCCCTTCCGACCGCATCTCGGCGGTCTGCTCGATCTGGTCGTCGAGCAGGTTTTGGGCGATGGCCGCGTAGCGGCTCGCGGCGGTGTGGGACAGGTTGAAGATCAGGGCGAGATGCAGCGGGTCGGTGCCGGCGGTCAGTGCTTCGTGAAGTACCCGGTCGCCGCGGATGCGTTCGAGGTAGACGCCCTGGTGCAGCAGGTGCCGTTTAAGGTATTCGGGGCTGACGGGTCCGGTTCCCAGGGCTGTCTTCGCGTTGATCAGGACGTGCCGGTTGGGGGTCTTTGGCCAGGTGGCCCGGCGCTGGTCGAGCCAAGCCAGCAGGGTCTGGTGGGGCAGTTCGCCGAGCCGTTGGCCATGTCCGGCGATGGTGATCCTGCGGTTGGGCAGGTCAAGGTCGTCCAAGGTGAGGCGACGGATGGCCGTAGCGCGGGCCGCGTGGACGGCAGCCAGGGCGACGATCAGCCGTTGCGCCGGGGTGACGGCGATCCGCTGGACTGCGAGCACTTCGTCGTCGGTCATCGGCAGCAGGCTGCGTGGGATGTCCTCCGTCCTGAGCCGGGTGGTGGGGTTGGCGAAGATCAGGCCGCGCTTCTTGGCGAAGCGGAACAGTGAGCGCAGTGCCGCGATGGCGTTGCGACGCTGCCATCCATGCAGGGGTGACAGCGCGGCCGTGACGTCGGCGGCGGTGATTTCGCGCAGGTGATCACGGGTCGTCGCCCAGTTCTCCAACAGGGGGCGGACACAGCCGAAGTAGACGTAGAGACAGGTGCGGGACCGGGGTTTGGCGCGCCTGTCACCGTCGAGGAGGACCAGCAGCCAGGCGCGGACGTCGCCGGCGAATCCGGCGGGCAGTTCGCCGGTGCGGTCGTCGATCCAGGAGCGGATCGACGAGGCGCTGTCATCTTCCCGAAGGTCCAGGTCGGCGAGGACTTCGGCGACCCGAAAACTGGAAGCGTGTCGAGGTATTCGCGTGCGGGTTTCGGTGAGCTTCACGGGCTTGCCGGGCGGGCGGTGCTCCAGCACCGCCGTCAGGCCGTCCATCGCGCACCGCACGAGCGACGGCGACCATCCGTTGGCCTCGCCGAGTAGTTCGGCGTGGGCCGAGGCCGACCGGAGCGCGGGGTTGTCCGAGTTCAAGGCGGGGTGCTGCCAGCGTGGCGGGGGTGGGACGCCCGCCTTGCGCCGGTAGTAGGAGGCCAAGCCCCGGCACTTGTTGTCGCAGTACGCCCGGTCCCGCCGGGAGCCCTCGGGCAGCAGCTTGCCGCAGTGCACGCAGTTCATCGAGGGGGCAGAGACCTGCCTGTGCGAGGACGTGGGGCGAAGGCGCGCGGCTGGCCCACCGCAGTGGCCTGCGAGTCGGTCGCCAACGTCGGCTCCGGCACCCGCTCCGGCAGCAGCAGTTCCTCGACGCCGCAGCCGAGCACCGCGCAGATGACGTCGAGCTCATCGAGCTTGACGGTGTTCGGCTGACCGGACCACAGCCCCGACATCTTCCCCGCGCTGATCACGACGCCACGCTCGGCGAGCATCCGCTGGAGTTCGCTGGCCTTCCAGATGCCGCGGTTGGCGGCCGCCAGACGAAGGTTCCACTTCACTGGGCCAGTCCCTTCCATCGCTCGGTTGCGCGCTGCTGTCCGGCGACCCAGGCGTCTTCGACATGGGTGCCGTGGACGTGGATATACCGGGCCGTGGTACCGGTCCAGGTATGTCCAAGTAGTTCCTGGATGGCGAACAACGTCATGCCGGCGAGATAGAGCTGGGAGGCACAGAAGTGCCGCCACACGTGCGGGGTGAGCTTCCCGGCCCAGGTCGGCAGGTGCTGGGCGGCGGCATCGGCCAGCGACCGGCGGAAGACGTCGGCGGTCGCCCGCGAGCAGGAACCGTCCTGGTTCTTGCGCTCGGAGGGGAACAGCGGTGCGCCCGGCCGGGTGTGGTCGGCGTCGAAGTGGCCCCATACGTCCTCGATGAACCACCGCAGGTTCCGGTCGGCACCGTTGATCAGCGGCACCAGCCGTGGCTTCGGCCCGCGTCTGCGGGAACCTTTGCCGTGTCGGACGTTGAGCTTGCCGAAGCGGCCCAGCTCCCACCGGACGTCGTCCAGGTCGAGCATCCGTGCCTCGTTGATCCGCAGCCCCACGTCCGCCGCCAGCCGGGCCACCGCGTAATTGCGGGCGGCCGGGCCGAATTTGCGGCAGGTCACCAGCTCCTCACGCCACCCGGCGAACAGCGCCTCGATCTCCGCTTCACTGGGCGGGATCCGCAGCTGCGGATCCACCGAGGCCCGCGGCCGGTTCATCTCGTCCAACGGGCACTCGACCACGCGGCCGGTGAGGTTGTGCAGCTCGACCTTGTGCCGCAGCTCAAGGAACTGGAAGAACACCGCCAGCGCACCCGCCCGACCGGTCCGGGTCGAGGGTTTGGCGTCGCGGAGCACCTTGCCGAAATAGACGTCGGCGTCGGCGGGCTCCATCTCCCACAGCGGACGGCCGAACCAGTCCCGGATCAGCTCCAGGTGGTTGGTGTCGCTGCGAATCGTGCCGTCGACCAGACCGGCCGAAGCCCTGGCTAGAACGAACCCCGCCAGCACATCGGTCTCGAACGCGGCAAGCTCCTCCTCGCCCGCCGGCGCCCGGTACTCACGCAGATCGCGTACTACGGCCAGAGCCAACCCACGCCTCCACGACTTCACCCAGACTGAAGGAATCCCGACAGGGATGAGGGTTGCGCACTACGGGCGAGGTTGGGTCAGAACGGGCTTCGGTCACCCGGACGAGGTACCAGGTCCAGGTCCTGGCACTCTCAGTGGTGCCAGGAGCCGGGGGACGAACACGGAACCCGGGGACTATTGCTCACCCAATTCCCATGCCGGGCAACAGGACACACAAACGTCATCCGTCTGTACGCCGAGCTCCAGGACCTCGGCTACCGCGGCGTCTATCAGCGGATGTATTCGAGTTCCATGCCGGACATCGCGGGGAGCGGCGGCTCGTGCGCAAGCACTGGAGCCTGGTCTTCGAACCGAGGTCGTCGCCGCGGTGATCGACGGCAATGCCAGCGTCGCGGACGCGGTCGCCGTGCTCATGCCACGGACGCCGAAGCCCGAGCAGTACAGCGCGTGATCGCCATCCGTGCAGGTCGCGGATATGTACGTACGACTCGAACGTGCGGCTACGACCGGGCCGCAACCGTCACAGCCTGGTGACCGCTCACCCGGCCGGCCGCCTCTTCCCGGCAGCCAGGTCCATGATCGCCTCTCCCAATCCACAGGAGGGGGAAGCTCTGATGCTGACCACATTCCGGGGCGCAGTTGCGGCAGCCGTACTGGCGGCCGCGCTCGCTCGATGCCCCGGTCGCGGTGGCGACCGACGCAGCAGCGGCGACGTGCGCCCGGCACACCACGGGCGTCTGCAAGGCCAACTCGCCACATCCGCGCAAGGCAACGGCGAAGTGCAAGGACGGCACCTGGTCCCACAGCGCCCACGCCCGCGGCACCTACTCGCACCACCGAGGCGTCAAGTACTGGTACCGGGAGATCCCAGTCCGCATGAAGCCCCCGGCCGCGCCCCCAGGTCGGGGGCTTCATGCTCGGCGGCAGGTCACCTGAGCTCAACAGCGTAGGAGGCGCCGTTGAATTCCCAACCGTCGGTGCCTTCGCCGATGTCGGCGACGATGACGTCGTCGATGAAGCGGTCCTCGAAGTCGTCGTCGCGCAGGTCGCCGGCCAGCCAGAGCGCTTCGATGTCGCTCCAGTCGCCGCGACGTCCGTCGATCCGCAGGGGTGCAGCACGGCGGGTGCCGCGTTCGCGTTCGTCGGCGCCGGTTTTGACGTGGCCGCTGATCTCGAACTGTCCGTCCTTGACGTGGTCGGGGATCGGGTCGGCGGGGACGATGGCGACGTTCTCGTACGCGGTGTGGATGAGGTCGCGGTAGCTACGGCGGACGTTGTACTCGGGATCCGACAGCCACTTGAAGAGGGTGTCGGGTTTCACGTCGAGGCCGGCGCTCTCCAGGGCCTCGTAACCGCGTCTGGTGCCGGTGAGCTGGCTGAGCTGGGCGTGCCAGTGCTCGGCGCTGTAGGAGGACAGCCGGTGGCGTGGGGTGACCTGGGCGCGCATGAGGTCGCCCAGGGCGGCGCCGAGGGAGTTGCCACGGCCTGTGGGTCCGGCGATCAGTCGTCACCTTCGGGGATGAACTCGCCGCGGGGAATGAACTTCGCCTTCACTTCGCCGAACCCGGTCCCGATTCGACCAGCAGCAGGGCCTCGTCGATCTCGGAGTCCGTGACCTTGGCCTCCTTCGGGGCGAGCTCGGAGGGGTCGCGGACCTCGTCGTCCCACTTGAGTACGTGTGCGACCAGTGCCCCGTCCCGCACCCGCAGCAGCACCAGGCGCTCGCGTCCGTACCACGCCAGCTTCGCGACGGCCACCTTCGTGTTACGGGTCAGCGCCCGGGCGATCAACACGTAGGGCTTCGCCGCGACTTGGCCGTCGTACTGCAGGAAGTAGTTGTCGCCGCTCAGCCGCACCGGGTCGATCGACGCGGCCGGCACGAACGCGACGATCTCGATCGCCTTCGCGGTCGGCAGCGGCATCTGTTCCAGCTCTTCGTCCGTGACCGAGACCAGCGTGTCCTTGGAGACCTCGTACCCCTTGCCGATCTCGCCCGCGGACACCTCGCGGTCCTCCGCCTCGCGGTCCTCCGCCTCGCGGTCCTCCGCCTCGCGGTCCTCCGCCTCGCAGTACTTGCGCACCCGCACCCGGCCCAGGTCGTCCGTATGGACCTGATGGAAACGGACCGAAACGGTCCTCGGTGGCGCTCATCAGCTTCACCGGAATGGTCACCAGCCCGAAGCTGATCGCGCCGCTCCACAGCGGTCGGGGCATCACAGACCTCCACGACAACCCCGAGCCCCACCAGCTGTAGGGTCTCAAAAGCCTTGGCAGAATCTCACGGCAGTTGGCAGATGGATGGCAGAAATGCCACTGCCATGAGACTTGCAGTTCAGGGGCTTCGCTCGCTTGGGTGGCTCGGGCGGTAGTCCGGGGCACCCAGGGGGTGTCACCCGCGGAGCATATGGCCCGTGACTCCCGGACGGGCGCTCAGCGCCTCGTCTCGTACCTGGTCAGGATCACGCCGGAGGGAAAAGTCCGCGTCTCCACCAGGTTCAGGTTCACCCAGTTGTCCAGCGCGGTGAAGAACGGCGTGCCGCCGCCCACCAGGACCGGCGCGGTGGCCAGCACGTACTCGTCAATCAGCCCGGCCCGCATGGCCGCCCCGCCGAGCGTCGCGCCGCCGATGTCCATCGGGCCCCCGTCCTCGGCCTTGAGCCGGGTGATCTCAGCGACCGCGTCGCCGGTGACCAGGCGGGTGTTCCAGTCGACCTTGTCGATCGTCGAGGAGAACACCACCTTCGACATGTCCCGCCAGCGGCGCGCGAACTCGATCTCCGCCGGGGTGGCGTTGGGCTGCTGGTCGCCGGTCGGCCAGTAGGAGCTCATCGTCTGCCACAGCTTGCGCCCGTACAGCGACAGGTCGGTCGCCTGCAACTGGTCGGACCAAAACTGGAACAGCTCGTCGCTCGGCACGCTCCAGCCGATGTCGTCGCCGGGCGCGGCGATGTAGCCGTCCAGGGTCAGGTTCATGCCGTAGATCAGTTTCCGCATGGCGCCAGCCTTCCGTGAGTCGGTCTCACGCGTACAGACCGGCGCGGCGCGGGAAACTCATCGGTGCACGATCTGAGCTCACATGTAGTCCTCGTGCTCGGTGGCTCAGCCGCAGACTCATCGTTCCGCCGAGGAAATGGCATCGAGCTGAAACGGTGGCAGCGCGAGACGCCGATGCACCTGTGACAGATGGACCTGGTTTGCGGGATCTTCCTGGCCGACGGCCGCGAGTGCAAGATGCTCACCGGGATCGACGATCACTCCCGGTTCGTCGTCATCGCCACCGTCCTGGCAGTGCCGTCCGGCCGGGCCGTCGCAGACGGATTCGTGCGCGCGATGCGGACCTACGGGGTGCCGGCCGAGGTCCTCACCGACAACGGCGAGCAGTTCACCGGGCGCTTCACCAAGCCCAGGCGCGCCGAGGTGCTGTTCGAACGTGTCTGCCGGGAGAACGGCGTCACCGCCAAACTGATCAAACCGTACTCCCCGACCACGACGGGCAAGATCGAGAGGTGGCACCAGACCCTGCGCCGTGAACTGCTCGACGTCTGCGGTCCGTTCGCTGACCTGCCCGCGGCCCAGGCCGCGGTCGATGCCTGGGTACACACTTACAACACGGACAGGCCCCACCGGGCCCTCGACATGGCCACCCCCGCCAGCCGGTTCCGGCCGAACCCGCCACCGGAACCGACGCTTGTCACTCCTCCAGCCGCTCCGGCCTCCCCTGAGGAACCGTCCCACGCGGCCGGGCCCGCGGCGCCGGTCACCATGCTGATTCCGGTCTCGGCACCGGCGATGGAGTTCGAGACCGTCGCCGCAGCCGGCGGCCTGGTCGCCGTGCTGCCCCGCGTTCAGCGGGTCAGGCTCGGCAAGGAGTACGCGGGGCGCCGCGCACGGGTGTGGGCCGACGAGCACACGGTCCACATCGATCAGGAGCGTCGCGTCGTGTCTCGACGCCGGCAACCTGCACGAACTCTCGATGCGCGGGGCCGTCCGGGCAGGACCTCCACCGGCGGCCTCCGCCGCGGGCCGGCTGGGACGTCTGGAACCCGGCACGGTGATCGAGGTTGACCGGAAGGTCGACCTGAGCGGTGTTACCAGCCTCGGCAGTGCCAAGGTGACCGTCGGATACGAACTCGCCGGCCAGCGCGTCACGTTGGGTCTGGACGGGCACCTGATGCACGCCGTCCACGACGGTGTCCTCGCCAAGACCCTGCCCGCACCGATCGACGCCGAACAACGAACCGGGCTTCGCGGCGCCAGAGCCGTCACCAGTGAACTGCCCGCACCCGCAGCCGGAGCAGTTCATGTCGAGCGCAGGGTCCCCGCCGACGGCGTCATCATGGTCGCCCGCCAACGGCTTCGCGTCGGCCGCACCTACGAGATCGTCACCGTCCATGTCGAGGACACCTACGTCCGCATCACCTTGAACGGCGCTGACCTCTCACTTCACCCGCGCAAGAACCAGCACCCGGTCACCCGGTTCAGAGCAACGATCCACGCTCCGAAACTCTGAGCACACCAAGACCGCGTGTTCTACGTTGACCGACATGAGCGCGTCGGGACGGGGCTACCGCTATGTCGGGCCGCACCATGTGATCGCTGCCGTCAAGGCAGCGGACGGTGGTGCCACGATCCGCACAGCCGCCGACTTCGCGGACTGGGTGGCAGCCCGGTCCGCCGAGGAACTGGAAGAGCCCTTCACCTTCGTCGTCGGCACGGACGGCGCTCTGCGGCTAGCCCCACGCCGCAGCGAACACGTCGCCTGCGCGAGCGGCGATCGGGTGCTGGGCGCTGGCGAAATCAGCTTCTACCGCGACGCCGGACGCTGGGTGGTGAACGAGGTCAGCAACCAGTCGACCGGCTACTGCCCGGACGTTGCCTCATGGCCGGCTGTCGCACAGGCACTGGACCAAGCCGACCTCGACCACCCGGACTGCTTCACACACGCAGTGGTCTTCCGCCGGTGTCCCACCTGCCAGGAGCACAACATCGTGCGAGAAGGCCACTTCGTCTGCGTCTTCTGCGACGCAGACCTACCCCGGCGATGGAACGTCGATCGGAACGCGGACGACCCAGACGGGCCCTGATCTCGTCCACCACAGCGCAGCCCTCAGCTCCTTCGGCCGGCTTCGGACCTCGGCTGCCCGACCATGTCCAGTAAGTCTTGAGCCCGTCACGGATCTGATGAGTCAGAAGTGTCAACCGAGTCCTGAGACCTCACACGACACACCGCGATGCCGCCCACCACATCACCGCATTCGACACCACCAGCGACCCCGACAGCGCCCTCACCTTCGCCTGTCTGCTCTCGCTCGCCGACCAGGAAGCAGGCGCCCAGTTCTGGTAGCACTACGCCGCCGGGGCCGGCAGCACCACAGCCTTCCTATGCTTGTACCTCCTCCACCTCCACAACGGAGACATGCGCGACGCCCGGCACTGGCACGACCAGATCCACCGCCCCAACCGTCTGAACTGGAGCAGCTACACACCCGTGCCACACCACGCCGACACCGCCGCCGGCCCCGAGGTCCACTACACCCTCCCCGTCCCGGGCCCTACCGTCTGCGAAAGCGCCGTGAAAGACGCGATCGGACGAACTCAAAGCGCCCCATAGCGGCGTCCTGGGCCCCATTCCCCAGCCCATCCCAGCCCTCGCCGACCACTGGCACGAACTCTGCTCACCGGGCTGAGGAGCTGTGATGAAAGGACTGGGGGCCGCGTACGGGATTCACGACATCAGCAGCTCGTCGTGGTCGTGGCCATCTTGACCAAGGCGTACCTGCTGGTCAGCCCCCCAGAAGGGGTTCTGGTAGCCATCTCGCCCGCCGGAGCCGTGACGGCTTCGCTGACCCGCCCGTCCCGCGGGCGGCCCGGCACGCCCTCTGCCGGCGCGAAGGTCGGCAGTGCACGGAGTCACGGCAGTGCCCGTGGCGGCCGGTGGTGGGGTGTGGGGCCGACGGTCAGCCGAATGGCGGCCACGGAAGGCGAGAACGGGTCATAGTTGTGCGGCCGTGCGGATCAGCCTTGCGAGGGCGACAGAGCGACTGTGCGCTGGCCAGGCGATGTGGGTGACGACGGGGGGTGCGTCGGTCAAGGGGACGGCGGTGTGCTCGGTCCATAGCCAGGCGCGGGCGGAGTCGGGGAAGACGGCCACGGTGCGTCCGAGGGCGATCAGCTGGGCCAGCTGTGTCTGGTTGTGGATCTCGGGGCCCGGGCCGGGTGGGTACGTGCCGTGGCGGGGCCAGCGGGCGAGCGGAAGATCGGGGATGTCGCAGACGTCGGCCAGGGACAGAGTCTTGCGCCCGGCGAGGGGGTGACCGGCGGGCAGGATGGCGATCTGCCCCTCGGTCATCAGTTCCTCGCTGTCGAACCCGGCGAGGGAGTTGAACGGCGCGTGCATGAGCGCCACATCGGCGCGGCCGTCGCGCAGCATCCCTTCCTGCTCACACATGCCGCACGGCAGCACCTCGATCTCGGCGGCGTCGGGCTCGGTCGCGTAGGCGTCGAGAAGCTTCTGCAGCAGCTCGTGAGACCCGGCGGCCTTCACCGCCAGCACCAGGCGATTGCGGGGGCCACCCGAACTGTCGGCGCCACCGGCGCGACGGGTGCGGCGAGCGGCGGCGGTGGTCGCGTCGAGGGCTGCGCGGCCCTCGTGCAGCAGCACCTCTCCGGCACCGGTCAGACGGACGCCGCGGCGGTTACGTTCCAGCAGGGGGACGCCGATGCGCCGCTCGAGCTGCTGGATCGCCCGGGACAGCGGCGGCTGGGCCATGCCGAGGCGCTCGGCGGCGCGGCCGAAGTGCAGTTCCTCGGCGACGGCCACGAAGTACCTCAACTCGCGGGTCTCCAAGGTGTCCACGGACACAACATATCTCAGTGATACTTACTGGGTATCACAGGGCACCGTATCGGTGTTGGATGGACCGCCCGTCCGCGAGCGAACATCAACGGCATGAGCGAAACGAAGATCGCGCTGGTGACCGGCGCGAACAAGGGAATCGGGTACGAAATTGCCACCGGGCTGGGCGCCCTCGGCTATCGCGTGGGCGTGGGAGCCCGCGACGAGGCCCGGCGCGAGAGTGCCGTCGAGAAGCTGCGCGCCGCCGGGGTGGACGCGTTCGCGGTGCCGCTGGACGTGACCGGCGACCAGAGCGTCACCGATGCCGCGGAACTGGTCGAACGGCAGGCAGGGCGCCTGGACGTCCTGGTCAACAACGCCGGGATCTCGGGAGAGACAGGGCCAGGGTGGGTGCAGGACCCGACCACGCTCGACCTCGACGTGGTCCGCACGGTCGTGGAGACCAACGTCATCGGTGTCATCCGGGTGACCAACGCGATGCTGCCTCTGCTGCGGCGCTCGACGTCGCCACGCATCGTCAACGTCTCCAGTGCCGTCGCCTCGCTGACCCGGCAGGCGGACCCGGACATCGAGATCGGCCCCGTCATGGCGGCCTACGCGTCGTCGAAGTCGTTCCTCAACGCCGTCTCCGTGCAGTACGCCCGGCAGTTCGCCGGTACGAACATACTGATCAACGTCGCCTGCCCCGGCCTGGTCGCGACCGACTTCACCGGCTTCCACGGACCCCGCACTCCCGAGCAGGGCGCAGCCACAGCGATCCGGCTCGCCACACTGCCCGACGGCGGCCCGACCGGTTCGTTCTTCGAGGACGACGGCGTCATCCCCTGGTGACCCCGAACCTACCGTGATCATGCCGTAAGCCATGGCGTGGCTCGACGCGACCGCGGATACCGAGCCCAGTCACGTGGGGTACTACCGCTCCCGGCCCGGCAGGCCGTCCGCCGCACGCTGACCGCCCGGTCGTGTGGTGGGCGTTGGCTGTCGCCGGGCGCGAACAGTCTCGCGACCTCGGCGATCGCCGGAACACCACAGTGAAGATCGACACCAAGACGCGGGACCGGTTTGCCGCGATCGCCCTCGCCCGCGGCACGAGCGTGCGCGTTCCCCTTGCCGAGCTGGCCATCGAGCAGGAGAACCAGCTCAATCTGGGCGTGGCCACCGCCGAGTTCCGCAAGGCCATCGCGCAGCCCGGCATCGCCGAAGCGTTCGACCGTGACTTGGGCGGTCTCCCTCAGCCCTCTCACACCAGCAGCCGGGCGGCCTGACCTTGCCCATCGAGCTGCATATCGATGTCCAGTGGCTCCTGGACCGGCAGGAGGAGGCCCTCCTTCTGCCGGACCAACTCCCGCAGCAGGCCGTTGAGCTGGGTGAACACGCCGTCCTTCTGCCACTTCGCGAAGTACCCGTAGACCGACTCCCAGGGCGGGAAGTCGTGCGGCAGGTAGCGCCACTGCACCCCGGTGCGGCTCACATAGAGGATCGCGTCCATGATCTCGCGCAGTTCGTGCTCGGGCGGGCGCCCGAAGTCCAGGGCACGGCCGCGACGCTCGAAGCGCCAGGCAGACAGGACCGGCTCCACCAACTCCCAGCGTGCATCAGACAGGTCACTCGGATACGCGCGTCGTTGCTGCATGATCCGGTCGTACCGCCCCGAGCCGAGTGCGCCCAGGCGTGCAACAGCGGCCAGAGAAGCACGGCACGGAACTGGCTGTCCTGCGATGAAACAGACTCAAGCCGCCTCGTACCCCATGTGTCACACCGGCCGACCCAGGAGATCCGACCACACCAGCAGCCCCATCAGCACCGCACTCCTGCGTGGGACAAACGTGCAGATACAAGGGTTCTAGAGAGGAAAACGACCTCTGACTGCCCGTTTCCGAACCGTGACGATCGGAATTCCCGGCTCCCTCACCTGCACTGTCGTACACCCTCACCATGAGCTACACACTCGACGTATACACGCCGCGTATACACGGCGTGTAGAGTGCGGGTCATGTCCATCGGTCACACCCTTTTGGGGCTCCTGGAGTCCGGCCCGCGACACGGTTACGACCTGAAGCGGGCCTTCGACGAGAAGTTCGGTCACGACCGGCCGCTGCACTACGGCCAGGTCTACTCGACGATGTCCCGGCTGCTGAAGAACGGACTCGTCGAGGTCGACGGGATAGAGGCGGGCGGCGGCCCGGAGCGCAAGCGCTACGCGATCACCGACGCCGGCATCACCGACGTAGAGCGGTGGCTCGCGACCCCGCAGAAGCCGGAGGAGTACCTCCAGTCGGCCCTCTACACCAAAGTCGTCCTCGCGCTGCTCACCCACCGGGACGCCGCCGACATCCTGGACACCCAACGCTCCGAACACCTGCGCAGCATGCGCATCCTGACCGACCGCAAGCGCAAGGGCGATCTGGCGGACCAGTTGATCTGCGACCACGCCCTCTTCCACCTGGAGGCGGACCTGCGCTGGCTGGAGCTGACCGCCGCCCGACTCGACAAACTCCGTGAGGCTGTAGCCCGATGACGACTTCTCCCCCTGGTTCCCTGCTCACCGCGCAGGACCTGCGCAAGACCTACGGGCACACCCATGCCCTCGACGGCGCCGAGTTCTCCATCCACCCCGGCGAGGTCGTCGCCGTCATGGGCCCCTCCGGCTCCGGCAAGTCGACGCTGCTGCACTGCCTCGCGGCCATCCTGCCGCCCGACTCCGGGTCGATCACCTACAACGGGCGCGAGGTGACGACGATGAGCGACGCCCAGCGCAGCGCGTTGCGCCGCTCCGAGTTCGGCTTCGTGTTCCAGTTCGGGCAGCTCGTGCCGGAACTGACCTGCGTGGAGAACGTCGCCCTGCCGCTCAGGCTGAACGGCACCTCCCGCAAGGAAGCCGAGCGGGCGGCGCTCGGCTGGATGGAACGCCTGGAGGTCGACGACCTGAAGGGCAAGCGGCCCGGCGAGGTCTCCGGCGGCCAGGGCCAGCGCGTCGCCGTGGCCCGCGCGCTGGTCACCGGCCCCCGGGTGCTGTTCGCCGACGAACCGACCGGCGCGCTCGACTCCTACAACGGCGAGCGCGTGATGGAACTGCTCACCGACGCGGCCCGCTCCACCAACGCCGCCGTCGTCCTCGTCACCCACGAGACACGGGTGGCCGCCTACTCCGACCGCGAGATCGTCGTACGCGACGGCAAGTCCCGGGACATGGAGCGCGCCATATGAGTCCGCGCCAGTGGTCCAGAGACCTGACCATGGGAGCCCGGTTCGCCGTCACCGGCGGCCGCGAGGGCTGGGTCCGAATGACGCTGACAGCGGTCGGCGTCGGCCTCGGCGTGGCCCTGCTCCTGTTGTGCACCGCGATGCCCAACGTGTTCACCTCCCGCAGCAAGGTGGAGGACGCCCGCTACGCCAACGTGTACTCCCAGACGGTCCCGCCCAAGGCCGACAACACTCTCCTGATCGCCGACGCCGACACCACCTGGCATGACGACGACATCCAGGGCCGGTTCGTCGAACCCGAGGGCAGGCGGGCGCCGTTGCCCCCGGGGGTCGACCGCTTCCCGGGTAAGGGCGAGATGGTGGTCTCCCCCGCGCTCAAGGACCTGCTGGACTCGGACAACGCGAAACTGCTGCGGGAGCGCCTGCCGTACAAGATCACCGGCACGATCGGCGAGAGCGGACTGATCGGCTCGCATGAACTGGCTTACTACGCGGGCGCCTCGGGGTTGAAGCTCACGGACTCCTCCCTGGTGACGCGGCTGGCCAAGTTCGGCAAACCGGACGCGAAGCCCGAGAAGAGCGACCCAGTGCTGCTGCTCATGGTCTTGGTCGTGTTCGTGGTGCTGCTGACGCCGGTCGCCGTGTTCATCGCCGCCGCCGTCCGCTTCGGCGGCGAACGCCGCGACCGCCGCCTCGCCGCGCTGCGCCTGGTCGGCTCCGACCGGGGGATGACCCGGCGGATCGCGGCGGGCGAGGCGCTGGCCGGAGCCCTGCTCGGCCTCGCCGTGGGCACTGGCTTCTTCTTGCTCGGCCGCCAGAAGCTGGGCACCGGCGAGTTGCTGGGCGTGAGCGTCTGGCCCAGCTACCTCGACCCCACTCCCGCGCTTGCCGCGCTGGTCGCGGTGGCGGTGCCGGTCGCCGCGGTGCTGGTCACGCTGCTCGCGATGCGCGGCGTGGTCGTCGAACCCCTCGGTGTCGTGCGTGCTGCCAAGCAGAGCCGCCGCCGGCTGTGGTGGCGGCTGCTGCCGACTCTGGCCGGCCTCGCGATGCTCTACCCGATGATCGGCCAAGGCCACAAGAACGGAAACTTCAACCAGTACCTCGTCATCGGCGGCGTCCTGATGCTGCTGATCGGCATCACCGCCCTGCTGCCCTGGGTCGTGGAGGCGGTCGTCGTCCGGCTCGGCAAGGGCCCGCTGTCCTGGCAGTTGGCCGTGCGACGACTGCAGTTGAGCAGCGGCACTGCCGCCCGCATGGTCAACGGCATCGCCGTGGCGGTGGCCGGGGCCATCGCGCTGCAGATGCTCTTCACGGGAACGCAGAGCCAGTACACCAAGAGCACCGGCAAGGACCCCAGCCGGGTCCAGATGCAGGTCGACTTCAGCGGCCCCAAGCCGCTGCCCGGCGTCGAGCGCGAATTCACCGGCACCAAGGGGGTCCGGGCCGCGGTGGCCCTGGCCCGCTCCCAGTACGGGGACGCACGTCGCAACCCAGAGAACAGCAACGGCCTGACCGTGGGTAACTGCGCCGCCCTGCGCGAACTCGCCATATTGCCCTCCTGCAAGGACGGTGATGTGTTTGTCACGCGAACGCGGAGCGGCTACTCGGACCCCAGCAACGCATCCGAAATCGCCCTGGTGAAGCCCGGTCGGCAGCTCTACATCGACCCGTCGTACGACGGCGCCGAACGCCGACTCGAGGTGCCCTGGACCGTTCCGGCAAACATTCGGGAGGTGAACGCGCGCAAGGACTCACTGCAGGACTACACCAGTCTGCTGGTCACCCCCGCCGCCCTGCCCCACAAGGCCGCGCCCGCGGTGTTCTCGGACGGTGTCTACCTGCGCCTGGACCCGTCGGTGCCGGACTCACGGGAGTACATACGCAACGTCGTCGCCCGCATCGACCCCCTGGCACAAACCTACAGTTGGTCGGCGACCCAGGAGGACGTCAAGTACACCTCCATCCGCACCGGCCTGTTCGTCGGCTCCGCCTTCGTGCTGGCACTGATCGGCGCGAGTCTGCTGGTCTCCCAGCTGGAGCAGCTGCGCGAGCGCAGGAAGCTGCTCTCCGCGCTGGTCGCCTTCGGCACCCGGCGCCGCACGCTCACCCTGTCGGTACTGTGGCAGACGGCCCTCCCGGTCGGGCTCGGCCTCGTACTGGCCACATCGGTGGGTATCACCCTCGGCTCGGCGCTGCTGAAGATGACCCGTACACCGGTGACCATGGACTGGCCGAGCGTCCTGACCATGACCGGCGTGGGCGCGGCCGTGGTCGGCGTGGTCACGCTGCTCAGCCTGCCGCCGCTGCTGCGGATGATGCGCCCGGAAGGCCTGCGCACGGAATAACCCCTGGCACATCCCCCGAAGTGGGCTCCTCCTGCCAGGAGGAGCCCACCCCTGCACGCAGGCAAGCCCGGTCGGCATCAGCACAGTCACCGTCAGAGCAACCTCGGCGCACAGCAGGAACCACAGTCGAGGCGAGCACGCGATCAGACGACGTCGGCCGGGAGCCTGCCGACAGCGACCAGGCAGAGCTCTGCGGCCGAACGAGTCGCTGCGTCACCCAGAGTAGTCATCGAGCATTGCCCACAGCGCCGAGCAGCCTGGCCGGCTCAGGCGCCGATTCGGGCCCCGTCAATGCCAAGGTGATGGCCCTGACCTTGAGAATGATCAGTCCCGGTCGGCTTCGCGGGATGCCGGCTGTCCGCTCCTGCGGGAGCTTCGACGGGTGATTCGCCTGGTCATGAGTGTGATGGCAGCCAGGTGATCAGCGATTCGGAGTGCTGGACGACCCGTTCGTAGTCGCGTGCGTGTCGGCGGACGTGCATGATCCAGGCCAGAGACCGCTCGACGACCCAGAGGCAGGGAAGGATGACGAACCCGGCGGCGTCCTTCGGTCGACTGACCGTCTTCAGAGTCAGCCCGAGATGCTTCCTCGCCCAGATCACGAGCTGTCCGGCATAGCCGGAGTGCGCCCAGACGATGGTGATCTCGGGGTGCATCAGCCGCAGCCGGAACAGGACTTCCTTGACACGTCGCAGGCGGTGCAACCCCTGGGAGCCTCAGCTGCACCCAAGCTCTCGTGCTTGAGCTAGGTATCACCGGCGAACCAATTACCGAGGTCCTGCTGTTCCACCGCTGGCCAACGGTCGGTCACGGTGGCCGGTGCGGGCCCAGAGGGCACGCGCTCCCCCCTGCCGCCCCTTGACCGTGCATGAGTCGGACTTGATCACCGTCACCACCGGTGACGGATCAACGCCGCAAGCAGGGCCGAGCCAAAAGCCCTCACACCTACCGGTCGCCGGGTGCGGCACAGACTCTCGCCCGCCCACCGGCATGGCGGAGGCCCCCGAAAGCCCTCCCCCGTCGCTGCTTCATACCGCGTCCGAGAGCAATTGATGTGTGTCCGGAGCGGGTTGCGGCGTACCAGCTCAGAGGGCCTCAGATCAGAGAAGCAGCAGGTCAGGTGCTCCAGAGAGTTGTCCGGCTCTAGTCGAGATGCCACAGGCCAGAGGCTCTCAAGTATCCGACGTAGGCCTCATCCATTGCTGGTCGTGACAGGGCATTCGGGAAGCGGGGTGGGGTTGCGGCTTCGCCTGGCGCGCCCCGCTCGCTGTGAGCAGCGCAGAGAACTCGCATGGAGCGGATCGCATGAGCCGACAGCAGGGTCTGCGCATGGTGACGCGACTGACCAGGCTCGTAGGCCTGCTGGGCAGAGGGCTCGACAACGTGGACTACGACTGCATCACTGCTCTCGTCGGCAACTCCGAAGCCGCTGAGAGTGAAGATCTCGACTACAAGCGGTCGCATTACGCCACGGACGACAAAGGCCGAGAAGAACTGGCCAAGGACGTTGCCGCCTTCGCCAACCACACCGGCGGACTTCTCATCCTGGGCATGGCCGAAAACAAGGGCGTACCGAGCATGGCCTTCGACGTGGACCTGGATGACACTCACCTACGGCGCATCCGGCAGACCATCGCCAACAACACGGCGCCTCCCGTCTCCTACGAGCCCATCCCCGTCCCCAACCCCAGCTCCCCGAATGTCGGATTCCTGCTGCTCGCCGTCCCACGAAGCCCCTACGGCCCCCATGCTGTGACGGCTCCCCCCACCAAACCGTCCCGGGATTCTCTGCGCTATCCCCGGCGCGGCGGCAGCACGACCGAGTGGCTCACCGAGACGGATGTCTCCACGGCCTACCGGGCCCGTTTCACGTCGGCCGCTGAGCGCGACCAGCGCCTGGCCGATGTCGAAGAGGATGTTGTCGGTGCTCTGGTGCGACGCACCACGCCGCATCTGATCGTCACCGTGGTTCCCGAACAGGCCGGTGACATGGTGATCGATTCCGACCGCTTCGCCCGATACAAGGAAGAGCTTCTGGCCACGGAGCTCCTCCTGGGGCAGGGAGTCCGCAACTTCGGGCGGGTCACCGTCGGTCCGCGTCGGCTGATCGTGACGGAAGGCGGCTCCCGCTACTCCGCCCGCGCCGAACTGCACCGCGACGGCAGCGCCACCATCGCCATTCCCCTGGCCGGGCAGCTCCAGGTGGACGACAACGACGCCGCGCAGCTGCACACGACGGAACCTGGCGACATCGTGTACCCGCTGCTGTGCGCGCTCCCGTTCCTGGCAGCCCACGCGCGGGACCGGGCAGCCGCCAGCGGTCCTGCACACGTTGGCGTCGCCCTGGTCGCAGACATGGCCGCCCACCCGACCCAGGCCAGGTTCCTGGACCTTGACCGGCCGGGCGTCGTTTCCTTCCGCGTGGACCGGATCGATCCGGCATCAGGACGGCGGGCTCCCCTCACGCCCGAGCCGTGCAACTACGCCACCGCCCACGCCGGCGTCCTCCTGGACGACCTCGCCGACCTCGACCGCGGTCTCCTCCAGGCCACCGCAGCACTCGCGGACGAGCTCCTGCAGGCCTACGGCTACCCCGAGACCGGCCTCATCACCCGCACCGGCGATCTCCAGCCCTCCCTGTTCACACACCGGAACTCCGGGGCCGTAGAGCAATGGGCACGCCAGCGCCGTCTGCTGTAGAACCCTTTCGTCAACCTCGTGTGGGGGACGAATGTCTCGCAAGGGGCAGATCAGCACCGGTTGTGCGTGCAGCGGGCCCGGCCCGGGTGTTGGGCTACGTGGCGAGGAGTTCCGGGCCGTCGGCGTCGGGCGGAAGCGTCACGCTGAGCTGCTCGACGGGGATCCGCAGCACCTTCTCCTGACGCCCGTTGAGGTTGGTGCAGGTTGCAGTCCAGTGGAGGCTGGCAGCGCCGTCGGCGGAGGGCTGTCCGTACGGGATGATCGGGGCAAGCCTTACGTGCGCGTGAGCACGTAGGTCCACGGGAGGAGACTTGATCACGAGACCGTCTTCCGACCATGTCCACTTGGGGAGCGGCAACGCCGAAGGACCGCGTCTCAACGCATAGCCCACCGGAGAGGGAAAGCCTGAGTACCTGATCCATATCCCTCGCGGTGCTCCTCTGCCGACGTGGTCCGGGTCCATGTAGCGTCAAGGCCAGGGGGATGAGATGAACTTCGACGAGAACGAACCTCAGTCTGTTCGGGAGGAACGCTTCGCCGCAGAACGGACCGAACGCAGAGAGGCGCGCAAGGCTGCATCGCTCGACTCGCGGGGGGCCCACCTCGGCGCGGCAATCGTGACTATCGCCTTGGTCCTCCTCAGCTGGTACGGCAAGCTGGTCGCTCTGGGCATCGTCAGCGGAGTCTTTCTGCTCTGGTTCTCCGCAGCCCTCGCGTGGGCCTACGCCGACGGGGACCATGGCCGGCACGCACTCCAGCGCGCGTACAACGTCACCTTCGGATGGGGCGAGGGGTTCTGAATACCAAATACTCGGCACCTAGTAGGACTCCGTTAGGTCTTTCTCTCGGTCCCGTTTGAGAGGATGCTGTGGGGTGTGGACGCATTTGAAGTGAACCGTGCTCGGGCGAAGTTGGCGTTATTCGTGGCTGATGTGTTCGCGTCGGTGCCGCGCAAGGATCAGCGGGCGAAGGGTGACTGCTATCTGCGCGGACTGATGCTGGACGGGCGGCGCAAGTCCATCCAGGCCATGGCAGAGCGGCTGCCGGACGGCAACGAGCAGAACCTGCAGCAGTTCGTGAACCAGTCGACCTGGGATCCGGTGCCTGTGCGGCGGCGGATCGCTGAGCGGATGGTGCCGCAGATCGGCCCGGACGCGTGGGCGGTCGACGACGTGTCATTCCCCAAGGACGGGAATCAGTCGGTGGCGGTCGCCCCTCAGTACTGCGGCGCTTTGGGCAAACAGGCCAACTGCCAGGTCGCGGTGAGCGTGCACGCGGTCTCCGACACCGCGTCCTGTCCGCTGCAGTGGCGGTTGTTCGTGCCCCAGCAGTGGGCGCACGATGCCGGACGGCGGAAGAAGACCGGGATTCCGCAGGAGGTCGGGCACCGGGAGAAGTGGCGCCTGGCCCTGGACACCTTCGACGAGTTGGCCGGGTGGGGTCTGGTGCCGCCGGTGGTGGTGGCCGATGCCGGTTACGGGCAGAACGCTGACTTCCGGGCCGGCCTGAGCGAGCGGGGCATCGGCTATGTCGTGGCGGTCCGTTCGGACGTGACCGTCCACCCGCACGGCACCGAGCCCCTCACGCCGCCGTGGTCGGGCCACGGCCGCAAGCCACAGCCCCGCTACCGGGACAAGCCGTCCCCGCTGTCCGCGCTCGCGGCCGGCCGGGGGCGGCAGGCGTTCACTGAGGTGACCTGGCGTGAAGGTTCCCGCGGGCCGATGCGCTCGCACTTGCTGGCAGTGCGGGTGCGGCCGGCTGGGGTCAGGGCCCGCCGTCTGGCCCGGGCCGCCGCCACCGCCGAACACGGCCACTGGGACGGTGTCCTGCCCGAGGCGACGCTCCTGGCCGAATGGCCCGAGGAAGCCGAAGTACCCAGCGACTACTGGCTGTCCAACCTGCCCACCAGCACACCGCTGCCCGAGCTGGTCCGTCTGGCCAAGATCCGCTGGCGGATCGAGCACGACTACCGGGAACTCAAACACGGCCTCGGCCTGGACCACTTCGAGGGCCGTTCCTGGGCGGGGTGGCATCACCATGTCACCCTGGTCACCGCCGCCCACGCGTTCCTCACCGAACAGCGCCTGGCCCCAAAAGCCGATACAGCGGACTCACCCTCTACCAGACCCTCGACGCCATCCAAGGCCTGCTGAACTGCTGGACCGGCACCTGCACCACCTGCCACCGCCCCCTGCCCAGAACAGCCACCACCAGCCCAAACCCAAGAACCAGAGCAACCTAACGGAGTCCTACTAGGGTGTGCATCGAAAAGATCCACCGATCGACCCGTGGAGATGCCATGCCTCTGCAGATGAAGTTGGGTGCGATAACACTCGATTGCCCTGATCCGCTGGCTCTGGCCGCGTTCTATCAGCAGGCCACCGGCCTCGAACCTCACCCGAAGTCGAACGCCGACTTCGCCGGTCTCAACCGTGAGGACGGACTCTTCATCGGCTTTCAGCGGGTCGACGACTACCGAGCTCCGAGCTGGCCCGACCAAACCGTTCCGCAGCAGCTTCACATCTGCTTCAACATCGAGATCGAGGACGACCTGGGCGAGGCCGAGGCCCAACTGCTGGAGCTGGGTGCGGGCAAGCCGGATCACCAGCCTCATGATGAGGCCAGGGCGCGGGTCTTCACTGATCCGGCTGGGCATCCCTTCTGCCTGGTCAGACGCTGACTGAGCATGCTCGGCCTGCTACTGAACTTGGATGCGTGATGTCGGCTTGGTCGTGGTCATCTGTCCATGGTCAGGCCGGTGCCTGCGAGGCAGTGTCGCTGCATACGGCACGGCAGCTAAGGATGAAGGCGTCGACGGCGTCGTCAACCAGTTGGGTGTGCGGCCGGGCGACACCGATCTGGCTGGGACTGACGCCCGTCACGGGCCGGTAGACGACATCCGGGCGCTGGTAGAAGCGGGCGGTCGCCTCGGGAGTGAGGCTGATGCCCTGGCCGTGGGCGATCGCGTTGAGCCATTCATCGGGGTGGTGCGCGACCGCGCCGATACGCACAGGGTGGCCCTCGCGCTCGTCGGCCGCGAGCCAGTAGTCGCGCCACTCCCCTGACTCGGCGGGGGTCGCCACGAACGGTTCGTCGTACAGATCCTGGAACCGGATCCGGTCCTCCCCTGCGAGGCGATGCCCCGCAGGCAGGGCGATCCAGCGTGGCTCGGTCAGCAGCACCTCGACGTCGAAGTCGCTCTGCGCTGGCACTGGCAGGCGCAGCAGCGCCACGTCGACCTCACCGGCGGCCAACCCGGCGGTGGGGTCGGTCCATTCGGTCTGCCGCATCTGGACCCGCCAGCCGGGGCGCCGCCGGGCGAAGTCGGCGATGATCAGCTGGGTGCGCTCATTGGCGGCGCTGGCCACGAAGCCGACCCGTAGCGTGCGTGCGGCCCGGGTCGTGGCGCCCCGGGTGACGCTCAGCGCACGCTCCCAAGCGGTTAGCACGGCGCCGGCGTGGGCGGCCAGAGCCTCACCAGCCTCGGTGGGGGCCATCCCTGCGCGGGAACGGACGAACAGGTCCACTCCCAGCTGGGCTTCCAGCTGCCGGATCTGCTTCGTCAGCGCGGGCTGCGAGATGTACAGACGCTCGGCAGCCCGCGTGAGGTTGCCTTCCTCGACCACCGCGGCGAAGTACCTCAACTGACGGGTGTCGATATCCATGCCGCCAGGTTATGGAAGCAGGTATTGGACGACTACAGCGGCCCGGCGAGATCGTTGATCACGCGACCGGGACAGCCCGGTACCGAACCCGCCGGGGAGCATCCAGATGACGACGAGTGAAGCCGTGTCCGACCCCAAGGCCGAGGCCATCAACCACTTCTTCTCCGCCTACGCCGCCAACGACGTCAAAGCGATGAGCGTGGTCCTGGCTCCGGACATCGAGTGGACCATCCCGGGCCACCACCCTCTGTCGGGCACCAAGCACGGAGTCGACGAAGTGGTCAGCTTCTTCGACCAGCTCGGCAAGGCGGGCTTCCAGGCCGAACCCGTGTTTCTCGGCAGCAACGGCGAGTACGTCGTCGACATCCACCGAGGCTGGACGACTCAGGGCGTGGGCCAGGTCGACACGATGTGGGCACTGGTATGGCACTTCGACGCCGACGGCCAGGTCGATCGAGTGGTCAACCTCAGCGGCGACCAGCACCAGATGGACAACTACGTCTGGGCCAACTTCCCGCTGGCCCCCCTTCCAGCCCGCCTCGCCCGATGACAGAAGGAAGCAGTATGAAAATCATTGTGATCGGAGCAACCGGCACCATCGGCCGTGCGGTCGCAGACGCGCTGGAGACCGAACATGAGGTGATACGGGCTGCACGCGACAGCAGCCCACGGGTCGACCTGGAGATACCGGCCTCCATCGACACCCTTTTCGACACCGTCGGCAAGGTGGACGCGGTCATCTGCTGCGCGGCCAGCGGTCAGCTGACTCCGCTCACATCCCCTTCCGACGACGAGTTCACTCTGGGTCTGAAAGGCAAGCTGCTGGGACAGGTGAAGCTGCTAAGCCGGGCCCTGGACCACGTGCGGGACGGCGGGTCCATCACGCTCACCAGCGGAATCTTCCAAGAGCCCACGCCAGGCAGCTCGTTCGGCGCTCTGGTCAATGCCGGACTGGAGGCATTCGTCCGGGCGGCAGCCATCGAAATGCCCCGCGGGGTAAGGGTGAACGTCGTCAGCCCAGGGTGGGTAAAGGAGACGCTCGAAAAACTCGGTATGGACAACAGTGGAGGCACGCCGTTGAGCGACGTCGCCCACACCTACATGGAAGTTGTCACAGGAGAGGTGCAGGGACAGACCTTGACCCCTCTCCTCCGCTGACAGCCGGAGCGTCGGTAAACGAGCGGGACGCCACTACTGAACCGGCTTGGTTGGCTGGCGTCAGCCGTCGATGGTCAGGCCGGTGCCCGCAATGCAGCCGTCGATGAGGTGCGGACAGTACTGAGTCTTCTTGAGGCTGCGCTTCACTGCGGTGGTGAGATGGTCGAGGTTCGCGGCGGCGAGATTGCAGATGGTCCGTTTCACCAGTGAGGTCTTCTCGGCAACATGACGCTTGCGGTGTGTGACGGGGGCGGGTGCCCGCTCGCGGTTTAGTTCTGCGGTGCCAGGGTGCGCAGGACGTCGAACTCGTTGCCCTCGGGGTCTGCCATGACTACCCAGTTTCGGTCTGAGCCCTGGCCTACATCCGTCGTGGTGGCGCCGAGGCCGAGCAATCTGGTCACCTCGTCCTCGGTGCTGCCGTCGATCGGGCTGACGTCGAGGTGAAGCCGGTTCTTCACGGTCTTGCCCTCGGGTACCTGGATGAACTGCAGGGTGGGCGGCATCTGGCGGGCCCGAACATCCTCGATGGTCGGAACCCAGGAGCCGATCTCGACCTTGCCCTCGCTCCGGTCGATCACCTTGAAGTCCAAGACCTCGCACCAGAAGGCCGCGAGCATCTCCGGATCGTGGCAGTCAACGGTCAACTCGGTGAACCTACTTGTCATGACTCTCCTAGATAGTGCGGATGGGACTCAGAGTATGCCCGCTCGTCCGACAGATCCGAGATCTTTTTGACTAGGGACATCAGACAGGCTTGGCCCGGCATCAGATACACAAGAAGCCCCTGGTAGGAACCGGTCTGCGAAGAAAAGGTTCCGGGTACCGAGAGGCTTCACGCATTGACCACTATCACCTACACCAGCGTGCTCTGTGTCAGCCGGGCCACTGCTGAGACCCTCGCGAAGCTGCTGCTCGAACACCGCGAGCGTCTCGGGACCCGCAAGGGCACCCGCGCCCTGGCGCCGTTCAAACAGAGCGTGTTGATCCTGCGCTGGTTCCTGGACGGTACCCGGCTGACTCAACTCGCCCGCGACAACCACATCTCCGTCCCGACGGCCTACCGCTACCTCCACGAAGGGCTGACCGTGCTCGCCGACCACGCCCCGGACCTGTCCACCGCACTGAAGCGCGCGGCCTCGGCCGGCTTTACACACCTCAACCTCGACGGCACCGTCATCCGTACCGATCGCGTCACCGCCCTCGGCCCGAACAAGGCCGACCTGTGGTGGTCGGGCAAGCACAGGCACCACGGCGGCAACGTCCAGGTCATTTCCGCACCCGACGGCTGGCCGCTCTGGGTCTCGCCAGTCCGGCCCGGCCGCGAGCACGACACCCCCTGCGCCCGTACCCACGGCCTGATCGCCGCCCTGAACCGGCTCGCCGACACCCTCGACATCCCCACCCTGACCGACCTCGGCTACCAGAACGCCGGGGCCAGCCTCCGCCACCCGGTCAAAAAGCCCAAGGGCGTCGAACTCACCGACGACGCCAAGGCGTTCAACTCCGTCATCCGAGGCGTCCACGGCGTGGCCGAACGCGCGAACGCCCTGCTCAAGGTGACCTTCAAGGCTCTGCGCAGGGTCAGCCTCGACCCCAAGGCGATCACCCGGATCACCCGCGCCGCCCTCGTCCTGCTCCAGATGGAGCACGGCCGCACCAGCTGATCGAAGAGCACGAACCGTCACGAGACGTTACCGAAAAGGGCTTAGTGACCAGATGCCTCCCTGCGGGTTGAGATCGGGTGCGTAGACGGGAAAGTGGAAGACGGTCAGCCACTCCTCGTTCGCGGCGATGAACTCCTTCATCTGCGGCATGAGGTGAGGGCGCAGGTTGAACTCAAGAGTCAGACCCCGCCGCAGGACGGCACCCGCCAATTCTCCCCACACGCAAAGCCCGCCGTCATCGGGAGCTCAAGGCTGTTGCCGGTGGGCGTGCGGGGTTCGGGCCTTGGGTTCAGCTCCTGGTCGTGTCGAGCGACATCGGCATGTTCAGTGGTCGGCCTACTGACATGTCTCGGGTCGCGGCAAGCCCTGACGCTCTCCGCCCCGGCCAGACACCCTGCTCCGCTACCGTGCCCCGAGATCAACGACCGGTGCGAGAAGGAGTGGGCGATGAACAAGTGGGAGCCCCGGCGGGGGCGGGCGCTATGAAGCGCCGCGTCGGCGTGTCTGACGCAGTATTGATCGGCCTGGGCTCCGTGATCAGGGCCGGGATCTTCGCCGCGCTCGGCCCGGCCGCCGGGGCCGCCGGTTCCGGGCTGCTACTCGCTGTGGCCTTGGCCGCAGTCGTGGCCTACAACAATGCGACGTCTTCGGCACGGCTGGCCGCCCTCTAAGAAGCCGTATCTCAACCGATCATGGAACGTGCGGTTCGAACAGGTTTCCCGCCTGGGTGATCTTCCCGTCGTACGCGCATGAGGACAGGGCCTCTTGGTAGCTCGGGGATGCGAATCTGACCGAGCGCCAGTGCCGGGAGGCCCTGGTGTCCTTGTTGTACGTGCCCGAGCCCGTCCAGTCCAACTCGGCTGCACCATCGTGTGATTGTCTCGCACCGACGACATGACAGGGTTCGTGGTGCTCCCCAAACGCTCGGTGGCAGAGCGCACGTTCACATGGCTGATGAACTCTCGCCGCCTGGCCCGGGACTACGAGACGTTGCCGACCAGCAGCGAGGCGGTGATCCGGTGGTCGATGGTCACCCGGATGAACCGGCGTCTGGCACGGCCACGGACCGCCGGCCGGCACTGCACATCCCCGACGCGTCCAGGAAGAGCCAGGCGCCTGGCCTTCGAACGCACCCCCTCGACCTTCGCCGGCGTCGTCCCAAGGCCCAGCTCCCCCGCGATCTCCCTGGCCTTCACCGGCCCCTTGCCCGCGGACCGCCGCTCCGCCAGCATGTCCAGAATCCGCTGGTGGTCGAGCACGGTCACCGGCAGCCCGTCCCGCCAACGCGGCACCACCGACCCCGGCACTGGTGAGGGCACCGTTTCCTGCGCCGTCCTGGTCACGGCAGTCGTCTCGGCGGCGGACGCGGCCAGGACCTGGACCAGTTCCCCCCGCGCGATCACCCGCCGATCCAGCTCGATCTCCGCGGCCTCCAACACCTCGGCCAACCGCGCGACTTCCTCCCGCAGACCCTCCACCCGCACACGGGCCGCCGCCTCCCGCTCCTCCAGCATTCCCAGCACCGACGCCACCGCGCACCCCTCGGCCATGAAGCGGACACAAGATGCCGCATGCCTCCCTCACCGCGAGCGAAACCATGCCTGAGCAGGCGAAATCAGGGGATCACGTTCGGTTGAGATACGGCTTCCAAGGGCTCTGGGCTCTGGGCTCTGGGCTCTGGGCTCTGGCACAGTACGCGCCGCCGAGGGCAGCCGAAGGGCTTCCGGTCGAGCCGGAAAGGAAAGACTGTGCGTGATCTCCGGCGGCCGGCTTGACACCACCGGGGAGCGGCTCGCTCGGTTCGTGCATGAGCCGCCAACCTGGCCACTTTTGCCCTCTTTATGAAGTATTGGGGTTGGCGTAAAGGTGACTTGACGCCTGGTGGACAGGGCAAACTGCTGACCTCGGCACTTGACGGCACCACGCTGTCCTCCCATGAGACACATGAACAACAGGTGGCGCCCCGGGATCCGCCCTCCCCGGCCTCGGCATACGGCGGCGGCCGCCGCCCTCGTGGCGCTCGTGGCCGGTCTGACCGCCGCCCCCGGCGCCGCTCAGGACCTCGGCCCACACACCGGGCGAACGGAAGCCGCCGCGCAGACCGGAGCGGCCCGGACGCAGATCATCTCCCGGCAGCAGCTCACCCTGATCACCGGCGACCGCGTCACGCTGGAGACGGACACCTCGGGCAAGCAGAGTGTGTCGGTCGAGCCCGCCGAGGGCCGCGAACGAGTCGCGTTCATCAAGCGCCAGGCCGGTCGCGACTGGACGGTCATACCCGCCGACACGCTCCCGCTGCTCGCGACGGGCCGCCTCGACAAGGCGCTGTTCAACGTCTCCGCCCTGGTCCGGGGCAAGTACGCGCAGCGGTCGAGCCTGCCGCTGATCGTCGAATACGCCGGTGACGCGGGCACCGCCCGGCGACAGCTGACCGCCGCCGGCGCCGACACCGTCCGCCCCATCGGCGGGACCCCCTTCGCGACCCTCGGCGAACACCGCGCGGACGCCGCAGGGTTCTGGAAGGGCATCGCCCCCGGCCGGACGGACGCCACGTCCTTCGGAGCGGGTGTGCGCCGGGTCTGGCTGGACGGCCACTCCAGGATCCAGCTCGACAGCACGGTGCCGCGCATCGGCGCCCCGCACGCCTGGGAGAAGGGCTACACCGGCACCGGCGTCAAGGTCGCCGTGCTCGACACCGGTTACGACCCCAACCACCCGGACCTCAAGGGCCTCGTCACCGAGTCCGCGAACTTCACCACCGAGCCGAACACCGACGACCTGAACGGCCACGGCACCCACGTGACCTCCACGGTGGCCGGTTCCGGCGCGGCCTCCGACGGCACGTACAAGGGTGTGGCACCCGGTGTGCGGATCCTCTCCGGCAAGGTGTGTACCGCGGACGGCAACTGCGACAACTCCGACATCGTGGAGGGACTGGCCTGGGCCGCCCAGCACGGAGCCAAGGTGATCAACCTCAGCCTGGGCGACACGGACACACCGGAGACCGACGCCCTCGAGGCCATGGTCGACACCGTGACCCGTGACTACGGCACGCTGGTCGTGGCCGCGGCCGGCAACAGCGGTCCCGGCAAGGTCTCCTCGCCCGCCTCCGACGACCGGGCGCTGGCCGTCGGCGCGGCCGAGGAGGACGACGACCTCGCCGGCTTCAGCTCGGTCGGCCCGCGGGTGGGCGACTCCGGCCTCAAGCCGGACGTCATCGCACCCGGCGTCAACGTCGTCGCCGCGAGGGCGGGCGGCACCACCGCCGACGACGGCTATGTCGCGATGAGCGGCACGTCCATGGCCACGCCCCATGTGACCGGAGCCGCCGCCATCCTGTTCCAGCAGCATCCCGACTGGACGGCGGAGCAGGTCAAGCGCCAGCTGATGCAGTCGGCGACCGGCGCCAAGGAGCACGGCGCCTACTTCCAGGGCGCCGGACGTGTCGACGTCGCCCGGGCGGTCGACCAGGACGTCACCGCCGACACCACCGCACTGGACTTCGGGCAGATCCGCTGGACGGACGGCAAGCGGCCTCCGGTGACCAAGACCATCACCTACCGCAACCCGGGCGCCGCGCCGGTCACCCTTCAGCTGAAGGACAACCCGAGCAGCGGGAAGAAGGACGTGCCCGCTCCCGCCGGCCTGTTCCGGCTCAGCGCCGACACCGTCACCGTGCCCGCGCACGGAACCGCGGCGGTCACCCTCACCGCGACCCCGGAAGCCACCACGACGTACGCCGCGTACAGCGGTGTGGTGACCGCGAGCACCGCGGACGACCAGGTGTCGGTGCGCGTCCCGTTCGGCATGGACGTCGAGCAGCCGTCCTACGACCTGCGCATCGACATGAAGAGCCGTACGGGCGGGGCCCCCGACAACGCCTACCTGCTGGTCAACTCGGCCGACGGCAAGGCGTACGAGGTCGAGGCGCTCGGCAAGAGCAGCACGGTGGTGCGACTGCCGAGGGACACCTACTCGGTGAGCGGCTTCTACTTCGACGCCTCCTTCACCGAGGGCACCATCGTCGGCGTGCCGAAGGTCGTGATGAGCGCCGACCGGCAGGTGACCATCGACGCCCGCACGGCGAAGCCCGTCACGGTGTCGGCACCGAGCCGCTCCGCGCGCATCATGTCGGCCGAGATCGGCACGATCAGCATGGCCGACCAGCTGCTCTCGGTCACCATGTACAACGCGATCGGCACGGACCACATCGACGGCGTGTACGCGGTGCCGACGGCCCAGTACAAGGACTCGAAGTTCACCTACCTCGTCACCAGCGTCTGGGGCGACCCGGCCGGCGCGGACGGAAACCCCGCCTCGGTCTACTACCTCACGCGACCGGTACACGGCGCCATCCCGGCGGACCCCGCCTACAACCCCCGCAAGTCGGAGCTGGCCCGGGTGAACACCACGTTCGCCGCGACCACGCCCGGCACCACGGCCACGCGCATCGTGTGGACGTACGTCGACAACGTCCGCTTCAGCGGGCGAGCGATGGAGGGAATTCCGGTCCCGGCCCGGCGCGTCGACTACTTCTCGGCGGCCGACGGCCTGCGCTGGCAGACGGCCTTCGACCAGAACAGCTTCCTCGACCCCAACGCGCACGGGCAGAGCTACCTGAGCGACCTGCACGGCTACCGGGCCGGCTCCCAGGTCGAGGAGCGCTGGAACGGCGGGATCCAGGCCGTGGGCCTCTCCTCCCAGATGGCCGCCTTCCGTGAGGGCGACACGATGTTCCGGCCCTTCCAGTCGGCCGCCAACGGCAACCTCGACCTGGTGGCCGACACCACGTCCGGCCTGCCCGAGGTGAAGCTGTGGCGCAACGGCGAGCTGGTCTCCCAGGACTGGAGCATGAGCGACGTCCCGGCCGACGCCACCCCCGCCGACTACCGTCTGACGGTCGAGCACCACCGTGACATGGCCCCCAGCTCCGTCTCCACGAGTGTGCGGGCGGAATGGCGGTTCCGGTCGCAGACCACGGCGACCCGGCAGGCGCTGCCGCTGTACGCGGTCCGTATGTCGCCGAAGTTGGACGAGTGGAACCGGGCCGAGGCCGGCCGCAAGCTCGACATCCCGGTCCTGATCCAGCGGACGGCCGGCGCCCCGGCGTCGCCCATCCGCGTCTTCACCACCGAGGTCTCCTTCGACGAGGGGAAGACCTGGCAGTCGGTGCGGGTCGAAGGCTCCGGCATGGAGCGCACCGTGACGGTGGAGCACCCGCGCCGCGCCGCGGGCGGCTCGGTCAGCCTGCGCGTCCACGTCGAGGACGCGGCGGGCAACTCCTTCAAGGAGACCGTCATCAAGGGCTACCTGCTCAAGTAGCCGCCTTCGCGGAGCAGTCACGTCCTCGAGCAACTGCTTCCGCCAGTGGCGCAGCCCGGCGCAGCGGCCGGACGAACGGAGACAGGGCCCGCCGGACACATCCGGTGGGCCCTGTTCGTGTGCGTTGCGGCGCCCGTCGTGCTCAGAGCCAGTCACGGCGGGCCGCGTGCCAGCCCAGCTGCATACGGGTCGCGACGCCCGCCATGCTCATCAGGCCCTGGATGCGCCGCTGGACGGTGCGCTTGCTGACCCGCAGCTGTCCGGCTATCGCCTCGTCCGTCATGCCGGCGACCATCAGGGAGAGCAGGTGCCGGTCCTCCCCTACCGGCGAGGCGGCATCCGTGGTGCCGGCGCCGCCGATCTGGCCCTCCTCGGTCACCCGGAGCGGGGCACCGATCTCCCAGTGGTGTTCGAACAGGGCGATGAGCGCCTCCAGCAGGCTGCTCTCCCGCACCACCGCGGCGCGCAATTCCCGGGGGTTGCGGGACGTGCCCGAGGCAGCCAGCGGCAGGATGGCCACCGAGCGGTCGGCGATCGCCATCCGCAGCGGCAGGAGGGGCACCGCCCGGGCGACCTCTCCGGCGCACACGCCCTTGACGACGTAGTCCACCGCGTCGGGGTCGTCGAAGTACGCCTGCTCGTACAGGGCCCTGTAGAGCACGCCCCGGTCCAGCGCGTCGAACTCCTCCTGATTGCTCTCCGGGGACATGGCCACGTACTGGGCCTTCACGAACCACATCATCTCGCGGTCGGCACCGTGCTGGAGCTGGCGCAGATGCTGGCGCAGCGCCGCAGCGCCGGTGATGATCTCGACGGCCTCGCCCGTGCTCCGGGCCCATGCGCTGCGGCGGTGTGTCTCCGCCAGTTCGTAGACGGCGGCCCGGGTCTGTTCCAGGGCGTCGAAGTGGCGTTGGAGCCGGGGCATGAGGGCCACCTGCGGCGGCACGGCCGTGAACCATTCGGGACTGTCCTCGGCCACCGACGCCAGGCCCTTGTGCTCCAGCGCGCGCAGCAGCCGCCGCGCGGTCACGACGTCGAGGGCCGAGCGGCCGGAGATGTCCTGAGCGGACGCCGTCCCGGTGGCGACCAGAAGGCGGTACGCCTCGCTCTCGTCGGCCGTCAGGCCCACCGTCTCCAGCATGTCGCCACCTTTCTCAGCATCCGGGCCGCCTCCGCCCGGGTTTCCGCGGGGGAAACGCGGTCGTCCCGGCGGATGATTCCCCCAGCCCCTGCGACCAGGCACCGCGACGGTTGTCACCGGCGATCTGGTTCACCGATGACGGGGCGGTGCCGTCAGCACATCCGGTGGCCCCCGGGCGGGCCGCTCAAGTGTCACAGACTGTGGGCCACGGGGTGGCGAGGTTCGTACAGCGGCAGTTCGGCGCCACTGGGCAGACGCACCGCCGTCAGCCTGCCCCAGCGCTGTTCGCTGACCGGGTGAGTGATCTGGACGCCCCGCGCGCAGTGCGGATGAAGGCGCGGTCGGCCTCCGCGTCCTGGCCGTAGAGGATGACGTGGGCGCCGTTGATCATGCCGGACCTTCATTTCGCCGAGGTGGGGCCGTTCGGTCTACGGGGTCGTCACCGGGCCCGACTGGTCCCAGCCGGGCACGAGGTCGTCCCGGTGGACATCTTCGCCATGGACCCGCTCGCCGCAGGTCTCGCACACCGTGTGGGTGACGAGGTCGTGATCCCGGTGCCGGATCCGGGCGGGCGGTGCGGTGACGACCCAGCGGTCGCCCCAGCCGATCAGCTCGCGGGTGATGGCCCCCAGGTCGCGCCCGGCCTCCGTCAGGTAGTAGCCGCTGTAGCGGGCATCGTCCGGCAGCGGGCGCCGTTCGAGGACGCCGCTCTCCACCAGCGCCTTCAGGCGCGCGGCGAGCCGGTCCGTGGGAGCGCCGGTGTTTCTGGCGATCTGCCGGAAGCGGTGGTTGCCGAGCATGACCTCGCGGATCGCCGGCAGGGCCCAGCGGTCACCGATGATCTGGAGGGCCGCGGCGAGGGAGCAGGGGCGCCCCGCCATGTCCCGGGGGTCGATAAGCGTGGTCACTTTCCCAGTATCACCCGGCAGGGTTTGATTTCCAAACCACCCTGTGTTTGGGTTGCATCATGTCCACGCTGCTTCGGTTTTCAAAGCACCCTCGGACGGCCGCCGCAGTCGTCCTGGTGGCCGTCTTCATGACCAACCTGGATCTGCTGATCGTCAACGTCGCGCTGCCCGCCATGGGAGAGGACTTCTCCGGAGGCGGCGGCGCGGCGGACCTCGGATCGCTGTCCTGGGTCCTCAACGCCTACGCGATCACCTTCGCCGCGCTGCTGGTGGTGGCCGGGCGTGCCGGTGACCGCATAGGGCAGCGGCCGGTCTTCCTCGCCGGGATCGCCGTCTTCACGCTCGCGTCGCTGGGCTGTGCCCTGGCCCCGAACCTGGGAACCCTCATCGTGGCCCGGGTGGTGCAGGCCGTAGGGGCGTCGGCCCAGATCCCGACCTCCCTGGCCCTGCTGCTGGCGGCGGTGCCGGCCGAGCGCCGCACCCAAGCCACCCGCGGCTGGGCCGGGGTCGGCGGACTCGCCGCGGCCGCCGGGCCCGTCGCCGGTGGCCTGCTGACCGAGGTGGACTGGCGGTGGGTCTTCGCCGTCAACTTGCCCATCGGCATCGCGGCGCTCGTCGTCGGCCGATCCGCGCTGCCGAAGCCGGCCGCGCGGGAGACCGGGCCGCTGCCCGACCTCCTCGGCGCCCTGCTGGTCATCGTCTCGATCGCGTCGCTGTCCGGGGCGCTGGTGCAGGCACCCGACCAGGGCTGGACGAGCGGCGAGACCCTACTGCTGCTGGCTGTCGCCGTGATTGGCGGCGCCGCGTTCGTGCTCCGGTCCCTGCGGCACCCCCGTCCGCTGTTCGAGCTGGACCTGCTGCGGTTGCCGCGCTTCGGTGCGGCGAACGCGGGCAGCCTCCTGTTCGGCGTGGCCTTCGCGATCATGCTGCTGTCGAACGTGCTGTGGTGTCAGGAGGTCTGGCACTGGAGCGCGCTGCGCACCGGTCTCGCTCTGGCCCCCGGCCCCGCGCTCGTGCCCGTCGTCACCGTGCTGACCACCCGCGCCGCGCAGCGCTTTGGGCAGGGACCGCTGATCGCGGCGGGCGGCGTGCTGTTCGCCGGTGGCATGGTCTGGTTCGCGATCTTCGCGTCGGTCACACCGGACTACGTGAGTGAGCTGCTGCCCAGCCAGCTGCTGACCGGTGCGGGAGTGGGCCTGGCCCTGGGCACACTGGTGGCCGCCGGCGTGCACGCGGTACCGGGACACCGTGCGGCGACCGGTTCGGCGCTGGTCAACTCAGTGCGCCAGATCTCGGCCACGATCGGCGTCGCCGTCCTGGTCGCGGTCGTCGGCTCCCATGTCGACGCCACCTCGCACCACGACTTCCGGGTCGTCTGGTACACGGCCGCGGCGCTGAGCCTGGTGACCTCGGCGGTCGGGGCGCAGCTCAGCCGAGGGCGGGGCCAGGGCCCCGAGCGGACGGGACCCGTCGCGCCGAAGGAAGCCGAGGCGACGGGGCTGGCTCTGCCGCAGACACCCTGACCGGCCGCTGCCCGGCGCGCGAGAGCTGTTCGCCGCCCGGGACGCCGGACGGCGAACAGCAGATGGTGCCTCGCACGTGCACTGGGGCACGCCAACTTGCGGGACGGAGGTAGACGAGCTCACGGCCTTGGGATCGCCTTCACCGACGTGGAGTTCGCCGACTTCTCCATCGACCAAACAGGGCGCGAGCACGCTGGCACAGCCTGCCAGGCCGGTCGCGTACAAAAGGGTCCTGTCGGCCGCAGCAAGCAACGGAGCACTGTCAGTGGTGAGTGGCAGCATCGGGCGCATGACGGACACCACGGCATTCGACTGGCGGTCCTTCCTGCTCAAGTGGAGCGGGGAGTGGGCGGATTCCCTGCCGGACGGCGAGACGCGGGGAGAGGACGACGAGACCGCCCGGCAAGCGCGGTGGCTGGGGTTCCCGCCCGCGTCCACGGAGCGGATCGCGGCCATGGAGGAGCGTCTCGGTCGACGGATGCCCCCGTCGTACCGGGAGTTCCTCAAGGTCAGCGACGGGTGGCGGCACGCGGGCGGGTTCGTGTGGCTGCTGGCGGGGACCGAGGACGCCCACTGGCACAACAACGAGTCAGGACTCGCGGACATGTTCGAGGAGTACCTGGACGAGGACGCCGGGCCCGAGGAGCGGCGGGAGGCGGACATCTGGCGGCGCGGGCTGCAGCTCGACGTCGAGTCCGACATCACCCACGTCCTCATGGATCCCGAAGACGCGGACGAGGACGGTGAGTGGGCCGTGTACACGTGGGCGAGCTGGCGGGCCGCGCCGCCCGAGCGGCACACGAACTTCCTTGAGTTCATGCGGGACATGTACCGGGAGCTCCACAGCCTGCGGGCGCACCGGAGCGACGGGGAGCCGGTGTTCGCCAACGACACGACGCGAGAGCTGGACGCCCTGGTGGAGGAGGCCCGGCTGGAGGTGCTGCGCGGCGGCTGGGAACGGGCCGTGAAGACGCTGGACGAGGCCAAGGAGTACGGCAGGCCGCGGGCCGCAGGGCTGGGCGACCAGATACGCCGCCTGCTCGGACAGACCTACATGGTGTACTTCGACGACCTGGTGACGGACCCGCATTACGCACCCGAGCTGCTGCCACCGCTGGTCGCCGAGCACGCGGCGCACTCGTACCGGGACGACTCCACACTGACGTTCCATCTGCGGGGCGCCGACGACGACGTGGTGTCGCTGGCTTACGCGGCGCTGGATCAGGTGAGGAACGGCACGTACCGGTACTCGGCGGCCGGACCGTTCGGGGAGGGGGTCGAGCGGGCCCGGGAGCTGGCGCGGTGGGGAGACACCGACGGGGCATGGCGGACGCTGATAGATGCTCTGCCCCTGTGGAAGCCGCTGGGACCGGACCACCTGGCGCCGCTGGGGTGGGTGGCCGAACCCGGTGCTCGGGCCGCTGCTGACCCCGGAGCGGGGCCGGGAGCTGCTGTCCACGCCGAGGGGCGGGCAGGCGGGTGAGGCACCGAGGCCGACGGCCGGGCTCGACCCGAGCGACCTGGCGTGGCTAGCGGCGCCGGACCCGGGCAACAACCGCACGTCCTACCGGTTCGTCCTGGTGGAGGGGGTCGAGCCGGAGGAGTTGCCCGGACGTCTCGCGGACGGGGACGGGGACGGCACCGTGCTGAATGAACCCACGACGCTCTGGGAGGCGCGCCGCAGATCGCTGGACAACCAGAGGGAGTTCTCGTCCTACGACGACAGGGCTCTCATGGCGGTCGGCCGGGCCGGCACCGGTTGGAGCTTCGCCTTCGACGGCGATCCCGCCCCGTTCGACCAGCGTCGGTTCGTCTCCCCGGCCGCGGCCGCCAGCGCGGGCACCCGTGCGGTGGTGGTGTGGAGCGGCCTGAGGACATGGCACGGGGAACCGTTCTTCCACCTTTCGGTGGCGCGAGACGGTGCCGAGCAGTACGCATTCACGTACGTGGACGGAGAGATCCGGCAGAGCGGGGAGATACCGCGGGCGCTGGACCCGAGCCGGTTCTTCAGTGACCTGGAGGACAGCGCCGGGGCGGAACGGTCACTGCTGGAAGCGGTGGCCGGGGAGTTCGCTGCCTGTCTGCCGCGTCATGCCATCGTGAACGGGCGGCTGCACACATTCACCACCCGTTCATGGACGCGGCCGCCGAGAGACGGCGAGACGTACGCGGTGATCCGCATGCACCGGGCAGCCGCGCGCCCGGCGGACGGCGAGCGGACGGGAGAGGACGGGCCGGGGAGCAGGTAGAGACCGGCCAGGCTGCGCACACTCTCAATATGGTGCGAGTCGAGAGCACGTAGACCTGGGATGTCGGAGGACGATCACCGGCTACCGGATCGACCGCCCGACCGGGATGCTCTCCCTGATCGGCCACACCAGCCAGGGCGTGAGCGGTCCGACCAACTTCGTCATCGACCCCAGTGGACGATGGCTCTACGTCGACAACAGCACAGCCGACAGCGTCGCCCAGTTCGCTGTCGGGCCCGAGCGCGCGTGCGGCCGTCGAGGGCCGCTGCGGCGGCGTACTGTCGGCCGGTCAGAGGCTTGGGAGAGGGCAGGTTCCACGCCCGTCCCCATGACGCCTCGCTGTCGGCCGGCATCACGAGTGCCCGCGCGAGATCCGGCAGGTAGTGCAGGGCGTGCGGTTGGTCGAGCTTGCCCGGCCAGAACATGCGCCTCCCGGCGACCGCCCGCGCGAACAGGGTTTTCCCGGGGCCCGAGATCAGCCCCCGGGGGCCGGGGCCGTAGTAATCGGCACCCCGGCCGCCGCAGCGGAGTCTTGCCGCCCGGCAAAGACCCCTTCGCTGCATGGGGCTGCCCACCATGAACACCCCGTCCGACCGGTCCGAAGACGGCCGGATAAAGTGCGCGCGACGGCAGCCCGGTTGCTCAAGGAGGGGAAGCGTGACCGACACCAGCGAAACCCGATCCGCCGACAGCGCAGCGCACGAGACCCAGCGGAGCCGACTGCACCGCCTGATGCGCTACCTCCCCCTGATCGCCCCCGTCCTGCTGTGGACCGTGCCCTGCTGGCTGCTGCTGTACGCCGGCCAGCACTGGTCGCTCCCTGTCACTCTGGCCTGCACCGCCCTGTTCGCCCTCGGCCTGATCGGCATGCCGCTCGCGATGGTGCGCGGCCACGGCCGACGCCAGCAGGACTGGGCGGCGATCCTCGGGGACACCCTGCTGGGCACCATCTGGGTCCTGTTCACCTGGTCCGTCCTGCTCGGCATCCTGCTGCGGCTCGCCCTGACCGTGACCGGCGTCGGCGACGGCCAGGACCGGGCCCGGATCGTCACCTGGGCGGTCCTCGGCACAGCCGCCGTGCTGCTCACCTGGGGGTACGCCGAGGCCCGCCGGGTACCACGGGTACGCCGCCTCGACGTGCAACTTCCGCGCCTGGGGGCCGGGTTGGACGGCACGCGCGTCGTCCTCATCACCGACACCCACTACGGCCCGCTCGACCGCGCCCGCTGGTCGGCGCGGGTCTGCGAGACGGTGAACACTCTGCAGGCCGACCTGGTCTGCCACACCGGAGACATCGCGGACGGCACGGCCGAACGCCGCCGCGCCCAGGCCACCCCACTCGGCACCGTGCAGGCCACCCGGGCCCGGGTCTACGTCACCGGCAACCACGAGTACTACAGCGAGGCCCAGGGCTGGGTCGACCTCATGGACGAGCTGGGCTGGGAGCCGCTGCGCAACCGCCATCTACTACTCGAACGCGGCGGCGACACCCTCGTGGTCGCCGGCGTGGACGACGTCACCGCCGAATCCTCCGGCCTCGCCGGCCACCGCGCCCACCTCGCCGGAGCCCTGCAAGGCGCCGACCCCGACCACCCCGTCCTGCTCCTGGCCCACCAGCCCAAGTTCGTCGACCGGGCGGCAGCCGGCGGCGTCGACCTCCAACTCTCCGGCCACACCCACGGCGGCCAGATCTGGCCCTTCCACCACCTGGTCCGCATCGACCAGCCCGCCCTCGCCGGCCTCAGCCACCACGGCACCCGCACCCTCCTCTACACCAGCCGTGGCACCGGCTTCTGGGGCCCGCCCTTCCGCGTCTTCGCCCCCAGCGAGATCACCCTGCTCGTACTCCGCTCCCCACAGCAGCCCCCCACGCCGTAGCGCTGGGCGGGCCAGCAGTTCCGCCTGGAGATGCTGACCCTCAGCAGCCTCGCTCCGCTCACGCGACGGAGATCGTGGCGGACGACCGGGTCTCTGCTGCCGCGCAGTCCGCCAGGGGCGCCGGATGACGCAGCAACGGATCTAGCGGCTCGCTGTGCCGGCGGCGCCGAGCCACTGGGCGAGCACGGCGGCCTCACTGTGGCCGAGGTCCTTGGTGGCGGTGAGCAAGGTGACCTTGTCGTGGGCGGCGAGATCACGCAGGTGCTGCACGGCTGGCCGGTGATCGGCGTCCTCCGGTTCGCCGATGTAGCGATCCCGGAACTCCGCGAAGCGCTCCTGGTCGTGGTGGTGCCAGTGGCGCAGGTCCGCCGACTGCGCCACGTCGCGGAGCCATTCGTCCAGGTGGGCCCGTTCTTTGCTCATTCCGCGGGGCCACAGGCGGTCCACGAGCACTCGCTTGCCGTTCCGCGACGAGGTGTCCTCATAGATCCTCTGACAACTGGGAACGCCGCGTGGGCGGGACCGCCGGCTGCGGTCCCACCCACGCGGTGCTGTCCCAGGTGACCTCCCGGGGTATGACGTCAGCGCAGGCCGAAGGCCCGGGTGATCGTCTGCGAGACGGTGTTGCCCGCGCTGTCCCGGGCGCCGACCCGGAGGGTGACGAAGTCGGCGGACCGCGGCGCGCGCAGGTTCGTCCGCCATCCGTCGTCGCACCGGCTCAGGTCGGTCCGCTGCCAGGTCGCACCGTCGTCGTACGACACCTCGACGGTCGGCTTCCCGATGGTGGCGGTGGTGCCCGGCAGGTGCGAGGCGGTCACCGTCAGGCCGGCGTGCCGGTCGGCACGGCCGGACTTGTCGGTGTCCACGCCGTAGTCGAGCTGGATGAGCGGCAGGGACACCGCCGCATCGCTGCCGGTGACCGCGGAGGTGAAGTCCCACTCGGTCAGCGTGTGCGTCGAGTACGGGTTGGCCCAGGTACCGCGGTCGTTGTCGAGGACCAGCCGGTAGGGCAGGCGCTCGGCGCCGAGGCCGGGAACCTGCAGGTACTCGGCGTTGCCCCAGTCGAGCTGCTGGTCGCCCTGGTAGAGCGACATCCAGTCCTTGACGTCGAAGTTCGCGCCGGCCTCGCCGACGTGGCCGGACCCCGAGTCACCCCAGCCGGGCGCGGTGATGTACATCGTGTCGAGGTAGCGCACCGGCTGGTAGTTGATCGGGCCCATGCGGGGCCGCTGGATCGGGCCGAACCAGCTGACCTTGCCGGTCTTGCGCGCCGGGTAGTTCAGCGGGTCGATCGAGTGCTGCCCGGTCTCGCCCTGGATGAAGGCGTCGTCAAGCCACGTGGTGCCGGCGGTGACCCAGTCGGTGCGCTCGCCCTGGGCGGGCGCGGTGAGCTGGTTGCCGACGGCCCAGCCGCGCCAGACGTCCGGACGGAACTCCATCGCCTTGCCCTGCCGGTAGTTCCGGAAGGAGACGTTCACCCGGCCGAGGTCCTTGGACTTCTCACGCCAGGTCGGGTCCGCCGGAACGGCGCCCGTCCAGTGGTGCACGACGTCGTAGACGTAGTCGGTCGTGGGGTGCGAGGTGACCTTCAGCGAGACCGCGCCGTGCCGGAGTTGGCCGAGCAGGTCGGCGCCCTGGTCGGCGTTGAGCGTCGCCACCGTCACCGGGGCCGGGCTCTCCGGGCTCCAGGGGTTCTCGTCCCAGGGCTGCAGGCGGCCGACGCCGTCGTTGACGACCAGCAGCAGCCGGGCGCCGGCGGCCGCGGCGGCCTCCGCCTGGGCCTTGATCCCTTCCGTGCCGGCGCCGCGCACCACGACGGCCTTGCCACGCACGTTCTGCCGCGCGAGCTCCTCGGCCGTACCGTCACCGGCGAAGACCGCCGTCAGGTTCCGGGTACCGGCGGGCAGCGGCGTGGCCGCGCGCTTGACCAGCGGGTCGTTGAAAGTCGTCGACTTCGTGCTCACGGTCAGCGCGGGCTGCTCGAGGCGGAAGCGGGCGCCGGTCTCGAACTCGCCGTCGGTGACCTTCTTGCCGGTCGGGAGCGCCCAGATGCTGTCGTACGACGGGTTGGGCAGCATCGACGTCTCCACCAGGCTGTCGCTGAAGGACCGGTGGGCGTCCAGGCGCGGCGCGACGGCGGTGGTCTGCTGCGGCACGCGCGCCAGGATCCGGCGTGCCTTGCGGCCGTCCAGGGTGACGGTGCGGTCCTGGTCCAGCTTCACGTCGTTGAAGGCGAGCAGCACCATGCCGCGCGAGTGCGGGCCTTCGGAGCCCTGCACGTCCCCGGTGAGCCAGCCGCTGTAGCTGCCGACGGGCAGCCGCGTCGTGCCGGTGCCGGACGCGTCGAGGTCCATCACCGTGAAAAGGTGCTCGGCGGTGAGGACGACCCGGCCCGCCAGCGGCTTGCCCGCACGGTCCTTCGCGACGACAGTCAGATTCTGCCGCTGGCCCTCTCGGGCCGCGCCGATCAGGGTCCGGGCGCGGACGGCTCCGGTGCCGTCCGTACCGGTGATCATGGCGCTGACCGACTGGTCGCCGGCCAGCTTGTCCAGAGCCGCGGTCAGCTTGACCGTGGCGGTGCCGTGCGCGGGCACGGTGACGTGGTCCGAGGAGAGGCTGAACAACCCTGCGGGCACAGTGCCGTTGACCGCCAGGTCGAGGCTGACCGGGGCGTCGCCGACGTTGGTGTACGTCACCGTCTGGACGTCGGTCTCCCCGGGCTTCGGGGGCCACGTGTGGAAGCCGGAGTAGGCGCTCGTAGTGGCGAAGACCGTGGTGTGCACGGCCGCCAGCGCGTCGAGTCGGCCCGCGCCCGCCTGGTACGGGGTGTACGCCGGGGTTGCCTTGGCGCTGCTGACCAGCGCCTCCTTGAGCTGGGTGCCCGTCCAGTCGGGGTGCTCAGAGGCGAGGAGCGCGGCGGCACCGGCGACGTGCGGCGTCGCCATCGACGTGCCGCTCATCGTGGTGTAGTAGCCGGAGCCGCGCTTGTAGTGCGAGCGCGCCGCGACGATGTCGACGCCGGGCGCGGTGATCTCCGGCTTCAGCCCGCCGTCGCCGTCACGCGGGCCCTGGCTGGAGAAGTCGGCGAGCGTGTCGGTGGAGTCGACGGCACCGACGGTCAGCGCGGAGTCTGCGGCACCGGGGCTGCTGATGGAGTGCGGGCCGCCGTTGCCCGCCGCGATCACGAACAACGCGCCCGTGTCGTGGCTGAGTTCGTCGACGGCCTGGCTCATCGGGTCTGTCTTGTCACCGCCGCCGCCCAGACTCATGCTGATGATCCTGGCCTTCTGGTCGCGGGCGGCCCACTCCATGCCCGCGATGATCCAGGATTCCTGGCCGCTGCCCTCGGAGTTGAGCACCTTGCCGACGGCCAGCCGGGCGCCGGAGGCGACACCCCGCTCCTTGCCGTCGGAGGCACTGCCCGTGCCGGCGATGGTCGAGGCGACGTGCGTGCCGTGGCCGTTGTAGTCGGCGATGTCGTCCTCGCCGGGGACGAAGCTGGCACTGTCGGACACCTGCCCGACCAGGTCCGGGTGTTCGGTGTCCGCGCCGCTGTCGAGCATCGCGACCTTCACGCCCTGGCCGGTGTCGCCCTCCGCCCATACCTTCTGCGCGCCGATCTGGGCGGTGGAGTCGGCCAGGTCGGCCTTCACCTTGCCGTCGAGCCACACGTTGGCGACGCCGCCCGCGAAGGACGGCTTCGCGGACCGGGCCGCCGCGCCGGAACCCCTGGTGAGCGAGGACCAGAACTCCGGTGCCTGCTTGTGGTTCTGCGCGAGGGCCGCGCCCTGGATGCTGTCCAGGCGGCGGACGTTGGTCGAGCCGGCCATCTTCGTCCGGGTGCGGGCCTTGGCGGCGGCTCCGGTGTAGCGCACGATCAGCGGCAGCCGGGAGCTGTGCGCGTCGTCATAGCCCTCGGTGATCAGCCGCGTCACGTTGAAGAGCTGCTTGTCGAGTTTGCCGGCGCTCACGTACGGCAGGGCGGCGTCGGGGTAGACATAGGTGGCGCCGTCCACGACAGCGCGGTGGAAGCCGGTGGTGGCTCCGCTGGCGGCCTGGAAGGAGCGCACGACGGTGCCGTCGGCGGCGGTCCCGATGGTGACCTTGTCACCCGTGATCAGGGTGACGGTGTGCGTGCCGGCATCGCCGGGGGTGTGGTGTCCGGCGTCGTTGTGCGACACCTCACCGGCGGAGTACGCGGACACAGCGGCAGTCGCCGGTATGACGCCGAGTGTGAGCGCGGCCGCCACGGCGAGGGCGATCGGCCCGGGCCGGGGGATGGGAACCTTGGGCAAGGAAGACTCCTGAGACGCGGCGAAAAGCGAAAGATCACTGGATCCTCCGGCCTCCCCCGCCGTCGTTCAAGGGGTCACCCGTGTCGCTCTTGCGCCATGGCACAGTTACGCCGCGAGCAGACGGGGTCGTCGGCCACCGCGCGTCCGGGGGGACAGCGGCGGACCGCCCCATGAATTCGGCGTGTCGAGGGACGGAGCAACGGGCCTGTGGGGCATCCCGGTCGGCGGCTTGGCGCATGCCCTCCGCCGGGGTGACGGCGAGTGGGTACCGGCTGTGGGGCTGTCGGCCCCCCGCGGGAAGCCCATCACCCATCGATGACGTGAACTCAGCGCGTGCCCTCGCCCACCAGCACTGGTTGCGTCAACTGCGGATCCCCTGGATATCCGCGACGACGGCCACGACGTCTTCCTGACCGACGCCTGTGGCGTCTATGCCAAGCTCGGCCCAGGCTCTCCGGTCGTTCTCGGTCACACACCACGAGGACCGCAGAGGGATCAGACGTGGAGCAAGGCCATCACGACTCATCTCCTGCCATGTCGCCGCCCCGCCAAACAGCGGCGAACCTTTCGCGCATACTCGATTCAAGGAGCTGATCCAGTGTCACTGGCTCCCATTGCTCCGATCGGTGGCCACGAACGTGTCGGTGTCGCAGACGAGTTGGCGCTCTCGCGCGGCCTCAAGGTTGGTCTCGGAGCAGTATCCGGCGTCGACCAGCGCGTGCTT
This sequence comes from Streptomyces sp. NBC_00271, assembly GCF_036178845.1. Classification (NCBI taxonomy): domain Bacteria; kingdom Bacillati; phylum Actinomycetota; class Actinomycetes; order Kitasatosporales; family Streptomycetaceae; genus Streptomyces; species Streptomyces sp. NBC_00271. Next base: position 11,466,127 of record NZ_CP108070.1, on the reverse strand, counting down.
GGGGTGGGTGCCGGTGTTCGCTGCGGACTGGTCGAGCATTGTGGTGTAGTTCAGCGCGTCCGAGGGGTTGCACGTCACGTCGGCGGCGGTGATGACCTCATGTTCCTCATCGACGACGGCCTGGGCGTTGTAGGCCTGGATGTGGGCGCCGTCGCTGTTCTTCATGATCCACGAGTCGGGGTCGGTGAAGTTGGCCTGGGCCTTGGGCCTGCGGCGGGCGGTGGCGGCGGCCTTCTGGCCGGCGTCGGTGACGGCCTGCTCGTCGCTGGTGCCGGCACGCTCCTGACTGCGGCGTTCCTTGTCCTCGGCGTGGGCTGAGGCCTTGTCGGCGGCCTCGGCCTCGATCTGCGCGCGGGCGGCTTGCAGCTTCGCCACGCGCTTCTCGCGCCGGTCCAGCTCGGCGGGCAGGTCCACTCCTTGCCGTCCACGCCGAAGGTCTGGTCCTCGGCTTCGTCGGCGGCCTCCGCATCGGCCAGCAGGGCCTGGGCCTTCGCCTCCAGCTGGGCGATCTCGGCCTCGATCCGCCCTTCCTTGCCGATCAGGCGGCCGTAGCTCATCGCCTTATGCTTGGAGGCGCCGGCCTCCAGTTTGGTGCCGACCAGCGCGACGCGGCCCGACTTGACCATGCCGAGCTTCTGCGCGAGGTGCAGGGACTGGGTGAACAGACCGGCGAGCGCATCGAGGTGGCGGCGGCGGAACCGGGCGATCGAGCGGAGGCCCGGGGCCTGGCCGACGGCCAGGAAGCGGAACGCGACATCGTCGGCCAGGCGGCGCTCAATCGTCCGGGAGGAGCGGACGCCGGTGGTGTAGCCGTAGATCAGCAGACGCACCATCAGCCGCGGGTCGTAGGGCGGGTACCGCGCTCTTCGGTGTAGTCGGCCAGGACCGGCCCGAGGTCGAGCACCTCGTCGACCAGATCGGCGACAAACCGGGCCAGGTGGTCCTCGGGCAGCCAGCCGTCCAGCAACGGCGGCAACAGCAGGACCTGATGCGGGTCGAACGCCCGAAACGTCTTGTCCACCGCCGACACAGGGCCCTGCGGCCGCTTCTTCCCGACCGGCTCGACCTCGAACAGCCCATCCCCTTCATACATACCGGGATCATCCCGCATGAATGATCCCGAACCGCAACTGAGATTGTTGCCTCGGGGTGACGCCCTGGCCGGCGGAGTATCGCGATGTCATGCGACATCCGAGTGGGCCGACCTGACCGCGGGGCATTCGGACTCGGCGTCAGTCCGTACGCTTGATCATCTGGTTGGCGGCACGCAGCAGGTAAGTGCGGCCCTCCGCGTCCTGGAGCTGGAGAATCACGTCGACTGCGACACCCGGCCCCCATTTCGGTCCAGTCCGGGCGATCACCTCGAAGCGGGATTCGCCCTGTTCCCGGCGGTGTCCTTCGACCACGGGCGCAATCCAAGCGGTGCGCTCGTGGACGATTGCAATGCGCTTCGCCACCAGGCCCTCAGGCAATGCCATGGATCCGACGGCTTGGACCAAGGCCGCCGCGATCAGCGGTTGACCGTCCGGCGGAGAAATTGGCTGGAAGTCGCGCCACAGAACGGTGTCAACACGAAGCGAAACCCCCGCGATGGACACCAACGCCGGAACGGCGGCCAACCCCTCCAGCGGAACACGATCATCTCGGATCCCGGCCTTGGCCAGCCACCTGATCAACGTCTCCTGGCGTGACACATCTGCCCCACTCGCCGCTAACAGCCGTGAAAGAGAAGAATATTACCCTTTCGGCTGGACACATGTCCGCGCCTCAGCACAGGATGCTCGCTACCTGCGGACCGCCACCCCGAAGTGAAAGCCTCAGAAGCGGGTTGCCGGTTAGTGAGACACACTCCTAGCCGCCATCGAACGCGATACCAATGTGGCCAGACCCGCAACGGCCGTCACCCCGTCCGGCATCCTGGAGCGGTGAGCACACCCGCAACGCCTTCACTCAGTTTCGTTCCCAGCCCTGGAGACAAGTCATGGGGCCCAGGGTGGGTCCCACTCGATGCCTTCCGCGAGCCCACGGTGGTTGAGGAGCTCACCCAGTCTGCCTTCATCTGGGACAACTTCAAGGTTGACGTCAGCCTCAGGATCGGCAATGGCGACTTCTCCGACGCCGCGACCTCCGTCTGCGTTCTGGACTTTGTCCTAATGCTTCACGGCGTAAGGGTCACGCTCCGCGAGGAAGGGCTCGCAGTGTTTGAACTGTCTGATCGACAGGGCGAATGGCGCTTCACGCGGGACAAGGAACTCATTGGATTGCGCACCCGATACGCCACCCGGGAGGGCTGGCACTTCCGCCCCGCAGAAGGGCACTGCCCGGCGAGTGAGTTCGACAGCCTGGTGGAGCAGTCGCTGAAGGACGCTCTCGCTCTGATTTTCTCGAGCCAACCCGTGACACGACGGAACCCCTATCTACAGGCCCTCGCGGGCAGCGGCTTCGACGCTGCCTGAAGGTTGACCCGTAGCGGCGGGGCGCAAGTGAGATGATCTCTCATGCCGTCAGTGTGCTCGCGACCACTGACAACGCCCGCGGCGGCCCAGTAACGCCCATCTGGACTTGCCCGGGCGGGCGGCGACCACCGGCGGGTGCTGGCGGTGCTGAGATTCCCGGAAGGAATCGGGCTGACCCCGGGCGCTCGCCGAAGGCCCGGCCGACGCCGGGGCGGCGAAAAGGTTGGTGTGCGGGGCCGACGGAAGCGGGTATCGTCTTTGTCATGTTCTTCCAGACGCCGATTTACGAGTGAGAGCGTGATGGGCCCCTGCTGACGTCCTTCGAGGTCGCCGCCCATCCTCCACCGATGAATCCGTAGATCACTTCAAATCATTACCGGGAGAACCCGTGACCGTGAGCAAGAACATCAACAACCCCGTGGGCATGGGCGGCGGCCAGCGCAAGAAGCTGTCCCGCGCCGAACGGCAGAACAACGGTCCGTACCGCAACCTCGACCGCCAGGGTGCGGCCGACCAGAAGGCGGAGCTGGTGCGCAAGATGCGCGAGAAGGCAGGCGCAGCTGAGGGCGCCGGGCAGGCGGGCGACGACACCGCACAGAGCTGACGCACCGCCGTCGTAGGGCGGCACCGCACGGGGCAGGGCCCGGACCGCGACGCGCGGTCCGGGCCCTGCTGCCGTACCGGGCGCGGTCGGTCCCGCTCAGCTCTCGGTCGGCCACCCGCGTCTCAGCTGAACACCCGGGGCAGCCGCAGATTCGGCAGCCCCGTCACCGCCACCACCCCGAGCTGCACCAGCAGCTCAGCGCGTTCCCCGTGCCCAGCCCGGGCGACACCGCAGCTAAAGCCCGCCCCGCATCGTTGAGGCGGGCGGCTGAGGGAGCGAGGGCTCGCCGCCTACCCTCGTGTAGGGCCTCATCGCCAAGACCAGGCTCGACCTCGAACCTCCCTAACCCAGCCGTTAAAGATCTTCTAGAAGGCGCCAGGGGGCAGCAGGTGCGGGGCGCGGACGCCGAGGATGCCGAAGACCTCGTTCTTCGCCGGCGTCATGAAGGCGAGGTCCACGCGGCCGGTCCTGGCCCAGATCCCGCCGAGGGACTCCGCACACTCCTGGGCCAGCACGCTGGTGAAGTCCTCGGCGCGGATGATCCGGATTAGGCCCGATTCGACGAGCGGGCCGGAGAAAAACTCCAGGTCCATAGCCGCGTCGGACTTTTCATCCTCGCGCGCCGTGGGGTCGTCAAGGATTCCGACAAGCAGAACCGCCCGCTCCTCGGGCGAGATCTCCGCCCGGCTCTCCAGCACGGTTTCATCCGAGGTGCGGCGCCGTCCCTGTGTGAACAGCCCCTCCAGCCAGGTCCTCATCTGCAACAAATCCTCGATCCCGTCCACAAGGTGCCCTCGCCGATGCCGATGCCGATTCCGACCACGTCACCGAGGCCACCGCCCACGACGCCGTCGACCACGGTCCCGACCGGCCCGCCGACGAAGCCGACTTCCGCCCCGGTCTCGGCGCCATTGCCCGCGTCGGCGAGGCCGCCCGCCAGGCTGGCGCTGTCGTGGAGAGCCGTCTGGGTCCGCTCGGTACGGACGCCACATCGTAGACGTCGTAGGCAACGGGTGGCAGCGATTAGCAGCCTGCCGCCGACCTCCCAGATCGATGGCTCCGCGCGGCACCCACGGCTTGTCCAAGGTGATGTGCTCAAGGTTCGCAATCCTGCTGTGCTCGACTGCGGCAGCAGGTCGATCATGGCTTCATGCCCTCGTCATCAAGACCAGAATCGCCCAACCTTCGTAACTCCAGCCGCTAAAGATCGCTAGTCGGCCGCCGCGAGTCGTCTGAGGACTTCGACCGGAGTGAAACTCCACCCGACGAGACGGGGTCCGCTCCATTTGACGCCGATCATGAGTCCCTCACTGGCGGCAGCAGGCAGTTCGCTATCGCGCCAGGCATCCAGAGGCATGGATTCAACCCGTAGCCCACTCCCCCAGATCTTCGCCGCCCGCGCGGCGCGGGCCGATGTCGACCAGTAGGGAAGACTCCGGGTGCCGTTCAGCCGCGAGGGAAGCCGGGCTACCCTCGTCGTCCCGCACAAGCTAGACAACTCCGCCCTGGCGGACGTCTCGGAAGAATGCTGCTGCTTGCGAAAACTCTGACTCATGACCACCTGAGCCTAGCGGTCCGCGCCACTCCTTTCGTTAGGAGTTCTTACTGCCCGGGGACAAGAACGCCACGGTGCAGCTGACCCTCTACAACTTCTCCAGCCGTTACGGCACTCAGTACAACCTGCACTTCATGAACATCCCTCTGATTACCATCCCGCCCCCGCTGATGTTCCTGTTCTTCAACCGGCAGATTGCCGCCGGGATAGCCTCCGGCGCGATCAAGGGGTACCTCCGGCAGCCGGCGTCGGCGGCGTCCCAGCGGGCAGCCACGCGGGAGACGGCGGCGGGCAGCCCGCCGTTGGCCGGGAGGTAGATCGGCAGCAGGCTGCCGATCTACGGGGGGTGGCCCGTGGACAGGCGGCATCCGCCGCAGCACGGCCCGCTTCGCCCGAGCTCGAGCTACGACAATTCCCTCGCCGCATCGTTCATCCAGGGCCTCGTACGGAAGTTGCTCCACGGATACCGCTGGACCTCCAAGGCGAAGACGCGGCCAGAAGCCCCGTCAACAGGTAGGAGAGTCCATGATGCGGATCGCATCAACCGGTGGCGCCCCAGGGTAGGCGGGGAAGAGGGTGTAATCCGGCTCCAGGCACATCGTGCCACCGTCGGCGAAGTGCAGCAGTGCGCCGTCATCGTTGCGCGAGTTCAGGATTGCCACGGAACCGAACGACCTTGGGCCGAGCTGCTGGTAGGTGCTGGTGACATCCTTGTAGGCTGCAGTCGGCTTGCGCGCCTGCCAGTCCGCCTCTGTCTTGTAGAAGCACACACGCGGATACGTACACCCGTCTCGGGTATCGGCCGTCGCCGGATAGGCCCCCACCGCGGTGACTGCGAGAGCCACGCACACGGCTGCCAAAGCCCGACGCATTACCTGTTTGATCGTCATGGTCCCCCTTGGTGCCGGCGCTCGGCCACTCTCCTCGGCCAGGAGAGGAATGCGTCAGCAGGCCTCGATTCAACATGTCCGAGTTGTTCACGGACAGTGGCGCACGGGGGTATGTCGAATCACTCGCCGGTGTCCTGAGCAGCGTGTGCAGAACTCCAGCGGCGCATGGTGCCTCGTTGCACGAACGCGCCTATTGCTGACCTTGAATGCGTGCGTCACCTGCCCGGCTCGGAGCCAAAAGGTACGTCCTGTTCGAAGTCGATGGCACGTTAAATGACCCCCTGGACAACCAGCGCCGGATTTGGAGGGGGTGGGCCGAGCGATACGGACTCGACCCCGATGAGGTCCACCAAGTAGCCCTGCGGACGAGGCCGATGGAAACGTTCGCGCAGGTCGTTCCGGACCGTGATCCGCAGGAGTGCCTGGCCGCACTGCATGAACTCGAGGACGAGGACGTCCGGTCCGGCGTGTACGCGGCCTTCGACGGTGCGTCCGAGCTGCTGGACGCTCTGCCTTCGGAGGCTTGGGTCCCCCCTCGCCTTCCACCTTCGTGTCTCGATCGCTAATATCGGGCCATTCTTCAATTGCCGTCACAGAAATGACACATTTCTCCTGAGTGGAGGCAGTGCACGCTCGCCCCGGGCCTACGCTGTGTCGGTGACCAGTGTCGATGTCGCCGCCGGACCGACCGCCGAGAGCGGTCCCGAGCCGCGCACCCAGTCCCTGATGCTGACGTTCTTCGGTGCTCACGTGCTGGGGCGGCCCATCGCCGTGTCGTCGGGGAGCGTGATCGCTGCTCTTGGGAGGTTGGGCAGTAGCGAGGAGGCGGTGCGGACCACCTTGAACCGGATGGTCAAACGCGGTCTGCTGGAGCGTCGTCGCCAGGGCCGGAAGACCTACTTCGGACTGACGCCGCACGCCGTCCAGGTTCTGACGGACGGCAGGGACCGTATCTGGCGGACCGGCGCGGTGAACCGGGACTGGGACGGCCGGTGGACGATGGTGGGCTTCTCGCTGCCCGAGGCATGGAGTCGCGAACGGCACGACCTGCGCTCCCGGCTGATCTGGGCGGGCTTCGGCCCGCTGCAGAACGGCCTGTGGGTGGCCCCGGCGCGCGTCGACGTCCGTGAGATGGTGGCGGGTCTCGGTCTGGAGCCGTATCTGCGGGTGTTCCGGGCGGAAGTGGAGTCGCCGACCGACGTCCGCGAGGTGCTGGAGCAGGCGTTCGACGTGCCGGCCATCGGCGCACGGTACCGGGCGTTCCTGGAGCGCTGGGACCGCACCGACCCGCTTCCCGCAGCGGTCTCCGGCGACGAACTCGCAGGCCAGCTCCTGCTGCACACCGACTGGCTGGACCTGGTGCGACGGGACCCGCATCTGCCCGCCGAGCACCTTCCGGGGGACTGGCCCGCCGCTCAGGCGGAGACCGTCTTCCGCGGCCTGGCCGGCCGCTGGGAACGCCCAGCCGCGCGCGCGGCCGCCCGGTTGCTCGACACCCTGACGCTGGACTGATCCGCACCCAGCCCCCACCCGTCCGCTCCCGAGTCCCGTGCATCCACACGCGGACCCGTCTGCCGCATTATTGGTCACTCTATTGACGGCAATGAAAAAAGAGCCCTACATTCGCAGCGCTCTTCCAGCTCGCTCCCCCACTCGGTCCCCCCTCGACTCGCGGAGCCGCCGCCATGCCCCGACCCCGTTTTTCGACCCTCGCCGCCGCCAGTGCAACCGCTCTCGCGACAGCCCTGATCGGGCCGGCGACCGGCGCCCACGCCACCACGGAAGGCCACTACTCGGGCACGCTGTCCGACGGCGCCACCTGGATCGCGGACAAGCCCGCGCAGTGGAACGGCAGCCTGCTGCTGTTCAGCCACGGCTTCGGACCGACCACCGCTGCCGACGCCCCGTCAACCGCGGTACGCCAGGCCCTGCTGGACGCCGGCTACGCCCTCGTCGGCTCCTCCTACGACCCGAACGGCTCGATGTGGGCGCTCGACTCGGCCGAGCGGGATCAGTTCGCCGCACTCACCGCCTTCCGCCGACAGGTCGGCACACCAACCCGGGTCATCTCGGTGGGCCAGTCCATGGGCGGCCTCATCAACGCCCAGATCGCCCGCGACGGCGCGGGCCGCGTCGACGGTGCGCTCGGCCTGTGCGGACTGGTCGCGGGCGGCGTAGATCTGGACAACTACCAACTGGACGCCGAGTACACCCTGGCCACGTTCTTCGACCCCGCCGATGCCGACAAGCTCGTGAACCTGGACAGCCAGACCGACGCCGGCGCCGTCGCCGACCGGCTCACGAAGGCGGTGGAATCGGCGCAGCAGACCCCGGCGGGACGCGCCCGAATCGCCCTGGCCGCCGCCTACCTCAATCTGGCCGACTGGGCTCCCGGTCGGCAACCGCCCTCGCGCGACGACTTCGCGGGCCAGGAGGAGCAGCAGTACGCATGGCTGGCACAGGGCCTGCTCGGGTTCATCGTCCCGGCGCGCTGGTCGGTGGAGCAGTCCGCCGGCGGCAACACGTCCTGGAACAAGGGCGTCGACTACGCCGGGCTGCTGCGCAAGTCCGCCCACGCCAAGCAGGTCGAGGCGCTCTACCGCGGCGCCGGGCTCGACCTGCGCAATGACCTGAACCGGCTCACCCACAGTGCCGACATCACAGCCGACCCGGCCGCAGTGGCTCATCTGAAGCGGACCTCCACCGCCGGACAGGGCCTGGACGTGCCGCTGCTCGACATCCACACCACCGCCGACCAACTGGTGCCCGTCGAACAGGAATCGGCCTTCGCCGGGCGGGTGCGCAGGGCCGGAGACTCCACGCTGCTGCGACAGGCCTATGTGGCACGCCAGAGCCACTGCAACTTCACCACCGCAGAAGTACTCGCCGCTCTGCACGCCGTGGAGCACCGGCTGGACACCGGGCACTGGAACAACTCCGCCACCACCGCCGAACTCCAGCACAGCGCCGACGAACTGGGCCTCGACGGCGCCGCCTTCACCGACTACCGGCCGAATCGTCTGACCGGTACCCGCTGATCCCGAAGCGTCCTCTCCCCGTCCCAAGCTCGCGCGCCTCAGGAGCCCTCCGTGTCAATGACGACCGAACCCTCCACCAGAACCGCCACCGGCCGAGGCCTGACCACCGGCACCCTGGTCGCCGGTCTCCTCGCCGTCTGCCTCGCCCAGATCGGTCTGGCCATACCGGCCACCCTCAACGGCCTGTTCCAGTCCGACCTGCACCCGGTCGGCTCGCAGCTCACCTGGATCTCCGACGCCTTCCTGCTCCCGGTCGCCGTACTGGAACTGACCTTCGGCCTGCTCGGCGACCTCTTCGGCCGCAAGCGGCTGCTGATCGGCGGCGCTTCACTGCTGGCCGCGGGCGAGCTGGTCAGCGCCACCGCCTCCGGCATCCACCAACTCTGGGCCGGACAGGCCCTGGCAGGCCTGGGCGCCGCCGCCCTGTTCCCGACCTCGCTGGCCGTCCTGGCCGCCGGCACCACCTCGCCCGCACAGCGGGCCCGGGTCATCGCGATGTGGGCAGCCCTGCTCTCCACCGGCGGATTCCTCGCCCCGCTACTCGGAGGCATCACCGCCACCTACGGCTCGTGGCGATGGTCATTCGTCGTGGTCACCGCCATCGCAGCGGCAAGCGCCGCCGTCAGCGCCCTGTTCGCCGTCAACTCCAGCGCCCCCGCAGGGCGTTCACTCGACATAGCGGGCCAACTGACCATCGGTCTCGGCCTGTTCTCCCTGCTCTACGCCATCATCCAGGGCCCGACGGACGGCTGGGCCTCACCCTCGATCATCATCGCCTTCGCCCTCGCGGCCGTGTTCCTCGCCGCCTTCGTCCTCGCCGAGAAACGCGCCAAGTCCCCCCTCCTACGCCTGGACCTGTTCCGCAACCGCGCCTTCGCGGTGGCCTCGGTCGTGGCCGTGGTGGGCATGTTCGCCTTCCTGGGCACCGCCTACTCCGTCAGCATCCGACTCGGCCCGGTGCAGGACCAGGCCCCGATGCGGACAGCCCTGGCATTCGTCCTGCTCAACGGCATCACACTGGTAATGCTGCCACTGACGGAACGGCTGCTGAGAACCGCAGCACCCGGGCTGCTGCTCGGCGCGGGGCTGCTGCTGATCGCAGCGGGAGACTACTGGGCAGCCACACTGCCGATCACCGACAGCGCCTTCACCTCACTGATCCTGCCGCTCGGCCTCGTCGGCCTAGGCTTCGCGATCACCGTCACGTCCATCACGGCAACGGCCGTCAACACCGTGCCAGTGCACCTGGCCGGCATGGCCAGCGCCACCACCAACCTGCTGCGAGACTTCGGCTTCACCCTCGGGCCGGCCATCATCGGCGCCGTGGCCCTGAGCCGCGCGGCGAGCAACTTCTCCGACTCCCTGCACGACTCCGCCCTGCCCGGGGCGCTGAAAGGCGCAGGCACGGCCGTACTCGACGAGGGTGGCCCACTCGCGGTCAACGGCGCCTCCACAACGTCACCAAAACTGGCCGACCTACACCCACTCGCCCTGGACGCCCTCGGCCACGGCTACTCCATCGGCTTCGTCGTCTGCGGCTCGGCCGCACTGTTCTCCGCACTGCTGGCCCTCATCACACTACGCAGCCGAGCCGCCCCACATACCGATTCCACAGAGCACTAGCTTGACTCTGTCGGGAATCTTGGAGCCTTCCGGTGCCGCAGCCTGATCAGCAGGCATGCTCGGGCTGTTTCGAAAACCGATGCCGTTGTAGACGTGCCCGGTGTCCCTCCGTCCCCGTTCTGGTGAACAGGTCCCGTCTCTGACCGCGCAGCTCGCGCGGGCGAGCAACCCGGACGGTACGACGGCGATATGAGTACGTGACCGCCTCGACGGACTGTGGAACGGCGAGTATTTCGCTGACCGGTACCCGCGAGATGAGCGTCCGGGCCTCTCGCCCGCCCAACTCGCCACCGCGAACGTGCTGCAGTTCCTGCTCAATTTTTCCGACCGACAGGCGGCCGAGACGGTGCGCTGCCGCATCGACTTCAAGTACGCCCCCGCGCTGGAGCTCGACGATCCAGGCTTCCACCACAGCGTGTTGTCCGACTTCCGCAAGCGCGTCGCTGAGGGCGACCGTGCCGACCGGCTCCTGGACCCCGCGCCGACCCGTCTCAAGGAGGCCGAGCTCGTGTGTGAACGCACCACGCAGCGCACCGATTCCACCCATGTCCTGGCCTCGGTGCGCAGCTTGACCCGGCCGCAGCTGGTCACCGAGGCGGTGCGGGCCGCCTGGAAGAGCTCGCCAGCACCGACCCACACCTGCCGGCCGGCCTGGTCGACGAGCAGTGAGGGCGCCGCTACGGCCGTCCGGTCCGCCCGGGCCAGTACCCCACCCGGCCCAAGACCAGGATCAACACCACCGGCAAGGTAGTTCTGCACGACGATGTGCCGCATAGCTTGGACCGCGACGCGGCAGACCGCCTGCGCTGGCACACCGACGAGGGCAGCGGACTGCCGCCCTCGTCGGTCGCGATCGTCTCTCCCTACGACCTGACGGCCCGCTAGGCCCGTCGCGGGCAGATAACCCGCTGGAAGGGATTTGTCACGCACTCACTGAGATCTGCACCGCTGATGGGGCCGACGTGATCACGGATGTGGCCACCACTGCGGCCACCGCCTACGACGCCCAGGCCCCGCCCGGCATCCACACCCGGCTGCGGCGCCGCGAGCTGCTGCCCGCCGAGCACTTGCTCGACGGTGGCTACACCCTCCCTGGTCCACGTGGACCAGGGCGCCCGGGAGCACCAGGTCACGGTCACCGGGCCGCTGCCGGGCAACCCCGCCCGCCAGCACCGCCAGAACGAGGGCTTCGGCCGGGACGACTTCCTCATCGACTTCGACCGCCGACAGGTGACCTGCCCTCAGGGCCCGGGCAGCAAGGGAGGATGGCATGGCCCTACCCGACCTCCTCGCCCACCGCGGCGCCGCTGGTCGTGGCGCGGTTCACCCAGGGGCAGTGTCAGCCCTGGCCGGTCCGCGCTCGGTGCGCCACCTCCCGTGAAACCGTCCAGAACGTGAGCTTTCCCCCGCGGGAGCTCCGCGACCTGCAAGTCCGCATTCGCGCCGAACAGCAGACGCCCGATTGGCAAGCCCGTTTTGCGGTTCACTCTGGGGTGAAGGGCACCGTCAACGAGTTCGCCCATGGACACGGCATGCGCCGCTGCCGCTGCCGGGAACAACCGAAGGCCCACTTGCAGCACGTATTCACGGCCATCGCTGTGAACATCGAGCGCCTCAGCGGTCTGCCGTCGACCGGCGAAGCACCCCCGTCCCGGCCGCCTACCGCATTCCAGGACTTCCTGGACCAGCACGGATTCCCTCGGCTGAAGTTCTGGCGAGCCGTCAGCCGTTGACCTCGGCGTCACCAAGATCTCCGACAGAGTCAAGCTAGGTTTCTCCCCGTAGTCGTCCCGATGGCCGCATACCCGACCGAACTGATGTTGGCATTGACGAACCGAGTCGTATTACTGCCGTCCCTCCCATGGCGGCCATTCACGTAAAGAAACGGGACACCCGCTGCCGTTCGCACCAGGGACTCTCCCATTTCCTTGAAGGCGACGCCCATTCCGGCCGCGGCTAGACTCGCTGCGCCATCACGCAGCTTCCCCACTGCCTGGAAAGCATGCATCTGCGGTTGTGGCTGGCTCGAAGGAACAACCACCAATCAGAACCGCGCCACTGACCCATCCCACCGGGGTGTTTATAGACCGTCTCCCATGGCCCGAACCGCTCCAGCAGATCCCACCGCTGCACACCCGTCCAGCCGATCCCACTGCGCATGCGCCAGATCCCCACGACCCGTACAGCCAGCCTGGCCCCCACACCTCACCCATGCCGGGGGATACGAGGAACAGCGTCTAACTGCCCTTGGCGGGCTGGCCGTTCAGGGCCGGGCCCAGGTCTACCGGGGTGGATGTGGCGTTCGGCGGCGGAGGGAGGACGATGGGGGGGCTGGCCGGCGGGCGGGACCGGCGGGGTCATGTCCGACTTGGGCAGCTTCGGCGGGGTGGTCTGCTTGAACAGCGTGGTGTCGAAGTCGACCAGGCCGGTCTTCTCCATCACCGTGATGTGATCCAGGACGGTGTCGTTGGCCTGGTCGGCCAGGGCGCGCACCAGGGTGTTCTTCGTCGTCGAGCGGATCTTTGCCACGGTGTTGAAGATCGAACCGTGCGTCTGGCGAAGAATGTTCGCGAAGTCGATGTCGAACTGCTTGCCGGTGTCCGCCTTGAGGGCGGTGACGAAACCTTCCTGCTGCGGGCTGGCCACGTTGGGCAGCGTCACGTTCAGCATCGGTGCGATCTTGCGGCAGGTCTCGTCCAGCGCCGCGTGCCCGTCGATCAGGTGCTGACTGGCGATGAGGACCCCCTTGCTCTGCCCCTTCTGGAGGCCGATCTGCCCCACCGGGTGCTCCCACAGACCGGCAGCGCGCACCGCCACCACAAAAGCCCGGTCACCCTCGGTCAACGGCCCCCACTGGGTGTTGGCGATGATCCGGTCGTTCGAGGTCGACACGGTGTCAACTCCGAGCATTGACGGATAGACCAGCGCGCCAAGTGTCAGGGCCAGCGCGCCCCCTACGAAGATACCGCCCACCATGTTCAGCGAACGTTGCACCGTTCCTCCTGCCCGTCAAGAAAGCCGCCGGTCCGTCATCGCCCGACTGGGGCGGACGAAGAGCATTACGCACACGGCACCGTTCAGGTTCACCCAGCCCGGAAAAAGGGTTCACGAACCACGCACGGGAAGCGCGCGAGTGTGCGCAACGACGGCACACGGCGTCTTCGGATGGTCCGGGTGCCAGGCTGATCCAGAGCGAGGACGGCCGGGCAGCGCGGGTGACCTGCGGCGCGACCAGGAACTGGAGATCGGCAGATTGCCGTTGACGACGATCGCTGCGACGAGTGAAGGTGCTTGCGGGTTGGTCAGTCCGCGGAGCGCCGGCTGGAGGGTGAAGAGGTGGTTCTCCGATACGTCGATGGGTGATGTCTTGCGGCTCATGTCCAAGATGCACAGGATCGACAGGCGTGCGCCGTCGGCCCAGACCTTGCACACGCCGGGGCGCGCGATGGTGAACTCGTCGAGCAGCCGGATGCCGTCGGCCGTGTCGTGTACGGAGGCGGCTGTGACGATCACGGCGAGGATCAGGCCGAGGGCGTCCGTGATCAGACGGCGCTTGCGGCCTTTGATCTAACCTCGGGCTTTCACGAGTACCGACGCGGTCGGCAGACCCTGATCCGCACCGACTCCGCCGGCGGCACCCACGAGTTCCTCGACTGGCTCACCAGGCGCGGCCGGTGGCTGTCCTACTCGGTCGGGATGACGATCACCGACGCGGTCCACCACGCCGTGCTGCGGGTCCCGGAGTCGGCCTGGACGGTGGCGGTCGAACCCGACGGCCAGGTTCGCGACGGTGCCTGGGTGGCCGAACTGGCCGGTGACGTCCTCAAAGGCTGGCCAGCCGGGATGCGGTTGATCGTGCGCAAGGAACGACCCCACCCCGGCGCGCAGTTGAGGTTCACCGACGCCGACGGCATGCGTCTGACCTGCTTCGCCGCCAACACCACGGGCACCGCGATCGCGCTCTTGGAACTGCGGCACCGCCAGCGCGCCCGCGCCGAGGACCGGATCCGCGCCGCTCGCGACACTGGCCTGCGCAACCTGCCACTGCACCGCACCGCCCAGAACCAGGCTGGCTGGAGATCGTCCAGCTCGCCCTGGAGCTGCTGGCATGGATGCCGATGCTCGCCCTGCCCGGCCGAGCGCGCCGCTGGGAGCCCAAGCGCCTCCGGCTGCGGCTGTTCACCGCCGCCGCCCGCCTGGTCACCACCGGCCGCCGACGCATCCTCTGCTTGGCCCGCCATTGGCCCTGGACCGACGTGATCACCACGGCCTTCACCCGGCTCCAGGCCCTGCCGAACCCCGACTGACCAGCGAAACGATCCACCCCGACGAGCAGCAGAACGCCCCCGGAGCCGTGGAACCCGACGCCCACCCGACGCGAAAGCCGGGCCGCCAACATGCCCACCACCGCCCCGACAAGCCGAAACGGCCCACCGAAGGGGCCGACAGATCGTCACGAGACTTCGAGGCTCATGGGCGGCACTCGCCGCAGCCGGACGCGATCGAGCAGCTGGCCAAAATTTACGCCGCGAGAAGAGATGCCCCTCGCCAACAGGCGGACCTTAAACGCCAGATCGCAAACAACGCTAAGGAGAGTACGCCTCCAGCTGGCTGGCCCGACAGCGGCACTCTGCCCCAAGTAGCGTCCGCTCAGTGAGGTCTTCTCGGCAACCTGACAGTTGCAGTGCGTAACCACCCTTTGGAAGGTGGCATGGTGATCTAGCATCAGGCGTGAATGAAGTCCCTGGTAGAGACAGGTCTGCGAAGATCACGTTCCCGAGCGCCAGAGGCTTCACGCGTTGGCCAGTGTCACCTACACCGCAGTGCTCCATGCCCGTCGCGAGACCGCTGAGCACGTCGCGAGCAGTGACTCCTGGCCCGCAACCCCGCCGAGGAGCTCGTCGGCCCGAGCGTCCCGGGCCGCCACTGCGGAGACTGGTGAGCTCGCATGTTCATTCGTCACTGATGCATCGGCCGACCAGGAACGAACGTCACTTTCTGCAGCTAATGGACGCGGTGACCTGGGGAACTCGCGACAGTTGAATACACGAAACTCACCAGCATCAGCCCCCGGCCCCCGCTTACACTCCCTCGATGAACGACATACGGTGCACCCAATGCGGTCAGGTCGGGCTTGAGCAGGGCTTTGTCAGCGACAGTGGCAGCGGCGCCCGGGGGTACGCGAGATGGTTCGGAAGCGTCCTAGAGCGGGGCGTAATGGGCATAGCCAAGACGCGGGGCCTGCCGCAATGGCAGATCGATGCCTTCCGCTGCCCGAACTGCGCGCACCTGGAACTGTTCGCCGTCCAGCGATTGAACCTTCGTGGGTAACGTCTCGTGACGGTTCGTGATCTTCGTTCAGGTGGTGCGGCCGTGCTCCACCTATAGCAGGGCAAGGGTGGCTCGTGCGATTCGGGTGATGCTGCCGGGGTCGAGGCTGACTCTGCGCAGGGCCCTGAAGGTGACCTTGAACAGGGCATTGGCGCGTTCGGCGACGCCGTGGATGCCGCGGATCACCTTGTTGAACGTCTTCTGCCTGAGGTCGAGTTCGCGTCCCTGTGGCTTCTTGACGGGGTGTCGCGGCCAGGGCGGACCGGGGAGACCCAGATCGGCCAGCCGTCCGGGGCGGAGATGACCTGGACGTTGCCACCATGGTGCCGGTGTTTTCCCGACCACCAGAGGTCTGCTTTGTTGGGGCCGGGGGCAGCGACGCGGTCGGTACGGATGACGGTGCCCTCCAGGTTGAGGTGGGTGTATCTGGCGGCCGTCGCGCGCTCCAGGGCGGTGGCCAGGTCCGGGCGTGGTCGGCGAGCACCGTCAGGCCCTCGTGCAGGTAGCGGTAGGCGGTCGTTGTGGAGATGCCGTTGTCCCGGGCCAGTTGGACGAGCCGGGCCCCGTCGATGAACCACCGCAGCACGAGGACTGCCTGCTTGAAGGCGCCCAGCGCGCGGGTGCCTCTGCGAGTCCCGAGCCGTTCCCGGTGCTCGTGCAGCAGTTTCGCGACGGGCTCGGCGCTCCCCCGACGGGCATTGAGCACCGCGGTGCAGGTGACACTGGTCAACGCGTGGAGCCTGTGGTGCTTGGGAACGGGATCTTCGCAGACCTGTTTCCTACCAGGGACTTCATTCGTGCCTGGCGCTGGGTCACCATGCCACCGTCCAGCGGATCGTCACGCACCGCAACCGTCGGGTTGCCAAGAAGACTTCACCTCACCCCGCACGGTCGCCGGCTGGATCCTCCAGCACCCCGAGTCCCTCTCCGAGGGCGAACAGCTCTGGATGAAGGCCGTCTTGGCCCCCTGCCCCGAACTGGAAGCCCTCACCAGACACGTCCGTTCGTTCGCTCAGATCCTCACCGAGTGACAGGGCCAACGGCTGCCCGAGTGGCTCGATGCCGTCCGCCAAGATGACCTGCCCGGTCTCCACACCCTCGCTGCGGGCATCGACCGCGACCGTGACGCCGTCGTCGCCGGCCTCCCCCTGCCCTGGAGGTCCGGAGTCGTGGAAGGGCACGTCAACCGCATCAAGATGCTCAAGCGCCAGATGTTCGGCAGCACCGGCTTCAACCTCCTCCGGAAGCGCGTTCTCTTGGCGTGATGAGTCCCGGGAGAAATCGCTAAGCGGGCTGGACCGCCCCAGGCGAGAATGACGCGGTGTTGATCGTGAATGCTGTCCTGGAAACCCCAGACACCGTTGACTTCTCTTTCTGGCCGGTGGCTGACCTGCCTCCGTACCAGTTCATAGCTCTGTCGAGCAGTATGTCCCCGCTCGAAGTCGGCAGCGCGCTGGCCATGCTGGCTGACTACAACTCGCGGACAGGTGACGACGATCTCCCTTTGATGGACGCCAGCGAGGCGATTCGCCGCCTGCTGGAGGCAGACAAAGTCATCGCACCGGGAGGGCCGCGCGTCCACGACACCCGTACCAACGTCACCGTCCAGCCAGGATGTTGTTGTGGGCTGGAGGACTGGCGCGAGTGGCTCAACGTCGCAGACGGAGAGACCCTGTGGCTCGGCCATGACCCTTCACCAAGGCTTGAGCATGCCGACGAGGTCGTGCAGCTGTGGCCGGACAGCGTAGACGCTCAAGAAACTCCTTCCGGGCAGCCCATCGAGATCGTGGTGGGTGACCCACCGGGGATCCTGCATACCGTGCAGGAGGGACTGCAAGGCTTTCTCTGTCTGACCAAGCAGTGGGCCACTCGCCATGTTCCGACTCTCGCCGAGGACCTGGCAGCCAGACTCGACGAAGATCTGGCCATCAGTGCACCACTGCCGGGTACCAGTGGCCAACACGCACCGTAACCGATGACGAAATCTGTGCCAGAGCCCGTTCTCGTGAACAGAGCCAGACATCCCCGTGGCGGCCGCTTTTGCCCATGTTCCTTGGAGGACAGGGCGGAATGGGCGGCGCGGACGCCCCGGGGATCGGGGCGCGCGCGGCCGGGTTGCGCGTCGGCCGGGCCGCCGCGCCGCCGTCAGTGCGGCGGCGACGTCAGGCGGGGGATGTCAGCGGGCTGGAGGTCGGGGCGGGCGCGGTGCAGGCGTGCCGGATGGCGCCACTGGCCGGAAGCGTCGCGGGCGACGTCGACGACAACTTCCACCACCAGCTCGGGTTCACCAGCATGACGTTCAACGTCTCCCTGGTGCCCCACCTGGCGGAGAACGACCAGCCCGTGCATGGATGGCCGGGCCACGCCGGAGCAAGCAGTGCGCCGACCGTGCTGTCGGCCGCCTGGACGAGGGTGGTGGTGCGGCCGATGTACCGAAGGCGCCCATGGTCGTCGTACCTGCCGAGCGGCAGACTGCGGGGAGCGGCCACAGGGCCGGTGACCGCGCCGACGGCTGCCTCCGTCGCCTCGCGCACCTTGTACTTCATCCAGCCCCTCACCGACGGCTCGTAGGCGCCATCCGGCCGTTTGTAGACCGCTCACTCCATCCCGACCGCCGCCCACGACAGCCACTCACGCACAGTGTCCGGATCCGTGGTCGACGGGCGCAGTGAAGTTTCCCCGTACTCAGCCCCTCGGCTGGGTGACCTTCGGGGCGTCAACAGTGGGCAAAGGCTGCGGACATGGCCTTTCGCAGGACAGGGACAGGGACGAGGACGGGGTCTGGGCGGGTGGGAGGGGGCGGGTAGACGGTCCTGCCCTCCTTGATGGTCTCCACGACGGTGATGTCCTTGATCTTCCGCTCGGGGATCGAGAGCGGGTTGTGGCTGAGGATCACGAAGTCGGCGAGCTTGCCAACCTCGATGCTGCCCTTGGTGTCCTCTTCGAAGTACTGGCGGGCGGCGTTGATGGTGATGGACTTCACCGCGTCCAGGGCCGACACACACTGATCCGGGCCCAGGACGCTTCCTGAGGTGCGGGTGACGCGGGTGACCTGGCTGGACAGGATGGCGATCGAGTTGGGCAGGGCGACGGGGGCGTCGTGGTGTGAGGTGTAGGCCATGCCGCGGTCCACCGCCCACCGGGCCGGCGAGATGTCGACAGCACGTTCGGGACCGAGCACGGTCTTGCGGTACCAGTCGCCCCAGTAGTAGGTGTGCATGGAGAAGAACGACGGAATGATCCCGAGTTCCCGGAACGCCTCAATCTGGTCCTCGCGGGCAGTCTGGCAGTGGATCGCCGTCGTACGCCGGTCCTCTCCCGCTTCTTTGGTGGCCGTGCGCACGCACTGGATGAACTGGTCGATGGCGGCGTCGCCGTTCACGTGCGCAATGACCTGCCAGTTGCTGGCGAACCCCGCCCGGACCTGGGCCAGGACGTCCTCGTCCGGCAGGGTCGCATAGCCGCGGTAGTTCTCGTTCAGGCCGTCGGGAGCGGTGAGGTAGGCCTCGGTGAGCCAGGCGGTGCGCCCCTGGGGCGAGCCATCCAGGAGCAGCTTCACTCCGGCCGTGCGCAGGCCCTTGGTGTACTCCCGGCTCGCCTCGACCGTGTCAGGGGCTTTCATGGCCTGGTCGGCCTTGACGTAGACGACCACATCGGTGGGCAGGCCATCGGGGTGGGCGTCCGCGACCTGCCGCAGGAGGTCCAGGACCTCCAGGCTCGCTCCCCCCTCCTGCACGGTCGTGAAGCCGAATCTCGCCGCCGTCAGGAGGCCCATGGCCAGGAACTGCCCGCTGTCGATGGGGTCCATCCCGGCGACGGCCAGATCGGCGGCGGGGTTGAACGCGGTCTCTTCCAGCACCCCGTTCGGCTCTCCGTACACGGGTTCGGATTCGGTCGCGCGCTCCAGCCTCCGCCGGATCACCCCGCCCTTCGGGTCCGGTGTCGTGGCGGTGTACTTGAGCCGTTCGAGCCCCGGGCTGTTGACCGCTCCCAGATGGAAGGACTGGTGGATCGCCAGAACGGGCTTCTCGGTGGACACCGCGTCCAGGTCGTCGCGGGTGGGGTGCCTGCCCTCGGTGAGCATGGAGTCGTCGTAACCGAAACCGATGATCCAGTCCGAGCGTTCCCCCACCTCACTTTCGGCGAACGCGCGCAGCTTGTCCTGGAGGGATGCGATGTCGGTGACGTTGCCGTCGGGAGCGGCCAGGAGATTGGCGATGGTGGCCTGCAGGCCGGTGCCGGTGATGTGGCCGTGCGCATCGATGAAACCCGGCAGCAGAGCCTGGTCCGGCAGCAGGTCGTGCATCCGCGTGTCTGGCCCCTGCCACTTGGCCTGCGCCTGGGTCAGGTTGCCGACGAAGACGATCCGGCCGTCCTTGACCGCCACCGCCTCGGGCGCCGCCGACTTCTCGTCGGCAACCGCCACGATGCAACCGCCGGAGTAGATGATGTCAGCATCTCCGGACCGCGTTCCCGGCGAGATTTCCTGGGACATCACACACCACCTGTTCTCCTGCGAATGAGCGACCTTCGCCACGAAGAGTAGTCACTCGCATGCGAATCGTGATCGATCGACGCCGGCCAGTAACAGGATGAAGCCGCACGCCGCGCCCCGTACGCTGCCCGAGCTACTCATCTACAGAGCCGCGAACCCGACCCTCGATCCCGACCGGAGAGCGCGGGGCGGTAACTGACCGGCCGCCGACTTGTCGATCACCAACACGCGCAGTGCCGGGCCCGGGCCGACTGCCGCGTGGCCCGCCCCTGTCGGATGGGTGCAACGCGGCGGATGGCCGAGAGAATTGTCGTCGGGGGCAGGAGCGTCAGTTGCCAGGCGGGCAGACGTCGGCAATCATGCGGTCCGGGTTGCGGATGATCCAGTCGACGACCTTCTGCCCGTTCAGGCGCTCCAGCACGAAGCGGTCCCGCGGTACCAGATGACTTCTGCTCGGCGCTTGCCTTCCTGTGTACTGCCGCTGGATCGTGGTGCTGGTGGTGTCCTGGGTGCTTGTCATGGTGTTGGTGGTCGTCTTGAGCTGGCACTCGGCTTCCATGCTCAGCTCGTTGGCCGCACCGAGGAAGCTGAACCCGGTCTTCGCCGAGACCTTGACGCCGGCTGTCTCTTCCACCTGCTTGAAGTTCGACGTCGCCAGGCCCGCGGTGACTGATAGGACCAAACACCCACCACCGACCCTTTTACCTCGACTGCACGAACGCAGACGTGGAACGCCCGATACAGGGGGTATCTCCCCGTCGTGAGGAGGCGCTGACCGGCTTGGACGAGATTTGAGGTTCGCCCGTTCGGCCGCCGCGCGAATGGCGTAGCACTTGTCCTGCCGTAGCCGACGCCGCCCCGGCCGTGGCTATTCGCGGACTGAGGCGCAGGACGGGTGAATACGGCGCGCTCGCGCAAATCGGCGAGGGCCTCTCACTGACTCCGGTGGCCGAACCAGTCGGCCGCCTTCGACACATGTCCGGGGTCGCCTCTTCACCAGTAGACCGGTGCTGTCCGGCATGCAGGCGTGCCGTCCATTCCTCGGGCGGGGTGTCTGCCGTCCGGTCGCCCGGCCGACCCCGGCCCGCCCTCTCGAGATTCTCTCGTGCAGCAAGCTCCAGCGCCTCCCGTGTCACTCCAACGGCCCAACCGGCTCATCGCGACAACCGGCTCTCGCGGCCGTGTACCTGCATCAGCTGGAAACCCCAAAGCCACTGACCCAAGTGGCGCAACCGCCACCCCTTGCAGACAGTAAGAAATATGAACCGTCACCGACGCTCACCCCGTCGAGCCCCTTGGATCGCGGGCGGCGCCGCCGTGCTGGTCGCCGGTGGCATCGGCGTCGGCATTTGGGCGACAGGGACGCCCGACCATGAAGCCTCTCGGCCCACACCGTCGGAGATAACACAGCCCACGTCTGCACGCACCCCGAAGCCCAAGCCGACAGCGACGGCTCGTCCCCGGCAATCGGCACCCTCGAGCAACCGGCCTCAGCCGACGCCTCACCAGACGGCGACGGCACCCTCGTCCGGGCCGAAACCGAAGCCACCGGCCACCCGGTCCCCCCTCCACCCCGTGCCCAAACCGACGGCGACAGCAGCGCCGAAGCCCACGCCGAAACCGCCTGTACCATCCCTGCCCACTCCCACTCCCACTCCCACTCCCACTCCCACTCCCACTCCCACGCAGCCTCCCACTCCCACGCAGCCTCCAGCACCCAAACCACCGACAGCAACTGCAACTGCAACACCCCTAGCGACACTGACCGCGCCGCTCCCGCCCAAGGCCACACCGATACCGCCCTCTGCGCCCGAGTCGCCGACGACAACACCGAAGCCCGCACCAACGTCACCTGCGCCCAAGTCCACGCCGCCCCCGCCATCCGTACCGCCCACGCCGCGCCCACCGTCCGTACCGTCCACACCGTCCGTGCCGTCCACGCCGCCCCCGCCATCCGTGTCGCCCCCGCCTTCTGTGTCGCCCACGCCCCCGCCGCCGTCGCCGTCGCCGACACGGTGGTACACGAGCGCGGCAGCGACGGCCGCTGCTCAGCGCATGGCCGCCGCCGGAGTGGTCGGCGATCCTGCCTGTTCGCTGGCGGCCGTCGGCAAGCCGGACCCGGCGCTGCTTCCGAAGGGCCTCACATCGGTCGGCACCGGGCAGGCCGGCAACTACTGGTGCCTGATCTGGTAGCGCCCTGGGTCCGGTCGTGTCAGGTGTCCTCGCGGCCCGAGCGCAGCACTCACGGAAACGGGGAGACCTTGCCCGTGCCGAAAATCTCATCCGGGGCATCCTGGTCGGCCGTGAAAGCTCTGCCACGCGAACACCTGGGCATCGAGGCGCTTCTGGTCCGTATGCCGCCCCGCACGTGACCGCCGACGCCCCGGGGGACCGCGGTCCCCCGGGGCGTCGGCATGGGAACCGTCCCCACATGGGCCTGCTGAATCGCTTCGTCGAGCGACAGCCAAGGCTCCTTCTGACACTAGGTGAGCAGGTGTTCGGCACCGGCTCCAGCGGGATGCCGGACGGTCGATCCGCCGGGCCTCACCCCATCTCCTGCCGCACGGAGGGTCGCTCCATGGCGTTGTCCAGATGAGTGATGACGGCCGGCACGTCATCACTCTCGGTGCTCCGGATCAGCTGCAGGGCCGGCCGGACGAGAACGCCCGGTCGCGCTATCAACCGTGCGAGCACGGCGGCCCGGATGTCGAGCCGCTCGATGGTGGCCTCGCGCTCCTCCTTGTTCTGGCCGGCAAGCAGCACGGCGTTGTACCAGGCCTCCTCGCGGGACTGACGGACACTGAAGTCGAGGATCCGCTCGTCGGTGCGGGCTCCAACCTGATCCAGCAGCGACAGGAGCGGCGACAGGGCGCCGACCGAGTCCTGCACCGCCAGCACCACCCGCCCAAGGATGTCGTTGATCAGCAGAAAGTCGTGCCGTAACGCATGGATGGCCTTGCCTGGACTGGTCCGCGCGGCGGCGATGGCCAGGTCGAGGTTGATGTGCGCGTTCACGCCGAGTATCAGGTGCTGGACGATGACGGTGTCCGCGTCGTCGAGCAGCCCGAACGCCTCGCGCCAACAACGCGGCCCGCTCCGGTCACGACGCCAGGCGTCGTACGCGTCGAAGTAGCGGTTGCCAAAGAACGTGTCGAAACGGTCCATTCGGGCGCCGTCTTCGAACAGCCCACCGTGAATGGCCGTGCGGACCTCAACGGTCACCTGACGGTACAGCGCCGCGAAGTACCCGACCCGGTCACCGGCGCGGCCGGCCTCCCGCACGATCCCGGCGAGCCTGTCCACGACATCGTCGATGTTCTCTGCCGCCATACCCAACTCCCTCTCGCGGTCACCTCGTTCGGCCCGCTCTCTGGCTGCTGTCCGCAGTGCCGATGCAGCCCCGTCCTACCACCGCACACCGGGGAAGGTCCCTGCCTTACAGGAACCGGGACGGGAACCCCGCTCATCTCCCCGCCACGGCCGCGGCGCACGCCGGGGAACGGGACTGCGGCGCGGGGCCATGGGGGCTAAACGACAAGCTGACCCTTTGACTTCTGTCCCCGGCCGAGCGCAGCCAACAGCGGCCGTCGAGAGCTGCCTTCTCGGATGCGCTTCGTCAGCGGCGACGTCCGGGAGAACCCATGCCAGGCGGCGCCGGCAACGCCCGACTGGTGGCCTGGTTCCTGGAGCCACTGTTGCATCGTCAACGGCGGGTGTTGCAGCCGTCCCAGCGACGGTCCCCGGGTGCGACGCCTTGTTTCCCGGGCCCGGCGCAGCGCGTGGGCGCGGGTGGCGCCGCCCTCGATCCTGATGCAGGGCCTGTTCAAGAGAGCGGTCGGTTCGCGAGGCGGCGGCATGGGCCGGAGCAGCTCCCGCAGGGGACGCTAGCCGGACGCCCATACTGCTGCATGGCGGTCAACCACGTGCAACTGCTGCTGCTTGGCGAAGGTCACGGCCGACGCGGTAGCCCCTGGGGAACATCAGCCGTACCTGACCGTCCCGTTGTGCTCGCTCAGCGACCCTCCTGTGCACAGTTCGGTACGCGCCGGTGGCCGACGTGAGTTCTTGCGCCCACCCGGGACGGCGACTGGACACAAGGAGATGGTGATGGCTTCCGCGAGTTCCGATGGAGGCTGAAAGCTTTAGAAAATTGCAGGTCAGACGTCGCCTTCCGAAACGATTCGATAGTCCGCCGCGCACTGGGAAGCTTCAGATTTCCGTCTGTTACCCGGGGAGCGGCAACCCCTCGTTCACGGGGGTGTCACCCGGAGACGGCTTGCTGGGGAGCGAAGTTATCTAGACAACTTTGCTCACCCGGGTGTCGCCACGGCCGCACCCGGGGCGGAGAGGATCCAACACCGTGTCATCCCTCTCACAGACCGCAGCGTCCGGGAGCAGCATCACGACCGGCTCCACGACAGCCCCGCAGCTCGGGGACAAACTGTCCTTCACCTGGGCGACGGACGCGCCCGACCCCAAGAACTGGATCGGCGTCTACCCCGGCGACCGGCTGCCCGGCAGTGGCAGCAACTCCCTGGTGTGGGCGTACACGCCCGGCGCGTCCGGCCGGACGACCCTCGACACCTCGGGCCTGATCGACGGCCCCTACACCGCGTATCTGCTGGCCAAGGACGGCTACGGCATCCTCGCCCGGACAGAGTCGTTCAGCTTCGCGGGCGCGCCCGCCGGCGACTCGATCAAGCTGACCACAGCCACCCCGCACGAGGGGGACAAGGTCGCCTTCCACTGGACGACGGACACACCCGACGCGAAGAACTGGATCGGTGTGTACGACGGCGACCGGGTGCCTGGGCAAGGCTCCTCCCTCGCCTGGGAGTACACCCCCGGCGCCGCCGGCGACATCACCCTCGACACCTCCGGTCTGAGCGGCGGGCCGTACACCGCCTACCTGTTGGCCAAGGACGGCTACGGCGTCCTCGCCCGCTCGGCCGCGTTCAGCTTCGCTGTCCGCCCCGTGATCCCCCGCCCGCATGCGGTGGTGGACGCCCTGACCACGGCCCCACAGACCGCCGGCACGGACGTTTCGGTGAAGCTGGGTGGTCTGTGGGTCAGACCGGAGGGCAATGCCCCCGGCGGCGCGACCTTCAGACGGGTCGCGGGTGACCCGTGGCTGTCGGTGGCCGAGGACGGCACGGTCAACGGCAGAGCCCCGGCCTCCGGCCCGCGCACGCCCGGCCGGATCGTGGTCGCCGTGACCGACAGCGCCGTCGGCACCGACACCGTCGCTGTCCAGGTACCCGTGCGCGCCGCCCGGGACCGGCTGCGCCTGAAGGTCGCCACGCTGAACCTCTGGGACGCCGGTAGCCACGTAGACGGGTTCCTGGAGAAGCAGCTGCGGCTGGTCCTCACCCAGGACCTGGACGTCGTCACGCTCCAGGAGTGCGGTGAAAACGGGGCCGGCAACCTCGCCGGTGCGCTCGGCTGGCACGTGCACCAAGCAGGCGGCCTGGGCCTTGTGAGCCGCTATCCGCTCACCGACGTCGTCGCCCCGACCGCGGCACTGCCGGCCGCCGCTGCGACACTGCATCTGCCCGGCGACCGCACGGTGCGTCTGTGGACGGCCCGGTTGGACGAAGCCGACTACGGGCCGTACGCGCTGCTCGCGGGCCGGACCCCCGCGCAGGCCGAGGCTGCGGAGAAGGCGACCACCCGCTACCAGCAGGTGCAGGCGCTGGTGGCCGCGTTGCGACCGGAACTCGCCGCGCGCACCCCCCTCGTGCTGGCGGCGGGACTCGCCTCGCCGTCCCACCACGACTGGACGAGCCGGACGGCGTCCGCGCACGGCGGAGTGGGCCGGGTGCGGTGGCCCGTCACCGAGACGCTGGAGCGGGCCGGACTCGTCGACGCCTTCCGCGACGCCCACCCCGGCCCGCTGAAGACGCCCGGCATCACCTGGTCCCCCGTCAGGACGCAGCACGAGGGCGGGGGCGCGGAACCGCAGGACCGGATCGACCAGATCCAGTTCGCCGGGCGACTCAAGGTGCTGGAGGCGCACAACCTCTTCACCGGCTGGCCCCGACCGGTGCCGGACACCGCCGCCAACGGCTGGCCCTCCGACCACGCCGCCGCCGTCGTCACCTTCTCCCTGCCCGCCCGCGGCTGACCGCGACCGATCCGAAGGACCTTCCTCCCATGACCGAGATCAGCCGCCGCTCCTTCATCGGCACCGCCGCGGCCGGAGCCGCCCTCGCGGCCGGACTCCCCGGCACGGCCGAGGCCGCCGGCAACGACGCCCGCCACGGCAGCATCGCCGACGTCAAGCACGTCGTCATCCTGATGCAGGAGAACCGCAGTTTCGATCACTACTTCGGCACCCTGAGTGGCGTACGGGGCTTCGCCGACCGCCAGGCGGCCGTCCTACCGGGCGGCGACCCGGTGTTCCGCCAGCCCGCCAGAGGCCGCAAAGAGGGCTACCTCCTGCCGTTCCGCATGGACACCACGAAGTACAACGCACAGAACGCGGGCGGCCTTCCGCACGACTGGGACACCGGCCACACGGCCGTCAACGGCGGCGCCATGGACAAGTGGGTCCCCGCCAAGGGCGAGCGGACCATGGGCTACTTCACCCGGCAGGACATCCCCTACCAGTACGCGCTGGCCGACGCCTTCACCCTCTGCGACGGCTACTTCTGCTCGCTGAACGGCCCCACGGACCCCAACCGCCTCTACCTGTGGACCGGCACGGCCGGACCCGGAGTCGACGGCACCACCGGCCCGTGGACCGACAACACACCGGTCACGGGCAACCCGGTGGCCGACTGGACGACGTACGCCGAGCGCCTGGAGGAAGCCGGGATCAGCTGGCGCGTCTACCACAACCCCGACGGCTCGGACGACCGTTACGGCGACTACGACGACAACGCCCTGTCGTACTTCAAGCAGTTCCACGCGTTTCCCAAGGACGATCCGCGCTATGTCAACGCCATGACGAAGTTCGACCTCACGGCCTTCGACCGGCACTGCAAGGACGGCACTCTGCCCACCGTCTCCTGGCTGGTGGCGCCCTACCTGTTCTGCGAGCACCCGAACGCCAGCCCCGACTACGGCGCCCACTGGGTCGACACCGCGCTGCAGTCGCTCTTCAGCAACCCGGAGGTGTGGAAGCACACCGTCTTCCTGCTCATGTACGACGAGAACGACGGGTACTTCGACCACGTCATACCGCCGTTCCCCGAGCCGGGCACCAAGGACGAGTTCGCGAACGGCAAGCCCATCGGCCTGGGCAGCCGGGTGCCGTTGTGGGTCGTGTCGCCGTGGTCGCGCGGCGGCTGGGTCAACTCCCAGGTCTTCGACCACACGTCGGTGCTGCGCTTCCTGGAGCGGGTCACCGGTGTGCGGGAGCCCAACATCTCCGACTGGCGGCGCACCGTATGCGGCGACCTCACCAGTTGCTTCGACTTCGGCAAGCCCGACTACAGCATCCCGACGCTGCCCGACACGGTCGCCCTGATGGCCAAGGCCGACGCCGGCAGCTCCCTGCCGCCGGTCAAGGTGCCCGACCAACAGTCCATGCCGGCGCAGGAGCAGGGCCGACGCCCGCACCGCGCACTGCCGTATCGTCCGTGGGCCGACGTCACGGTCGACCGGACCACCGGCAAGGTCACCTGCACGCTCACCAACGACGGCAGCGTCGGCTACCACTTCAGCGTGCTACCGAACGTCTCGCTGCCCTTCACCGGCACGCCCTTCACGGTCCCGCCGCACTCGTCCCGCACCTATGTGTGGGACGCCGCCGAAACCGACGGCCGCTACGACTTCTCCGTGTACGGCGCCGACGGTTTCGTCCGCCGCTTCTCCGGCACCGTCGTCCGCGCGGGCCAGGACGATGTGGCGGTGCCGTCGGTCACGGCGGCCCTGCGGCACTCCGGGCAGCCGGAGCACGCCTCGCTGGAGCTGGAGCTCCGCAACGCCGGTGGCACCGAGGCGGCGTTCACGATCACGCCGAACGACTTCGCCGGCGAGGAGCGGACCGTGTGGGTCGGGGCCGGCGACCGCACCCGCCTGACGTGGCGCACCGACGAGGGGCGGTACGACGTGACGGTCACCGCGGCTACCGGCACCCGGTTCGCCCAGCGGTACGCCGGAACCGTCCACACCGTGTGAGACACCGCCGGGTGGGACCTGGCGCCGCCGACGGCGGACCGTCCGGGCCCACCCGGCATTCGGGCGTGCCCACCGCGGAGCCGGCGGGCCGTTGCGACGGTGCCTGCACTGGATCGCCCAGCATCGCCCACAGGGGTCGGTGGCCTTCACATCCGCGCCCAGGTCCCCACCGCCCACTCGAACCGCGCCCGGCAGCCGTCAGAGCGCGTCAGGTCCCGCGGCGCAAGCCCCTGGGCGCGTACCGCTTCATCAAATGCGCCGGTCACCGCCCCGCGTTGACGGTCGCGACCAGAACGGTCGCCACCCACGGTGCCGCCGCGCGGCTCCTGTCTGCCGCCGTCCATATCCGCGCCGGGCGTTTGCGGCCCTTGGCCATGTCTTGCCAGTGCGCCGCGCGGGCGTACTGCTGAACTTGCCGGTTGGGCCATCTGTTTTGTCGTCCCGGCCGGACGCGGCCTCCGAAGGCGTCTCCCAGTCGAGCTCCGGCTCCGACGTGGGTGGTGGCAGAGGTGGAAACAGTCGGCGGCCTGGAGGGCCTGCGGCGCGGTGGTGGCCGCCGCATCGGCGTAGGCGCCAGAACGGTGCCTGGGCGAGACGGACGCCGGCCCGACCCTCGAGGCCATCTCGACTCACCCAGCACACCGCGCAGCCGCTCCGTGACCCTGCCGTGGCGGCGAGTCAGCCCCGGGACCTGCTCCACGAACGTCCGCCGCCCGCGCCGCGCTCGCCGCCTACTGCACGCCCGCTCAACTCACCGCCGAGCTCGTGCAGTTCTCCGCCCAGGAGGTAGACGGCCCAACGAGTCCACCACCGTCATGTCACGTCACGTGAACCACCAGCTGTAGTACTAGACATGAGCGAGAAACCTATACATGGGGCCATCAATCCGCTCATAATTCGATAACGCTTCAAGCTGGGCTATTGCGTCGCTCGCACCGGGGGGAAACGGGGAGTGCATGAACCAGTCCTGGTCGTAGATTTCGGTACAACGTCGACGGCGGCGGCCCTCTTGGTGGACGGGCAGCTGGAATTGCTCCAGGAGCCCGCAACCGGAAGACTCGGCTGGCCCTCTTCGGTGCTGGTGGACGGCGAGGAGATCCTGGTCGGCTCGTTGGCGACTCGTCGCAAAGGAGTCCGGTCGGCCAACTACCGCTCCGAGATCAAACGGCTACTGAGCCACAATCAGGCAAGCGTGATCGACGGGCGACAGTACTCCCCTGGCGAGTTGGTGACGGCCATCCTGGCCACACTGCGCAGGGAGGCCGAGGCCGTACATGGTGGTCCGGTCACACACGCTGTGCTGACGGTACCGGCGGCGTACCGCACGGGCGACCGACGGAACGAACAAATGATCAGCGCGGGGGAAGCGGCTGGTTTCACCGCCGTGGAACTGCTGCCCGAACCCGTCGCAGCCGCGCTGTCCACGCCGTCCGGACAGCCTTTCCAGCCCGGCGATCTGGTGTTGGCGTACGACTTCGGCGGCGGCACGTTCGACGCCGCGCTGGTCCATGTCGGCAGCAGGGACCACGAGGTGGTGGCCAGTTCGGCACTCGAGGACTGCGGCGGCTACGACATCGACGAGCGGGTGGCCGCCCACCTGTGCGCGCTCCACGAGGACATCGAGAAGCTGTACAACGCCACCAACCGGGGCCGGCTCGAGGTGATGGACGCGGCGCAGGCGTTGAAGCACCAGCTCAGCGACCGGCCCGACGGGGCGGAGGAGATCAAGTCTCTGGGCGTCGAAGTGCTCCTGACCCGTGAGCAGTTCGACGCCTTGGTCGGGGACCTGGTCGACCGGACCGTCGAATGCTGCCGGGCACTGCTCGATTCCTCGGGATATGCGGCGGAGCACCTCAACGGAGTCTTCATCGCGGGTGGCAGCTCGCGCATGCCGCTGGTGGCAACGGCCCTGGAGGCGGCGTTCGGTTCGGCGCCCCGTACCGCCCGGGACCCGGAACTCGCCGTCGTCCGGGGCGCCGCCGCCTGGGCGAGCCGCGGTGAGTCCCGCTCCTGCATGCCGCTCGACTACGTGGCCGACGAGGAACCACTTCGCTGGGACTTCCCCGGGGGCGTCGGCACGCTGCTCGACTGGAACGTCGAGGAAGGAGCGGGCTTCTCGGCCGGGGACGAGCTGGCCCGGGTACGGCTGCCCAATGGCACGCTGGTCCGGCTCAGGGCGGAACACTCCAGCGTGCTGCGCGCCAGACACGCACGCCCCGGTGACCGCGTCGAGTCAGGTCACTGGCTGGCCACCACCGAGCGGCGGGGCTTCCCGCACTGGGCCACAAAGCAGTTCTACGTGTCCGCGAAAGTGAGGCTGTGCGTTGCCACCAGCGACGGCGTGCTGTTCGTGGCGGTGAGACATCAGTGCTGGGCCTTCGACATGATGACCGGGACCTGTCTCTGGCAGAACTCCTTCGCCTATGAAAGCAGGACCGTGCAGACCATGGAGGTCTCGGACGGTGTCGTGAAGATCACCTACGGCTATAAGTACTCCTCCAACGTGGAGAGTGTTTCCCTCAACGCGGCTACGGGCGGGCGGCGATGACAGGCGCTCACGCCGAACTCGACTTGGTGCTCCGGCACTATCCGGTAGCACAGGGCAGGATCGCCAAGGAGTTGCTGCAACGGGTCCTCGCCGAGATCGATCAGACCAGTCGGCTGGTCGAAGAGCGGGCGGGGCGCTCGCGCATCGCGCGGCTGGTCGGAGCCGTCGGGAAACGGGGCCGCGAAGAACAAGCCAAGGTTGAGCGCGATCTGGTGGGCCACCAGCGGGAGTTGGCGCTGCGGGTCGACAGCCTGCTGCGTCACGGTATGGCCGTCGACGCGGATGTGGCGGTGATCGCTGGACATCTCAGGCGTACCCAGTATGTGGCCGCACACGCCGAACACAGCGTCCGTCGGGCACAGGCCGGCCTCGCCGACCTTGCCGAAGCGGTGGCCGCCCTGGCCGACTACGCGGCCGATCTGGAGACGAAGCTCCAAGGCCGCATCGACACACTGGACTTGGCCATGGTCCGGCTGGAGCGGCGGGTCACCACGCTGGAGGTGAAGAACGCATCCGACCGGTCGTTGAAAGCCTCCCTGAGGACGTGGCAGAGCGGCGCGACCTATCCGGGACTTCCATGGACCTGCCGGGTGACCTTGTTGGCCCAGGAGGTCTTCACCGGACCCTGCGGCCACTACGAGCAGCTCACCGCCGACACTGCCTACCGTCGTAACCTGGTCGAGGCCGTCCTCGACACCGGCCCCGTGTCGTGGAGCGAGCGGAGGTCTGTCGCGGAGATCCTCGCCGAGACCGCGGACGACATCGGCAGCGGCGACCTCGCGATCCTGGTTGCCGAACTGCTGGGCGCCGGACTCGAACCGCCTCTCGACGTCCGACGCGGTCCCGTCGTCAGCAGACTGCGCGACCAGCTCACAGGGGAGCGGACCGACATGCCCTCCTCCTGGGCGCCTTCGAGGCTCACCGGTGCCGGCTTCCTGCACCAGGTCGTCAACGAACAGGCGGACACCGCTCTTCAGGCACGCCGGGCCGCGTCACCCCTTGCGGAGCGGGCGACAGCACAGGGAACGGAGCACGGCAGTGGACCCAGCTGAGGTCGCGAGGATCGCGCGCAGGGTGGGGGATCGTGGGGCATCGGATGCCGCCTCGCCCTCCTACGGCTCCGGGGCGCCGCTGCCCGGGGGCCAGCCGCGCGGCCTGCGCGATCCGGTGGAGGCCTTCCGGACATCCGGGGTCGCCGACGATCCCAGACGCCGACCGGTGGGGCTGGTACTGGCTGGCGGCGGCGCCAAGGGCGCCTACCAGGCGGGGGTGGCCCGGTTCCTGGCCGAATCGGGAGTGCAGGTCGTCGCGGTCGCAGGGGCGAGTATCGGGGCGCTCAACGGCGCCGTGCTCGCCGCCGCCCCCACGCTGGGCCAGGGCGCAGAGCTGCTGTACAAGGTGTGGCGGCATGTCGCCGAGGAGACCGGACCGCCGCCGTTCACGTCCGGCGTTGCGCTGGATGAAGGGACGCTGGAGCAGCTGCTCAATCTTCCGGCTCGGGCGCTCGGCCCCATGCTCCGGCCAGGGTTCCTCGACGACCTGCTGGCCCGGTACGTGGATCCCGGCGGGCTGCACCGTGGCCTGCCGATGTATGTGACGACCTTCCGCGGCGTCGACCCGGCCCTGGTCCCGTTGAGCTGGCGCGACCTGCTGGAAGTACGCGAACTCGACGGCCCGGTGCGGGCCGCCGGGAGGGTGCGCGTCGGCTGGGCCGTCGACATCATCCGTTCCTGGGCGTTCAAGGCCAGGTCGGACTGGCTGTACATCAACGACCTGCCCTTGCGGACCATGCACAACGTGATCCTGGCGAGTGCCGCGATACCGGTCGTGATGCCGCCGCGCAACGTCGGTGGTGTGCCCATGCGCGACGGGGACCTGCTCGGAGGCGGGAACATGCCGGTCGGGGCGCTCGTCGGCCGCATCCCCTGCCGTCGGATGATCGCCGTGCACCTCAAGGCGCTCCCGCTGTTTCACCCAGGCGAGTACGCGGACCACGAGGTGATCGAAATCCGGCCCAGCAGACCGCTGGAGCCGAAGGGACCGGTGGGCGCGCTGAGCGCCGTCCTCGACCTGTCGCCCGCTCGGGTCGACGCACTGTACGAGACCGGCTACGACGACGCGCGCGAACAACTGTCCCGGGCCTGGGCCGAGGACGCCGTGGGCCAGGTCGCGACCTTCATGAACGAGCACCGTCGCAGCGCCGTCGCCGAACTGGGAGAGCCGTTGCACCGCATCCCGTCCGAAGGAGACGCCGAATGACCGCCACCTTCGACGAACTCCGCGAGGAAATCCTCAGCCTCTGCGCCGACCTCGACGCCCGGACCGACGGCCGGAACGTTCCCCACACTGCGGAACGCCTGCGGCAGGCCGCGGCCCGGCTCACCGACGGCAAGTTGGTCGTCATCCTCTGCGGCGAGTTCAAGCGCGGCAAGTCCACGCTGCTCAACGCGTTGCTGGACCTGCGGATCCCGCTGTTCCCCGTCGCTCCCACGCCGAAGACCAGGCTCATCACCTCTGTCGCCTACGGCGAGACCGAGCAGTATTTCGCCAAGGTCACCGGCCCGGACGGAGCCACCGAGCGCAAACCGATCACCCGCGAGGACATCGAAACCTACGTGGGCGAACCGGACCACGCCGGCTCGGCAGACCACGCGGACGCGGTCATGGTGGAAATCCTCCTCCCCGACCGGCGTCTCAAATCCGGTCTCGTTCTGATGGACACCCCGGGGGTCGGCGGCATCCACCCCGTGCACTCCAAGATCACAGAGCACGTCCTCCCGACGGCCGACGCCATCGTGTTCGTGGCGAGCGTCACCGAACCGCTACGCGAGGCAGAACTCGACTTCCTCTACGCAGCCGGAACACTGATGCGGGCATCCGACACCCGGGACGGCCTCCTGGTAGCCCTCAACATGATCGACACCCGGACGGACTACGCGGATCTGCTCACCGAGACCCGGCGCCGTGTCGCCGAACGCACGGGCAGAACCCTGGCCCAGACACCGGTGCTGCCCGTCTCCGGGCTCCACAAGATGCACTACCTCGACACGGGCGACAAGGCGTTCTTGGAAGAGAGCGGGATTTCTGAACTGGAGGCGGCCCTGTGGAAGCAACTCGCCGACCGTCGGATCAGGGTGCTGCTGGGCGGGACGCTCGCCGCGGTCGAGGAGACGGCGAACGCCATGGTCAATCCTCTGCGGGCCGAGGAGGCGAGTCTGCGCGACCGCACCGGAAGGAGACTGGCCGAGCTCGAGGAGGAGACCACGGCCTCGCACGCCCGGCTCGTACGGCTCCGGGAGGAAAGCGCGCAGTGGCGGACCGACATCCATGAGCAACTCGCCGAACTCGGGCGGGAGATGACCCAACGGGCCTCGCGGATCTTCGACGAGATCTGGCAGCGCGGTGAGACCGAACTCCTGGCGCAGGAGTGGTACCTGACCCGTCCGGCACGCCTGGAGCAGCAGCTGAACAGCGAGTTCGCGCTCGCGATGAGTGGCGTCGACGAATGGGGCGGCCGACGGGCCACCGCCATCCAGCAGGAGTGCGCGGCCCGCTGCGGACTGAAGCTGAGTACCACTGTCCTGAGGCACACCGCGGCGGTCTCGATCGTCAGCCTGCCGTCGTTCCAGACACTCAAGGCCAAGACCCGCAAGATCCGCCACGACGTACCGGAGACCCGGAAGACCATCGGCGGCGGATATGTCAGCCGGACCGGAGGAAAACCCAACCTGCTCCAACGCGGTGCCATGGCCATCGCCAAGGAACTCGGCAAGGGCGCGGAACGCGTGACCGCGAAGATGGTCGGCGTCAGCTACATGCCGGAGACGACGATCACCTCCGGAGCCGGAAGCTACTACACGACGGGCAAGGAGGGCATCTCCCCGGCGAAGCTGAGCAAGCGCCGCGCGGAACTGCTCGAGGTGCTTCGGGAGGCTCGTCCCCGGCAACACCGGACGACCGTGGCGGCCGTAGCCGAACAGATCGAGGACTTCACGGAGGCGATCACCGCGGAGATGGACAGTCTCATTGCCCAGGAGCTGGAGACCCTCGACAACACCCTGCCGCTACTGGAACAGGCTCGTACGCGTACCGAGACGGAGGCCCGGAGCCGTCTCAGCGAACTCGCCGCCGAGCAGCAGCCGTTCGTCGCAGCCCTGCAGGCCGTCGGGCGTCTCTCGGAAGAGGTCGAGGAACTGCCGGGAACGGACTCGTGAGCGGCGGAGTGGCCGACCGGTTCCGGCAGACGCTGGCCGAGGCGATCCAGCGGCTCGACGGCGCACCCGAACTGGCCGGGCTACGGACCACGCTCGCCGAACGCGCCGGGCTCCTCGACGCGAGGATGCGAGTCGCCGTGGTCGGACGAATCTGCCAGGGAAAGTCCACCCTGGTCAACGCGCTCCTCGGGAAACGGCTCACACCCACCGGAACGCTGGAGCTTTCCTACAGCATCAACCACATCCGCTACGGCTCGCCGCCCACCATGACCGTTCACTTCAAGGACGGCACCTCCACGTCGGCCAGTCTCGAGGAGCTGGAGAAGTACGCGGCGCGCCGCGACGACAACCGCGAGCTGCTCTCCTCAGTCAAGTTCCTCGACGTGGTGTCCGACCAGCCTTACCTCGTCGGCTTCGACCTGATCGACACGGCAGGCCTGGACTCCATCTGGGGCGAGGACTCCGAGGGGACACTCGAGTTCCTCCAGCGCTCCCGCGCCGAGGTGCGGGCTGAGACGGTCGAGGCGTCCACTGAGGCGGACGCGCTCCTGGTGATGATGAGCCACCGGGGCATGGCCGAGAGCGACCAGGAGATGCTGCGCACGTTCCTCGGGCCTGAATCGGCCTTCCGCTCCCCTGTGACCACGACAGCTGTCATGACCAAGGTCGAGGATCTGTGCCCCGCGAACGACTCCCCCTTCGAAGCAGCTCGACAGATCATCAGCACAATGCTGACGAAGCCGAGAGTCCGCGAAGTGCTGTTCGAGATCCAGCCGGTGTGCGGCCGACTCGCGGAAAGCGCCGCCACCCTGGACGAGTCGGACCTCTGCGATTTCAAGACACTCGCTGACCTGCCCGCCGGCCAACTGGAGACGGCACTGCGCGGCGCGGACATGTTCTGCCGCCCCGACCGCGGTCTGCCACTCGCCCCCGGTCGCCGCAAGCAGCTGTACGACCGCTACACCGGATACGGACTACTGATCGCCACTCGGCTGCTACGCGACGGCGTTGACTCCGTGACCGAGTTGCGGGAGCTCCTCGACCGGCACAGCGGCTTGGAAGAGCTCCGTACCCGGCTCACCAACCACTTCACCCACCGCGCCGACCTGCTGAAAATCCGGATCACCGCGGAGCTGCTCCACCAAGCCGACCACCGGCTGCGTCGCCACCTGAGCGACCCGGACAAACATCGGCTGGACGCCTCTGCCGCCCTGATCGGTGCTTTCGTCGGCGAAGAGCTCGGACTTCGGGAACTGGACCTGTTGCAGCGCGTCGTCACAGGCGCGACAAAACCCGGCGAGCGGGACCTCGACGACCTCCTGAACGCCATCGGGGAACACGGCCGGGCCGCGCACCAACGTCTCGGCCTGCCGAACACCGCCTCACTGACGGAGCTTCGGGACCGCGCGGTGGAACTCTCCGACCGGTGGCGTCTGCGTACCGAACTCGGTGACCGGCACACCGCCCGTGTACTGCACGACCGATACCAAAACCTGATCCAGCACATCGACGCAGCCCGACACCACCTCGAGAACCCGTGACGCGACCGGCACCGTCCATGACGTTGCTATAGCTTCTGGGGTGCCTATCACCCCAGACCAGCGTCCGACGCCCGTCAGGTATCGGCGGGCAGTCGGAGGGTGGCGGCGCGCAATCCGATGAGGACGGCCGCCAAGGGCGCGCCCTTGAACTAGGGCGTCAGTCCGAGGGTAGACATTTGATCGACGTATCGCTTCGGCCGGGTGAATGTGGCACCGGCCGAAGCCAGAAGTACTGCCGACATGAGTGCGGCGACGATGGCACAGGCGATGAACATGCGAGACCTCAACTGTTTGACGGGGTCTGGTGACTACACATCGGATGACCTGGACGGTCGTGCTCTGTTTCGCAAGTGGGCTTGGTGATCATGCGGTCGTGACCGGTCTCCGGCTCATGGACGCGAGACGGCTCGCCGTTGGGCTGGGCCCCCGGGACGGGCCGCCGGGTAGCGGAATGCGCCAGGGCTGGGCGGTGGCGGCGGCACTGTCGATCACGACCTGCGTGAGCGGCATGACATCGACGGCGTACTCGCTGTGTGTCGGCACCATCGCGTCGACGTGGGTGAGAAGTCCGGCCTCGGAGGCTGAACAGGTGCGCCGGAGTCCTTCAGCGGCTGGACGAAGACCTTCACCGGCACCGAGTCCTACCGCCTCGCACACACCAAGGCGCAAGCCCAGCAAGCCGCAGCCGGCTGACGGGGCCGCCCAAGTATCGCACCAGCCCCGCGTCCGGGAGGGAAACCCCTCCCCCGCCGGGCATCAACAGTTGCAACTGGCCGCGCTCGCCTGCTGGTTGTAGAATTTTCCAATTAGTGAAGACTTGTGCAATGAGGGGGATGGATGAGCACGCAAGGCTCCGGGGCGTCACCCCGGCGGTGGCACGGTGTACACAAAGCGCTCGCCGATCCCCTGCGCATCCGGCTCCTGGAAGCGTTGTGGGAGATGCCACAGTCCGCACGCGAACTCGCCGACCACGTCGACCTTCCACCTGACCGGCTCTACTACCACCTCAATCACCTCGAACGGGCCGGGCTTGTCGAGATCGCCGAATACCGGCCGCTGGCCCGCGGCAAGGTCGGGCGGGTCTATACCCCCGCGGTGACAGAACCCCCCAGCGATGCTGCGAACCCCGAAGAGATGGCTGAGTTCCTCGGCTCGATGCTGGACGCCACCCGGGCCGACATCAACGCTGCCTACCGGTCCAAGCAGGCTGGAGGCCGCCGGGAGGTCGACCTGCATCGTGGTGCGCTGAGGTTGACCGACGAGGCGCTCGCTGAGCTGCGCGGTCACATCGAACGGCTCGCCACCCAATTCGGGGACCGGGACGCTCCAGGGGTGTGGACGCGGGTGGTAATCGCGGTAGTCGACCTGCAAGACCGCCCATCCCCGGACGCCACTCCCCCGCGCCTGCGAGGTCGCCATGAATGACAGCGAGGAGCACATCACCAGCCCCGCGTTACGAGCCTCGGACGCCGAACGCGACCAGGTCGAGGCGCAACTGCAACACCACTACGCAGTAGGCAGACTGACACTTCCCGAACTTGAAGAGCGGGTGGTCGCGGCCTACGAAGCGCGCACCCGCGAGCAACTCCATGTCCTCTTGAGCGATCTGCCGGGCGAAGAGGAAATACCTGCGTCGCCCATTCGTTTGATCGACTCCCGCCTGCTGATCGTCCTGCTGCGCGTCTCGCCTCCCGCGGCGCTCGTTTACTGGCTCGTCTCCCAACGCTCGGTACGTCGAAGGAACCCACGGCCGCAGGCCCTGGAGAGTGCTCGTGAAGGTGGAGACCTTAGCTACTTGCCCCTGAAGAAGTCCGGGTCTGCCTCTGGGTTGTCCTCTGGGGAGAGCTGGTGAGGGCCGGGCTATGGCCGTCACAGTGGAGACGGGTCTTGGGGTCGGGGGTGGGGGCGGTGTTGCGTGTCGCGGGAGTGCAAGACGCCTGGTGGGAGGTACTGCCGGAGCATGCGCGGCTGTTATCCGCCGAACTGAGCCTGGTCGACGCGTTCTTGGACGACGAGCGTTTCATCGCTCCGTGGCGGGCGATGTTCGCCGAGCGGCTGGGGCGGCCGTCGGTGCCGGTGGAGACGCTGCTGCGCCTGCTGTATCTCAAGCACCGTTACCAGCTGGGTTACGAGACCCTGTGCCGTGAGGTCGCGGACTCGCTGAGCTGGCGCCGGTTCTGCCGTATCCCGCTGACTTCCCCGGTGCCGCACCCGACCACGTTGGTCAAGCTGGTACGCCGTGGCGGAGCGCAGGCGGTGGACGAGCTGAACGCGGCTCTGCTGGGCAAGCTGGTCGAGGACAAGCTGCTGCGGTGCCGCAAGCTGCGCATCGACACGACCGTGATGGAAGCCGACATCGACCACCCCACGGACGCCGACCTGCTCGAACACGGGGTACGCAAACTGGGCCGGCTGGTGGGGCGGATCAAGGCGTCGGGGCAGCCAGGCGCACCCGCTTCCGTGATCGCAGCCGGGCTGCGGGACGCCGCGTGAAGGAGATCTCGCGCACGCTGCGGCGGCGCACCGGCCAGGCGCTGGGCGAGATCGACCGGCTCACCGGTGAAATCGCCGCGGTAGCCCGCGCGACCTTGCGGGACGTGGCGGCGGTGGAGCGCAATGCCCGGCGCACGCTGGGCAAGCAGCCTTCGGGACGACTCGCGCACCTGGTGGGTGAGCTGGCCGAGACCGTGGTGGGCACCCGCCGGCTGCTGGGGCAGACCGCCTTGCGGCTGGCGGGCATCCGCACCATCCCCGACCGGCTGGTCTCATTGGCCGACCCCGACGCCCGGCCGATCCGCAAGGGCAAGCCCCAGCACCCCACCCAGT
Organism: Streptomyces sp. NBC_00271; assembly: GCF_036178845.1. NCBI lineage: Bacteria > Bacillati > Actinomycetota > Actinomycetes > Kitasatosporales > Streptomycetaceae > Streptomyces > Streptomyces sp. NBC_00271. Next base: position 11,426,882 of record NZ_CP108070.1, on the reverse strand, counting down.
TCGGCTACACCGCGCTCGTGGCCGAGGACGAACGCGGCTTCATCGTCGACCATCAGGTCCAGCGCGGGAATCCGGCCGATGCGCCACAGCTGGTTCCTTCGGTGCAGCGCGCCGTGTCACTGACCGGCCGCCCGCCCGGCACGGTCGTCGCCGACCGCGGCTTCGGCACCGCGGCCAACGATCTGGCCCTGGCTGAACTCGGTGTCGAGCGGATCGGCCTGCAACGCGCCGGGAAACCTGGAAAGGCACGGCGTGAGTACGAACAGAGCCGCCCATTCCGGCGGATGCGCAACTGGAGAGTCGGCGTCGAGGCCCGCATCAGTCACCTCAAGCGCAGCTTCGGCTTCCGTCGCACGCGCCTGCGCCGCTTGGCCGGCGCCCAGACCTGGGCCGGACTGGGGATCTTCGCCTACAACCTCCAGCGGATGACCGTCCTCAGCCGGTGAGGGACACACCGCCGACCGGCCGACGGCGTTTCGCATTCCTACAGCACCGGCCCCGTCACCAGCCCAAACCCTTTTTCAGGGGCAAGTAGCTAGAGACCTTTAACGGCGCGGGGTTACGGCGGGTCGTGACGGGATGGTGTCCCGCCGGGTGGTGTAGTCCGTGAGGATCTGCGCAGCGGGTCCGGCCTGGGCGAGCACCGAAGGGTTCGGCATAACCGATCGACACCCTGATCCTGATCGGGTTGGCTGGGTGGCATGCCAGAGCTGCGAACCGCTCGTCTTCTGCTCCGCCGGTGGCGGGAGTCCGACCTCGAACCGTGGGCGGCCATGAACGCCGATCCTGAAGTCCGAGAACACCTGGGGGAACTGCTGACGCGGGAGCAAAGCGATGCCACGGTGGCACTCATGCAGGCCGAGTTTGACGAGCGAGGTTTTGGGTGGTGGGCGCTCGAAGCACGAGCGACTGGTGAGTTCATCGGACGTGCCGGCTTGGATGCGGTGGGCGAGGACATGCCGTTCGCGGGGGTGGATATCGGTTGGCGGTTGATGCGTTCCGCGTGGGGGCACGGTTACGCCACCGAGGCCGCCCTGGCCTGCCTGGCTTTCGGCTTCGAGGCCCTCGGGCTGCCGGAAGTGGTGGCATCGACGACCGTCCACAACCTTCGTTCTCAGGCAGTGATGCGCCGGATCGGCATGACCCGGGATCCGGCCGACGACTTCGAGGATCCGAGCGTGCCCGAGGGGCCGCTTCGCCAGTGTGTGCTGTACCGGATCCCCCGCAGAGAGGCTCACGGCCTACATCATGCGGCGCAGCACGACCCGTGACGGCTGTCATGGGCCGCGCTATGCCGGGAGAATGAAACAGCAACAGGTGAGCGTCGCTCACCACCAGCGCCCTGTCGCGCGCGGCGAGCCGCCGAGCATGCTGAACGTCAGCACGCTCGGACCAATCGTAGCGTCGGCGGTTAGGACCACGGGACACCTCTCGGCGGGGCGGGCCTCCGGTCGTCGTCTGCCCAGTGAAACTGCTCAGGCGCTGGAGCCGGAGGTGGCCGCTTCCGCCTCCAGCCCGCGGGTCGTGACCAGGCGGGCGCTGCCGTCGGCCAGCCGGTAGGACAGGCCCACTACGGCGGTCCGTCCGCTGTTGACCTGGTCGGCGAGGATTCGGGAGCGATCCAGGAGAAGGTCGACGGTGTGCCGTATGTGCTCGGCGATGATGTCGTCGTCCGCGGTGAGACCGGCGGCGCGTGCGGCGAGGATGCTCGGCGTCACGCGCTCAATGAGGTCGCGTACGTAGCCGCTGGCACCGACACCGTCGGTCAGGGCGGCGCGGGTCGCAGCGACTGCTCCGCACGAGTCGTGGCCCAGGATCACTACCAGCGGGCAGTCCAGCACGGTCACTCCGTACTCGATGCTGCCGAGTACCTCCGGACCGGCCACGTGGCCCGCAGTGCGGACCACGAACAAGTCACCCAGACCCCGGTCGAAGATGATCTCGGCGGCCAGGCGTGAGTCGGAACAGCCGAAGAGCACCGCGAAGGGGCGCTGGCCGGGTGCGGTCTCGGCGCGGCGGGCGGCATCCTGGTTCGGGTGCTGCGGTTCGCCTGCGACGAACCGCTGGTTGCCGGCCAGCAGCAGCTCGAAGGCTTCGGACGGGGTCAGGGCCGGGGCGTCACTCATGTCGGCAGGCTACGACGAGGGCCGGCTCAGCACACCATGGGGTCCGCCACACCGGGCGCGGGCGCTTCATCAGGCCGGCTGCGACGCCGTCGGGCGAGGTCACGCGCCGTCCTGTAGGTCGGGCGCCACCGTGCGCAGCCGTTCGGCGCTGATCGCGCCCGCGCGCTTCAGGACAGGGACCGGGCCGGTGAGATCCACAATCGTGGAGGCTACGGCGGCCGCAGTGGGACCGCCGTCCAGGTAGACGGCGACCGAGTCGCCGAGCATGCCCTGGGCGGCATCGCAGTCCTGCGGGGACGGCTTGCCGGTCAGATTGGCGCTTGAGACGGCCATTGGCCCGGTCTCGGCCAGCAGTTCAAACGCCACCGGATGGGAGGGCATCCGAACCGCGACCGTCCCGTGGGTCTCCCCGAGATCCCAGTCCAGTGAGGGCTGGTGACGCGCGACCAGGGTCAGACCGCCGGGCCAGAATGCCTCCACCAGAGCCCAGCCCTGTTCGGGGAAGTCGACGATCAGGTCGTGCAGCGCGTCGGCGGAGGCGACCAGCACCGGTGAGGGCATGGCGCGGCCCCGGCCCTTGGCCCGCAGCAGCCGATCCACCGCCTCGCCGTTGAATGCGTCGGCACCGATGCCGTACACGGTGTCCGTGGGCAACACCACCAACTCACCCCGGCGCACCGCCAAGGTTGCCTCACGCAGCACGTCGGCTCGCCCGGATACCGTGGCGCAGTCATAGCGACGAGCCATCGCTGTCCTTCCTCGCGTCGGGCGTTCCGCCCGCACCTGCTCAGTCACTCCGGCAGGCTATCGGCACGACCGTGGCGAACCTGCTCGCGCCGCGGCAGAAGCTCGGCCCGTGCGGCTCGTTGGGTCGTACGAGTGAATGCGTGCATGCTCGGCTGACGGAACCGCGGACAATCATCGCCAACTCCAACGACACCGTGCAGACCCGGGCCCCGCACACCTACCTGCGCCGGCGCAACGCCAACGCCCGCCACCCTGACATCCTCGCCGCACAACGCAAGGAACGCGCCCGCACCCTCAGCGAGAAGGGCCTCCGCTGGGGCGGACGCCCCCTCACCACCTCCGCCTGACTCGTTCCGGCGCTGCGGTCACAACGGCAGGCAGCCGGGCCGTCGATCACTTGGCACGTGCTGCGATGGTCCGTGCGCACTCCATCGCCTCTGCATGTGTGGTGTCCACCTCCAGGTCATAGACCACGCCCTGGTGGACCACTTCCGCCTGGGACGCGGCCATCCCGACGGTCCGATCGCCTCGTGCGACCTCCCGGCCTGCGGCCACCGCGGCGTCACACCTTACGCCGACCCACAGCACCCGCAGTTCACCCAAGGCTTCCTGCCATCGCTGCTGTGAGTACGCTCCGCCGAGGAAGACCTCATCGACGATCACCCGGGCGCCCGCACGGGCCATCGCTGCAACCCCCTCGATCCATGCCGCTTCCAGCGTTCGGAACTCAGGACCGACGACCACCTCTCCGTCCGGAGCGAACTCGATACCGCCATCCGACGCCTGCATGGAAGCTGGCATCGCCTCAACCAGCGTGTCTGTCCCGAGGGCCAGCCACGGATCCGGCAGGACTGCCTGCAGACACCGAACGATGCCGGATTTCCCCGAGCTGGAACCACCGTTGACAACGATCACCTGAGTCATCACCGCGCCACAGTAGAGGCGCCAGGGCAACGCTCGAAACGGATTTCCGCGAACCCTGCGCCGCCTGCGACAACCCGGCGAACCCTCCCGGTCAGGGCACTAGGCGGTAAGCGAGAACCTGCATCCGGACGACAAAATGCCTAGTCAGAGGCCCTTTATGACTTAGTCAGAGGCCCTTCATGGCTAGTCAGGCCAGGGGTGGCTGCCTTGACCGTTGCTTCGGTTTTGGCGCCCTGACCCCTGGGACGATGCGGGGAATCGGTGACCAACGCGCCGACGCCGGGCCGGTCAGCTTCGTGGAACCGGGCAGCGCGCTGACGCCGGACCTGCCGATCTCCAGTTCCTGGTCGCGCCGCAGGTCACCCGCGCTGCCCGGCCGTCCTCGCTCTGGACCAGCCTGGCACCCGGACCATCCAAAGACGCCGTGTGCCGTCGTCGCGCACACTCGCGCGCTTCCCGTGCGCGGTTCATGAACCCTTTTTCCGGGCCGGGTGAACCTGACCGGCGCCGTGTGCGTAATGCTCTTCGTCCGCCCCAGTCGGGCGATGACGGACCGGCGGCTTTCTTGACGGGCAGGAGGAACGGTGCAACGTTCGCTGAACATGGTGGGCGGTATCTTCGTAGGGGGCGCGCTGGCCCTGACACTTGGCGCGCTGGTCTACCCATCAATGCTCGGAGTTGACACCGTGTCGACCTCGAACGACCGGATCATCGCCAACACCCAGTGGGGGCCGTTGACCGAGGGTGACCGGGCCTTCGTGGTGGCGGTGCGCGCTGCCGGTCTGTGGGAGCACCCGGTGGGGCAGATCGGCCTCCAGAAGGGGCAGAGCAAGGGGGTCCTCACCGCCAGTCAGCACCTCATCGACGGGCACGCGGCGCTGGACGAGACCTGCCGCAAGATCGCACCGATGCTGAACGTGACGCTGCCCAACGTGGCCAGCCCGCAGCAGGAAGGTTTCGTCACCGCCCTCAAGGCGGACACCGGCAAGCAGTTCGACATCGACTTCGCCAACATTCTTCGCCAGACGCACGGTTCGATCTTCAACACCGTGGCAAAGATCCGCTCGACGACGAAGAACACCCTGGTGCGCGCCCTGGCCGACCAGGCCAACGACACCGTCCTGGATCACATCACGGTGATGGAGAAGACCGGCCTGGTCGACTTCGACACCACGCTGTTCAAGCAGACCACCCCACCGAAGCTGCCCAAGTCGGACATGACCCCGCCGGTCCCGCCCGCCGGCCAGCCCCCCATCGTCCTCCCTCCCCCGCCGAACGCCACATCCACCCCGGTAGACCTGGGCCCGGCCCTGAACGGCCAGCCCACCAACGGCAGCTAGACGCTGTCCCTCGTATCCCCCGACATGGGTGGGGTTCGATGGACTCGACAACGGTGCGGGCTCACCAGCATGTAGCCGACGCGAGGAGGGCGCCACCGGCTGGCGGTTGTTCAAACAAGGGCACTGGCCGGGGGCCGAACCAGACCACTGGCACGGGCAGTCCGCCGGCACGGACGACCTGGCCGGCTACAACGACGTCGTGTGCGAGGTCGTCTAGGAAGTCCAACACCAGATGGGCATCGTGGTGTCCGCCTGGGTCGACCCCTCCCAGGTGATCGTCGACCCAGGGCTGGGCTTCGTCAAGACCCGCAAGAACGACTGGACGCTGTTGGCAAGGATCGATACCTGGGCCCAGCTCGGCCGTCCCGTCCTGGTCGCGGCCTCCCGCAAGCGATTCCTGGGAACGCTGCGGGCCGACCGGGACACGGGCGAACCCCCGTCCGGCCCGCGCCCGCGATGCTCCCACCGCGGCGGTATCGGCGTTGGCCGCCGCCCAGGGCGCGATATGGCGATGTCCGTCGGCGGATCGGTGTCGGCCGCGGCCAGCAGGAGGCGCTTGAGGGTGGTGTAGGACCGATGACTGGTCGTGTCAGGGCGCACGATGGTGAAGTGGTCACCTGGCAGAACCCCGGCGTCAGGGAATACGCCGCGGGCCGACGCAGGCGTGACGACGTTGTCGGTCTCCCCCGCGTAGACCGAGAACGGGATCGGGCACGTCCGCTCGGTGGCAACGTCGGCGTTGACGATGTCGCGCAGAACGATGCGCTGGGTGTCGGTGATCTGCTCGTCAAAGGGGCGCAGCTGGCGCTCCTGGGGATTGGCCCGAAGGGTCCAACGGCGCAGCGTCAGACCCAACTCGGAGCCGTTGTTCGGGCAGGCAAACAAGACTACGCGGCGGATCCGCTTCAACTCCTCACCGCGCCCTTCGATGGGCATTCGCGCCAGGAAGCGTTGCACGACCAGCCCGCCCTGGCTGTGCGCGACCAGAGCCAGATGGCTGAAGCCCTCTGCCTCGGTATCCATGAACTCCTTGAGTGAGGTTCCCCCGGCGTGCGGGAGGTGCTGATCAGCTGGTCAGGGCGGGTTGACGGGGTTTCAGGCTCGTTCGTTCGGCCGTTGCCTGGTCGGCGTAGTGCTTCTCCTCGAACTCGATCGGGCTGAGGTAGCCGAGCCGCTTCTGGATGCGCCGGGAGTTATAGAAGCCGTCGATGTACTCGAACAGAGCGAGATTCGCCTCGGCGCGGGTGGCGAAGACGCGGCCGCGGATGCACTCCGTCTTGATGATCATCCACAGGTTCTCCGCGAGAGCGTTGTCGTAGCTGTCCCCGACCGAGCCCATGGATGCTTCAACTCCCGCTCGTGGCAGTCGGGTTGTGAGCTTCACGGATGTGTATTGACAGCCGTGATCCGCATGGTGGATCAGCTTGCCCGGTTCGACTTCCCGGCTCGCGAGAGCGTACTCGAGGGTGGTCAGGACCAGGTCGGCGTCCGCGCGGGCGGAGGTCTCCCAGGCGACCACCCGGCGGGAGAACGCGTCCCGGATCGCCGAGAGCCACAAGGGCCCCTCACTGGTGGTGATCATGGTGAGGTCGGTGACCCCCAGCCGGTTCGGCGCGGGTGCAGTGAAGTCCCGCTCGACCAGGTCCGGGGCGAGTGTGGCCTTGGGATCGCGGCGCGTGAAGCCGCCCCGGCGTGGGCTGATCCCCGCGATCTCGGCCTCGCGCATCAACCGCTCGACCCGCTTGCGGCCCACGTGGACGCCCTCGCGCTTGAGCACGGCGTGCACGCGCGGCGAGCCGTAGATCCCGCCCGAGTCGGCGTGGATCTCCTTGATCTGCTCGGTGAGTTCCACGTCGCGGCGCCGGCGTTCGCACGGCTCGCGCTCGGCACGACGCCAGCGGTAGTACGTCGAGGAGGCGATGGAGAGTTCCCGGAGTACGCACTCGACCCCCAGGTGCGGGTGCTCGTCAACGAGCGCCGTCACCTGGGCCGGGTCGGGTCGAGCTGCGCCGCGAAAAACGCCGAAGCCGTCCGCAGGACCTCGTTCGCCCGCTTGAGCTGGACGTTCTCCTTGCGCAGCGCGGCGAGCTCGGCGCGTTCATCGGTGGTCAGCCGGTCATCCCGCTCGCCGGCGTCCGCCTCGGCCTGGCGGATCCAGCCGCGCAGAGCCTCCGGATGCACGCCGAGGTCGACCGCGAGCTTCTTGATCTGCGGCTTTGGATCGGCGGTGCGGTACATCCGTACCGCACGCTCACGCAACTCCAGCGAGTACTTTCTGGGGGCAGCCATGGTCGATGTTCCTCTCATGAGTCCCATCTGACCCCCTGTCAACTCACTCCGCATCTCGGGGGAAGCTCAATCTCTACCTCCGCGCCTTCCAGGGACTGGACAGATGAAGGTCCACGAAGGCGCGAGACGGTTACAGCGTCAAGCGCGCGTGTGAACTGCTGCTGACGGCCTGCGCCAGTGGGCACAGGATGGGCTGGAAGATCATGTACAACGGCTCGCCGAGCGCTGCCCGGAACCCTTCGACCAGTGACAATCCTCGAGGCCTCGCTCGCTCCCTGTCGCGCTGCCGAGTCAGGAGCCCGGGGCGGCCTCACTGATGTCCTGGTACATATGGTCCATGAGTTCGCCCATCTCGCGGATGTCGGAGTTCGGGGTGTCGGCGTTCTGCGCCGCACGGCGCAGCCAGTCGGCGGTCGTCAGGGCGAGTGTGGTGGCGTCTTCTTCGCGGTTGTCGCCGAGGAGTTCCTCGATCCGGAAGGCGAGACCGCCCAGGGTTTCATCGTTGGTCTCGGGCGTCAGGTAGCCGCGCAGGCCGGTGGGGTACGGGTCCTGCGCTCTGGCCTGCCGCACAGCGGCAAGTACCGCGGGGTCGTCGCTGTACCGGTCGAGATGGCCCAGGAGGACGTAGATCCGCGCGATCAGCCGTGGCCGCCCGGGGTGGCGGTCCAGCCAGGCCATCAGCTCCCGCTGGCCACCGAGGTGGTCGATGAGCGGGGTCAGCGCCTCCACCGACTTGGTGGGGAGATCCCAGTGGTGGGGAAGGAGCTGGGCCACTTCGTCGGCGAGGCTCGCCTCGTCCTCGGGGCTGAGCGTACCGGCGGTGAACCCGCCGACCTTCAAGCTGTCCAGGGCGAACCCGTCCGGCCCTGCCTGGTGGGTGAGGCGTGAGGAGCCGTGCCGCCGGCGCAACAGTTCACCGACGCTCTTGAGGAGCGGCTTGTCGTGCACGAAACCTCCTGATGAACGCTCTCAAGGGCCCCTCGTCCGGGACGGGGAACGCGGGCGACGCGGTCTGGACGGCGATACCGATCGGTGCCCTCCGACGTCGGCACCACTACCCTGCCGCCCGGTCGCGGTGTCCGCGCGCCCGGTGACCCGGATGAGTGCGGAGCGCTTGGCGTCTGAGGGGCTGGGTTGTGTCCGGTCGGCAGGCCGGCCACTCGGCGCTGTACGTCACGCAGGCTGCCGCGTCTTCGGCCGCGCAGGCTCCCGCGCCCTCCGCCTTCTCCGCGTCGACCACGAAGCGTTCCGCCGACCGCGTCCTATAGGCGTCGGTGAGGCCGATGACGTCCGCTGCCAGGTTGGTGGGCGTGCTGCCCGAACCCGCGTGGTGGTGCAGCACCGGCGAGTGAGAGTCGGTGTCGGTGGGCGTCCGGCTGAGGCAGCTGGGGCAGTTGCGAGCCGGGCAGTCGACGTCCGAGCAGGCACCGGTCGGATCGGAGCCGGTGACCGGGGTGTCGTAGGCGTTCCAGGACTGCGGGGCGCCGGTGTCCAGCAGGGGGTCGGGGCTGAGGAATCGGCCGATGGACGGGGCGTACTCCCGGGCGCCGAGGTTGGTCAGGCCCGTGTTGTCGTCCTGGGTACCGCCGGCATACCCCCGTTGCCCGATCCAGGCTCTGGACTGGTCGCGGGTCTCGCCGAAGGGTTTGTACTGGCGGCGGGTGACCTGCTGGGTCTGGGCGTCGATGGCCAGGGTGCCCGTGCCCTGGCGGTCGGGGATCAGGTAGGTGAAGTGGCCATCGGAGGAGTGGGTGGCCACGGTCTCACCGGCGATGGAGATGTAGCGGACGCCGTCGGCGCTCGTGGCGTCCTTCTTGAGCGTGATCTCCTCGTCGCCCGCGTAGAGGGTGGTGGTGTCGGGGCTGTGGCGGAGCAGCAGGCTTCCGTCGGCGTCGTAGAGGTACTGATGCTGCGCAGCGGCGCGTACAGCCACCGCACTGCCACGGGCGAACACACCATCCGCGTCTTGGGTCTCAACCGCCCCGATCTCGTCGCGGGCCGCAAGGACGCCTTCTGCTTCCTCGCCTACTCTGCCCTGCGGGACTGGCGCGGAGGCCGGTAGTGGTCAGTCCTGGCCGGCCAAGCGGAGGAGAGTGGTCGCGAGGACGTTGACGCCGTGGCCGCATGCTTCGGGGGTGGAGTATTCGCGGGGGTTGTGGCTGATGCCGTCGTACTCACCGCGTACGAAGATCATGGCTGTGGGGCAGAGCGCGGCGATCTCCTGAGCGTCGTGCCCAGCGCCGGAGAGCAGGGAGATGTGCTTCAGACCGTGGTCGTCGGCGGCCTGAGCGATGACCTTCTGGACGCCTTCGTCGAAGGGAATGCAGGAGGTCTGGGCCATTCGCCGGGTATGGAGGGACAGTGCTGGCTGGCTGTCTTCCAGAGTGTGCAGGAAGGCGGCGAGGTCCGCCTCGGCGCGGGCCATCCGGGCATCGTCGGGGTTGCGCAGGTCGACGGTCATCTCGGCGCGGGCAGGGACGATGTTGGTCAGGTCCGGGTGGACGGTCAGGTGGCCGACCGTCGCACGCAGGTCGCCGTAGTTCCCGGAGTCGACCATGGTCCGCAGATGGACGATGATCTGGGCGGCGGCGAGGCAGGCGTCGGCGCGCAGGTGGGTGGGGGTGGTGCCGGCGTGGGCGGCGCGGCCGTGGATGGTGATCTCCTGCCAGGAGATGCCTTGAACGCCGGTCACGACGCCGACCGTGACTCCGTTCTCGGCGAGCACGGGGCCCTGTTCGATATGGCACTCGACGTAGGCGTGCGGCGGTTCGAGGCGTACGTCGGCGGGGCCGTTGAAACCGGTGCGGGTAAGTTCCGCGCCGAGGGTGAGGCCGTCGCGGTCGGTCAGGGCGTGGGCGTACTGAAGAGTGAGGCGTCCGGCGGCGACCGCGCTGCCGAGCATGTCGGTGCCGAAGCGGACGCCTTCTTCCTCGGTGAAGACGCCGACCTCGATGGGGTGGCGGGTGGTGATGCCGTGCTCGTTCAGCACCCGTACGACTTCGATGCCGCCCAGGACTCCGAGGCAGCCGTCGAAGGCGCCGGCGGTGGCGACGCTGTCGATGTGCGAGCCGGTCAGCACCGGGGCCGCGGTGGGGTCGGTGCCCTCTCGGCGGCCATAGATGTTGCCCATGGCGTCGACGCGGACGTTCAGCCCGGCCTGTTCCATCCACGCGATGACCCGGCGCCGCCCGGCGGCGTCGGCGTCGGTCAGGGCTAGGCGGTTGACGCCGCACAGACCGGTGCGCTCGTCGTCGTACGCGCCGATCTCGGCGAGGTTCATCAGGGACTGCCACAGGCGGTCGCGATTGACAGTGATCTTGTCGGGGGTGGTGCTCGTCATGACCTGGCTCTCAGAAGTCGTCGCAAAACGGTGCGGCGGTGACCGTGACCGCAGGGGAACGAAGTGGTGGGGATCAGTGGCCGGGGGTGCTGTGGGGGTTGGCGGTGCTTCCCTCGGTGCTCAGCAGCACCACCGTTGAGGCGGGGCCGAGGCCCAGGGCGGTGCGGCGCTCGTCGGCGCCGTGGCCGGTGAGCGCGGCGCGGAGGCCGGCGAGCGGGGCGGCGCCGCAGGGGCCGGAGGAGACGCCGAGGGCGGCGAGGTCACCGGCCGCGCGGGCGCTGTCGACGTCGGTGATGGAGATGGCGGCGTCCAGCCCGCTGCGCAGGTGGGGCCAGGCGATGCTGGAGGGAGTACCGCAGTTCAGGCCGGCCATGGTGGTGTCACCCGTGGTGACGCTGACCGGTTCGCCGAGCGTGAGGCTCTCGATGACACAGGAGGCGGCCTGGGGTTCCACCGCCAGCAGCGCCGGTGCGTGGCCGGCCGGGCGGCTGCGGTAGTGGGTGACGACGGCCTGGGCCAGCGAGCCCACGCCTACCGGGACGGCGACGAGATCGGGTATCCCGGCACCGGCGGCCGCAAGCTGCTCGTCGATTTCGGCGCAGAGGGTGGAGTAGCCCTCGACGATCCAGCCCGGGATCGTCTCGTAGTCCGGCCAGGCGGTGTCCTGGAGCAGCACCGCGTCCGGAGCGGCAGCCGCCTCGGCCGCTTGCCGCACGGCCTCGTCGTAGGATCCCGCGACCCGGATGACCTCCGCCCCTTCGGCGGCGATGGCGGCCGCGGCCTGCGAATGAACTCCCTTCGGGACGAAGACGTGGGCCCGCTGGCCGAGCAGGCGTGCCACACGGGCCACAGCGCGGCCGTGGTTGCCGTCGGTGGCGGTCACCAGTGTGAGCGGACCCAACTCCTCACCGTGCGCCGCCCGCTCGGCAAGGGTGCGGTGCACCGCCCACGACGCGCCGAGCGCCTTGAAGGCGGGCAGGCCCAGACGGGACGACTCGTCCTTGACGAACACCCTCCCGACCCCCAGCTCGGCGGCGAGCGAAGGGAGTTCGGGCAGTGGGGTGGGGGCGTACTCGGGCAGGGAGGCGTGGAAGGCACGCACCTGGACCGGGGCGGGCGCGCAGGTCCAGGACCTGGCGGCGGGCCGCGCCCACCACCGCACCGTGCGGAGGACAGAAGTCTCTTGAGTCACGCAGACAGCGTGCTGCGCACACATCCATTCGGTCCAGCGAACGTTTCCGACCTATATTCATCAGAGAAGCCGACCAGTCAAGATGCGTCGCGACTCCGAGGAGAGCACTCCGCCGATGTTCGACCTGCACCGACTGCGCCTGCTGCGCGAGCTCAAACACCGCGGCACCCTCGCGGCCGTCGCCGCCGCCCTCTCCTACAGCCCCTCCTCCATCTCCCAGCAGCTCTCCCAGCTGGAGGCAGAGGTCGGCGTGCGGCTGCTGGAACCGGTCGGGCGACGCGTGAGGCTGACCGCCCAGGCGGAGATCCTGGTCGCCCATACCGAGGCAGTGCTGGAGCGGCTGGAGCGCGCCGAGGCGGACCTGGCCACCTCCCTGACCGATCTCACCGGCACCCTGCGCATCGCCTCGTTCCAGACAGCCGCCCTCACCCTGGTGCCCGGCGCGCTGAGCCTGTTGCGCAGCCTCCACCCCGGCCTGCGGGTACACGTCACGCAGATGCCACCGGAAATGGCCCTCTCGGCACTTCAGGCCCGCGACTTCGACCTGGTCATCGCCGAGGAGTACCCGGGCGACCCCAACCCCCGGCCCGCCGAACTGGAACAGGAAGACCTGCTCGACGACCCCCTCCACCTCGCGCTGCCCGCATCAGCGGGTGACACCGCCGGGAACAGCCCCACGGCGTCACTGCGCTCACTCGCCGACCATCCCTGGGCCATGGAACCCGAAGGAACAGCCGCCCGGCACTGGGCCATGACCCTGTGCCGCACCGCCGGTTTCGAACCCGACGTACGATTCGAAACCACCGACCTCCTGATCCACCTACGCCTCGTCGAGCGAGGCCACGCCGCCGCCCTGCTCCCCGACCTCATATGGAACGGTCAGACCCCGACCGTCGCACTGCGCCCGCTCCCCACCGGCCGGCAAACACGCCGCATCTTCACCGCGGTACGGCGCGGCCGCAGCCAACACCCCGCCATCCAGGCATGCCGCCACGCACTGCGGCGAGCGGTCACGCAAACGGCCGCGGCCGACAGCGGTGGGGTGGAGCGGACGTAAGTGCCTGTTTCACACTTCTGTGATCAGGTGACTTTGGGGACCGGATACCGTTGTGAGGACATGGCATCCGAATGCCTTGGGCCAGCGATGCAGTAACTGATCTCTTGTCGCGCCCAGTTGGACGGGCTCGCCAAGGCCTCGCTGCTACGGACCTCTCTGTCAAAGTTCCCTACGTTGTCTGCGGGGGCAGCCTGCCTTCGTAGGGGACAACCACCTGCTCGCTCTGTAAGCAGCTGTTGTCGTACCGGTCTCGGGGTTTGCCGATCGGACGAATCACCGAGCAACAGGAGACCCTGGTGCTGCTGTCTTCCGTGCCGATGCCCTCGCCCATGACCTGCTCGCCTCGCCGCTCAAGCCTGTGCCCGTCACCGGCTACTCCAGCCTGGGACCCGGACCGGTGGCAGTCGGGCCCAAGGCCGTCCGACGTTCAGGCGGCCGGCGCCTCGTCTCCCTTGCGGTTGGCCGGTCGGGTGCGCATCGGCTTGCCCGACCGCCTTCGCCTTGCGAGCGCCCCACGCAGAGGCTCACCCTGAAGGAGAGACATGCCGACCACCGTATGGGCCGAGCGCAGATGGCTGCGGAGTCTGCGGGAACCGCGGCCCACGCAGGGAGCGGGATCCAGATGAGGCTCGTCGTCGATCTCAACCGGTGCAAGGGATTCGCGCAATGCGTCTTTCTCGCCCCGGACGTCTTCGCCCTGCACCGCGATGAGGCGTTGCTGTTCTCCCCTCGCTTCGACGAGGCAGAGCGTGACCAGGTGGAGAAGGCTGCGGCCGCCTGCCCGGTCCAGGCCCTCCTTGTCGACTACTCCGATGAGCCGACGAAGGAGGTGGAGCCTTCGCGGGGCGACGAGCTGGTCGTCGCCCGGGGGACGCTCACCGAGGAGCGGTTCGTCGCCGTGTACGGGTACCGCGGCCGCGTCATTACCGCGGCGTCCTTCGACGGAGCCAAGTGGCTGGGGTTCTACGCGCAACAGATCGCGGCCGACGCGCCCTTCCCGCCGCAGTACCGCACGGTCGACCGTCGCACCGAGACGCTGCAGCCGGTCGACCCCGCCTTCCCGGATCCCCATCTGCCCACCCACGGGGCCACGGTCACGCTGACGGGTCACTCAACGACCGAGCGGCGTGTCGAGTTCGTTCCGTCGCATGCCTGATCACCAGCCATGCGCCGCACGGAGCCCTCAGGAGACACCATGACGCCCGACACCATCTCCGCCCAGATCACCGACTACGCCAATCGGGCCGATCCGTACCCGCTCTACGCGGAGCTGCGCAAGACACCGGTCAGGCGGGAGGACGACGGCACCTACCTGGTCAGCACCTACCACGAGGTGCGGAGCCTGGCCAACGACCCACGGCTGAGCAACGACACGAGGAACCGCCCACCCGGCTACGCCCGCCCCGGGCAACCGGCGGAGGAGACCGGCCTGCCGCCCAGCTTCATCTTCACCGACCCGCCCTTGCACGACCAGCTGCGCAGCACCATCAACCGGCCGTTCGGTCCCCCGCACAGCCCCAGATTCCTCGACGGCCTGCGCGGAGAACTGGCCACGGTCGTCACCGAGCTGCTCGACGCCTTCGACGGCAAGGACCAGGTCGACATCGTCGAGGACTTCTCCTACCCCCTTCCCGTCACCGCCATCTGCAAGGTCCTCGGCGTGCCGCGCGAGGACGAACCACGCTTCCACGTCTGGGCCGATGCCCTGGCGTCGTCACTCGATCCCCACTCCGGCGACGACGGCGGCCCGGAAAAGGCACAGCGGGCACGCCAGGACCTGGGCGCCTACCTGGCCGATCTGATCGAGGCCAAACGCCGCCACCCCGGCCCCGGGATCCTCAGCGCGCTCGCCCCCGACATGACACCCGCAGACCTGGAGGCCACCGCGGTGCTGCTCCTGGTCGCCGGCCACGAGACCACCGTCAACGCCATCACCAACACGACCCTCACCCTGCTGCGCCACCCCGACGTCCTCCAGCGGTTCCAGAAAGAGCCGGAGCTGGCCGTCCCGATCATCGAGGAAGTGCTGCGGTACGAGCCCCCGGTCCAGTTCGTCCCGTGGACCACCGCACTGGCCGATATCGACATCGCCGGCACCACGATCCCCAAGGGCTCGCCGATCTGGCTCATGGTGGCCGCGGCCAACCGCGACCCCAGACGCTTCAAGGACCCCGACCGGTTCGATCCCGACCGCAAGGACAACGAGCACCTGGGTTTCTACACCGGCATCCACTACTGCTTCGGCGCCCCTCTCGCCCGTATAGAACTACATGTGGCTGTTCCCGAACTGTTCCGCCGGGTCAAGTTCTCCGGGCTGCTCCAGGACCCGCCGCCGTACCGCGCCAACGCGGTGCTGCGCGGCCCCCGCCACCTTCCCGTGGCGATCGAGGGCAACTGACCGTTTCAGAATGAGACCTTGAGTCTGCGGGCGGTGTCTGTGGCGGGTGATAGGCATGGAGAGTGATCAGTCGCCTTCCTCTCGATGAGCAAAGCGCCGCTCTGCAAGCGGTGTTGTCCCGCAACGACGTGTTGTTGGAGGTGCTGTCCCGGACCGCGGCGATGGGCCTGCCGGGGTGGTACTTGACCGCTGGGTGCCTGTTCCAGACCGTATGGAACGTCGTCACGGACAGGTCGCCGACCAGCGGGATCAAGGACTATGACGTCTTCTACTTCGACGACAGCGACTTGTCATGGGAGGCGGAAGATGCGGTGATCAGGGCAGGTCAGGAAGCTTTTGGGGGTCTCCCCACCCAGGTCGAGATCCGAAACGAGGCGCGCGTCCACCTCTGGTACGAGCAGAAGTTCGGCGTGCCCTGTGACCCGCACACGTCCACAGAGTCGGCCATTGACTGCTTCGCCGCGACGACCTGTTGCATGGGAGTCCGCCTGGAGCCTGACGGGCGGTGGCGCGTCTACGCGCCGCACGGTCTGGCCGATGTGTTCAATCTGGTCGTGCGTCCGAATCCGGTGCTTGCCCCGCAGGAGGTCTACGAGACCAAGGCGGCCCGCTGGAGGCAGCAATGGCCCGAACTCACTGTGCTGGACTGGCCGGCAGCCCCGGCGCCGCTGACGGGCCCATTATCCTGATCTGCGCAGGCGGCGGAGGCAGATGATGCTGCAGGCCAGCTCCAGCAGGCTCTGGTGGAGGTCGGCGCGGCGTTCGTAGCGGATCCGCGGGCGCTTGAACTGGTGGAGCCAGGCACATGTCCGTTCGACCACCCACCTGGTGCGTCCGAGACCGGAGGTGGGCGGCGCCGCGTCGGGCGATGAGGGGCTTGATGCCGCGCCTCCACAGCAGGCGGCGATACTTGTCGAAGTCGTAGCCACGGTCGGCAAACAGGCGCTTTGGCCTGTGGCGGGGCCGCCCTCGCAACCCGCGGATCGGCGCGGTTGCGGACAGCAACGGGATCAACTGCGTGACATCGCACCGGTTTCCGCCGGTCAGGGAGACGGCCAGGGACCAGGTCGACGGACACCTCGCAGAGGTTGTAGGAATGGCGTGTTCTGCGCGGGCGCACACAATCAATCAAGGTCGTGGATGATCAAGCGTTGTGGGGCGTGGAGATCTGACGAGCAGTCAGTTGGCCCGGCTTGAGTCGCCGTTACTGGTGGGCAAGAAGTCGGGCCCGCCGTCGGCGCGGTCGTGTCGGCAGCTGAGCGACGGCATACGGCGGCGGACCACGGCGTCGGAATGCGCGGGCTTCCCCGGTGGCACTGCTTGGAGAACGGGTCAAGCATGGAAATAGGGGTTGGACTGCTGGAGTCATGCCCATAGAGGGGTTCCCATGCCGATACACACGCATTCCGTCCTGTTGGATCCGCTGACCAATCGGGGTACCGCTTTCACGGCGGAGGAGCGGGAGCGCCTCGGACTGGCAGGCCGGTTGCCGGACGCTGTGCTCACCCTTGACCAGCAGGCGATTCGTGCCTACGAGCAGTTGCAGCAGGAGCCGACCGATCTGGCGAAGTTCATCAATCTCGAGCAGGTGCACGACCGCAATGAGGTGCTGTACTACCGACTACTGCAAGATCACCTTGCCGAGTTGCTGCCGGTCGTCTACGACCCGACCGTGGGTGAGGCGATCAAGCGGTACAGCCACGAGTACCGGGGCCCGCGCGGGGTGTTCTTGTCCATCGACCGGCCGCAGGATGTGCGCCGCTCATTCGAGGCACTTCAGCTCCACCGGGATGAGGTCGACCTGGTGGTGGTCACCGACGCCGAGGAGATCCTGGGTATCGGCGACTGGGGTGTGCAGGGCATCCAGATCTCGGTGGGCAAGCTCGCCGTATACACCGCTGCGGCGGGGCTGCATCCCGCCCGCTGCGTGCCGGTGGTCATGGACATCGGCACCGACAACGAGAACCTGCTGAATGATCCCCTCTACCTGGGCGTGCGCCACAGCCGGGTGCGCGGGAAGCCGTACGACTCGTTCATCGAGAACTACCTGGAGACGGTCTCGGAGCTGTATCCGAACGCGCTGCTGCATTTCGAGGACTTCGGGCCGGGCAATGCCCGACGCATCCTGGAGACGTACGGGGACCGCTACCGGATGTTCAACGACGACATGCAGGGCACCGGGGCGATCACCCTGGCCGCCGCGGTGTCGGCCTTGAAGATCACCGGCGAGTCCTTCCGTGACCAGCGCGTCGTGGTCTTCGGCGCCGGCACGGCCGGGGTGGGCATTGCCGACCAGCTGCGTGACGCGATGGTCCGCGACGGACTGGAGCCCAAGGAGGCCACCCGCCGGGTGTGGCTGGTCGACAAGCAGGGGCTGCTGGTCGAGGGCATGCCGGACCTACGTGACTACCAGGCCCCCTACGCACGGCCGGCCTCGGAGGTGCAGGGCTGGGCGGACGGAGACATCGACCTGCTGACCACCGCCCGACACGTCCATCCCACCATGCTGATCGGCACCTCCACCTCGCCGGGCGCCTTCGACCAGCAGGTCGTCAGCGCAATGGCCGAGCACGTCGAGCGGCCGATCATCTTCCCGCTGTCCAACCCCACGGAGAAGATCGAGGCCATGCCGGCCGACCTGCTGGCCTGGACCGACGGCAAGGTCCTGACGGCGACGGGCATCCCGGTCGACCCCGTCGAACACGGCGGAGTCCGCCACGTCATCGGGCAGGCCAACAACGCGCTGCTCTACCCCGGTCTGGGCCTGGGCACCGTCGTCGCCGGAGCTACACGACTCACCGCCGGGATGCTGCTCGCCGCCGCGGAGGCAGTGGCCGGGCAGGTCGACGCCAGGGCCCCCGGCGCGCCACTGCTGCCGCCGGTGGCGAACCTGCGCGCTTCCTCGGCGACGGTAGCCGTGGCGGTAGTACGCGCGGCCGTCCAGGACAAGGTCGCCACCCGCCAGCCGGCCGATCTGATCCAGGCCGTGCAGGACACCATGTGGCAGCCGGTCTATGGACCGCTGTCCGAGAAGGAGGCGTCGCCATGACCTCCGGGCACCAGGACGCCGCCACCGGGCAGCCACCGAAGGTGCGGGACATCCCGATCGGCATCACCGCCACTGGCACCCGCCGCGAAACGGACTCGATGGGCGCCATTGAGGTGCCCGCCGACCGGTACTGGGGCGCCCAAACGCAGAGGTCCCTGATCCACTTCTCCATCGGCGACGACCGCATGCCGAAGGCCGTCTACCACGCCTACGGCTACGTCAAGAAGGCCGCCGCGCTCGTCAACGGGCGCGAGGGCCGTCTGCCCGGCTGGAAGGCCGATCTGATCGCGCACGTCGCCGACGAGGTGATCTCCGGCTCGCTGGACGACCACTTCCCCCTGTACGTGTGGCAGACCGGGTCCGGCACGCAGAGCAACATGAACATCAACGAGGTCATCAGCAACCGGGCGATCCAGCTGGTCGGCGGCACGCTGGGGTCCAAGACGCCCATCCACCCCAACGACCACGTCAACATGGGACAGTCCTCCAACGACACCTTCCCCACCGCGATGCACATCGCCGCCCTCCGCCAGATCCACGAACACATGCTCCCGAAGGTGATGGACCTTCAACACGCCGTGGAAGCCAAGTCCCAAGCGTGGTGGGACATCGTCAAGATCGGGCGCACTCACTTGGAGGACGCTGTCCCGCTGTCCGTAGGCCAGGAGTGGTCCGGCTACGCCGCCCAGGTCTCCGACGCCGTCGACCGTATCGAGGCCACCCTGCCGGGACTGTACGAACTGGCCGTAGGAGGCACCGCGGTCGGCACCGGTCTCAACGCCCCCGAGGGCTTCGGTGCCCGGGTGGCACAGGAGATCGCACAGCTGGCCGACTACCCGTTCGCCACGGCCTCCAACTCCTTTGCCGCCCAAGGCAGCCTGGATGCCATGGTGGCGGCTTCGGGCGGACTGAGGGCTCTCGCCGTGCCACTGATGAAGATCGCCAACGACATCCGCTGGCTCGCCTCCGGCCCCCGCTGCGGCATCAGTGAACTCGCCCTGCCTGCCAACGAGCCAGGCAGTTCCATCATGCCCGGCAAGGTCAACCCGACCCAGTGCGAAGCGATGGTCATGGTCTGCATCCAAGTCCTGGCCGAGGACAGCGCCATCGCCTTCGCCGGCACCCAGGGCAACTTCGAACTCAACGCCATGCGGCCCGTCATCATCAACAACTTCCTGCACTCCGCCCGCATTCTCGGAGACGCCTGCGAGAAGCTGCGAACCTACTGCGTCGAAGGCGTCGAACTGCATCGCCAGCAGATCGACGACTACCTCTCCCGCTCCTTGATGCTGGTCACCGCACTCTCGCCGGAGATCGGCTACGACAAAGCCAGCCGGATCGCGCACAAGGCGGAGGACGAGGGCACCACACTGCGCGAAGCCGCCCTCGCCACCGGCTACATCACAGCACAGGACTTCGACCGGATCGTCGACCCCAAGAAAATGGTCCACCTCACGGCTGCTTCGTAGCGGACGGCAAGCTTGTCGTAGCGAGTCTCGACGGCCCGGTGCCTTCAGACTCAACCCCAGACGGTCCCGGCAACCACCGGGGGCTGCCTGCTTCCCGGAGGAGCCGGTGCCGATCTACGAGCCCCTCCCCCAGTCAGCAGACCGCAGCCTTCCCCAGCTGTTCCCGGTGCGCCCGGGCCCTGGCCATCAGCTCGTCGAGCGTGTCCCTGGTCCGCACGAGGTCGGCGATGTGCGTGGAGAGCCGCTCACGCTCCAGTGCCATCCGCTCCAGCGCAGAGTCGGAGTTCTCCTCGCTGGGGGTGTCGACGCAGGGCAGCAACTCGGTGATGGTGCGGCTGGACAGGCCGGCGGCGTACAACCGCTGGATGAATGCCACCCGTTCGACCTCGCCGTCCGTGTAGTGCCGCTGCCCGCTCGGACTACGGGTACTGGTGAGCAGCCCCTGCTCCTCGTAATAGCGCACGGACCGGACACTGACTCCGGCGCGTGACGCGAGCTCCCCGATCCTCACAAAGTCCTCCCGGCTGAGTTCTGCGTCACAGACCCTTGCCTCTGACGTCAGTGTGAGGTTTTAGCGTAGCCGCCGTGCCCGAGCTACGGGCACGGCGGAACGCGAAGGAGTCCCGACATGACGACCCTCTTCACCAGCTACCGGCTCGGCGGCCTCACGCTGCCCAACCGGATGGTCATGGCCCCGATGACCCGGGTCCGGGCCGCCGCCGGTGGCTTGGCGACGTCGTCGATGGCGACCTACTACGCCCAGCGGGCCACAGCCGGGCTGATCGTGAGCGAGGGGGTACAGCCGAGCACGATCGGGCAGTCCAACCCGGGTACACCGGGACTGCACACCGACGAGCAGGTCGAGGCATGGCGCCCCGTGACCGCCGCCGTCCACGCCAACGGCGGCCGCATCTTCGCCCAGCTCATGCACGGCGGCCGGGTCTCCCATTCCGACACCACCGGCCTGCAGCCGGTCGGGCCCTCAGCCGTCCCCGCGGTCGGCGACGTGTTCACCCCGACCGGTCTCCAGCCCGCCCCGACGCCGCGCGCGCTGGACACCGCCGAAGTGCCCGAGCATGCGCGGTCGTACGCCGAAGCCGCGCGCCGCGCCGTCGACGCGGGCTTCGACGGCGTGGAACTCCACGGCGCCAACGGCTACCTGATCTCGCAGTTCCTCTCGTCCAACGCCAACCTGCGCACGGACCTCTACGGAGGCCCGGTCGCCAACCGGATCAGGTTCGCCGTCGAGGCCGTCGCCGCCACCGTCGAGGCTGTCGGCGGGGACAGGACCGGCATCCGCCTCTCACCGGGCGGGACCTTCTGGGGAGTTCAGGAGACCGACGTTCGCGAGCTCTACGCCGCGCTGCTGGTCGAACTGGCCCCCCTCGGGCTGGCCTATGTGCACCTCGAGGCCACCGCCGACGAAGAGGTGCTCGTCGCCCTGCGGCGAGCGTGGCCGGGCACCCTCGTCATGAACCCCGTCCTTCCGATGGGTCCGAAGCAGACCGGCCGGGACGACGCCGAGCACTGGCTCGGTCTGGGCGCCGATCTCATCAGCTTCGGCCGCGCCTTCCTCGCCAACCCCGACCTGGTCGAGCGGCTGCGGGGCGGACTTCCGATCGCCCCCGTCGACGAGGCCACGTATTACCAGGGCGGTGACTCGGGCTACCTGACCTACTCGGCCCACCAGTACGGGGCTTGATTCCCAGCGGCGGCGAACGGGCGAAACCAGTGCGGGCGGTGGTGCTCAGCCTCGCTCACGAGCACTCCCGCCGGCTGCCCCAGCCCTGCGCTCACGAGCGTGGAACGCGTCAGGCAGTACCGACACCCCGACGCCAGAGGCGCCACCCGCAACAGCGATACATGCCCTCGAACAACCTGGCGGACCGAGGGTATCGGCGCGTCCGCGGTGAGCTGCTCGTCCTGAGGGTGCAGGTGGCCGCCTCCACGGTATGGGAGATCTCGCAGGAGGCCGGGGCCGGCCCGGCCCCCGAGCGCTCAGCCGACGGATCCGGGTCTTGGGTGCGGCCGCACACCCGACCGCTTCCTGGATGGCGCAGGCCGCAAGGAATCTGGTCATGGACCGCGGGCCGGCCGCCTGCGGCTACGACCCGTTCTTCCTGCTCCGCGAGTGGCGGCCGCCGTCCGTGGCCGGGCATCTGCGGCAGCTGGCGGAACAGGAGTGTGCTGCACGGAAGTTGGCGGCCCGCCGGGAAGCGGACCGGCGGGCCCGGTGGGGCCGGGCTCGAGTGAGGGCGAGGCGTTCTGCCACTGTCGCGGACGCCGTGGCCGGGCCTACTCCCGGCACGCGGCCCCGAAGTGATGCCCGCTGCGGCCCGAAAGTGCAGAGACCCGCCAGGGTCTGCTTGAAGAGCCGGAAGGTTGGCGCGCGGCCGGGGCCGGAGCGGCGGCGCACCTCGGACGGCGGCGACTGTTCACGACGCCTTCGTCACGAAGCGTTCGGCGACGGCCAGGGCGGCCGCCATGATGCTCAGTTGCGGATTCACCTCCGGACAGCTGGGCAGCACGGAGCCGTCTGAGATCAGCACGCCGTCGACGCCGCGCAGGCGCCCGTCCGGGTCGGCGGGTGACCGCTCTGGATCGGCACCGGCAGCCGCCGTACCCGTGGGGTGAAACGCGGACACGTGCAGATGCCGCGCGGTCACCGTGTCCAGCAGCGCCTCGAGCTGGGCCGGGGTGCGGGCTCGCGGCACCTGCGGTACACCGGTCAGCACCTCCTCGGCGCCCGCCGCGAACAGCAGGCGGCCCATGGCCCGTTGGGCCCGGAGGAGGCGGCCGGCGTCGCGCGGCGTCAGGTCGTAGCGCAGCCATGTGCGGTCCCTGCCGAGGACACGCCCCGAGGGCCGGTCGGCGATCATGGCACCGAGTGTCGCGAGCTGATCCGTCCCTTCCAGTTCGCGGCGCAGCTCGCGTCCGATGCCGGGCAGCACGAACGAACTCATGCCTGCCGGCGCCGCGGTGGCTTCGATCAGGATGCCGTCGTCGCGCAGGTGCTCCACCCCGACGCTCTGCAGGACGCCCTTCCAGCCGGTGACCGGGCGGCCGAAGCGTCCCGCGACGCTGATCGCCGGGTGCACGCTGAGGTTGCGGCCGAGCCGCGGGTGTCCCCCGAGGCCGGAGCGGCGCAGTAGCGGCGGGGTCTGCAGGGCCCCCGCGGCGACCACGACCAAGGGGCTGAGGATCTCCAGTTCGCTGCCGTCCGGGCGGCGAACCAGCACCCCGGCAGCCCGTGGACCGCCCGGCCGGTCGCGGTCGACGAGGATCCGCCGGACGAGAGCGCCCGTCACGATACGGGCGCCGGACGCGCAGGCCTCGGGAAGCACGGACAGCTGGACGCTCTGTTTGGCACCGGTGGGGCAGCCGACGACACACTGGCAAGAGCCCCTGCAACCCGGGGCGTTGCGACGCAAGGGTGCCGCGTCCCAGCCGAGCGCCTTCGCTCCGGCCAGTGCGAGCAGTCCGTTGTTGCCCAGCACCTCCAGCGGCTGGGGTGCCACCTGCAGGGTGCGTTCCACCTCGTCGAGGTGGACGTCGAAGCCTTCGGCCGCCGCGAAGCCGTGCTGGTCAAGCCAGCGTGTGACGACGTGGTCCGGTGTGCGATAGCACGTTCCGGAGTTGACGACGGTGGTGCCGCCGACCGCGCGGCCCACGGGCAGGACCAGTGGGGGGCTGCCGAGGGCGATCGTCGCGCCGCCGTCCCGGTACAGGTCGGTGAAGCGGTCGAGCGGGGCCCGGCGCCCGAACGACGCACTGGTGTGGTGCTCCCCCTCCTCGAGGACGACGACACGCATCCCGGCGCGGGCGAGTGTCCGGGCGGCCATGGCTCCGCCGGCGCCCGAGCCGACAATGACGGCGTCGGCGCTCGAACGCGTGGGCCAGTCGCGGGACGGCGTGCAGTCGAGCGGCGGGTCGTCGGGGCCGGACGCCAGGGGTGCCGGGCGGTGCTGATGCAGCGTCCGTTCGGTACCGGCCGCCAGCAGCAGCGGTACTTTGACCGCGTCCAGGAGCGGCAGCAGGGCCCGGTGGGAACCGAGCGACCCCATGACCTGCTCCCGTTGCGCCGCGCTGAGCGCGGACAGCCGCCTGCCGGTTAGGGCCATGGTGTAGGCGTCGATCGCCGCGGCCGCGGCGCGCACGGCCGTCCGTATCGGAGCGGGCATGGCGTCGAGCAGCATCTCGGCCCTGCGCGGCACGGCCCGCGTCCACGCGGTGGTGCCGTCGTCCGCGAGCAGGGCGGCTGCGAGTCCCGTCAAGGCGGTGGTACCTCGAGAGTTCATCGGTCGCCGACCTCCGCGTGCGCGGTGCCCGACAGCCGCCATACAGCCTCCCGCCGCCATGTGCCCCACCAGCGTTCCAGGCTGACCACCGCGTCCGCCCTCTCGCTGTTGCGGCAGACCGCGGTGGAGCCGTCGGGGTCGGTGTAGCCGAGCGTCAGTGTCTGTTGCGGCGGCTGGGTGACCGTCACCTGTATGCGGCTCAGGCCCGCCCTGCCCTCGACCCGCCACTCGGGCAGGCGGATGTCCGCGCGGAACCGGCCGATGCCCGCCCAGCCCACGGCAGAGCGTTCCGCGCGCCGGGGCCAGGTACGGCCGTTTCGGTGCAGGCGCAGGAAGACCAGGGGCGGCAGCCTGTCGAGTCCGCGTCGCATGGATACCGCGGCGATGATTTCCAGGACGTCGCCGCCACCCAGGTCGGCGTGGAGCCAGGCCCAGCGGCGGGCGTTGCCGTGGCCGTAGATGCGGGCGCCGGCTCCCGGAGCGTCGTCCAGCCGCAGCTCACCGGTGCCGTACCGGATGGTTCCGCTGTAGCGGGCGCGGGCGGCGGGGAGCATGTGCGAGGCCGGCAGCCAGGGACGTCGCCAGGACCAGCGGGGGAAGGTGTGAAGCGGCGGACCTTCGGGGCTCTCGGTGAGCGCCCAGGTGAACGTCCCGGCGGAGCCGGTGAGCCGGCCGGGTCGGACGCGGATGCCCTCGGCGGTGAAGCCCTCCGGATCCGCCGTCCACGGTACGGGGCCGAAACGGGTGTGTTCGGCGGGGCCGTCCTTGGGGAAGACGGCGATCCAGCCGTGCGCGTAGGCAGCGGAACCGTCGGAGGGCGCCACCAGTTCGTGGTGCAGCCAGACCCCGCTGTCGGTGGCCGGATCGGTCAGCGTCGTGTACCAGACCTCGGTCCGCCCCGGTGTGCCGTCCCAGCGCGGCGTCAGATGCCTGTCGGCAGAAGACGCGGCCGCACGAGGGAATCGGAAGCTCGCGAGGAAGGGCAGCAGGCCGGTGGCGAGGGGGAAGCGCAGCGTGCCCTCGCCCACGCGGTCACCGTCCTCGTACAGGGTGTACGGCAGTACCGTCAGCGAGGCGAGCGGACGCTTGGGCGACACCGACTTCCAGCCGTCCAGAGTCAGGCGCCGGCCTTCCATGGCGAAGGTGATCCGGTAGCGGATCCTGCGGCGTGACAGGGGCGCGATCTCCAGCTCGCCCTCGGCTTCGGCGTCGTCGGCCCGTCCCGCTATGCGTACCCGTCCGCTCACGTGCGCCCGCGTCGTGCGGTGGGGCAGCAGCACGGCGTCGGCACGGGCCAGCAGGTCCAGCCGCACGGGGCGGTCGCCGTCCTCGTCGGCCAGGCGCACACGGCCCAGCATGGTCTCCTTGAACACCGTCCCGTGTGAGCTCACAGGGCACCTTCCCGGCGTCCGCCGGAGCGTGCCAGCCCCGTGAGCATGATGCGTTCCGTTGCCGACAGGTAGTCGCCCGCGGCGGTGCGTGCCGCCTCCTGGTCGCCGGCGGCCACCGCCTCGACGACGGGTGCCAGACGGTCATGAGCGGCCCAGGGGTCCTTGAAGGGCTCGACCAGTGCGCCGCGCACCGGCAGGTACGCGTTGAACAGGGTGTTGGTCAGCAGGACGTACACCCGGTTGCCCGTGGCGCGGGCCAGTGCACGGTGCACCTCCACGTCCGCCAGCTGCACGGGCTCGCCCCCCGCCGCATCCCCGACGGCCGCCAGCAGCAGACGCAGTTCGGCGACCTGGGCCGCCGTGGCACGGGTCGCTGCGCGTTCCACGATCAGCTCACCGACGCTGCGCCGGACTTCGAAGATCTCACCGATCCAGTCGGGGCTGTGGCGCACGAGCATCGGCAGGAGGTCCGCCCCGCCCAGGCGCAGGAAATCCCGTACCCGGGTACCCACTCCGTGGCGCGTCTCCAGCAGCCCGGCGTGCGCCAGCCGGCCGAAGGCGTGCTTGAGGGAGGTGCGAGTGACCCCGAATCCGTCGGCGAGTTCACGTTCGGGAGGCAGATAGCTCCCGGCGGGATGACGCCCGGCGAGGATGTCCTCGCGCAGCCGCTCCTCCAACACGTCGACGATCGTCTCGCGTGGCAGTGCTTCCACCCCGGCCCCCAATGGTTGAGCGGTTCAGTGGTTCAGTGGCTGAGCCACTGAACCACTGTTAATGACACGGCGTCAATAAGGGCGACCGGGACAGCGGCGGTGCCACGCGCTGTGATGCCGGTTCTTCGCGGTGCCGCCGCCGAACCGGGCGCGGCCCCGGTGACCGCCACGGCGGCCATTGGCAACTCCGCCGAGCAGACCGCCCCGCACGCGACGACGGAGGTCCTGGACAACGGGCAGGGGTGACCTACTTCAGCAGTCTCGACAGCCGTTGCGGATCGCCGGGCATGGTGGCGGTCCGACGAGCACGGGGTCCCTGGCGTCGGCCTACCAGTTCCCCGCGTAGCCGCTGGAGTTCATCGCGACGGGACTTGTGTGCGGTCTCGTACGATGATCTTGCCGGTGTTCTTGCCGTGCAGCATTCCCAGGAATGCGTCCACGATGTGTTCGAAGCCGTCAACCACCGTCTCGTCCAAAGCGAGCCGGCCGCTCTGCAGATGCGGCACCGCGAACTCGTACAACTCCTCCTGCATGTCGCGGTAGTTGCTGACCAGGAAGCCCTCCATGCGGACGCTCTTCTCCACGATGTCCGCGTAGTTGAAGCGCGGCGGCGGTGCGTCGGGGGTGTTGTACTGGCTGATCGTGCCGACGCGGACGATGCGCCCGAACTCGCGCAGCGCTCCCACCGCGGCGGCCAGTTGCGCGCCGCCGACGTTGTCGACGAACACGTCGATGCCGCCCGGCGCGGCCTTGCCGAGCAGGTCGGCGGCGGGCCCGTCGTGGTAGTCGAAGACGGCGTCATAGCCCACCTCCCGCGTGAGGTGGGCGGCCTTCGCCGCCGAGCCCACGCTGCCCACGAGCCGTCCGGCGCCGAGCAGTCTGGCGAACCGCCCGGTCGCCGTGCCGACCCCGCCCGCGGCGGCCGACACGAACAGGTCCTCCCCCTCCTGGAGCCGGGCGATCCGGGTCAGGCCCACATAGGCGGTCAGGCCGGTGCCGCCGAGGGTGCTCAAGTACGCGGTCAGGGGCACCTTGTCGAAGCGGGGCAGCTGCCGGATCTCCTCGGGCGTGACCACCGCGTGCGTGCGCCAGCCCTGCCGGTGGAACACGATCTCGCCCTCGGCCAGCCGGGGCGTGCGCGAGGCGATGACGCGCCCGATGGTGCGGCCTTCCAGCGGTGCGTCGAGCGCGAAGCCGCCGGGCACGTCGTCCATCATCTCGCGGTGGTAGGGGTCGACGGACCAGTAGAGGTTTTCCACGAGCGCGCTGCCGGCTGCGGGGCCGGGAAGTGCGGACTCGACGAAGGCGAAGTGCTCGGCGGTGGGAAAACCGTGGGGGCGGGCGGTCTGGTGCACGGTGAGCGCGGTCTCGTTCATGACCGGACCGTAGGGCGGGAATGCGCCCCCTGGGCAGCCGGTTGGGCTCATGCGACACACCGTTCCATGAGCAGTTCTCATACGTTGAGGTGAGCGCCCCGTGGCCCGTACGACCGA
Source organism: Streptomyces sp. NBC_00271 (assembly GCF_036178845.1). Taxonomy (NCBI): domain Bacteria; kingdom Bacillati; phylum Actinomycetota; class Actinomycetes; order Kitasatosporales; family Streptomycetaceae; genus Streptomyces; species Streptomyces sp. NBC_00271. Next base: position 11,399,056 of record NZ_CP108070.1, on the reverse strand, counting down.
CTCCGATCTCGCCCCGCAGGAACTGCGCGTCCTGGTGGCGGTCGCGGACAGCGGCGGCTTCTCGGCCGCGGCCGGCACACTCGGTCTGACCCAGTCGGCGGTCTCCCACTCGGTTCGCGGCAGCGAGCGCAGGATCGGTGCCGTTCTCTTCGAACGCGGCCGCACCGGCGCCCGCCCCACCTCTGCCGGAGAGCAGGCCGTCGCGTACGCCCGCCGCGTCCTGCGCCTGTTGGACGTCCTGACCGCCGAGGCGCGCGGCGCGGCCCGGCCCGCTGCTGCGCAGGGGCCGCTGCGGATCGCGGCTTTCCGCAGCGCGGCTCTCCACCTGCTGCCGGCCGTCCTGCAGCGGCTGTGCGCCCGGCACCCCGGGATCGAGCCGCGGGTGCGGATCGTGCGCGAGGTGGGGCGCGGCAGTGCGGGCGAAGTGGCCGACGGGAAGGCCGACATCGCCATCGCCACACTGGGCGGCTCCGTGCTGCTTCCACCGGGTCTGGTCGCGAGCGGGCTCCTTGAAGAGCCGTATGCGCTGGTGCACGCGACGGGTCATGCCGCCCCGCGCTCGCTGCCGCTGGTCGACTGGGCCGAGAACTGTGGCTCGTACACCCGCGGGTGGTGGGCCGCGCAGGACTGGATCCCGAAGGCAACCGTCGAGGCGGAGGACGACGGAGCGGTGCTCTCGTTGGTGAGCGGGGGTCACGGAATGGCGATCATGCCGGCGCTGTCCTTGGTCGGAGCACCGGACTCGGTCGGGATCACTGATCTCGGCCCCGGGCGCCCGACACGCCAGGTCGGCTATGTCACCACTTCCGAACTGGCCGGATCCGCTGTCGTGCGCGCCTTGGTGAGGGAACTGCGGGCGTCGGTCCCGCGGGGTGTGAGCCTTCTCGGCGGCGGGGCTTGATCGGGTCGGGTGGGCGGGCTGCCTGAGGCAGGCGGGAGGAACTCCATGGAATCCGGCAGAGGGATCCGGCAGAGGGTACGGCTCCGCAAGCCCCAGCACGTCACACTCCACTCCTGCGCCGGGTCAAGCCGTCTGCAGTCTCATGGACCGGTGACGGGTCCTCACCGTCCAGTGCCGGACCGTGCGGCCGTAGCGGCCGTCCTGCTCAGTCTTCGCGCCAGCCGAGTTTGATGAGCAGATTCTTCGCCTCTTCCGCGACCTCCGTCTCGGCGACCACGTCGTAGCGGGCGGCGACGATCTGGCTGCGGGAGGCGAAGTCACGGCGGCCTCCGGTGAACGCGTGGCCGGCGAAGCCGAAGAGCGCACCGAAGATCGCGCCGTAGAACAGGCCGCTGATCATCAGCACCAGGACGTGGTGGTTGCCCGCGGCGAACAGCGACAGGAGCAGGCCGATGAGCAGGCCGAACCAGGCGCCCGAGCCCGCGCCGGCCAGGGCGGCCCGGCCGCGGGTGAGCCGGCCGAGGACCGTCTCGACCATCCGCAGGTCGGAGCCGATGATCGCGGTGCGCTCCACCGGGAACTTGCTGTCGGAGAGGAAGTCGACCGCGCGCTGAGCGCCCTCGTAGGTCGGGTACGAGCCGACCACCGGCCGGTCGAGCGGCGCCGTGGGCGGATGCTGGGTCATCGCAGGGCTCCCTTTCTCACCGTCCCTGTCCAACAGGCTGCTGGGAGACGGTGGCCCCCGCAAGGCGGGGCACGCCGGCCGGGCGCACGTGCTGCCACGAGCGACCGGACGTCTCCGTGGCCTCTTGCCGCGCGCGCAGGGGGTGTCGGTGTCCACTGCGCGGGAGGGGGCCGGGGGCCTTATGGGCGTCCGCATGCCAGTCCGGGAGCGTACGGCTGTCGCATCTCCGTACGGGCGAACGCGCGGAGTGAGGGGGAGCTGCCACCCATACGGGCCGTAGGACTCGTGGGGCGGGAGGGGCGGTGATGCAGTGGGACAGAAGTGTGCTGTTGGGAGTCCCTCAGGAGGCATCGGCGATGATTCGTCACCCAGCCCGTGCTGCCCGGTTCCTTGCCCTGACCCTGGCGGCGGGCGCCGTGCTGGCCACTGGGGCCTGCTCGAACGGGAGCGACGCAGCGACCTCTACGTCATCCAGGTCCGCAAAAACTCTGACCCAGGGCGAGGCGGAAACCGCGTTGATCAACGCGACGGATCTGGAGGGCAATTGGACGCGGGTCAACGACGCCGCCACCTGGCGGGATTCGCTGCTCATCGGCAAGGTGGATGCTGCCCAGTTCTTCACCGACAGCAAAACGACCGCTGCTGACTGCCAGAAGCTGCTCGACGTGCTCTACAGTGACGCGCTGTTGGGCAAGCCCTCCGGGGCAAGTGCGGTGGCAGGCTTCTCGGGTGGCAGTGACGGCGCCCGAATGCTCTATCAGGTCGCCGACTATGACCGTGGGCAACTGGACTCATCGCTGGCTTGGCTCAAGACGCTGCCGGTGAAGTGCGACCAGTTCACCGTCACGGGCAAGGACGGAAGCGCCCGCACTGCCCAGGTCATCGAGACCTCGCTGCCGAAGGCCGGCGACTCTCGCCAGGGGTTGCGCCTGACGCTTCAGGGCCCGGTGGGTGGCAAACCCGCCACGCTGACGCTTGATCTTGCCGCCGTCCGTCTCGGCACCAACGCCATCGCGGTGACGAACGGAGGGCTTGGCGGCACCGAGGCCGACTCTACCCAGCAGGCTGTCACTCTCGGTACGCAGCGGCTCAAGGATGTGCTCGCCGGCAAGACACCTGCTGAACAGCCCCCAGGACAGCAGGACTGATCAGCGACTGGTTCGCGCACACGCCCCGGTCGGCGCCGACCAAGGACTTCGGCGTCGCCGAGGAGAACTTCTCCGCGATCCCGACGTCCCAATCTCCGGGCAGTCAACGTCGGCGGGCTCGGGCGGAAGGTGCGTGCGCGTGGCCCGAGCCGGACAATGGTGGGGCGAGGGCATCGCAACAGCGAGGGCTGTGCTCGTTGTGTCCCCGCCAGTCGTGATGCCGCAGGGCCCCTCTCCACAACTGGTGCCGTCTTCGATACACAGCGTCATATCGAGGTGGGGAGCCGCTGCGGGCCTGGCGGCGGGCATCGCATGAAGGGAGGTCCAGGGTGGCCGGCAGGCGTTCGTTCAGCTTCGACGCCCGCGGATTCATCACTGCCGTGCGTGGCATGGGGATCCCGCAGGCAGTCCTTGACGGCCTTGTCGGACAGTCCGCTCTGGACGTGCTGCGGGACATGCTGGAGTCGAGCGCGCAAGACGGCACGCCTGTGGTCCAGTTCGACGCCTGGCAAAGCGGCGAAGGCACCGTGATCTCCGCGGTCGGATCGGCGCCCAGCCCCGGGACGGCTCGGGTGCAGAGCGCCTATATGCCATCGGCGTTCGAGAACGCCATCGCGGGTCTCGAGTTGTACGACACTGAACTGACGATTCTGCGCAGCAACGCCGCCTCCCTCGCCATCCGCGGCCTGCCGGCCGATGACGTCATCAGCCAGAATGCGGCAGAGCTCGACTACACGCTTCGGCTCAGTCCGCTGCTCGTGGAGGTCATGAAGACCGAGCGGGCGGCCGGCGCGAGCCCGGTCGTCGTACGGGACGTCCGGAAGGGGCAGGAGATCTACTCCGTGCTGGCTCTTCCGCTGGGCGAGGGCGCGGCCGTCGTGGGGGCCGCGACGGTCATCCACAACGTCACAGAGGGTGTGCGGGCCCAGGACGCGGAGCGACTGCTGGCCGCGACGGACAAAAAGGTGGGAACGACACTCGGCGTGATGCAGACGGCGCAGGAGCTGGCGTCGGTCGCCACCGAGGAGTTCGCCGATGCGGCCTCCGTCGATCTGGTGGAAGCCGTCTTCCACGGCGAACAGGCCCCGCTGCCCCCGCTGAGCAGCACCACTCCCCTGCGCCGGGCGGCGTTCGTCTCCGTCGCGGAATTCACGAGCCTGTATGCGGTGGGTGAGCCGAGCCGCTTCGCGTACCCCACCCCCTACAGCCAAGCGCTGGCGGACACGAAGCCGCGCCTGGTCGATCCCCGGGGCAGTCCGTCGGACTGGCACATGCACGACGCCGCCCGTTCCGGGCTCCTGCGTTCGGCCGGCGTGCACTCGATGATCCTGGCGCCTTTGGTGCAGCAGGGCCGTGTCCTGGGGCTGGTCTGCCTCTACCGGACCCGGCGGCGCACCACGCCGTTCGATCACCATGACGTGGCCCTGGCCGAGCGGATCACCGACCGGGCGGCCGTCCACATGGAAAACGCACGCCGCTACACGCGGGAGCGCACCGCCGCGACGACCCTGCAGCGCAGGCTGTTGCCGCAGAACCTTCCCGAGGTGCCCGGCGTGCGCACGGCGCACTTTTGGAACCCGGGCACCCACCAGACGCACTGGTTCGACGTGATCGCACTGTCCGGTGCTCGGGTGGGCCTGGCCATGGGCCAGATTGCGCAGCGCGGTCTGCGGGCCTCGGTGGACATAGGGCGATTCCGGACCGCTTTCGCCACGCTCGCCCGGATGGACCTGGCCCCCGACGAACTGCTGGCACACCTGGACGACGTCACGCACAACATCCAGCAGGAGGACGAGGCATCTGCTGCCGCGGGAGAGAACACCCGCGTCGGGGAAGCCCGCTGCCTGTACGCGGTCTACGACCCGATCACGGGAGGAATCGCGACCGCCTCCGCGGACTGGCCCCCGCCTTTGACGACCGCCCCGGACGGCACCACCAGCCCGGTCGGCGTTCCCGTCGGCCCCGGTCTGGGCCACCATTCCAGCTACGAACTGTCCCGGACCACCCTTGAGCCGCACACGCTGCTGACCTTCTACTCGGCCTCGATGCTGCACCCGGCACACGGCGACGACGCCTTAGCGTTGATCCAGCACGCAGCAGGCACGTCTGCGGGAAATGCCCAAGCAGCCTGCGACAACATCGTCTACGCGCTCATGGGCGACCACGCTCGCGGCCGCGAAGGCGGTACCGTCCTGACCGCGGTGGTCAGGCGGCTCGCCCACGACGACTACGTGTCCTGGACGTCGCCCCGGGACCGCGCCGCTGTCGCCGACTGCAGGACGCGAGTCCGCGACCAGTTGGAAGCATGGCAGCTGGACGATCACGCCTTCGCCACGGAGCTGGTGGTCAGCGAACTGGTGACGAACGTGCTGACCCACGCCACCGGGAATCCGCGAGTCCGCCTCATCCGGGGCGAACATCTCACCGTGGAGGTCTCGGACGACTCCACCACCTCCCCCCACCTGCGGCACGCACGAGCGCAGGACGAGAACGGCAGGGGCCTGTTCATCGCCGCCACACTGGCGAGCCGGTGGGGCACTCGCTACGGGGAGGAAGGGAAGACGATCTGGGTCGAACAGGACCTGAGTCCGCAAGAGTCGGGCCTGCGAGCTTCCGCACGGTAGACGGTGAGGCGTCACGGTAGACGGTGAGGCGTCGAGTTCTCCATCGTCGGTCGAGCCGGGGCGGGGCCGGCCGCGGGTGAGGGTGTCGTGGTCGTACGAGGTCGGGCGGGCTGCCCGCCGCACGGGCCGGCCTTCCGGCGCCGGCAGCAGGAACGGTCGGCACGGGGTGCTGGGACGGTCGGCACGGGGTGGCGGGAACGGTCGGCGCGGCTGCGGCAGCCGCCCCGGCGGCGGGCGCGCGTGGAGCAGAGCCGCACGGGCAGCGGGAGTTCGGCCTGCGGCGGGAGTTCCGGCGGCCGGCACCTTGGCTAATCTGCACGGGTGACCACCGACCTGACCCTGCTGCCACGTGTCGCCTATCGCGGGCAGGAGATCACCGCGCCCCGGCTCCGCGGTCTCCTCGCGCTGCTCGCGGGCGACTTGCGCACGGGCTGCAGCACCGAGCGGCTGGTGGCCGGGCTGTGGCCGGACGAGCTGCCGGAGCGGCCGGGAAAGGCGGTGCAGGTCCTCGTGTCCAGGGCGCGGGCGCAGCTGGGCGCCGACGTCCTCGCGAGCACGCCCGCCGGATACCGGCTCGCGCTCGCCGAGGACCAGGTCGACAGCTCCGCCCTGCTGCTGCACGCCGCCGCCGGCGCGGACCGTGCCAGGGCCGGGGACCACGCGGGATCGCTGGCCGCGGCCGAGGCCGGGCTCGCGCTGTGGGAGGGCACTCCTGACGGGGCCGGCAGCGCCGACGACCCCGTGGCCGCGTTGCGCGCCGAGCGCGCCCCGGTCCGCGGCGCGCTCCTGCGCGCGCGGGCGCTCGCGCTCGCCCGGCTGGGGCGGCACGCGGAGGCGGCCGGGCCGCTGGCCGTGGCCGCCGCGGAGCATCCGCGGGACGAGGAAGTGCTCGCCGAGCTGCTGCGCGGCGAGGCGGCGACGGCGGGCCCGTCCGCCGCGCTGATGCGGTACGAGGCGTACCGGCGTGAGCTGCGCGAGACGCTCGGCACGGATCCGGGCGCCGGGCTCAAGGCCGTACAGCAGGAGCTGCTGCGCGGCGAGTCGCCTGTGGTCCGGCACGGTGTGCCGCACGAGCCGAACCTGCTGCTGGGCCGGGACGAGGACGTCGCGGCGGTGGAACGGCTGCTGCGCGCCTCCCGCGCCGTCACCGTCGTCGGCCCCGGCGGCCTCGGCAAGACCCGGCTCGCGCACGCCGTCAGCCGCCGGGCCGAGCAGCGCGTGGTGTATTTCGTGCCGCTCGCCGGTGTCACGGCGGACGAGGACGTGGCCGCGGAGGTGGCTTCCGCGCTCGGCGCGGGTGAGGGGCGGCCGGGCGCGGTGCGCGGTCACGACCCGGTGTCCGGCATTCTCGGTGTGCTCGGCTCCGGGTCCGCGCTGCTGGTCCTCGACAACTGCGAGCAGGTCATCGCCGGTGCCGCCGGCCTCGTACAGGCGCTGGTCTCGTCCTCGAAGGACCTGCGGGTGCTGGCCACCAGCCGGGCTCCGCTGGGCCTGACGTCGGAGGCGGTGTACGCGCTGCCGGAGCTGGGTCTGGGCATCTCCGTCGAGTTGTTCACGCAGCGGGCGCGGGCCGCCCGGCCCGGCGTGGAGCTGCCGCCGGACGCGGTGGCCGGGCTGTGCCGTCACCTCGACGGGCTGCCGCTCGCCGTGGAGCTGGCCGCGGCGCGGGTGCGGGTGATGTCGGTGCCGGAGATCGCCCGCCGCCTCGGTGACCGGTTCGCGCTGCTGCGCGGCGGGGTGCGGGGGGTGCCGGAGCGTCACCGCACGCTGCACGCGGTCGTGGAGTGGAGCTGGAACCTGCTCGCGCAGGATGCCCGGGCGGCGCTGCGCACGCTGTCCGTGTTCCCCGGGGGGTTCGGCGGTGAAGCGGCGGAGCGGGTCCTCGGCGAGGATGCGCTGTTGCTTCTTGAGCAGTTGGCCGGTCAGTCGCTGCTCACCGTCGCCGAGACCCCGGCCGGGGTGCGGTTTCGGATGCTGGAGACCGTACGGGAGTTCAGCGCGGCCCGGCGTGCGGAGGCGGGCGGGGACGAGGAGGCTGTGGGCCGGTTCCTCGCCTGGGCGCGGGACTTCGGGGTCGCGTACCACGACGCGCTCTTCGGCTCGGATGCGCAGGCCGCCTGGGAGCGGATCAAGGCCGAGCAGGACAACCTCGTGCTGGCCCTGCGGCATGCCCTGGCCTGTACGGACAACCCCACCACCGCCGCCGTCACCGCCGTCCTCGCCAGTCTGTGGTCCACCGGCACCAACTTTCCCCGCCTCGCCGCCATCGCCGCGGACACCGGCCCGCCGCTGTCGCACTACCGTCCCGGGCCCGAGTACGTCGAAGTCGCCCGCACCGCCGCGGTGTTGGGCGCGGCGACCGTGTTCATGGGCTCCGGCCCGCGCGCCGTACGCCAGCTCGTCACCCTCCGGCGGCTGCCCCCAGCCCCGCCGGACACGCTGATGCGCGCCACCGCGCTCGTGCTGAGCGCGATCCCCGAGATACGGCCTCCCGGCTACGACGTGCTGCGGGAGCTCTGCGAGGGTGCGGGCGACAGCGAGCAGCCGCTGCTCTCCGGCATCGCCGAGTGCGTCGCCTGCTACGTCTGGGAGTTCGAGCACGACATCGACCGCGCGCTCGTCTCGGCCCGCCGGGCGGTCGCCGGACTGGCGGCGGTCGACAATCCGTCCGTGCAGCTGATGGTGCATTCCCGGCTGAGCGAGCTGTGCCTGCGGACGGGGCGGGGCGAGGAGGCGTACGAGCATCTCCAAGCGTCGCTCAAGGTGCTGCCGCGGCTCGGCGACGGGCACGACTACATCGGCATCCGCTCGCTCCTGGTCCTCGCCTGTCTGCAGCGCGGCGAGACCGACGAGGCCGACTACTGGCTGCGGCAGGCGGAGAGCGACAGCACCCCGCAGCAGGACGACTTCTACCGGCCGGACCTCGGCGGGCGCGCCGAGATCGCGCTCGCCCGCGGGCTGACGGAGGTCGGGCTCGGCCTGTGGCGCGGCGCCGTGGAGCGCATGCTCGCGGCCGGCTCGCTGCGCGACGGCGACGCCCGGCTCGACCCGTGGGCGTTCCTGATCCAGTCGGTGGCGGTGACGGCGCACGCGCATGCCGGCCGGCTCGGGCTGGTCACGGAGGTGGTCGACCGGCTGCGGCAGCGGCTGCGGACGCTGCTGTGCGATCCGGTCGGCTCGCCCTCCGAACTCCCGTTGTTCGGGACGCTGCTGCACAGCCTCGGCATGGCGGGGCTCACATCAGGCGACACCGGTGCCGTACGGATGATCGCGCTGGCCGAACGGCTGGGGGTGATGCGCGAGTTCCAGCCGACGATGTCGGCGGACCGCGCCCGCAAGGCGGCGGAAGACGCCGACAGGGCGGCGTACGCCGACGCGGTGTCGGAGTACGCCGCCCTGGAGCGGGACGAGTTGCGGGAGGCAGCCCGCGCTGTCATGGCCGCTACTTCGGGTCGCGGTTGAAGGACGCCGTCGACCAGCGGTAGCCGAGCACGGTCAGGCCGACGCACCAGGCGATCGCGATCCACCAGTTGTTGCCGATCTCGGTGCCGAGCAGCAGGCCGCGCAGGGTCTCGATGGCCGGGGTGAACGGCTGGTACTCGGCGATCGGCTGGAACCAACCCGGCATCGTGTCGGCGGGGATGAAGGCGCTGGAGATGAGCGGGAGGAGGATCAGCGGCTGTGCGCTGTTGCTGGCCGCCTCGGCGTTCGGGCTGGCCATGCCCATCCCGACGGCGATCCAGGTGAGTGCCAGGGCGAACAGCGCGAGCAGTCCGATCGCCGCCAGCCATTCCAGGGCGGTTGCGTCGGTGGACCGGAAGCCGATGGCCACGGCAACGGCGCCGACGAGGACCACGCTGGCGATGCACTGCAGCACGCTGCCGACGACGTGCCCGACGAGCACGGACCCGCGGTGGATCGCCATCGTGCGGAAGCGGGCGATGATGCCCTCGTTCATGTCGGTGGCGACGGACACCGCGGTCCCGATGACGGTGCCGCCGATGGTCATCATCAGGATGCCCGGGACGATATAGGCGATGTAGTCGGAGCGGTCGGCGCCGCCGATGCCCGTGCTCATCACGTCGCCGAAGATGTAGACGAAGAGCAGCAACAGCATGATCGGCGTGAGCAGCAGGTTCAGGGTGAGGGACGGATAGCGGCGCGCGTGCAGGAGGTTGCGGCGCAGCATCGTGTTCGAGTCGCGTACGGCGAGGGAGAGGGCGCTCATCGGACGTTCTCGTTGGGCTGGTTCGGCTGGGTGGGGATGGCGGTGGGGCCGGTCAGGGCGAAGAACACGTCGTCGAGGTCGGGGGTGTGCACGGTCAGCTCGTCCGCCTCGATGCCGGTGGAGTCCAGCCAGTCGAGGATGGCGCGCAGTTCGCGCTGGCTGCCGTCGCTGGGGATCTGCAGCGCCAGCGCCTCGTCGTCGCGGGTGACCTCGCGCAGGGCTACGGCGGCGGACTGGTAGGCGGCGGGGTCGGTGAAGCGGAGCCGGACGTGTCCGCCGGGGATGAGCCGCTTGAGCTCCTCGGCGCTGCCTTCGGCGGCGAGCTTGCCGTCGTTCAACACCGCGATGCGGTCGGCGAGTTCGTCGGCCTCGTCCAGGTACTGGGTGGTGAGGAAGACGGTGACGCCGTCGGAGACCAGCTCGCGGATGATCTGCCACATGTTGTGGCGGCTGCGCGGGTCGAGGCCGGTGGTGGGCTCGTCGAGGAAGATGATCCGCGGGTCGCCGACCAGCGTCATGGCGAGGTCAAGGCGGCGTTTCATGCCGCCGGAGTAGGTGGAGGCGGGCTTCTTCGCGGCCTCGGTGAGGTCGAAGCGCTCGAGGAGTTCGGCGGCGGTGCGGCGGCCCTCGCTGCGGGAGAGGTGGTGCAGGTCCGCCATGAGGAGCATGTTCTCCTCGCCGGTGATCAGGCCGTCGACGGCGGAGAACTGTCCGGTGACGCCGATCGCGGACCGCACGGCCTGCGGGTCGACGGCGAGATCGTGACCGCCGACCCGCAGCTCGCCGGCGTCGGCGGTGATGAGGGTGGAAAGGATCTTCACGGCGGTGGTCTTGCCGGCGCCGTTCGGTCCGAGCAGGGAGAAGACCGTGCCGGCCGGCACCGCCAGGTCGATCCCGTCGAGAACCGTCTTGTCGCCGTAGGCCTTGCGCAGCCCCTTGGCCGCGATGGCGAGTGAGTGCGAGGTCGTTGTCGTCATGCGGAGGAGGTTGCGGCAGGGCGCATTCAGCGCGGTTTCACGATGGTTTCAGTGCCCTGGAACCGGGTGGCGGAGGGGAATGCCTAATGGCCTCGCTGCCGTGGTCGAAGTCCGCCGGGGCCAAGGCCCCGGCCGGCGACGCAGTCGATCCGCCGGTTGTGACCGGCGAGCTGGCCGCCAGGAACACCGCGGATGACGCGGCAGGGTGGCTGGAGTGCATGACGGCCCCCTCACGTGCAGGCAGAGGAGCGCGAACGCGGCTCGGGTGGGGACGGAAGGGCCCCTGGCCGGCGGTGACGCCGGTCAGGGGCCCCTTTGACGCGGTGAGTCCGCGTCAGCCGTCGGACTCCTGTCAGCCGTCGGACTCCGAGGAGGGGATGTAGGCGCCCGGGACGTCCTTGGGCGCGAAGATCTTGCTCTCACCGGGGTAGGGCTTGGTCCATCCGTGGGTCTGGTACCAGGTGAAGTGGTTCATCTGCGCGGGGTTCGCGAAGTCGGGGATGGCGCCCGGCCCGGTCAGCCGCTGGTGCGTCTTCCACTCCTCCCACGTCGCCGCGAGTGCCCGCTTGGCCGCCGGCACCTTGGCCGAGGGCACGGCCGCTGCGCTGGGGTCCTGCGGCGCCGGGGTGTCCACGCCGCAGGCGGGCGGGGTCTTCAGGCCGTCGGTCAGCGAGGTCCGGTTGGGCAGTGCCTTGAACGGCGTGAAGTCGGGGTGCCGGGTGAACGCCCCGCGCATCGGGGTGGCCGCGCTGTCCTTCTGGTTCATCGGGTGGATCCCGAGGATCTGCTCGATGGTCCGGATCATCGTGATCTGCGAGTAGTAGTGGCTGTCGACGGCGGCGTGCTGGGCCCAGGGGCTGATGATCTGGATGGGGGCACGGTGGCCGTCGACGTGGTCGAGGCCGGCCTGGGAGTCGTCCTCGACGACGAAGATCGCCGAGTCCTTCCAGTACTTGCTGTGCGAGATCTCATCGACCATCCGGCCGACCGCGAGGTCGTTGTCCGCGACCTGGGCGGCCGCGTTCGCCGGACCGCCGGTGTGGTCGTTGGAGAGCCAGAACATGTTCAGGTTCGCCGGACCGTTCTTCTCGAAGTCCTGCTTCCAGATCTGCTCCTTGTAGATGTCCGGGACGCTGGTGTCGAACAGCGGGAAGCCGGACACCGACACCTTGTTGAGCGACGGGATCGCCGAGCCCGTTTGAATGGGGTAGGTGGTGTCCTGCCCGGTCGCCTCCATGTTCTTGGTGTCGCAGTACAGGTTCTGCCAGGACGCGCCGGCCGGCTTGCTCTCGAACGACTGGAACTCGCCGAAGTCCTTGACGGACTTTCCGGCCGCCTGCGCACCGGTCCAGATGAAGCCGGACTTCTGGTGGCCCAGAGCGTCGTCCTCGGTGTCGTAGCTGCGCGTGTACTCACCGGCCGAGGACTCGGTGTACTCCGGGTCGTCGGCCTGCATCAGCCAGTTGTGGCCCTCGGCGGAGTTCGTGCCGATGTCGTAGGTGTTGTCGTACAGCCCGAACTGCGAAGCCAGCGCGTGCTGGTTCGGCGTCACGTTCTCGCCGAACTGCGTCACCGACGGGTCGCCGTTGCCCTGCGGCATGTCACCGAAGACCTGGTCGTAGGTCCGGTTCTCCTTGACGATCATGAAGACGTGCTTGATCGTCGAGGGAGCGCCGAGCCGCGCCGGGACCGGCACCTGCTTCTGGTTGCCCTTGCCGTGGGCCAGCGAGACCGAGCCGCGCGTCCAGCCGTTCTGCTGGAAGACCTTGCCCGTCTGGGACCTGATGACGCTGTCGTCCGGCAGCGTGAACTGCGTCAGGCTCGACGTGGTGTCGTGGGTGCCGTGCCCGGCCTTGTTGGTGGGGCGGCGGGCGTCAATGCCGCGGGTGTTGGAGACGATCACCTTCTTGCCCACGGTGGTGATCTCCGCGGGGAAGTAGTCCGTCGGGAGCAGGCCGACGTAACTGGCGGGCTCCTGAGGGGACTTGTAGCGGTAGACGGCGACGGCGTTGGCGCGGCCGAGCGTCACCAGCAGACGGCCGTCGTCGGTGAGCGTCACCGCGTTGGGCTCGTAGCCCACCGACGCCTCCGGCCACGGCTGGGTGGCGATGGTCTGCACGACCTTGTTCTTGCGGGTGTCGATGACCGACACGTTGTTGTCGGCGGTGTTGGTGACGAACACCGCCCCGTTCTTGGCGTACAGGGCCGTCGGGTGCAGACCGACGTCGATGCTCCCGACGGCTGCGGCAGGGTCCGTCAGGTCGATGACACTGACCGTGCCGGTGGTGGTGGCACCGGTCTGCGGGTTGGCCGGAACCTGGGTGCCGTAGGAGTTGATCGTGGTGTCGCCGGCCTTGGCCGGGCGCCCGCCCTCGTTGCTGACGTAGAGCTTGTTGCCGGCCATGACGATGCCACGGGGTGCGTTGCCAACGGCCCAGCTCTGCTTGATGGTCCCGGTCGCCGCGTCGATGGCGGCCACCCGGTTCTGGCCGTTGACCGCGCCGTACACGGTGGAGCCGTCGGCCGAGAACACCGCGGCACCCACCAGTGCGTGCTTGGAGCCGTCGGCCGGGATCGGGACGGCCGTCGGGTTGGCGAGGGTGCCGTCCGCGTTCACGGTGAACTTGGTGTAGCCGTCGCTCTGGCCCAGCCACAGCTGCGAACCGTCGGGCGAGTACGTCGGGCCCTCCTGGCCGACGGCGCCACTCGTGATGCGCAGGTCGTCCGTCGAGGCGGTGCCGACGCGCTGCTTCACCTGCCCGGTCTTGAGGTCCATGATGACCAGAGACGCATCACCATCGGCGATCGAGGCCGCGAGATGGTCCCCGTCCGGGCTGACCGAGGACGACATGATCTTGCCGTTGTTGATGACGGTGCGGCTGCCGTACGGGGCGATGTACTGGTCGCTCGAGATGACCTGGCCGTTGGCGGTGACCTGGCCGACCTGCTGGGTGGCGAACTGGCTCGTCGAGGCAACAGCGGTGCCCGTGACGGCGAGGGCCACAGCGATGCCCGCCGCCACCAGAGTGCTCCGGCGGCCGACGCGTCTGCCAAAGAGGTTGATCTGTTCCTTCTCGTTGCTCCGACGCTGCCGTACTACCTGCATGGAGTTATCCCTTCGGGGTGGCGAGCAGGTCGACGTTGCCGTCGAACTGCCACAGCGGGTTGGGTGCGTCCCCGGTCGGGGTGCGGACCAGGAAGTAGCCGTTGACTTCCTTCGGTCCGTCGCCGTCGGCCATGAAACGACCGTCAGGTGTGAGGTCGAGCTGGTAGATCGCGGTCCCCGCGACCTCGATGCCGGGCAGGTGCCAGGACACGACGCAGCGCCAGTCGTTGCCCGGCCCCTCGGCGGCGACCTTGACGCTGCCCTTGTCGCACGTCGCCGTGGCCTTCAGCTGCGCTTCTGTGACGGCGGGGCGGTTGAGCTGCTCGGTCTGCAGTCGATAGAGGTGGGCGAACGCCGTGGCAACCGAGCGCTGCACTTTGTCCTGCTCGATCCCGGAGCCCGAGGCACCACTCGCCGAGGCGAGCACCGCGACCGTGACGGCGGCCAGAGCGGCGAGCGGCAGGCCTGCGGCGGCGGCCGCGCGGCGCCCCGAGCCGTCGTAGGTCGGGTTGGTGAAGTCGCGCCGCAGGAAAAGCGCGTAGGCCAGCGCGGTCGCGGTCACGGCCCACAGCAGGCTGACCACGATGCCGATCAGGAGCGGGCCGAGCTGCGTGGGGCTGGTGAACAGACCGTTCCAGGCGATGAAGGCGTAGCTGGGCAGGGCGAGGCGTACGGCGACGGGCAGCGGCATCATCTGGGCGAGCTGCATCGCGAGCGCGACGAGCGCGGGCAGCAGCAGTCCCATCGGGGAGCGCCCCAGCGTGACGGACCCGAGCAGTCCGATCGCGGCGAGGGCCAGGGTCGGGGCGAGTACGCAGATCCAGGCGAGCAGGACCTTGCCGGCGGCGTCCGCCGGGCTCAGCAGGTGGCCGTCGAGGCCTGCCAGCGGCTGGTTGCCGACCGCGACGATCCCGCCGGCCGTGCTGGATGCGGCCAGCCCGGCCACGAGCAGCAGGATGACGGTGAGGCTGGCCAGTGCCTTCGCCGCGAAGATCCGCCTGGGTGAGCGGACCGCCACCAGCAAGTGGCGCCAGGTGCCGAGCCGGTCCTCGGAGGCGAATACGTCGCCGGCGACCACCGAGGTGAGCAGCGGGAGCGCCCAGGTGCCCGCGAAGCCGAGCATCACCAGCGTTCCGGCCCACCCGGTGGCGTGCATCCAACGGCCGAAGAGGGTGTCGGAGGGGAGTGTGCTCTGCTGGCTCACCGCGGCGACGAAGAGGGCGGGTGCGATCCAGCAGGCGAGGACCAGCAGGCGGATCCGCCATTGCGAGACGAGTTTGACCAGCTCGAAGCGGTAGGCGCGCGGAACGGAGACGCGGCGGGCCGCGGCAACGTTGTCGTGGGTGAGGGTCGCGGTCACCGGCCGGTCTCCTTCTGCTCGGTGAGGGCGAGGAACGCGGCTTCGAGCGGCGACACCAGGGGGGCGAGCTCGCGCAGCGCGATGCCCGCCTGCACGAGCCGCACCACCAGTTCGTCGAGGGCGGGCACCGGCGCGCGCACGACGAGCACGTCGGCGTCGTGGCGTGTCCCGGTGTCGTCGACGACGCGGATCGCGGCCGCATCGAGGGCCAGCCGGCGGGCGGCCTGCGGGTCGGAGGTGAGCAGCCGGTAGTCGAGTTCACGGCTCTCGGCGGCCAGCTTGCTCAGCGGGCCGGAGAAGACGACCCGTCCGGCGGCGAGGATGGTGGCCTCGGAACACAGTGCCTGGAGGTCGTCCATGCGGTGGCTGGAGAGCACGACGCTGGTTCCGTCCGCGGCGAGCCGGGTGAGGACACCGTGTACGTGTTTCTTGGCGGCCGGGTCGAGGCCGTTGGAGGGTTCGTCGAGCACGAGCACCCGGGGCTTGGTGAGCAGGGCGGCGGCGAGTCCGAGCCGCTGGCGCATGCCGAGGGAGAAGCCGCGGGCCTGGTCGTCGGCGACATCGGTGAGCCCGACCTGCTCGAGCACGTCGTCGACTCCCGCTGTCCGCGCGTCGTGGCCTCGCAGAGCGGCCAGTGCGGCGAGGTTCTGCCGGGCGGTGAGCGAGGGGTAGAGGCCGGGTCCGTCCACGAAGCCGGCGACGCCGTCGGGGGCGGCGAGCGCGCGCCTGAGCGGCGTGCCCAGGATCTCCAGGTGGCCGCTGTCGGCGACGGCCAGGCCCAGCAGGAGACCGAGCAGCGTCGTCTTCCCGGCGCCGTTCGGTCCGACCAGGCCGTGGATCTGGCCCTGTGCCACGTCCAGATCGACGCCGTCGAGTGCCACGACGTCACCGAAACACTTGGTGATCCCGCGAGCCTGAACTGCGAGAGGTGTATCCATGAGCCCCTTCTTCCGAAACACTCAGGGACCTTAGGGACGGCACACAACGCAGGCACAGGCGCCTGGCTGAACGTCCAGGGAACGGATCGTCAAGGCGTCGGCAAGTCCGGGTGCACAAAATGGCCAGCATCGAGCCAGAGTTGGGCAACCGTTCCTGAGGACCGAGCGGGAGTGAGTCCCGGTGCCGGCACTAGTGCTCAGCCGAGCGCCCCGAACGGTGCCGGGCGTTCTGGTCCCCCGCGTTCGCTCCGTGTCCGGGCGGCAGAGATCGTGTCCGTGGTCCGTGGGCCGTGGTCCGTGGTCCGGGAATGCGGGGGCGGGTTTGCAACGGCTACGTGGAGCCGGCAGTGGAGTTGGGCGTGCGGCCCGAGCGGATCAACACGATCAGCTGCTGGCAGGCCGCGGCCAGGGTGGGGGCGCGAACCTACGGAGAAGGTGCGGCGGCGTGCGCGGTCGTGCTCCGCGAGCCGGCCCGGGTTGCCGCGCGCGGGGAGCTGGAGGTGCCGATCGCCCGCACCTGACCGCTGGAGCAGGTGCGAGAGGCGTTCCGCGAACTGGAACGACGGCACACCCACGGCAAGATCGCGCCCCGGCCCCAGGAGCCGTCCGGCCGGTCATATGTCTGTTTCGTGATCCGTTGCAGCCGCCGGCTGCCCGGTTTCCCGCTGCGGGTTTTCCACCGGGAAGTGGATCGGGCTGAGCAGGTACTGTGCCCGCTCGGGGCTCGGCCGGTTGGCCAGTCTCGGTGCGATGGCTGCGCGGAGCTCACCGGTCAGTTCTTCCAGTTCTGCCGGGCTGAGCCAGAGTGCGTGTTGCCGGTAGCCCACTTGGTCGGCCACCGGGTCGGCCCCTTCGCGGGCGAGGTAGGCGTTGAACTCGGCGAGCAGGGCGGTCATCGCGGTGGCGAATGTCTGGCGATGGTCCGCCGGCGTGAGCGTGCGGACCGTCTCGGAGCCGATCACGGCACGGTCCTGTCGCAGCCGGTAGAGCCGTTGTACTGCGCCGCGCACCCTGTGTTCCTGGGCGACCTCCAGAATCCCGCCGTCCACCAGCAGATCGATGTGGCGGTAGACCGTGGCCTTGGAGGCTTCGGGGATACGTGCGCAGAGCTGAGTGGTGGTCAGCAGCCTTCCGCCGCCCATCGCGTGGACGATCCGCAGTCGAATGGGGTGGGCGAGCAGGTCCAAGGAGTCCATACCCAGACTTTCTCACAACTGCTACCTTTCTCAATCATGAGAATTGATGAGGGTGGGGCACAGGAGGTGGCGCGAGGCTTCGCCACGCTGCTGCAGGCGGAGCGTTTTGACGAGATCGTGGAGCTGTTCGCGCCACCACTGCGCGCCGCTGTCTCTGCCGAGGCGCTGAGGCTCGCATGGGCTGCCCAGGCAGCCGGACATGGCGGGGTCAGGGCGGTCGAAGAGCCGGCGAGCCAGGCCGGCGAGGCCGACCCCGTGCGCGTACACATCCCAGTGACCTGCGCGAACAGCGGCTTCACCGTGGTCACCTCGGTCGGCGGTGACGGCCTGCTGCACGGACTGCGGCTCGACCCGCACGGAGACGCCGAGTGGCATCCGCCGCACTATGCGGATACGGCCCGGTTCACCGAGCGGGACGTCTTACTCGGGACCGGTCCGCTCGCCGTGCCCGGCACCCTCAGCCTGCCTGTCGGCCCCGGACCGTGGCCCGCCGTAGTACTGCTCAGCGGTGGCGGTGCGTTCGACCGGGACGGGAGCAGCGGCCCGAACAAGCCGCTCAAGGACCTCGCCTGGGGGCTCGTCACCCGGCAGGTGGCCGTGCTGCGCTTCGACAAGGCGACCTTCGCGCGCCCGGATCGCCTGCCGCAGGACTTCACCATGGCCGACGAGTACCTGCCGCCCGCGCTCGCCGCCGTCCGCCTGCTCCGGCAGCAACCCGAAGTGGCCCCGGACCAAATCCACCTGCTCGGCCACAGCATGGGCGGCAAGGCGGCACCCCGGATCGCCGCCGCCGACCCGTCGATCGCGGGCCTGATGCTGCTCGCGGCAGACGCACAGCCGATGCACGAGGCGGCCGTCCGGGTGGCCCGCCATCTCGCGGCACTCACCCCCGGGCCCGGCGCGGAGGAGATGGTTGCCGCACTCGCCCGGCAGGCCGCGCTGGTGGCATCCCCCGGCCTTACCCCTGACACACCGTCAAAGCTGCTGCCACTGGGGTTCTCCGCCTCCTACTGGCTCGACCTGCGCGCCTACGACCCGGTGGCCACGGCGGCAGGGCTGGCTTGCCCGATGCTGATCCTGCAGGGCGGGCGGGACTACCAAGTGACCGTCGCCGACGACCTGGCCCGCTGGCAGGACGCCCTCGCACACCGGCCCGAGGTGTCCATCCGGATCCACCAGGACGCCAACCACCTCTTCTTCTCCGGCAGCGGCCATGCCACCCCGGCCGAGTATGCGCGGCCAGGACACGTCGAGCCGGCGGTGGTGGACGAGATCACGGCCTGGCTGGCGCGGGGGTAGCCGACAGGCCCTGTGGGGCAGAAGGAACTCCCGGACTGCCGCCACCCGTTGCGGCAGGCGCGGCTCCGTCGTCCCGGGCACCGTCACCGCAGCAGCACTCGTCATCCGGCTCCGCACATGACCGGCAGGACAGGAATTCTCTGGGGTGAAGGCGGTGAGGCTGCGGCGGCCCAGCACGTTGAGGTTGCGGTGCTCGAGCGGGGACAGCCGGTCGACGTCCTCGCCCAGAATCTCGTGACCTTCGGCGCGGAGCCGGTCGACGGCGGCGGCGTCGACGTACCGCATCGTCCAGAGCACCACGGCATCGAGGACCAGGCCAGCGCGTCGTATCGTTTGCCACGTCCGTAGCTGTTGTTGGGCCTTGACGGCCTGGCCGTGGTCGGCGTCGCCGACGACACCGACGGGCCGGTGGCGCACCTGGTGACTGCTGATGAGCGGGCACGCCACTGCCCAGACTGCGGCACCCGGGCGCGGCGGTCGAAGGGCCGGCGGGTGACCCGGCCGCGTGACCTGTCGGTCGGTGGCCGCCGACCGCGGCTGGCGCTGCGACGAGCTGGCGTGCCGACGTCGCTCGTTCACCGAGTGGGTCCCGCCAGTACCGCCATGTAAGCGGCTAACCACATGATTACGGACTGCGGCCGGGGCGGCGGTGGCCGATCAGGGCCGCACGGTCGTCCAGGCGGCCCGCGACTATGCGCTCTCCTGGCGGGTCGTTGCGGCGGCGTTCACCGGTCACGCCCGGGCGGTGCTGCCGGCCCAGCCCGAGCCGGTGCAGGCGCTCGCTATCGACGAGATCCGCCGAGGCCGGCCGAGATGGATCCCCGACGAGGCCACCGGGATCTGGCAGACCGCCGTGGACCGTTGGCACGTCGGCTTCGTCGACCTGTCCGGCAAGCAGGGCCTGCTCGGGCAGGTCGAAGGACGCACCGCCCAGGCGGTCATCGACTGGCTGGCCGACCACGACCAAGCCTGGCGCGACGCAGTCCAGTACGTCGCGATCGACATGTGCACGATCTTCAAGTCGGCGATCCGCCGGGTCCTGCCGCAGGCCACCCTGGTCGTGGACCACTTCCACCTGGTGCAGCTGGCGAACCAGACCCTCACCGAGGTCCGCCGCCGGGTGACCGTGACCCGCCGCGGCCAGCGCGGCCGCAAGGGCAACCGCGAGTGGGAACTGCGCAACCGGCTCACCCGCTCCGCCGCCCGGATGCGCGGCGAGCACGTCGACGCTCTCCTCGACGAGCTGTCCAACCTGCCCAGGGTGATCGGCGCGCCGATCACCGTTGCGTGGAACGCCAAGGAAGACCTCCTGGACCTGTTTGCCACCGCCCGGACCCGCCCAGACCGGGAACAGGTCCGCGATCTGCTGTACCGGTTCTACCGCCGATGCGCCGACGCCGACCTTCCCGAACTGCAGCGCCTAGCCACAACCGTCGAGACATGGTGGCCAGAGATCCTTGCGTTCCTGCACACTGGGATCACCAACGCCGGCTCCGAAGACACCAACCGGGTCATCAAGACCATCGCCCGCGACGCCTACGGCTTCCGCAACGCCGGCAACCAGCGCTTACGCACCCGCTGCGCGACCACCCGTCGAGCCCGCGGACACCTCGATGCCCGCTAATTTCGTTGAGCCCGCACCCTGCAATCGTGTTGGCTAGCGGCACCGAACCGTCAGTACCGCAGGCGTCCGCCTGGCTGTAGCAGGGAGTTAAACGTGCAGGACATTGTCGTCGACCCCGTTGCCCACAATCGGGCAGCCTGGGACAAGTATGCCCAAGAGGGCATCGAATGGTCGAGGCCGGTGAGTGCTGAGGATGTCGAGCGCGCCCGCATGGGCGACTGGTCGATTGTTCTCATCGGGCGTGAGCCAGTCAACCGCTCCTGGCTGCCGACGGACCTGACCGGCAAGGACGTGTTGTGCCTGGCCTCCGGCGGTGGCCAGCAGGGTCCGATCCTCGCCGCCGCAGGGGCGCGGGTCACCGTATTCGACAACTCACCCCGCCAGCTCGGCCAGGACCAGATGGTGGCGGCGCGCGACGGACTCGAGCTGCGCACCCTTCTAGGCGACATGCGCGACCTCAGCGCCTTCGGCGACGCAACATTCGACGTCGTATTCCATCCGGTCTCCAACCTGTTCGTACCAGACTTGGCACCGGTGTGGCGTGAGTGCTTCCGCGTCCTGCGACCGGGCGGAACTCTGCTCGTGGGCTTCATCAACCCTGATGTGTACTTGTTCGACCACGAGGCGCTCGACGAGCGCGGCGAGCTGATCGTCGTGCACAAGCTGCCCTACAGCGATGTCACGCAGTACTCCGCCGAGGAACGCGCCACGAAGTTCGGCGCGGATGCCGCTCTTGAATACAGCCACACCCTCACCGACCAGATCGGCGGGCAACTCGCCGCGGGATTCGTCCTCACCGGCTTCGCGGAAGCGCCGCACCAATCCAACGCATCCGCTCAATACATGTCGAACTATTTTGCGACGCTGGCGGTCAAGCCGGGCTGACCCAGCCGTGGGGCCGGCCGAGACGACCGTGTCTCCGAATGGCCAAGTGGAGCGCTGTCCCAGCCCGGCCCCCACGAACTTCGCTGAGCCGTCATCGACCGGGTCGACGACACGCAGCAGGTGCTCGGTCCTGGCGATGCGCCCGTACTCGGCGAACGCCTGTCCCAGCGGGATCGGGCGATTCTCACGCCCGAGCGTCCACAGCAGGTCGTAGGCGCGACCTGGTCGGTGACCGGGGATCCGGCCACCCGCAGTGTCCGGCCAGTGCGTGATCACCTTGTGCAGGCTGACCTCGTTGCGGGCCGGGTCCTCCACCACCCCGTACATGCCGGCCTTCGCTCCGGGCATGGTCGCCCGCCAGAACCGTTGGTCGTCCGGGTCGCAAAAGAGCGGGGAGAAGTTATAGCCAAGGATCCTGAACAGGCCGAGGACCATGTCGGAGTTTATGTGGATGAGTCAAGTTGGCTGTACCCAACCGGGTACCGGTCAGTTCGTTCCCTGATGGGCTAGGAGTTCAGCGATGCGCTTCGCCGTCTTCTCTCCAGCCCGCTGCTTGATGAGTCCCTCCTTGGCCGCACCACGGACGGACACAGCGGTGCGCTCCGGCCCATCGCCGGTCAGGCTGAGGGTGATCAGAACTGGATTCATGTTCCCGAGCCCGCCGCCAACAATCGCCCTGACAACTCGCGCCCCCGCGAGATGGGCGCCTTCCACTTCCAGCATGCGTCCGGCCAGAGCAAGGATTCCCTCAGCATGTGTGGTGGCGGCCTCCACCGGCATGGCCAGCGCCAGGTCCGTCTCGTACACGTTCTTCTTCAAGCGCTTCGCCGCGAACATCGCCCCGCGTCGGCCGCCAGACCCGCTGCCGCTGGCCCCCAGCGCACCAAGCGCAGCCGTCAGAATCTCGTCCTCATCGTCGATCACGACCGCAGCATACTGGCCGGAAACGAGCGCTGGGAGACCCCCTGGAGTCGCCGGACCGGCTCTCACAACAGGCTGCACGTGGCGGCAACTGCCCCCGGTCTTCGGGCCGTCCGGGCCGTCCGGGCCGACTGCGCACCGACGGTTCACCGAGCGGAGCCGAGCCCGGGTACGGGGCAAGCTCCACCGCATGGTCCTGGACGAGCTCGGCGCTCGCGGCATTCTGGACTGGTCGCGGTGCGCGATCGACTCGGTGGAAATGAGGCAACACCCTATATTCGTGGCATGAGTTGGCGTCGACAGAGCGGGGCGGGACAACGTGAGTCACGTCGAAGCGGGTTATCCCGAGCGGCAGCTCGACGATGCTGTCAAGAAGCTGCGCAGCGGGCAGGGCGCGTCGGCTCTGGTAAGTGCCGAGAACGGCCTTCAGGCCTGGCTGGAGCGTTTCGAGGACGACGACCCGTTCACGGTGGACATGGCGAGGGCACTCTCGCAGCACGCTGAGGTGCTGCACCGCTGGGGCGATCCCGACCTCGCGGTGGCTGCCGCGGACCTGGCGGTCCGCACCTTCCTCAACCGGCGTGACGAGATCAACCGAACTGCCGGCGCACGCGGGAGGTACGTACCCGCCTTTATGAAGGCCGGACTGATCGCCGCAGACATCCACCAACGGTTCGGCCGGTCCAGTATCGCAGCGAGCGCCCGAGGCCTGGTCCAGGATGCCCGCCCCATGGTGTCGTCCCTCAGGATCGAGGCACCCGTGCCGCTGCTGGCCGACATGACGCTGGCCCGGGCGCTGAAGCAGGTCACACCGGCGGGTGATGAACGGGCGGCCGAGTTGAGCCGGGAGTTCGCCCGTGCGGTGACCGCCCCGGCCACCGACTGTTCCCTTGTCACGTCGTCCCTGCGGTGCACGAGCGCCGACGCCCCCATGGTCGCCGGCATGTTCGCCGCCGCCGCAACGGCGACATCGGATCGCGAGCCGGCCGCGAGCCTGCGGCTGGGACTGGAAGCCCACGTTCTCTACGCGCGTCAGTCCGAACGGCAGACGCCCGAACTGCGCTACAACATGGGCGAGCACGGCCCGTCCTGGGCGCGTGTCCTCCTCGCCTGCTCCCAGATCTGCGCGCACCACGGCCTGCGTGCGCTCACTCTCGACCTCGCCTCCTGGATGGCCGGTACCGTGGCCGCGCTCACCCCGTTCGCGGTGATTGACCTGGAAACCCGCTCGGTGGCGCACACTTGTATCTCCTGGCACGCCGAGCTGATGACGGCCACCGGCGACACAGCGGGCGCGGCTGATGCCCGCGAGGCGTTGAGAAATCTCGACGCGATGCCCTGAACGGCGCCTTGACGAGACATCGTTGAAGGCCGCGCCGGTCCTTTCGGCGGCAGACGCCCACACCCGACGGTGTGGCGTCACGCTGGGCACATGACCCGCTGCGTGAGAAATACCGTGCGCGGCGTGCTGGTCGGCGGAGGAGATGTCGTCGGGTCGGTGTCGGCCCGGATCGGGTGGAACGGGGGGATGGCCGCGAGGGCCTCGCTGGGGTGAGGCGGGTGAAGTGCTGCCACATGAAGGTGCGGGAGGACAGCATCGGTTCGCGGCGCAACACGGTGCGACAGCCCTCGCCGCCGACGAAGGTGGCCGCGAGCCCGGCGACGGGTTCGTCCCGCAGGTAGCGGAAGTACTCGAACGCCTCACCGTTGAGCCACGCGGCGCCTTGGCTCGGCAACATTTCCGCCCACCTCACTCAGCAGCGCCCACACCTCGCCCAACACCACGTAACCCTCGCAGGCATCGGCGGCCATCTGCCCCGTCACCTTGGCCTGCTCCACCCCACGACCGCAGCGGCCTCCCTCACCTCACGGCATCAAGCCCCCTCCCAACCCAGGCCGGCTGACCAGCGCCGAAAGACTCCAACCCAAACCCGCACCATCGACTGTCACCACCACCGACCAAACCGAAAGATCGCATCCAGGACGTCCCCGAGCATCTCGCGGGCTTCCTGGGCAGTTCTTCCGCGGCTGTTCAACGCCACCGCACCACCAACCCCGGCGAGTCAGCTTGGTGGCGAAGCAGTTGCTGGACAGCGCCACGCGCATCTCCCAGCTGCCTCCGCCCTACATCCGCGCAACGCGAGCAAGGAGGGCGGCCAGGCAGCCGGGAGCCGACAGGAAGGGCGAATGGCTCGTAGGCAGGCGTTGGGCGTTTGTAGCCTGAGCGGCGTACTTTTCCTGCAGACTCACCGGTTAAACACCTGGTCCTGCTCGCAGACCACGTAGGTGGACGGTACCGTCCGCCATGCCGAACGTGTGGTCTCTTGTGTGAGGGACCTCAGGCTCTGTGGGACCAGCTGCCCGATCGCTCGCTCAGCGTCGGCATCCGGCAGGTCCCCGTAGCACATTGCGCGAGGGTCCGCGAACAGCGGGGCGACGCCGCTCACATCCTCGGGTACGGGAATGCCGTGGATGCTGCTGGCCGACTCTCCTTCGGTCGGCATGTAAGCCGCTAGATACACCAGGCGGGCGACGTTGGGGTGATCCCCGACCACCTCGGTGACCGGGAGGCCGCCGTAGGAGTGAGCGACAACCACCACGGGGCCCTCCATGTGCCGCAGCCGGGCAGCTATCTCTTCGGCATCGTCATACAGTCCCGCGCTGGGCTCGCGCTGCTCTCCCGCGCTGGGCAGGTCGATCGCCTCGGACCGCCAACCGGTCGCGGCGAGCTCGTCCTGCAAGGGGGCCCAGCACGTGGATCGGTGCCAGGCACCATGCACGAGAAGGAAAGTCGGGCGGCCGTTGAGGGTGGACACAGTAATGCTCCTTCAGTAGGTCAAAGAGTTCGCAAAGTGGCAGGACATACCCGGGGGCCCGGCGGAGAAAACCGCGGTGAGGATTACGCGGGGCCGTGAATCATTCGAGAGTCGAGGTGCGCCGCTAAAAGCGATCAGCCAGACGTCTCGGACGTCGTCCATACAGAACGGTTGCTACGCCGACGGATCCTGCTGCGCCGCCGGACAACGGAAGGTGTCATACCAATGCGCGGCAGCCAGTTCGGCAACTTCCTGGGTTTCGTCCTGCTTCCTTCTCCGAACTATGCATGTGGCCGAAGTGGCTCACCCTGAGGCTAGGCAGAGAAACTGGATTCTGTGAAACCCAAGGCATGAAAACTTTCGGGCCAACCCATAGAAGAACCGAATGAAGGAGAGGTCGCCGGGCAGAGCCCGGCGCAGGACGCGGCGTATGTCCGATGTGGAGGGCGTCCCAGTGGTACGACATGAGCTCTCTTTTGGCGGAGCATAGAGAAAACGCATGCAGGCTTCGCCAGGGACGAGCCCGTCGCCCGTTCCGCCGGGCCCGACCTGCCCGTCCCGCCGGTGCTGGCGAGGGGCGTGGTCGACGGCTGGCCGTATGACGGAAATCTCTCAGGAATGCCTCGCACAACGCGGTGGTTTCGAGAGGACTTTCGCGAATGGTGACCTTCGGAAACGTGATCGCGTCGGAGCCTCTCGCAGGACTCTCACAGATGGTCATTTGTGAGAGGTGGGATCAGGCTGCCGGACGGTCTGACGGTCTCGGCAGCAGCGATAACGCTCATGTGGGAGTTCTTCGCTCGCCGTTCACGCGGGTCGCTGCCGCGCGGCCGGGCGGAACGTGCGACAGCAGTCGCGGGCCCGTCGCCTGGGAGTCAGGGCCTTTGGGCCTTGTTGTTCGCTGTGGTGAGGAAATCCTGGATGGAGGTCTGCGGATTTCCCGCGCGCACCAGTGCCTCGCCGACGAGCACGACGTCGGCGCCCCGGCGCTGGTACTCCGCGATGTCTTCCGGCTGCTGTACGCCGGACTCCGCCATACGCACCCTGCCCGGGGCTACGAGGGGCGCTAGTTCGCGGAAGACAGACCGATCCAGCTCCAGCGTCGTCAGGTTCCTGACGTTGATACCTAGCAGGCGCGCGCCGGTACTGCCTGCTCCAGTTCATCGGCGGTGTGGGATTCGACGAGCGGTGTCATGCCCAGCTGTTCGCACAGTCCGATCATGTCTGCCGGCTGGCTGCCGCCCAAGGACACGACCATCAGAAGTACCAGGTCGGCGCCGTGGGCGCGGGGGCTCCCACAACTGGTAGGGGTCGGCCATGAAGTCCTCGCGCAGGATGGGCACATCAACGCGTGCTCGTACGGCGTCGAGGTCGGCAAGGGAGCCACCCAAGCGGCGTCGCTCGGTCCGCACGCTGATCGCGGAGCCACCGCCCAGCCGCGTACTGCTGCACCAGCGAAGCCGGGGCGCGAATATCGGCGAGATTGCCCTTGCCCGGGCTCTTGCGCTTCGCCTCGGCGATGATGGACACACTCGGCGCCTGGAACGCCGGCAGGGGGTCGATTGCCGTCGGCATGCCTGCCGCACGCGCACGCAACTCCGCCAACGGTATTTGGGCTTTGCGTTGTTCAAGGTCCTCACCTCGCGAGGGGAGTTACGCTCCCACTTCGCCGCCCTGCGCGTGCGCCCCGCCGGCAAAGCAGTCGAACGCCCCACTCAAACATGGCCTGGGCCTGGACCACTTCGAAGGCCGCTCCTGGCCCGGCTGGCACCACCACGGCACCCTCGTGACCGCCGCCCACGCCTTCCTCACCGAACAACGCCTGGCCCCAAAGGTCCCCGCGCCGGACTCCCCCTCTACGAGATCCTCGACACCCTCCAAAACACCCTGCCCACGCTCTACGGCCGGTAGCGGATCTCCAACATCACGCAGCCTCCGGTTGTCCGGTACGGGCCGTGTTCCATGCCCGGGGGCCGGGCGGCGAAGTCTCCCGCGCAAAAGGTCTGATCCAAGGTCAGGTCATGCAGGTCGCCTTCGAGCAGATAGACCTCCTCGACCCACTCGTGCCGGATCACGCCGGAGAGCGAGGTGTCGAGGCCGGGCTCCCAGCGCACCAGCCGGGTCAGCACCTCCGGATCAGCCTCGTCCCTGCTCAGAATCCTCTCGGTGGTCCCGGGCTGCGGCCCGGAGCGCCACTGCAGGGCGTCCGGTGAAAAGAATTCCCGCTCGTTCTTCATGACAGTGACCTTCTGTAAGCAGTGAGGAGTAGCAACTACGACTGACTTCTCCGCTGAGTTGTCGCGTCTAACGAGAGTCCGGTTTCGGCGAGGTATCCGTCAATGAGATCACTGCTTCGTCGGATGCGGCCCATGCCGCTGCGGACGGCTTGGACGATGGCAAGCCAGTTGTGCTCGGCCGCGTACTGCCGTAATCGGCTGCAGCGATGAACATTCAGATTGTCCCGGACGACCACGTCGGGGCCGCCGAGCCGGAGGTGAGCCCGGACGAGAAGGTCGCGGTAGTCCTGCCAGGCAAAGCCCCGGTGATCGCCTCGGTGATCGCCCCGGATGCGAGGGCGGTAGATCCGTCGGCTGCGTTCGCCGGTCTTGAGGCAGGTCAGCGCGGCCATCGTGTGCTGGGATTACTCCCGGTCCGTTTCCCCGGACCTCTCGCCGAACCCGCCGTGCCCATTACTAGGCAACGGGCTCTCCACAGTCTCTGCCGTCAGGTGGTTGCAGGGGCCCAGGGGGTCCGCGGACGTCCGACTGTGGGTGAGGTGACGGATCTTCGCCTTCACCGACCGGACAGGCCGGTCGGCGATGAAGGTGTGGACGTACCACTTGTTCGTGCAAGCACCCTGGCGAACTCTTCGTGCAGTGCCTCGGTGTCCTGTCTGGCCCCGTCGACCAGGACGACGAAGTCGTCCGCGTAGCGGACCAGCCGCCACGACGGCAGACGGGCGGCCCGGCGTCGGCCCCGCCGGTAGTCGGTGGACATCTCTCCGCCTGCTTCCCACGCCCGGTGGAGGTGCTCATCGAGCACCGACAGGGCGATGTTGGCCAACAGCGGGGAGGTCACGCCCCCAACGCAATGGGTAACTCGGGCGTGAGTCACCCTCCGTAGCGTCTTGATCTTGGTGCTGGCTATCGTTGGCGGCGTGTTCGCGGACGGGGATGCGGTGCCGGATGGTGATCTTCTCGGGGCCGATGAGCACGTCTTTGACGAGGAGTCGCAGGACGCGCTGGCGCTCGGGGACCTCGGCGCTTTCGGCGTTGTCGCGGAGCTGGGCGAGGAATCCTTCGAGGTCGTCGGCGAGCTTGAGGTAGGCGTCGCGGTCGGCGATCGATGCGTCCAGAGCGGCGAGCTGGCTGCGGAGGTTGCTCTCGCGGGCGCGTAGATCGGGCATGCGGGAGCGGAGTTCGTCGAGGGTGACGAGCTGTTCCTGGAACGCTTCGATCATGCGGGTGATCGAGGTGGTGGCCTTGGACAGGGCCAGTTCGAGCCGGCCGCGCTGCCGTGTGGCGGGGTCGGACGTGCGGGCGCGTTCGAGCCGCTTGTCGATCTCGTTCCGGATCAGGTGCGGGTCGGCGATCATGCCGATGATGTGGTCCCAGACGACGGTGTCGAGGTAGTCGGCGCGGACGGGCTTGTTGGTGCAGACCCGGCCTCCCTCGTAGCGGTAGTCGTCGGAGCCCAGGCACCGGTAGTAGTAGATCTTCTTGCCTGAGGTGGTGGTGGTCGAGGTGCGGTAGTAGCCGTATCCGCAGCTCACGCAGGCCGACAGGCCCTGAAGGAGGGAGGGGACCTTGCTGTTGCGGGAGGCGAAGCGTTTGTTGTCGGCGAGCCGCTGGGCGGCGCGTTCGAAGGTCGCCGGGGTGATGAGTGCGGGAACGGGGATGGTGATCCACTCCTCGTGGGGCCGGTCGGCGGCCTTGACGGCGCGTGGGGTGCTGCGGCCCTCCAGGCGGGCCCTGCGGTTGAGACCCGGAGACTCGTGGAGGATCCGGGTCTTGCCGAAGGCCGCCTGGCCTGCGTAGGCGGGGTTGCGGAGCATGCCCCAGACCACGCTGCGGTCCCAGCGGGTCTTCCCGGTGCGGGTGGGGGTGTTGCTGCTGGTGAGCCAGCGGGTCAGGTCCGCGATGGAGGCTCCGTCGTCGGTGTAGCGGCGGAACAGCTCCACCACCAGCGCCGCCTCGGACTCGACGATCTCGTAAGTGGCCCCGCATTCGGGGGTTTTGCGCAGGTAGCGGTAGCCGAACGGGGCGCCGCCCAGCACGTTGACCGATCCGGAGCGGGCCCGGTAGGTCTTCCCGCGCCGGTAGCGCTCCATCAGCTGGGCTTTCTCGTATTCGGCGAACATGCCCTGGAACTGGACCATCAGCTGGTCCTCGGGAGTGTCGCCGCGCGGGCCCCGTACGAACTCCACCCGGGTGCCCGCCCGGGCGAACTCCTCGATCAGCAGGGCCTGGTAGGCGAACTTGCGGGCCAGGCGGTCGGGTGCGTAACACAGGACCACGTCCACGCCGACCTGGGCGACAAGGTCCCGCAGCCGCTCCAGCGCGGGCCGCACCAGGGTCGCCCCGGAGTGGCCCTCGTCCTCGAACACCCACTCCTCGGGCAGCTCAAGATGCGAGGCGGCGGCGTGTGCCCGCAGGGCCGCGGTCTGCGAGCCGATCGTCTGGTCCTTCTTCTGCCGGGCGGACGACACCCGGGCGTAGATCGCCGCGCTGGTCATCGGCTCCTCCTGCCTGATCGGGGCCGGCCCGCACCCGGGCCCGGCGCTGCGGCACCAACACCGCGTAGGCCGCGGACAGGTCCGCCGCCGCATGACGGTCGAAGACCGCCTCCACCTCCACCCGTCGGCCGCTCACCGGCCCGGCTGGCCCTCCGGGGCATCCCGCTGCAGGAACTCGGCCAGGGCCTGGGCCACCACCGCGGAGATCGCCCGGTCGCTCTCGTGGGCACGGCTGCGAATCCGTCCTGCCAGAGATTCCGGCAGCTTGACGGTGAACACCACGCTCGACTCGGGGACTTCGACTCGGCCAGCAGCCATGGCCTGCTCCAGATACCGGCGTGCCTGACGCACCGACACCCCGTACCTGCTCGCCAACGTGCGGGCGGCTGCGGCCGCGGGCACACCCGCTGCGGCCAGATCCGCGGCGGCGTTGACCCGCCGGGCGTACTCGACGCTATCGACACGATCACCACGCACCATGTCACAAACCTACTACCCATTGTGACGCCCCTTACCCTCCGTGCGGGGAAGGAGTTCCAGCCGACGGTAGCTGAGCGTCACCTCGAAGCAGAAGTTGCCCATTGCGTTGAGGGCGTGAGAACGTCCCCTTGCGGCGTGCCAGTCAAAATGTCCTGATGCTCACCGAGCTCCGTCGGGAGACCGGCCTTCAAGAATGCCTTCACCAGCGAAAGAGACCTGATTGTCCTTGATCCTCATCCGGACCCGGTCCATCAGCGCGGCGTGGTCGATCTCGTCGAAACACGCCGCGATGTCCGCGTCCAGCACCCCGCGATAGCCGTGGGTGCCATAGAAATGGATCTCGGCAATCGCGTCCTGCGCCCGCCGCTTGGGCCGGAACCCGTAAGAGACCGGCTTGAAGTCGGACTCGAAGATAGGTTCCAGCACCAGCTTCAGCGCGGCCTGGACAACCCGGTCGGCGATCACGGCGCTCCCGCACCGGCAGAGGCCGGAGGGAGTTCGTGGGAAGACTCAACACGACGAACGACGTCCAACCCAGCGGGGAGTACCTGTGACCCGACACGAAACCGCCTGCGCCCTCGGCGCCACCGTCCTCACATCCGCCGGCACCGCCACCGCCTTCCACCACCTGTGGTGGGAGACCAGCGTGTTCTGGGCTCTCGCGCTCTTCCTGGCCGAGGGTGCGATCCGGGAACGCCGCGAACGCCAGGACCGGAAACGCCGAGCCCGTACCGAGGCGGAACGTGCCGAGCTGGCCGCCCGCGGCCCCGCACCACTTCCGGTCCCCTGCTGCCAGATCTGGAAGTCCTCCGAAGGTGCCGTACACGGGGGCGACTGCACCCGGCCCCCGGCCGCGCGCACCACACTCCGCGACGCGGAGCAGCGCATCCTCAACCAGCTCGACGACGACACCCGGGACACTGCGTGACCGGCCCCTCGTCCACGCCCCGAGGCGAACACACTCCCGTCCCGGATGGTGACGCGTGGGGACCAAGGTGCCGTCCACGATAAGCACGGTGTCCTTCGCGAGCTGGCGCAGCGTCAAGTTGGTGCGCCAGTAAGCCGCTACCAGCAGGATTGGGTCCTCCAGGGGCAGGCTCCATGGCCGACCTCGACGGCCCGTGTCCGCTCCCTCGCGGCGCAGGGCGGTCACCGGCCTGCCGAAGCAGCGCGGGCTCAACCCGGTGAACGGGCCTGTCCAGGACGGCTGTGACGCCGTATCACACCAGCCACGCATTGATCATTTCACCGTGGCTTGGGCCAGGCCCCTCATCCAGCCTCTCGTCCGCCGGCCAGACGGCGCCGCCACCAGAGGTCGGAACGCCATTGCCGATGAGCGGCGAACGGATCCGGCAGCGTGCGCTCGACGTACCTGGCGTCCAAGGTGCGCACTCGGCGTTCCAAGTCGACGTGGGCCCAGTCGGGCAACTGCCGCAGGACCTCACCCAGCACATCGCGAGCGTGCCGCACGTCGTCGAAGGAACAGCCACGGCACGAACACTCCGCATCCTGCGGATACAGGGGGCGCCGGCCAGGTGGTTGCAGAAACGCTCGATACCGCCGCAGCGCACGGTCGGTGGCGCCGGGGTAGATGTAGTAGTCGTCCGAGAGCCTCTCTACTCGCGCTATCGCGATGCTGGTTCGGGTAGAGAGACCGTGGATCCGGGCCGGAGGCAAGTCCCACGCGACACGGAGAGACTGTTCAGCGCGCAGTGCGCCGGGCCGCTTACGCGGCATCGGCCTTTCGGTACATGGACATGAGCATCATCATGCCAGCATCTACGGTCGGTCCGACGACGGCCAGGAAGCCGCAAGATCTGCCTCCAGCGGGGCAGCCACCTGCGTGCACCTGTTCGACTGCCTCAGTGCCGAGCCTGCCGTGACCGACGGAGCCATGCCCCTATGCGGCATCCCAGATCCCAGGTACGCGGGTGCATCGGCGGCGTCACTCGTTCGAGTTGCATGCTCACAGGGCGAAAGGTTAGCGTTACGGACAGTAGTAGGTCTGTCGCGTGGCATGAGCGCCTGGGTGCCATGCGACTCCGCCCGATTCGGTACGCCTGCGGTGCAGCCTCGATGTGCGCATGATTCATGTCCGCGCCGGCGAGTGGAACTCTCGTCGAGGAAGCGCTCCTTCTGCACACTGCGCGACTTCGGACGCATGAATTCAGGGAGATCCGTCATGCCCGATTTTCTCCGGTCGTATCCCCGTCGGAAGTTCATCTCCACATCGGCGGCCATCGCGAGCATGGCGGCAACAGGGGCTTTCGGTCTGCGAACCTGGGGGGAATCCGGAAATCCGGTGTCGGCAAGTGAGAGGCAAAGCATCCGCCCGTTCCGCGTGCATATTCCGGAGCAGGATCTGACTGATCTGCGTCGACGCATCAAGGCGACACGATGGCCCGATCGGGAAACCGTCCGCGATCAGTCCCAGGGTGTCCAGCTGGCCACGATGAAGGAACTCACCCACTACTGGGGAACGACGTACAACTGGCGGAGCATCGAGGAGACACTCAACTCTCTACCGATGTACATAACAGAGATCGACGGACTCGACATACAGTTCATCCACGTCCGCTCCCGCCACGCGGATGCCTTGCCGATCATCTTGACCCATGGCTGGCCCGGCTCCATTCTGGAGTTCTTGAAGGTCATCGGGCCGCTCAGCAACCCCACGGCCCACGGGGGCCGCGCCGAGGACGCCTTTCACCTCGTCATACCGTCGATGCCGGGCTATGGCTTCTCGGAACGGCCGACTACCACCGGGTGGAACCCCGACCGCATCGCTCGCGCCTGGGCCAAGCTGATGGAGCGTCTGGGGTACGAGCGCTACGTTTCCCAGGGCGGGGACTGGGGTGCTGTGATTTCGGACAAGATGGCCGTACAGAAACCCCCCGGGCTGCTCGGAATCCACGTCAACTTCCCGGCCACCGTGCCGCCCGACATCGCGAAGAAGCTCGCCTGCGGTGACCCCGTACCCGCCGGTCTCAGCCCCGATGAGAAGGCCGCCTACAACCAGCTGGCCGCCTTCTACAAGACTGGATCCGGCTACTCGGCCATGATGGTCACCCGTCCGCAGACCGAGGGATACGGACTGACGGACTCGCCCGCCGGACTGGCCGCCTGGATGTACGACAAGTTCGCGGCCTGGACCTACAGCGGCGGCCACCCCGAGCGTGTACTCACCAAGGACGAGATGCTCAACGACATCACCCTGTACTGGGTGACGAATACCGCGGTCTCCTCGTCGCGTCTTTACTGGGAGAACAACGCCAACAACTTCAACGCCGTGTCCGTGTCCATTCCGGCCGCCATCACGGTGTTCCCCGGCGAGATCTACCAGGCCCCGCGCAGCTGGGCGTCACGCGCTTACCACAACCTCTTCTACTACCACAAGGCCCGTAGCGGCGGCCACTTCGCGGCCTGGGAGGTCCCGGGCATCTTCACAGACGAACTCCGGGCCGCATTCTCGTCACTGCGCAACTCCCGGCGAAGAGCAGGAAAGTAGGCCTTCGGCAGAAGTCGCCTTTCGACGAGCGGTCGACGATCAATGAGCGGCTCGAATACGGTCAGCCGATCGGCCCCGGTGTCGGCGCCCGACGCGGACCCCCTCGACCGCGCGGCCCCGCCGAGACGCCGGACCCGGCCGCACCCACGACAATGGAGCCCGAGCGCCTCCCCGAAGCGCAGTGGCTGCATCAAGCCGCAGTGGGCTCGCGTGCGGCGGGCTGCCATCACTCCCGGCGGCGACTGCGGACGGCTGCTGGTCGTTGTCACCGACGGACCGGCGGACAACCTTCTGACGCCGCAGCTGGTCACCACCTTGGCGAAGCCCCACCGTCACTCACATCCGGGCAGGATTTTCGCCTCCTGTCTACGAAGACCCGCGCAGTTCTGACCCCCGGGCCGGTCTCGGCGCGGCCCCGCCGAGACGCCGCTGCCATGTCCCGAACCACCATCGCCTTGCCGCTCGCCCCGATGACGCCGAACGCGGAGGACAGGGCCATGTGCCCGGCATCATTCGCACTGGAGGGACTCGGAACGGCCTTTGTGGGCGGCGCCCTGCGCTCCTGGCAGAAGCTGGCCACCTCGGCCGGAGTCGAGGGCATCGCCCACGGGATCGTCCGCTTCGTCGCGCTGGTCCTCAGCTTGTCTTGTGTCTTCCGGTTGCCCCTCTCACCATGCGTACACATTCGGGCACGCTCCGAACCGTCACCAAGGCCGTATGTCACCTAGGGGTGATATTGAGATATCCGCGATGTTATATGGGCATATGCATCAGCTGATCGGGCGAATGCGGTCCTGGCGTGGGCTGCCCACGGTCGCCGGCCAGGTCTTCCTTCTGCAGGCCGTTTTGATCCTGGCCCTTGCGGCAGCGGCGGTCGCCGCCCTGATGCTCCAGTACCGGGGCGACGCCGAGCGCGAGGCCCGCGACCGGTCACTGGCCGTTGCCTCGGCAGTCGCCGCCTCCCCCGCCGTGCGACAGGCGTTGTCCAGCGCGCATCCGACCGCCGTGCTTCAGCCGCAGGCCGAAGAAACCCGCCGACGCACCGCCGTGGACTTCGTCGTCGTGATGAGTCCGACGGGCATCCGCTACACCCATCCGAACCCCACGCAGATCGGCCGACGGTACATCGGCAGCATCGCGGCAGCGCAGCGCGGCGGGATCGTCACCGAAACGACTGCCGGGACGCTGGGCCCCTCGGTCCGCACCGTCGTTCCCGTCACCACAAGTGACGGGAGGGTCATCGGTCTCGTCTCCGCAGGCATCACGGTCAAGCAGGTGAGCCTGGCGGCCGAGCGACAGGTGCCACTCGTCCTGGCGGCGACAGGAGTGGTGCTCTCGGCGGCCACCGGGGGAACAGCACTGATCAGCAGGCGCCTGCGCCGTCAGACACACGGCCTCGGCCCGACCCAGATGACCCGTATGTACGAGCACCACGATGCTGTTCTGCACTCGGTACGGGAAGGTGTTCTGATCGTCGATTCCCAGGGTCGTCTGTTGCTGGCCAATGACGAAGCACGGCGCCTGCTCGGGCTGAGGGTCGACGGGGACGGGCGGCCCGTCACGGATCTGGGACTCGAACCGAAGGCCGAGCAGCTTCTCCTGTCGGGCAGGGCGACCACGGACGAGGTCATCGAGGTAGGCGACCGACTCCTGGCCGTCAGCCAACGCCCCATGGCGCATCAGCCTGGGCTGGGAGGCTGGGTCGCCACGCTGCGCGACACGACCGAACTCAGCGCCCTGATGGGCCGGGTGGAAGTAGTCCAGGAACGGCTCACACTGCTGTACGACGCCGGTATACGCATCGGCACCACCCTCGACGTGACCCACACGGCTCAGGAACTGGCGGCGTTCGCCGTGCCCAGGTTCGCCGACTACGTCACCGTCGACCTGGTCGATGCCGTGCTGCGCGGCGACGAACCGAACCCATTGCGTGCAGCGGAACTACGTCGTGTCGCAGTGGACGGCATACGCAAGGATGCGCCGCTCTACCCTCCCGGTGGGCTCATCCATTCCGACCCGTCAACACCACAGGCATCCGGCCTCAGTTCCGGGCAGATCGTGCTGGAGGCCGACCTTGCGGCCTTCTCCGGCTGGCAGGCGCAGGAACCCGACCGGGCTCGCAAACTGGTGGCATACGGGATCCACTCCATGATCGCTGCTCCCCTGCGTGCACGCGGAGTGATCCTCGGCGTGGCGACGTTCTGGCGTTCGAAGGAGCCGACACCGTTCTCTCAGGAAGACCTCTCGCTCGCAGAGGAACTGGTCGCCCGCGCGGCGGTGAGTATCGAGAACGCCCGTCGCTTCACCCGCGAGCACACCACGGCGGTCACACTGCAACGCAGCCTTCTGCCGCACGCTCTCCCCGAGCAGAGCGCGGTCGACGTGGCCCACCGCTATCTTCCGGCAGAGGCAGGACTCGGTGGTGTCGGCGGTGACTGGTTCGACGTCATACCCCTCCCCGGAGCCCGCGTCGCCATCGTGGTGGGCGACGTTGTGGGGCACGGACTGCACGCCGCCGCCACCATGGGACAGCTGCGCACCGCCGTCCACAACTTCTCCACGCTCGACCTGCCACCTGACGAACTGCTCTGTCACCTGGACGAACTTGTCACCCGCATCGACCAGGACCGGGACGGCGATGGTGAAACACCGACACTCACGGGCGCCACCTGCCTGTACGCGATCTACGACCCGATCTCCCGTCTCTGCTCCATGGCCAGGGCGGGCCACCTGGAACCCATCATCGTGCGCCCGGGCGGGCATGCGGATCTGCCCGGCGTACCGGCCGGCCCGCCGTTGGGGCTGGGAGGACTGCCCTACGAAAGGACAGAGATACTGCTGCCCGAGGGCACCGCCATCGTCCTCTACACCGACGGCCTGATCGAAGACCGGCAGCGTGACATCGATCAAGGCATCGAGCTCCTGCGCCGAGCTGTCGCACACGCCGGGCAAACGCCGGACCAGGTGTGCCGGGCAGCGATGGATGCCTTGGTCCCCGTAACGCCACGCGACGACGTAGCCCTGCTTGTCGCCAGCACTCGGCTGCTCGACGGCAATCGCACCGCGTCCTGGGACGTACCGTCCGACCCGTCGGCCGTTGCCGTCGTGCGTGCTGCCGCCACCCGGCTCCTTGGCGACTGGGATATGGAAGAGGAAGCGTTCACCCTGGAGTTGATCCTCAGCGAGCTGGTCACCAATGCCATCCGGCACGCAACCGGCCCCATCGGTGTGCGCTTGATCCGCGACCGTAGCCTCATCTGCGAGGTCTCCGACGGCAGCAGCGTCTCTCCGCACCTGCGCCGAGCCACCACCATGGACGAAGGCGGCCGGGGCCTCTTCCTGGTAGCCCAGTTCGCCGACCGCTGGGGCACTCGCTACACATCCGGCGGAAAGGTCATCTGGACGGAACAGCAGCTCTCCGCAAGGGACCAGCCCACCGAACAAGCCCCGCCCGCCTGATCCAGCCCCGCCTTGCGGCTGCCCGCGCCCCCCCCTGCGCCCCGACGCCCCGACTGTGCAACCGGGGCCACCGCGCGAACGCTGTCGTCACTCTCGGTCCTCATGCGCGGCTGCATCGCAGCGTGGGCAGAGAGGAAATCTCTCAAGGAGACATAGACACAAGGATCGGCCGCCGACGGGGAGCTGCTGACGATCCGGCCCCATCCCGCCCTGAGCATGTCCGGCACCGGACTCGGCGCTCGACCGGCAGTTGCCCAGCATCGACGTCGAAGGAGAAGCGATCACCTGCAAGTATCCCAGCTTCTTGCAGGCGCCCACCCCCGAGACCGGGGCCGCCGCGGCGGTATCAGCCCGCTCCTCGATCCGCCCGGCCAGCAACTTGCGTTGGTCAAGTACCTCATCGTCAGCCCCGGCAGATAAGCGACCGGTCAGCCCATGTCCCGGGCCACCGCCAATGGCAGAGCCCCAATCGAGGCCGACTGGAGTCACGGGATGCGATGACGACCACTAACCAGTGGCATGGGCGCCGTCATCGCATCCCGTGAGTCCGGACACGCTCGGGTCAGCGGGTGGCGAGGAGCTGGAGTGTGTCGATCACGCGGTTCGAGAAGCCCCACTCGTTGTCGTACCAGGCGACGACCTTCACGTGCCGGCCGTCGACCCGGGTGAGGGCCGAGTCGAAGATCGACGAGGCCGGATTGCCCGTGATGTCGGAGGACACGAGCGGGAAGTCCGAGTACTCGAGGATGCCGGCGAGCGGCCCATCCGCCGCGGCGCGGTACGCGGTCAGCACGTCGTCGCGCGTCACGTCACGAGTGACGGTCGTGTTGAGCTCGACAATCGAGCCCACCGGAACCGGCACACGGATCGAGTCGCCCGACAGCTTGCCGGCCAGGTTCGGCAGCACGAGGCCGATCGCCTTGGCGGCACCCGTCGTGGTCGGCACGATGTTGACGGCGGCAGCTCGGGCGCGACGGGCGTCGCGGTGCGGACCATCCAGCAGGTTCTGTTCCTGCGTGTAGGCGTGCACCGTCGTCATGAAGCCGTGCTCAATGCCGGCGAGCTCGTCGAGTACCGCGGCCAGCGGTGCGAGCGCGTTGGTCGTGCACGAGGCGTTCGAGACGATCGTGTGCAGGGTCGGGTCGTACGTGTCGCTGTTGACCCCGAACGCCAACGTAACGTCAGCGCCGTCCGACGGCGCGCTGACCAGCACCTTCTTCGCGCCCGCATCGAGGTGGGCGCGGGCAGCCTCGGCCGAGGTGAAGCGGCCGGTCGCTTCGAGGACGATGTCGACACCGAGTTCGGCCCACGGCAGCTGCGCCGGTTCACGCTCGGCGAGCACCTTGATGCGACGGCCGTCGACGACGAGGGCGTCGCCGTCGACGGTCACCGGGCGACCGAGTCGGCCGGCCGTCGTGTCGTAGGCGAGCAGTCGCGCGAGGGTGGCGGGCTCCGTGAGGTCGTTGACGGCGACGACCTCGAGGGTGCTGTCGCGTTCGAGCAGTGCGCGCAGCACGTTGCGCCCGATGCGGCCGAATCCGTTGATGGCGATGCGAGTCATATGTGCTGTCCCTTCGGTTCGCCACCAAGGCTCGCTCGCGGCACTCACCGGTGACAGTGGCGGGATCGCCACGGTTCAAAAGGATCGCGCCAAGGGCGCCGGTGGCGGGGCTACTCGCCCTGGGTGAAGGTGCGCCGGTACTCGCTCGGTGTGGTGCCGAGGATGCGATGGAAGTGCAGTCGCAGATTCGCACCGGTGCCGAGACCGACATCAGTGGCGATCTGCTCGACGCTGCGCTGCGAACGCTCGAGCAGCTCGCGGGCCATGTCGATGCGGGCTCGCATGACCCACTGCATCGGCGTGTACCCGGTCTCCGCTACGAAGCGCCGCGAGAACGTGCGCGGCGAGACCGCCGCCTGTCGCGCCAGTACCTCGAGGGTGAGGGGCTCGTCGAGCCGGTGCAGCGCCCACTCGCGGGTCTCGGCGAATCGCTCACCGAGCGGCTCAGGCACGCTGCGCGGCACATACTGCGCCTGACCGCCGCTGCGGTAGGGGGCCGCGACCAATCGCCGGGCCGCGTGGTTCGATGCAGCCACCCCGAGGTCGCCGCGCAGAATGTGCAGGCACAGGTCGATGCCCGAGGCGGCGCCGGCCGACGTCAGCACGCTGCCCTCGTCGACGAACAGAACGTTCTCGTCGACCTCGACGAGCGGATGCCTCGCCAGCAGCGCCCGTGCGTAGTGCCAGTGCGTCGTGGCACGCCTGCCGTCGAGCAGGCCCGTCGCGGCGAGCGCGAAAGCGCCCGTCGAGATGGCGGCGAGCCGAGCGCCCCGGTCGTGGGCAGTGATCAGCGCGTCGACGACGGCCTGCGGCGGATCGTCACGGTCCGGGAAGCGATAGCCGGGGATGAAGACGATGTCGGCCCACGCAAGTGCGTCAAGGCCGTGGGCGACGTGGTACGAAAGGCCGTCGCCACCGGTCACGAGACCAGGTGCCGCGCCGCACAGCCGCACCTCGTACGGCATGCTCGCGCGCGTGGTGAACACCTGCGCGGGGATTCCGACATCGAGCGGCTTCGCACCCTCGAGCACAAGAACGGCGACGCGACGCAGGCGGGAGGCTGACACGGAGACAGGGTACGCAGGGGTGCGTCGGAGCATCCGGATGGGTTGGCCGGGCGCGCAGGGTCCGGGGTCCGGGTGGAGCCCAGGCCTGAAGGAATCAGAGCGGCTCCACGACCACGCCCGCCTCCCGCCCTGGTCATTCGAGCGGACTCGCCTCACGTGCGGGCAGGGCAACCGGTGAACAGACTGGTGCCATGCCCGCGCCCGAGGAGCCGCCGCCCAGGTCGGCAACCGAGCCTCCCCCACGGCCGCCGAAGTCCGGGTTTCTGGACAAGGCGGCCTACATCGCGGCGCCCGGGACTGTGGCCATCGGGCTGCTGTACTACTTTGGCAACGTCTACCAGCGCGCCTACTACACCGCACTCGGGGTGATCCCCGAAGATCTGCAGTTCTCCGTGCAGGCCATGCTGGCCAAGAGCCCGGACGCCATCTTCCTTCCGCTGTGGTTCCTGCTCGTGTGCGGGCTGATCGTGCTGCTGGTGCTTGGCTGGGCGGGGCAGTCGCTCAGCGGGCCACGGCACGCGGCCCGTCGCAGCAAGGTGATCCAAGAAGACCGGGAAGCCCAGCAGTAACAGGACAAGGCCCGAGCCCAGCAGCCGGACGCTTCCACCGCCTCCCCGGAGAGGGGCACGGTGAGCGTCGTTCCTTGGGAGGTCACGGCCGTCAGAGTCACGCTGAACCGTCCCGGCTCCTCAGCGGTGTGCGAGAGCACGACCTGACATTTCTCGCCGGGCTGCAGCTCGACGTTCTCGCAGCCGTTCTCGGTGATCGAGGTCTCACCGGTATC
This sequence comes from Streptomyces sp. NBC_00271, assembly GCF_036178845.1. Classification (NCBI taxonomy): domain Bacteria; kingdom Bacillati; phylum Actinomycetota; class Actinomycetes; order Kitasatosporales; family Streptomycetaceae; genus Streptomyces; species Streptomyces sp. NBC_00271. The sequence continues at coordinate 11,358,754 of NZ_CP108070.1, read as the reverse complement.
GGTGGCGGCGGCGAAGTGCTGCAACGTCGTCGGCACCTGGCCGGTGTTGACGAAGTCCACCCTGCCCCCGGCCGGCTCGCCCACGTTCGCGGTCGGGACATGGATCTCCGGCACTGTACGTCCTTCGTCCGAGCCGTCGCCGACGTCGACTCTGCCCAGCTCGGGGCCGCCGTCGGACGCAGTGCTCTGTACGGACCCGGTCGCGGTGGTCCCAGTCGGCTGAGGTGTCGGCTGCCCGTCACCCCCTCCGTCGTCCTTGCACCCCGCTGCCGCGGCCAGCGCGGCGAGCATCGCTGTCATGGCAAGGCCTCGGGCGATCACAGACGTCATGGCGTCGGTCCTCCGCTCCCGTCGGTCCGGCTGAGCTGGGGCCTCAACGTGGCACACCCGAGGACCGGCGCCGATCGGCCCTGCCATGGAAACGGCGTGATCACTCGAAAGGACACCCGAACAACACAAAGGGCGGTCACCCCCGAGGGGATGACCGCCCTTTGCTCACGCGGCTCGCCTACTGGTCGTACGTGCCGTAGTCGTAGTCCTCCCCAGCGGCACCACCTGGCCGGATCCGGTGCCGGAGCCGGATCCAGTGCCGGTGCCGGTGCCGACCGGGGAGTAGCCGATGCCATCGCCGAAAGCCCGAGCGAACCGTTTGCTGCATGGCGCTTCCCTGTACAGGGGCGGCCCCGCCACACATGCAGCGCCCTTGTGCCGGTGGCCGACGGCCCCGAGTGTCATCACGCTCCGCTGCCCAAAACCGCACCATGCAGGACACCGCGCTGCATAGGGGGTGAGTTCAGATCCGCCACGAGCGGATGCGGTCGGCTGCGTCGTATCCGTCGACGCGGCCGGCATCGATGTCGCGAGCGAGGTCGATCAGCGCACCGTACGGCGGGTCCACAGCCTCGCCCGCGGCGCCCATGTACGCCGTGACGATCGCGGCACCGTACAAGGCGTTGCGGGCCGGGAGGGGGCGCAGCCGGATGATCGCGTGCATCAGGGCCGCCGCCCGCCAGGCGTTGTCGACGGCGACGCCGACCTGGGGGGTGTTGACCCGGTGGCGCGCGACGGCGGCCACGAGGTTGGAGAAGTCGTGGACCGAGGGGTGCTTGGGCAGCACTTCCGACTGACGCTCCAGCAGCCAGCGGATGTCGATATGGAGCTCCATGGTCAGGCAGCAGCCCGTCCAGAGGCGTCCAGCCGAGCGGGAGCGTCGTCGGGAAACGCCGCGTCGAACGCGGCCGCGTTGTCGGCGACGAACGCACGGAAGACGTCGGCGGCGCTGTCCAGGCGGGGATCGCGGACCGCGTTGTGCGCGGCCTCGGTGATGAGCGCGGTGACCGTGGTGCCCTCGGCTTCGGCCCGCTCCTGCAGCTGCGCGTGGAGCTCTTCAGGGACTCGGATTGTCACTGACTTCGACATGTTCCGACCGTACAGCAAGGCGTACAGCGCGGGGATAGGTACGACGAAACCGAACCCGAACGAGGTGCCTTCCCCTCGGGCCGGGGCGCCGATGACACAGATGACACCACTGATCAGTGACACAGGTCCGCGGATCCAGTGGGACCCAGCTCCGTGCGCGGCGGCGCGTCCAACCAGTCGTACGGCCGTGAGTTGAGGCAAGCGAGGTTCGTGCACCATGTGCGGTTCGCGCTCGGCGTAGAACGCGTCCGTGATGGTGCCGTGGCGGTCACCCGGCGATTCTCCCGGGAAGTGGGCATTCATTGGGCTCCGCCAGCATCATGCGCGAGAGGAACTGGACCATGCCGCGGTTGAAGGCCGCCTAGGGCCAATGCCGTTGCGTTACGGGCTTGCGGGTTGGGGTCTTGTGATGAGGACCGCTTGAGGTCCGGTGCGGGTCGGCTGTGGCCAGGAACGGTGTTCAGTTCGCTTGAGGTGGTAGTTGGACATCTTGCGTTTCACCACGCGGGGCTGGCTGCGGAGGCGTCTGACGGGCAGGAGCCGTTCCAGGAGGTCCTGCTCGAGCATCACCAGTGCTCTGACCAGGAGGTCAGGGGGAAAAACTGCCCGGCGTGACGGTCACGCTGCGCCGGGCAGAGCGCAGGGTTTCGGTGAAGGAGACCCGGTCAGGGTCCAGGCCACGGGTGGCAGCCGTTCTCAGCATGAGTTCCCGCAGAGCGTGGTGGACCAGCAGGTGTGCCCAGATCTGCTGGTGAACACCGTCGGGTGTTTTACTGCTGAGCACGACGCGTGCGCCACGCTGATGGGTCTTGATCTCGGCGAAGACGGACTCGATCTCCCAGCGTTCGCGGTAGAGCGCGGCCATCTGCCGGGCAGGATAGCGTCGGGCGTCCAGCAGGCTGGTGACCAGGCGATAGCCGTCGGTCTCACCCTCACCGGCCCGGTCCTTGAGCCGGTAGGCCAGGACACGGACCACAACCGGCTCCTTGCGGGCCGGGCCGCTGCTCGCTCTGATGTGTGAGAGCCATGACCCGTCGCGGAACTGTTTGGTGACGGGCAGGACGCGGTTGGCGGGCACCCGCCACAGCAGGTCGGCGCCGGTGGCTGTGAACGCCTGCCACAACGCGACGCCAAGGAACTCACGGTCGGCCAGGATCAGCTGACCTGGGCCGGTCGAACGTGGTAGGCGGCCTACCAGAGTGACTTCCCCGGTGCGGCAGCCGGCCAGTTCCGCGTCCAGCACCGCATGGCTGCCGATCTCCACCAGAGCTGCCATTCGCACTTGCGGAAACGCGCTCCTGCCCGACCCGCGGCCACTGCCCGGACGTCCGAAGGCAGTCTCGTTGGCTTCACTGTCCGCGACGTCCCAGCACGTGCCGTCGACGGCGAGCAGCCGCAAGCCCCGCCAGAACGCGCCGGGCGTCGCCTCGGTCGCCATGGGCTTCGCGGTCGTGGCGAACAGCACCCGCAGCGGCTCGGAGCCCAGCCGCTGCCGGGCCCTGAACAGTGAGGACTTCGCCGGAACACGCCAGTTGCCCAGCAGCCCCGAGCCCCGCAAGCCCTCGACGAGATGGCGCATCACTTCCAGATACGGGGCAGGTGAGAACAGGGCCAACGCCAGCACGAAGTACACCACCAGCCGCGCGGGAAGCAGTCGCTGACGCCGCTCGGCACGACCGCACGCCGCCACCACCCGGTCCACCAAGCCTGGCGGATACACCCAGGTCAACAGACCGAGACCCGATAAGTCAGACACACTCGCAGCCACCCGAACCACCCCCGGGACGAACTGCCAAGCACAGTACGCCTACAGCAAAGGCAACGGCATTGCGCCTAGGGCCTGTCCGGCAGGTCATGTGACTGGTTCGGGCCGGGGTCGTTGCGCTCGTCGTGGGGAGATCCTGCGGGCCGTCAAAGCCGACGCCGACGCGGCCGACCGCATCGACTGGTCCATGGCGAGCGTGGATTCCACCTCCTGTCGCGCCACCGACACGCCGCCAGAGCGCGCAAGAATCCGCCGCGAATGCCGGGGAAAGACGCACGCCCCGACCGCACCTCCCCGACGAGGGACTCGGACGCTCCCGGGGCGGACTGACCTGCGAGATCCATCTGGCCGGTGAAGGTGGGGGCCGCCCGCTGTCAGTCGTGATCACACCAGGGGCAGTGGGGGGAAGCACCGCAGCTCATTCCAGTCGTGGAAGACATCCGCGTCGCCCGCCTGGGCGGCGGGCATCCTCGCATCCGACCCGATCACCTCGGCGGCGACAAGGCGTACAACTCCCGTCGCAGCCGCCGCTACCTGCGCAGACACCAGATCAAGCACACCTTCCCCGAGCCGAGAGACAGAACTTCCGGGCCGTGGCCACGAGGTACGAAATGCGGGCCTACGTCTTCCACAGCACCGTCACCGTCGCCGCGATCCGGATCTGGCTTCGTCCATGATCCGCTGAAAAGAACCGGTCGGTGAGGCGCTCGAAAACCAGTGGAACAGCACCGCTGTACGCCATTACCGTGCTGCCGGACCAAGTCGTCTAGTCAAGGACGTGCCGTTGTACACCGTGTGAGACCTCCCGAGCGCTGATTTGTCGCGCGTCGCGCATGTGCGCCGCGCTTCTTTTTGCTGCGGACTTCTCACTGAAACCGGTGTATTTCTGTGCTCGAAAACTGGGTGGTCGTGCCCACTTGCCTGCCGCTCGTTCTCCGCCGTTGCCACGCGTGCGCGTCCGAGCGCTTCCGGACCAGCGGTAAATTTCGCGTCAACGCCAACCACAAGCTCATCGACGCCTGGCTCCTCGCGCTCTGCACCGCTTGCGGGGAAACGACAAAGCTCACGGTCCTGGAGCGGATGAATGTGCGCTCCGTACAACCTGAGCTGCTGGACCGGCTGCATGACAACGACCCTGGTCTGGCAGCTGAGTTGCTCCAGGATCCGCTCGTGCGGCGCCGCAACCGCATCGCCCTCGACTGGGACAACGCCTGGCGCCTCGACACCGGCGGATCGGATCACCTGGACCGCGAGGTGATCGACGTCTCGGTCCGCTTTGCGGCGCGGATCCCTGTCCGGCCGGCGCGACTGATCGCTGAAGGGTGCGGTCTTTCGCGGGCTGAGGTCGAGAGACTGATCACGGAGGGGAAACTCGTTTCGGCAATCCGGCTGAGCGGCAAGCTCTCCGGCGACTTCACCTTCACGCTCAAGCGCTGAGCCCTCCTCGGGACCAAGGGCCTGTCCGGCAGAACCTGCCGGACAGGCCCTAACTCACAGCAGAGCAGAGCCCCCTCCTCGGCATCACTACTGCACGCCCGAACCGGCAAAGGAACGCACCTCTGGTGTCTCCGTCTTCAGGACCGCGACCACCAGGAGCCGCGCCTAGTGCTCCTCCTCGCCCTGCTCGTGGGACTCCTCATCACTCATGCGGGCCACGTGGACAACCTCCGCATCTCTGGGCATAGGAGTCGCCGTCGTGAGCGCACTCGCCGGCGTCGTCGCCCGCAATCATCCGGAGGCGATCAACTCTTCTTCGACACCCAGGACTTCCAGCGCATCAGCCCCCGGTTCCAGAGCGAGAACCTCGAGCGCGTCCATGTTCTCGCCACCGCCACCGCCACCGCCATCGCCACCGTCCGGAACGACAACGAACAGCCCTTGGCTCGCGCCGACGCCGACCGCCACGTAGAGATCAGCGTTCTTTCCCAGGCAGGCGCCGATCAGGGCGATGGGCGGCCGTCCGGATGCCTTGGCCTGCTTCACCGTCCGCTGGAGGCCCTTGATCCGGTCCTTGGGCGCCGTCCAACCGGTGTCGTTCGCCACTGCGACGGCGCCACTGCTCCCCGATCCGCTCGGCCGCCTTTTCGGCGATCATGATCGTGGGTGCGTTGGTGTTTCCGCTGATGACGGTCGGCATGACCGAGGCGTCGACGACACGGACTCGCTCGACTCCGTGGACCTCCAGGTCCGAATTGACGACGGAGTCGTCTCCGGTTCCCATGGCGCAGGTGCCCACTGGGTGATAGGCCGTGGCACTCCACCTGCGGACGTGCTCTTCGAGAGCCGCGTCGTCCATGCCGTCCAGACAGTCCAGGTCGTCACTGGCCGGCAGGTACGCCCGTGCCAGGTACCCGGCGAACGGTGCGCAGCGGGCGATGCCCATGACCGCTCTGAGTCCGGCGACCATGACCGACGCATCCGCGGGTACGTCGAAGTACCGGGGATCGATCAGCGGTGGGGCCTGCGGATCAGCCGACGCGAGACGGACGGTGCCGCGAGTCCGCGGGTTCAGGGGGCAGCAGTTCATCGAGAACACCGGCCGGTCAGGTACTTCCTCACCGCTGAGAATGAGTGCCGTGGCCCCTCCCACCAACTGCACGTCAGGACGGCTGTCGCCGTCCGTGACGTTGAGGAACGCGCCGACCTCGCCGTAGTTGGAGGCGAAGGGCCCGTCGCCGTGGGCGCGCCACCGTTCGAGGTTGTCCGGGGTGAGCAGGTCCCGGACGACGTCAGTGGAGTTGCGGGTGTCCCACACAACGGGAGCCATCAAATGGTCTTGCAGGTTCCGCCCGACCCCCGGCAGGGGGACGCGGGCGTCTATCCCCACATCGCGCAGCTCGTCGGGATCGCCTATGCCCGACAGGAGCAGCAGCTGGGGCGAGTTGACGGATCCGCCGCAGAGCAGGATCTCCCTGTCGGCGTGGGCCGTCCGCTCCTGTCCGTCCCGGAGATAGGTGACGCCGGCCGCGCGTGATCCGTCGAGTGTGATCTTCGTTGCCATGGCGCCGGTGCGTACCGTGAGGTTGGGTCGGTCAAGGGCAGGGCGCAGATAGGCGTCGGCCGCGGACCACCGTCGCCCGTGATGGCATGTCACCTGGTACAGGCCGGCGCCGACAGGGGACTCACCCGCGAAGTCGTCGTTGCGGTCCAGTCCCCATTCCACGGCGGCGTCCAGCCAGGACCGTGAGAGTTCGTGGGTGTAGACGCGGTCCTCGACGTGCAGGGGTCCGTCCGAACCGTGGTAGGGCTCACCGAGGCGGCGGTTCGACTCGGACTTCACGAAATACGGCAGTACGTCGTCGTAGCCCCAGTCTTTCGCACCGTGCTCGTCACGCCAGCCGTCGTAGTCGTGCCGGTTGCCCCGGGTGTAGATCATGACGTTGGTGGATGACGACCCGCCCAGTGTCTTGCCCCGGGGCCAGGAGAAGGTGCGGCTCGGCTGGGACTGCTCGACGGTCCGATAGCTCCAGTCGGTAGACGATCCGAAGAGCATTCCGAGCGCGGCCGGGATGTGGATGAGTTCGTCGGTGTCGGGGCCGCCCGCTTCGAGGAGCAGGACGCGGACGCGGTCGTCGCGGCTCAAGCGGTCTGCGAGCACACAACCGGCGCTGCCGGCGCCCACGATGACGTAGTCGAATCCTTCGGTTCCGGTGGAGTTCACGCTGGCTTCCTCGCCCGGCGGACGGCCGTCGCCTGCACTCGCCCGAGCTGGGCGACGCATGCCGACCGTCGCATCAGGGGTGGTAGATCGACTGGACTTGCTGGTATGTGTGAAGACCCTCGGGCCCCAGTTCGGTGCCGAGTCCGCTGGCCTTCCTGCCTCCGTAGGGGGAGGTGAGGTCGGGCAGATAGCCGTTGAGCCCGACGGTGCCGGTCCGGAAACGGCGGGCCACCTGGGCACCGTGGTCCAAGTCCGTGGTCCAGACGGTGCCGGCGAGGCCGTAGACCGACTCGTTCGCCAGGCGCACTGCCTCATCCTCGCCCTCGTAGGACGTGATCGTGAGGACCGGGCCGAATATCTCTTCCTGCGCGATGGTCGATGAGTTGTCGACGTCGGCGAATACGGTGGGTTCGACGAACCAGCCTCGATCGAGGCCGGCCGGCCGGCCTCCTCCGGTGGTGAGCCGAGCCCCCTCGTTGAGGCCGGTCTTGATGTAACCCAGCACACGTTCGCGCTGGCGCTGGCTGACGAGCGGGCCGATCTGGGTGTCGGGGTCGAGCGCGTCACCGACGACGGCGTCATGGGCCATCGCCGTACAGAACTCGACCACTTCCCGATACCTGCTGCGGGAGGCCAGGATCCTGGTACTCGCGTAACAGGTCTGACCGTTGTTCAGCAGACTGGCCATGAAGAACTGCTCCGAGTTCGCGGCGAGGTCGACGTCGTCTAGGACGACGGCGGCGGACTTGCCTCCCAGTTCCAGGGTCACCGGCCGCAGCAACTCGGCACATGCGGCGGCCACTTGGCGTCCCGCTCTGGTGGATCCGGTGAACGACACCTTGTCGATGTCAGGATGGGAGACCAGATACGCGCCGGTGTCGCGGCCGCCCGGAACGATGTTGATCACGCCGTCGGGGATGCCCGCTTCCTGGATCGCCTCCGCCAGCAGCACCGAGTCGAGGACCGTCTCCGGCGCCGGTTTGAGGACGAGCACGCAACCGGCCGCCAGAGCCGGGGCTATCTTGAAAAAGGCGATGGTCTGAGGGAAGTTCCAGGTCATGATGGCGGCTACGACGCCTGCGGGTTCCCTGCGGACCAGGGTGGTGCCACGGGGCAGTCCGGTACGCAGTTCCTCGCACGGCATGCTGGCGGCCAGACCCGCGTAATAGCGCAGCAGAGCTGACGGCACCACACCTTCGAAGGACCGGGCGACAGTGATCGGCATGCCGTTCTGCGCGCTGACGGCGTCGGACGTCGCCTCCTTCCTGGCATCGAGCGCGTCCGCGAGACGGATCATGGCGGCCGCGCGACGTTCAGTGCCCCAGGAGGCCCAGCCGGTCGGTGCGTCGAATGCGGCACGAGCGGCTCCGACCGCCCGGTCGATGTCCTCCCGGGAACCGTCCGGCACAGCACCAAGGTGATCGCCGGTACTCGCGGACACGGCGTTGATGACGCGATCGCCGGACGTGTGCACCCAGCGTCCGCCGATGAACAGGTGGTGGGGATTCATGGTGAACTCTCCCCTCGGCATGGCCGTGGGACCACGGCACTCCGTGATGTTCGATACGTGGATGACCAGCGGGCACGAGGGCGCTCAGCGCGGTACGCAGGCCGATACCGGTCATGGCTTTCCTGCGCGTGGCCCGGCGCGTCGAGCCTGCGGGTGGGCCACATCTGCGACGCCCCTTGCGGCTGGTACCGGCCTCGCGAGGAGCGCTTTCACGGTTCACGACTGAATAATTGCGACATTACACCCATCTGGGGTAACGCATCACCAGATGGGTAGAATATGGGCGGAAAAACTTTGGTCGCCGCCCGACGAGGGAAGGCCGGACCGACGGCTCAAAACCTCAGACGATGCCGGTGAGCATCGCGGTCGGCAGACCGGGCTCCGGTGCGCGACATCGCACCATGGGCAGGACGCCTCAAGGAGAGGTGGCACATCGTGAGGACATATGGCGGAGCAACGGCGGAACAGCGCGCATCGCTCCGCCGTCGGCGCCTCATGGAAAGCGGTCTCGAACTCTTCTCCAGCCAGGGATACGCCCACACGTCGATCAGTGCGGTACTCCGCCACGCCAGGCTGAAGGACAGGTACTTCACGGAGAGCTTCTCATCCCTCGACGATCTCATGGCAGCACTCATGAAAGACATCTACGAGGAGCAGGTCACCCGATGCGCCGAGGCGATCGGCACAGACCAGCCGCTGCGCGACCGGGCTCGAAACATGATCGACGTCATCGTCGGACTTCCTCTGCAAGACCCGAGAAAAGGGCGCGTCAAACTCGCGGAATCCCTGGGTGCCGGTCCCCTCACAGCACGCGAACGACGTCTGGGCCTGCAGCGCATGAGCGGCCTCGTGGACTCCCTCCTGAGGGAAGGGCTTCACGATCCCCGGATCGACACCACCACCATGTCCGTGGCCGTCGTGGGCGCGGTCAGCGAGATGCTGCTGAGCTGGTTCAACGGAGTTCTGGACATCTCGAGGGAGGAGCTGGTGGATCAGGGACTTCTCCTCTTCGAGGCCATCACCTGCATGTCCGGTGGCGCCCCGTCGGTGGCGTAGGGCATGAACCCGTCGAGGGGATCGGAGGAGAGGTAGCTGCGGGTGCCGAAGTTATGCAGGATGTTGCGGCCGAGGTATGTGCGACCTGGGTGTATTCCTGTCTCTGGCTGATGGATGCCAGGGCGGCGAGGGGCAAGGACGGTGCCGACCGGCGGTCGCCGGGTCGGGCGCGGTTCATGGGCGTGCTGCCGATCCTGCTGTCCCTGATATCGGCGGCAGGCTGCTACTTGGTGTTCTCCTTGTGGTTGCCCCCCGACAGCGCGCGCTACCAGGACTACCGCGCGGCCGCGGCCTGGGCGTGCTCCTCCCGCGCGATGGAGCAGGGGCAGACGGACTGCCTGAGTGGGCCGCTCCTGGAGCAGCTCGCGCCCGGCGACCAGGTCACGGGCCCTCCTACGAGGCAACCTTGACGGATCGGGACTCCTGGAGGGGAACCGTGTCGTTCGGCGAAGAACACGTCGGAGGCGCCCCGTGACGAGCTCCAGATGAACGCTGCCATCGGCGTGCTCGCCGCCTGACGCTCCGATAGCAGAAAGGCGTACAGAGTGGGACCGTCAGTTGTCGGTGGTAGCTGACGGGGAGAGACTGATCGGGCATGTGCGGGCGGTCCTGCGTAAAGACGCCACGCGGCTCGCACGGCCGCATCGCGCACAGGGGTGAGAAGGCAGCGATCCTGGCGTGTCGGCGCCGACACGCCGAACGGACCCACACCTGGCAGAACGTCTTCGACCGCCTCGCCCGACCTCGCCCGGGGCGGTGTCGTACTACTCGGGGTCGATCGCGTCCGCCACGGTGATCTCAGAAGGTGCTGTTGGTGTGCAGAGAGTCCGGCGGACGGCGTTGCGGAGCCAGTGGTGGGCTCCGTCGGCTGTGTGTCGGGGGTGCCAGGCCATGCCGATGGTCAGCGGTGGCAGTGCCAGGGGGATGTCGAGGAGGTGCAGTCCGAGGGCGCCGGCGTCGTAGGTGAGGGGTGAGGGGGCAGCACCGGGGGGTGCGGCGGGCACGAGGCAGACGATGTCGCTGCGGGCGGCGAGGGTCATCGCGGCCAGGTGGCTGGGAAGGACGACGCTCACCCGCCGATGGAGGTTCTGCTCGGCCAGGGCGGTGTCGAGGGGGCCGGTGAACCGGCCGCGGCGGCTGACCACGACGTGTTGGGCGGCAGCAAGCCGGACCGGGGTCAGCGGCCCTTCGGTGAGCGGATGGCCGGGCCGGACGGCTGCCACCATTCGGAGGCTGACCAGTTCTTCGACCTGGGTTTCGGGGTCCACGTGGTCGATGGATCCGATCTCCAGGTCGATCCGGCCGTCGCGCAGGCCGGGTCCGGCCTCCAGTTCTTCGGCCCGGATCCGGAACGAGACCCCCGGCGCCTCCCGCTGGGCCAGTTGCAGCAGTCCGGGGGTCAGTGCCGCGCCGACCAGGTCGGCGGCTTGGAGGGTGAAGGTGCCGCTGAGGCCGGCGGGGTCGACGCTCGCGCCAGGGCTGAGCAGCGCTCCGAGGCTGCGTACCACTGCGGCGGCTTCCTCGCGCAGGGCCTGGGCGCGTGGGGTGGGGACCATGGTCTGTCCGGCCCGGACCAGGAGGGGGTCCTGGAGGATGCGGCGCAGACGGGCGAGGGTGCGGCTCATGGCTGCGGGCGAGGTGTGCAGACGGGCGGCGGCGCGGGTCACGCTGTGCTCGGCCAGCAGAGCATCCAGCGCGATGGCGAGATTGGCGTCGATGACCGGATCCGGGCTGCTCACCAGCATTATTCCATTTCAGTCAATGATTCCGTGCCGAAGTTCCCATTGTGGCAGCACGGAGACCCTCAGCAGGATGAGGGGGCGTACCGAACCGGCGCGACCTGCGAGGTTTTCATGATCGTCATTACTGCTCCCACCGGGAACATCGGCCGTCACCTGCTCTCCCGGCTCCTGGAGTCAGCCCCCGCCGCGGGCGAGGAATTGCGCGTGGTCGTGCGCGATCCCGCCCGGCTTCCGGACGCGGCGCGCGGACGTGTCGAGGTGGTCACCGGCTCGCACGCAGAAGCCGAGGTCCTCGACCGGGCCTTCGAGGGTGCGGACGCCGTCTTCTGGCTCGTCCCCCCGGACGCCTCCCTGACCCCGCAGGACGCCTACAGCGGTTTCACCCGCCCCGCCGTCAAGGCACTCGCCGCCCACGGCGTCGGCCATGTCGTCGGCGTCTCCGCGCTCGGCCGCGGCACCCCGCTCGCCGACCGGGCCGGCCTCGTCGCCGCCTCCCTCGCCATGGACGACCTCATCGCCGACACCGGCGTCGCCTACCGTGCCCTGGCCAACCCGTCCTTCTTCGAGAACCTCCTGGAGGAGTCCGACTCGATCCGCGACAAGGGCGTCTTCACCGACACCGTCGACGCCGACCGCAAGGCCCCCCTCGTCGCTGTCGCCGACATCGCGGCCGCCGCCGCCGGCCTGCTGCTGAACCGCTCGTGGTCCGGCACCGACAGCGTCCCGGTCCTCGGGCCGCAGGACCTGTCCCCCAATGACCTGGCCCGCATCATGACCGAACAGCTAGGCCGCCCCGTCCGCTACGAACGCCAGCCGCTCGACGAGCTGTACACCACCCTCGTCGGCTACGGCCTCAACGAGGCATTCGTCCAGGGCATCGTCGACATGAAGCGGGCCAAGGACGAGGGTCTCGACGCCGGCATCGCCCGCACTCCGGACACCACCTTCCCCACCAGCTTCGAGCAGTGGTGCGCCCAGACACTCAAGCCCGCCGTCCTCTCCTGAAGCACACCACCCGCCGCCGGAACACATAGAGCCGGGCGGACCAAGACCACCTGCCACTTCGGAGGCACCCTGATGCCCGCTGAAAAGACCGAACCGCCGGTCACGGCCTTCATACTGGTCAAGACCACACCCGAGTGGCTCGCCCTGACCGTCCAACAACGCGTCGACGCCTTCACCACCCAGGTCCTGCCGGCCATCGAGGCCAAGACCAACGGCGTCCGGTCACGTTTCTACGACACCGAGTTCTACTCCGCGCGCGTCACCGACGTCTGGGTGTGGGAAGCCGAAGACCACCACGCCTACCAGCTCCTCATCGACGCACTGCGCGAAACCCCGTTCTGGGACCGCTACTTCGAGGTCATCGACCTCCTCGTCGGTACCGAGAACGGCTATGCCCGCACCTACGGCCTGGAACCCGTGGCCACCATCACCACCTGACACACCGCCCACCCGCGCAACTGGGCCGCTGCCCTCTGGCCGGTTGCGGCCAGAGGGCAGCGGCCCAGAAGAACCAGAGGTATCGGCTGTCCGGAGAGGGCACAGACCCTAGCGGGCGTCGGCGCGTGTAATGACGAGGCCGCCGACGATGGTGTGGGTGGGGTTGAGATCGCGCAGGGCGTCGCTGGGGCAGTGGGCGGGGTCCTGGTCCCAGACGGTGAGGTCGGCGAAGCGGCCCGGGGTGAGGGCGCCGCGCAGGCTCTCCTCGCCGCACAGGCGGGCGGCGTTGGTGGTGTGCAGGGCGAGAGCTTCCTGGTAGGTGATGGCGTGCTCGGGGCCCTTGACGCCGATGACGGTCTGCCGAGTGGTCATGCCCCAGACGGAGCGCATGGCGCCGAACTGGCCGACGGGGAAGTCGGATCCGGCGCTGACCTGGGCGCCCAGGTCGATCCACCCACGGGCCGGGAAGAGGCGGGCGACGCGTTCCGGGCCCCAGAAGCCCTCCTGCACCTCGGCGGTGTCGTGCAGCAGCGGCTGCTGGATGGTGACGGGGATGCCCAACTCGACGGCGCGGGCGCTCTGTTCGGGGTCGGCCAGACCGCCGTGCTCCATCACCAGCGTGCCGGCAGGCAGGCCGGGGTTGCGGGAGAGGACGCGTTCGTAGACGTCCAGGAGGATGCGAACCGCGCGGTCGCCGTAGGCGTGCGTGCCGACGCGCCAGCCGCGGCGGACCACGGCCTCGACCGCCTCGACCAGCGCGTCTGGCTCCCAGGTCAGCGTGCCGGAGAAGGAGTGGTCACAGGCGTACGGCTCTTCGGTGGCCCCGGCCTCCAGCCCGCCGTCGAGCCCGAACTTCACTCCCCACACCCGAAGCCACGGGTCGGAGCCGTAGCGCCAGTCCTCCATGACGTCGAGCAACTCCTCCACCTGGGCCGCGCCGGTCAGGCCGAGCGCGGAGATCAGGGCCCGCACCCGGATGCTCAGCGCCCCCGACTCGCGGGCGGCGAGGAGCACCTTGTAGTCCTCGGGGGTGACCGCGCAGTCGCGCACGGTGCCGATGCCGGTGGCGGCGTACTGGCTGGTGGCCAGGCGCAACCCGTCGATCCGCTGGGAACGGTCCGGCGCCGGAACCAGGCGCTCCACCAGGCCCAGGGCGTTGTCGATCAGCCGACCGTCGAGCCTGCCGTCCGCGTCACGGCCGATCACACCGCCGGGCGGTACGGGGGTGTCCTCGCTGATGCCCGCCAGCCGCAGCGCGTAGGTGTTGACGACGTCGTTGTGGCCGCCGCGCTTGACCAGGACTGGGTGCCGGTCGGTGGCCCGGTCGAGTTCGGCCGCGGTGGGCATGCGGCGCTCGGCCAGGTTGAGTTCCTGCCAGTTCGTGGTGGTGCGGATCCACTCCCCCTCGGGGGTGACCTCGGCCCGCTGCCGGATCAGGTCCAGGAACGCGGGGATCGTACGCGCCTGATGCACGGGCACGTCGTGCGCGCCGAGCGCGGCGTAGATCAGGTGGGTGTGGGTGTCGTCGAACGCGGGCAGCACCGTGGCACCGGGCAGGTCGTGGACCATGGTGCGGGCGGTCACCCAGTGGTCGAGTCCGTTCGGGTCGGGGGACAGAGCCGCTATGCGGTCGCCCCGTACGGCCAGTGCCCGCTGCGGGGCCTGGCCGGGCACCAGTATGTGCACCGCGTCGGCCCGGATCACCAGATCGGCTCCGTGATCAGTCATGGTCTTCTCCCCACCATCTGAAAGTCGTCGTCGAGGGCGTGTCAGGGGCCGCAGGGGGCCGGGTCCGCGCCCGGCCGAGGGTCGTCCACCACGTCTGCTGACAAGACCGTTCTACGGACTCTCTGCCGATTTACATACATTCCAGTGCCGGAAGCGCGGAAACTACGCCACACCGGCGGCCCTCCCTGCCGATCATGCGCCAAACGCTCGACGAGACGAATCCTCGGATCGCGGCTGCCGAAGGCACATCGCGCGCGACGGTCGTCCGCGATCCGTCGGGGCTGGGCACGTAGCGCGTCCCGACAATCTCGCTCCCCGGATACGCTCGTCTCCGGAGGAAGAAGATCACTGAGGGGTTGGGGTGCCGAAAGTACGCCAGGATCTTGATGCTGTGGATCGGCGGATCACGGCCGTGCTGCTGGCGTCCCCCCGCGCCTCCTGGCGGCAAGTCGCCGACGTGCTGGGTGTTTCGGAGCGCACGGTCGTGCGGCGCGCCGCACCGCTGTTCCACGACCAGACCCTCCGGGCGACGGCGGTGCGCAATCCCGCCCTCTATCCCCGCCTCATCCCCATGGTGTTGCGCATCCGCTGCCGCCCCCATCGGATCACCGCCATCGCCGCGACCCTCGCTCGGCGCCGCGACACCGTCTGGGTCGACATTCTGGGCGGAGGGGACGAGATCTGCGTCGTGCTCTTCCTGAACGGACCCGATGCCCGCAACGAGCTTGTGCTGCGCGACCTGCCTGCGACCGCGGCCGTGCAGTCCTGGACGTCGTACGACCTGCTGAGAGTCTTTCCCGCGGGGTTTGCCTGGAGCGCGGGACTGCTGACCCAGGAGGAGTCCGCGCAGCTGTCGCCCGGCTTCGATGCCTCCCCCGAGCCCCTCTCTTCGCTGCCGGGAGATGACGTACTCATCGATGCGCTGATCGAGGACTCCCGGATGACTTACGAGGAGCTTGCCGGCCGCACCGGCAAGACTCCACGGACCGTACGTCGCCGCCTGGACGCCCTGGTGGAGGCGCATGCCGTCCGACTGGCCACCGAAGTCGATCTCGCTCTGCTGGGAGTGCACGCCGAGGCACTGCTGTGGATCAAGGCGATGCCAGGGGCGTTGCAGGAGACCGGGCAGATCCTCAGCCGGCATCCGCAGGTGCGCTTCACCGCCGCCACAACCGGCTCCAGCAGTCTGTTGGTGGCGGTGGCCGCCGCCGATCTGAGCGCGCTCTACGCATTCCTCACCGGCACGGTGGGGGCCCTGCCGCATATCTCCGACATTGAGGTGACGCCCATTCTCACCGGCGTCAAGCGCACGGGCCTGGTACGTCCCGCCGCGCTTTCGTTGTGATGCCGCTTTCCGCGGTACGCGGATCGGCCACGGGCTACGGACCCGGCGCCCGGCGCCCGGCATCACGATGAAGACCTGCTGAAGTGTCGGATCCTTGCGGTGGCCGCAGGCGCGTACGGAAGCCAGTCGCTCGCGGAGCCGGTGGCGACGAAGCGGAGACAGCCGTGGCGAAGGACCGTCCCAGGGCCCGCTCCGTGTCAGAGGGGGACCCAGCATCGGGCTGTCGGGATAGTTGTCGAACGTGCCGAAGAGGAAGGGCAGTTCGACGCAGTGTGCGGCACCGAGACGGTCGGGGTCCTGGGCGGGGTGGTAGTCGAACTGGTAGACGTACGTGGGGTTGCCGCCGGCGGCGTGGTGGTCGGCTATCTGCAGGGCGCCGTCTCTGTCCCGGCCCTCACGATCGACATCGGTTCACCCTTCTTCGGCCAGGTCAACAACGCTTCGGCTTCCGAGCGAGACGAATAGGTGAGTTGTCAACAATTTCGTTACACTGCACTCATGAAGGAGACACCGCGCTGGCTCGACCCCGAGCAGCAGGCTGCCTGGGACAGTTTCATCCGCATGCAGGAGAAGCTCATCGGCCGGCTGTCTCGCCGGGTGCAGACCGACTCCAAGATGTCGGCCGCGGACTACATCGTGCTCGTCAAGCTCACCGAAGCCGGCGGACGGCTGCGCTTCCTGGAACTGGCCACTCTGGTGGAGTGGGAGAAGAGCCGGATGTCCCACCAGGTCACACGGATGACCAAGCGCGGACTGGTGGCCAGGGAGGAGTGCCCCGACGACGGACGCGGAGCGTTCATCGTCGCCACTCCTGCCGGATACGCGGCGATCGAAGCCGCCGCTCCCCTCCATGTCGAGCACGTCCGCCGACTCTTCATCGACGCCTTGACGCCAAAGGAGCTCAGCACGCTCGCCCAGATCTCGAACCGCGTGCTGGAGCACATGGAGAAGCAGCCGGACTGACCGACGGACGGACGGGTCGACCTCATGATGGGCCCCGGCAACGCCGGACGCGGTTGCGTGCGCGGCGTCGGGCGGCAACGGAATCGACGGCGCGCCGCATGTCCGCGTCCCAGCAGGCAATAGGTCAGGCCCGGGGACACCCAGGGCTGGTACACGAAGTGCGGGCCGCCGACCTGCGGGCGAGAGGGCCATTGCCGAGATGGTGGGCTGCTCAAGCAGCCCAGCAGCGCAGCCGCGGCGTACGCCGTGTGCATCGCGGACGGGTGCTCCTCGCCCGTCACGTAGTCCAATCGACGCCTCAACTCGTAGGCGTGGATCAGGAGTCCGAGGCAGTCGTTGGTCAGTCCCCCACCTCAGGAGAGCGAAGCGCCCGCCGGCGCGACCGCGTCAGCTCCGGATCCCTCTGCTCGGGAGCCTTCAAGAGTCCCCCGAGGTCAACTCGCTCGACGGGCAGAAGCCGTGGGGACTCCTCCGCGGACGGTGTGCTGCTGATGGCGGTCGGGCCCGTGCCGAGTCGGCGTCGCGTGGTGCTCATGACGGGAGTCTGACGCATGCCCGAAGGCCCCCGGAAAGGCACCCCGCATTGCCGATACCCATGCCGCCCCACTGATGGAACTCCAACTGCTCCAACTCCCCTGAGCCTGTGCATCGTGCGTACAGGCGCGCGCCGAGCGAGGTCGCCGAAGCCACCCTGTGCGGACTCTCACTCGTTCTCGTTCGTGCCGGCTGATCGCGATTGCGGTGCGCTCTGAGCGGGGCCGTGTCACATTCCGGAAGGCCGTGTCGTCGTACTGCTGAGACGAACACACCATCCAGCGAGTAGGCGACCCAGGGACGCTCGGCGGGATCGTCTGTAGCGCCGACGTGGAGGCTTCCGTCTCAGGGCGGACCGGTGTCGTTCGTGCACCGAGTTCAAGGTGACGAGGAGGAAACCGATGAGCGACTTTCAGGCCATCGCGGATCGCGTCGAGATCGAGGCGCTGCGCGGCGAGTTCACCGACGCGGTGATGATGCGCGACTACGACCGTATCGCCTTGCTGTTCACACCGGACGGCGTATGGCGTATGCCCAACATCCCCGTTGAACTCGAGGGGCAGGAGCCGATCCGCGCCTGGGGCAGGCGGGTGCCGGATGTTGTGGACTTTCTTGTGCAGAATACGCACCCGGGCGTGATCCAGCTTGACGGAGACACCGCGTCAGGCCGCGCGTATATGTCAGAGGTCGGGCGTGGCCGCGACGGCCGCGGAGGGCTGAACTACGCCATCTACCACGACCGTTACCAGCGCACCGACGACGGCTGGAAGTTCGCCGAGCGCGTCTACGAGGTGCGATACGAAGACGCCTCGCCGCTGGCCGGCTCACCGCCCCGCCCGGCTGAGGACGCGTGACCAGCCCACCGGCACCCCAGCAGGTCTGAGAACTGCGACGCGCACCGCTGCCGGCTTCGCCGCTGGCTGGACGGGTGGACCGGCCCCTCTCCGTCGCCCAGTCCGTACCAGAACCGTCTGCCTCGGCGACCGTTGCTCGAACGGTGGTCGCCGTCCGGCCCAGCCCCCTGGCCTGAGCGGCAACTCCGTTACTTCGAGCCGTAATACAGCTGGAGGAAGTCCTCCATGGCCGCGTTGACGCCGGCGCGGTCACCGGTGGCGAGCAGGTCGAGCAGCAGACCGCGGACGGTGGCGAGTCCCAGCCTGGCGCGGTTCCGGGCCACGGCAGGGTCCGCCCCTGCGGCGACCTCGGCGGCCACGAGCGGCTCCAGCCAGTCGTTCACGAGCCCTTCGAGAAGCGGGGCAGCCTCGGGGCGGCCCCGCAGCGCGTGCCCGTAGATTTCGAAGAAGAGCCGCTCCTGACCGGCCAGTCGAGGGTCCGTCAGCTGCTGCCAGAGGAGCCGCGCAGCATCGGCGGGTGAGCCACCGGGTTCCAGGCGGAGCCGGGACAGCAGATCACGCTGGCGCTGCTCCGACGTCCGGACGATCTCGACGAGCAGGTGTTCCTTGGAGCCGAAATAGTGGATCAGCATGCGGTGACTGACGCCGATCCCGGCGCCCAGGCCGCGCAGGCTCAGGTCTGCGATGCCGTGTGCCGCGACGTAGTCGACGGCCGCATCCACCAATTGAGCTCGCCGGTCCCCCTCCGTGCCGGGCACTGCCTCGCCCTCAGGATATGGGCCGTCCGTATTCGCCACGTCACGAGCGTACCAATTGGTACATGCCCTGTGTACCGTGTGGTACATGAAGTCTGTCACCGTGTCGATCGACGTACCGCAGACGCCCGAGCAGGTCTACGACTTCCTCGATGTCATGGCTCACCACGAGCGATTCACCAACCACTACCTGACCGGATGGCGCTACAGCGGCCCCGGCCGGGGCATCGGATCGTGCGCCACGGTCACCGCCGCGCTGGGCGGCATGAAGACCGACGTCACCATCGAGGTCGTCGAGGCCGACCCGCCGCGGCGCATCGTCGAACGGAACGTCAGCGCGGCCGGCCGACGCCTGGCCCAAGGCACGTACACTATCGAACCGCTGCCGACCGACGGGAGTCACGTGACGTTCACGTACGCTTGGACGCGCGTCCCGCTCGCCGACCGTCTGCTGGGACCCGTCGTCCGGGCCACGATACGACGCGCCAACCGCACGGTCATGCGACGCCTGGCCACCGAGTTGGCTCGCCATGTGTCCGCTGCTGGATCCTGACGTCGGTACATGTCGGTTCTTCTGCCCGGCCGGGACCGTCCTCGACGGCGTTACGTGACCTGTCGGTGTGTCTGAGCCAGTTGGTGGCTCACGGAATCCGCGGGCTGTTCGTCCGAGGCGGCACAGCGAGCCGCATCGCTCACAGCCTCTTTGTACTCCTGCCGGGTGGACAGCAGATGGCGGGCCGGCCGCCCTGCCGCCGAAGCCGGCGAGGCGGTCGGGAGTGCCGAATACCGTCATGTCTCCGCCGGTCGCGGCCACGAACTCGGCCCCCAGGATGGGGCCCATACCCGGCAGGCTGGTGATCACTTGAAGGGTGCGATGGTCCCGCGAGCGTGCCTCGATATCTGGGCGGTCAACCGCCCAGATTCCTCCGTGGCCGAGTGACCGAGCCTCCGCTCGTATCAGCAGACGACGCTGCCGCTCATCGAGATGCGGCAGAACCGCCCCGGACTTCGCCGCCCGCACGGCCCGTTGCACTTCCAGCCACCCATACCAGAGCCTTAAGAATCAGCAGTGGTTCGGGAGGACCAGGCACGGCTGATACCAGACTGCTGGACAATGGCGACGGTCCGGGAGGACTGGGCATGGCTGATGCCAGGCTGTCGTTGTTATGGCTTTCGTTGAATGGCCACCTGGTCCTCCGGGACGCTCTGTGTTGCTGATTGAGATCTGCGGTCATCGCTGGTTAAGGGCCTGCTGCGGAGTGTTCTACGGACCAAAAGGCTGGTCGGCAAGGAACGGAGCCGTAGCAATGAACACCCGGCACGAACACTTATGGGTCGGCATCGACGTCGGCAAGGGGCACCACTGGGCCGTAGCGATCAACTCTGCCGGTGAGGCCGTCTTCTCCCGGAAGATCCCCAACGACGAGACAGAGATTCTCAAACTCATCGCCACCGCCTGCGAAGTCGCAGACCAGGTGAAGTGGGCCGTTGACCTGCGGGGAAAGACCGCGACGCTGCTGCTGGTTCTGCTTGCCGCACACGGCCAGCACATCACCTACGTCCCGGGCCGGAGTGTGAGCCGGGGCGCTGAGGGCTACCGCGGCGAGGGCAAGACCGACGCGAAGGACGCCCTGATCATCGCGGACATGGCCCGCGTCCGCTGGGACTTCACCGCCATCAGGATCCCGCCCGAACAGATTTGCACCCTCCGCCTGTTGACCGCCCACCGGCGCGACCTGATCGCGGACCGCGTGCGGCTGGTCAACCGGATGCGTGACCTGCTGTGCGGCATCAGTCCCGCCCTGGAGAAAGCCTTTGACTACGCCCGTTCCAGGGGCGCAGTCATCTTGCTGACGCACTACCAGACACCGGCTGCTCTCCGCCGCACCGGCCTCAAGCGCCTGGCCAGCTGGCTTCAGCGACGGAAGGTCCGCAGTGCCCAGCGGCTGGCGGAGAAGGCCGTGGAGGCAGCTGAACAGCAGCACACCGCCCTGCCGGGTGAGGCCCGCGCCGCAGTCCTCCTGGGAGAACTGGCCCACCAGCTGCTCGCACTCGACGAGCGGATCGCGGCCAATGACAAAGAGATTCGGGACTTGTTCCGCACAGACGACCGCGCGGAGATCATCGAGTCGCTACCCGGCATGGGCCCCATCCTCGGCGCCGAGTTCGTTGCCATCACCGGAGACCTCTCGTCCTATCGTGACGCCGGCCGCCTGGCCGCGCACGCTGGCCTGGCCCCGGTCCCACGCGACTCAGGCCGCCGGACCGGCAACCTGCACAGGCCCAAACGCTACGACCGCCGCCTGCGCTGGGTCTTCTACCTCTCCGCTCAGAGCGCCATGATGTATCCCGGCTCGTCCAGGGACTTCTACCTGCGCAAACGGGCCGAGGGCCTGCGCCACGTCCAAGCTGTCCTCGCTCTCGCCCGACGCCGCGTCGACGTGCTCTGGGCGATGCTCCGCGACCACCGCCCCTACGTACCCGCCTTACCGTCCGCCTCAGCAAGCGGCTGACTCCACCGCGTCCTACGGGGCTTGACAGGTCATTGAGATTCAACGACCCGCCGAACGGAAAGCCGCGGGTTGAAGATCTGTACGCCCTAAGCTCGTTCTTTATCGTTTGAGCTGCCTTGAAAGCGTGTGCCGAGGCCCGACCGGACGCTGAGTAGGGTTGTGGCCATGGCCGAGGGAATGGGGCGGCGCCCCAACGTGGACCTGGACAGCGGCTTCGAGGACATGACGCCGCTCGTCTTGGAATGGCTCAGGGAGCAGGGTGTCGGTGCCATGATCCGGGTCGACGCGGAGCGCATGCCGTTCCCTTCTGAAGCCGTGTTCAGCGTCTGAGTTGGTCGCGTTCGGCGATGGTCTGGTGGGTTTCGGTGCACGGGCCGGGCAGGGCCATTTCGGGCGGAGGTTTCTGAACCCCGGCGAACCCGGGCGGGGTGAAGCCGCCCGGGTTCGGCGGGACTTTCCCAGGGACGAGGCGGAGTTGGGTGTAAGCGGCGACGACCAGCACAGATTCGTGGCCGCCGGGCAGACGGTCGACCTGAAGGCGAACCAACGTGCCCTTGATAATGGGGAGTTCGCCAACGGTCGGTGACCTGTGTGGTCGCGGTATCGGGCTCGCCCCAGGTGTCGGGCTTGGCGAAACGGAACTCCTTACCGTGCTTGGGAGGCCGCCCGCCCTGCGGCAGTGAGATACAGGAGTCCGTCGAGGAGACAGGCCATACGCGGGGCGTCGTAACCGGCGAACAGACCGCCCTCGACCTGCCCGCCTGGATGCCGAGCTCGCCCTGACCGGCCAAACCCGCCGATGGGAGCCCCGCCGCCCACGACGGCGACCGTTCCCCACTGGCCCTGGACCGACCTCATTACGAACGCGATCGAACCCACCCGACCTGACAACCTGGCCCTCGCCAGATAGGACAGGCGGCGCATCGACCCAGCATCAACCCAGAGATCACTTGCGGGTCAACCTTTAATCGAAGCCAAGCATGATAACGAGCTCCCAAATTAAAGTGAACATTACAGTAGCGATTCACAGCAATGTGATGCGCATCACATATACGGTCAACCCGAAAGCTCGGTTTTACCCCTATTTTTCCGATAGACAAGGCCCGGGGCGATGGGATTTCATAGCACAACTAAAGGGCAATCAAAGGCCTTTGGGCTGTTTATCTCATGCGGGTATCGAGGGCCGCCATCGGGGGGTGAGCTCATGAATTTACGTGTGCACGCTGTTCTATCTCGCTGCTTTATGCCAGATTTCCCACGCATCGATTCCGCTCCATCCAGCTGCCTTGAAGACGGCCTTCACACCTGCGTCGATCCGACGAATAGGGCTGTGATCGCAACTGTGATGAAGGCAAGGAAGAGACTCGTGCGGCGCATTCTTGGCGCCGCGGCTACAACCGCCCTGACCTGGCTCGTCGTAGCGCAGGGCCTGTTGGGCGGATCCGCGTCGACGGCGTCGACCGCCGCGGCGGTCCATGCCGTCGCCGACGAGACACCCGGCTACGCCGTGGAGGGCTTCGACTATCCGCAGGCCGACAAGATCCTCGCGGAGCAGGGCATCACCCTCAAGCGCGGTGACGGGCACATCGTCCTCGCCGACTGCGCGAGCCAGACGGGCCTGTTGGAGGTCTGGGCCCGTAGTTCGGACCTGGTCTGCTTCCGGGTCACCGGCAACTCCGGCTATCTGACGCTGGAGATCCCCTCGGTCTACGCCTCAGAGGCAACGACTACGCGGCGCAGGTCGACATGACCACCGCCGACGAGGAGCAGTCGTACGACATCGCCAAGAACACCTGGACGCCCGTGGGTGAGAGCGCGGACGAGCAGGGGCGCGAGTTCATGCTCGCGGAGATCAGGACCTCCAAGTAGCGCGCTAGGCAGCCCTGTTGCCCCGGCCAACGTCGTATCTCCCCCTCGTCCCAAGGAAGTCATGCTCACCCAACACACCAGATCCGTCCGCCGCGCCCTGCTCGCCACGGCCCTGATCGCCGCACCGCTCGCGCTGAGCACCCTGCCCGCGCAAGCCGTCACCGGCACCGCCGCCACCGGCACCACCTACGGCTACACCGCACGTCTGGACATCGGCCACGGCACCCGGGCCTGCGCCGGCGTCCTCGTCGACGCCGAATGGCTGCTCACCGCCGCCAGTTGCTTCGTCGACGATCCCGCCGCCGGCCTCGACGTACCCGCCGGCGCACCAAAACTCGCGACGACTGCGACCATCGGACGCTCCGACCTGACCACCACCGACGGCGTGGTCCGCAACGTGGTCCAGTTGGTCCCGCGCACCGATCGCGACCTCGTCCTGGCCCGTCTCTCCCGCCCGGTCACCACCGTCACCCCCGCCGTCCTGGCCACCACCTCGCCCGTCACGGGCGAGGAACTGCGCGTCGCCGGATACGGCCGCACCAAGGACGAATGGGCGCCGCTCGCGCTGCACACCGGCGCGTTCTCCGTGGACGCCTCCGACGCCACCACCGCCACCGTCACCGGCAAGAACGGCGTGTCCATCTGCGCCGGCGACACCGGCGGCCCCGAGGTCCGCGTGACAGGCGCCCAGGCCCAGCTCGTCGGCATCAACAGCCGCTCCTGGCAAGGCGGTTGCTTCGGCATCGACACCGCCGAGACCCGTACCGGCGGCATCGCCACCCGGGTCGACGACCTCGGCAGCTGGGTCGCCGCCCAGATCGCCGCGACGCGCGTGGACGACTTCAACGGCGACGGCACAGAGGACATCGCCGTCGGCGATCCCAAGGCGTCGGTCAACGGCCAGTCCGAGGCCGGCCTGGTGAAGGTCGTCTACGGCGGCGGCAAGGGCAGCGAGACGCTGCACCAGGACCTCGACTACGTGCCGGACACGGCCGAGGCGGGCGACGGGTTCGGCCAGGCACTCGCCTCGGTCGACTACGACGAGGACGGCTATACCGACCTGGTCGTCGGCATCCCTTCCGAGGACATCGGCGCCGTGGCGAACGCCGGCATGGTGACCATCCTCTACGGCTCCCCCGACGGCCTGGGCAAGGGCAAGGCCGCACTCAACCTGGTGCAAGGCACCGGCACGGGGGACATCCTGGCCGCCGTCTCGGAGGCCAACGACCAGATGGGCGCCGCGCTGGCCGCCGGCAAGACCGCCGCCGGTGAGCCGTATCTGCTGATCGGCATGCCCGGCCAGAACCTCAAGGGCTACGTGGACGCGGGCCAGGTCTTCTACCTGCGCGGTACCACCAACGTGAAGATCCACCAGGACTCTACGGGCGTGGTGGGTGTCATCGAGGCCGGTGACCGGTTCGGTGCCTCTGTCGCGGGCGACGCCAACAACATCACGATCGGCTCCCCGGGCGAGACCGTCGGCACCGCCGCGAACGCCGGCATGGTGACGATCCTGAAGCACACGCTGAACGCGGCCGGCATCCCCACCGCCGTGGCGAGCATCGACCAGGACAGCGACGGCATCAGCGACGCGGCCGAACCCGAGGACCTGTTCGGTGCGTCGGTGTCGACGGTCGCCTACCGTCCGTCCGGCGCAACCGCCGCCACCGACTCGATCATCGCCGTCGGCTCGCCCGGCGAGACCCTGTGGGTCGGCACGACCTCCTACGCGGGTGCGGGGCAGGTGCTCACCCTCCGGGTGACCGCGGCCGGCACCGTGACCCAACTGGCCACCGTCCACCAGGGCGTCGACGGGGTGAACGGGGCTTCCGCGGGCGGTGACGGCTTCGGCACGTCGGTCGCCGTCGCGAACACCGCGCCGAACGCCTCGGGCACGGCCACGACCATGCTGCTGGCGGTCGGCGTCCCCGGCAAGGACATCGACACGGCCACCGACGCGGGCATCGTGCAGACGTTCTCACTGCTGGGCGCGCCGGGTGACTCCGACCACTGGATCCAGGCGGGCAACGAGCGCGGCCTGCCCGGTACTCCGGGCGCGTCGCAGCTCGTGGGCACCTACCTGTACGCCACGCCCACCCATCTGTGGATCGGCATGCCGAACGGCCCCTCCGAGCGCGGTGCCGTGCACGGCCTGCCGTGGTCGAACGCCATGGGCGGCACGGGAGCCACGGTGACGACATATCAGCCCGGTCTGAACGGCCTGCCCCTCACGGGCAAGGCCTTCGGCATGGCGATCGGCTGACCCGCGGGTCCGTCGCCGATCCGCTGAACTCGCGCGCCGGACAAGGGCGCGGCTCCCCCGTACTCCGCCCGGCGGTGTGACGCCATCCGTGCGTCACACCGTCGGGCCCCGATCCCGGAGGCCAGCTTTGAACACGACCTACTGGAGCAGACGGCGCGTTATCGGCGCCCTCGCGGCCACGACAGCCGTCGCCGCCACCTCCAGCCTCGTTCTCAGTTCAGCCCCTGCCGAAGCCGCCACCACTGCTCCGCCGGACGATCTCGACGAAGGTGACCCGTTCAACCTGCCCGACACCGACCGGGCGAAGGCCGTCAAGGCGTGGCTGCTGGGCGGCAAGGCCGTGCGCGCCGCGGCGGAATCGGTACTGATCGGCTCCGACACCGACGTCCAGACCTTCCTGACGGTCGATCTCCCCAAGGCCACGGCGGAGGACAACCGTGTCGCCATCCTCACCTCCCTCGCCGGCGGCGGGAAGGGCACCCGGCGCGAGGCCGCCGCGGCGCTGGAGGGCGGTGACGCCTCCATCGCCGAGTACCTCGCGAGCGGCTTCAAGACCGCCCTCGTGGAAGACCTGAGCGTCGCCACCGCGACCGTGATGGCCGTGGGTGACAAGGGCGTACGCCGCTACGGCAACGCCGCCCTGAACGCGGGCACGCAGGCAGCCCTGGAGCAGTTCCTCACCGCGGACCAGTACACCGGCCGCCTGGAGGACATGCGCGTCGAGGTGACCAAGCTCCTGGTGCTGGCCGGTCCGGAGGTGCAGAAATACGCTTCCCGGGCGCTGGACGGGACCGAGGCCGACATCGAGTGGTTCCTCGACACCGGCCAGCACATCGCCCGCGCCCGCGACCAGGAGTCCGCGACGATCGAGGAACTCGTCGCGGTCGTCGAACGCGAGGGCAAGAAGGCCGACGCACAGACGAAGGAGGCTGAGGAGGCCTCCGCCCGCGCGGTGGAAGCCGCCGAGAAGGCCAAGCAGGCGGCGGAGACCGCCGCGGCGGAGGCCCAGGCGGCCCAGGACGACGTGATCAAGTCAGGCAAGGCGGCCCGCAAGGCGGCCGAGGCCGCGACGGGCGCGGCCGACTCGGCCCGGGTCGCCATCAGGGCCTCCCACGCCGCCGTCCAGGCGTCCCGTCGCACCGCCTATGCCGCCACCGCCGCGAGCCAGGCCGCGGCCACCGCCGGATCCGCCGCCGCCACGGCGTACAACGCGGCCATCGCCGCGTTCAAGGACGCCACCAAGGCAGCCGCCTGCAAGGACGCCGCCGTCGCCGCCAGTAATGCCGCGGCCAAGGCCCGTAGCGCGGCGAAGGCCGCCGACGCGGCCGCCACCTCCTCCGCTGCGGCCGCGAACGCCGGGGCCGCCGCCGCCGGGGCCGCCCGTAACGCCGCCGCCGCGAACGCCTCCGCCGCGGCCGCGGCCTCCGCCGGCAAGGCGCAGGCGGAGGCCGCGGAGGCTAAACGGCAGGCGCAGATCGCCAGCACCAACGCCACGATCGCCACCAACGCGGCAGGCACGGCACAGACGTTGGCGAATGCGTCAGCGGCCGCCGCCCGCACCGCGCGCGACGCCGCGAACAGCGCAGCCGACCACGCGGACAACGCCGCGACTGCTGCCGAGTGGGCGTTCGAGAACGCGGGCAAGGCCATCGACTACGCCAACGAGTCCACCGCGTTCGCCAACTCGGCCACCGAGGCGGCGAACACCGCCACCGACGCCGTCACCCAGGCGATAGCGGTGGAGAAGGCGGCGCGGGAGGCCGAGTGGCAGCGCCTCGACGAGGACATGAAGCAGGCGATGGAGGAGACCGGCCTGCTCGCGCAGATCGAGGCGCAGGAACGGGCGGAACGCGCCGAGAAGCGCACCCAGGACGAGCAGGCCGAGCAGGCGACGAAGGACCTCGTCGCCCAGGCCGAAGCGGCGCTGGCTGCGGGCGACACGGGCCTGGCCGCCACCCTCGGACGCAAGGCGGCCATCGCCCTGATGAACTCCCAGGGCTCCTGGTCGTGCGAGGCGGCCCGGTTCGCCCTGTGCGGCACGGACGCCGACGTACATGGCTGGATCGACACCGACCGGCAGCTCGCACAGGGACAGGACGACCGGGAGACCGTCCTCTACTTGGCCCAGATCGCCACCCCGGACGTCGCGGGCGCCGCGAACGCGGCGCTGGCGAGCGACGCCGCGGACGCCGCCACCCGGTTCCTCGCCGACAGCGTCATCGAGGCCGCCGCGACGGACAACCGCGTCGCAGTCGCCAGGGTCCTGGCCAACAACCCCGGCAGCGCGGTGAAGAAGGCGGCGAACGCGGCGCTGGACGCCGGCACCGCCGAGGCGCTCTACGAGTTCCTCAGTGTCACGTACGAGGCGGCGCAGCAGGAGGACGACGCGGTCGCCACCGCCACCCTCATCGCGAACGCGGGCCCGTACACGCAGGCCCACGCCCAGGCCGCGATGGAGGGGCCGGCGTGGATGCGCCGCAACTTCATCGCCTCGGCGCAGCACCGGACCGCACAGCTCGACTACGACTCCGCCGCCCACATCTCGGGAATCCAGGGCGCGATCGCCGCGGCCGCCAAGATCGCGCACCATGCCCAGGAGAGCGCCGCCCGTGCGCAGCAGGCGGCGGCGACGGCGCGCAACGCCGCCGCCGAAGCGCAGCAGTGGTCGGACAAGGCGAACGCGTCGGCCGAGCAGGCCGCTACCGCGGCCACCCAGGCGGACGCGAACGCGGACGCGGCCGATCAGTCGGCCAAGGACGCGCAGGCCTCGGCCGACAAGGCCAAGGCGGCGGCCAGCACCGCGCGTTCGGCCGCGCGCTCGGCGAACTACTCCGCCAACCGCGCCGTGGACGCCGCCCGCCGCGCGGTGGCCTCCGCCAACTCGGCCCAGGCGTCAGCCGCTTCGGCCCGCGCCTCCGCCATCCAGGCGGGCCAGGACGCACAGACGGCAGCGGCCGCGGCGAGCCAGGCGCACCAGATTGCCTCGGCCAAGCGCCAGGCGGAGATCGCGGCGGCCGCCAAGCGGGCGGCCGAGGAGGCCCGCGAGGCGAAGGAAGCCGGTACGAACCCGGCCGACACCACCGACAACGACACCGTCAAGGGCGGTCTTCCCTGGTGGAAGGAGGACGCCAGGTGGCTGGCGAACGCCACCAACTGGCTCAGTATCGGCTTCGGTTTCGCCTCCGCCTTCACCGGCCTCGTCGGCCTGGCGGCCGGTTTCTTCTTCCCACCCGCCGTGCCGTTCATCGAGGCCCTCGCGTCCGGCTTCGCGTACACCTCCCTGGCGTTCTCCGGACTGAACGTGCTGTTCACCGGAATCGGCTACGGGTTGTCGAGCAGCGAGTTCAAGTCGTCCCTCGGGAGCGCCGCTCTGGGCGTGCTCACCTTCGGCCAGTCCAAGTGGATCGGTGCTGCGGGCGGCTCCACCGTCGTCACGAAGGTCAGCCAGTTCGGCCATGACCTCATCTCGCCGGTCACCGGCGTATTGGGGTCCCTGTTCTGATCCATTCCGATCCAATCAGATTCAATCCGATCAGATTCGATCTGATTCGAATCGATAGGATGCGGGGCTCACACCGGGGGTCGGCGGCATACCTGCCGACGGCCCCCGGGCGCCGCCGAAAGGACCGCCGTGCTCGCGCAGCTTCCCCTCGTCTACCTGTTGCTCATCGCGGCGTTCGCCACATTCGTCCTCTGCTTCGTCGTGGACAGGTGGATGAAGGTCCGCAAACTGACGCTGTTCGTGCTGGTGGTCTCCCTCTGCTGCTGTCTCGGCATGATCGCGGTAGGCGCCTTCCAGCCCGCGCACTGGAATTCCCGGCAGATGCTGGTCATGTATTCCTTCGTGTGGATCGGCCTCGCGGCAGGCCTGATTCCACCCAGGAAACTATTCCTCGAATACGGCGACGAATGGCGGCGAGGAGTCAAGCGGGACGCCTACGCCTACCCCGTGCGATATCAGGTGGTCATGTATGTCTCGGTCGGCGTCATGTGCCTCTTGGCATTCGTTCTCGCGACCTGACCGCATACCGATTTGGTCAAGGGGTGAGTGGGGTGGCGTGGTGTTCGCCCTTGTCGACGTCCAGGCCGAGGTGGACGTCGATGTCGCTGGTGTCGATCACGTCGCCCGAAGGCCGGTAACCCCGTTGCCCGGGCTACGAAGACGGTAATGGGGGCGGCGGTTCCGTGTCCCGCGTGAAAACCCTGGCCGACTCGTCCTCGAAGACGATCCAGCCATCGCAGGCCGCCGCGGTGCTCTTAGAAGCTGTTGTCTTTTCGATCTTGAGCGGTGGCGGTCGAACGCGGATTCCCGGTCGGGTGATCCTGTCGTGGCCAGAGCATGAAGGCGGGGCCTCCTGAACAGCTCGTGGGTGTCGAATCCATAGAGCAACAGGAGGCCCCTGTGCTGCAGTCTTCCGTGTCGATGGCCGGACGGTCCAACTCGGCCGCTCCAACGTGTGATTGCCTCGCGCACGTGTACGGCAACGCGGCCGACCGGCCCGAACGGCAGCGCCGGTACCCGACGGACATGACGGACGCGGAGTGGGCCGAGGTCCGGCCGCTGCTGCCGGTGCCGGGCTGGATGCGCGGGCGGGGCGGTCGGCCGGAGGGATACTGCCACCGCGCGCTGCTGGACGCGATCCGGTACCTCGTGGACAACGGCATCAAGTGGCGGGCGATGCCGGCCGACTTCCCGCCGTGGGACCGAACGTATGCGTTTTTCCGCCGCTGGCGCGACCACGCCCTGGTCAGAGAGTTCCATGACCGGCTGCGCGCCCGGGTCCGCGAGCGGCTGGGCCGGGACGCGCAGCCGACGGCCGGCGTGATCGACTCGCAGTCGGTCAAGGCGGACGCCGTCGTCGGCGCCGACAGCCGTGGCTTCGACGGCGGCAAACAGATCAATGGACGCAAGCGGCACGTCGTGGTCGACACTCTCGGCCTGCTGCTGGGCGTGATGGTCACGAGCGCGAATGTCGGCGATCGAGCCGCCGCCCAGGTCCTGCTGCGCCAAGTCGCCGACGCCCACCACCTGCTGACCCTCGTCTGGGCCGACGGCGGCTACACCGGCAGCCTCGTCGAGTACTGTCTGGCCACGTTCGGCCTGGTCCTGGCGATCGTCAAACGCAGCGACGACATGCGTGGCTTCGTGGTGCTGCCCAAGCGGTGGATCGTCGAGCGTCTCTTCGCCCACCTCATGCGCACCCGCCGCCTGGCCCGCGACTTCGAACGCCGCACCGCCAGCGCCGAGGCGATGATCTACTGGTCGATGACCCTGCTCATGACCCGCCGCCTGGCCCGCTCACGCCGCGGGCGGGCGTGAACCGGCCCGGCGCCGGCTCGGCCAGCCAGCCGCGCGCGACCAGGCGTTTCGCCTTCGACCTCAGCGCCTCCACCCGCGCCGGAACCACGTCCATGCCGAACGAAGCGGCCATCTCCTGGCAGGTCATCGGCCCCTGCCCGAGCCGAGCCCGGTCCGCGAGCGCGGTGAGGATGCGCTGGTAGTCCACCGACAACGCCGACCACGCAAGCCCGTCACGCCACACCGGCACCTGCGATTTCGTCTTCGCCGCTTCCGGCGTTGGCGATACCTCCCCGGCCTGCCCGTCGGCGGCCGGTGCTGTCCGGTCGGCCTGGTCGTGGCCATGCCCGGTCTCATCCGCCGGGGCAAGCACCTCGCCCACCCGTGAGCGAGCGATGGCCCATTCCTTCCAGACCCGCTCCGCCACAGCCAGTTCAGCCTGGACCCGGTCGGCCTCCTCCCGCAGCTCGTCCACGCGACGGCGAGCGACGAGCTCGCGCTGTTCCAGCAGCCCCACGACCGACGGCATCCATGACCTCCACAGCAGCGGCGACACAACAGGCCACCACTCCCACAGGATCACCGACCCTATACCTGACCAGCGGAAACGTTCTCCTCAAACCCGGAAAGACAACAGCTTCTTACCCGCGGCCAGACCTCTTTCTTCCACAGCTCCACCGCGTCGTCGTTACGCTCGATCGCGCGGCGCGCGGGCTGCTTCCACGACCAGTTGTGCCGCTTGAGGAGTCGCCACGTGCCTTCCACCGTGTACGAGATGCGGAAGAGCCGACCGATCAGCATCTTGACGCGCGCCAGGGTCCACCGCTGGTCAGCCCAGCCGTGTGCGACGGTCCACGCTCCAACTTCCGCTCCAGTCGGGCGACCTGGGTGCCGCTGAGCCTCGGCCGACCGGGCGCCCCCTTCGAGGCGACACCATCCGCGCCGCCCCCACGCCACTGTCGCCGCCACCGCTCCACCGATCTTTCAGACACTCGCAGAGTGGCAGCGACGACCGTGTTCTTGTCCCCGGCTTCTAACCGAGCCACTGCGTCCAGCCGCACTCGCTCCCGGACCGCTCTCTCGGCGTCGGTCAAGCCGCCGCCCTGCGCGCCTTGGTAGCCCTTGTCCGCCCAGCAGGCCAGGCCCGCCTCGGTGAGGGCGTCGATGATGCCGTGGGTGCGGGCAGCCTTGATGTCGTGCACCGCACCGGGCAGGGCCGACGAGGCCCACAGCAGATTCCCGTGCGGATCGGCGATGACCTGCACGTTCATCCCGTGCTTCTTGTGCTTGCCGGGGTAGTACGGCCGGTCGGCGGCGGTCCGGTCGATCGGTAGCAGCGTTCCGTCCAGGGTCACGAACGCCTTGGCCTAGGCAGCCGTCACAGCCGTGGTGAGGTCGGGCGCCCGCGCCGCGAGCAGTCCGACGGCTTCCGTGATGTACCGGTACACCGTACTCACGCCCACCTCGAATCCAACCGCGAGCTGAGCGTAGGTGTGCCCCAGACGCAGGTGTGCCGGCACCAGCAGCGCCTGGCGGCTGGCGGAAAGCCGGCACCACCGAGTCCCGCACGCCGCCCAGCACACGAAGCTCCTGGCAGCACGGGCGATCTTGGTCGTGAACCCGTCTACCAGCAGCTTCATCACGTGCGCAGGCCAACCGGCAGGCTCGTCAACCAGGTTGGCAGTCGACTTCATCGCTGCGGGTTCTGTATAGGCTGGTGCGCGTGGATGTGACGGGGTGTCTTGGGTGTGACCTTCTGGCCGGGCGCCGGGAGTTGCCCGGGGGCGTGCTGCACGAAACGGCTGCTTGGGTGGTGAACCACGTCGTCGGTCCGATGAATCTCGGCACCTTGATCGTCGGTCCGCGGGAGCACGTCGTGGCCATCGCGGAGCTCGACGACACGGCAGCGGCGGAACTCGGCCCCTTGCTGCGCGATACGGCTCGTGTCGTGGAGACGTTGTGCCGGCCCGAGCAGACCTATGTCTGTATGTGGTCGCACGGCCGCGACGCGCGCAAGCACCTACACATCGCGGTCCAGCCGGTAACCGCGGAGGTGCGGGCCCGCTACGGCGGGCTGCGCTCCGAGCAGCTCCAGGCCCGGATGCTGGCGGACGGTGACGAGCCGGACGCCACGGATGTCGAGCAGTTCTGCGAGCGGGCTCGCGAGCTGTTCCGAGCGATCACCGCCAACAGCGCCGAAGACCGCAGCTGATCAACGGTGCCGGGCCGACGTCACGGCGCAGTCGGGCGAGCACATGCGAGGAAACACTGCAGTCCTCCCCATCACGCAGGCTCAACGTGAGGCTGGAGAAGGCTCACTGCGTAGTTCATCCGGATCTCTGCGGGGTCGGCGGTCTCCAGGTAACCCTCGGGGCAACTCATCGGGCGCCCGCCCCGACCAGGTCGGCGGTCGCGTCCCACAGCCGGCCGGCCATGGCCGGGTCGAGGCCGGCCTTGCCTTGTCGGCGGAGCGCCGGGGAGCCCCGGAAGCCGCCGAGGCCGTCCGGCCCGACGTAGGAGTTGCCGGGGACGTCCTGGGTGGCGGCGTAGAGCAGCGACAGCGCTCCGCGCTCCGGGGCGTTGGTGAGGAACGTGAATCGGTTGATGACGTTCGACCGGGAGTGGGCCGCCAGCGAGGTGCGGGCGATGCCCGGGCTCGCGAGCACCGAGCGCACCGGGCTGCCGGCGGCGGTCAGTCGGCGTTGCAGCTCCAGCGAGAACAGGACGACGGCGAGCTTCGACGCCTGGTAGGCCTGCATCCCGTTGTGCTTGCGCGTCCGCCAGTCGAGGTCGGCCAGGTCGATCCTGCCCTGCTTGTGCAGTTCGCTGGTGACGTGCACCACGCGGTCGGTGATGTGGTCGAGCAGCAGGGTGGTCAGCAGGAAGGGGCCGGTGTAATTGGTGGTGGTCTGCAGATCGAGGCCGTCGGCGGTACGCGCGGCAGGGATGTCCATCACGCCGGCGTTGTTGATCAGGATGTCGATGTCGCCGGACCAGGCGTCGGCGAAGGCGCGCACCGAGGTCATGTCCGACACGTCGAGCGGGCGGATGTCGAAGGAGCCCGGCAGGTCGGCGACGGCGTGGCGGGCCTTGCCGGGGTCGCGTACCCCCAGTACGACATGGGCACCGGCACGGGCGAGTTCGCGTGCCGTGATCAGGCCGAGGCCACGGCCGGCTCCGGTGATCACCACTGTACGGCCGGTCAGGTCCGGGAGGTCGTTCGCGGTCCAACTGGTCATGCTGGTCATGGGTCTTGGCTCCGTGGTTTGTGGTTTGTGGTTCGCGGCTCGCGGCTCGCGGCTCGCGGTTGTGGGTTCGCGGCGACCGGTGATCGCATCGCCAGTGAACTCGCCGCACCACGGGCGCTGGAAGGACACGCGCAACCACTGACTGGCAGGTCGTGGTTAAGCCGCGCCGGATGGCCAACGATGGGGACCATGGACCATACGTTCGACCGCTCGTCCCTGGGTGCCTTCCTGCGCACCCGTCGTACGGCGCTGCAACCGGAGGACGTCGGGTTGCGCCGCGGACAACGCCGACGCGCTCCTGGCCTGCGCCGCGAGGAGGTGGCGGAGTTGTGCACCATGTCCGCCGACTACTTCGCCCGGCTGGAACGCGGCGACGGGCCGCAGCCGTCGGAGCAGATGATCGCGGCCATCGCCCGCGGCCTGCGGCTGACCCCGGACGAACGCGATCACCTGTTCCTGCTCGCCGGCTACCGCACCGCCCGCCGTGACCTGCGGCTTCAGCACGTGAGCCCCGGACTGATGCGGGTCATGGACGGCTTGGCCGGTACCACCGCGCAGGTCATGGGCCCGCTGGGCGAGACATTGCTGCAGACACCGTCCGCAGTGGCACTGCTCGGCGAGCAGACCCAGTACACCGGCAACGCCCGCAGCGCGACGTACCGATGGTTCACCGATCCGGCCGCCCGTGAGCGGTACCACCCCGAGCAGCACGACGCCAACAGCCGGACCAACGCCGCGCTGCTGCGCGCGGCGGTCACCCGGGACGGGCCCGGCTCCCCCGCGGCGGACCTGGCGGACGTCCTGCTGCGCACCAGCGAGGAGTTCGCCCGGTTGTGGGAGCGCCACGAGGTGGGCCTGCGGTGGAGCGAAACCAAACGGTTCGTCCACCCCCAGGTCGGACAACTGGACCTCTACTGCCAACTCCTGCTGGAGCCGGACCAAGGACAGTCGCTGCTCATATTCACCGCCACCCCGGGCACCGAAAGCCACGAAAAACTCGCCCTGCTCAGCGTCCTGGGCACCGACCAATTCGCCGCCGACACCCAGTGACGCCACCCGACCGAATCAGTACGTCGCGCACCTAGTGAACTGGAGGGCTCTTGCCCGCCGCCTTGGCCGTCGCGAGCACATGAGGTCGTAGGGGCTGTCCCGTAACCGTCGGTCGCAGGGAAGATGATCTCGCTGTGGCCGGAGAGATCACGGCGTCGGAGCGCGTACAAAAAACTCCTGTGCGCCGGCTCGCACACCTCTGCGATCATCCCCCAATGGCGCACAGTCTCGAATCGCTGGTCATCCGGCACACCCACCGCCTTTCCACCCCCAAGGGCTCCGCCGGAGAAGGAGCCACCGCCGCACGGCAGTTCGACGCGGCGCTGGCATCCGTGGGCTTCAAACTCTCGGCGGAACTGCTGGAGCGGCTGTCGGGGCTGTCCGAAGCCGCGGTCGTGCACACCGCCAAGCGAACGCTGCGAACCGTGAGCGAGATGGTGGGCGACCACGCCCGGCACAACTCGTACTTCATCGACTTTCCAGCGAACGTGCCGGACACCGAAGAATTCTGGATGCGGTGTGTGACGAAGGCGCTCGGTGACGACACGTCGCGCGAGAACGTGCTGACGCAGCTGGCACACGGGGTGCTGAACCTGCTCAGCCTCCCCACGTACGGCCGCTACCAGCACACCTACGAGGAGATGCTCGCGGCGCAGGACGAGCTGATCGCCTCTGCGGGCGACCGGGTGACCGTCCTGCACCTCGGGCGGGACCTGGACGACGAACTCACGGATCTGTACCTGGCCTTGGCGAGCAGCACGACGCCACTGGGCGAGGACCACCTGCGCGACCTCAAGACCCTCGCCGAGCGGTGCGCGCTCGGTCCCCAGCCGGAGTCGATCCCGGTCCGGGAGAACCGGGCGGTCGTCAACGAGGCGCGTATTGCCGTCGGCGCGGACCTCCTCGTGGACACCGTCATTGACGTGCTGCGGCTGGCCTGTGCGCTGTCGGGCGGCGACGTGACGCTGCAGGAGCCGACCCGGTTTCGGGCACTCTCGCGGCCGACCCGCCGTGCGCTGCTGGCGAGCCTCGACGCCGTGGTCGCGGCGAACCCCGCCAAGCTGGCCGATGTGCACGCGCACCGCGAGCCTTTCAAGCGGCTCGGTGAGCGTCTCCACCCGCACGAGTACCCGCGCTGGCCGCACGCCGCCGATGTGTTCGCCGTAGCGCGGGGCGAGAAGGAGGCGCGGTCCTTCGACAGCCGTGTCGAGAAGCTGCTCGACGAGTTCGACGTCCTCGGTGCGGTGCAGCTGCTGAAGTCCGCTCCCGGCAAGCTGTTCCGCGCCTTGGACCTTCTGCTGCGTATCGCCGCCGACCAGGAGGAGCGGGATGCGGTGGTGGCCGCCGCGGTACGGGTCGCCCCCGAGGTCTCCGGCCGGGTCGTGCTCTCGGTCCGCGAGCACTTCCACAACCGGGAGCGGGAGACCGACGAACCCCGCATCTTCGTCAACCGCCGGGGCCGTGCCTGGGTGACCCCCGACCACCGGCCGACCGTCCCGGCCCCCGACCGCGATCGCCTGATCGCCGCCCTCGACGCCGAGCTGCGCCGCAGGCTCCCGGCTCCGGGCCGGCTGCTGCTCGACCCCGACGTCCTCGACGTGGCGCTCCCGCTCAGCGGCAGGGCGACCGCGGCCGGACTCGGCGTACTGCCGCGAGGTTCGGTCTCGGCGGTCGACGGCGAACAGCTTCGCTTCTTCGTGTACTGGAAGGAGACCGAGAAACGGACCGACTACGACCTCTCGGCGCTGCTTCTCCACGCCGACTACAGCACCGACTCCTGGCTCTCCTACACCTCCCTCAAGGCTGTCGGGGGCGAGCACTCGGGCGATGTCACCGAGGCGCCCGCCGGGGCCTCGGAATTCATCAACCTGTCCCTGGACCGGGTACGCAGCGCATTCATCGTTCCGCAGGTCAACATCTACGCCGGCGAGAGCTTCGAGGAGGTCGAGGAGTCGTTCTTCGGTTTCATGCTGCGCGACGGTGAGCAGAAGGGCCGGCCGTTCGAGCCGCGCACGGTGCGAATGAAGTCGGAGCTTCGCGGCGTGGGTCGAGTGGCGCTGCCGCTGGTGTTCCGACGCGAGGACGACGGCCGGTGGCGCGCGAAGTGGCTGCACCTGTATTTGAAGGGCATCTCGTCGGCCAACCGGGTCGAGGAGAACCAGGTGTCAGTGTCCAAGGTGGTGCGCGCCGTCGTGGAGCGCGAGCATCTGACGGTGCGGTACCTGATCGACCTGATGGCCGGCGACACCACGGCCGTGGACTTGTGGGACGGCGGGCCGGTCCCGGACGAGCCCGTGATGTACATCGGTCTCGAACGTCCCGAGGGGCTGCACCCGGACTCCCGCGTCATCACCCTCGAAAATCTGCGCGACTTGATCCCGGGCTGAGTGCTAGCGTTGCCCAAGGCGAGGCCATGAAGGGGCTTCCTTCTCAATTCCTCTAACGAAAACAAGTTCTTTCGCTTTCCTCGCCGTCGGCTTCGACTGGGAGGCGCCCTCGCGGCGCCTCCCAGTTTTCGTGTGTGCGCCGACGATCATCACCCCGGAAAACGCACGCGACTTGATCCCGAGCCGACTGATAGCATTGCCTTAGGCGAGGCCATGAAAGGGCTTCCTTCTCCTCCGCCGTGCAAGCGGCTTAAATGTGAGTCCCTTCGCTTCCCTCGCCTTCGAGGTCGCTCCGGGCGGCATTCGCGCTCACCGCGCGAACGCCGCCCCTGCCGTTTTCAGGGCTTGTTCCGCGTAGCCACGGTCCCACGGTCGAAGAGCACGGCGTGCACCAGCAGCCGGAAGAACTGGTGCAGTCCGACGCGGTCCGCCCAGCCGTCGGCGAAGCGTGTCGCCCGCTGGTAGCCGTCGAGGACGCGGTCCAGGTAGGCGCAGCCGAAGAGGGCGAGCATCGCCAGGTCGGTCTCGCGGTGGCCGCCGTGCGCGGACGGGTCGATCGGACGGACGTGGCGTCGGCGCCCTCAAGACGTTGCCGTGCCAGAGGTCGCCGTGCCAGAGGTCGCCGTGCAGCCGGACGGGCGGCTCGGCGGGGCCCACGAGGTCGGGAGTCCCGTACGGACGTTTGCCGCCAGATCGCGGAACAGGACCCGTGGAGCCGACCGCGACCCGCAACTGCCCCCTGGCAGCAGCCCGTCACCACCCTCGCTCTCCTGACAACACCGGAAGCCACCCGACCCTCGGTGCCTACCGGCAGAGCCCGCCCATGGTCTCCTCCAGAACGACCTTGCGGCCGATGGCTTCGGAGACGCACGCGACCTGCTCCCGCCGCTCCATCGACCCGGACCGCTCAACGCACACGCCTTGCACTGCTCGTCGAGAACGTCCCCGTACGCAGAAACATCCACGCAAACCGGGACTCACACAAGGCACTCTCGGCAGCACGCCCACCAGTCACCGGAGCCGTCACAACAACTCCTCCCAACAAGCCGTCACAACAACTCCTCCCAACAAGCCGTCACAACAGTTCCTCGCATCGACTCGTCTCGCAGATCACCTCGCGGAGTCCAGGCGTTCGCGCTGATCGGCCGTCAACTCCAGTGACACCCCCGCGACCGC
Source organism: Streptomyces sp. NBC_00271 (assembly GCF_036178845.1). Taxonomy (NCBI): domain Bacteria; kingdom Bacillati; phylum Actinomycetota; class Actinomycetes; order Kitasatosporales; family Streptomycetaceae; genus Streptomyces; species Streptomyces sp. NBC_00271. The sequence goes on along the minus strand of NZ_CP108070.1, from coordinate 11,320,174 downwards.
CTCGTCCAGCTCCGTTGCTCGAACAGGGGCTGCATCGGCGCTGAAGGGCGGCCATCAGGTGGACGACCTGGTTGACCGATTCCGCTTCCAACGCCTGCCGGTACGAGGTGCCACGCCGGCTTCGCCGCGGCCACCTGCGTGTTGCGGGCCAGTGCCCGCCCGATCTACCGGCAGCGGCGGTTCCTCCTCCCGGGTATTTCATGGGGAACCAGCGGCGACGGCCCGCTCTGCCGACAGACTGGCCATGACCGGTTCGGAAGAGGACGGGCCGCCATGTGGAGGGATGTCATGCCACAGGACATCGAGTTCGATCTACCCTTCCCGCTTCGGGTCAGCGCGGACATGGAGGGCGCGCGCCGCCGCAACCTTGACTGGGTCCGCCGGCGGGGGCTGGTGGGTGGTGAGCGGTCCGTGGACTGGTACACCTCGTGGGACATGCCCCGACTCGCCGCCTATGGCTTTCCCGATGCCACCGGATGGGGTCTGGATCTGTGTACCGATGCCATGGCGTTCTTCTTCGTCTTCGACGATCAGCTCGACGGCCCTCTGGGCCTTGCGCCCGCCCGAGTCGCCCGGGTGTGCCAGTGCCTGATCGACGTAGTCCACGGCACCGGCCACGTCGGCGACGCGTGCTCGACCGCGTTCGCCGACCTCTGGCGCCGCTGCACCGACGGTGCCGCTCCCGGGTGGGTGGCGCGGGTCGCCCACGAGTGGGAGTACTACTTCGCCGCCCACGCCCACGAAGCGGTCAACCGGTGCCGGGGGGTGCCGGTGGACATGGAGCACTACCTCCATGTCCGCAGGGGCGTCGCCGGGACGGCGCTGCCGTTGTCGCTGGCCGAACGCGCGGCCGGTCTCAGCCTGCCGGCGGCGGTCTTCCACAGCCCGCAGCTGAGGATCATGCGGGAGATCGCCATCGACATCACGCTGATGTGCAACGACGTGTACTCCCTCGAAAAGGAGGAAGCGCGCGGAGACATGGACAATCTCGTCCTCGTCATCGAGCGCACCCAGCACCGCACCCGCGACGAGGCCGTCACCGCGGCCCAGCAAGAAGTCCACCGGTGCTGCAACCGGTTCCAGCAACTCGCCCGCGAGATCCCGGCCATGTGCACCCACCTGGCACTCCCTGCCCCGCAACGGACCGCCGTAGAGACCTACGCCGACGTCATGACCGCATGGATCAGCGGCTACCACGCCTGGGAGACCGAGACCCTGCGCTACACCACCGCACTCAAGGCCCTCCCCAGCACCGGCCCCGGCTACTTTGAGAACATCCTGGGAGAACCAGGTCCCGACCCCCTCGCCCCGGCCACCGACCGATATGCCTCCGGCTGACACGACCCACCCGGTTCCCGGCCAAGCCGGTGAGGAAGCCGTTCATCGATGCCGTCGTGCGGGGTGACTGGCGCCGGTCAGATCAGGGCCCGCTCGAACGCTGCACGGTGACCATCGACGAATGCGTGCTCGCGGCGGCTCCACTCGATGCGTGCCACGATGACGTCCTCGTCGGGCTGAACCTCGCAGGGCCCAGGAACCCACTCGGCCCAGAAACGGGCGTTACGGCTCTGCCGTTGCAAGATGGCGTCGACGAGCTCACCTCGCTCGTGGGCATCGAGTCCGTACGCATCGACCAGCGTCCGGACCTGGTCGGCCTGATCCGGCACAGCGGGGGCGGTGTCCTTGGAAGCGATGCGCCACGTCCACGCCATGTAGCCGACGTCTTCCAGGGGCAGTCCAGGTGCCGCGGCGTCGAAGTCGATGAAGGCGTACGGCAGTCCATCGCGGAAGACCACGTTGTTCGGCCCGCAGTCGTGGTGGCAGACGACGGGAAAGCTCCCTGCCAAAGCGCTGTTGCGGGTCGCGTCGTGCAGTGCGCGCAGAAGCGATCCGGCGGCAGAGACCTGCTGGTCCGACCAGGTACGGAATCGTGCCGGGACCTCACCGGACAGGTAACTGAGTACATCCGTGGTGCCCTCCCGTCTCAGGTAGCGGGGTGCTCTGTCGAAGCCCCGGCGCTCCAGCAGAACGAGGAGGTCAGCGACGAAGCGTGAGACTGGAGTAGCGCGTCGGCGCACCGTCTCACCGACGCGGACGATGCCGGCGGTGATGCGCCCGCCTGTCAGCACCACGGCTTCCTCCGTTTCTTCAGCCTCCGGAAGCACGACGGAAGGGTCAATCGGGGTGAAACGGTCAACTGGGTCCGGCGTTTCCATCCGTCAGCTCCTGATGCGGTTTGCCCTTCGACGGTCTCCCGGCAGTCTGCGTAGGTCACCCGTAGCCTGCGTCTATCCGGTGCAGACCGATACCGTGGGAGGGCTGGAGATGCAATCTCCACACCGCGACCCGACGGGTGCGGAGTCGGCATGGCACCGATCCGTCCGGCCAGTTCTCCGATGTCGCGGCCGCTGCCGTCGGTCTGCGAGACGCCGTCCTCAGCGTGAGCTCGTCGCCGTCCTCAACGTCGGCTCCGCGGCGTGGCCTTCGAGCGGCTGCAGAGCCGGGTCGGCCGCGGCGGCCCGCAGCGCGGGGCCGACTTCACCGTCCACGTCGCAACTGGAGTACGCACGAATTGCTGCGCGGACACCACGGCCGTGATCGAGCGAAGTCGGCAGGCAGCAGGCAGGATGTCGCGCCCCTCGTCGCCCCCGATCCGGCGGTGCGCACCGAATCTTGAGACACGCTTTACGCGGCGCACGCAACTGCGGCCCACGTCATCGTTGTCTGACAGGGAGTCGGGCCCGTCAGGGCCGAAGTGCGAGAGAGCGGGGCAGATCGTGGGACGGCGCAAGGGCGGCATAGGGATCGCATTCGTCACGAGTGTGATGCTGGTGGGCGCGAGTGCCTGCGGCGGGGGCGGCAGTGACAAGGCGAGCGGGGACGACGCCAAGGCGCCGGGAAAGCCTAGTGCGAGCGCCTCCCCGTCACCGACGAAGCCCGCGGGCCCGCCGATGCTGCTGGAGACGATCACCCCGCAGACGGGCACCACGGTCGGCGTGGCCATGCCGATCTCAGTGATCTTCACGAACCCGGTGGCGGCAAAAGCACGGGCCACGGTCGAGAAGCACATGAAGGTGAGCGCCTCCCAACCGGTGGCCGGTGCCTGGCACTGGATGGGCGACAAGCGCGCCGACTGGCGACCCAAGACGTACTGGCCCTCCGGTACGAAGGTAAAGATCGACGCCGACATAAACGGCGTCAGCAACGGCAACGGGCGCTACGGCGTGCACAACTACACGCACACCTTCAACATCGGCGACGACGTGCGCGCGGACGTCTCGGTGACCGGCCACACCATGAAGGTGTCCCGGAACGGCAAGGCGGTGCGCACCCTGTCGATCAATGCGGGCAGCGCTCAGTATCCGACGTGGAACGGCACGATGGCCGTCATCGACAAGCAGGAGAAGGTCCACATGACCTCCTGCAGCGTCGGCATCAGCTGCGAAAAGGGCAGCCCCAACTACTACGACCTGACGCTGCCCTGGGACGTGCACCTGACCCAGTCCGGCACGTACGTGCACTACTCGACCGGCGACCCCAACCCGGGCAGCGGCAGCGCCCGCGGCTCGCACGGCTGCGTCCATCTGTCCATGTCGGACGCCAAGTGGTTCTACGGCCAGGTCAAACAGGGCGACCCCGTCACCATCACCGGCTCGCCCCGTGCCAAGGCCCCGGCCGACAACGGCTACGCCGACTTCAACCTGGGATGGGACCAGTGGCTCGCGGGCAGCGCGTCCGGGGAAGGGACGACTGCGACGCTGTGACGCGCTGCGGGGCGGCGCCAGTCAGCAGTCGATGACGTTGACCGCGAGGCCCACCGTCGTACTCGCCCTTCGGGCCGGCCGGAAACGGCCGGCTCTCCGGCAGGCCCCACTCGTCCAACCGCTGGTCAAGGCCGGCGAACAGGGCACTGAACTCCCGCATGAGCGCCATCGCCTCGCGCGGCCACGCCTGCTCCCGGCGAGTCGCGTGCACTCGCCATCCCGTGATCGACATGGCGTCGGACGATATCCGCGGACAGTTCAACAGCGCATAGCCCAAGTGGGACTCGTGTCGGGCACCCTCGCGCGCCAACGCGAAACGGCGCAACTCGTCGCGGAGGCGATCGGATTCCAGCAGCCGCTGGGCCAGGATCCGCGCTGGAACGCGTACGACCACGTCGCTCTGCTGGATCGTTGCGCACCACCGCCCGAGGAGCCGGGACGCGGTCGTCGTCACCTCGGGTCGGGCGGCATTCTCGCCGCGCTCTGCGGCACCCCGCTGTCCACTTCACCGACGACCGTCGCCATGCGCTCACCCATCGCCGATGCCGACCGCCCTGCCTGCCCGGCCCGCCCGTCAGGCCGTTCCCTGTACCACCCGGGAACCGCTACGGCCTGGCCCGCTCGGGCGGTGCGGTTGCCGCCTGCGACGCCACCGGGGAGGCGGTGAACAGCGCGTGGACGGCTGTGCGGACCTGGTCGGCGACCACCTCGGGGGTCGACGCGTCGAGCTTGCCGTCCAGGTGCAGGAAGGCCAAGCCATGGACCAGGGCCCACACCGTGGTCGACAGCGCGTCCGGATCGGCGTCGGGAAAGGCGCCCCGGACGATGCCACGGACGTACTCCGACAGGGCGGCGGTCGCCTGCACCCGCTCCTCGTTGCCCGGATCGCAGGGCTCCGCGAACATCACCCGGAACATCGCCGGGTGATCGAGCGCGAATCGGACGTAGGCAACGGCGACCGCGGTGAGATCGTCAGGCGTCGCGGGCGCGGGATGCGCCGCGGTCAAGTACCCGGCGAGTTCGCGGTAGCCCTCTGCGGCAACGGAGGAGACGAGCGCGTCGCGGTCCGCGTAGTGGCGGTACGGGGCCGTCGCCGACACACCGGCCCGCCGGGCGACCGCCCGCAGGGACAGTCCGGCGCTGCCGTCCTCCTCCAGTAGCTCCCGCGCGGCGCGCAGGCAGGCGGCGCGCAGATCGCCGTGGTGGTACGAGTCATTCGCTTGTGGCATGGAACACCCTCCCTCATGTTTACACCGCGCACATTGCCCGCCTAATGTGAACGGTGCACACATTGTATTCGATGGAGAGGAGAATCCGGATGGCCAGCGAGCTTTTCTCACCGCTGACCCTGCGCTCTGGGCAGGTATTGGGCAACCGGATCGCGAAGGCGGCCATGGAGGAGAACATGGCCGGCGACGGCCAGTTGCCCGATGGGCAGCTGCTGTCGCTGTACCGGCGATGGGCCACCGGCGGCGCCGGACTGCTGATCACCGGCAACGTCATGGTCCACGCCGAGGCACTGACCGGTCCCGCCGGCGTCGTACTCGACGATGCCGCGCCGCTGGAGCCTTTCACCGAGTGGGCCAAGGCCGGCAAGTCCGGCGGCGGAGCGATGTGGATGCAGATCAATCACCCCGGCCGCCAGATCCAGGCAGACATGCCCGGCGTCGTGTGGGGCCCGTCCGCGGTGGGGGTCGACCTGGGAAAACACAGCAGCCGTTTCGGTCGCCCTGTCGCCATGACCCCCGAGCAGATCGAGGCCACTGTGACGCGGTACGCGGTCACGGCCCACCGCGCCGAGAAGGCGGGGTTTGACGGTGTGGAGGTCCACGCCGCGCATGGTTACCTGCTCTCACAGTTCCTGTCCCCGCTGGTCAACCGACGCACCGACGAGTGGGGCGGGTCCCTGGAGAACCGGGCTCGGATGCTGTTGGACGTCGTCCGGGCCGTGCGCGCCGCCGTCTCGCCGTCCTTCGTGGTCGCGGTGAAGCTCAACTCCGCGGACTTCCAGCGGGGCGGATTCGACGCCGACGATGCTCGGCAGGTGATCGCGATGCTCGAATCGCTCGGCGTCGACCTGGTGGAACTGTCCGGCGGCAGTTACGAGAGCCCCGCGATGTCCGGCCGTCCCGCCGATGCGCGCACCCAGGCCCGTGAGGCGTACTTCCTGGACCTCGCGAAGGACCTGGTCAAGACCAGTCCTCTCCCACTGATGCTCACCGGCGGCATCACCCGGCGCGACACCGCAGAACGGGTCCTCACCAGTGGCGTGGCACTCGTCGGGATGGGCACCGCCCTCGCCGTCACCCCGGACCTGCCCGACCGCTGGCGCCACGGCCGCGAGGCTGACCGGCAGCTGCGGCCGGTGACCTGGTCCGACGAGTCCCTCGCTTCCGCCGCGAGCATGGCGCAGGTCCGTCACCAGTTGCGCCGCATCGCCCGCGGAAGCCGTCCCAAGCCCCACACCCGCCCCGCGTACGCCCTTCTCGCCGAGCAGCGTCTGCAGCGACGGGCACTGCGGCGCTACCGCGCGTGGCTGTCGGCGTCGTAGAACGGACTGTTGGCGGAGCGGCCGGCGACGAAGTTCGGGACAACGAACTCGCCGCCCTCCGGTCCCACCAGCGTGCCCCGTGGAGGGCGGTCCCCCACGGAGGCGCTTGTGGACGCGAGCGTCCCTCAGCACGCGGCTGCGGGCGCCCGCCGGATCGCCCGTGTCACGCTATGGGGCTGTTGCTGTACGTGCCGCCCGAGCAGTACTCGCCGGCGTACGGTCTACTGCTCACCGTTCCGCCCCCTTGCCAGCACTGTTCGGGGGTGACGCTGGTGTGGGGTGTGCTGACCTGCGCAGTAGCGACGCCGGTGAGGCTGAGTCCGGCGAGGGTTGCTGTGGCGATCGCGAGTCCGAGACTTCGGCGGATACACATGGCGTCTCCCTTCGGGATCTTCCCCCATTCGGACTACAACAGTTGCCGGTCACGGCACCGCCCGCGCGCCCCATTCCTCCGAATGGGTGAAGGGGCATGACCGATTTCGATCGGAGGCCCGAGACGTGCGGTCGCCCCCTCCCGGGCAGGCGAGCGCGCCTGAGCCCAGTGAAAGTTCCCGCGTGGACGAGACGCAGGGGCTTCTTGTCGCTGGCCTCGCCGAAGAGGCGCTCGCCGGCCCAGAGCACGACCGAGAACACTGTGAGCCGCAGTTCGCCGACGCGGTCGTGCTCCATCAGGGTGTGCACGAGCCGGGTGCCGACGTATATGACGATGTCGCCGTCCAGCTCCGCCGGGAGCCGCACGTGCACTGCTACTGGATGCTCGGATCGTTCCAGGACGCCGAGGACGTCCTGCAATACACGCTGCCGGCCGCCTGGCCAGGCGGCCGGCAGGGTTCGAGGGACGCGCCTCGCTGCGTACCTGGCTGTACCAGATCGCCATCAACCGGTGCCTCAACGCGTGCCGGCCAGCGACACCGACGTCCCACGACCGACGACCGAGAACCGCCGCCCGCCTCCGACTCACCCTCCGATGATGCGATGGTGGCGAAATTCGTCCGCGCATGGGAGTCCGCCGACCTGGACGCACTTGTGGCCCTTCTCCCCGACGACGTCTTCATGTCGATGCCACCGACGCCCTTCGAATACCAGGGCCGAGACGTCGTGGCCCGCTTCTGCGCCGGCATTTTCCGCGCAGATCGCAGGTTCGACCTCATCCCGACACGAGCCAACGGTCAGCCGGCGTTCGGCGCCTACCTGCACTCCCCCAACGGCATCAGCCTCGGGACGGGCCGCTACGTCCTCACCCTCACCGGCGACCGTATCTGCGCCATGCAGTGCTGAAGCGGGGGCTGGACACGTCATTCGCTCATCTGCGGAACGCAAGCGCCCAGCCCCCGCCTCGGTCGTGGTTACGGCGTCACGACCTTGCCGCCGAAGGTCACGGCGAGGTGCCCGTCCGAAGCGAAGGACCAGCCCAGGGTGCCGCTGTAGGAGGAGCAGCGAGAGCCGTTCGTGCCGGTCCAGAACTGGTTCGAGCTGTCGGCGTCTCCGATGGTCTTGTCGTTCGAGCCGCTGACGCTGAAGCGGCACGAGGTGTTGGTCCGGAAGACCGAAGTGCCCGCGTCGAAGGAGAAGTTGCGTTGGGCGTTGTCGACGCTCGCGTTGTTCGAGATCGTCATCTTGCCCGGGTTGCTGTTGTACGTGAATCCGTGGTGACCGTTGCCGTAGGCGATGTCGTGCTGGACCACGTGGTTGACCGCGATGTCGTCGCCGCCGAGCTTGTAGCCGTTGCGGTCGCCGTTGGAGTTCACGGTGCCGTCGCTCAGAGTCCCGTTCTTGTAGGACAGGGAGTACTCGATGGTCACCGGGCCGATCGCGCCGGTGTCGGTTTTCGTGTACAGGTCCCAGCCGTCGTCGATGTTGTTGTGGGAGACGTCGTAACGGAAGACGTTCCCGGTGCCGGTGGTGAGCTTCGCGGCGAAGCCGTCGGCGTCCTCGCCGTCGGAGTCGGCGTTGTCGTGCGACTCCGAGCTCACGATCAGGTTGTTCGACGGCCACTGACTGCTGGGAGTGCTGAGGAGATCCGACCCAACTGCAGTCCCGTGTCGCGGTTGTACGCCGTCACCGTCCGCTCGATGACGTTGTTGCTGCCGCCGACGTAGATGCCGTTGTCGCCGGCGCGTTGGACAGTGATGCCGTACAGACGCCAGTAGTTGGCGTTCAGCTGGAGCCCACGGTTCGACGAACTCTCGCTCTGCGCAGAGAAGTTCAGCACCGGGGTCTCGCCCGGGTAGGCGGACAGGGTGGTACGGGCGCTCGATGTGCCGTTGTTGCCCACCGGGATGGTGATCGTCGAGGAGTAGTTGTACGTTCCGCCGCGCAGGTAGATGGTGCCGCCGGATGCGATGCGGCTGATCGCCGTGGTGAGCGTCGTCGGGGCGGACTGCGTGCCGGCCGCGCTGTCGGTGCCGCTCGGCGAAACGTACTGGGTGGTGCTCGCGGCCTGGGCCGGGGTGCCGGACAGCGCGACGAGTGCGCCGGCCAGCAGGCTTACACACGCGATGACGGGTCTCACTTGCATCGTTCTGCCTCCAGGTTCGTCCGTGACCAGGGGTGCCATGCAAGAGAAAGCGCTTTCCAAAGTTCTCGAAGGGGAACGTAAGCGCTTGCTATGGACTCGTCAATAGATGGGTACGTGATTCTTATTCATGCTTGCGAACAACCGTCGGTGTGTCCGGATGAGTTGGCCGGGCGCGCAGGGTCCGGTTGGAGCCCAGCCCCGACGGAATGAGAGCGGCTCCACGACCACACCCGCCGGTGCGCGGCGGCAGATCAACAGCACGCCATCAGCGTGCGCCTGGGATCACCGCGAAGCGGCGATGGAGACCCCGGGGCGCCGCCCGGGAAGCCGCGGGGTCAGCGTGCGGGGAGGGCGCCCAGGCTGATGCCGGTTCAGCAAACGGTGGAGGCGATCGGGACCGGCGTGCCCGGCTCCCTCCGCGAGCGTCCAGCCGTTCTTCCGCTCCGACTGAGCAGGCAGCCCACGCAAATGAGCCAGCGCCGACCGACGCGGTCTCGCCCGGCTGAACCGATGCACTGTTTCAGAACCTCAGCGGTCCGGCTCGGGAGCGGAAGACTCTGTGCGCATAGGCGTGCGGTCAGCGGTCGGTCGACCCGACGAGCCCTGCCACCAGCTGACGCGCGTACGCGGTGTCGAGCCCGTCCACGAGGAGTGCGGGGCTCCGGCGTACCAGCGTCCAGCACTGGTCACTCCAGCCGGAGGCGGCAGGACCGGCGTCCGGCACCGCCTCCAGCACCCGGATTTGTCCCGTGTCCAGGTTGTAGCGGGCCCCGCCGGGACCCTTGGAGGCCAAAGCCTGCCGACCGCCCGAAGCCAACGCACGCCGCCACCGGTTCGCCGACATCCGGGTCACCCTGAACTACCGGGCCACCTCCGGGTCACTGGCCCCGACCTCGATCAGATCAGCGGCTTCGAACCGCCTCACGCCGAGCCCGCTCTTCGGCCGTCAGCCCACCGCCATCGGTATACCTCACCTTCCCGGCATAGCGCATCTCAGGGGGGCCGTCACGACCCGACGTAACCCGCACCGTTAGAGATCTCCTAGGGCCTGCCTGACGGGTCGCGTCACCGCCCCCGCACCCGACAGCGATATCACCCGAATGGCGCAACATGGCGTGCCACCCAAATGGGTGAAGGTCAAGCTGACTAGTGCCCCAATTGAGGCAATCCGTGAAAGGGGAACCAAATGCGCATTCGACGAATCCTCGCCGCCGTCATCGCCACGGCAGCTCTCGCCGGACTCGGCCTCACAGGCGCCGCCACCGCCACCGCCGCCAGCCTCACCCCGGGTGAGTGCGAGCAGGGCGGGGGAACAGTCAATTGGGCGACCAACACCTGCCGGGGCGGTATGTACGACGGGCAGATGGTCGACTAATCCCCACTAGGCGCCCCGCAGCCACGCGCTGCGGGGCGCTCCCGCGCGAGCGTAGCCGGGAGAGTCGCAGGGACCGTGCCGACCCGTCGGGCACGCTGGGTCCGAGTCGGCCCGGAAGCACGTGGCGGGTGGGCACTCCTCATCTCGGCTGCCAGCTCGCGGCTCGTCATGATGAGCGAAGGGACGGACTGGCGCTCGCCTTCGAGGGCGCGCTCGCCCATGACGAGCGCCTGTTCCAAGTCGCCCTCCCGCGCGCCCCGCCGGGACCCTTGGAGGCCAAAGCCTGCCGACCGCCCGAAGCCAACGCACGCCGCCACCGGTTCGCCGACATCTGGGTCACCTTGAACCACCGGGGCCACCTCCCGGTCACTGGCCCCGGCCTCGATCAGATCAGCGGCTTCGAACCGCACTTGCTCACGCCGAGCCCGCTCCTCGGCCGTCAGCCCACCGCCATCGGTATACCTCACCTTCCCGGCACAGTGCATCCCACGGGAGCCGTCACGACCCGACGTAACCCGCACCGTTAAAGATCTCTAGAAGTATGGACGGCACGGGAACTTCTGAAGGCCCCTGTACGGAGCCTGGAGTTTCGCAGAGCACTGGCAAAGCAGTGGGGGGAGGGAGTCCCGAACTGCTCCCGGGCCAAGACGAGTACGAGGCAGAGGACCGAAGGCTGAAGGCTCTCTACGCGGCCATCTTCAAGGCGTGGGATGAAGAGGGAGTGGTGCTGCCTTCAAAGGCTTCGCTCAGCGCTGCGCTGGTGGTGTACCGTCTCGCGCCGCGTCATTCCTCCTTCCTTGGTTCGTCTCCTGAGTTCGCGCGGCGGCTCGGTTAGTGTGCCGAGGCGATTCGCGAGGTGGCGGGCTGGGATGTCGTGGAGGTACTGCGGGGAGTGCCAGGTGCGCCTCCTATGGAGCGGGGCGACGTGGTGCAGCCCGTGCTCTTCGCGGTGATGATGTCGCTGGCGGAGCTGTGGCGCTCGTAGGGCATGCGGCCGGCCGCCGTGATCGGGCACTCGCAGGGCGAGATCGCCGCCGCGTGTGTGGCCGGGGCGCTGTCCCTGGAGGACGCCGTGAGGGTCGTCGTCCTACGCGGGCGGGCGCTGCTGGAGCTGTCCGGGCTGTGCGGCATGGCTGTCGTCGCCCTGTCGGCCGCCGATGTGCGTGAGCGGTTCGCGGACGGGGACGGTCTCTCGGTGGCCGCGGTCAACGGGCCCGCCACGACGGTCGTGGCCGGACTGGTCGAACCGCTGGCCGCCCTCCTGGAGCGGTGTACGGCGGACGGCGTCTGGGCCCGGCGCGTAGACGTCGACTACGCCTCCCACTCCCCCAGGTGGAAGCCGTCCGCGTGCGGCTGCTGAGAGGCGGTGTCGGTGCAAGCCGGAGAGTTCGCCCCAGCGCAGACCGCGGCCGTAAGGTCGAGGGCCTCTGTTCATCAGACGCCGAAGACCTGGAACTCCGAGACCTGCCCGGCCGGCCAGCCGTTGTTGGCGGTGAAGGTGAGTCGTACGTAGCGGGTGGTGACGGTGGCGGGGAGCGTGAGGGTCGCGGTGTTGCCGGTCGCCGGGTTGAAGGTGTAGCCCGCCGGGGCGAGGAGTTGGCTGGAGGTACCGGCGTCCGTGCCGCCCTGAACGGAGATGGTCTGGGTGCGGGTGGCCCAGGCGCTGGCCGGGGGAAGGTTGAGGACGATCCGTTTGACGCCCGTCGCGGCGCCCAGATCGACCTGGACCCACTGCGGGAAGGCGTTGTTGGCGGACTCCCAGTAGGTGTTGGTGTCGCCGTCGGTCGTGTTGCCCGAGGCGTAGGTCTGGGTGTGGCTGCTCTCCGAGGTGGGGCGGTGGAGGGCGAGGTTGGTGGTGCCGGAAGGGGGGTCGGTGGTGACGGTGACCTGGTTGGAGGGTTGCGACACGTTTCCCGCCGCGTCGAAGGCGACGACGTCGAAGGTGTACGCGGTGGACGCGCCGAGTCCGGTGACACTGAGAGAGGTTGAGCTGGTGGTCCCCACCTGCGTGCTGGTCGAGCCGGACACCTGAAGGATCCGGTAGCCGGTAACGCCGACGTTGTCGGTTGATGTGTTCCAGGCCAGCGAGACGGAGTTGCTCGTGTGTCCGGTGACGGTCAGGGCACCCGGCGCGGCGGGCGGTGTGGTGTCACCGCCGGTGGGGACGGTCGGCTGGGTGGGGCGGGTGGCGGTCAGCGCGATCTGGCCCTTGAGCATGCGGCCGCCGTCGCCGGTCAGGCGCAGGTAGTAGTCGGAGGAACAGGTGATGCCGTCCTCGTCGAGGGCGAGGAATCCGGAGTCGGTGGGCACCCATGCCTGGGTCTCGGCGGTCTTGGCGATCTGGTTGCCCTCGTTGTACTCGTCGAACATCGAGATGTAGATGCCCTGCACCCCGGCCCGGACCACGTTGTAGAACTGCCGCCACATGAAGTCGCCGTGCGCGCGCTGGCGCCCGGAGACGTCGCCGGGCAGAACGCAGGGCTGGTAGTCGATGCCGTTGGCGTTGCAGTCGGCCTGGTCGGGGACGGTGTAGGTGGTGTAGGCGTTGTCGGCCTCGGTCACGTTGCCGATGGCGCCGACCATCCACGGCGAGGTCATGTTGAAGGCGTGGTAGACGCCCAGGAAGCCGGGCTGCGAGCCCCCGGTGCCGGTCCGCCATTCGCGCGGGACGCCTCCGATGACGTAACAGCCCTGTCCCTTGAACCAGTTGACGACGTCGAGGCAGGCGTCGGGGGTGAAGGGGTGGTTGGGGTCGTTGAAGCCGAAGCCCCAGATGCAGACGACCGGCTTGCCGTTCTGCTTCGCGTACGCCGAGGACGTGGTGTGCGCGGACATCTTGTTCGTCCAGTCCGTCTTGATCTCGGACTGCATGTTCGTCCAGTTGGAGACGTCGTACATGAGGTAGAACTTCCGGCCGTACGACTCCGCGGCGCTGCGCACCTTGGTCGCCATGGCATCGCGGGTGGGGCCTTCGCCGCCGGTGGGGTTGAAGCGCTGGAGTGCCGCGGTGTCGATGTTGTTCTGCTGCATCCACAGGAAGTGCGTGTTCACCGTCTGCTGGTCGTAGGAGGAGAACAGCTTGGCGGGCTGGCCGTTGCCCAGGGCGGCGTACGACGTCTGGTACGTGTTGGTGTACTCCCGCACATCGGGCCAGCAACTGATGCCGGTGTTGTTGCGGGACGGCGGCTGACTCCAGTTCTGGGTCCAGTGCCACCAGCCGTTGATGGGCGCGCCGTCGCCGATGCAGGCGAACCAACCCTGGTAGCCGACGGTGATCTTGCCGACCACGTCACCCGGCGGGCTGGCCGCCGACGCGGTCTGGGCGAGTACGGTCTCGGTGGCTCCTACGGTTCCCACCGCGGTGGCCGCGAGCGCGGCCCGTAAGAAGACTCTGCGTGTCACACCCATCGGGACTCCTCTTCGGTGGTCGGTGCCGCCGAGCGCGCCCGCGCTCGGCGGCACCATCGGGTCGAATCAGGTGTTCCAGACCTGGAACTCGGAGATCTGACCGGCCGGCCAGCCGTTGTTCGCCGTGATGTTCACCCGGACATATCGCTGGGTGGTCGCGGTGAACGTGATGGTGACCGTGTTGTTGGTGGCGGGGTCGAAGGTGTACGGGGCCGACGACTTGATGGTGGTGAAGGCGGAGCCGTCGGTGCTGCCCGACAGCGACAGCGTCTGGTTGCGGGCGCCCCAGGCCGCCGGGAGCTGGAGGACGACGCTGCTGGCGCTCTGCGCGGAACCGAGGTCCACCTGGACCCACTGGGGGAAGGCGTTGTTGGCGCTCTCCCAGTAGGAGCCCTGGTTGCCGTCCGTCACGTTCGACGACGCGTACACGTCGGTGTGGCTGGACTCGGTGGTGGCCGCGCCGGCTGCCAGGTTCCTGCTCACCGTGCCGGCCCCGGTGCCGGTCAGCGCGACCGTGGCCGTGCCGTTCGACGCGTTGCTGGCGATGCTGAGGTCCCCGGTGCGGGTGCCGGACGCGGTGGGCCTGAACGTGACGTTCACCGTGCAGGAGGCGTTCGCCGCGATCGACGTCCCGCAGTTGTTGGTCTGCGAGAAGTCGCCCGTGACGGTGATGCCGGAGACGGTCGCAGCGGCGGTTCCGATGTTGGTCACCGTGACTGTCTGCGCACTGCTCGTGGTGTTGAGCGCCTGGGTGGGATACGACAACCACGTCGGACTGGTCGACAAGGTCGCCGGCGAGGAGCCGCCGGAGCTGGGGAACACCTGGAAGTCCGACAACTGAGCGGCGTTCCACCCGGTGTTGGCGGTGATGTTCACCCGCACGTATCTCGCCGTGGCGGCGTTGAACGTGATGGTCACCGTGTTGTTGTTGGTGTTCGGGTCGAAGGTGTACCCGGCCGATGCCTTGATCGTCGAGAAACTGGAGCCGTCCGTGGATCCCTGCACCGACAGGGTCTGCGTGCGAGCCGACCACGCCGTCGCCGGCGGGAGCTTGAGCACGACCTTGCCGACGCCATAGTTCTGGCCGAGGTCGACCTGGGCCCACTGCGGGAACGAACCGTTCGCGCTCTCCCAGTACGTCGAGGCGTCTGTGTCGGTGAGGTTCGAGGCGACGTACGGACTGGAGCTCGAACTCGCCGACGCCGGCCTCCCCGCGGCGACATTGGTGGTGCTGTCGATGCCTGTGCCGGTCAGGGAGACGGTGGTCGGGCTGTTGTTGGCGTTGCTGGTGACGGTCAGACTGCCCGCGCGGGATCCGCCCGCGGTGGGCTTGAACCCGACGCTCACCGTGCAGGACGCGCCGACCGCGAGGGTGGAGCAGTTGTTGGTCTGGCTGAAGTCACCGGAAGCCGAGACCCCCGAGACGGTCACCGACGCGGTGCCCGAGTTCGTCACCTTCACCGTCTGCGCGGTGGCCGACGAACCGACCACCGTGCCGTCGAAGGACAGGCTCGCCGGGTCGGTGTTCAGCACCGGGCCCGGCGCGGTGCCGGTACCGGAGAGGCTGACCGTGTTGGTGACCCCGCCCGCGGTCACGGACAGGGATCCGCTACGGCTGCCGGTCACCGTCGGCGCGAACTTCACACTGACGGTGCACGAGCTGTTCGCCGCGATCGACGAGCCGCACGTATTGGTCTGGGAGTAGTCGCCGCTGGTGGAGATCGACGAGACGGACGCGACGGTGTTGGTCGGGTTGGAGACCGTCACGGTCTGTGCGCCGCTCGTCGAACCGGTCGCGACGGAACCGAAGTTCAGCGCGCCCGGGGTGGCCGTCACGCCTTCGGCCGGGTAGGGCGGGTAGACCGGAGCCGGCCAACCGCCGCAGTACGGCGTGCCGCTGATGCCGGAGTTGCCGCCGCCGTCGGTGACGACGAAGTTGCCGCCCGAGCAGTTGTACACCGGGGACGAGTAACCGACGCCGGTCGCCGTGACGTTGGTGAACTTGGCGGCGCCGCCGGTCTGTTCCTGCAAGGCGAAGGTTCCGGTGCCGGCGATGGTCACGTTGGTGAGGTTGACACCGCTGATGGTGCCCTCGACCCACTGGACCGCCTCGTACGGACTCTGCTGGATCAGCGCGTTGGTCACGTTGATCGGGCCGGTGATCGCGCCCTGGCTGCCGTCGAACCACAGTGCGCCCACGCCGAACTGCCAGTTCGGGTCGAGGCTGCCGGCCCGGATCATGGTGTTGTCGGAGATCGTGGTGGTGCCGACGGGCGTCGACGTGAAGCGTTGCCCCACGTGGATGCCGCCGCCCTGGGCGAGGCCGGTGTCCACCACCCGGTTGCCGCTGACGGTGTTGTCGTGGCCGCCGTAGATCGCGATGGCGTTGGCGAGGATCTGCAGGGACACGGTGTTGTTGGAGATCGTGTCGTTGGCGTCGGCACCGATGCCGGAGTCCGCCCAGGTGGCGATGCCGTCGTCGCCGGTGTTGCGGATGTCGCTGTTGGTCACCTTCGAGTTGGTGACGCCGCCGTGGAAGTTGATGCCGTCGGCGGTGGTGTCCCGGATGCGCAGGCCGGTGAAGGTCAGGCCGTCCATCGGACCATCCATCCAGGCGCCGACCTTCATGTGGTCGATCCACAGGCTGGAGACCGTCGAGTCGCTCATCGCGCCGCCGATGCCGTTGACCTGGGCGCTGTCGTCGCGTTCCTGCACATTGCCGAAGATGGCGAAGTTCTGCAGGCGCACACCGGTGCTCGGCGAGGGCGCAGACTTGCCGTAGAAGCCGGGGGCCGTGCCGATGACGGTCGAGTACCACATGCCGGCGCCGGCGATCGTGACGTTGTTGACGCTGATGTGGCCGGGGATGTTGTAGGTGCCCGGCGGGATCCACACGGTGCCGCCGGGGCCGGCCGCGCTGATCGCGGCGTTGAACGCGCTGGTCGCGTCGCTCACACCGGTGGAGTCGGCGCCCTTGCTGGTCACCGACACCGAGCCCGAGGGTGCGGTCAGGGCGGCGCCGACCTGCTCGAAGTCGGCGAAGTCGAGCGTGTACGAGGAGGCGGTGTCCCCCGCGTCGACCTGGAGCTTGAAGGTCGTGCCCGCCGGATAGGTGGTGGAGAACAGGCGGTGGGCCTCGTCGTAGAAGTGGTGCGGGTTGCTGCCCGGCGAGTTGGTGAAGGGGTAGCTGCCGTAGTACCAGCTGTAGGCGTTGGTCAGGGTGAAGTCGGGCTGCTTGACGCCGTCGATGTACAGGGACAGCGCGGCGGTGTAGACCGAGCCGTTCGAGGTGTCGGGGATGCTGTAGCGGAAGTTGATCGAGTTGGTGGCCACCGGCGTGGTGAACGTGACGTACTTGCCGGTGCCCTGCAGCGTCGTCGCCTTGCGGTACGACGCCTCGTCAGCCAACTGGCCCTGGGTGTAACTCGGGCCGATGGGCGTGCCGTTGGTGGCGGAATTCTCCGCCTGCACCTCGACGTACGGCAGGCTCGCGCCGCTGCCGCCAGTGGCGGCGGCCGCCGCCCAGGCGGGTTGGACGGCCAGCGCGACGACGCCGACGGCAGCCAGCATCGCGGTGCTGACCGCCCAGACGAGGGCGCGTCTCAGATCTCGGATGGAATGGAACACTTGTCACTCCTTTCATCACGAAATGCCGGAACTGTGCCGCTGACGCCGCCAGAGAGGGAAGGACGGGCTCAAGGGGAGTGGGGGTAGGCAGGGGGCGGTAACGACGCGTGGGGGACCGTAATATCGTCGACATGGGCACGCAAGAAGTAGACAGAACATTGCAACAATAAAAATTCAGCCTGCAAGATCTAATGTGTCGTCTTGAGGCTGCGCCCAGCACCGGGCCGCGCAGGCCGCGCACATGGCGGTGCCGCCGGACGGAGTGTCCGGCGGCACCGTGGGGAGGGTGGAGTCAGGAGGCCCAGATCTGGAATTCGGAGACCTGGCCCGCGGGCCAGCCGTTGTTGGCGGTGATGGTGACGCGGAAGTAGCGCTGGGTGGCGGCGGAGAAGGTGAGCGTGACGGTGTTCTTGGTGTTCGGGTCGAAGGTGTAGACGGCCGAGGACTTCAGGGCGGTGAAGGTGGTGCCGTCCGTGCTGCCACTGAGAGTGAGGGTCTGGCTGCGGGCGCCCCAGGTGGCGGGTAGCTGCAGGACCACGCGGGAGGCGCTCCGGGCCGAGCCCAAGTCGACCTGGACCCACTGCGGAAACGTGTTGTTGGCGCTTTCCCAGTAGGAGCCCTGGTCGCTGTCCGTCACGTTCGACGACGGGTACACGTCGGTGTGGCTGGACTCGCTGGTGGGCTTGCCGGCGGCGAGGTTGGTCCCGGTGGTGTCGGTGCCGGTGCCCGACAGGGCCACCGTGGTGGGGTTGTTGGACTGGTTGCCGGTCAGGGTGAGCGTGCCGGTGCGGGTGCCGGAGGCGGTGGGTCTGAAGGTGACGGAGACCGTGCAGTTCGCTCCGGCGGCCAGCGAGGTGCCGCAGGTGCTGGTCTGGGCGAAGTCACCGCCGGCGGTGACCCCGGCGATCGAGGCGGTGGCGGTGCCGGAGTTGGTGACCGTGACGGTCTGCGCGGCGCTGGTCGTGTTCACCGCCTGGTCGGCGAAGGTCAGTGATCCGGGGGACGCGGTCAGGGTGGCCTGCGGTGAGCCGCTCCCCGCGGCGAAGGCGAGGTGGTTGATGTTCCAGCCGCCGGTGTCCTGGTTGAGCGCCAGAATCTGCCGGCCGGCGGGCAGGACCACATGAGTGGTCACGGTGGCCCAGGTCTGCCAGTCGCCGGTGGCGGGCAGGTCGACGGCTCCGGTGAGGTCGGTGCCGGAGGCGTCCGACAGGTGCAGCGCGCCTGCCACCGCGGACGGGGCCGCGACGCGGAGACCGAGGGTGTAGGTGCCGGCCGTGGCGACGTCCACGGTGTAGCGGAACCACTGTCCGCCGCTGGTCCAGCCCAGGTTGTAACCGCCGCCGGTGTCCGCGGTGTTGTCCAGGTCCACGCCGTCGGCGCGGTAGGAGTTGGCGTTGCCGTTGACGGAGGTGACGTTGTACGCGACCCCCTGGCCGCCGGTGTCGTAGTTCTCCGCCTGCACCGTGCCGGGCACGGCTGTGGGGGTGCCGCCGTAGGGGCCCTCGGGCGCGGGAGGCGGCCAGTGGTTGTCACTCAGCGTCGCGACGAACCCGGTGGAGTTGTTGACGAAGGCCGAGGTGCCGGAGCCGAGCCCGGTGACCGTGTTGCCGGTGATCGTCGCGGAGCCCGTGGGCGCGGGGTAGAACGACGGCGAGATCGCGATGCCGTTGCGGCCGGGGCTGCTGACGGTGTTGTCCTGGAGCAGGGTGTTGGTCGAGGTGGAGAAGCCGATCCCGTCGTAGAGGGAGTCGGTGACGGTGTTGCCGGTGACCGTGACCTTGTCGACGATCCCGGTGTTCTGTCCGTCGCCGCCGTTGCCGATGTGCAGGGCGGGCTGGCCCTGGCTGTAGGCGTTGCCGCCGGAGCGGACCACGGTGTTGCCCGTCACGGTCGCGGACAGCAGATCGCTGCCGTTGACACCGAAGCGCCCGGCGCCCAGACCGATGTAACGGGCCGTGTCGCTGATGTAGTTGTCCTTGACCTGGTGGCCGCTGCCCCCGTAGATCCCGACACCCTTGCCGCCCCACGGGGCGATCGAGGTGTTGTCGCTGACGGCGACATTGCTCATCGGGTTGTAGTACGTCTTGGAACCGTCACTGTTGGTGTTGTAGTTCACCGAGTTGATGGCAATCGCGTCGTCCCCGGTGCCGCGGACGAAGTTGTCGGTGACCGTCAGGTTGTTCCCGGTGTCCGCGCCCAGCGACACGTTGTTGACGTTGATCCCGTCCGCCCAGATCGACGTCAGCCTGCTGTTCTGCACCGTCCCGCCGGTGCCGGAAGCCCAGAAGCCCGACATGGTGTGCTGGGTCCAGATGCCGTCGGCCAGCCAGCCGGTGCCGGTGGTGTCCATCGCGCCGCCGTCCCCGCCGATGGTGCTCCGGCTGACGGCGTTGGCGTCGACGTGGAAGTTACGCACGGTGCAGGAGGTCAGGTCGAACAGGGCCGCCAGCGGTGTGCTGTTGGGGACCGGGACGTCACGGTAGATCGTGCTGTACCACATGCCCGCGCCCGCGATGGTGATCCCCTGTGCGTTCAGTCCCGTGGTGCCCTTCACGTAGAAGGTGCCCTGCGGGATCCACAGGGTTTTGCCCTGCGACTGGGCCTGGTCGATGCAGTTCTGGATGGCGGCCCGGCTGTCCACCGACTGGCTGTCGGCCGCGCCGTTGGTCGGATTGTTGTCCGCCGCCGCACCGCAACTTGTGATCGAGATCGAGTTCGCCGGCTGTGTCAGCGGCGCCGGCGGGTTCTCCACGTCGACGGAATCCACGTCGTAGAAGGACGCGCTGCTGTCCGAGTCCTTCCGCAGCGAGAACGTGGCGCCCGCCGGGATCGGGGACCCGGTGACGAAGGTGTGCGACTCGTCCCAGAAGACCCTCGGGTCGCCGTCGGCCGGGTTCTGGTTGTCGCTCGTGTTGTAGTTGCCGTTGCCCTCGTACACCCAGCTCTGCCGCGAGTTGAGGTTCAGCTCCTGCCGGAACACTCCGTTGACGTACAGGTTCAGCGTTCCGGTGACACCACCGCCGGATGCCGAATCCGGGATGCTCGCGCGGACGTTGAGGAAGGAGATCGGCTGCCCGGTGTTGTTGGTCCACTGCACCGACTGGCCGGTGCCGTCCAGGTGGACATAGGAATGGCCCGAAGCCTCCAGGGCGGCGCTCGAGTACTGCGTCGTCGGCGCCGAGGTCAGCGACCGGACGGCCGCACCCCCGCCCGGCGTTCCCTCCTCGGCCTCGTAGACCGAGAACGACTTCGTCGCACCCACCGCCGCGCTGGCTGCCGCCTGCGCCTGCCGGGGAGCGTGGGCCATCGGGCCGGCCCGGAGCGCCTTGGACGGCGGCGCCCCCTGTATGGCGGCGGCCGGTAAGACGGACACGCACATCGCGCCGACCGCGGCGACGGCGGCCACCGCCAGTCGCCGGGGTCTGGGGATCGTCAGCATCTGATGCTCCTTCAAGGAGTGCGGGAAACCGGCGCCCCGACCGTACAGAGCCCCCATCCACCCCGCTAGATTCCGACGAAGCAAAGAATGCGCCATGCAGCTCATAGCAAGTTTCTTACTGAAATCCGCAAATATCAGATGGAGCGGGCATGGCCCCTCGGCGCCTTGCCGGTGCAGAGATTCCCGTCCAGGGCTGCACCTGCAGAAGGTCGCGAACGGCCCGGTGCACGCGGGGTGGGCGTGTCAGTCGCTACAACGCAGCAGCGGCATGGCCCTGTTGGCCGACGGCTTCAGGACCACGTCGTCGTCGTCGACGATCTCGCCGTGCACGCTCTCCGTCTCCAAGTGGTAGCCGCCGTCCGGGCACTCCGATCCGGCGACGTCGACCTCCGCCAGCGTGTACAGGCTGCTCACCAGGCAGTGCAGGCCAACGCCGACGGTCGCCTGTGTCCGGGCGTCCAGCAGGTCCAGAACGGTGGGCTTGCCGGTCAGCACCTTCCCGTCCAGCCATCGCACCGCCCGCCGGAACTCCGGGCCGGAGCACTGCCAGACCCTGGCCAGATTCCACTTGGTGAGCGTCCGCCCGTCGCCCCACAGTGCCGCCATCGCCTGCGAGGGGCCGGGTACGTGCAGCGTCAGGTGCACGATCCCCGCGCCAACGGACGACGTAGTCGTCGCCTTCCTGCAGCGGTACTCCGCCGAGGATGACATGTGACAAGGGAAAGTCGCCGTTGACGAAGGCGAGGTCGCCGTCCGTGAAGCAGCGGTGCAGGGTGTCCCAGGACTTGTCGAACTCGAAGAGGTTGTCCAGGTCCCGGCGCTCCTCGACCTCTTCGACGAGTTCGATGACCTCGTCTTGTCCTCGCAGGCCAGGAAGCGCTCAGCGTCCTGGGCCTCGAGAGCGAAAAGCACCGCGCGAGCCGCCAACGTATTCTCCCGCCGCTGCGACGATTTGCTCGGCGCAATCCAGCACGCGGCCGACCGGCGGGCGCTATGGGCTGCATCCCTCGGTTGGCCTGCTGTCCGGCTGATCCGGTGTCACGACCGGATCGGCAGCCACAGCTCAATCTGATCGTGGCGGAGCTAGAACTCGACCAGTGGCCGGGGGTCGCCGTGGACGGCGTGGGGCCAACTCGCGCATGGACCCCGCCGACCCGCTCAAAGCCATCCCAGTCGTGGCCGCCGGCGAAGCCCTCCTCTCACCGACCGCCACCGCAGGCGGCCGGTCATCGATTCCGACCGGCGTACGTATGTGCCGTGTCCGGTGGAGGGGTGGGCCCGTCTGACCGGGACGGGTGCCGGCCAGGAGGCAGACATGGTCGTCTGCCGACGAAGACCGGGCCGCCGGGCACGGTGTTCGTCCTGCGGGCGGCGGCCCGGTCGGTGTGACGCGTGGGTCAGTGGTGGGTGAAGTGGGGCGGGCGCTTGTCGATGAAGGCGCTCATGCCCTCCTTCTGGTCGGCGGTGGCGAACACCGCGTGGAAGAGGCGGCGTTCGAATCGGACGCCCTCGGCGAGTGTTGTCTCAAAGGCGCGGGCGACCGACTCCTTCGCCATCATGGCGACCGGCAGCGACATGCCCGCCACGGTCTCGGCGACCGCGAGTGCCTCGCCGAGCAGTTCGTCGGCGGGCACCACGCGCGAGACCAGGCCGGCCCGTTCGGCTTCGGTGGCGTCCATGGTGCGGCCGGTCAGGCACAGTTCCATGGCCTTTGCCTTGCCGACCGCGCGCGTGAGCCGCTGGGAGCCGCCGATGCCGGGGATGACGCCGAGTTTGATCTCCGGCTGACCGAAGGCGGCGGTGTCGGCTGCGAGGAGGATGTCGCAGAGCATGGCGAGTTCGCAGCCGCCGCCGAGCGCGTACCCGGCGACCGCCGCCACGGTCGGCGTGCGCAGCTGTCCGAGCCGGTCCCAGGCGGTGAACCAGTCGCTGAGGTACATGTCCAGGTAGCTTTGCGGCCGCATTTCCTTGATGTCGGCTCCGGCCGCGAACGCCTTCGCCGATCCGGTGAGCACGATGCAGCCCACGTCCGGGTCCCGGTCGAGGGCTTCGGTGGCCGCGACGACCTCGTTCATGACCTGGAGGTTAAGGGCGTTGAGGGCGTTGGGCCGATTGAGGGTGAGCAGGGCGGTGCGGCCCTTGCGTTCGATGAGGATGGTGTCGTACGCGTCTGTCGCGGCCGATGTCGTGTCGGTGGTCATGCCTGGTCTCCGCTCTGGTCCCTGATCGTCCGTACGATGCCCGAGAAGTCCTCGGCGGTGCCTGCTCCCTCGGCGTATGCGTCGTACAACTCGGCCGCGCGCAGGCCGAGTTCGGCCCTCACGCCACCGGCTCTGGCCGCGTCGGCCGCCAGGCCCAGGTCCTTGGCCATGAGCGGGGCGGCGAAGCCGGGACGGTAGTCACGGTTCGCGGGGCTGGTCGGCACGGGCCCCGGCACCGGGCAGTTGACGCTGAGTGCCCAGCACTGGCCGGACGCCGTGGAGGCCACGTCGTACAGCGCCTGGTGGGACAGGCCCAGGCTCTCGCCGAGTACGAACGCCTGCTGACGGCGATCACCGAGACGCCGAGGATCATGTTGTTGCAGATCTTCGCAGCCTGTCCGGCGCCCGCGCCTCCGCAGTGGACCACCTTCCTGCCCATGGCGGCGAGCAGGGGTTCGGCCTCGGCGTACTCGTCCTCGCCGCCGCCGGCCATGAAGGTGAGGGTGGCCGCCTCGGCCCCGACGACTCCGCCGGAGACCGGCGCGTCCAGGGCCCGCATCCCGGCCGAAACCGCTCTGTCGTGGGCAGTACGGGCGTCGGCGACGTCGATGGTCGAGCAGTCGGCGAAGAGGGTGCCGGGCCGGGCGGCCCCGACGATGTCCTCGTACAGCTCCAGCACGTGCCGTCCGGCGGGCAGCATGGTGATCACCACCTCCGCGCCCGTCACCGCCTGCGTCGCGGATGCCGCGGGCTCGACACCCGCGTCGGCCGCTGCCTTCAGGAATGCGGGTGACAGGTCGTAGCCGCGTACCCGGTGGCCGGCCTTGACCAGGTTGGCGGCCATGGGGCCGCCCATGTGTCCCAGCCCGATGAACGCGACGGTCCTGCTCACCAGGGCACCTCCTGCGTGGTGTCGGATGTGGCGAGGCCGAGTTCCCGCTCGCCGAGGGGCGTGAAGAAGCGCTCGACGTCCGCGTCGGTGACCTCGGCGAGCGTCGGCGGTGTCCAGCGCGGGCTGCGGTCCTTGTCGATGACCTGGGCGCGGATGCCCTCCACCAGGTCGGGTGCGGTGAGGGCCGCGCAGGAGACGCGGTACTCCTGGTCCAGCACGTTCTCCAGCGGACCGAGCCGCCGGGCTCTGCGGAGTGCGGCGAGGGTGACCTTGAGGGAGGTGGGGGATTTGGTGAGCAGGGTCTCGGCGGTCTCCTTGGCCGCGCTGCCGCCGTGTTCGAGGAGGCGGTCGATGATCTCCTCGACGGTGTCGGCGGCGTAGCAGGCGTCGATCCAGGGCCGTGCTGCCGCGAGTTCGCCGGGCGGTTCCTGTTGTGCGTACTGGCCCAGGACCTGTCGTACGGGCGCGTGGGCGAGGTCGGCGATCAGCCGTGGCAGGGAGTCCGACGGTACGTAGAGGTCGGCGAGGCCGCACAGCAGGGCGTCACCCGCGCCTGTCGGTGATCCGGTCAGCGCCAGGTGTGTGCCGAGTTCGCCGGGCGCGAGGGCGAGCAGGTAGGTGCCCCCGACGTCCGGTACGAAGCCGATACCGGTCTCCGGCATGGCGATCTTCGAGCGCTCGGTGACGATCCGGACGCTGCCGTGGGCGGAGACGCCGACGCCGCCGCCCATGACGATGCCGTCCATCACGGCGACGTACGGCTTCGGGTAGTGGGCGATGCGGGCGTTGAGCCGGTACTCGTCCCGCCAGAAGGCCGCCGACGCCGTCCCGTCCCCGTTCCGGGCGTCCTCGTGGATGGCGCGGATGTCGCCGCCCGCGCACAGGCCCCGCTCCCCCGCGCCGGTGAGGACGACGGTCTCCACGGCCGGGTCGTGCTCCCAGGCCGTCAGCGCGAGGTCGAGGCGGCGGACCATCGCGTGGGTGAGGGCGTTGAGCGCCTTGGGCCTGTTGAGGGTGAGGTACGCGGCGCGCCCCTCGGTGCGCAGCAGTAGGGAGTCGTCGGTACCGGTCGCCGGCACGGTGTCGTCTGTGTCGGTCATCCGAATGCCTCCGTCAGGCCACGGGCCACGATGACGCGCATGATCTCGTTGGTTCCTTCCAGGATCTGGTGGACCCGCAGGTCGCGGACGATCTTCTCGATGCCGTACTCGCTCAGGTAGCCGTAGCCGCCGTGCAGTTGCAGGGCCTGGTCGGCGACGGAGTATCCGGTGTCGGTGGCGAACCGCTTGGCCATCGCGCACAGGTGTGGCGCCTGTGGATCGCCGCGGTCCAGGGCCTGGGCGGCCTGGTGGACCAGCGCGCGGGCGGCTGCCAGTTCGGTCGCCATGTCCGCCAGCCGGAACTGGAGCGCCTGGGCGTCGAGCAGCCGCCCGCCGAACGCCTCCCGGTCGGCGAGGTGGGCCAGGCTGCGGTCGAGGGCGTTGCGGGCGCCGCCGAGGGAGCAGGCGGCGATGCCGAGACGTCCGCCGTTGAGGCCGTTCATGGCGATGCGGAAGCCCTCGCCCTCGTGGCCGAGCAGCCGGTCGGCGGGCAGTCGGACGCCGTCCAGGATCACCTGGCGGGTGGGCTGGGCGTTCCAGCCCATCTTCCGCTCGTTGGGGCCGAAGGAGAGGCTGGGGTCGTCCTTGTCGACGAGGAACGCGGAGATGCCGTGCGGGCCGTCGGCGCCGGTACGGGCCAGGACGACGTACACCTGGGAGGCTCCCGCGCCGGAGATGAACTGCTTGACCCCGGTCAGGACGTAGTGGCCGCCGTCGCGGACGGCACGGGTGCGCAGAGCGGCGGCGTCCGATCCGGCGCCCGGTTCGGTCAGGCAGTAGCTCGCCAGGTCCTCCATGGCGCAGAGCCGGGGCAGCCATCGCTCCCGCTGAGCCAGCTCCCCGTACTGGTCGATCATCCAGGCGACCATGTTGTGGATGGAGAGATAGCCCGCGATGGACGGACAGCCCGAGGCCAGGGTCTCGAAGACAAGGACGCCGTCGGCACGGGTGAGGCCCGCGCCGCCCGCCTCCTGGCGGACGTACACACCGCCGAGGCCCAGTCCTGCGGCCTTGCGCAGGACGTCGAGCGGGAAGTGTTTGTCCCGGTCCCAGTCCAGGGCGTGCGGGGCGAGGTGGTCCTGGGCGAAGTCCAGGGTCGTCTCGACGAGGGCCTGTTGGTCCTCGGTGAGCAGGGTGGTGGTCATCGCGCTCAGCCCATCGTCGGGATGGTGAAGCTCGCGCCTTCCCGAAGCCCGAGGGCCAGCGCGAGGTGACGGTCTTCGTACGGGTGTAGAAGCGGATCGCGTCCGGACCGTGCTGGTTGAGGTCGCCGAAGCCGGAACGCTTCCAACCGCCGAAGGTGTGGTAGGCGACCGGGACGGGGATCGGCACGTTCACGCCGACCATGCCGGTGTTCACCCGGCGGGTGAAGTCGCGGGCGGTGTCGCCGTCCCGGGTGAAGATCGCGACACCGCTTCCGTAGACGTGCTCGCTGGGCAGCCGCAGGGCCTCCTCGTAGTCCGCGGCGCGGACCACGGACAGGACCGGCCCGAAGATCTCCTCCTGGTGGATGCGCATCGCGGGGGTGACCCGGTCGAACAGGGAGGCACCAGTGAAGAAGCCGTTCTCGTGCCCGGGCAGGACGAAGTCCCGTCCGTCGACGACGAGTTCCGCGCCCTCCTCGACACCGAGGTCGACGTAGCGGCGAACCCGGTCGACGGCGTCCCGTCCGACCAGCGGGCCGAAGTCCGCCTCGGGGTCGTCACTGCGGCCGATCCGCAGCGAGCAGATGCGCTCCTTCAGACGGGCGACCAGAGCGTCGGCGGTGTCCTCGCCGACCGGGATGGCGACGGAGATCGCCATACAGCGCTCCCCCGCCGAGCCGTACCCGGCGCCGATCAGGGCGTCCACGGCCTGGTCGAGGTCGGCGTCCGGCATCACGATCATGTGGTTCTTGGCGCCGCCGAAGCACTGGGCGCGCTTGCCGTGGGCCGCGGCGGTGGCGTAGACGTACGCGGCGATCGGGGTGGAGCCGACGAAGCCGAGCGCGCCGACGCGGGGGTCTTCGAGGAGGGTGTCGACGCTCTCCTTGCCGCCGTGGACGACGTTCAGGACGCCCGGCGGCAGGCCCGCCTCCAGGAAGAGTTCGGCGAGCCGCAGCGGTACGGACGGGTCGCGCTCGGAGGACTTGAGGATGAAGGCGTTGCCGCAGGCCAGCGCGGGAGCCGCCTTCCACAGGGGGATCATCGCGGGGAAGTTGAACGGGGTGATGCCGGCCACCACACCGATCGGGGCGCGCACGGAGTGGACGTCGATGCCGGTGCCGGCGTTGTCGGTGAACTCCCCCTTCAGCAGATGCGGGATCCCGGCGGCGAACTCCACCACTTCCAGGCCGCGTTGGACGTCGCCGTGTGCGTCGGCGACCGTCTTGCCGTGCTCGGAGGAGAGCAGCCGGGCCAGCGCGTCCCGCTCGCCCTCGACGAGTTGGAGGAAGCGGAGGAGGACGCGGGCACGGCGTTGCGGATTCCACTCGCCCCACTCGCGCTGCGCCGTCGCGGCGTCGGTGATCGCCGCCTCGGTCTCAGCGCGGTCGGCGAGCGGGACATGGGCCTGCACCTCGCCCGTGTTGGGGTCGTAGACGTCGCCGTAGGACCCCGATGTTCCCGGAGTGTGCTTGCCGCCGATGAAATGGCTCAACTCACGCACGGTGGCGCGGTCGTGTTCACGGACCATGGGTGCCTGCTCTCGTCAGGTGGGATCCCGGGGATGGCGCGCCGACCAACGGCACACACGGGCAGGGCCTTGTGCGTGCGGGGGTCGCGCGAGACGGCATGGGGCAGAGAAGGGTCGTTCAGACCGCGCGGATCGCGTCAGCGCGTGCCCGAGCCGCGGGACGCACGGGACTCGACGTCCGTACCGCGGGACGCGTGACGGTCCGCACCTGCCCGGCAGGGCGCGTGACGGTCCGTACCCGTCCGGCAGGACGCGTGACGGTCCCTACCTGCACGGCAGGACGCGCGGCAGTCGATGCCCGTCGGGCCGGATCACCAGGGTCGTGGGTGCACACTGATGCCATGCGTGTCTGCTCCATCCTCGTGGACAACACGGAACAAAACCGCGGCCGGTATCCTGACTCCCGGATCAGCGCGCGCCGTCCGCCTTCCCGACATCTCGCTCGTCAGTGGCGTCCTGCTCGACGACGTACTCCCCGGTCACAGTGGCGGGACCGTGCCGGATTCACACCGGCTTCCCTGCACCGCGGGCATTCCTCACGAGCATATAGTTGGACGTCCTAGTAAATCCACCCCGACACGCCCTCGGATGAGTCGGCCGAGCTCAACGACCGCGGGAATCGGACAGTTTCGGGCCGGCGAAGCGGACCGGGGCCTGGAATCTGGCGCGGCGGGCGGCGCGGCGGAAGGTGGTCAGCACCGTCGAGGACCACGACCCGATCCGATCCGCGGCCCGGGCGGCGAACTCGGCGTCGTGCGGGGAGATGACGACGGTCCGCCCCTGTGCCGCGAGTGCGTCGACGATGCGGACCAGCTCCGTCTTCGCCCGGTAGTCGAGCCCGCGGGTCG
The DNA here is from genome assembly GCF_036178845.1 of Streptomyces sp. NBC_00271. Classification (NCBI taxonomy): domain Bacteria; kingdom Bacillati; phylum Actinomycetota; class Actinomycetes; order Kitasatosporales; family Streptomycetaceae; genus Streptomyces; species Streptomyces sp. NBC_00271. Next base: position 11,291,778 of record NZ_CP108070.1, on the reverse strand, counting down.
GCTCGGCCAGGAGCAGCGCGCGGGGCGCCGCGGAGAGTTGGATCGCGAGTACCAGGGCGCGTTTCCGCCCCTCGGACAGACCGCATGGATGGCTCGCGTGACGCGCTGCGCCATACGCGGTGAGGCCGAGGACAGCGCGAGCCATGGCTCCGTCCTTCGAACACACGGTGGTAGAGCGCCGTGAACGTCACAGCGATAGAGCGCGCCGAGCACGGCGGCTGAAAGGCTGTGCCTCCCAGCAGGGAGCAAACCGGTCGTGGCTTCGGTGGGGGTCACTGGCACATGATGAGCACAGGGAAATCCGACGACTGGGCGGACCGGGGTCGGATACGGCCCTTGGACCGGGCCCGTGCAGCCCGCGGCACCTGTCAGGACACGCCCTGCCGCATTCCCCAGGGCACGCAATGATGCGCACCTGGCAAGCGGGGTCGACTACGTCGGCGCCTGGGCCGTCTGCCAAGCTCTCGCCCCGATCCCGAGGCAATGCGGCGGCGGCATGCCAGCAGGCACGCCATCACCAACACCCTGTCGATCCAGTGTCCGCACCGCGCACAGCCCGGAGGCATCCGATGAACCACAAGCGCCCGGCAATGGATCCGCTCATCGTGACCGTGCTGGTCTTTCCGGGTGTGCGGCTGCTCGATGTGACCGGCCCCATCGAGGTGTTCACGACGGCGAACGAGTTCGGCGGGCGTTATCGGGTGCAGATCGCGTCCGAGGACGGGGCGGAGGTCATCACCTCCGCCGGGATCCGCCTCAGCGCCGACCTGTCCGCAGACGACGTACAAGAACCGTGCGACGTATTGGTGATCCCGGGCGGCCCGGAATGGGAGACGCTGATCAAGGACGACACTCTTCTGGATTCGGTCCGGCAACTGAACGACAAGAGCCGCTGCACGGCATCGGTGTGCACAGGGGCGTTCCTGCTGGCCGCAGCCGGACTTCTCAACGGCCGCCGCGCCGCGACGCACTGGCGACACTCACGGCAACTGGCCTCTCGCTTCCCGGCCGTGCGGGTCCAGCCGGACGCCATCTTCGTACGGGACGGGCAGATGATGACTTCGGCGGGTGTCAGCGCCGGTATCGACCTGTCCCTGGCGCTGGTCGAAGACCACTTCGGTGCGGAGGTCGCCCGGTCGGTCGCCAAGGACATGGTCGTCTTCATGCAACGGCCGGGCGGCCAGTCCCAGTTCAGCGTCCGCTCCCGAGCGCCGCACACCCGCCAGGAGATGCTCCGCCGGGTCCTGGACACCGTCGCCGAGAACCCCGGGGCCAACCACACACTCACAGCCATGGCCCGCAGAGCAGGCGTCAGCGTCCGGCACGTGACCCGGCTCTTCGACGAAGAGGTGGGAACCACTCCAGGCCGCTACGTCGAGCAGGTCAGACTGGAAGCCGCCCAGGCGCTGCTGGAGACAGGTGACGACTCCCTGCCGGTAGTGGCACGGCGCACCGGGTTCGGCTCACCCGAGTCGCTCCGCAGAGCGTTTGTACGACACCTGGGCGTGACACCTGGCGCATTCCGGACCAGCTTCCGCACGACCGGCGTGGGCACGAAGGATCCAGCACCCGCAGCGGTGTCCCCGTAGCCAAGCCACAACAGGGCACAACCAGCCGACGACGGCGAACTGCCGGCTCCCTGAAGCCGGATCAGCCGACGTAGCCCACCGAACCGACGTCGGCACCCCGAGCCTCCGCCGGCTCAGTGCCGCCTGCTCAGTGCCGCAAGCGATGGGGTGGATCACCAGGCCGAGGTCACCAGAATGCCGGGCATGTCGAGCGGGGCCGTCAAATATTCCCGTGCCGTGCCGGTCGAGGGAAGTGCAGACTCGCTTCATGGCGGACATGAACGCATTCCGGGACGCGGTCAGCCGCTGGGCGGCCGGCGGTCCCGGCGGACCGGCGAGTGATCTGGTTGTGCAACTGGGGCTGCGGACGGCGGTGCTGCTGGAAGGACCGAGTGACCTCGCGGCCGTCGAAGCGCTGGCCGCACGGCGTGGCCGCGACCTGGCCGCCGAAGGGGTGTGCGTCATATCGATGGGCGGGGCGATGAGCGTCGGCCACTACGCCGGTCTTCTCGGGCCACCCGGTGTTGGCCTGCACCTGAGGGGACTGTGCGACGAGGGCGAGCAGCGCTTCTACGACCGCGGCCTGAAGCGGGCCCGGGCGCCGCACCGGGGCTTCTTCGTGTGCGTGGCGGATCTGGAGGACGAACTCATCCGCGCGCTGGGCACGGCGCGCGTCGAGGAGATCATCCGGGCCGAGGGCGACCTGCGGGCCTGGCAGACCTTCCTGCACCAGCCCGCACACCACGGTCGGCCCCGGCAGCAGCAGTTGCGGCGCTTCCTCGGCACGAAGAAGGGCCGCAAGATCCGCTACGGGCATCTCCTGGTCGAGAACCTCGACCCCGGACAGGTACCGGCCCCGCTCGACGACCTCTTCACGAGTCTGTGACCGACGCGCGAAAGCGCTGCCAACGGTCATATGAGAACTCATCTCGGCAGGTCGCCCAACGGGGCCTTGGTTCTGGTGCGGGGACGGGCGGGCGGGTGTCAGGCCGACGGGTGTCAGTGGGTGTGGGGATCGTTCCCGGGGCCTGCCTGCGAGCGGAGTGACTCCCGTTGCCGCCAGGTCCCGGGCGGCTCGCCGTGGTGGCGCCGGAAGGCCGCCGCGAACGCGTAGGGCGAGCTGTAGCCGACAGTGCGGGCGATATGTGTCAAGCCGAGTTCGCCGGTGCGCAGGTGGTCGCGGGCGAGAGCCATCCGCCAGTCGGTCAGGTACTGCATGGGGGTCTGGCCGAGGGCGTCGCGGAAGGTCCGTGCGAAGGCCGCGCGGGACAGGCCGCTGATCGCGGCGAGTTCGGGGACCGACCAGGGATGGCCGGCGTTCTCGTGCATGGCCTGCAGTGCGGCGTTCAGCCGGGGATCCGCGGATGCCCGGTACCAGCGGGGTGCGGTCGGGCTGCGGCGGAAGTCATTGCGGATGGCGAGCACCAGAAGAACGTCGAGGAGCCGGTCCAGCACAGTGGGCTGACCGGGCTCGGAGGCGGTCAGCTCGTGCGACAGCAGCGCGATCACCTCTCGCAGCGGGTCGCCGACCGCCGCCGACAGGGTCAGCATCTGCGGCAGTGCCTCCAGCAGCCCGCTGCCGATGTCGCCCGAAAACCGGTAGGCGCCGCAGAGGAAGATCGTCGCCCGCGGGTCCTCGGGGCTCCCGTCGTAGGCGTGCCGGGCTCGGAAGTCCTCCGGTTCGAGGCACTCGGCGCCCGGCTCGTGCCCGATGTGGTGATCGGGGCCACCGCGGACGAGCGTCACCTCCCCCGGCACGAGTTCCACCGCGCTGCCGGGGTCGTCCAGCCACAGCCATCCCCTCCCCCGGACGACGGTGTGCACGGCCAGCTGGATCGAACCGGCCAGCCGCAGCCCCCACGGCGGCTCGGCCACCGTCCGGGCGAAGACGGCGCCGGAGGCGCGTGCCCGTGCAAGGCGATCGTGCAGTACGTCCACGCACATCAGTATCAGCGAGACAACCACATTGGACCAAGGCCTGAGCGTCTGACGTAAAAGAACGAGTCATGCGCGCATTGATTCGCTCGTAGCGCGCTCTCACGATTGATCCATGACTGGATCACCGAAGACCGCACTCGTCCTCGGCGGCACCGGCCGGACCGGCTCGCTCGTGGCGAAGACGCTCGCCGAGCGGGGGCTGAGCGCCCGCACCGCGGCGCGCCACGGCGCCGCCGTGCTGTTCGACTGGGACGACCCGACCACCCACGCCGCAGCCCTCGCCGGAGTCGACCGCCTCTACCTCGTGACACCCGTTCTGCGGGTCACCTATGTCGACCAGGTGGCCGCCTTCCTCGACCTCGCCGAAGCCGCCGGGGTACGCCATGTCACCTACCTCAGCACCTACCGGGCCGACCAGGCGCCGCCGGAGGTCGACGTCAGGGCCGTCGAGGCCGACCTCGCCGCCCGAGCTGCCATCACCCACTCCATCCTGCGCCCCGCCTGGGTGATGCAGAACTTCAGCGACGCCCACGTACCGGTCGTCGACGGGGTGATCACGGTCCCCGCAGGCGGTGGCAGGGAAGCCTTCGTCGACGCGGCCGACATCGCCGCGGTCGCCGTCGAGACGCTGCTCGCCCCCGACGCCCACGCCGGCGCGCAGTACGCGCCCACCGGCCCGCAGGCCCTCACCGTCGACGAAGTCGCCGACACCATCGCCGCCGTGACCGGCCGACCTGTCACGCACCACGACATCGACCCCGACGTATGGATCGACGGAGCGGTCGCTGCCGGACTCGTCCCGGCCGACTACGCGGTGATGCTTCGCTGGCTGACCGGCAGCGTCATCTCCGGCAACGGTTCGACGCCCAACGACGACGTCGAGAAGGTCACCGGGCGCCGCGCGGCCCCCTTCCACGACTTCGCCCGGCGCAGCGTCCACGCCTGGACCTCTCCGATGGCGGGATGACCATGTCCATCGACGACATCTCCGACTTCGCAGCGCTGGATCCGTTCTTCCGGATCATCCGGGAGGGGCTGGCGGGCCTCGTCGACGCTGAGCACTTCTTCGACCTCCTGGCCGAGGACGTGGTCTTCGAGTACGTGATCTCCGTACCCGGCTACCCGCGCCGGGTCCAGGGACGCCGCGCGGTTGCCGACCTGTACCGCGGATACGGCGATGGCATGGTCCTGCACAGCGCGGACGAGCTCGCTGTCCACCGGGATGCCGAGACGTCCGTGGTCGTCCTGGAGTACGCGGTGCACGGAATGGCAGTCCACACCGGGCGTGCCTACGACAACCACTTCGTCTCCGTGATCACCGTCAAGGACCGCAGGGTGACGCATTGGCGGGACTACCTGGACCCCGCCGCTGTCTTCCGCGCCATCGGATGGCCGACGGAGGATCGCCGGCCGAACAGGTGCTGTCGAAACTGAGGCTCTGGTCCACTTGTTGTGGAGCCGTACCGCTCGGTCAAGCCAGGAGACTCGTGTGCGCCGGGGCTTTGGGGCAACAAGTCCCGGACCGTGCTGCGCACCCGTACCGCGCCCAGGTCGGCGACATGGTCACGGACCGCTTTGAACCAGGTCACGCCCCGGCGCGACCCACCGTGAGCTAGGGCCAGTTCGGCACGAGGTGCGCGGGGAGCAGGGGGCGCAGGGCACCGAGGACGGCGCCGACGCAGATGTCGCGGAGCTCGGTGCGGGAGCAGGTCTGCTCGGTGAGCCAGTCGACGACGAGGATCTGGACGAAGACCAACCAGCTCTTCAGGACGGCCGAGACGGTTTGGCGCGCGCTCTCGTCCGCGAGTGGCAGCACGGCGAGCAGGCGGGCGCGGAGCGCGTCCAGCTCGTCGGTCATGATCGTCTGGATGACCGGGTCGCCCGCGAGCACCCGGTTCGCGGCGAGGACGGCGTGGCGGTTGGCGACGAAGTAGTCGAGGTGGATGTCCATCCCCTGGACCAGTTGCCCGACCAGCGAGTCGGCGGGGTCGAGCTTCGTCTCGGCGAGCAGCCGGTCGGCGGCCTGCTGGTAGACCGCTGCGAAGAGCGCGTGCTTGCTCGGGAAGTGACGGTAGAGCAGGGCCCGCGAGACGCCGCCCTGTTGGGCGATGTCGTCCATCAGCACGTCCTCGTAGGGGCGGGCCGCGAACATCCGCGCGCCGACGGCGAGGAGCTGAGCGCGACGGTCGGCGGGGCTGAGGCGCTGGCGGGGAGGCACGCCGAAAGCTTACTTGACACACGTCTACTTACCCGCTCACCCTGATACAGGGCTTAGTAGACACACGTCAACTACGGCGTCGGACCGAGACAGGGTGATGGATCATGGCCAGGACTCTGCGCGTACTCGTACAGGTCATGGGGTGGGCGTGTGTGGCGATCGGGCTGTTCCACGTCGCCCTCGGCAACGCGGCCATCCCGGGCGTAGGTTCTGCCGGGGCGACCGTCGACAGCTGGGGGCGGTTCATGGGGGCGAGCTTCGTCGGCTATGGACTGGCCTGGCTCTGGGCCGCCCGGCAGCGGCCGATCCCGGCGACGGCGGTGCGCGCCCTCTCCGCCGTCTTCCTGCTCGGTGGGCTCGGCCGGCTGATCTCCCTGGCTGTCCACGGCTGGCCCCAGTGGTTCCAGATCGCGCTCACGGTGATCGAGCTCGGCCTTCCGCCTGCCCTGTTCTGGCTCGCCCCGTCCGAGGAGCGTGAGCATGATATGGAGGAAGTCGCCGGCCCAGTGGACGAGTTGGCGGGCTCAGGCGGAGTTCGTCAGGTCCGCCGGAAGGCCGCACCGAAGCCCACCGCAGCACCGCCTGGGTTCAACGGATGACCGGCTGAACGGTTCCGCCTGACCGGGAATCAGCGGGCGGAGTACCGGCGCCGGACGTCTCAGGGTGTGGTTTCGGCGCCTGCCGGCGCGGGCCGATGCTCAGCTCAGGCGGGCTCGCAGGAGGCAGAATTCGTTGCCTTCGGGGTCGACCAGGCAGTGCCAGGACTCCTCGCCGGTCTGGCCGATGTCGGCCGGGCGCGCCCCGAGCTTCAGGAGGCGTTCGAGTTCGGCGTCCTGATCGCGGTCGGTGGCGTTGACGTCGATGTGCAGCGGCAGCTTGCCCGTCTTGGGCTCGGTAGTGGGGCTGAAGACCAGAGTCGGCTGCAATCCGCCGAACCCTTCCCGCGGTCCGATCTCCACCGCGCCGTCGTCGATGTCGAGCACGATGAAGCCCAACACCTCGCACCAGAACGCCGCCAGCCGTTGTGGGTCCCGGCAATCGATCACCAGCTCGGAAATGCGACAGGCCACAATCGGACCCTACAAGGCATCAACCGCATGCAGCCACTCCTTAAACAGCCCAGGGCCGCGAGGCAATGGGCATCCGGGAGCGGCGGGTCGGCTCGGTCCGCGCCCGGGCTTCAATGCCGCTCAGACCTTGATCACTTGGCCGTGGGAACGAACAGGACGCGGGGTTCCAGATCAAGCCGGGTGGGAGGGGCTTGATCGGATGAGGTGAGGTGGAGCCCGCGACCCCTATGTGCCGTATTCACCGTCTCCGACCTCCAGTCCACGTACTTGAAGGCGCACTTCCCGGCGTGTCTGTACGCAGGGTTGCTGGAGTACGACCGGGCATGTGGCCGCGCTGGTTTCCGCACTCGCTGTTTCCCGCGCTGGGCGTGTTTCGTTGTGACGAGATCACGCCGGAGGCCGTGTCCGGCGGTCCAGCCGACCGTGTCGCTCTGGTGCAGAAGAAGTTCGGGGGGCTTCCGACAAGCGTGTCCCTTCGTGACCCTGCACCCCTGCACCCCTGCACCCGGTGCGGGTCGGGTCGGGTCGGGTCGGGTCGAGGGTGCGTTGTCGACGAGGCTGACGGTGGCGCGGAAGTCATCGCTGTCGACCGCGCTGAGGGCGGCGTCCGGCAGGCAGGGGGCAGGTATCGAGGCCGTCGCGGTGCATCCCCGTGCCAGTTGCCAATTGCCAGCAGTGATATGACCGTTCGTCAAATACTTCCTCGGACCGTTGATCCTGGGAAGACAGCTCCGTTCCTGAACCGTTGAATGCGATGGCCCGGTCGATGTGTGGCCGTCCGGGGCGTGAGCGTCCAAGACCTGTCCGAACGAGGAAGAGCGGTGATCACGCGATGAAGGCGGTGCGGTTCAACGAGTACGGCGGGATCGATGTGCTGCGGGTGGAGGAGGTGGACCGGCCTGCACCCGGCCCCGGGCAGGTGCTGGTCGAGGTCCGCGCGGCCGGGATCCAGCCCGGCGAGACGATGATCCGCGAGGGCGCCCGGCATGGACGCTGGCCGGCGACGTTCCCTTCCGGGCAGGGCAGCGATCTGGCCGGCATCGTGGTGGAAGCCGGTCCGCAGGTGCGCGGCGTCGCGGTGGGCGACGAGGTCCTGGGCTTCACCCATCACAGGGCCAGCCACGCGGAGTTCGTCGTGGTCGACGACGTGAATCTGACCTCGCGCCCGGAGGGGCTGTCCTGGGACGTGGCCGGGTCGTTGTACGTGGCCGGCACGACCGCGTACGCCACCCTGTTCGCCGTGGACCCCCAACCGGCCGACACGGTTGTCGTGTCCGGTGCGGCGGGCGGCGTCGGGTCTCTTGCCGTGCAGCTCGCGCAGCGGCGCGGCGCCACGGTGATCGGGCTGGCGAGCGAGCAGAACCATGCCTGGTTGAAGGATCGCGGTGTCATCCCGGTCGAGTACGGGCAGGACGTGGCCGAACGGATCCGGCAGGCTTCCGGCGGGAATGTCGACGCGTTCATCGACACGTTCGGCGACGGCTACGTGGAACTGGCAGTGGAGTTGGGCGTGCCGCCCGAGCGGATCAACACGATCAGCGACTGGCAGGCCGCGGCGAGGGTGGGGGCACGAACCTACGGAGAAGGTGCGGCGGCGTGCGCGGTCGTGCTCGGCGAACTTGCCCGGCTGGCCGCGCGCGGAGAGCTGGAGGTGCCGATCGCCCGCACCTACCCGCTGGAACGGGTGCGAAACGCGTTCCGTGAACTGGAACGACGGCACACCCACGGCAAAATCGTGCTCCGGCCCTAGCCCGGCCGCCACGGCGAGCCACGCGAGGTCGCCACCATCCTGTGCCTGCACCGACCTCGCCACCGCCTGGCTCACGGGCCTGGTCCGCACCGTCGACGGCGGGAAATCACAACTGACCGTTGATCGGCACAGTGCGAGCTTCTTGAACTAGGTCAGGCCTCCGATGGTCGCGTCCCGGTCAGTGACGCGGTCCTTCAACTCGGCGTTCTGGGCCTTCAGACGCTCGATCCGGGCCTCTCTGGGATCTGGAACCTCCCCGACGCCTGTGGTGATCCCGCCCAGCGCGAGCAAGACCGCCGTGCGCGCCGTCACGGTGGTGCGGCGGGCGAGAGCGGCGTACAGAATGCGGCCCACGGTTTGTCCGGCACCGCCCAGCCCGAGCGCCCAGGAGGCCTGAGTGGCGGTGCAGCCGCGCTCGAGCGACAGAGGGCGGCGACGCGTGCGAGTCCGCGGGTGATTGGCCGATGGTCGCAGTGCGGGACCCGGGAGCGAAGTCATCGAGAGACGGGAGACTCCGCGCCTCCGGGGTGCGCTCACTCGGATGGCCCGTGCGCGGGGACATGGCGGCACGAGTCCTCGACGCTGGAATACCGGGCCTCGCTCGACGCCCTCGCACCGAAGGAATGACATGCGAATACCCTGCAAGTCGCGCCGCAACCTGAACATCGTCCGTTGGAGTGCGGCACTCCTGGCGGTATCGGGAATCACCTACGCCCTGACACCCGTTACAGCGCAGGCAGGTGGCCCGAGCGGTGATCCCGGCAGGGAGAAGCCCACTATCGTGCTCGTGCACGGCGCCTTCGCCGACTCGTCGAGCTGGAACGGTGTCGCGAAACGGCTCCAGCAGAACGGCTACACGGTGGCCGCACCGGCCAACCCCCTCCGCGGTATCCCCCAGGACTCGACCTACCTCGCGAGTTTCCTGAAGTCCGTCAAGGGACCGATCGTCCTGGTCGGTCATTCCTACGGCGGAGAGGTGATCTCGCAGGCTGCAGCCGGAAACGACAATGTCAAGGCTCTCGTGTACATCAACGCGATCATGCCCGATGTGGGAGAGTCGTTCTCCAGCCTCTCCGCGAAGTTCGCTCCCGTCCCACTCACCAAAGCTCTGAAGCAGGTGCCCTTCCGCAACGGCGACGGCACCACCGGCACGGACGTGTACGTACAGCCGAACAAACTGCACCAGGTCTTCGCCGCGGACCTGCCCACAAGTCAGACCGACATCATGGCTGTCACACAGCGTCCGATCGCGCTTTCGGCGTTCGCGGACAAACTCACCGGCGCCGCATGGCGCAACAAACCCGTCTACGTCCTTGTCGGCAAACAGGACCAGGCGATCAACCCGAGCCTGGAGCGGTACGAGGCGAAGCGGGCGAAGGCCCGAAAGACGGTGGAGATCGACTCCTCGCACGTGTCCCTGGTCTCGCATCCGCAGGCGGTCAAGAATCTGATCGTCGACGCCGCCGAGAACTACATGTGGAAATAGGGCGACCGGAAACAGGGCGACCGCGCAGTACTAGGCCCGCTCAAAAGTGCCGTACATGGTCGCCCTCGCAATCGCGTGGCTGAACAGGAGGAAGTCCAGGCAGGCAGGGGGCGTTTCCCCTGACACCTCCAGTTCTTCCACGTCGACGGCATGCACGACGAGAAAGTAACGGTCCGGGCCGTTGCCCGGAGGCGTCGCCGGGCCGAGGTACCTGCTGTAGCCGGCGTCGTTGGGCAGCGTCACCGCGCTGCCAGGCAGCTCCCTGCCGTCTCCCGCCCCGGCCGGTAGGTCGGTCACGGAGGCGGGCAGATTGGCTACGGCCCAGTGCCAGAAGCCCGAAGCCGTGGGCACATCCGGGTCGAACATCGCCACCGTGAAACTCCGCGTCTCCTCGGGAAAACCGGACCAGCTCAGCTGCGGTGAGATGTCCGATCCGCCTGCTCCCAGGATGCCGCTCACCTGCTCGCGGGCCAATGACTCGCCGTCGGCCACGGACGCCGAGGTCAACGAGAAGGTCCGTATCGCCGACAGGAAATCGTAGGGGCCATAGGGTTTGATCATGGCAGTCCTTCGGAACGCCGGATCCGTCAGTTTACTTACCCATACAGACCTCCGCACCCCAAGAAAACGCATCGCCGAAAATACCTCACCCAAAACGGTGATGTATTCGTGTCGCACATTTCCTGTATGGCGGTGTAGAAACCCTGTTGAAATTCCGCGAGGCCGATGTGTGTACGCCTCGGTCGGCCACAAGTTGCCGACCCCAGGATGCCCGCTCACACTTGATGGGCACGTGAAACCCGGTCACCTCATGCCCGTTCCAGGGCAACGTCTTACCGAGGAGCGTCTCATGGCCAAGATATTGTGTGTGCTGACCGGCGCGAGCTACTGGACCATGAAGGACGGGCACCGACATCCCACCGGGTACTGGGCCGAGGAGTTCGTGGCGCCTTACAGCGTGTTCACCGACGCCGGACACGAGGTCACCGTGGCAACTCCGGCTGGGGTCGTTCCCGTTGTGGACACGATGAGCCTGGAGCCCCGTATGGCGGGCGGCGAAGAGAACGCCCTCCAGGAGGAGGCCGTCATCGAGGCCGCGGATGAACTGAGGCATCCCATCTCTCTCCAGGAGGTTCGCCTGGAGGACTATGACGCGGTCTACTACCCCGGCGGTCACGGTCCGATGGAGGACCTCTCGGTCGACCCCGACTCCGGGGCACTGCTGCGGGAGGCACTCGCTTCCGGCAATCCGCTCGGCATCGTCTGCCATGCCCCCGCCGCTCTCCTCGCGACCCGTGATGCGAACGGCGAAACGCCGTTCGCGAACTACCGTTTGACGGGTTTCTGCAACGAGGAGGAGGCCGGTGTCGGTTTCGCCGACAAGGCCAAGTGGCTGCTGGAGGACGAGTTGAAGAAGCTGCCCACCCAGTATTCGCGGGGTCCCGCCTGGGAACCGTACACAGTCGTGGACCGCAACCTCTTCACGGGGCAGAACCCCGCCTCCTCGGGCCCTCTCGCCAAGGAGCTCGTCACGGCTCTGTCCTGACCGAGGGGAGCGGTTGTTCAGCGCCGAGCGATGTCCGGCCTGATGTCAACCTGATGTCCGCGGAGAGCACCCGGGCCGACCGCCTGGGTGCTCTGCGCGATCCAGCGTGATATCGGACGTGATCGTCATTCGGCGACCGTCATTTGAAGGCGATGAATTCGACGACCGTCATTCGAACACGATGACCTGGCGTCCGACGACGTCGCCACGACCCAGGGCTTCCAGGTTCTCGTTGATGTCTTCCAGTTCGACCTTGGTGACGTTGTGCTTGACGAGACCGGCTTCCGCGAGTGAGAGCACGTCGACGAGGTCCAGGTGGTTGCCCCAGAAGGAACCGAGATAGGACAGCTCCGTGCCCACGAAGGGGAACTGCCGGTGCTCGACGCGCTGGCTCATGAGACCGACGGCCGCCAGTGCGCCTTCGGGGCCGAGCAGGTCGAATCCCATGGAGATGGACGTCTCGCTGCCGACGCAGTCCAGGATGGCGTGGATCGTTCTCCGGCCGGTCAGACTTTCCAGTTCGTCCTGGATGGCCTCGGTGGACTTGTTCCTGACGTTGATCCCGTGGTCCGCGCCGTTCTCCTTCGCGACGTCCAGTTTGCTGTCCGTGCGCGCGAGGGCCACCACGGTGGCGCCGCCTCCGAGCAACTTCGCGTACTGGATCGCGTAGCTTCCGAGCCCGCCGATGCCCGTGACGGCGACGGTCCTGCCGGGGCCGAGCTTGCCCGCGTCCCGGAGCTTGCGCATCCCCCGGTACGGGGTCATGCCCGCGTCGGTCATGGGGGCGAGGAGCTCGGGTGCTTTCGCGGCGTCCTCCGAGACGGGGATCGCATGGCGGCACTCCACGGCCATGTACTCGGCGAAGCCTCCTGGAGGCCCGAATCCCACCCACCGACCGTTCCCGCTGCACAACTGTTCGTTGCCTTCGCGGCACTGCCGGCACGTGCCGTCTCCCCAGCTGGGATTGACCACGACCATGTCGCCCTCCGAATAGCCCACCGTCTTGGGCACGGCGCTGCCCAGTCCCGCTACTCGGCCCGTGACCTCGTGACCGGGGATGTAGGGCAGCTCCACCGGGAACGGGCCCTCGAAGTAGCCTTCGAGCTGCTGGTAGTCGCTTCGGCACATGCCTGTTGCGGCGACCTTCAGGAGTATCTCTTCCGGCCCGGGCTCGGGCATGGGGACCTCTTCGATCCGGAGGGGTTCCTTGTATCCGTGCATCCGGGCTGCCTGCATCTGCGTCATGAGTGCCTCGCTCTCGCGGACGAGCGGAAAGCGGCTCAGGCCGGGCGGCGCGGGTGGGAAGCAGGTTCCGGCGTCGGTCACCGCGGCCGCCACTGCGGACATCACCATGCTTGCGCACCTGCGGTTGCGACGCATCCGGTGCTGTGCTGGGCGGTCGACAGCGTGTGAGATGGCAGCCGTTTTGGCGGGTCGTCGCTGCTGGACGGCGGGGTCTGGCCGATCTGAAGGGCATGGCTCCCGGCGACCAGCATGCCGCTTCGCGAGGCCAATAAGGTGGCAAATGAGTGAGTTGCTCACCTTATCGGGCGGTAATAGCGTGGATTCATGGCTATCGCAACGACGAGTCCTTTGACAGGTGAGGTCCTCAGGAGGTTCGACGAACTGACTCCTGAGGAACTGGAGGACAAGCTCGCGCGGGCGGCGGCTGCGGCTGCCTCGTACCGGCTGACGAGCGTCGAGCAGCGGGCGGAGTGGCTGCACCATGCGGCCGACCGTCTGGAGAAGGAGGTCGAGAGCGTCAGCTCGATGATCACCACGGAAATGGGCAAGACCTTCCGGGCGGCGGAGGAGGAAGTGGCCAAGTGCGTGCGCGGGCTGCGCTTCTACGCCACTGAGGGCCCCGCGTTCCTGCGGGACCTAGAGGGTGACGGCGGGCGCGTGGGCGCGAAGCAGACGTTCGTGACGTACCAGCCGATCGGTGCGGTGCTCGCGGTGATGCCGTGGAATCTGCCGTTGTGGCAGGCCATGCGGTTCGCCGCGCCCGCGCTGATGGCGGGGAACGTGGGTCTGCTCAAGCACGCCTCGAACGTGCCGCAGTGCGCCCTGTATCTGGAAGAACTCTTCCGCGACGCGGGCTTCCCTGACGACGTCTTCCAGACCCTGCTGATCTCCGCGGGGAGGGTGGAGCAGGTGCTGCGCGACCCGCGGGTGGCGGCAGCGACGCTGACCGGCAGTGAACCGGCGGGGCGGTCGGTGGCCACCATCGCCGGCGACGAGATCAAGAAGGTGGTCCTCGAACTCGGCGGCTCCGACCCGTTCATCGTCATGCCCTCCACGAATCTGGAGCAAGCCACCGACGTCGCGGTCAAGGCGCGATGTCTGAACAACGGGCAGTCCTGCATCAACGGCAAGCGGTTCTTCGTGCACGAGGACATCGGTGACGCATTCATCGAGATGTTCGTGGCGAAGATGGGCGCGCTGGTGGTGGGCGACCCGATGGACGAGGGCACCGACGTCGGACCGCTCGCCACCGAGTCCGGCCGGCGGGACGTGGAGTCCTACGTCGACGACGCCGTCGCCAAGGGCGCGACGGTCCTCTTGGGCGGTGAACGCCCGGACGGGCCCGGCTGGTTCTACCCGCCCACGGTGCTGACCGGCATCACACCTGAGATGCGGATGTACCACGAGGAGGTCTTCGGCCCCGTGGCGCAGGTGTGGGCGGTCCCCTCCCTGGAGGAGGCCTTGCGGGAAGCCAACGGGCACCCCTACGGCCTCGGGTCGAACCTGTGGAGCGAGGACGAGGCCGAACGCGAACTCTTCGTCCGCGACGTGCAGTCGGGCATGGCCTTCATCAACGGCAACACGACCAGCTACCCCGAGATCCCCTTCGGTGGCGTCAAACGCAGCGGCTACGGACGCGAGCTGTCCGACCTCGGCATGCGGGAGTTCATGAACGCCAAGACCGTCTGGATCGGCCAAGACGCCTGAACTCCCCGATACGCGGCGGCAGTCGACACCACGGCATGCCCGCCGGCCGTCGCGGCGCGCGGCGCGTCGATCGTAGGGAGGCGCGACGATGCGCGGAACAAACCGGACCCCGCCGTCCGGGCAGGGAAGGCCCGTGGTCGCCGTGCTCGGCACGGGGACCATGGGGGAGGCCATGGCACGCAACATCGCGGCGGCGGGAGTGGGGCTGCGCGCGTGGAACCGCAACCGCGCCACCGCCGAACCGCTGGCCGACGTCGGCGCCGCGGTGTGCGACACGCCGGCCGAGGCCTGCCAAGGCGCCGACATCGTACTGACCGCGCTCGCGAACGAGAAGGTGGTCGCCGACGTGATGGACCAGGCCCGCGACGGCCTGGGCGGCCACACGGTGTGGGTGCAGACGTGCACGGTCTCCCCGGACGGGTCCCGCCGTCTCGCGGAACAGGCGACCCGCCTGAACGTCGCGTACGTCGAAGCCCCCCTCCTCGGCACCAAGGAACCGGCCGTGGCCGGCACCCTGACCATCCTGGCTGCCTCTCCCCGGCAGGAGGCACGGGAAGAGGTGCGACCGGTACTGGAGGCGGTGGGCAAACGCACCGTGTGGCTCGACGAGGTCGGCCAGCCGAGCAGCCTCAAACTCGCCTACAACGCCTGGGTCCTGACCACCGTCGAGGGCATCGCGGAGTCCCTCACCCTCGCCGGCACCCTGGGGGTGGACCCCCCGCCTGGTCATCGAGGTCATTGACGACAGCGGCCTCAACAGCCCGTACGTCCAGAGCAAGGGCCCGAAGATGATCGACGACGACCTCGACGCCCCTTCCTTCCCCCTCGAAGCAGCGGCCAAGGACGCCGGCCTGATCACCGACACCGCGCGCGCCGCCGGCCTGCACCTGGGCATCGCGGAAGTCGTACGTGAACGCCTCCGCCTCGCGGCCGACGACGGACTCGGCCGCGCGGACGTCGCCGCGACCTACCGCATGTCCCGCAAGGCCGCGTCCTGACCGGGCCGTCCAATCGAGAGAGGCGAGGGAGGAACGATGACCCGTGCCGGCATCGCCGCCGCACGTTCGAGCACGGCGCAACTGGCTGAGATCATCCCCCAGGTGGACGACGAGCAATGGGAGCTGCCGTCCGCGTGCGCCGGCTGGCGTGTCATCGACGTGGTGGCTCACCTCGCGGCCCTCGCCTCCGAGGCGGTGGACCCGCCGCCGCCCGACCCTTCCCTCCCGCAGAACCGCGAGCGGTATCACGACCTGCGCGTCGACGAACGACGCGGCTGGAACCATGCGGAAGTCCTCGACGAGTGGCGGCGCAGCACTCCCCGGCAGCTGGACCTCCTGGAAGCGGCCCAGGAACCGCCGGGGGCCGACGCGGCTGTCGAGGTGGCCGGGCTCGGTACGTATCCGCGCCACCTCCTGGCGAACACCATGGCGTTCAACGTCTTCTGCCACCTGCGCAACGACATGCTCGCCCCGGACGGCCCGCTCCCGTTCACCCTGCCGGAACCGACCGACGACCAAGTCGCCCCCGCCGTCGACTTCATGCTCGCCGGCCTCCCCCAGATGCAGGGACCCGAACTCACCGCCACCGTCGACAGGCCCCTCGTCCTCGACCTGACCGGACCAGGCGCCACCACCGTCACCGTCTTCCCTGCGTCCGGGCCGGACGGGGAGCTGACCGTGACACCCGGTGCGGACGCCACCACCCGCGTCCACAGCACGGCACTCGACTTCATCGCGTGGGCCACCACCCGCAAACCCTGGCGCGACCACTGCCGCATCACAGGAAACACCTCGGCCGCCACACCGTTCCTCGACTGCCTCAACATCATTTAATCAGGCGTCCTGTGCGCGGGGGCGGTGCGCGCCGCGCGATCGCGGGGTGAGTCGGCGGCTTCGCTGGTGCCACCGGATCCACGGTCGCTCTGCACGTCGCGATCCAGGTGCCGTGCGCTTTGTCGAACGGATCGATCCGTTCGGGTTGCAGTGCCCGGTGTGCAGAGGGGGCGTGCCGCGTTCATCAGCACGTCGCCGTTGCCCTTCCTCTGCCCACCCAGGGACGGACTGGTGCAATCGCGGGCGTGTCGCCGCCCCGCTACCCTTATCAAGGATGCATATATCTACGCAAAGAGTACGTCTCGCGTCATTGCTGCCCCCACCCCTGCAGGGAAAGGAAGATCAGCATGCCTTCAGTGCTTCCCACTCCGATCCTGGAGCCCGCGGCGCAAGACCTTGCCGAGTCGACCTCCCCGCACCCACGGATCTACGAGGTGCCGCCGGATCAGGGACGTGACATCCTCGCCGGCCTGCAGACCGGAGAAGGTGTCACGAAACCCGACGTCGAGGAGGAATGGGTGACCGTCGACGCCGGCAAGTGGGGGCAGGTACGCACCCGCATCGTGCGCCCGCGCGGCATCTCCGGGACGCTTCCGGTCATCCTCTACATCCACGGAGCCGGGTGGGTGTTCGGCGACGAGAACACCCACGACCGCCTCGTACGCGAACTCGCCGTCGGCGCCGGCGCGGCTGCGGTCTTCCCCGTCTACGACCGGGCCCCGAGGCCAAGTACCCCACCCAGATCGAGCAGAACTACGCCGTGGCCCAATGGTCCGCCCGCGAAGGCGCACAGCACGGCCTGGATGCCTCGCGCCTCGCCGTGTGCGGCGACTCCGTGGGCGGAAACATGTCCGCGGCCCTCGCCCTGATGGCCAAGGACAGGGGCGATGATGTCCAGGTCGGCTGCCAGGTCCTGCTCTACCCCGTCACCAACGCCGACTTCGACACCCCGTCCTACCTGCAGTTCGCGGACGGGGAGTACCTGACCCGGGACGGAATGATCTGGTTCTGGGACCAGTACACCCCCGATGCCGCCCAGCGCGCCGAGCCCTACGCCTCGCCGCTGCGGGCCAGCATCGACCAATTGCGCGGCCTGCCCCCGACCTTGGTCATCACCGACGAGGCCGACGTCCTGCGTGACGAGGGCGAGGCCTACGCGGCCAAGCTGCGTGAAGCCGGCGTCGACGTCACTGCGGTCCGCGTTCTGGGCATGGTCCACGACTTCCTGATGCTGGACCTCCTCCGTGACACCAACGCCACCAAGGTCGCTCGCCATCTCGCCATCGACGCGCTCAAGACCGCCCTGCACGACTGACACGGATGATGTCGGTGGTGACGCTTCGGCAGTTTCGACTCGGATGGCGGGAACTACGGCTGTCCGAACTGACTGCTTGGCGATCCAATGGCCCAGGTCATTTCCGCCGGCGTCTTCCGCTCGCCGCAGCGCCTCCGAGGAACCCACCAGCATGCTGTGCGGCAGATAGCCGGACCGGACTCCCAACTCCCACCCATGCACCTGGACCCCGAGGGCGGCCAGGGCAAGGGCGCTGAGCGGCAGCAGAGTACGGGGAGCGGGACTGGATCCCACCTACATGACAATGATTCAGGGCTCCGAGATGCAGGCCTCTGAGCTGCAGGCCCCTAAGTTGTGCGATTTGCATGGGCTGAGCCGGGTCATACGGTGACCGCATGGGCAATGCCCGGTCGCCCGGGCTGAGGCTGGTCGTGGTGGCCGGTCAGGCCGGGCACCGTGGCGGTCCCCTCAGGTACCAGTCACCCCGACGGCTCCCCGCACACTCCGGACACCCGGCAGCCAGCTCTGCCCATCCTCACCCTGAGCTGCACCTTCTTACACCTCAGGGAGGGACGTTCCGGCCGTGGTCGTCGTCGACGACGGTGAACGCGATGACCGAGAGCGGAGTTCCCTCCTCGCGCCAAGACACGACCCCGGGAAGGCCGTTGGCGAGCACCGCTCGCCCCCCGCGCGGCTGCGCGAGCGGACAGTCGCCGTGGCGAGCTGCCCTCGGGGGATGCCTGGACCACCTCTCGCTGCTCCGGTCCGCCAATCGTCGGCCGCTCGGTCGTCTGGACCCTTCTTCGGGCGCAGCACGAACGCCAGTCGCTCCCCCGGCCCGAGCGGCTCGAGGACGACGAGGCGCGCGAGCCCGGATCTGGAGGAGCAACTCGCCGACGGCACCTGGCACCTGGCATCTCGGCTCCTCCCCCTCGATCCCGATCGAGGTCTGCCCCCTTCCGCGACGCTTGGTCGTTCCTCCCGGCCGTGCCGGGGATTTCGTCGTTGACAGGTTTGGGTAATGAGATTAGCTTTTAGCTAACAGAGTTAGCCAGACAAGGGGATGTCATGACCGAGTACCTTGCCGTCGACGGCGGCACGATCGCATACGAGGTGGCGGGGTCAGGCCCGCTGATCGTCCTCGCGCACGGCATGGGCGACAGCCGCGCCGCGTACCGTGCCGTGATCCCGCCGCTGGTGGCGGCGGGCTATCGGGTCGCCGCGGTCGATCTGCGCGGCTGCGGCGAGTCCAGCGTCGACTGGCCGGCCTGGAGCCGCACCGCCATCGCCGGCGACCTGCTCGCCGTAGTCCGCCACCTGGGCGGCCCGGCCGTGCTGGTCGGCCACTCGATCTCCGGCGGCGCCGCCACCATCGCCGCGGCGCAAGAACCCTCGCTGATCACCGCGGTTGTCGAGTTGGCGCCGTTCACGCGCAAGCAGTCGATCCGCCTCGGCGACCTGCGGGTGAAACGCTTCCGGCAGGGCATGCTGCGGCTGCTCGGCACGGGCGCGTTCGGCAGCGTGCCGCTCTGGCGCTCGTACCTCGACGTGGCCTACCCCGGCGTGAAGCCGGCCGACTGGACCGAGCGGCTCGGCCGCATCGACTCCCTGCTGCGCGAGCCGGGCCGGATGAAGGCCATGCAGGGCATGGGCCGCAGCGCCCCGACCGACGCCGGCGCGCAGCTAGGCAACGTCCGCTGCCCGGTCCTGGTCGTGATGGGCACACTCGACCCCGACTGGGCCGACCCGCACGCCGAGGGTTCGGCCATCATTGACGCCCTGCCGTCCGGCCTCGGTCGCCTTGAGATGATCGAGGGCGCCGGGCACTACCCGCACGACCAGTTCCCCGATGAGGTGGTTTCGCTCATGCTCGCCTTCATCGGATCGGACGCCGCTCGTGCCTAGGGTCGGCCTGGACCCGGCGGCCGTGGTCGCGGCCGGTGCCGCCCTCGCCGACGAGGTGGGCCTCGCCAATCTGACGATGGGGTT
This sequence comes from Streptomyces sp. NBC_00271, assembly GCF_036178845.1. Taxonomy (NCBI): domain Bacteria; kingdom Bacillati; phylum Actinomycetota; class Actinomycetes; order Kitasatosporales; family Streptomycetaceae; genus Streptomyces; species Streptomyces sp. NBC_00271. Next base: position 11,272,135 of record NZ_CP108070.1, on the reverse strand, counting down.
GCTGGCCGAGCGGGTGGGCGTGCGTACCCCGTCCCTGTACAAGCACGTGGGCGGCCAGGAAGACCTCAACCGGCGCATCGCGGCCTTGGCGTTGAGCGAGGCCGCCGACGCCGTCGGCGGCGCGGTCCAGGGGTACGCGGGTCGCGACGCCCTGGCGGCCGCGGCGCGTGCCTTCCGCGGCTTCGTCCTGGAGCACCCCGGCCGATACGCGGCGACGATCGGTGTGGAACCGTCCGGCCCGGGCGATCCGCTGGCCATCGCGGGTCAGCGGCTGCTCGACGCGTTCATGGCGGTCCTGCGCGGCTACGAGGTCCCGGAGTCCGACGTGGACCATGCCCTGCGTATGCTCCGCAGCCTCTGCCACGGGTTCGCCACGTTGCAGGTGGCCAACGGCTTCCAGTGGAGCGCCGACATCGACGAGAGCTTCGAGTGGCTGATCGCCTTCGCCGACCGGGGCCTGCGCGCCGTGTGAGAATGCTGCCGCCGCCGATCGCCACATTTCTGGTGCCAGGCACACTGCCTCCAGCGCCGGAACAGCCGTACGTCGAAGAAGTCGCGAGCCCGCAGGGGGTCGTACTCGGCGATCGCGCCAGGGGCGAGGTCGTCGCCGGCGGTGCGACCCTCGTATCGGAGGGGCGCCGCGCGCCCTTGTCGCCGACTGCGCGCGGGTTGGTGTGCCGAGGATGCGTCCGCGCAGGCGGCATGAGCTGCACCGAGCTTTCAAGGGCCTACGGCGACGCGTAGTACAGGAGGACGGCTTCCCACTCTTCACCGCGTGATCGCACTGAACCGCCGAACGGCCGATCGAGATGACCTGCAAGGGCCCACGCGCCGTCACCCCGGCCCCGGCCTCACGCCTCGTGACGGCTCAGCCATTCCTTCTCCTGACCCGGGTCGGGCAGGACCTGGCCGCCTTCGACAGCGGAACGCGCGGGACTGTCCTGGATCACCACCAGGATGCGGCGCTCGGGGATCCCTGTGATGCGGGAAGCGGCCGCCGACAGTTCGAGTGCCAGGCGGGTCGTCTCCTCCTGCGGGTGGCCGCGGCGTGCCCAACCGCCGATCAGGAGCGGCGCCCCTGGTTCTCCACCGACGTAGACGCTGTCCTGAGGCAGTTCGGAGAAGACCACGTTGACGTAGGCGGGCGGGACGTGGTTGATCTCCGCGTGGATCCTGGTGATCTCGGTGACCAGTTCGCCCTTGGCGTCGGCCCTCAGCCCTCCCTGGGCGGTGGTGCAGGTATAGATGGGCACGTCGACTCCTGAAGTGTGAGAGCGGCGAGCATGCCCCCAGGAGATCGGGGGCACGGCCGCGTTGGGGATGGTTCGTTCTCAGGGACGGGCCACCGGGGTGATGGCGGGTGGCGGGGCCGTCGTGGTGTACGGGGTGATCAGTTGCTGTGGTCGATGAGGGTCTTGAGGTCGGTGACCGTGTAGGCGAGCTCGAAGTGGAATCCCCTACCCGTGCGTTGGACGGGCAGGTCGGCGAGTTCTTCGCCGTGGGCGGGGAGGAAGGCGAGCTCGGCGGTGCCCGCCCAGGCGTCGCTGATGGCACTGTTGTCCAGGACGGACATGACGAGTTCGTGGACGGCGGGCTTGTCGTGTTGTCCTGCGGCCAGGCGGGGGAAGTGTCGGAGGTTGACCACGGGGCGGCTCATCAGGGCGGCGGGGTCGGGGACGGGCTGTTCGAGGGTGATCTTGGCTTCGGCGATGCGCTGTCCGGCGGCGGAGGCGGTGGCGCCGAACTGTCCGCCCGGGCCGAGGACAGGGGTGCCGGGACCGCCGACGGAATAGGCGCGGGTCTGGTGGACGGCGCCGAGCTTCTTGGGGAAGCCCTGGACCCAGCCGCGGGCCATGGCGGAGTCGTTGTCGACGTAGATGGAGGGGCACCAGGCCACCGGCGTGCCGTTGTAGTGGGCGTCCAGAGTGATGAGGAACTCCCGGTACTGCGAGCGTGCGGGGTCCAGGTACTCCAGGCCCGTGGAGGAGTACTGCCAGTCGATGAACATCGCGACGCCGCGGCCGGCGGAGTCCGGGTCGGGGGCCAGGCCCTCGGGCAGAGTCGCTGCGGCGGCGGCCGGGTCGGTGAAGAACTCCACACCCACCACGGTGCCGGCGTAGTGCCATGGCGGGGCGGGCGCCAGGTTCGCGATGCCACGGGGAGACAGGGGGACGGTGTAACCCTTCATGCCACGTCCTTCGGGAAGAGACTGGAGTGAAACGATACGTAGCGTTTCATCGAGCACGAAACGATACGTATCGTTTAACTCATGGCACCCGTCTTCTCCTCAGGCCCGGCGGCCGGCGGGCCGCGTCCCCTTTCAAAGATCCTCGACGCGGCACGGGATGTCCTGTCGGCACAGGGATACCCGGCACTGACCATCGAGGCCGTCGCGGCGGCCGCGGGCGTCGGCAAATCGACCATCTACCGCTGGTGGCCCAGCAAGGAGGCACTCGTCGCCGACGCGCTCGCCGAGATCTTCCGCGCCGAGGAGATCCCCGATCTGGACGACACCCACGCCGAACTGCGCCACGCCGTCGACATGACCATCGACAACTACGCCAACGAAGACATGGCCACCTCACTGCCCGCACTCGCCGGCGGCCTCCTCCCCCACCCCGAACTCATGGCCCGGTTCCGGGAGGCTTTCCTGTACCGCGAGCGCGAGAACATCGCCGCAGCACTGCGCCGCGGAATCCAACGCGGCGACCTGCCCCACGACCTCGACATCGACCTCGTCCAGGACATCTGGGCCGGCACCATCCTCTACCGGCGACTCATGACCGGTGCCCCCCTCGACACCGACCTCGCCGAACACCTAGTCGGACTCGTGACCAACACTCCCCCGCTGCTCCCGCACCGAGAAACAGAGGTGCGCCCGATCACGAACCCGTGACATGGGTCCCCTCTTACCAAAGACCTGAAGCGTGCGTTGGAGCGCCGCCAGGGCCTCCTGCTGAGCCGCGGCGGCGGCCTCCTCGGCGTCGGCGAAGGAGTGGTGGAGCGAGGCGACGGACGGGTGTTTCGATTCCTGCCGTGCCTCCGCGACGGATGGGGAAACCTCGCCGACGGAGCCTGTTTGCGCAGACCTGTCGTGCGCCTTTCCCACCGTTGGTGGGACAGGCGATTAAATACCGGAGCATGACTACAGAGCCGCAGCGCTTCCGGATCTTGTTGGTACCTGAACACATCGAGGGCAGAGGCGGCGCCTCCGTGGAGGACTCGGCCGTGCGATCGGCAGTCGTCGAGGCGACGGGCGAGACCGGTGCCTCGGGCTACCCCCGCTACGCCGGGGACGGGATCGTGGCCGACATCGACCCCAGTACACGCACGGTCGAGGCCGTACTGGTCGATGGTGCAGAACTGGACTACGGGCTGAACGCCAGGGTCGCTTCCTGATCGTCCCTGTTCTCCCGGTGACGCCGCGTAGCGAGTGCCACCGCCTGTTCGATGGCCCGTTGGACGCAACGGGCCATCCAGTAGGGCGCCAGAACGTTCGGTAGCGCCGACCGACTTCGCAACTGACAGCCGACACCGCTTGTCGCCGAGTTCGGACTCCCCGAGTCGAACGGAAGTTCGCGCAGTGGCACGCTTTCTACGATGAAAAGCTGGTCGAGCCAGTGCTTTGCGCACGGCGCCGGACGGTCATCGGACTGCGCAATGGGGCACGACGTAGGTTCCGAACACCTTTTACCTCCGGCATTCACTCTCGGGGCGTACTTCTTTCACCCGTTTCACCCGGTTGGAGTGCTGGCCGAGCCTACCGGTGCGGACGCCTGAACAATCCGTGTCATAGATCTCACGGAAAGCGAGAACGGCATGCCAGCATTTCCGGTCCCGGGTTCACGGCGCCGAATACGTAGCGCACACGTCATGGCGGCCGGGTGCGCCGTGGCCATATGTACGGCCCTGGCGGCCCCTGTAGCCGCGGACGGCGGCACGACGACAACCACGACCACGACCACAACCACGACCAAACCCACCATCGTGCTGGTGCACGGGGCCTTCGCGGCCGCCTCCAGCTGGAATGGGGTAGTCGAACGGCTCGAACGCCGTGGCTACACGGTCATCGCTCCCGCCAACCCGCTGCGCGGGCTGTACACCGACTCCACCTACATCGCCTCCGTGCTGGACAGCATCAAGGGCCCGATCGTGCTGGCTGGTCACTCATACGGCGGCGCCGTGATCAGCACGGCCGCCGCGGCCAACCCCCGGGTGAAGTCCCTGGTGTACGTCTCGGCACTGATGCCCGACGTGGGCGAGAGCGGAATGTCCCTGGGTGCCAAGTTCCCCAGCGAACTCGGCACCGCCACGAAGTCCGTTCCCTACCGGGCCGGCGGCGTCAGCGGGACAGACCTGTACCTCAAGCCCGACAGGATCCATCCGGTCTTCGCCGCGGACCTGCCGGAAAACACCGCGAGGGTCATGGCGGTCACTCAGCGACCTGCGGCAACGACTGCGTTCTCGGAGAAGGCCAAGGTGGCCGCCTGGAAGCACATCCCGTCGTGGTTCCTCGTCGCGAAGCAGGACAAGACCATCAATCCCGACCAGGAACGCTTCGAGGCGAAACGCGCGGGTTCACACACAGTGGAGATCAACTCCTCCCACGTGGCCATGATCTCCCACCCCGACGCGGTCACTGCTCTCCTCCTCCAAGCCGCCACGGCGACCGATCCCGCCCGGCCCGCGCTGGCCGCCACCGGAACCACCCGTGGCGCCGGGGCCGAGACCGCGCTCACCGGCATCGCCGCCAGCACGTTGCTCGCAGGCACAGGCGCCGTCCTGCTGGGCCGCCGCCTGAGGCGCTCCCGGTCCTGACAATGCTCCGGTACGGCGTCATCCCGCGGCTGTTGGCGAGAGTGGCGAGCGGGGAGGGTGCGTGGGTCCGCCGACCGTCCGGTCGGTGGACCCGGTGATCAGCAGCCGTCAGTCAACGGTCACGGAGTCCTTCGCGGCGGAATGACGTCGAGGATGGCTGTGGAGACGGAGGGACATGCGGCTCCTGGGGGCGAGAGCAGCGCGATGGTGACGGGTTGCGGGCGGTGGGGACAGTGCCGGGTCGCGGTCGGTCCCAACGGGTTGCGCTCCAGGGTCGGTTGGCGGGGCGAGGCTAAATCTGGCACTCGTACCAGGTGCCTGGCTTACCGCCGACATCGGCTGGGTCGGCAGGGCCGACCGGGACGAACCCGGATTTGGTCAGCACCTTCTGTGACGCGGCATTCTCGCGGGCAGTAGCCGCCCTGAGTGTGCGCAGCCCGTGCCGCGTCGCCGCCAGCTGGCACAGATTCCGAACAGTCGCGGTCGCCACGCCGCGGCCGGCAACGTGTTGCGCGACCCGGTAGCCGAGTTCCGCGGTGCGATCCTCGATGTTGACCAGGTTGAACCGGCCGAGTACCGAGCCGTCCTCGGCGACGAGCACATAGAAGGCGCAGGTGTCGGCCTCCTGCTCAGCCAGCAAGGCCTTGTGCCGGTCGGCGAACTGGTCGAAGAAGTCGTCACCGCGGTCGGAGACCGCGGCAGCGAAATAGGCACGGTTCGCCAGCTCGAAGGCCAGGACCGCCGACGCATGGCCGGCCTGAAGTCGCTGCAACTCGGGCATGGCCCGACTCTACCCAGCTGGTGCGCTGAGGCCACCTGGATTTCCGCCGGGCCCCGCTGGCCTGCCTGGCGCTTGGCGAACGTTGTGTGGGCACAACCGGTGTGGGCACAACGGCCATGCGGCACGGTAGTGCCGTCAAAGCCGGATCTCCCCAGCTGATCTGTCGTAGGAGCGGCTCGGCTTGCGTGCGCAATGCTCATGAGCAGCTTCAACACGCACCAGAGACGGGTCTACGACGAGGGCCGGTCCGCGCGTGTCCGGCATACAAATCTGCGGTCTTGCCTCGTCCCCTTCGCGCCCTATGGCTTCCGAGCCACCTATCACCACCTCTGCCTCAGTGCGGGGATTCCCAGGAATCTGGAGAAGGATCCGAGCCCCCTGATAGCCGCCGAGCGGACAAAGCACGTGGCTTTCGGCAGGTGAAAGGAGACGAGTCCTGGCGGGGCTGGCAGCGGGGGTGGGGGAACATTGCCTACTGTCCCGAGCCGACGATCCATCCCGACGAGCCGCTGCCAGTGGTCGTCGAGAGGGTGCTCCGTTCGTCGGTCCCGCCCGATGAAGCTCCTGCGCTGACATGCCGTGTATGCGGAAACCGGAACCACACCAGCGCCTGGCACAACGGCATCTACCGGATCCATCAGCTGTGCAGGGAATGCGGGGTCAGCCTCGCGGTGCAGCGGGCCGACGCGCCCGACCCGCTGTTGGCGGCCGATCACGCCCGGCAGTGGAAGGAAATCTGGAGGCTGCGCAACGAAGCTCCTCGCAACCCGAGCTGAGTTTCGGCACGGGGATCGGTATCACGGTGGGGTGAGAATCCGCGCTCCGAGGAGTGTGAAGGATGCGAGGCCATGCATGCTCCGTTTGAGGAGCTTGATTCTGCAGTCGTGGCCCTCGACCACGCCGGAGCTGTAGGACAGGGTGAGTCCGGCGGTGACGGCATCGATGTCCTGGCGGAGGAAGCTGGCGAAGGAGCGGATCGACCTCAGGTCGCGGCCTCGGCCTGCCGGATCCACTCGCCCAGCAGGTGGCCGCGGCGGTGACGGACCAGGTCGGCGAAGGCGCGGGCCAGGTTGCGGGTGTTGGTGATGTCTGGGCAGGCCAGGCGGACTTGCTCCAGAGCATGGGTTTCTCGCGGTGGGAGGTTCTCACGTGGCCGCATGATCCACCCGGTGATCGTGCGGGGAGCCGGGATGGGCGCGGGGGCCGGGACGGCTGTGCCGTCACGCCGGGTCCCCACGTAGCGGGAGAGAGTTGAGTACCCGCCGCGGAAGCCCCGTTCGCGGATTGAGTGGATTGTGACGTCTTTCTCGGCCCATCCAGCCCCCACGAGGACGATCAACGCCTGCCCTCTGTGCGTATTAGGGCTACCTCGGCGCCGGGATCGGCAGCCCAGCCTCGGTCCGGTGCCCCAAGGGCTGCTCCAAGCAGGCTCTGTACAGGGCCACGCGTACCACCAACAGCCTGATCAGAGCCGTCCGCGCCCGCAGTGAACGTGCCGCATCCGAGCTCGAACAACGCTCGCGCACCCAGCACCATGTCCTCATCGGCCCCAGCCGGATCGGCGACATCGCCCGGGCAGCCCTCGTCCGCTGTGTTCATTCAGAACCGGATATCCTCCGAACACATTTTGATCCCCCGAGAGATTTGCGACGCAGAACACGCTCAAGGCTGATCAATCGGAGAAACGATGACCCCCTTCGACCGCATCGTCAATCCAGAAACCGTGGTCGGAGGGAGCCGGTGACAGCAGACCTACTGAAGGCGGCGCCTGTGAAGACGCTGAACTATGCCGTGACGGTCGGCTTGGCCAGTCTGCTCAGCTATTGGCTGACCACCACCATCATGTCGAGCGTCCATCTGTCGCACGAAGACGGCCAACTCGGTGGTATGTGTGCCGTGATCGCCACGATCTTTGTGCTGCGGACGAGTCGGCAGAAGAGCCTCCATGCGGCGTTCGCCCGCATGTCGGCGACGCTCGTGAGCTTCGCGCTGTGTCTGGCCTACTTGGCGATCTGGCCTTTCCACCCCTGGGGCCTCGCCCTGCTTGTGGCCATCAGCGTGCTGATCCCCGGACTGATCGGCCAGCCCGACGCCGAGGTGACCGCGGCCATCACCACCACGGTCATCATGGTCGTCGCGGGTCTCAGCCCGCAGGAGGCATGGAAGGAGCCGATCCTGCGTCTGGCGGACACCATCATCGGTGTGGCCGCCGGTATCGCTGCGGCGATCCTCCTGAACGAGATCGGCAGAGGGAGGCGCCGAGGCCGCAGTTCTCAGCACGACGGGCCGCAGGCAGATCCGCCAGGCTGACCCCCTGAACATCGCCTCGATCTCCGGGCTCCGCGCCACCCCCTGCGCCGGGCGGGCCGACCTGCTTCCCCAGGGCGGTCTTCTCTCCGCCCCCCGTCGCCACTAGTGTCTTCTTCTGCCCGATCCCGTCTTCGATCTCGATTCCTCGATCTCAGCACTCAACATTTCTGCCGGCGCTGGAGCCGACGCCGACGCGGACTTCGATTCCGCCCCGTCGACGTCATCATGGACGACTCCTGGCGGCGGGGGGCCGTGCCCACGACAGGGCGCCGTTCTCCCGGGCCGTCCCACCGCGCAGCGGAAGGTTCACCGTGACTCCGCGGCACTGGTTGCGTCGTACCGCACCGGATTTCCGCCGTACCGTACGGGGATTTCGCAGTCTCGTATCGGCTCGTACGGAAACCGTCTCCTACCGTTCAGCCCTCCAAACCCCCGGCGCGGCGGCCTTCTTCCTGGCCGCGGCTCCTGCCCGGGTCGGGGTGGCTATGGCCGGCCTCGGTATCGTCTGGCTGGTCCATGCCGAGACCGGATCCTTCGGGGTGGCCGGCCTGGTCACCGGTTCGTTCGCCGTGGCGGAGACCCTGGTGGGCCCGCAGACGGCCCGTCTCATGGACCGTTTCGGACAGCCGCGCGTCCTCGTCCCCCTCCTGTGCGCTCACGCCGGAGCGATCGCCGCCTTGGTCGCGCTGACCCTGACGGGGGCGCCCGTGGTCCCGCTGACGGCGGCCGGCCTCGCCGCCGGGGCGACCGTCCCGCAGTTCGGTGCGCTCTCCGCGGCCCGCTGGTCGGCCTTGTTGCACGGCAGGGCCGAACTCACCCCGGCTTTCGCACTCGAAACGATCAGCAACGAAGTCGCCTTCCTCCTCGGTCCCACCCTCGCGGTGCTGACAGCAACCCAGGTGCACCCGGCCGCGGGTACGGTGCTGGCCGGGGTGCTAGTCGTCGGCGCCGGACTGGCCTTCGCGGCGCTGCGTCGTACGGCCCCGGCGCCCGCCCCGGATCGTACGGCCACCCGGGGCCCGGAGCCTCTGTTGACCCGGAACTTCGCCACGCTACTGGCGGTCAACCTGGCCCTGGGCGTCTTCTTCGGCTCGATGCAGGTCTCGGTGAGCGCCTTCGCCGGCGTTCACCACGCCGCCGCGGCAGCCGGGTTCCTGTACGGACTGATGAGCGCGGCAAGCCTGCTGGCCGGTCTGGCCTACGGGCGACACCGCCGGCACACCCCGCCCGGGGCCCAGCTGCCCCTGATCCTGACCTTAGTCGCCTGCGCATCGCTGCTGCCGCTCCTGGCCAACTCCCCCTGGCAGCTCGGCCTTGCCCTCCTGCTCCCCGGTGCGGGCGTCGCTCCGTGCATCATCGTCTCCTCGACGCTCATCGAGTCGGTCATGGACCAGTCGATCCTGACCCAAGCCTTCACCTGGACGAACTCCGCGAGCGCGGCGGGCATCGCCGTCTCTGCCGCCACGGTCGGCCGACTCGTCGACGGTCCAGGCGGCACACGAGCCGGTTTCACCGTCCCCTTCCTCGCCCTGGCCGCAACCGCAGCCCTGACCTGGTCCAGCCGTCACGCCCTCACTGCCGATACCACGGCCTCCAGGCAGACGTCGTCGACCGGTGGTCGTCAGCTGCGGGGGTGATGTTGGTCCAGCCGGCGTGACGGCGTGGACCGTCTTCGCCCGGACCTTGCCCGTCTTGGTGTTGACGCGGCGTCGCTTGATCTCGGGGGCTTGGACGGCGTGAGCGAAGAGTGATCCAGCTTGGACGGTGCACACTTTCAGGCGTCGGGCCTCGCGTCGTCCATGCCCGGTCGTACGGGTGCGGTCCAGCGGCGACGTCTGCTGCCAGGGCAGGCGGCGCAGTTGTCCGCACGGCTCCTTCTGGTTGCCCTTGGACGACCAGGAGGTAATGCCCGTCGGCGCGCGAACCGCGCACCGCCTCCGATCGGGCACGGCGGCCGGCGCCTCGGATTGGGATACGCGGCTCAATGAAGTCTTCTCAACGTGATCCTTTCACCGATCGCCCTGGCGCAGCGCCCGCTGCGGCCGGCCCGGGACCTAGTCCGGGGGGACAACGAGGACACGGCCTGGATGGATCTCGTCCGATACTTCTGTGATCGGAGGGAACGCGGTGGGAGGCCAGGAGACTCGAGCGGCACTGGACCGGCGCTGAGCAGCGTCTGCTGCCGGGGGCCAAGACGCCGAGCACGAGCTTCGCGGGAATCGTCCACCGCCCCTTCACCGACCCGAGCCCCTACGCCGACCACCGCATCGTCTGGCGCCGCGACAACACGAACCCCGGCGGCAACGACTCGCCGGTCCCCAACATCCCCCAGGGCTGCGGAAAATGATGGGGCCGGTACGCGGGTTGCGAGTACCGGCCCCATCACGTGTGTTCATCCGCCGGGGGGCTACTCCTGGGCGGTCTTGCGGCGGCGTATCCACCACACGAGCGCCCCGCCGACCACGGCAAGGGCGGCGGCGATACCCGAGATCAGGCCGATCGGGGAGTCGTTGCCGGTGTGCGCGAGGTCACCGCCGGGCTCGCTGGGTGCGGGCGTGGCGGGTGCCGGGGTGTGCGTGCTTCCGCTACCTCCACCGCTGTGGGTCGGGGCGGGGGTCGGCTTGCCCGAGTGCGTCGGTGTCGGGGTTGGCGTGGGTGTAGGTGTGGAGGTGCCGGTGTCCTCGGCGGCTGTGTTTGCGCCGAGGAGTACCTGTCCTGTCATGTCGGTGTTGTCGGTGAGGGTCTTCACGCTGGTCTGCGCCTGTCGGGGCAGGTAGCGGTGCTGAGCGGTGAAGCGCGCCTTGCTGACGTTGTGCTTGGGCTGCTTGGACATGTCGACGCCGCCCACGAGGTAGACCTGGACGGTGCCGTTCGCAGGGATCTTGTACTCGAACTCGCCGTGGGTGTAGATGTACCGATACTTGTTGAACAGGGCCTCGCGGGTCCAGTTCTGGTTGGGCGCGCGCAGCGGCCAGCGGGAGACATCACCACTGTTGATGATCTTGTGGTAGTCGGTGGGCGCCTTGGCGTCCTGCTGGCGGATGTACTCGGCCGCGACGCGGGCGGTGTAGACGCGCCGCAGGTCGGCGTACTGGGGTGCGGTGTTGATGGTCTTCTCCACCGCGGGCACGATCATCTGATCGATGACGCGCTGTGCCGCCTTGGTCTCGGCCTCGTTCGGGGTGCAGATCGGCGTGCCGGGGCCGGGGGTGATCGTGGTCTGCGCGGTCGACTTCAGGCGCAGCGGGGTGTCGAGGATGTAGATGCCGCCGTCCTGCTCGCGGACCTGCGCGGTCTTCGGCTCGATCCAGTTACGCAGGCCGGGCATGCACGGGTAGCCGTTCTGCTTGGGCAGGGCCGCCCAATAGCGTTTGCCGAGGTCGGTATCGGGGTCCATGGCCTTGTAGAAGTCGTGCTTCATCTGGAGGTCGGCTTCCAGGAGCACGCGGCCGGCGTCGGTCTTGCCGAACTTGGCGTCCATGATGCGGTCCGGCTCATCCGGGTTGAGGTTGACCCAGAACTTGTCGGGACTCAGGGCGAGCCAGGTGAAGAACGCGTCCGAGATGAGCTGGGCCTTGGCTTTGCCGCCCCAACCGGAGTTCTCGGTGGGGTCTTCGTTCGCGTCGAACGCGAAGTCGACGCCCTTGCCCTTGACCGGCTTGCCGATGTACTTCAGGTCCAGGGTGGAGAAGTCGACGCCGCCGGGGCCACGGGGCAGACCACCCGGGTTGGCGACGTTCCTGCGGTTCAGGTATTCCGCCATGTCCTTCGGGGTGGGCCGCGACTCGCGGATCAGGTCGGTGGCGCCACCGCGGGTGGTGCCGGACTGGCCCGGGGGCTCCAGCAGACCGCTCGTGGCGCGCTGTCCGCCCTTGGGGGCGAGCTCCACACGGTCGGAGCGATAGTTGTACTCGGTGACCCGGTCCCCGGCGATCTGGCGCATGTCTCCCAGGAACTTCTTCGCGTCGGCCTTCTGGGGCTCGGCGAAGACGAACTTGGCCCGGCTGTCCTTCCAGTTGGGGTCCTTGGCCCATGCCAGGTCCTTGGGGATTTCTCTGCGGTCCGGACTGCCGTTGGACTTGATCTCCAGGATCTGCTTCGTGCGCGTGTTGTAGGCGTCGAGCTTGCGCCGATAGGTCTTGCCGGTGTCGGGGTCCTTGAACTCGACCTCCTTCTGGCAGATCCAGTCCGGTCCGACCAGCCCGTGATCCTTGATCACCTTTCGTTCGAAGGCCTTGCCTCGGGGGTCGTTACCGGAGTTCGTGATGAACTTCGCGTCCCGGTAGTCCTCGAACTTGGGGTACCTGTCCTTCTGTTGGAGCCACCTCCACCAGACCCTGTCAGGCTGTGTCGCCGGGGCCTTGGTCAGCTTGGCCAGTGCGGCTTCCTTGGCGGCGGACGGCGGCCCGAGGCCGTCCCACTCCTTGGCGGGGTTGACGTACTCGTATTCGTCCCACTGGGACTTCGCGCGGGAGGCGTCGAACTCCGGCAGGTCAACGGTCGGGCTGGTGCTGCTGGGCAGGCCGTACAACTCGTCACAGCGCTTGCCCGGGTCCAGCGGCTTCGGCGCAGCGGTCGCTAAGGTGATTCCGGGAAGCCCGGTGAGGGCCATGACCGAAGCACCCGCGAGTGCGACGACCGACCGGCGCAGCGCACGCAACCGCCGGTTGCGTATGGGTTTTGGCACGTGATGTCCCCGTGGGGGCCCCATAGGGCATGGGGTGTTCGTGGCGCCAGGGGCCCCCGTGGTCGATGTGGCGCCGACGAACGGACCTCACGCTAGACACACGTGTGTACCGGCCGTAGTCGATACACGGCTCGACTTACCGGGTCAACTCCCCTTCTCCACAGGACCGTTACATCCGGATCGCGGGCAGCGGCATACGCTCGGCGGCATGAGTCCCGTATCCCCCGGAACGCAGGTGAATCCCCGTCACAGCGGGCACGCGCATCTGGTCGTCGTCCATCCCCCCTTCACGACCCCGCTCCAGCCCAACGAGCGGCCGCCTGCCACTGCCCACGACCCTGGGGCGGCCAGGGCCGCGGTGCTGTCCCTGTCGACCGTCTCGGCGATCCGCCGTGAGTACGCTCCGTCCCGACTGGAACATCCGGGAAGCCCTACCAACCGGGAAGAGCTGGACGGCGTACGCGCGGCCGTGTGGGGCTCCACGGCGAAGATCAGCGACCCGGCGCTTGTCGAAGACGGGGTATTGGCCAGTGCTTTGGAGGACGAGTTCCAGGCGCAGCGGAAGAAGTATCCGGATGCCCGGATCGTCGCTGTCTGCGAACGCGACTTCGGCGCCTCGTACACGAAGATCCTTGTTGCTGTGCCCGGCACCCCCGATCTGATGGTCGAGGGCTTCGACGAGTTGGAGATCACCGGAGACCCGCGCGCCACTCTGGCCGCCGTGGGGATCGACCTCGACCCGTTGGGTGAGGGCTACGACATCAGTGATGAAGGGTTCTTCGACTACGAAGGCTTCCTCCATATGCTCACCGGCGGCGCCCTGTCCGTCTACGCGGATGAGGAGCGCTTCGAGTCGGCGTTCGATGTCGACCGGAGCGAGGCGGGCGAGGACGGCATCTGCGAGGTCTGGTTTCCATAGCCGGCGCCCCTGGTGCCACCGCCGGGGGTCTTACGACTGAAGGCACCGCTGGCGCGGTTTTTCTTTCTCGTACGTGTCTTCGCGGTGGATGAGGACGACGACATCTGCGTTGTCTTCGAGTGCTGCCGGAGCGGGCTCGCCTCTGAGCCCGGCGCGAGCTGATCACCAGGTCTCGGGCTGGGTCCGCCCGGAGGAGGTGGCCGCCTCCGTTCCCGCGGGCGAGAAAGCCGGTCAACGGGGTCGGCCACATGGCGGCTTGCCAACCACTGAAGTGGCGGGTGTCGCCCGACCGGTAGGTGACTCGGGCGTGACTGTACGGCGTACATGTTCGACGTGCAGGTGCAGGTGAGCATGTCACCGGTGGCGTCGAGCGCGGCGAGCAACAGGGCGCGCCGGGTCGGGGTCGGAAGCGGATCGACCCTGGCGGCGAACAGATGCTCCAGCCGCTGGCTCAACGGCAGTGCCGGAGCCGTCTGCCGTTCATGGCTGCGATCGGCCACTCGCGCGGGCAGTTCCAGCAGCGCCAGCGGATTCCCGGCCGCCTCGGCGAGCACTTGCTGGCGCACTCTTGGCGCAAGTGCCGGGTAGCGCCGGTCGATCAGGCTGGCGGCGGCGGTCTGGCCGAGTGGCATCACCTCGACGGCCGCCAGCCCACCGCCGTCGAAGAAGCTCGACTCACCCGTGCGGAAGGCGCCGAGAAACCCGATGCGGGCGCCGGCCAGCCGCCGCGCGACGAACGCCAGTACCGCCGCGCTCATACGGTCCAGCCACGGCAGATCGTCCACGATCACCAGGAGCGGACCGTCGCCCCTGGCCAGCCCGAGGAGCGACAGCGCCGCGTTCGATACGGCCAGGCGGTCGGGCGGCGGCCCCTCGTCGAGCCCGAGCGCTGTCGCCAGCGTGCGACGCTGCTGCCCGCTCAACTCGTCGAGCTGCGACAGGAACGGCGTCAGCAGCCGGTACAGAGCGGCGTACGCCAGATCCGTTTCGACCTCGACGCCGACGGTCCGAATGACGGGAACCCCGCTCGCGGCAGCCGCCTCTTCGGCGGCGTCGAGCAAGACCGTCTTACCGACGCCGGCTTCCCCGTAGAGCACCAGGGCATCCTCGTCACTCGCTGCCCGAAGCACGAACTCCTCAACGGCCTTCAGCTCGTGCTCCCGCCCGACCAACATGCCATCCGTGGCCGGCAATTGGCCGTCGTGCGGTCTCTGTCTCGGGCTGGCAGCCCCATCGTCAGGAGTCACAACCCGCACGCTACCTGCGGTCCTACCGCCACACCACGGCCAAGGGCAGCGGCACTCGGCTCGGTGCGAAGCCGGGCAGGGCGAGAGGCGCGCATCACCGTGCCGAGCGCGCCGCGCGGCCTCCGGACGGCCCACGTTGCCGCCCGCCAGGACGATACGCACAGCCACAGCGTGATCGTGGCCGGGCACATCGTGATGGTGTCGGGCACATCGTGATCGTGGCAGGGGTGGTCATGGGAGGCCAACACCCGCCAGCGGGCTGTCTGCGGCCTCGGCCACGAGGTCGGACCGCGCCGCCTGGACACGCTCCGGTCGACTGCGCCGTGTGGCGTGCCGCTAGGAATTGGCCGGGCTGAAGTAGCGGCGTGGGTTGTCGACGAGCATGGTGTCCAATTGCGCCTGGGTGACCCCGGCTTGCAGCAGCGCTGGAAGGACGTGGTCGTGCAGGTGCGTGTAGTGCCAGTTCGGTGCGATCTGTTCGCCGAAGCGGTCCATGCCGAGGTAGGAGCCGTTGTCGATGAGCCGGTGCAGGTAGTCCGGATCGGAGGTGTAACCACTGTGCCCGATGACAACGGCGCCGAGGTCGACGCCCTCGCTGCGCAGGATCTCCTGAGCGGTCAGGCCGGTCTGGGCATGAGCGCTGGTGTGTACGGTAATCGGGGCTCCGGTGCGGAGGTGGGCCTGAGCCACGGCGCGCATGACCCGCTCGACGCCGGGGGTGAGCTCGTCCTCGATCGCGCATTTGAGGAAGGCCGCCTTGATGCCGGTGCCGGCGAAGCCCTCGGTGAGCTCGCGGACGAACAGGTCGGTCATGCTCTCGGGGCCGCCGAGCAGGGTGCCGGGCCCGTGGTAGCGGAAGTAGTCCGGCACTTCCGCCAGTGTGTAGAGGCCGGTCGCGACGATGATGTTGAGGTCGACGCGCGCGTTGACCGCTGCGACGCGTCGAACGTCACGGCCGAGGCCGATGACGGTCGGATCGACGATCGTGGACACTCCCGTCTCTGCCAGCGCGGTCAGCCGGGTGACCGCGCCGTCTATGCGCAGCTGCTCGTCCCAGTTCTCCGGGATGCTCTGGCGCAGTTCCTCGCTGAGGACGAGGACGTGTTCGTGCATCAGGACGGTGCCCAGATCACCACGGCCACCGGGCCGCGAACGGTCGGCACCTGCGGGAGCGAGGTCACAAGATCTCCGAGAGGTGGTTGGTCATGGCGGACCGGCCCCAGGTTCTTCGCATTCCTGGAGCAGCGGTACGCCGGTGTCATCTCGCGCCGGTACGGCGCGGGTGTGCAGTCGTCGATCGACCAGGTCAACAGCCCAGACACCGTGGCGGTGTCGGCTCAGGGTTCCGCCGTCCCGGATCCGCGGAGGAGGGAGCGGTGCGCGGTGAGCCCCTCTGCTGCCCGTGCGTGGCGCCGGACCCGGAACGTCAGGCGGCCGCCTGGTGGGGTGGGGTGCGTGGAGCCGCTGAGCGTGAGGATGCCCCGCGCTCAGCGGCCTGCTCTCCGAGGTGGCGCAGCTCGGCTGCGAAGGCGGCCCGGAACTTGTCGGCCTGCATATAGAGGTCGGTGCCGGTGGTGCCGTCCGGGTTGGGGTAGGGCACTCCCTGTACGGAGGAGCCGATCAGGCTGCCGGGGTACTTGTTGAGCAGGACGCCGAGCTGCTCGCCCTTGTCGGGTGCGAACGCCGCGACGTAGACCAGTGCCTTGACGTTGCGGTTGCCCGCGGCGGCGTTGGTGATTACGGCGCCGCCGTAGGAGTGGCCGACCAGGACGATCGGTCCCTCGATCGATGCGAGGACGCTCGCGATGTTAGGCGGCGTCGGTGGGGATGCCGCGCAGCGGGTTGGCGGGCGCGATGGTCTTGTAGCCGTCGTGCTGGAGCCGTTCGATGACGCCGTTCCAGCCGGAGGCGTCGGCGAACCCGCCGTGCACCAGAACGATGGTCGGCTTGGCCTTCGACTGGGCCTTGGTGTGGTCGGCGGCCGCGGCGGTGGAACCGGCCGGGCCGACCATCGCGGCCGTCGCGGCGACGGCGACTCCGCTCACGAGCGCCCGACGACGGGTGATCATTCGGCGGACGTGCAGGGCGAAACCTCTTTGGGAGAAGGCGGGAAGTGAAGTCCCGCCCGGTCGGAGGAACCGGGCGAGACGGACTGGACGGCGACGCGGGATGTGACGCCTCCGCTAACGGGCGGAGACCGCGTGCGCCGCCTGGTTGATGACGGCCGCCACGGCCGCGGGGTTGGAGACGTAGACGGCGTGGCTGCCCGGGGTCTCGGTGACGGTCGACCCCGCCCGCTCGGACATCACGCGCTGGGCGGGCGGCGGGATCATGCGGTCATCGGTGGCGACCAGGTACCACGAGGGCTTGGTCCGCCAGGCCGGTTCCGACACCGTCCCGCCGAGCGCGTCCACGCCCCAAGGCACCTGCGAGTCGGCCATGAAGGCCGCCACGACCGCGGGCACGTCGGCGGCGAACGAGGCCGCGAACTTGCCCCTGTCCAGGAACAGGAACCCGTCCTTGGGCGGCAGGATCGGCGGAACCGGCGCACCGGGCGGCGGGTCGGCGATCAGGGAGCTGACGGACTCGCCCTTGTCGGGCGCGAACGCCGCGACGTAGGCAAGCCCGGCGACGTTCGGGTGGTTGCCCGCTTCGGTGATGACGACGCCACCGTAGGAGTGGCCGACCAGCACGGCAGGGCCGTCGAGGTCGTCGAGGATCTGGTGCGTCGCGGCGACGTCGCCGGCCAGTGACAGGGTCGGATTCTGCACGACGGTGACCCGGTACCCGTCGGCGGTCAGATGATCGTAGACGCCCTGCCAGCCCGAGCCATCGACGAAACCACCGTGGACCAACACGATGTTCTTCACTTCGCTCACGGCACTGCCTCCTTCGCCCGGAATTCCGGTCCGGACTCGATCGGGATGATGACCCGAACGCTAGAAGGGCGGCAACGGCCTCCGATTGAGCCAAATGACGTAGTTCGTACGGCGGCTGCCACGGCTACGTCATCTGAACTACGCGCGAGCGCGGGGATTGACCATGCATCAACACGTGGCCGCGGAGGGGCAGTGTCCCCGGGCCTCACCCGTGGCCCAGCAAGAACGGGGCCGTCCGTAGCTGACGGCCGGGACGAAGGGGACGGCGCCACCGCGGCCTTCCCGGGTGTCGTCGGCTCAGGATGTGGAAACGGGACCGGGCGGCAGGTGGACCGTCATGATCAGGTGGCAGGGTTCGGTGCCGGCACCGCGGTAGGTGTGGGGGGCGTCGCCGTCGAAAGTGGCGGTCTGTCCGACTTCAACGGTGTGCTCGGCGCCGTCGACGATCAGGGTCATCCGGCCGGCGGTGACGCTGACGGTTTCCACGACTCCGGCCTGGTGGGGGTGGCTGGGGTACTCCTCGCCCGGCTCCAGTTTCCAGCGCCAGACCTCGACCGGGGCCGGGCCCGAGGTCGTCAGCATGAGCCGGGCCTCGCTGCCCTGCGCTCCGGTCCACAACGGCATCACGGCATCGGCGGCCACGACACGGACGCGACCTTCGGACGACCCCTCCAGCAGAGCGGACACCGAGACGCCGAGGGTGTCGGCCAGCCGGACCAGGGTGGCGAAGTTCGGGTTGCCCTGCGCTTTCTCCAACCCGACGAGAGCCCCCTTGCTGACCTTGGCGCGACGGCCGAGCTCGTCCAGGGACAGGCCCGCGCGGGTGCGGGCCGTCCTGACGTTGTGCGCGAGCGTCCGCAGGGCTGCCTCTGCCTCGGCCATCCGATCACCATCCTCGCCGGTGGATCACTTTAATGCACCGCCTGGTCGTTTGGTTGACACACGCCAGTCGGTTCGTTGTACCGTTCAGTCGTTCCATCGACATAGTAAGGGATGTACCGTGATCACTCTGCTGCTGGCCCTGGGCAGCTCACTCGCCTACGGATGCGCCGATTTCTTCGGCGGCCTGGGGGCCCGTAAGGCTCATGTGCTTCGTACGGTGATGATCGCGGCCCCGGCCTCTCTCGCAGTGGAGCTGCTGCTGTGGCCGTTCCTCGGTGCCTCGTTCAGCACCGGCGCCCTCGGCTGGGGCGCCGCGTCCGGCCTCGCATCGGCCGCCGCATTCGCCCTGCTCTACCGCACCCTGGCGATAGGCCCGATGAACGTACTCTCGCCCGTCACCGCCCTCGTGTCCGCCGTGCTGCCCGTCGGCGTGGGCCTGCTGGAGGGCGAGCACCTGGGCGCTGCCGGGCTGGTGGGCCTGCCGCTCGCGCTGGTCGCGGTGGTCCTGGTCAGCGCCGGACATGGCGGCGGGTCGGCACGCCCGTCGCGCACCGCGCTGCTGTTGGCCTTCGGCGCGGGCGGTGCCATCGCCCTCCAGCTGATCTTCCTGCACCAGGCGCCCTCCGACAGCGGCGTGGCCCCGCTGATCATCGGCCGGGCTGTCTCCTCTGCCGTCACCCTGGCCGCGGCCGGCCTCATGTACCGCAAGCTCGGCTCCGAGCGCCCCGCGTATGCGATGTCGACAGCCGCCGGCGTGCTGGACTCCATGGCGAACCTGCTGTTCCTTCTCGCCGCCCGCAGCGGGGACCTCACCGTCGTCGCCGTGATCACCGCTCTCTACCCGGCCGGTACCCTCCTGCTCGCCCGCAGCGTGCTCGCGGAACGCATCCG
This sequence comes from Streptomyces sp. NBC_00271, assembly GCF_036178845.1. NCBI lineage: Bacteria > Bacillati > Actinomycetota > Actinomycetes > Kitasatosporales > Streptomycetaceae > Streptomyces > Streptomyces sp. NBC_00271. Next base: position 11,252,721 of record NZ_CP108070.1, on the reverse strand, counting down.
TCGCGGCCAGCTCGTCGGGCTGGGCACCGCCGCCGTCGCCGTCAGCCTCCTCGCTCTCGCCTGAACCCCCGCTCCCCTCCCCCACCTCCCCCACCTCCGCCAACTACGCAAGGAGCACAGCATGTTCATCCAGCCCTGGGACACCGGCCTGGACGAAGCCGAATGGCAGAGTTGGATCGCCGAAGGGCACGACTTCGGAATCCTGAGCGTCAACGGCCTGCCCAGCCACCCGCCCGTCGCCGTCCCCACCCACTTCACCAGCGACGGCGACCACCTCCTGGTCCACCTCGCCCGTCCCAACCCGGCCTGGAAGGCGATCGACCACGACCCGAACGTCCTGCTCACCGTCTTCGGCGACTACGCGTTCATCCCCGGCCCATGGCGCGCCACAGCCGGCACCCCGCCCACCGACGGCGTCCCCACCAGCTACTACACGGCCGTCCAGTTCACCTGCCGCGCCCACATCATCGACGACCCCGAGGCCAAGGCCGAGCTGCTGCGCCGCCAACTCGCCCACTTCCAGCCCGACGGCGACCACGCCCCCGTCGCCGTCGACCAGCCGCCCTACGGCCGGATGCTGCCCGGCATCCGCGGCCTGCGCCTCGAAGTCACGGACGTGGCGGCCAAGTTCAAGTACGACGACCACAAGCCCGTCGAGCACCGCACCGCCGTCGCCGACCACCTCACCGCGCGCGGCCAGGGCCTCGACGTGCCCACCGCCCTCCAGCAGCGCCGCCGCCTGGACCGCATCGGCCCCTGGAAGCCCTGACCCGCGCCCTTCCGCACGCACACGCACACGCACACGCACACGCACACGCACACGCACACGCACACAGGAACGGAACCCCGCCCATGACCGTCTTCCGCCTCAGCCCCGCCGTCGCCGACGCCTTCCCCGACACCCTTGTCGCCCTGGTCACCGCGACCGGCCTGCGGAGCCATGAATCCTGGCCCCACACCACCGCCGCCTTGGAGGACCTGGAGCAGCAACTTGCCGACGGCGCCTGGCAGCCGGCCAACGAGAACGACCCCCGTATCGAGGCGTGGCACACCGCCTACCGCGCTTTCGGCACCAACCCCCGCCGCATGCGCCCCAGCGTCGACGCGCTCGGTCGCCGCCTCGCGAAGAAGGGGGCCCTGCCGCGTATCAATCCGGCCGTCGACTCCTACAACGCCGTCTCCGTCCGCCACGGCTTGCCCGCCGGCGCCTTCGACCTCGACCACGTCACCGGCGATGTCGACATCCGCCACGCAGACGGCACCGAGACCTTCACCCCGCTCGGCGAACCCGACACCACTGAGAACCCCAAGCCGGGCGAGATCATCTACGCCGACACCACCGGCGTCCTGACCCGCCACTGGAACCACCGCGACGCCCACCGCACCCGCGTCACCAAGGATTCCACCCACGTCACCTTCGTCCTCGAAACCCTCCACGCCACCCGTGACGGCGACCTTCTCAAGGTCGCAGCCGAGGAGTTGCAGGGCCTGCTCATCCCGCACGCCGAACAGACCGCCGTGCACTACCTCAGCCCGGCACACGACCAGGCCACCGCCTGAGGCCTCCAAGCGAGTCCTTGCCCAGCGCCGCGGGCCCCTCGCCGCGGGCCCCTCCCCAGGCAGGGTTGACGGGTTCTCATGACACCAACGTGATGGGCCGGCCTGGGGAGTTGGGTCGATCGGGTCGTCCACTCACCAGATAGTCGATTTTGCTGACGTTCCATGGTTCTTTCGGCCCCAGCGCTGCTTCTCCACAGCGGCCACCCGCAAGCTGACGGCATGGCGCCGCCTCTTCACACCAGCACTGCCACCAGGCCAAACCCCTTTTCAGGGGCACGAAGCCAGCAGCGGGTCAGCGTCAGTCGCCTCGATCAGACGTCAGCTATCGGTTCGTCTCAAGCTCCGCAACCAGTCGGTCCACGGCCGCCGCGCTGACGCGGTAGTTGATCGCGACCGTCGCTCGGTCCTGCGCGAGGCATTCGATAACGCCTTGCCGATGACGCGACCGGCTCCGGAGACGAACTCAGCATCACTGATGAGGTTTCCCAGAGAACCACTCGCAAAACAAAACCGCTCGGCCGGTTTCACTATAGCCTCACCCGAGACCCACACAAGAGACCCCAGCACACCCCCACAACCACCCGACCCCGAGCCTCGCACACCACCCCCAACCCCCGGAAGACACCCGCAGAACGGAATCAAAACCCCCGCTTGTCCAGCGAAGATCCCCACAACGGAACAGTGAATATGCACCCCGCACACCCCCGCCGAACTCCCCGCCCCAACCCCCGGTCCGCCCCCGCGAAATTCCCCGCCCACCCTTGAAAAGAAAACCGGTAGGTTCGTATCTTATGACCCTGCACGGTCCATCCCGGCACCTCCCACAGCACCACGGAGACCCACATGACCCTGCTCACCGTCCACCAGGACAACCACCCCACCCCCGCCACCACAGCAACGACCACGGCAACGGGAACGGCAACAGGCCCCCACCCAGCAGCACAAACAGACCCCACCATGCCCCGCCTCACCACCACCGTCCCCCGCGAATACGTCCACCGCTCCACCCTCGCCGAGGTCTTCCTCACCGGCTGCGAACAAACCGGCGACACCCACTACACCCTCACCGCCCAATGGCCCCGCGCCCACACCTTCTTCACCACCCCCGACGGCACCCACCACCACCCCCTCCAAGCCGCAGAAACCATCCGCCAAACCGGCCTCTACCTCGCCCACGCCGAACTCGGCATCCCCCTCGGCCACCACTTCCTCATGCGCAACCTCCACCTCACCACCCACCCCCAACACCTCACCATCGGCCCCACCCCCACCGACCTCACCCTCACCGCCACCTACACCCCCCACCACCCCCACACCAAACGCCCCACCGACTTCACCATGCACATCACCATCACCCGCAACGGCCACCCCACCGCCACCGGCACCGGCCGCTTCACCTGCCTCACCCCCACCACCTACCAACGCCTCCGCCACCCCCACACCACCACAGCAGACACCACCACCAACAGCACCGCCACCCACCACCAACCACCCAACCCCCCACCCACCCACTACGGACGCACCCTCCCCCACGACATCGTCCTCACCCCCACCCCCCACCCCCACACCTGGCAACTCACCCCCAACCCCCACCACCCCATCCTCTTCGACCACACCACCGACCACATCCCCGGCATGGTCCTCCTCGAAGCCGCCCACCAAGCCGCCACCGCCCACACCCACCCCACCCCCACCACCCACCCCAACCACCCCACCACCCTCCACGCCACCTTCCACCACTACACCGAACACCACACCCCCACCTACATCACCACCCACACCAACGACGACCCCGACAGCAGCCAAACCCCCACCACCCACATCACCGCACACCAAAACAACACCACCGTCTTCACCGCCCAACTCACCACCCACACACCCGTCCCCCAAAGGACCGTTTCACCCCGGTGAGGTTGTTGGCTTCGAGGTTCAGGTGTCGCGCCAGTTCGGGGTGAAGCGGGACATCACATGCTGTGGCACTTGCGGCCCGCGACTTTCGTGCCGGCACCGACGCCCCGGTCGGCCGCGGGCCCGTTCGCGGAGGTCTTCTCGCTCTGCGCTTCCAGCTCGCAGTCACTCGGCTCGCAATCGCGGTCTTCGGCCTTCCGCTCGCTCTCTCACGATGCAAAGTCATGGGGCAGGTATCGCCGGGGAAGGCCGGTGCGGGCGACGTAGAGGAGGCGTCCATGATGCGGCGCAGGTCGTGTTCGGGCGGGCGGCCGATGTCCAGGCCGCTGCCTCTCAGCTCGGCCCGCCAGGTGGTGAACGTAAGCCCGGTCAGTCGCCACCATGCATCGGAAGGGGCACGGGGATACGCGCAAGTAGGGTCAAGCGGGGGCGCCTTGCGATCAGACGGGAGCGAACCGACGGAAACGGGCCAACCAGCGATGCCCCCGTCGCATCCCCCGCATCGGACGCGTCTGCCTCAGTGGCTGGACCTCGCCGAGCCCGACCACCGCAACTCACCCCCCGCGGCCGGGCTGGGACCGAGCCTTGCTGTGATCGGCCGTAATCCGCTTGACCTGGCCACGGGTCAACGCTGCACTGTGGCGGGACACCACGAGTCGTGGTGCCGTACCCCAGGGAGGCAGCGGCAGCCATGGAGATTCGTCCCACGACCGACCAGGACCTCGACGTCTTCGTCGACACACTCCATGCCGCGTTCGGGCGCTTCCCTGAAACCCCGACCGAGGGCAGCGGGGTCTGGTGGTCGGCGCTCGAAATGGACCGCAACCTGCTCGCCCTGACGGCGGACGGGCGGCCCGTCGGCACCGCCGGTGCGTACTCCTTCGAGCTCACCCTGCCCGGTGAGATCCTCGTCCCGGCCGCCGGGGTGACCGCCGTCGGCGTCCTGCCCTCGCACCGACGCCAGGGCGTGCTCAGCGCGATGATGCGGCATCAGCTCACTGAGCTGCGGGCCCGAGGGGAGTTCCTCTCCGTGCTGCTGGCCTCCGAGGCCCTGATCTACCGCAGGTTCGGCTACGGACCCGCGACCTACACACAGCGGTTGACGGTGCCGCGCCACCAGGCCGCCCTCGCCCTCCCCCGGGGGCGCGGAACAGCCGAGGCCCCAGAGACCGGCTCGGTCGAGGTGCTGCGGCGTGCCGAGTGCGGCGAGATCCTGGAAGAGGTCTACGACCGTTACCGCCGCGCACAGCCCGGCGCGCTGTCCCGGCCGCATCGCTGGTGGGCCTTGGGCGCGGGGCAGCCCCCGGTCGCTTCGGCGCCGCGCTACGTCGCCGTCCACCGGGACGCCGACGGCGTCCCGAACGGGTACGCCAGCTACTCGACCGGCGAGCCCAGCACCTTGACGGTGGACGAGACCATCGCCGCCGACGACGCCGTCTTCGCGGCCCTGGCCCGGTTCGTGCTGGGACACGACCTGGTCAATCAGGTCGTGTTCAAGCACTTCCCGCCCGAACACCCGCTGCGCTGGCAGCTCGCGGACTTCCGCGCCGGCCAGGTGAGCCATGACACCGACTGGCTCTGGGTACGGCTGCTGGACGTCCCGCGTGCGCTGACAGCGCGCGGCTGGTTCATGGACGGCGAGCTCGTCCTCGACGTCGACGACCCGTTCCTGGGCGAGCACGGCCGCTACCTGCTGACCGTCCGGGACAGCAAGGCCGACTGCGTCCCGACGGACCGGGGGCCCGACCTGTCATTGGACGTGAGCGACCTGGGCTCGATCTACCTCGGCGGCACCGTCCCGAGCACGCTCGTGCGTGCCGGACACATCCGGGCCCACCGCCCGGGCGCGGCCACCCTCGCTGACGCACTCTTCCGCGGCGAGCGCTCCCCGCACTGCCTGCACTGGTTCTGACCCCACGCTCGCCGACCCTGCACACGCGATGAACGGTGGGACCTGCTCAGGCGGGCGGTTCCGTGGCCACGTCGGGCTGCACCTGGCGACGGTTGCGGCCGGGCTTCAGGCCGTGCCGGCGGACCGTGTACTGCCGCTCCACCGCGTGATCCTGGATGCGCTCGCTAGCCGTGGAGGGCTGAACGGATGCCGGTGTGCGATCGGCTCGGTGGGCATCCGCGCGATCGACCCCTCCGGCCGCCTGGGCTGCCACCGGCGGGGAGTCGAGCGAACCGCCTCCTTGCCGGCGAGCTGCCGGTCGCCTCCACCGAGGCTACGAACGCAAAACGGAACACTTCCTCGGCTTCCTCGGCTTCGTGGGACTCGCCGCGGCGACCAGTTGTCCGTCACGACTCGCCCTCGGCCGGAAGCTCGAGGTCCAGTTCGTAGCCCCCGTCGGCCGTTGGACCGGAGGTGACGGTACCTCCAAGGAGTGCGGCGCGCTGCCCCAGTCCGACCAGACCGTGGTGCGCACTGGGCAGAGGGAGAGGAGGCCGGGTCGGTGGGGTATTGGTGATCGTGGCACGGATGGCGCCGCCCTCGTTGCGGATGCGAACCGTCGCGCTGGTCCCGGGTGCGTGCTTGCGTACGTTGGTCAGCGCTTCCTGGACGGTGCGGTAGATGGCGCGCTGAACGGTGGGCGGAAGGTCGTCGGACACGTCGGTCTGCAGCTCGACCTGGATGCCGCTGTTGTCGACCAGCCGCTCAAGGTCGGCCAGGGACGGCTGCGGTGTCAGCTCCGTGGGGCGGCCCCCGGAGGCACGCAGGACGCTGACCATGTGCCGTAGTTCGTCCAGGGTCTGCACGCTCAGCCGCCGGATCGTGGCGGCGGCTTCCTTGACTTCGGCGTCCCGGGCGCCGATCTGAAGGGCTCCGGCCCGCACCGCGATCAGACTGACCTGATGGGAGACCACGTCATGCATCTCCCGGGCGAGCTGCGCACGTTCCCTGGCCAGCACGGCCTGGGCGGTCAGCAGCCGCTTGTGGTCGCGCGCCTCGGAGATCTCGGCAAGCCGCTGCGACAGATCGCGCCGGGTCTGGACGAGTTGCCCCAGGAAGACAGGAGCGGCCGCCGTCGCCGCGGTGTAGCCCAGAGTGACGAGGGTCGAGGTGGCCGCGAAATTCCAGTGCAGTGACGGCCATGAGGTCATGTCGCAGATCGTGAATGTCGCCACGCAGACGGCCAGCAGGGCGCGGTGTCGGGTGAATGAGGCAAGGGTGTACAGCGCGGCCAGCGCGGCGAAGACCGCGTCGGAGACCAGGACGGCGGGCAGCGTGAGCAGGAACGTAAGCAGCGGCCGGCGACGGCGCAAGAGCAGAGAGAAGGCGGCAACCAGGGCGCATCCCAGGCGCAGCGACTCGTCGATGTGGACCTTGACCCAGACATCGACCAGAGAGGCTCCGACGAGGATGGCGTCCAACAGCAGGGGGGACGGGCGGCGAGGGGTCATCCCCCCTCCTGGTCCCGCGGCGGTTTGAGAAGGCAAGCCCATTCGGCGAGCCGGGAGGCCTGGATGTGGCCGCCCACCTTGAGTTCCGTGAGGATGGCGCTCACGTCGTCCTTGACCGTGCTCGTGCTCAGCTGCATGCGTGTGGCGATGTCGCTGTTGGACAGCCCCTTGCCGATGAGGACGAGTACGGCGCGCTCGCGGTCAGTGAGTCGGGCGAGGTCGCGGGCAGCGGGTTCCTGGGGGCCGACGTTGGGACAGACGTCCACGACCGTCCGGGTGACCTTGGACGACAGTACGGTGCCGCCGGCGGCCAGGGTCCGCACCAAGGACGGAAGCTGCTCGGGGTCGGTGTCCTTGAGCAGGAAGCCCGCGGCGCCCGAGCGAAGTGCGGTTGCGACGTGTTCGTCCATGCCGATTGTCGCGAGCATGGCCACCACCGGAGGGTGGGACAACCGGCGGAGGCCGGCCAGGACGGTGAGGCCGTCGACGTCCGGCATCCGGATGTCGAGAAGCACGACGTCAGGACATATCTCCTGCGCCACCTGAAGCGCCTGGCTGCCGGGAACCGCCGCCGCGACCTCGATGTCCTGCGCCGCGTCGAGGATGTACTGAAAACCCTTGCGAATCAGGGCCTCGTCGTCGACCACCATTACTCGGATCACGGGTGCTCCACTCACCATGGGGCCACTGTCCGATTCGTACCATGTCGTGACACTCCCGGCTGGTTCACAGCATCGAATCCAGCCAGTCGGCGGGGGCTGCGTCGGCCAGTCGGCGGGGGCGGTTCCGGACACCTGCCGGATGGTTGTGACGCACACCGTCCAGGACCCTGGATCACATGTTGCACGCCGTATCAGAGGTCGCACCGTCCGGGGCGGCATCCGCCATGGGGGCAGATCCCGCCCCCTCCCTTACGGCGTCAACAGGACGGCTGATCGGACTCGACCTGGCCCGCGGCCTGGCGGTGTTCGGCATGTACGCGGCCCACGTCGGCCCCGACCCGTCGGTGGGCGGCCCGCTGGGCTGGGTGATGGAGGTGGCACGCGGCCGGTCCTCTGCCCTGTTCGCCCTGCTTGCCGGGTTCACCCTGGTCCTTCTCACTGGTCGGCCACAGCCACGGACGGGGCGAGCCGGACGGCAGGCCATGGGCAGGGTATTGATCCGCTCCGCGGCCCTGGTTGCCCTGGGATATGCCCTGACCTGCATGGACACCTCGGTCGACGTGATCCTCGCCGCTTACGGAATGGTCTTCCTCCTCGCCCTTCCGCTGTACCGGCTGCGAGCCGACACCCTGGCCGTCATCGCCGCGGCGACCGCGCTCGTACTGCCCCAAGTCCTGTATGTGCTTCGGGCCGCGGTCGAGGGCGGAAGCTGGGCCGACGCCGTCATCGCCCACGACCCGCTGGCCCGGATCACCGATTCGGACGGGATCGTTGAATTGTTCATCACCGGCGCATACCCGGTACTGACCTGGCTGCCCTTCGTCATCGCCGGAATGGCAGTGGGCCGACTCGACCTCGCCAGGCCCGGCGTACGCGCCACGGTCGCCCTCGTCGGCAGCGGACTGGCCCTGCTCGGCTACGGCGGCTCTTGGCTGGCCCTGAACCTGGTCCCCGGCGCGCAGGCAGCCGTGAGCGCGACGACGGGCGGCGGGTCGGCCGCATCAGCCTGGTGGTCCGACGCCGTGGGCGACCCCACCACCAGTACCCCGGACTGGCTGCTGGTGGCCGCGCCACACAGCCAGACGACATGGTCGATCCTGGGTAACACCGGCGTCGGCCTCGTGATCATCGCCGCCTGTCTCTTCGCCACGGACCGGTCGGCCCGCCTACGGCGGCTTGCCGCGCCCGTCATCGCGGTCGGCTCGGTCTCCCTGACCGCCTACGTCGGCCACATCATCGCCATCAAGACCCTGGGCATCGACGACCTGCCGACGTCCGCCGCCCTGCCGACCCTGGCCTGCTTGGCCGCGGCCAGCATGCTGCTGGCCGTCGCCTGGACGCAGGTGTGCCGGCGAGGACCAGTGGAGTACATGCTGCACGCCGCCACCGCACCCGCTCGCCTGATCAACTAGCCGACTTGGTAGAAGCCCCTGCCAGGACACAAACTCCATCGCCGATTCCGCGGCGCCCACCGTTTCCGAAGGTCTCACACCATCCGGCGTCACGCCGGGCCAGGAAAGAGGTAAGCCGATGTCGGTCCGCCTGACATTCATGTGCGCGACAGCCGGGGACACCAGCAGGAACGCAGTCTTCGGCGACGGTCTCCTCAGCGAGCACGGCCTGCGCGAGGCTCGCGCCGTCGGAGCCGCACTCCCTCCGTACTCGCTGGCCATCCGGGCACCGTCGACCCGCTGCGGGCAGATCGCCGACGCTCTCGGCCTGAACGCCACGCTCGAACCCGCGCTGCACGACTTCGACTACGGCACGTGGCGTGGGCGCACAGTCGGCGAAGTCACCGCGCACGACCCCTACGGGTACGGCGCCTGGCTTACAGACCCGGATGCCGCGCCGCACGGAGGCGAGTCGGTACGTCAGCTCTGTCGCAGAACCGCCGGCTGGCTGAGCAGGGTGCCGCCTGGCACGGGTGACGCACTGGCCATCACCGAGCCGGCGATCATCCGGGCCGCGCTCGTCCATGCTCTGTCCGCACCACCGACAGCCTTCTGGCATTTCGATGTGCCGCCCCTGTCCGCGGTCTCCCTCACATTGCGTGGCGACCACTGGAACGTCCGGCCCGGGCCCGTCACCCCTGGAGGAGTCGGCGCCAGTCGCACTGTTCCCGTGCCGTGTGTCGCTGCACGGAATCACACGACGCTCCTGTGGAACGAGACGGCGAACGACGAGCGGTACGACCTCGTCGCCTGGGTGTGACCCGCGAGCACGCTCATGTGCTGCCGTCGGATCGACGGCAGCACTCGGGCCCTCCGCGGACCGCCCCCCGCCTGCGGCAACTCGTCGTCCTGTTCAATTCACGTTGGGCACAAGCCGGTTCCCGGCACCGACCCCGGTGAACCGCGGCGTTCGCTCGACAAGCGGGACCTCGCAACGCGATGGAACATCGGGCGGGTGACCCTGCTGGGCGACAGCGCGCACGCGATGGTGCCGTTCCAGGCCAAGGGCGCGGCGCAGGCGATTGGGGACGCGGCCGTGCTCGACAACGCCCTCGAGAATGCCACGTCGCCCGAGGTTCGCGACGCGCTCGACCAGAACGCGAGCCGACGGCTCTCGACCGCCACGAGCGTGCAGGCCAGTTGCGCGCGGGCGGGCGAGGACCACCACCTGCCGCACCTGCCACGCGATTTCCTGCCGATACGGTACCGAGCGGCAGCCACGCGCTCCGGGCACCGGAGCACGGCCCGAAGTGACGTCGAGGAACTCGACGCCGCCTTGCAAGAGTCGGCCCGCCACTCCTCAAGCCCACGGCTTCCTCACGAGTGGAAGACGGCGTGAAGGCACCACGCATGCCCCGCCATAAAATGGGCACGGCTTGCTGGCATGAGCGTCACGAATATGCCAGCTTTCATTCCCGGCCTGGAACTCTCCCGCCGCTTCTACACCGAAGCAGTACGCCCCCTGCTGGAGGAAGCCTCCCCCGCCATCCCTCACTCCGCAGCACGCCTGGGCAGCGGCTCAGAGGTGCTCGGCTTCGACACCCCGCGCTCCGCCGACCACGAATGGGGCCCCCGTCTCCAGCTCTTCCTCCGCCGCCAGGACGTCTCCCGGCACGCGGGACGCATCAGACACGTACTCGCCGAGCACCTCCCGAAGACCTTCCACGGCTACCCCACCCACTTCGCCCTCACCGGCGACCGCGACATCCGCGTCATGCGGGCCACCGACGGCCCCGTCCACCACCGCGTCGAAGTCACCCACCTCTCAGCGTGGTTCACCGACGCACTCGGCTTCGACCCCTCCCCCGGCATCACCCCGCGGGACTGGCTCGCCACCCCCACCCAGCTCCTCGCCGAAGTCACCGGCGGAGCCGTCTTCCACGACGGCCTCGGTGAACTCGCCCCCTTACGAACGGCCCTCCGCTGGTACCCGCACGACCTCTGGCTCCATGTCCTGTCCTGCCAGTGGCAACGCATATCCCAGGAGGAGGCCTTCGTCGGCCGCTGCGGCGAGGTCGGCGACGAGCTCGGATCCGCCGTGGTCGCCGGCCGCCTCGTGCGCGACCTGATGCGTCTGTGCCTCCTGATGGACCGCCGCTATCCGCCCTACAGCAAGTGGCTCGGCAGCGCGTTCGCTCGCACCCCCATGGGCCCTCGCCTCACCCCCGACCTCACCGCCGCCCTCGCCGCCACCGACTGGCGCGACCGCGAGCAGCATCTGGCGCACGCCTACGAGACGGTCGCGGGCCTGCACAACCAACTGGGCCTGACCGACCGCGTCGACCCCTCCACTCGCCCCTACCACTCCCGCCCCTTCCAGGTCCTGCGCGCCGACCGTTTCTCCAAGGCCCTCACGGCCCGCATCACGGACCCGAAGCTTCGCGATCTGCTGCCCGTCGGCTCCGTGGACCAGTTCCTCGACAACACCGACGTCCTGAGCCGCCCGAAACTGACCCGCGCGGCAGGCCACGCCGTACGAAAATCCAGGTCAGAGTGATCCTGACCTGGCCTTCCGAGCCAGCTCCGAGCCAGCAGCGTGCCACCGCCACCGGCCCAGGAGTTGACGAGGAAGTTCTCGAGCATGATCCGGCCGGCGCTCGGACCCCCAGCTGTGGCGTGCCGACGTGTCCTCGCGGACTCCGGGCTCCCGGACTTCGACGTGCCCGTGGGCACCGTATCCGTACGGCCCGCGGCACAGGGCCGCGCGGTGGCCGGGCGCTGCGTGACGAGCGAAGCCCTCGTTCTCTACCGCGCCGGAACTGGTCCTCCTGGAAAGACAGGCGTCTGGCATGACGTCGATGCCGCGCCTGCGCAAGGAGTACCGAGCCGGGGACGATCGGCCGGCCGGAGGTCTGGGGCCGGCACCCCTCTCTCGGCTGTCGGTCCGACCACCGCCGAACGAGGCGTTCCGCAGCTCGGAACGGTGGGAGTCCGGGCTGCCGTTCCGTGGCACGCTAGCAGCTTCGGAATGCACCCTGTGTCGTCCAACTCCAACGATCGCGGGGCGGTGGACCCCTCCGCCGTCCGTCTCCGCATCAACCGTACGAGTGCTCTTCGCCGGTCGCCGGTGAGACGCCGCAGAAGGGTCCCCTTGCCGTTCCGCCCCAGGCACGTCGTCGCTTCCGCGAGGTCTGCTCACCGGATGTACGACGTGGTCCTGCTGACCCATTGGGACAGCGTGAGCTGCATGGTCAGGTTCGCTCGGTGTGGCCTGCGGTGACGGGGCGACGCGTGGCCGCGATCGGGCCGGGTGGCCGCGTGCGTCCGCGTGCTTCGGCCTTTGCCGCAGGCCAGAGCGTCACGCAGAAGAGAGAGGTGAGCGGGCACGGCCACGAGACTGTCGTACTCGCCCCGGCATGTGTGGCAGGTCGCCAGGTGAGCCCGCACCGCGCCTGCCTCATCGGGGGCGAGGCTCTTGCGTTCGCTTCCGGCCAGAAGCTCACGGATCGTGCGGCACTCCTCGAGGGCCGTCTTCTCGTCGGGCTTCGTCAGGCACTGGGTTGCGGTCATGGTGAAACCTCCGTTCAGGGTTTCACCTTGGCTCAGGAGCGGCCCTCAGCGCGTCGTCCCCACGCAGCGACTTCCGGCTACCACGGCTGCAGTACGCGGTACGTCGGCCTGCCGCTGGGGCAGAAGGTGGACGCACTGTGTCGGCGACTATGCGGGTTGCTGGGATTGATCTGGTTCCGAAGCCGGACTGACCAGCCCGCACTGGTAGGCGATGACGACGAGCTGGGCGCGGTCACGAGCTGCCAGCTTGGTCATGGCCCGGTTGATGTGGGTCTTGGCGGTCAGGGGGCTGACGAACAGGCGCTCGGCGATCTCGTCGTTGGACAGGCCCAGCGCGGCGAGGCTCGTGACGTCGCGTTCCCGCGGTGTCAAGCTCTCCAGCCGCTCGTGTACGGCCGCCGGGCATGGATCCGGCTGGGCCAGAAACCGAGTGATCAATGCTCGCGTCGCTGAGGGGGACAACAGCGCCTCGCCGTCTGCGACCGTTCGGACGGCATCGAGAAGTTCCTCGGGTCTCGCGCCCTTGCCGAGAAAGCCACTCGCACCCGCACGCAGTGCGTCGGCGACGTGCTCGTCGTCCTCGAAGGTGGTCAGGATGAGCACCTTCACACTTGCGAGATCCTCGGACTCGGTGATGAGCCGCGTCGCCTCGAGGCCGTCCATCTCCGGCATGCGGATGTCCATCAGGACCACGTCCGGGCGCTGTGAGCCGGCCAGCTCGACCGCCTCACGGCCATTGGACGCCTCGGCCACGGTCTCCATGTCATCCGTGGCGTCGAACAGCATGCGAAAGGTGCCCCGCAGCAGGGCCTGATCATCGGCAAGCAGTACGCGAATCGTCATGCCCATGTCTCCGATTCCCTGCCGGACCGGGGCGCAGCGGCAGTTCCGCGGTCACGGTGAACCCGCCTTCGGGGCGCGGTCCCGCATACAGCGTGCCCCCTATCGTGGTAGCCCGCTCACGCATCCCGATCAGCCCGTGACCGGCCCCCGGGTGAGGATGGTGCGGTCCGGCGCACCCGTCGTCCTCGACGGTGATCGTCAGCCGTTCGCCGTGGTAGTGGAGGAACAGCCGGGCATGGTCGGCCCCGGCGTGCTTGCGCACATTGGTCAAGGACTCCTGCACGATGCGGTACGCGGCCAGGTCAACCGCCGGTTCCAGCGGTTCGGTGATGCCCCGCCACGTGTCACTCACGGCCAGCCCGGCGCGTTCGAACGACGCCAGAAGTGCTGGTACTTGCGCGAGACCCGGCATCGGATCGCGGAGCGCCACCGGCTCGTCGGACTGCCGCAGCAGGCCTACGGTCACCCGCAATTCGTCCAGCGCGGAGCGGCTGGTGTCCCGGATGTTCTCCAGAGCCGTCAGGATTTGTTCCGGGCGATGGTCCACCAGGTGGACGGCGACGCCTGCCTGAGCGTTGATCAAGGCGATGTGGTGCGCGACGATGTCATGCAGCTCGCGTGCGATCCGAACGCGTTCGGCCGCCACGCGCTGCTGTGCCTCTTGCTCGCGGGTGCGCTCGGCGTGCTCCGCTCTTTCCTCCACGGCCGCCACGTAGGCGCGCCGTGAGCGCAGCCCGTCCCCGACGGCGGCCGGCAGGGCCGTCCAGGCCACCATCGCGGCCTTGTCCGGGTCCAGCCACGAATTCGAGGTCCATATCGCGTCGGCGCCCACCAGGATGGCAGCCGAGACAGCTGCCGCGGTCCAGGCGGTACGCCGGTCGGTCCGCAGCGCCACGTTGTAGACGGACGCGAGAACCGGGCTTGTCACCAGAGGGCTCTCCCGAAAGCCGAGCATCTGGAAGAGCACCCCGCAGCCAATGGTGACCGCCAGTACTCCGAACGGGTGACGACGCCGCCAGAGCAACGCGGAGCAGCCGACGGCAGCCAGCACCACGGCGGACCAGCGCAGCACGAACTCGTGCTCGTGCGGGTCGACCGAGGCAGCCACCACCGACAGCACGCACAGCACAGCCACGCCCAAGACGTCGAGCGTGCGGCTCGGGGCTCGCCCGCGCCGCCTCCAACCGTTGAGCACCGTCATGCCCTCACCGTAGGGTCGGCGGCCGGGTCGGGCATCGTTTCACCGCGGCCCGATGCGGGAGCGAGAACGCATCGACGCCCGCCGACACTGCCACGGTGCTCGTTCTGAGTGCGGTGCAGTTTTACGGGCTGTGCCCGCGTCGTTCGTAGTGGCTGATGCGGGCTTGATATCGGCATCGTCGCCGCCACCCGTGCGACCAGTGCAGGATGCAGTCGACCCGGGTGGGGCGGCGGTCGGTGAGTCGGCTGATCAGTCGTCGGATCTCGGCGACGTTCAGGGGGCTGAGCTCGGAGGATCCGTTTGGCTGTCGGCGCTGCAGACCAGCTCGGCGTTCCGTGGTGGCACCTGCCCGCACACCTGTGCGGGCGATGCGGTACCGGGTTGCCGGGCTGCCGTAGGCATCGGCGCGAGCGGATGGGCGGGATCCCCGCACCAGTGACTGCAGAGCCTGGCTGCCATGAAGGTTCGCGCCGGAGAGGCCGATGCGATGGGGCAACCCGGTGCGTCCAGGGTCGCTTTCCGTACGGCGCTGTCGCGTGGGCGCTGGCCGACGGCGAAGACCGTGGCCGCGTTCGTCGTATGCGACGATCCGCGACATGTCAGTGGCCCATGGCACGATCGCGCGCATGACATCGATCGACGAGCGCCTCGTTCACGAGACAGCCGCCGAGTACGGCGTTCCCGGACCTGTCGCGCAGGAGTTCATGTCCCGTTTCCGGCCATGCCTCTATCTGGTGCCGCACAAGGAAGTGCCTCCGTCCCGTCGGGAAAACGTCCGCTCCGCCGCACGAACGGGCGGGCTCCCCGCACTGCCGGACGGGGTGGACTGGCCTGAAGGGAGAGCGCCGCTCGTGCTGAGCGTCGACTGCGCGGCCCTGCCCCACGACGTACTGGACATCGAACTGCCCGCCGATGGGCACCTGTTGTTCTTCACCGAGATCGAGTACCCGCCAGAGTCGTCCGTGGTGCTCCACATCCCTGCCGGAGCACGCACCACGGAGCGCGCCGCGACGTATGAATTCAACGGTGAGGCCATGCAGATCAAGGTCTACGAACCACGCACCTTGTATCCCGTGCCCGGACTGACCCTCGACAGCGACTGGCAAGGGGGCCCGCAGACCCGTGCGTTCTTGGACGGCGACGGAGACGAGGACGCGCTGGACAGTTTCGAGGAGGCCATCCTCGACGCGGCCTTCGGCGGACATCGCCCCGGCGTCCGCGTGCAGATCGGCGGGTTCTCCGACCCGTGGGACATGGCACCGGACCAGGGCGATCTCGTGCTCTTCGCGCAAATGGCCGGGCAGGCGATCGACTACAACGTATTCACCATGAACCTGATCGTGGGCACACGGGAGGACATCGCCGCCGCAGAGTATGTCGACCTCCGGTACGAGCAGCAGTGCTGAGCCGGCCCTCGTCGTAGGTGTGGGTTGACAGTGGGTAGTGGTTCACAGCCAGAACCTGGATGAGCGCACCGCCCGCGGCCACACCGGCGAGTGCGGCGCCAGCACTTCACGGTCTCCGTACCGGCGCCGACCGCCGCCTCGCGGCCTGGTCGGCGCCTCCGGCACCACCCGCTGACACCGTCCCCACGGCCCGTCGGGGTCAGCGGCACAGGGCCGTGTCCACGACACCGTCCATGCGCTCCTTGACTGCCTGGCTCGGCTGCATGGTCACGGCGACGTTGGCCGCGCGACCGTCCTCGGTGACGCCGCCTCGGGTCTCGTATCCCGTCATGCTGCCGCCGTGGCCCCAGTACACCCCGCCGCACGACAGCGGCGTGCTCACGAGTCCCAGCCCGTAGCGGGC
The DNA here is from genome assembly GCF_036178845.1 of Streptomyces sp. NBC_00271. Lineage (NCBI taxonomy): Bacteria > Bacillati > Actinomycetota > Actinomycetes > Kitasatosporales > Streptomycetaceae > Streptomyces > Streptomyces sp. NBC_00271. The sequence goes on along the minus strand of NZ_CP108070.1, from coordinate 11,236,375 downwards.
ACCGGCGGGAAAGGGGTAACTGGCCGGGACGGTGGTGCGCATCTGCTCGAGCTGAGCCTTCGGGAGAAGGCGGCCGGCCAACAGCGCGGAGAAGAACCGGTTCAGGTCGGAGTTGGTGGACACCATCTGGCCCGCAGCCCAGGCCCAGGAAGGGTCCCATTCCGTGGCGTCGACCAGAGGCGCGCCTGCCGAATCCTGGTAATAACCCCTGGGATGGCGCTCCCGGATCATCTCCTCTCCTGGGGCGGGGAAGTAGGTGTGGCGCAATCCGATGCGTTGGATGACTCGCTGGTCGATCTCCTCGGCGAGGGAACGGCCGGTGACCTTCTGCACGATCAGGCCGGCCACCAGGTAGTTCGTGTTGCTGTAGGCCCAGTTCGTGCCGGGGGCGAAGTCGGCCTTGTGCTGGAGAGCGAGGTCGAGGAGCTCGCGAGGGTCGTAGTAGCGGATGTCGTCGCTGAGGTACTTGCTGTAGTTGGGAAGTCCGCTGGTGTGCTGGAGCAGTTGACGGACGGTGATCTGACGTCCGTCGATCCCGTCCCCGCCGACGAGACCGCGCAGGTAGGCGTCGACCGGGGCGTCAAGGCCGATCTTTCCTTCACCGACCAGTTGCAGCACGACCACCGCCGTGAACGTCTTGGTGTTGCTGCCCACGCGCACCTGACCGTCCCGGGGCACCTTCGCTCCGGTGGCCAGGTCACCGACCCCTGCGGTGTAGGCGCGGGTGCGGCCGCCACGGTCTTTGACGCTCGCCAGCGCGGCGGGCACGCCGTCGGTGTGCACCAGCGCGTTCAGGCCCCTTTGGACGGTGTGCGGCCTCGTGGCGGCAGACGCCGCGGGCGGGGCCAGGGCACCCATCGTCATGACGCCGACGGCCACCGCGGCCGCGGCCGGCACGGCTCTGCGCCGACCACTCGGCCGCCCGGACGAACGAAACCTCTGCCATGCCTGCTCACGCACGAGCCAACTCCCATGGAATCATTGGGTAACCACCGGCTGATGGGCCCAGCATCTCGGAAGCGATCACGCGGGACGATCCTGGTACCCGCCCACCTCCAGGTAGGGCTAACCCCCGGCCGCTTGGTTGGCGGGGCACGGGGGCCGGTGGACACCCTTGGCGCGGTGGCAGCGTCAGGAGATGCAGACGCGACGTCGAGCCGAGCCAGCAGTTCATCCGGGCGAAGGTGGTGAACCTCCGATGGAAAGGCTGTGCCGTGGCGTTGTGACGGTCTCCGAACGCCCGGAGCCGATCCCGAACCTCGCTGAGGTCCGTGAAGTCGTTCGCGAGAGGACCTTGCGCTGGACGATCGAGAAGACGGTCTCGCTCTGGTGGCCCTCGTCCCCCGGCGAGAGGAGCCGGCGATGGACCGGCCGACCACCGGCCGGACCGCTTGCGGTCGGCGAGGGCGGGGCAGGCCGCCGGTGGCCAACCTGCCCCGCCAGGTGCGCACCGGCACCGTGTCCACATGCAGCCGCGTCTGCGCGGATTTCCGGGCATTGGAGCCCCACGGGCAGCCAGCAGCACGATGGCTGCGCGCTGCCGGGCCTGATGCGGGGTCTTGTGGCCATAGGCCATTTTCTTGAGCCGGTGGTGCTCGGAGGCGGTCAGGGTCAGCGAGACGGCTCGCGCCGCAGTCATGGGAGGGACACGGCCGATCTCGGGGTGAGTGGGTCGGGGCGGTCAACCGCCCTGCGCCGACGCGCCGTCCGCTCCGCGTTCAAGGGTTGCCGGTACTGCCAGCCAGGGCCCGGCGCCGGTAGGAGCCGTGATCGATGGTCGGTGCTTGGCCGAGTATGGCCGATGTGTCTGACTGCCGGGTTGGAGCGGATTCGAGGTCAGGGCAGGGTGAGGATACGGGGGCCGTCCTCCGTGATGGCGATGGTGTGTTCGATGTGTGCGGCTCGGCTGCCGTCGATGGTCCGCAGGGTCCATCCGTCGGGGTCGGTGTGGTAGTCGTTGCGTCCTCCGGCCATGAGCATGGGTTCGATGGCGAGGGCGAGGCCGTGGCGCAGGGGGAAGCCGCGGCCGGGTCGTCCGTGGTTGGGCACGTGCGGGTCTTCGTGCATCTGTCGGCCGATGCCGTGGCCGCCGAAGTCGGCCGGCATGCCGCAGTCGGCCTTGCGGGCGACCGTGCTGATGGCATGGGAGATGTCGCCGATCCGATGCCCGACGGTGGCGGCGGCGATACCGGCGTCCAGGGCCTGCTGGGTGGCAGCGATGAGTTCGAGGTCGGCGGGGCGAGGCGTGCCGACGGTGAAGCTGATCGCGGCGTCGCCGGTCCAGCCGTCGAGTTCGGCTCCGCAGTCGACGCTGACCAGGTCGCCGTCGCACAGGCGGTAGTCGTCGGGGATACCGTGCGAGACAGCGTCGTTGACGGAGGCGCAGATCACCGCGGGGAAGGGGGTCGGGGCGAAGGAGGGCTGGTAGCCCAGGAACGGAGAACGTGCTCCGGCCTTGGTGAGAACGGCGCGGGCGGCTTCGTCGAGCTCGCGCAGGCGAACTCCCACAGCTGCCGCCGCGCGGGCGGCTGCGAGTGCATGGGCCACGACGCGTCCGGCTTCTCGCATCGCCTCCAGTGCCGTGTCGGTCTTGATCTCCACCATGTGTCGTGACTCCCCTGCGATGCGACGCTAGCCAATACTTATACCGGTATTAGTATCACGGGTATGGTGAGAGTTCCTTTGAGTCCGCAAGAGCGGCAACGCGGAGAGCGCTTCGGGATCCTGCTCCGCCGGGCCCGCGGTGACCGCAGCATGGTCGACGTGGCAGCGGCCGCAGGGGTGTCCGCCGAAACGCTCCGCAAGATCGAGACCGGCCGGGCCCCGACCCCGGCCTTCTTCACCGTGGCAGCCCTGGCCCACGCCCTGCATCTGTCCCTGGACGACCTGGCCGCCGCCTGCGCGGAAGGGGCCGAAGGCGACGAGCAAGCCATGCCGGCGTGACCGTCAGGCGCGCACCATCCAGGACTCCGGGGCTAGACGACGCCTTCCGGTCGGACGGCCTGGAGCACCTTCGCCAGGCGGCGGGTCTGTACGGCTGGGGCGGGATGGACGGCTCTGCTGCGCCGCTTCCCACTGAAGCGCGGCAGCACGGCAGCACGGCAGCGACAGGCTCGCACGCGTAGGGCCTACAGGCGCCGCGCGTCGCCGATGAAGGCCGGCGACGCCTACACAACCGCCCGCGGCGACCTCGTCGTCGGAGTCGTGGCGGGCAGCACTCGGCGTGCGGTCGTCAGTGTGGCTTGGCGGCGCTCGGTCCACGCCTCAACAGGGGTGGCACAGCCACCTCCGTGCCGGATCGTTCTGCTGACCACCTGCGGGCAGCACGGACAGCCTGGACGGGGACAGACAGGCGCCTTCCGCCACGATCCTGAGCGGAGCCGCGCGGTCCGCATCACCACACCACTCGGCGCCGCGTCACCCTTCGGCCGCCACGGCATGTCCGGCAGACGCCGGCTGGGATGACTTCGACGGCTCGCGCGGCGAGCTGCTGTGCAGGCGCGGGCCATAGGCGGCAGCCAGTTAGCCCACCTGGCGGGATGTGGCTGTGCCGATCAGCGTTCCACGAGGACTCCTGTGCTTCCATCGCGCCAGGAGGCATATGACATGGCTGACAAGCGACAACAGGACACCCACTCTCGGCTCACCCCGTCCCGGCGCCGTGTGCCGACCGCGGCCGCCCTTGCGCCCGCACTCACCGGTGTGCCTGCCAGGGCCTGCACCCTGTCCGCCGGACCGGAGGACCGCTCCCCGGCCGAGCCGGTAATGACCAAGCCGGCGGACTGGGCGGCCGAGGGCGACGCTCTCGGGCCGACCGGTGACCTGAGGCGGTTCATGTTCCACACGGGCTTGCCGCGCCGGTACCTCACGGCCTTGCCTCGCGGCATCCGGATCAACCGCGCGCTCGTTCTGGGCACGCGCGTGTCCTACGTCCGTCACCCAGACCACAGCACGCTTTTGCTGGGCGACACCGTGGTCACCGAGCGCGAACTGCAGATTTTCAGATGTCCGCCGCAAGACCGTCGCCGACGGCCCTGCGATCCTGCCCCCGAGACCGGTCGCCACCGCCTCCGTCAACTTCCAGCCGCTCGGCGGCTGAAAGGCCGCCCTCAGCGGTGACCTGGTCGTGATCGCCAAGGAAGTCCAACCCGTCCTCGTGGCCCTGCCGCGCGGTGGCGCCAAACTCGGCGAGGCGCGCCACCACAACCTCACCGACGATCCACACCTGTTCTTCGTCCACTACTGGGCCGTCGGCGATGCCGTCGGCCTCGCCAAGGCCATTCGCCGGGCCGTGGACACCACCAACGTCGTACCCATGCCCGGAGGAGCCGCCTGATGACCGCGGACAACGAGACAAACATCTGCCCGTTCGACTTCAGCGAAGCCCTGGAGTTCGACCCTGCGCTCGCGGACCTGATGGACCGCGATACCCCCACTCGCATCCGGCTTCCCTACGGCGATGCGGACGCCTGGCTGATCACCGGATTCGACGCCGTCAAGCAGGTGACCACCGATCACCGGCTCAGCCGGGCCGCCATCATCGGCCACGACTACCCCCGGCTGACCCCGGAGCCCATCGTCTCGCCCGAATCGATCAACGTGATGGACCCGCCGCACAGCAGCCGTGTCCGCCAACTGGCCTCGCAGGCCTTCACCCAGCAGCAGGTCGACGGAATGCGGAGCCGGATCATCTGGCTCGCGGACGTCCTGCTGGACAAGATGGAGGAGGACGGCTCGCCGGCTGACCTGGTTCAGTACCTCTCCGACCCGCTTCCCCAGCACACCATCCTGGACCTCCTCGGCGTCGAACAGGAGGACTGGCCCCAGATGCAGGAGTCCGTGCGCCAGTTGCTCGTCGTGGGCGCGGGCAACAAGGAGGCCGCAGCGAGTGCCAAGGCCGATCTGACCGGCTACTTCGCCAAACTCGTCGAGCAGCGCCGGACCTCACCCGGCAAGGACCTACTCAGCGCGATGGCCGCGGCGCGAGACGGCAAGGATCAGCTTGACGACAGGGAACTGGCGGTCATGGCACTGACGCTGACACTCAGCGGCCAGGACACGGCAACGTGCCAGATCAGCGACATCGCATACCTGCTCCTGACGCGTCCCGAGCTGATGGAACACCTCAGGCGTCGGCCGGAGTCCCTGACCGACGTCCTGCAGGAGATGCTCCGCCACATCCCGTTCCGCAAGGGGGTCGGTATCCCCCGGGTGGCCCTTGAGGACCTGGAGCTGGACGGCGTACAGATCCGGGCGGGCGACTTCGTCCACGTGTCGTACCTGACGGCCAACCGTGACCCGAAGCGCTTCCCGGACTCGCACGTCCTCGACCCCGACCGGCCGTACCAGCCGCACATGACGTTCGGCTGGGGCGGACACCGATGCATCGCGGTGCCTTTGGCCATGGCGGAGATGGAAGTGGCGATCGGGCGTCTCTTGAAGCGCTTCCCCGGGCTGCGGCTTGCGGTGCCGCCGGAGGAAGTGCGGTGGGACACGGACACGATCCGGCGCTTTCCGCTGGAGCTGCCGGTGGCTTGGTAGGAACGCCTGAAGCGCGCCGGACCTGATGGGCTAGTGCATCGGCTCGCTCAGCCGATGCGAGCCCTTCAGGTGGGGCCACGGTGACGGTGTCCAGGCTGTCCGTGCCACGCACAGGTGTCAGCAGCACGATCCGGCACGGACAGCAGCATCCTCGTCCACTCCTCGTACGAGCCCTGGTCCCGGGCTCAACGGCGGGGGTGAGGATGCCCGCCGAGGAGGGCCGGCGACCGCTGACGCTCAGAGTGCCCCTGTCCGAGTGGGTGGCCCCGTACGGCAATTCGCAGAGCGTGCGGGGCCCCTACGATGCGCGATGGCTTCCTGCTCAAAGGACCCGCGCTGCATCGCCATGGCATAAGACTCAGAACAGCGACTGAAGCGACCGAGCGGCCGACAGCATTGCGGTCCGGTCAGCGCGGAACTCGCCGCTCTCCGTGCCGCAACGACCTGAACCACCTGCGGCGCTGGACCGTGATCCACGTGCTGGATTGCTTCAAAGAGTCGCCGGGTACGCTCCTTCAGTCCTCGGTCGAGGGGAGTTGCTGAGTGGCCCGGTTAAGAACTCCTGGCAAAATGAACTGCTTGCGCCTTGTAGTGACGAGCTGTCAGTTCATCTGGAGAAACGTGCCGACACCTTCCATGGCGCCGCGTCGACAGCTTCGATCCGCATCCGGTTACGGGCGTGATCAGCTGCCATCCATCGGACTGACCGCGGTGTCACCCCCGTCTGCCCGATGGGCACTCAGCAACGCGACCACGCTTCTCGGGGTAGGAAGTGAGGGAGGTCGTCCAGTGCCTCACGGGGCACGAACACCGGTCGCGTGAGCAGGTGATCGCCTGCGCGCTGCACATCCAGAACGACGCCCAGCGATTCCGACCCAGGAACTCCAGCGTCCAGATACGAGAGCTCCGAATGCGGCTCGCGGGCCTCGGCACGGCCGATCATCCATTGCTCCAGAACGGAGGGGACCCGGCCGACCAGGGCTTCCCCCTCCACGAAGACTTGGGGTCCTCGCAGCGCATCGACCACGACGCCGGCCAGACGTTCCTCCCGGTAGTAGAGCTTCAAACCGAATTCTCGGTACTCGCCTTCCTCGACGGCGTCGACGGTCTCGCCCGCACGACGGCGAAACTTGTGACGCTGAGCTTCCCTGGTGGCACCACTCAGTACCTGCGACGTCTCGTCGGGACCCATACCGAACGCCAGCAGCCCCACACTCACGAACGGATCCAGAGTCCATTGCTGCCGTTCGTCATCTGCCAGCACATGCCACCACTCGAACATGACCACGGAGACTACGGCAGCGTCACGGACCCAGGGCCACCGGCCGCAGGGCCCGCCGGACAGGTCCTACTCAACGGCGGTCTTCAGGCGACGCCAGCAGATGATGGCGCAGCCGAGAGTGAGGAAGGCTTCGTGGAGGTCTTCGCGGACCTCCCAGCGGGTGCGCAGGCGGCGGAACCAGTGCAGGAGCGCGAAGGCAGCTTCGACGACCCAGCGGCGCACGCCCAGGCCGGAGCCGTGCTCGGTCCCACGGTGAGCGATGACCGGGCGGATGCCCACCTCTCGCAGCTCGCGGCGGTAGACGTCGTAGTCGTAGCCGCGGTCGGCGTACAGCACCTTGGGGCGCCGCCGGGGACGCCCGCGCTTGCCCCGGACCGGAGGCAAGGCATGGACCAGGGGCATGAGCTGGGTGACATCGTGGCGGTTGCCGCCGGTCAGCGAGGCGGCGAGCGGGATGCCGTGCGCCTCCACGATCACGTGGTGCTTGCTGCCCGTCCGTCCCCGGTCCACCGGTGACGGCCCCGTCTTCGCGCCGCCCTTCATCGCCCGCAGGTGCGAACCGTCGACCGCAGCCCGGGAGAAATCCAGCAGGCCGGCCGCCCGTAACTCGGCCAGCAGGAGTTCGTGCAACGCCTGCCACATCCCGGCCTCTTGCCAGTCCCGCAGCCTGCGCCAGCACGTACTCCCCGAGCCGTACCCCAGCTCCTGCGGCAGGAACTCCCACGGGATGCCCGTGTACAGCACAAACAGGATCCCGTTGAGCACCCGCCGGTCATGCAGCCGCTTACGCCCCGGATACCGCTGCCTGCGTTCGACCACCGGCAACAGCGGAGCGATCCGCTCCCACAGCCCGTCCTCGACCTCCCACGGCCGACGCTGCCCCACACCCCACCCCGATCCATCGGATGCAGGCACAACACCGACTGACAGCCTGTCATTCCAAGGCAACAGCCGGTCATTTTGCTAGGACTCCTAAGTAGCCCCGTTCTGCGCACCCAGAGGCTTGTGATGGAGCCGATCCGCCGCGGGGACAGCGACGATCTCTTTGAGGCTGTGGTCAGTCAGGACGGCGTCATGCGATGGCTGGCGACCGGCCGGGCGGACAGTCGGTCTGCGGCCAGGGCCATGTGCGACGACCACGTCGCCCACTGGACCAGACACGGCTACGGCGACTTCGCGGTCAGGGATGCTGCAACGCACGCGTTTCTGGGCCGGGTGGGGCTGCGCAATCGGGCCCGGCACGGAGTTGACCTCGGCTTCGCCCTGCAGCCACTGGCCCAAGGCCGTGGGATCGCCGGCGAGGCGGGCCGTGCGTGCCTGGACCTGGCGTTTCGCCGCCTCTCGCTCCCTGCCGTCTTCGCGTTCGTCCTGCCCGACAACACAGCCTCGATCGCGGTACTGCGCCGCCTGGGTGCCCAGGCGGACGGGACTGTCCAGTCCAGCGGCCTGCATTGTCTGCGCTTCCGGTTTGACCCCGCCGGCACGGCCGCCGCGGAGCATGTGGCGGTGGACGACGGTGGTGCGGACCTCCAATTGATCCATGTGCTGGGCCCCGGTTCTCCGAGTGATGAGGCCGCACTCCGCGATGGCCTGCCCGACCCTTTCGGGGTGAACGGGCTCGCTCTGGTGTGGGACGACAAGCAGCACACCCTCACCGCTGTTTCCGAAGGTCGGCCGGTGGCTTCCGCGGGATGGCTGCTGCGGGACATGGCCTTCGACGGATCGCCGCGCCGTACGGCGGGGTTGGGCGGTGTGCTGGTGCACCCCGCCCATCGAGGCCAGGGCATCGCCCGGACGGTGATCAGCGTGGCGGTCGAACACGCACGAGCGGCCGGCGCCGAGACGATGATTCTGCTCTGCCGCCCAGACCTGGTCCCGCTCTACGCACAGCTGGGATGGAGCCGACTCTCCGTACCCGTCACCTTCCAGCAGCCCGACGGCGCTCGGACCTCGCCACTGACCACCATGATCTACGACCTCGCCGTCCCGCCCCGTCCGACCATCAGCGTGGACCTGCGGGGCCTGCCCTTCTGATGCGCTGGGCAAGATTCACAGTACCGTCGGGCCGCTTCGGCAAAGTGCTTCCGTCCTGGAATTCCGGTTCCAGCTCAGCCTCCGTGCAGTGGCCACTGTGAGGACGGCTGGGCACCACCAGGCGCCTTCGAAGTCGCTCTGATCAGCCCGCTGATCCAAACAAAACTGCCTGGCTCAACCGGACGGGGTGACCGAGGACCACACGCCGAACCACTGCTCGGCGCCGTAGTCCTCGAACCGCTCCACCTCGGTGAACCCCAGCTTTGCCGCGAGGCGCATCGAGCGCTCGTTGGCAGTCTGGGTGCGCAGCACCACCGGCTTGCCGGGAAGCGCGTCGGCGAACCAGTCGAGTGCCGCTGCGCACGCCTCGGCGCCATACCCGCGTCCCCATGCCTCTGGCAGGAACAGGTAGCCGAGCTCGGCCTCCCCGACATCCGGACGGACGTGCCCCGGACTCTCCGCGTCGTGCCGATCGAGCTTGACCATGCCGATCATCGCTCCGTCGAGATCGATCACGAAAAGGCCAGGCCGCCGTCCGGATGTCTCGGGCACCGCGCGCTCGAGCTCATCACGCGGTCGAGGGCCACCGAGGTAGGTATGCACCTCCGGTGAGGCGAGCAGCTCGATGAACGCCGCACGGTCTCGGGCCTCGGACTCGCGGAGCACGAGCCGTTCAGTTCTGATCGGGGCAGGTGGCCAGGCCACAGATCCGAGTCCAGTCATGGCGGGCAACCTATCGCACGCCCATGAGAGTGATCCGAAAGCGAAAGCCTAGGGCCTGTCCGGCGGATCAGGTCGGAGGAACGTAACGGCGCCTCATAAGTGCAGGTGAGCGGGGTCTGGTGCGTGCAGCTGCAAGGCGGAGGAGGGCGTCGACGCGGAGCATCGGCAACCGACGACAACGCCGAACCCGAGGCATGCGAAGCCCTGATCCGAGGCATCCTTATCCGGACGATCGACGCCACTGGCTACCTCGCGGAAGCAGACGAAGCGGTGGCTGCCGCCGCACTGATCGCGGCGCAATGCCCCGAAGGCGAACCCGTCGACACGCCCTACGGCCCAGAAACACCCATGCCCATATTTCCCACTGCCCTTCGGGCGCTCGCTGACGAAGCCCTCGCCTGCATCGTCGGCGACGATGCAGAGTCGGCGTCAAAATGGGTCGCCCAGGAGGACTGGAAGCAATGGCGGGCGATGCGCACCCGCCTTCGCGCAGTACTCGCCCCGCCGCCACCTTCTTCGCTCTCTTCGATGTCCAGCCTTGACGGAGTGTCACTCGGCACAGAAGTCGAGCGCCGGCACTGCTGTCGGGCAGGAGGCAGAGCGGCATTACTCGGCTTGGCACCGTATTAACGCTAGAGCCTGCGCGAACGCGGAGTCGTGGGTGCCCTTGGCGATCTCCTGAACGAAGTTGCCTACGCGGATGTCAGGCGGGATGCCCTCACCGTCGAAGGTCTCGCCGTCGGACGGCGTGAGGTACTCCTCGCTCGGCAGGCCGAAGGTCCAGCCGTTCGGGAGGATGCGCTCCAGAACGTCCGAGAACACGCCCTGCGTGTTCTGTCCAATCCGTACGATCCTCGCCGGGCGCTGTATGAGGGCCTGGGTGAGGGTCTCGCCGGCACTGTAGGTCTCACCGCCGGTGAGCACTGCGACAGGGCCGGTGTACCGGAACCGGTCGGGTGTCGGCTGGACGCGTACCGGCTGTGGGCGGGTGTGGCGACCTGGGTCGGTCAGGTCGTTGCGTGCCCGCTTGACGTAGGCCACGTACGCGCGGTCGGTGAGGCACTCGGCGACCTGCAGCGCCAACGCATCGGAACCGCCCCCGTTGATCCGTAGATCCAGCACCAGACCACGGAGCCCTGGCCTGATCACCTGGCTCAGCGTCTGATCCAGGATGGCGCTGTTGCGCGCGTAGGTAGGGCTGTTGCCGTCGTATCCACCGAAGCCGGAGATCCGCAGGTAGCCGGTTCCGTCCAGCAACCGGGCGTATCCGATGCGCCCGTTCGCGAAGGTCCGCAGTCGCGTGCCGAGAAGGTCGTGCTGCTCGACGAACGCCTGGGCCTGCTGGTCAAGTCCGGGGCCGGGGATCATGGTGCCAGGGCGGCTCTGCCCGAAGCCCCCGGTGTTTCCGGCGTCGATTCCCACGTGCGCGTCGTACAGCGGCAGCACCATCTCCCACAGGAGGGCGAAAAGTTCGGTATCGGGCATACCGTCGTGGACCCTTGGGCGGTATCGGTCCCTGACTGCCTGCCAGTCGATCTGCTTGGCTGCGAAGAAGGGATAGTTTTCCTCGAAGGTCTGCCAGAAGACGTCGAAGGTCGCCGGCGCTCCCGTCGGTGCAGCCTTGGCGCAGCTGGCAGGCAGTGCCGGAAGGCGCAGCAGCCTGCGGTCGCCGACCGAGCCGTCGAAGTGCAAGATCGCGCCGGCTCCGCCCGCTGCGGGGCGTATCCGGTAGACGGTCGCGTCGTCGCCGGTATAGGTCACCGAGCCGCTGCCACTCTGGCCGGTGCGCCGTGCCGTGTCGCCTCGCAGACAGCTGACGGCGGTCGCCTGGTATTCCTGCAGCCGCCCGTCCTCGACGGAAAGCACGGTGCCATAGCCGTCCACGCGCCACACTCCATCGACGCGGTCCGCTGCATGCGGCGCGGCAGCGACGGGCCCCACAGCCAGCTCCATGCCGGCTACCAGGGCCAGGAGGACAACGGATGCGGCACCCCTGTTCCTTGTTCGCCCCCTGAGCTCTCTGGCTTCTTTGACAGGCAAGGTCCTGACCCGGTATCCGGCTGACTGGCCCACCCAAGCGGGAGTAAACCCCACCTCAACGTCGTCAGCGAACCGGAGTTCGGGCATGTGGCATGAACACCCAGTGCTGTCAAAAGTCTGTTCTGGCACAGATCTTGGGGAACGATCGCGGACCGTCACTGAACGTCCTGCCTGACCGTGAGACCATCTCGGTTGCCGCCTGGCTCCAGGAGCACGGGCCATCAGGCAGACGGCCCCGACGCCCTGGAAGTGGCTGATTGTGGGCATCTCCTCCAAGGTCTCTCGACGCCGTGGAGAAGACGCGCCGTCGGCACCTCGCATGTCTGCGCCGCCCTGCTCCCACGGACGCCTGACCGCCCTCGGCTGCTCCGGCACCTCGTCTCGTTGACCGCGTGCGTCAACGCCACGGGGACGTCGAGGAATTGGCCGCCATGGGGCTGTCCGGCTGCCCCCTCCGCACCGTCGGCTGCCCCCCGCAACTGAACCGCCAGACAGTACGCCGCCGCCGGCACAGCGTGCATCACCGCTTCCACGCTGTCGCGGGGTCTGTCCGAAGGCCGCCCGAACGGCTCATGGCGCGGCTTCCCTCACCCTCGACGCCCCCACTTGGCCCGCGTTCATCAGCGAACTGAAGAACTGCCAGCCGTACCACGCGGGAAGGGCGTTCGCCAGAGCGGACGCCCCCTGGCCGTGCGGTGACGCCGAGGCTGACTCAGGATGAGCTGACCGGCACCTCACCCGTCTTATCCGCGACGCCAATTCCCAGGAGCGCGCTCTTGGTTGTTCCGAGGTAGACGAGACTCGACGAGTCGAAGACCCAGGCGTAGCCCTTCGGGGCACCGTCGAACGTAAGGCCGACACCCTGCCGCCCTGCGGCGTCCTTGACGTGGTCCACAACGCGCACACCTGGGAGCTTGGCGGTGGCACGGTAGAGCGCGGCACTGAGGTCGGGCAGCAGGGTGGCGTCGTCGAGTATGGCTCCGAGGTTCTCGACGACCACTTCCGTGACGCGGCTCGCTTCCACATTCTTGGCGTCGCTGGAGAGCTTCTTCAGCAGCGCGTCGGGATCGGTGGGCAGAGCCTGAAGCTGCCGGAAGGTCAGGTATCCGGTACCGCCCATGTCCATGACCATCTTCTTGGAAGGGTCGGTGAGCGCGACGCCCTTCCTCAAACCGTCCCGCTTGCCGTCCACCGAATCCCATTGCTCTTGTCGGACGGTCCCCTTGTACTCCCCCACCTTGAAAGTCCCCTTGCGCTTCGCGAGCTCTTCGGGACTGCTGAAATCGACGCCCAACTCACCCGCCGATCCCTGGGACTTGGTGTAGATGTACTGGTCGTCGCGTACCGTGACCGCCGGGCGGTCGGCCGCCGCCAGGGCGATCCGGTCCAGCAACTGCGTGGCCTTCCGGTGGTCGTCCGCGGTGACACCTGCTGCAGCGGTGTCGCGCTTGCTGTCATGTGCGCTGTCGACCGCCACCACGCCCAGGCCCACGACGGTGGCCAGTGCCAGCGGCGCCGCGACGAGAACGAGACGCCGGCCGGGGCGCCGACGTGCGGGGGTCTTGGGTGAGGCGCTCGGGGAGGTGTTCGGTGAGGCGTTCGTCGCACCCGACTGCTCGCGGGTGGCCTCGTGGGCGATGTGCTCCATCAGGTGTTCCCTCAGTACGCGGTGGCGGTCCTGCGCGAGCACCGGACGGCCCGGCGCGGGCAGCAACTCGGCCAGATCCTGGTAGTCGACCGGCTGATCGCGTCGTCGCGGGTTGGTGTTCATCGCCTCTTCTCCTGCGTGGACCGAGCCGCCTGATGGCGGCTACCCAGTGACTGTCCGACCGCGGCCGGGCGTTGCACTCCGCTCTGCCCGATGCCGCCTTGCGTGCCACGGCTGCCGCCCGTGCCGTTCATGCTGCCCGTGCTGTCCGTGCCGCCTGTGCCGCCCGTGCCGCCGTCGAGTTCGAGCTCGGTGAGCTTGCGCAGGCACTTTCTCGCGCGCGAGAGCCCGTACGGTGCCGACGGCCACGCCGAGGGCCTCGGCCGCCGTGGCGGCGTCCAGGCCCTCCCACACACAGAGCGTGAACACCTCGCGCTCCCCGCGGCGCATCTTGCTCAACGCCTTCTGCGCGGCGGCCAGTTCCTCGGTGTCGGCCAGGCGCTGTGTCACCTCGTCGGCGAAGTCCGGCACGGGGTCGGGGGGTGGGACTCTGGTGAGCGCGGCCTGGTGTCTTCGCGCCGCCCGCGCGGTGTTGCGCGTGACGTTCGTCGCGATCCCCAGCAGCCACGGGCGCAGACTGTCGTCACCCGGAAACACCCGCTCACGCAGCCGCCACGCCTCCAGGAAAGTCAGCGACACGATGTCATCGGCCATGACCCAGTTGCCGGTCATCCGGACGGCATGCCGGTGGACCACCGGTGCGTGCTCGTCGAACAGTTGCCTGAACGCATCCGGATCCCCGGCCCGCACGCGGGCCCGCAGTGAAATCTCCACACTCCTCCCTGTCCTCTCCGCGGACCGCGCTGCGGTGATCCGCGTCACACCAGGGCTGGACCAACCCTGCACAACACATCACCGAACCGCTGCAACCAGTCCCGCTTCTCGGACTGTTCGCCAGCGAAGAGTCCGGGACCCTGACTGCCACGCCTTGGGGCTCGCGGTCGGAGCATGGCATCCCAGGCGGCCGGTGAGCATCTCGCCGAAGGCGCGGACGTGCCCGACTGCGGCGTCCAGCTCGGTGCAGCGGGCCAGGACGTCCTTCAAGGCGACGCGGCCTTCCTCGCACAGGGCGGTGGGATGGCGGGCGACGTAGGCGCGGACCATGGCCTCGAGGGTCGGAACGGACGTCACCGCTCATCCAACCCCTCAAACCGCCAACGCTGGGAACCTATGCGCTCACAGCATCAGGCGGCCGTCTCGGCGCACCGGAGATGCCCGACGAGGAACTCGGTGGCGCCTCGAGAGGTGAGCCGTCAACTTCCGCCTGAGCGCGGTGAGGTCGATCCGGCATCGGGGCGAGGTGGCGACGCCCAGGGCGTTCAGACCGGGCGGGTGGGTGCTCGACTTGGGCGAGGCGGACATCCCTGCGAGCGAGTACGCCGAGGTCGCCCGGCAGGCCGCCGGTCGCGACCATCGCGTGGCGGCTGGGGCATCTGCACTTCCACTTCGCGGGGGTATGGGAGTGGACCTTCGGTGAACGCCGGCAGGAGCCGAAAACGCTGGTCGATCGCTCCCTCCGCCGCCGCACTCGAGCGGTTCTGGGCGCTGATCGACCGCTGGCGCGACGACGTCGCCGCCCTCACCGACGAGCAACTCGACATGGTCGGATTCTCGCAGTACCCGTACGACGGTGGCCTGTTCGGGCATCGTGGCCTGAGCAGTCTCTCGCCCAACACCGTGGCGGTCCCCGGACTCGCCATAGCGAACTCCGCTGTCAGCGCTTCGATTTGCTCGATCGCGGCGGTGGCGGCGGGGCGGGGGCGCGAAGGCCACGACGACGAGCCGTTCGGCCCGCGGGGCGAGTGCCCGCCGGAACATGGCCTCTTCAGACCTGCGCACGAGCTTGCTCATTCTCGTAAGACGGTGCAATCGCGGCTCAGGGTCGCAGGGATTCCTGACGGCCGAGCCAGCCTTGCAGCGACCGCCGCTGCCTCGGTCGGCGATGGCGTGTTCCACCATGATCCGCCGCTGGGATCGGCGGCGGCTGCTGTCGTAGTCATGGCGTACGCGAACAGTCCTCCCACGTACGCAGCCGCGGACCGACGCGTGTCGTACAGCTCGGCCAGCGCCTGATGCGGCAACTGGAAGCGCAGCACGACGAGTGTCACGACTACCTGGTCGACGCACGCCAGATCGTGCTTCGGTCCGGTACCGGGCGCATGTACCCGGTCGCGCGGGTGGCGCGAGACGAGAGTACTGCGACATGTCGCGCGTA
This sequence comes from Streptomyces sp. NBC_00271, assembly GCF_036178845.1. Classification (NCBI taxonomy): domain Bacteria; kingdom Bacillati; phylum Actinomycetota; class Actinomycetes; order Kitasatosporales; family Streptomycetaceae; genus Streptomyces; species Streptomyces sp. NBC_00271. The sequence goes on along the minus strand of NZ_CP108070.1, from coordinate 11,220,832 downwards.
CCTCTGACAATGCCACGCACTCAATGCGCTCAGGAGTCGTCGCCATGACCGCAGGCGGCCCCGCAGGACTGATCGCGGGGCATCAGCCCAGTACGACCTCTCCCGCGTGGACGGCACGCATAGCGCGCGCGACAGTCTCCTGGTTTTCGCCGACCGGAGCCACGTACCCGATGACGTCGCGCGCGGCGTCCTCCCCGAGCATCCGGGTGATCACCCACGTGGCGAGATACTGGGACGCAAGACAGCCGCCCGCTGTAGCGATGTTCCCCTCGGCGTGGAACGGCGCGTCCAGCACGGTGACGTCGCAGGCTTCGACAAAGGGCCGGCTCGTCATGTCCGTGCAAGCCGGCATGCCACCCAGCAGACCGAGCCGCGCAAGGACCAGTGCGCCGGAGCACTGTGAACCGATCAGCTGTCGCGAAGGGTCGAGCGACAGCCTGGAGATCAGCCGGTCGTCTGCGACCACGTCTCGCGTCTTCACTCCGCTGCCGATCAGCACGACGTCGGCTTCGGTCACGAACTCCATCGGGCGCTGCCCGGTCACCTCGACGCCGTTCATCGACGTGACCACCGGCGTCGGCGTCGTGATGAAGGCTTCCAAGCCGTCCTTACGGCACCGGTTGATCAGCGCGGAAGCGATGAAGCTGTCGAGTTCGTTGAACCCGTCGAAGGTGACTACGGCTACCTGCATCACAACTCCTTCAAGCACGGCAACAGATCTCCAGTTTCGCTAGGCCGCCGTTCCGGAGCGAGGGCCAATCCTCGGCTGGTGGCATGCCTGGCGCCGCTGAGCGCTTCGAGTTCCGAGCCTGAGCACCGTACGTACTTGTCCCCTCGACCCGCCGACCCGCCGACGTCCCGAGGCTCTCCAGAATCAGTTGAGCTCAGCGAGAGCGCAATCGTGCTCGCCCCGTCAGTGGGCGCGCACACGACTGTCCGCCGGCAATCTCCGCTGCGTCAACCGCGACGGCCCTTCCAGCTCGCGGCCGAGAACGAGCCCATCGTCCAGGTCGATGGACCGCACAGAGCCAGTGCGGGATCTCTCGCGTCGGCGTCTTTCCAGAAGTCGACGATTGCCTCCGCGAGGTTCTCGCGCTGTTCTGTCTGATCCAGCACGTCGGCCAGTACCGGCGCGCCTGCGGACGGGCACGCGATTGCGGAGGTCGCCCGGCGGCTGGGCATCACCATGGACACCGTTCGTCTCTGGCGCCGGCGCTTCCTGGAGCATCGGCTCGACGGCCTGTGCGACGAGCCACGGCCCGGTGTCCCACGAAAGATCACCGACGCCGACGTCGTACGGGTCATCGTGAAAACGCTGGAGGAGACCCCGAAGGACGCCACTGACTGGTCGACGAGGTCGATGGCCGCAGCGAGGCGCGTGAGCGCCGCAGCCACGACTACGTGCGCGCGGGCACCACGACCCTCTTCGCAGCCCTGGACACCGCGACCGGCAAGGTCAGAAAAGGCTCCGCCGCGGCGTCCGCCGCTCGGTCCAGACCCTCGAACGCGACATCCGGGCCTGCCTCGCCGACTGAAACGACCATCCACGACCGTTCGTCTGGACGAAAACCGCCGACGCCATCCTCGACAAGGCCGCCGTCTACTGCCGACGAATCTGTGAGACAGGACACCAGCCCCGTTCGGCGAACCGTCGCGATGGCCCCGGACATCGCGAGGCGGCTCCCCCAGGCGCATCCACCCCAGGCTCATCTACGAGAGCCAAAAAAGAATCGGGCGGCGATGTCGAGAACCCGTGACTGGCTCCGTCCCTGCAGTGAACGCGACCACAATGGGTCGCACCAGCATCGAGGAGAAGCACGATGGCCAAGTACTTGCTGCTCAAGCACTACCGCGGCGCCCCGGCGGCGGTCAACGACGTTCCGATGGACCAGTGGACGCCGGAGGAGATCTCGGCGCACGTGCAGTACATGAACGACTTCGCGGCCCGGCTCGAGAAGACCGGCGAGTTCATCGACGGTCAGGCGCTCGCGCCCGAGGGGACGTGGGTCCGGTACGACGGCGAGGGGCGCACGCCGGTCACCGACGGCCCGTTCGCCGAGACCAAGGACCTCATCGCCGGCTGGATGGTGATCGACGTCGACAGCTACGAGCGCGCCGTCGAGCTGGCCGGGGAACTGTCGGCCGCCCCTGGGGCGGACGGGAAGCCGATCCACGAGTGGCTGGAACTGCGTCCGTTCCTGGGCGTGCATCCCACCATCACGGAATGATCGCCGACGTGAACGAGGTCCTCCTCCGGAGCCTCACGCCGAGCGTGCTCGGCATCCTCGTCCGCCGCGGAGCCGACTTCGCGGCGGCCGAGGACGCCGTACAGGACGCGCTGGTCGAGGCGGTCCGCGTCTGGCCGACCGACCCGCCACGGGACCCGAAGGGCTGGCTGGTCACCGTGGCCTGGCGCCGGTTCCTCGACGCGACCCGGGCGGACGCCGCCCGCCGTCGGCGCGAGGACCGCGTCGACGAGGAGCCGGCGCCCGGGCCCACGCCCGCGGTGGACGACACGCTCCAGCTCTACTTCCTGTGCGCCCACCCATCGCTGACGCCGTCGTCCGCGGTCGCGCTCACGCTGCGAGCCGTCGGCGGGCTGACCACCCGCCAGATCGCCCAGGCCTACCTTGTGCCCGAGGCGACCATGGCGCAGCGCATCAGCCGGGCCAAGCGCACTGTCTCCGGCCTGCGGTTCGACCAGCCCGGCGACGTCGCCACCGTGCTGCGCGTCCTCTACTTGGTCTTCAACGAGGGCTACTCCGGCGACGTCGACCTCGCCGCCGAAGCCATCCGGCTCACCCGGCAGCTCGCGGCCGCGATCGACCACCCCGAGGTGGCGGGGCTGCTCGCCCTCATGCTGCTCCACCACGCCCGGCGCGCCGCCCGGACCGCGCCCGACGGCAGCCTGGTGCCGCTCGCCGAGCAGGACCGCGTCCGGTGGGACACCGAGTCGATCGCCGAGGGCGTCGAGATCCTGCAGGCGGCCCTCGCCCGCGACCGGCTGGGCGAGTTCCAAGCCCAGGCCGCCATCGCGGCACTCCACGCCGACGCGCGCACCGCCCAAGAGACTGACTGGGTACAGATCGTCGAGTGGTACGACGAGCTCGCGCGCCTGACCGACAGCCCGGTAGTCCGGCTCAACCGCGCAGTGGCCGTCGGCGAGGCCGACGGACCGCGCGCCGGCCTGGCCGCGCTCGCGGCACTGGACGACGCACTGCCCCGCCACACCGCGGTGGCGGCCTACCTCCACGAGCGCGACGGCGACCTGACCACGGCGGCACAGCTGTACACCGAGGCGGCCCAAAAGGCACCCAACCTCGCCGAACGCGACCACCTGACACGCCAGGCCGCCCGGCTCAACGCCCGCGGGTGTCGCTGACGGTCGCTCTCGGCTTCGCCCGCAGCACTTGGCTCGGCCCCGTGGCCAGAACTGTCGCCTGCGGGAGTATCCGAAGGCGCCGGCACACACCCGACCTGCTTCGACTGGCCACCATTGTCGCCGCCCACTTTTGCCTTACCGGCTCCCCCTCGTAGGGCCCGGCGCACCGACCGCCTCGCACTGCTGACCGAAGAGCTGAGCGAACGCGGAAGTGATGCCGCCGGGCCGCTGGAAGCCCTGCGCGTCGCGGGGTGGGACCAGATTCGAGCAGCCGCAGCAGATCGGGGTGACTTGGTCGCGGAAGCCGCCTGCCTGCGCCCACGTGCAGTGCCCTGCCAAGGGCGTCGACGACCTGGGGTGAGGGGTTGGTTTCGCGGCTCTGTTCCAGGCGGACGTAGCGGTCGGCGCTCACGCCCGCCAGGACGGCGACCTCTTCCCGGCACAGGCCCTTCACACGGCGGGTACCGCCCCGACGTCGGGCAACCCGACCTCGGACGGTTCCAGGCGGGAACGGTCGGCGCGCAGGAAGTCGCCAAGGGCGTTGCGTTGACGGCTCCCGCGACCGACACGCCCGGCCCGTCGATCAGTCGGGGGTCTCGGCCGACTCGGGTGTCTCGGTCGGCTCGGAGTCGTTGGTCGGTGCGGACCGCTCGATGTCGTCGTCGGCCGCGGCCCAACTGGCCAACAGGTTCAGGGCCTCTTGCGAAGGTGACCCGGGCTCGGCGGTGTACGTGAGAAGGCTCTGGCCGGCGTCGGCCCCCAGTGGGAAGGCCTCGAAGGGCAGGTCGAGGTCCCCCACGACCGGGTGATGGAGGAGCTTCATGCCCGAGGTATGGATCCGGACGTTGTGGGCGGCCCAGCGGCGACGGAACTCCTCACTGCGGGTGGACAGCTCCCCGATCAGGTCCGACAGTCGCCGGTCGTAGGGATCGCGGCCCACCTCGGCGCGCAGCATGGCGACCGTGTCACCTGCGACCTTTTCCCAGTCGCGGAAGAACTCGGTCGCGCCGGGGTCGAGGAAGACGAACCTGGCGTTGTTGGGCGGCCGCACCGGGTCGGCGTAGACCGGCGAGAACAGCGCGCGCCCGAGATGGTTGGCGGCCAGGATGTCCAGGCGTCCGCTGAGTACGAACGCGGGCGTGCCGAGCATCGAGTCGAGGACACGCTGCACCGTGGGACGGACGCGCTGCTGGGCCGGGCGGCGGCGCGGCGGACGGGTCGTGTTGGCGCCGCGCAGGAGGTCGAGCAGGTGGGTTCGCTCGGCCTCGTCGAGCTGCAGCACTCGCGCGATGCCGTCGATGACGCTCTCGGAGACGCCGGTGGCGTTGCCGCGCTCCAGGCGCGTGTAGTACTCGCTCGAGATGCCCGCGAGGAGGGCGACCTCCTCGCGGCGCAGCCCGGTGACCCGTCGGCGGTCTCCGTACACGGGCAGTCCGACCTGCTCCGGGGTGACCCTGGCCCGTCGCGTGCCCAGGAATTCCCGGATCTCCGCGCGGAAATCACCGCGGATATCGCGGTTGGTGTCGTAAGGGACGTTTCTGCCTGCCATGGGCTCCACTCTACGAGCGCTTCCGCATGGCTGGGGGTCCCTCTCAGTACCCCCTCTCAGCAGGGTCTCCCGCCGTCCCGTGACAACCGATTCCGTAGATGGTGCACCGCCCACGGTGGTGTGAATCGCCGGATGCGGCGGCACATCTGCCGCCCGTCGCCGGCCTCTCTGCGGAGCCGTCCGCGCCGCGATTCTCCGCAACAGCAACACGATCCTCCGGAACAGAATCACAAGGACGAACAATGCGTCGACACACCAAGCCGGCCGTCGTACTCACGACGCTGACAGCGCTCACCCTCTCGGCCTTCGGAGCGGGAGCCGCGGACGCGGCCGGCACGGCGGACGGCACCACCGACTCCGGGTCGACGTCGCGCGCCGCCGCGGAATCGTTCTCGTGGAACCACGGGACCGCCCGAGTGAACAACCGCATCATGGAGCGCTTCACCGGTGAGTTCCTGCCCACCGGTAACCCGGCACTGGCGAGGAAGTTCATCAGCCCGGACATCGTCATGCACTTCGGCGGCCGGACGCAGCAGGGTCGGGACACTTATCTCGGCGTCGTCGCCGCGAACATGAAGGCATTCCCCGACCTCAAGTGGACGGTGGAGGACATGCGCGCCGAGGGCGACATCGTGGCCATCCGTTACATCATGACGGGCACCCACAAGGGACCGTTCGCCGGCGTCGAGGCTACGGGCAGGGCCATTCGCGCGGAGAGCATGGCGTTCTACCGTCTGGCCCGCGGCAAGATCGTCGAGGAGCGCGCCCAGCTCGACATGCTGAGCGTCCTCCAGCAGATGGGCGCCATACCGGCCGCATAGCAACGCCCCGCTTCACCCGGCATCCCCTGCGCCCGCTCCCCCTCCCCGCCGCGCCCGGCGCCACGCCCATGCGGTGACCGGCGCTCGCCTCGCCCCTCGGCACGGACGAGTCCGCCCCCCCACCGACCCAGCACCTCGCACCGCACATCCAGAGAACCAAAGAAAGAGAACAGGACACCCCCATGCCATCCACCCTGACCGGCACCGTCGCGCTCGTCACCGGCGCGAGCAGCGGCATCGGCGCGGCCACCGCCCGCCGACTGGCCGAGGACGGCGCCTCCGTCGCCCTGGTGGCTCGCCGCAAAGGTCTTCTGAACGACCTCGCCGCCGGGATCGAGGAGGCGGGCGGCACCGCCCTGGTGGTGGAAGCCGACATCACCGACCGCACCCAGGCCGAGGCGGCCGTACAACAGGCTGTCGAGCACTTCGGACGCCTCGACATCCTGGTCAACAACGCCGGCCTGATGCTCCTGGGGCCCGTGGTCGGTGCGGACGTCGACGAGTGAGAGCGCATGCTCGCCGTCAACGTCCAGGGCCTGCTCCACACCACCCACGCCGCCCTCCCACACCTGCTCAAGGCCGCCGAGGATGGCCCCCGCAAGGTCGCCGACATCGTCAACATCAGCTCGATCGCCGGCCGCGTCGCCTGGAACGGCTACGGCGTCTACAACCTCACCAAGTTCGGCGTGAACGGCTTCACCGAGTCCCTGCGCCAGGAGGTCACCCAGCGGCACGTCCGCGTCGGCGTCCTGGAGCCGGGCGGCGTGGACACCGAACTGGGCTCGCACAACAAGCCCGAGATCCAGGGCGCGATGATCACCCCCTTCTACGAGGCGACCGAGGTCCTCACCCCCGACGACATCGCCTACATGGTCACCCGGCCTCGCCACGCCTCCATCGGCGAACTGTGGATCATGCCCACCGACCAAGCCTGACCGCGTACGGCCGCGTCGCCCCTCCACTGCCCCCCCTCCCCCACACACCCACCATCCACCATCCACCGTCCGGCCGACCGCTGGCACGGACACCACGCGTCATCACCGCACGACACCACACGTCATCACCGCACGACACCGGGTGCCGCACCCCGGCACCTGAAAGGAACCCCTCATGAGCAAGGTCATTCTCGTTACCGGCGCCGGACGCGGTCTGGGCACGGACATCGTTCGCGAAGCCCTCGCCGCCGGCCACCAGGTCGTCGCCACCGGCCGCCGCCCCGAAGAAGTCGAGAAGAGCTTGGGCGGACCGCAGGACAACCTGCTGGTCACCAAGCTGGACGTCACCAGCCTGGAGGACGCCGAGGCCGCCGCCCAGGCCACCGTCGACCGCTTCGGCCGCATAGACGTCCTGGTCAACAACGCCGGCAATTTCTTCGCCGGCTACTTCGAGGAGATCACGCCCGCGCAGATGCGCCGACAGATCGAGACCAATCTCTTCGGCCCGATGAACGTCACCCGCGCCGTCCTGCCCGTTCTGCGGAAGCAGCGCGCCGGCCACATCATCACGCTCTCCTCCTCCGCCGGTCTCATCGGCCAGGAGTTCTGCGTCGCGTATGCCGCCTCCAAGTTCGGCGTAGAGGGCTGGATGGAGTCGCTGCGCTACGACGTCGAGCCCTACGGCATCCGCACCACGGTGGTGGAGCCCGGCTTCTTCCGTACCGAGCTGCTCGTGGACGCCTCCACCACATGGCCCGAGCCGACCATCGACGATTATGCCGAGCGCACCATCGCCACCGTCGCGGCCTGGAAGAACATGAACGGTCGGCAGACCGGCGACCCCGCCAAGCTCGCCCGCGCCCTGCTCGCCATCGCCGACCAGGACAAGCCGCTGCTGCGTTTCGTCGCCGGCGCGGACGCCATCGAAGGCGTCGAGGCCAAGGCCAGGGAACTCCTCGCCCAGGCCCAGGCATCCCGCGAACTGGGCGGCAACCTGGCATACGACGACACCACCGCCTGAAGGGGGGCACGGATGGTGCCGCCGACGTCTCGATGGTCTCGGCCGTCCGGACCCCACCGAAGAAGTTGACATCGAAGTCGCCGAGAGCGTCCGGGCCGGTCAGGCGGGGTCACTGGGATCGCCGTGCGGACCGTGCACGCCGGCGCTGTTGAGCAGGACGTCGATCACGCCTTCGTCGCCGCAGCGGCGACGGAGGCGTCGCCTCGTGGACGGAGGCGTCACCTCGTGGCCGGTGTTCGCACAGAACAGTGACGGCATTCGCAGCACACCGCCGCTTCGGCGTCACCGAACCGGTGTCGGCGGACGAGCCGATGACGTCGCGCCCTGGGGCCGTCAGCAAGAGTGGGTCGAAACGCATCCGCGCGCCCCTTCCGTCCCAAAAGCCCAAAACCGCGCGCCCGATCCGACTGTCGACTTCGCCTCGGTCGAGGCGCTGCGCACCGAGATCTCCGCGCAATTCCGCCTGGACGGCATCCGCGTGGAGCCGGCAGCCGCCGGGTTCGCACTCGGACGTCGTTGGAACGATTCGGGCGGTCGCTCCACACCGTCACTGACTTTCCCCGCAACGTACCGAGTCCATTTCGACGGTGTTTCCGGCGGTGCACCGAACTTGGGATTTGGTCAAGAATGGGATTCAACCCTTGTCGCCCGTCGGATCACTGACACACCATGTGCCGAACATAACGACGCTTATCAGCAGGAGGCCCGGGTGTCCGCTGGTCTGTCCGAAATCGATGTGGATACCACCACTCTCGCAGCGGAGTCCGAGCGGAACAAACTCCGCAAACACTTCGGCCGTTTCGACATCCTTTTCTTCCTGGTCTGCACCCTCGTCGGCCTCGACACCATCGGTACGGTGGCCGCCTCCGGAGCGGAGGCGTTCACCTGGCTGATCGTGCTGGCGGTCGTCTTCTTCGTGCCGTCGGCGCTGCTCACCGCGGAGCTGGGCACGGCCTTCGCCGAGGAGGGCGGTCCGTACATCTGGACCAGCCGGGCCTTCGGGCGGCTGGCCGGCGCGGTCAACAACTTCCTCTACTGGGTGACCAATCCGGTCTGGCTCGGCGGCACTCTCTCCGTCTCGGCGGTCGCCGCGTTCACCACCTTCTTCAATGACGGGAAGGATCTGAGCACCCCCGCCTTCTACGTCTTCACCCTGATATTCATCTGGGTGGGCGTGCTCGCGGCGATCCTCTCCTTCGATGTCGGCAAGTGGATTCCCACCGCCGGGGCATGGTCCCGTTTCGTGCTGCTCGGCCTGTTCACGCTCACCGTGGTCATCTACGCCTTCAAGCACGGCCTGCACGGTTTCGGCCTCGGCGACTTCTCCCCCACGTATGCCGGATTCGTCGGTCTGGTCCCGGTCCTCATGTTCAACTACGTCGGCTTCGAATTGCCCAACACCGCGGGCGACGAGATGACCGACGCTCAGAAGGACGTCCCCTACGGCATCTTCCGCGCCGCCGGGCTCGGCGTGCTGCTGTACGGCCTGCCCATTCTCGGCATCCTGCTGGTCCTCCCGGTCAAGGCCATCACCGGTCTCGGCGGCTTCCTCGACGCCATCCGCCAGGTCTTCACCGTCTACGGCGGCCACGTCGCCTCCGACGGCACGGTCACCCTCAGCGGGGCCGGGACCGTGCTGGGCGATCTGGCCGCAGTGATGTTCATCCTGACCGTGCTCTCCTCGGGCGTCACCTGGATCATGGGATCGGACCGTGCGCTGGCGGTCTCCGGGTACGACGGCGCCGCGCCACGCGGCCTGGGTGTAATCTCCGAACGGTTCGGCACGCCGGTACGGGTCAACTTGCTCAGCGGAGTGCTCTCCACCGGTGTACTGATCCTCGCCCACCAGCTCACCGGTGGTGACGCGGGCAAGCTCTTCGGCGCCGTGCTCGGGCTCGCCGTCTCCACGACGCTCATCAGCTACCTCGGCATCTTCCCAGCGCTGCCGGTGCTCCGCCGCAAGTACCCGCAGGTGGAGCGTGCCTACCGGGCTCCCGCTGCCTGGCCGATCACGATCGTGCTGACGCTGCTGATCCTGTTCGCCTCGGTGCAGTTGCTGGTCCCGGGCGCGCCCTTCGACTGGTTCAGCTCGGACTTCCGACCGGACGGCTGGAGCTACAGCGAGCGCTGGACCTATCTACTGACGGAGGCGGTGCCGCTGGCCGTCTTCATCGTCACGGGCGTGATCTTCTGGGCACTCGGCGCACCGACCCGCGCCAAGACCAAGAAGGCGGCCGCCACAGGAGTGACCCAGGGTTGAGCGCCTGGCCGGTCCGAAGTCGGAGGCCGCGCTCGCCGTGGGTGAACCGCGACCTGATGGCAACCCTGCCTGGCCTGGACCCGCTGATACTGATGCTCAATCCGTCTTGGCACGGAAGAAGTGAGCGGAAACGCGGCGGGCATGGCAGCCGAGTTCGTCGCGGTACTCGAGCTGGGCCAGCCGTACGCCGTGCCCGTCGAGCGCGGTGCTGCCTGCGCGCCCTTGTCGGCTTGGGAGCCGCGTGGACAGTTGGGGTGGCACCCGGCCGTGGGGCGGGAGGCGGGTGCGGAGGGGGAGAGGCGTGTACAGGTACGTCCACCATGAGTTGATGACAGTCGCCGAGGCGCTGTGCGCCCTGGCCGTCAACGGGATCGTCGTGCTGATCGTGCGCGGCGTTCCCGAGGTCGATGCCGCCTAGATGCTCCTCGGCACCCTGATCGCGGCCAGCGCTGTGTTCGGAGTGATTGTTGGCACCCGGTTGAGTTGGCTCGGCGGCAGGAAGCAGGACTTCGAGAACGCGGTTTCTCTGACGAACCCCGGCCCAGTGCTGCCGACGCAAGGCGAGTCTCTGCGCCGCAGCTTCGACTGGGGCTTCCTTTCCCTTCTTGTCGTGCCCACTCTGGTCGCCGCCCTGGTGTGGGAGCCGTGGTTTGCCTTCTGGCCGCTGGCTCTTCTGCCGGACCGGCTGTCCGCCGGGATCTACGGGCTGTATTGGGAACGGCGCCACAACGTCCTGCTATGGCGGGGCAACGTTGCGGCTCAGCCCCTGGGGAAGGGTCAGTTCCTCCATTCGTCCGTACGACAGCCGTAGTGCAGGAAGTGGCTGTCGCCTCTCAGCCGGACTCGTGCAGGGCGGTCAGTTGCTTGCGCGGTTGACTTGAAGTGGATTGAGTCGCTCTCCGGGCCGGCCGTGGCGGCGTGGGCCGGCTGACCGAGGCCTGTTGGTCGCCGCATCCTGGCGTACCGACCTGACGTCGCGTCAGGTGATGGCGCCCCCGTTCGAGACATCGAAGTCCGCGGCCGACCGCGTCCTGGACCGCGTCGCCGCCTCCAGGCGATGGCGTCCACCAGGGCGTGCTCGGTATCGCCTGCCTCCGCAACCTCGCCTTGGCCGGACGAGCCGTCCCTGAGCTAGGTGCCGGGCTCAGATCAGCGTCAAGTGCATCAGGTCGATCTCCTCGCCGCGAGCCCGTGCGAGGCACCGACTGTTCCCCGTGACGACGAAACCGCACTTCTCCAGCACGCGGATGGACCCGGAATTGTCGGCAGCGGCGTCGGCGTGCAGCGGCCGGGCGGGCTCCAGCTTGATCAGTTCGGCAAGCGCCGCGGTGGCAATACCTTGACCCCAATGAGCCCGTCCGACGACGTAGGTGACCTCACGCTCCGACGGCGGCCCGAAGACGGCGGCGTGCCCTGCGACGACACCATCGGCGAGAACGGTTCGCAAGAGCACCGAAGCGTCCGAGCGCACCTTTGCCCAGTGCTGGTCGAAGTGGCCGCGATCGTAGTGGTACTTCCTGGTCACAGCCGCCATCTGCTGCAACACGGGGTCCGTCAACTGCTCCCAGAAGAAGGACAGATCGCTGTCCTGAAGTTCACGCAGAGATACGTCCATAGGCGCAGTCCCAGCCTCCACGAGATCGCTACCAAGGTGGCCGACCCAGCGTAGACCCGACTGTCAGTTACAGAACTGCTTTTAGCAGCCCTCCAGTCGGCACATCGCGGCCGCGTTCAGCCTCAGAGGGCAGTCCCGAAGGACGCTCTTGCCGCCTCGCTGCGGAAGGACTCCCGGCCCAGGATGATCGAACGGTTGTCGGAGAGCCCATCAACGCCACCGTACAGAATGCTGACCGCATCCTGGGACTCGGCCGCATCATGCAACAAGCCATCCAAGATGGTCACATCGCGCGAGACGGGCCCGGTTCCTCAGCGATGCGGCTTCGAGACAGGAGACGACCCGCCCTCGGCGCCAAAGGCCACTGCGCAGGCGGTCCATGCTGTCATGAATCCAGAGTTCTTCGGTGGACGGCGTGTCATTGCAGGTCCACTGCCAGGTGCTGTTGCCGTCCGAGGAACCGGAGTTGAGGCATTTGCCGCTGCTCTGGTTGATGATCCGGACCCGGTTGTCCCCCGCCTCATGCAGCTCCCACCGCTGATCGGTGTCGTCGTTACAGGTCCACTGGATTGCCTCGGTGCCGTTTGCTGACTGGAGTTGGGAATGGCCAGGCACTTCAAGGTTCGGGCGTTCCTCAGTTCCTGGTAGGTGGCGGCTTGAGCGGCGCAGGCTCTCTGTGCGGCTTTCAAGACGTAGGTCAAGGAAACCGGACGGCCTGAATGATCACGTAGGCGACCTCACCCGAGCCCACATCCGTCCGGCTCTTCGTCAGGTCCACCCCAGTCAGTACAGCCTGAGTGAAGTTCGCCCCGCCGAGCCCCACGTCATCGAGCGACTCCCCGGAAAGGTTGGCGTTTGGACACCATGAAGCCTGAGCGATTCATCCGACGTGAGGCACGGAGGCCCCAGGGCGGTTTCAAAGTCTTTTCGATCAACGATCCGTGCTGGTCACGGCATCATGACGATGGGGTAGCGGGCCGTCACGCACACAACGAAGCTCCGGTTGATGCCGGTGACCTACCAAGTCGCCTGTACCGACCGGAGCTTCGATGTGTCGTCAGTCTGCCACTGTGTGTCTGGTCAAGTCGCCCTCGCGTCGGCATCGCGCGGTCGGCGACCTGCCATCGAGGCTGGCGACCTTGCCTGATCCACGTGACCGGCGCGGCAGGCGTCACCCGTTCGTGAGCGTGCTGCTGGTGGCCTGCTCCGCGGTCATGTGCGGGGCCCGGTCCTTCGCGGCGATCGGACAGTGGGCGCGAAACGCTCCGCAGGACACCCTGGCCCGGCTCGGCGCCCGGACCGTGTCCGCCTTCACCGTTCGCACCGCCCCGAGCACCGCGACGATCAGATGTACGCGTGGGGCTTCTACTCCCCCGGGCCTCCGGTCAGGAGTACACGGTCTTTCCCAGCGAATACGCGACGTCGCCGCCCTTCACGACGTACGCGCGCAGGATCAGCGGGGTGTCTTCGGGGATGTCACCCGATACGTAGTCGGTGTACGGAGAGGCGTGCCCGGCGGTCGTGGCGATCCGGTAGTCGCCGGCCAGATGGGCCGCGATCCCGTAACCGTCGGCCAGACCGTCCCACGCACCCACGGTGTCTCCCGTTCCGGGACCGTAGACACCGTGGGGGTCCGCGTACCAATCCGCCGACCCTGCAAGCACTCCGTTGTTGTAGACGTTGATCGTGTAGTCGCCGTTGGAGAAAGACTGGTAACTGAAGGTGAAAGTGGGAGCGGCGGAAGCCGGTCCGGCGTTCGTCAGCGTCATGCCGGCTGCGAGAGCGAGTGTTCCGGCGAGTGCGCCGAGTCTTGCTTTTGTGCGAGCCATTTCGAGTGTCCCCCTCCGAGATGCCCTGTGTGAAAGGCACAGTCTGCGGCCCTGTTCTGACCTTGTCAACGACGTTCCTAGCCGCCATACAGGCTGCTCAGAGGGTCGTACTGCGGGCGGGAGTTGGGGCTGGGGTTGGGGTTGGGGGCAGGGTGGTTTCAAAGTGTCTGACTGTTCATGCGTCCGTGCTGGCCAGCGGAGTCCGAGGAGAGCCAGAGGGCGAGTGAACGGCTCATAGGACATCTCGCGGAGTCCGGCGGCGATGTTGTGGTGCCCGGCGGCGCGGAGGCGGTTGATCGCGAAGCTGCGGAGGGTGGCCATGTTCTCCGGGCCGTGCTGGGTGCGCACCTTGGATGCGTCCTCGAGGAAGGCGGTGTCACGGACGAAGTGGAGTCTGTTTTCGATCACCCACTGCGAGCGAATGATCTTCGCCAGTCGCTGCGGGAAGGCTTCCTGGCTGGTCAGGTCGGTGATGACATAGACAGTCTCGCGGCTGCACCTGCCGGTCTTCAGACAGGTGCGATGGCGTACGACCCGGGCGGCCTGGGCGGCGCGCGGGAAGTCGAGGCCGTCGACGGTCAGGACCTGGACCACGCGGGTCTCCTTGCGGCCATGCCCCTCGCTACGGTTGTAGAACTTCGCGGTCACCTCCGTCCAGGGCAGCGTGTGCAGCCGCTCGTAGAGGCCGGCCTGGTTCTTCTTCACGCACAGCGCGTAGTGCGCCTTCTTGTCCTCGACCAGGAAGCGGGCGTGGCCACGCTGTGCGTGCAGGGCATCGGCCGTCACGGTCACCCCGGTCAGGTCGAACGGGGCCAACAGGCTGGCGAAGCAGGTGATTTCATTCGTCTTGTCCGGTACCCGCAACTGCGTGACGGTCAGCCCGTCACCGGTCATGGCGGCGAGCAGATGCGCGGCGGGGGTGTCATCGTGGCGCGAGCCCCGGGCGCTCTTGCCGTCCACCGCCAGGGTGTCGGCGCCGGATGGATCGCATCCCAGCAAGTCCGCGAGGCCCCCGGACACACTCCGTTGATCATCCGGCGGATCGTCGCGGTGCTCGGGGCGGTGCGAACTGACGACACATCGAAGCTCCGGTCGGTACAGGCGACTTGGTAGGTCACCGGCATCAACCGGACCTTCGTTGTGTGCGTGACGGCCCGCTACCCCATCGTCACGATGCCGTGATCAGCACGGATCGTTGATCGAAAAGACTTTGAAACCGCCCTGACGGAGGCCCAGCCCACCGACCTGGACGCGCTGCCGCAGGGAACTGGCCATTGGCCCCACCACTGAGAGCGGTAGTCGACCGCGAATGCTGTTCCTGCCGAGGACTGATTCATGCTCACTTCCTGGCACCTAATACTCCAGCAGCACTTTGACGTTTTCCCTGTTCAGGGGCGGTCTGGGTGAGTGTAGAGGGCTGATGACCGGCCTGTGTTCTCTTTCCCGGGCCGCCCCTCGATCGTGTGCAGCCGCCGCTGATAGTGACAGCGGCGGGCGACGGCTTGGCGTCGTCTGCGCCAGTGTGACCACCTCAACGCGCGTGCGCTGATGAGGGGCTGGTGAACGGCGGTGGATGAGTGGCCAGTTGCCAGGAGCCGCCGAATTTCTGCCACGGTGAGGGGCGCGAGGCAGGAACCGTTTCTGCTGCCCCTTTGCCGCGGCGTCGACGGCCATGACGGCCAGAAAGGCATGCGCCAGCATGGCCAGGGTGATGTGCCGCATCCAGCCGGTGTAGCGGCGGACTTCGTACTGGTCGAGGCCGCATTCGTTCTTCGCGGCCTGGAAGGCTTCCTCGATGGCCCAGCGCGTCCCGGCGACGCGGACCAGGTGCTCGATGGTGGTGCCGAGCGGTGCGTAGGCGAGGTAGTAGGCGATCTCTTCGGGCTTGCTGATGCTGCGGCGGGCCAGTGCCCACCGCTGGTGGGTGGGCATCTCGTCGTCGAAGTCCTCGATGGGCGTGATCTGCAGGGCGGCCCAGTGGTAGACGCGCGGGCCCTTGGCACCGTCACCGCACGAATGCCTCTCCCACGCTTCGTCGGGTGCTTGGGAGAAGAGGTGGTCGATGCGTCCGAAGTGGGGCACCTGCTGGGACTTGGGAACCGCGAGTACATACCCCAGGCTGGTCTCCTCCAGCATGTGGCGCAGCCGCCATTCCTGGCCGTAGGCGGCGTCCGCGGTCACCCATGCGATCGGCAGCGGTGAGGCGATCGCCCGCAGCACCATGGCCTTGGCCAGGTCGGGTTTGGTGGCGAAAGTCCGCTCGTTGGGGATGTGGGCGGCGCGGCAGCGGTCGCGGTCGTCGGTCCAGGTCTTGGGCAGGTACAACTCCCGGTCCACCAGGGCGCGTCCACGGGTGGTGGCGTAGGCGGCGAACACGCCGATCTGGCAGTTCTCGGTGCGGCCGGCGGTGCCGGAGTACTGGCGCTGCACGCCGGCCGAGGTGGTGCCCTTCTTGAGGAAGCCGGTGTCGTCGAGGATGAGGATCCCGTCGGGCTCGCCGAGCCGTTCGGCTACGTAGTGCTGGAGGTCGTCGCGGAGCTCATCGGCGTCCCAGCGGGCGCCGTTGAGAAGCCGCTGGAGGCGGTCGGGTGTGCGGTGTCCGGCGTATTCGGCCAGCTGCCAGCCGTTTTTGCGGCCGACCGGGCCCAGTAGTCCACGGATGTAGTCACGCATCCGGCGACGCGGCTCGACACGCCTGAAGCGGTGGCCGGTACGCAGGAACAGTTCCTCGAGTTCGTCGTTCCAGATCTCAACTGCACGCTCGTCGATCACGCAGGGAGGCTGCCCGGACCGCTGTCACTATCAGCGGCGGCTGCACACGATCGAGGGGCGGCCCGGGAAAGAGAACACAGGCCGGTCATCAGCCCTCTACACTCACCCAGACCGCCCCTGAACAGGGAAAACGTCAAAGTGCTGCTGGAGTACTAATACTCCAGCTGTAGATCGTGATCGGGCCGCGCTGGTTACCCGTCAGGCGCCTGACGGCGGTCGAGGCGCCGGGCTGACTTCGTCGTGGTTCGCCCGTTGCTTCATGTCGACGCCATGAAGGTATAGATCACGAAGGACGCCGAGTTCGGCACCGTGGTGAGCGGCTTCGTCCAACGCGTGGAGGGCCAGCAACAGGTAGCTCTCGTGACCGTAGTCACCAGCGATGGGGCCCATGGGCTGAAGGAGACGGTCATCACCGAGGGATTCGACGTGGTTGCGGAATCGGGACCAGTCGTTGGCCAGCTCCTGGACGCCTTCACTCGCCGTGCCGGGCCACAGGTGTCGGTCATCGCTCTGGGGATCGTCACCGAAGAAGCGGCCATAGCCGCGAAGGCAGTCCGCCCCGATGTGCCAGATACGCCATCCGATCGTCGTGAACGGCGCCGGACGGACCTCACCTCCGGGTCGCGGGTCGGCACGGAACATCCCGTCCGCGGCCGGCCTGAGCGTCATGCAGAAGGCGACGGGCTCCCACAGGTATTCGGCGTCGGTGAGCCCGTCAAGGCGAGCGAAGGTTCTGGAACGTACGTCCTCGAAGGTTTGGAGCAGGTCGCGGGTGACGGGGCCGTGCGAGGTCATTGGCTGCTCCAGGTTCGCCGACAGGTACGGCCACCGCTGATCATCGGTGTGTGAAGACTGAAGATCGTGCGGTGGCCGCGGGTCACAGCATAGATCCCGTCCGTTGGCGGGAGGCGTTCCAGGTGGCCATCGGCCGGATCGCGCGGGTTGAACTCCGGCGCCGGGTGAGGGACTCGGTGCTGGGGCTGCTGTCCGACCCGCCGCGTAAGAACTGCTGGACGACCGCGGAATGGGCCGGGGAGACCAGCCCGCACGGCATGCAGCATCTGCTGTGCCGAGCCGTCTGGGGTGCCGATGGCGTTCGTGACGACGTGCGCGAATACGTCGTCGAGCACCTCTATGACGATGCCGCGGTCCTGGTTGTCGACGTGACCGGCGACGTGAAGAAGGGCACCCACACGGTCGGGGTCCAGCACCAGTACACCGGAACGGCTGAACGGCTGAACGGCTGAACGGCTGAACGGATCGAGAACTCCCAGGTTGCGGTCTACCTTGTCTACGCCGGGATGGGCGGGCACGCGGCGGTGGACCGGGAGTTGTCCATCCCGCGCTCCTGGACGTGCGACCCGGACCGCTGCCGGGCAGCCGGACTCGGCGAGGACACCGTCTTCGCGACCAAGCCCGACCTGGCCCGCACGATGATCGAACGGTTCCTGGACGCCGGACACCGCGTCGGCTGGGTCACCGGGGACGAGGTCTACGGCGGCAACCCAAGACTCCGTACGGCTCTGGAGGAACGCGGCATCGGCTATGTCCTTGCGGTGGCCTGCTCGGCCGAAGTGCCCACCGTCGCAGGCAAGTTCCGCGCCGATGCCCTGGCGCGGAAGGTGCCGAAGCGGGCCTGGCAGAAGCTCTCGGCCGGGCGCGGCGCGAAGGGGCATCGGTTCTACGACTGGCCCGTCATCGACCTCGCCGAGGCAGCACCAGGCCGCCACCACCTGCTGATCCGCCGCAACCGCAGCACCGGTGAACTCGCCTATTACCGCTGTCACTCCACCACACCGGCATCCCTGGCCACCTTGGTCAAGGTCGCGGGTTCCAGATGGCGGGTGGAGGAGACCTTCCAGACTGAGAAGGGACTGGCCGGGCTGGATGAGCACCAGGTCCGCCGCTACCCCTCGTGGGCCCGCTGGGTCACCCTCGCGATGCTGGCCCACGCCTTGCTCGCCGTCGTCCGCGCCGACGAACGCGCACACCGAACCACGCCGGACGACCTGATCCCGCTGTCCTGCAACGAGATCTGCCGCCTGTTCATCGCGCTCGTCGTCCGTCCCGGTTAAGTGGAAGGCGCCTTGTGGTCAGACCGGTACGGGCGTCTCAGCACCGGGTATGTGAAGGTGAACTGACGGCTGTTGAGGGTCTGGTGTGCACCGGCCCGCAGCCGCCTTGCCACACCGTTGACCACCTGCCGATGATCCCGCCATGGTCGGCCGTACCCAATCTCCGCGGCAGGCACAAAGGACCACTTCCACATGGCGCCCTGGGCGGCCGAACCGCTGGCGGGGCCGACACCTCCCGCCAGTGGCTCTGCGCGGGCGGTTGACCGGCTGTGAACCGCAACACCCTGTGTGACGGCGCAGCGCCGTACTGTCCGTGTCAGGACCTACCCTGGGCGCATGATCAATGGTGGGCACATCATCGTCTACAGCCGTGATGCGGAAGCGGACCGGGTCTTCTTCAGGGATGTTCTGGAGTATCCGCATGTCGACGTGGGAGGTGGCTGGCTGATCTTCAAGCTTCCGCCGACCGAGATCGCCGTGCATCCCACGGACGGCCCTGAGACACAGGAGCTCTATCTGATGTGCGACGACGTCGACACAACCGTGAGGAGCCTGACCGCGAAGGGAGTGGAGTTCACGCTGCCCGTCACCGACGCGCGCTGGGGGCGGCTGACCAGGTTCCGACTGCCGGGTGGCGGCGAGGTGGGCCTGTACGAGCCCCGCCATGAGCGGGCGACCGACCTGTGAGGCGTCCCGGCACTCGGGATTCGTTCCCGACCTCACCCACGAGCAGTGGGCGCGGATCGACGGGGTCGCCGTCGCACTCCTCGGTCAAGGGAGCCACTTGGGGATCGGCAAGTCCTTCGCCGGCGGGGAGTCGGTCAGCGCCTTGCGCGATGTCTTCATGCCGGTGAGCGGCAAAGTCACCAGCGGCAGTACCGCAGGTTCGTTGCCGCCGAAAACTCCTGGTACTCCGGCTTCATGCTTCGCGTCGATCGCGATGGGAGCGGGGCAGCCTGCGTCAGATGCCCTGCCCATCGTCACTGCGGCTGGCGCAGTCCGGCGATGAGGAGGCCGACCAGTCGGCGTGCGTCGTAGCGCGGATCGCTGTCCGCACCGATGCAGAGGTTGCCCACGCCTCGCATCAGCTCAAGGCCCTCAAGGCCGGAGCGGATCTCGCCACGACCGGCCGCGGCGTCGAGCAGTTGGTCGCACACGGGCACGAGCCGTTCGAGGAAGTAGGCGTGCAGCGTGTCGAAACCGGCGTTGTCGGGCTGCAGCACGGCAGCGAGTCCGTGCTTGGTGACCAGGAAGTCGACGAAGAGGTCGATCCACTGCCCCAGCGCGGCGTATGGAGTGGCGCAGCTCGCCAGTAGGGCCGGACCGGCCTCGGCGCAGGCGTCGACCTGGTGACGGTAGACCGCGATGATGAGATCCGCCCGTGTCGGGAAGTGCCGGTAGATCGTGCCCATCCCGACACCGGCCTTGGCCGCGATGTCGCGTACCGGCGCCTCTACGCCCGAGGTGACGAAGACTGCGGCGGCCGCATCCAGCAAGGTCTGTCGATTACGCCGGGCATCCTTGCGCTGGGATCCCGCTGCACTTTCCGCGCCCTGACCGCTGTCGTTCACCGCGGCGATCCTTCCGTGAGACTTGCGAAACGGAACAGTGCCTCGTATCGGCCACGGAGCGAGGTTCCATTTTCGTGCATTGTGGCAGACCCGGGACCGACGCCCAAGCCGCCCGCCACCTGGCGTCTGCCGCCAACAGGCTCCGCCCGGACGAACACCCCGAACGCACAGAAGATCGAGGGTGCTCCCACCACGGTGACATCCGCACGGCCGGTAGTCCTGTCCGTCACGGGTCACGGGTCACGGGTCACGGGTCACGGGTCACGAGTCACGAGTCACGAGTCACGAGTCACGAGTCACGGTGAGGATCGTCAGGTCCGCGTGTCCGCTCCTGCCGCCGGAGACAATCTTTCGGCTCGCTGCGACACGAGTGAGGCGGGCTGCCGGTGAGCCCAGCGCGAAGATCACGGCACGTACCCTGATGCACATGGTTGAGCATCGAATGGTGGACGTGAACGGCGTTCGGCTGCACATCGCCGAGCAAGGGGACGGCCCCCTGGTAGTCCTCCTGCACGGCTTCCCCGAGTCGTGGCACTCCTGGCACCACCAGTTCGGACCCCTGGCCGATGCGGGCTTCCGAGTGGTCGCTCCCGACCAGCGCGGATACGGACGCAGCGACCATCCCGACGACGTCGACGCGTACACCATCCTCCACCTGGTCGGCGATGTCGTCGGACTGATCCACGCCCTGGGCGAGGAGAAGGCGTACGTCGTCGGGCACGACTGGGGCGCGCCGGTCGCCTGGCACACCGCGCTGCTACGACCGGACATGGTGCTCGGGGTGGCGGGCCTGAGCGTGCCGCCCCCGTTCCGGGGGACGGAGCCTCCGCTGGCCGCCATGGAGAAGAGGTTCGAAGGCCGCTTCTACTGGAACTACTTCAACCGCCCCGGTGTCGCCGACGCCGAGTTCGCCAAGGACACCCGCACCGCGTTGCGGAAGTTCTTCTATTCGGCCTCCGGTGACGCTTCGGGCGCCCGCGAGGGCATGCAGCCGCTGGTCGACCCCGAGCGGGGCTGGCTCGCGGCCATGCCGGACCCCGAGGTTCTGCCGGACTGGTTCACCGAGAAGGATCTCGACGCGCTCACCGAGAGTTTTTCCAAGGGCTTCACCGGGGCCCTCAACTGGTACCGCAACCTCGACCGCAACTGGGAACTGACCGCTCCCTGGCACGGCGCCGTCGTCACCCGGCCCGCCCTGTACATCTACGGCGACCGCGACTTGGTCCCCGCGTTTCCCGGCACTCCTGAACTCATCGAGCGCCTCCCCGACCTCATGCCCAACCTCTGGCGCGAGCCCCTCAAACTGGCCGGCTGTGGACACTGGACTCAGCAGGAACGCCCGGACGAGGTGAGCGCGGCGCTCATCGAATTCCTCAGGGCCTGTGCCTGAGCCCTGTCCGAGGTGGCTCTTGAGGTCCATCGTGCTGGTGGGATCCGCGATCGCGGACGGTGATGCTACGTAGTTCTCCCGCGGGGCGTCGCGCCCGCCGTGGTGAGGAGATCGGCAGTTTCGGGATGAGGGCCCTTGAGTGCCCACTCCAGCGGGGACCAGCCTGTGCCGTGATCCTCTCGGAGATTCGGATCGGCGCCGTGCGCCAGCAGTTCGCGCACTGTCTCGGTGTGACCCCAGCATGCGGCCGCGCACAGGGGTGTGCCGTCCGCGCCGGGTCCGCTGCTCTCGATGTCAGGGGAGGCCCCGGCCGCCAGGAGCAGGCGGGCGATCTCCGCTTCCCCGTTCACGGATGCCTCATAGAGAGGGGTGGTGCCCTCACCGGCGGCTCGTTCCGGGTCGGCACCAGCCCTCAGTACCGCCTTCACGCGGGCGGTGTCACCCACCAGAATCGCTTCGAAGAGACGATGGGAGAGCTTCTTCTGCTGCCGCTGGTTCATGACGGCCGAGGTTAGCGACCGCGCGCGTGGCGGGGCCAGTCATATCCACCCGTTGACGGCCGCGACCGGCATGGTTGCCGCGTAGCGGACCGCCAGCTTGAAATTCCCTTGGGAACGTGGCACGGGCCACGGCAGGATGGTCGCGTCACCAGCCATACGAGGGGAACGGTGGATGAGGCGAAACCAGCTTGGCAAGAGCAAGGTGCAGGTCACGGAACTGGGCTTCGGTGGCGGACCACTCGGGGGACTCTTCGCACCGCTGGACGACGAGACCGCCGCGGGAGCCCTTGAGGCAGCCTGGGACAACGGGATTCGCTACTTCGACACCTCTCCGCACTACGGCATCGGACACTCCGAGCGCCGCACCGGTGGTCTGTTGCGCGGCAAGCCGCGTGAGGAGGTGACGCTGTCGACGAAGGTCGGCCGGCTGCTGGTCCCGCAGGACCCGGCGGGCCGCATGGACGAGAGCTTCATGGTGCCCGCCACACACCGTCGGGTGTGGGACTTCACGCGGGACGGCATTCTGCGCAGCGTGGAGGACTCGCTCGAGCGGATCGGCGTCGACCAGATCGACGTGCTGTTCCTGCACGACGCGGAGCAGCATTTCGAGGATGCGTTGCGCGAGGGCTACCCCGCGCTCGCCGAACTGCGCGGCCAGGGAGTGGTGGGCGCGATCGGCGCGGGGATGTACCACCCCGGCAAACTGACCACGCTGGTCGAGGAGTCGGACGTCGATGTAGTCATGCTCTCCGGCCGCTACACGCTTCTGGACCAGAGCGCCCTCGACGAACTGCTGCCCGCCTGCACGGACCGGGAGGTCTCGGTACTCGCGGCGTCGGTCTTCAACTCCGGGCTGCTCGCCACGGCCCGACCTCCCGAGGGTGCCACCTTCGACTACGCGCCCGCCGCGCCGCGGACGCTGGAGCGCGCGCATCGCATCGCCGACGTCTGCGAGACACACGGTGTGACGCTCCCGGAGCTGGCCATGGCCTTTCCGCTCCGCCACCCGGCCGTCTCGGGCATCGTGGTCGGCATGCGTACCGCCGACGAAGTACACCGCAACATGGCGGCGTTCGGCGCGGAGATCCCGGCTCAGGTCTGGGACGATCTGCGAAGCGAAGGCCTCTTGGACGAGCGGGCACCAGTGCACGTCTGACGATCACCGGAACCATCACGCCCGGAACCAGAGCCGGATCGCCATGACGGCGACGGTGCCGTGAAATGCGGGGATTTTGTACCTGATCTGGCGTCGGCCATGGGGACGGCCGTCGTGGACGCAGGCTTGGGCCGCACGGGAATACGAAGATCATCACCCGGGTTGCCGCTCCCGTACGGCCCCACCGGAAGGGCCGTGACGATGAGGGGAGCGTCGTATGCGGGCGGTCGGGTTCAGAGTCAACGGTGGCGTCGAGGTACTGGAGGAGCTGGAGCTGCCCGAGCCCGTGCCGGCTGCCGACCAGGTCACTGTGCGGGTCGCCTTCGCGGGCGTCAATTTCGCGGAAATCCAGCACCGCCGGGGCGAGTTCGGCACCCCGGACGGCCCTGGTGGAGTGGACGTTCCCGGCCTGGAGGTGGCGGGGACTGTTGTCGCGCTCGGTGCGGGGGTGAGCGGCCTTGAGGTCGGCGAGCCGATTGCTGCGTACCTACCGGCTTTCGGCGGCTACGCCGAGGTGGTGACCGCGGACACGCGGTTCGTCAGGCCACTGCGCACCGGGACGGGAGAGGCCGACCTGGCCGAGGCAGCGGGGCTGCCGTGCGTCTTTCCGACGGCCTTTGGTGTGCTCAAGGACGCCGGTCGGCTGAGGGAGGGGGAAGATGTGCTGATCCACTCCGCGGCGGGGGGTGTGGGCTCTGCGGCCGCGCAGCTGGCCCGGGAGCTGGGAGCCGGTCGGGTGTACGGCACGGTCGGCTCGGTGGAGAAGATTCCGTATGCCACCGAGTTGGGCTACGACGCAGTGTTTCTGCGTGAAGGCTTCGCGGAGCGGTTGGCCGCGGTGACTGGTGGCCGGGGCGTGGACCTGGTCCTCGATCCCGTCGGCGGGCCGATCCGGGAGCAGAGCCTGACCGTGCTGGCGCCGTTCGGCCGCCTGGTCGCCTACGGAGACCTCGGTCGACACGAGCAGTGGACGGCCTCGGTGTGGGACTTGTGGAAGGGCAACCGGACCGTCGCCGGGTTCAACATCGGCGACCTCGCTCGTCGGGCTCCCGAGCGGATAGGCGAATACCTCGGCGAAGCACTCCGGCTGCTCGCGGCGGGGCGGATCCGGCCCGGGGTGACGCAGACCCTGCCCCTGGGCGAGGCGGCGAAGGCACACCAACTCCTGGAAACGGGCGCAGGCCGAGGCAAGATCCTTCTCTCGCTCACCTGACCCTACGTCAACCTGCCCGCCGGGCTCCTCACTTCCAGGAAAGATCGACCGGTTCCCAGCGTGATGGTGAGCCCGGCAGGAGGTGGAGCCGCGCTCACCATTTCAGCATCGGCACCCACCCTGCGGACACCTCAGCCGAGTTCCCGCTCGCGTCCCTCCCAATACGGCTCCCGCAACTTGTACTTCTGGAGCTTGCCGGTCGTCGTACGCGCCAACTCCTCCCGGAACTCCACCGAAGTAGGCGCCTTGAAGCCGGCGAGACGCTCCTTGCAGAACCGGATCAGCTCGTCCTGCGTCACCCGCGCGCCGGGAGCAAGAACCACCAGCGCCTTCACGGTCTCGCCCCACTTCTCGTCAGGCACCCCGATCACCGCGACCTCGGCAACCGCCGGATGGCTGAAGAGGACGTCCTCCACCTCGATCGACGACACGTTCTCCCCGCCCGTGATGATCACGTCCTTCTTGCGGTCACTGATCGTCAGATGGCTGTACTCGCCGATCGACCCTCCGTCCCCCGTGTGGAACCAGCCCCCGGACAACGCCCGTGCACTCTCCTCCGGCTGCTCCCAGTACCCCTCCAGAACCACGTTCGAGCGCGCGAGGACCTCACCCTCGGCGTCCGTCCTGAGGGTCACGCCCAGCGCGGGAGCACCGGCCCGCACCAGCTTCTCCGCCCGCTCCGCAGCGCCGAGGCCGTCCCACTCGGCGCGGGCACGGTTGACGGTCAGCAGCGGCGAGGTCTCGGTCAGGCCGTAGATCTGAATGAACTCCCACCCCAGCTCCGACTCCACGCGCGCGACCGTCTGGGTCGGCGGCGGAGCGCCCGCAACGATGATCCGCACCCGATCACGGCCGGGGATCTCCCCCTCCCAGGACTCGGCGGCGGCCAGCACCGCCCCCACGACCGCGGGCGCCGCGCACATCACCGTCACACCGTGCTCGGCCACCCGGCGCAGGATCTCGGCCCCGTCCACCTTGCGCAGCACGATCTGTGGCACGCCCAGGGCCGACATCGCGAACGGCATGCCCCAGCCGTTGGCATGGAACATCGGCAACGTGTGCAGATACACGTCCCGGTCCGTCACCCCGGCGTGCAACGCGAAGGTGACCGCGTTCACCCAGATGTTGCGATGGGTGATCTGCACCCCCTTGGGCCGGGCCGTCGTACCACTGGTGTAGTTGATGGTCGCGGTGGCGTTCTCGTCCGCCTCCCAGGCTTGCGGGGCAGTGCCGAAGCGGTACAGCTCGGCGTCGGCTGCGGCGCCGAGCGTGAAACGGTGCCCGCACTTGACATCGGCCAGACGCTCCGTCAGCTCCGGGTCGACAAGGAGCACATCGGCCCCCGAGTGACCGACGATGTAGCTCACCTCGTCCGCCGTCAGGCGGAAGTTGACCGGGACCAGCACCCGCCCGTAGCCGCTGACACCGAAGAACGACGTCAGAAGCCGCGCGCTGTTCGGCGAGACCACCGCCACGCGAGCGCCCAGCGGCACACCCAGCGCATCCAGCCCGGCAGCCTGAGCCCGCGCCAACTCCCCCACCCGCCCGTACGTCAGCCCCTCCCAGACCTCGGCCGGTTGGTCCGGCTCGTCCACCACACCCACCCGGTCGGCATACACAGTGACGGCACGATCCAGAAAATCACGGACCCCGAACGGGACGATCATCACAGCCTCCGAAGCTTGAACGACACAGAGCCTCTATCCCGCCACGCCCTCGCGTATCCCGACAAGCCATCCGACACCCTGCGAACAACTCAGGGTGTCGGACCCGAGCTCGCGAGACCCGGACGACCGCGGTTCTACGGCTGTACGGTCGCCGTGGCAGTCAAGCCGCACCACTCGAAGGTACGTACCGGCGCCCCGAATGTCCGCTTGATACGGCCCGTCGAGCACCGCCTTTGTATCGGCTGTCGCTGAAGAGATCCGGGCCGCGGTCCGGATCTGGTTCTCGGCAGTCGTTGCCGCTGACGGTACTCCGTGTGACGCGCCCGACCACGCCGGCCACGAACCCGATCCCGTCGGTCGACAGCCACCGGTGCCCCGTGCCGGTGCTGTCGACGATCGAGGTGACGCTGTCCGCACCGGCGACCAGCGTCTGCGGAGCCAGGATCGTTTCCGCTCTCGTGCGGTACTCGGCAGACTCGAGCGGATCGCCGTGATTGTTCGGTGGCCGACCACAGGGCTGACGTGGTCGAGACGGTCCGGTCCCCGTTGTGATCCGCCGCTATCGTGCCGGCGTGACTGGCTCTCCGCAGCGTCCGCTGCTGTTTCTCGATGTCGACGGACCGCTCATCCCGTTCGGTGCGGCGCCCGAACAGTATCCGGCCCATGCCACCGGCCTCGAACCGCTCGATGCCGACGCGAATCCGCTCTTGGCCCGACTGGATCCCGAGCACGGGCCTCGGCTGGCGGCGCTCCCGTGCGAGGTGGTCTGGGCCACGACATGGATGGCTGACGCGAACGAGTGCATCGCCCCGCGCATTGGTCTGCCGCAGCTGCCTGTGGTGGTCTGGCTGGAACCGTCCGACATCGATGATCAGGACGAGCGGAACGGATTGCACTGGAAGACCCGCACCCTTGTCGAATGGGCGGCCGGACGCCCGTTCGTCTGGGTCGACGACGAGATCACCGACACCGATCGGGCCTGGGTCACCGCTCACCATCCAGCGAACGCCCTGCTCCACCGGGTCGACCCCCGCCGTGGTCTGACTGATCACGACTATGCGGCGATCGACTCCTGGCTGAGGCGGTTGTTCTGACTCCCTCGTGGAGCAGGTGAGGTAGCCGTCGGTCCATCGCCGGGCCCCAACAACGTGACCCGCATCACGCGCCGGAAGTGCATAGCGAGGTGCTCACCAACGTCTTTCTCCAGGTGTACGAAGCTGGCAAGTGCGGGGACGGTGCGGATGGAACAGGCTCAGGCCGAGAGCTACGACGGGTTCGTAGCGGCCCGTTGGTCGGCGTTGTTCCACCTCGCCCGTCTGCTCTGTGGAGGTGACCGACACCGTGCCGAGGATCTGCTCCAGGAAGCCCTGGTCAAGCTCTGGTTCGTCTGGCCGAAGGTCGCGGACGAGGCGCCCGAGGCGTACGTACGCAAGGTCCTGGCACGCGCGGCCGCCCGTTCCGCCCGCCGGCGGTGGTGGGGCGAGCGGCCCGTGGAGCAGCTGCCCGACCTGGCACACACCGGGGACGAGTCCGCCGCCGTGGTGGAGCGGACGCGGCTGGAGGCGGCCCTCGCCCAGCTGCCGCCCCGGCAGCGGGCCGCCGTGGTGCTGCGTTACTACCAGGACCTGCCCGAAAAGCAGGTCGCGGAGGTTCTGGGATGCCCGCTGGGCACCGCCCGGTCCCACGCGTCACGCGGAGTGGCGCGACTGCGTCAGATCCTGGCCGATGTCATCGAGCCGGTGGGGTGAAGGGAAGCATGGATCACTTCGAGCGGGAGTTGGCGCGGATGATGCGCGACGCCCAGGAGTACACCCCTTTTGAGCCCGCACAACAGAACCGGCTCAGGACGGGAGTGCTCGTCCGCCGCCGGGTCCGCGCCGCGCAGAAGGCCGTGGGCTCCGTACTGGTGGCCGCCGGGCTCGGCGTAAGCCTGGTCCTGCTGCCACACGCGCCGGACCGCGACCAACCCCAGGCCCCCGTGCCGCGGCCCACGACCGGCTTCTCCTCCCCGACCACCACGCCGTCCCCGACCCCGCCCCCCAGCACCAGCCCTACCGGGTCGGCCCCCACCACGCCCACGGCGCCGATCACGACCGAGAGTGCGATAGAGAGCTCGAGCTCGGTCGGCACCGGTCCCTCGGGGACCGCGACTGCCGGTCCGCCGGCCACCGTCCCGGCCACACCGAGCGGAAGCATCACGCCGTCGTCCCCGCCGACGACGACACTCGAGCCCTCGTCGTTCGTCAGCGCGACCGGCGCCGAGTAGCCGCCGAAGACACGGCCGTCCCGGCCGCTCCCCCACGGAATTTCCGCGCCGCCCCCTGTCCCTGCTCGACCCCTGGCCGTACTCCCTGATCGCAGCTGCGCCGTGAGCGCCTTCGGCATGCCCTGCGACAGCACAGAAACCTGGATGAACCATGACCAAGACCGCACGGTCCGCCCCGATGAACCTCGCGACGGGACTGCCCATGGACCGACTGCCGCTCCGCCTGCCGCTGCCGGCGGACCACCCGGAACCCGTACTGGACGTGGTCGTCCCCGTGTTCAACGAGGAGACGGATCTGGAGCCGAGCGTGCGGCGGCTGCACGCGCATCTGCGTGAGACGTTCCCGTACCCGTTCCGCATCACCGTCGCCGACAACGCCAGCACCGACGACACCCCGCGGATCGCGGCCCGGCTGGCCGCCGAACTGCCGGAGGCCGAGTGGATACGGCTGGCCGAGAAGGGGCGTGGCCGTGCCCTGCGCGTCGCCTGGTCGCGCTCGCGGGCCCCGGTCCTGGCCTACCTGGACGTGGACCTGTCCACCGAACTGAACGCGCTGCTCCCGCTGGTCGCCCCGCTGATCTCCGGCCACTCCGACATAGCCATCGGCACCCGCCTGGCCCGTGGCTCCCGGGTGATACGCGGTCCCAAGCGGGAGATCATCTCCCGTTGTTACAACGTCCTGCTGCGTTCCACTCTCGCCGTCGGCTTCTCCGACGCGCAGTGCGGCTTCAAAGCGGTCCGGCGCGACGTCGCCGAGCGGCTGCTGCCCCTGGTGGAGGACTCGGAGTGGTTCTTCGACACCGAACTGCTGGTGATCGCCGAGCGGGCCGGGCTACGCATCCACGAGGTGCCCGTCGACTGGGTGGACGACCCCGACAGCCGCGTCGATCTGGTCTCGACGGCCATGGCCGACCTGCGCGGCATCGTCAGGATCGGCAGGGCGCTCGCCCGTGGCACGCTCCCGACGGCGGGGCTGCGGCGCGCCACCGGAGGTGATCCGCCGGGCCCACTGTCCGCCCAGTTGCTGCGCTTCGGCGCCGTCGGCGTGGTGAGCACGGTCGGGTACGTCCTCCTCTACTCGGCCCTGCGCCCGGTGGCGGGGCCGCAGGGCGCCAACGCGTGGGCGCTGCTGGTCTGCGCCGTCGCGAACACCGCCGCGAACCGGCGGCTCACCTTCGGGCTGCGCGGGCGGGGCGGAGCGCTGCGGCAGCAGGCCAAGGGCCTGGTGGTCTTCGGCCTCGGTCTGGCGCTCACCAGCGGCTCGCTCGCCGCGCTGCACCGCTGGGCGCCGGAACCCGCGCGGCCCACGGAAGTCGCGGTGCTCGTCATCGCCAACCTGGTCGCGACACTGCTGCGCTTCCTGCTCCTGCGGGCCTGGGTGTTCACCGCCGGCCCCCGCGGCAACCGAACAGGAGCCGAGCCCCGATGAACGACCCGAGCCTCACGAACGCTCCGTCGTACGAACGCAACAGGCCCCACGCCGAAGGCCGTTCGCCCGCCACGGAACCGCCGTACAACACCAGCCTGCCGCCTGCCCCATCTCCCTCCCCTATCTCTCTCACCTCTCTCACCTCCACCGCCCGGCAGCGGTGGGCGCGACTGTGCCGGGCGGCCGAGCACCACGGTCCGGTGCTCGCGCTGTACGGTGCGCTGAAGCTCATCGGCTTCTGCGTCTTCATGTACCTGCTGGACTCCTCCGGGGACTTCCGCAAGAAGGACCCCCGCTTCGGCGGCGGCGCCCACGCTTGGGACGTCCTGGCCACCTGGGACGGCTGGTGGTACCAGCAGATCGCCGCGCACGGCTACCACCCCGCGCTCGTCCCGGTACCCGGGGCGAGCGGCCTGATCACCATCGAGGGCAACTCCGCGGCGTTCTTCCCGCTGTACCCCGCCCTGATGCGGCTGGTCTCCTCCTGCACCGGCCTGGGTCTGTTCGGCGCCGGCCTGCTGGTCTCGGTCGCCGCCTCGTTCGTCGCCGCCCTGGCGATCCACGCCGTCACCGCGCGGATCGGCGGACGGCGGGCCGGGCTCGCCGCAGCCGGCCTCTGGGCCGTGTGGCCCGGATCCGGCATGGAGTGGTCGGGCTACTCGGAGTCCCTCTACGTCGCCCTCGCAGCATGGGCCTGCTACGCCGTCATGCGCCACCACTGGATCACCGCCGGCATCCTGACCTGCGCCACGGGTCTCACTCGTCCGACGGCCACCGCGCTGATCGCGGCGCTCGCCGTCGCGGCGCTGCTGGCCGTACACCGGCAACGGCGGGAGGTCCGCCGCTGGGGAGACGCCCCCGGCCCGGACGGGAAGAGGCGTAGGGTCAAATTCCTGCGGCCGCTGATCGCCGTGGCGATCGCCCCCCTCGGCCTGTTCGGCTACCTCGGCTGGGTGGGATACCGGATGGGCGACCACAGCGGGTACTTCAAGCTCCAGGAAGGCGCCTGGGCCCACACGTTCGACTACGGCAAGCACACCCTCGACGTGTTCACGTCCCTCCCGGTGGGCCACTTCGACTACCTCTTCGCCTACCCCTACGAAGACTTCATCGGCGTAGGCACGGTCCTGCTGGCCCTCATCGTCCTGCCGCTGCTGCTCCGGCTCCGCCCGCCTGCGGTCCTCGTCGTCCACACCGTCCTGACGATCGCGCTCGTCCTGGGCAGCCAGCAGATCTTCGGCAACATCTCCCGCTACCTTCTCCCGGCCTTCCCCCTGTTCATCCCGTGCGCCGTCGCCATGCGCCGGCTCAGCACGCCGGTGCTGTGCACCGTCCTCGGAATCGCCGCGCTCGCCTCCGGCTCATACGCGGGGTACGTCCTGTTCGAACTCGGCGTTCCATAAGGCCATCGGTGTTCAGCGGTCGTGATCCCCAGGCTCCGGTTTCGGTGGCGCGAGCGCGGTGCGGCGGTCGTACAGAAAGTCGTGTCGTGCAACTGGGGCGCGGGTGCGGGTGTCGAGCACCGGCAGGAGCCCTTGGCGCAGCACCCAGGCGAGGGCGACTCGCGCAGGCGTCAGACCGGTCTCGGCCGCGATCACCGTGACGGCGTCCAGGGCCTGTCGGCGGGAGACGGGGAGCCAGGAAGGGGGCGCTTGCCGACGAGCAGGCCGCGCGCGAGGGGGCTCCACGCGGTCACGGTGAGTCCGAGCGCCCGTGCCATGGGCAGGAGTTCGCGGTCGGGCGACCGCGCGGCGAGGGAGTACTCGACTGCAGGCCGCAATAGGCACTCCAGCCGCGGAGTTCGGCGATGGCCTGGGAGCGGGCGATCACCCAGGCCGGGGTGTTGCTCACCCCGACGGCCGGTACGTTCCCGGAGCGTATGAGGTCGTCGAGGGCCCGCAGGGTCTCCTCGGCGGCGGTGCACTCGTCCCAGGCGTGCACCCACAGCAGGTGACGTGGTCGGCGGCCAGTCGGCGCAGGCTTTCCTCGACGCTGCGGCGCAGGCCCTTGCGGTGGCTGCCGCCGGAGTTCGGGTCGTTCCTGTCGGTCGGCAGGGTGAACTTCGTACCCAGGAGGACCGCGTCGCGTTCGGCCGCCACGAGGCGGCCGACGATTCGTTCGCTCGCGCCGTCGTTGTAGACGTCGGCGGTGTCGAGGAAGGTGCCGCCCGCCTCGCGGAAGGCGACGTAGATCTCCCGGCAGATCGCTTCCTCGGCCCCGAATCCCCACTCGGTGCCGAACGTCATCGTGCCCAGGCACAGTTCGCTGACGCGCAGGCCGGACCGGCCGAGCAGGCGCGACCGCATGGAGTCAGGCATCGTCGTCGACCACCCAGTTGACGAACTGGTGCAGGGGATACATCGCGTCGTGCGGATTGCCGATGCTGCCGCTGAGGGCGCTGCCCAGTTTCACGACGCGCTGGACACCCGCGCCGGCCGGCCGGTCGCGCAGCTCGGCCTTGTCCTCGGTATGGACTCGGGCGCACCGGCGCGCCTCGCGTCCTTCGGTATCGTGCGCGACGCCGACGAACAGGAGCGTCATAGCCGGGCGGCGGTACGGCTGTTCCTGCGGAGCAACCCCGCGCTCCCACCGGGCTCGTGTGCGTCACGACCACGGGATCGGCGCCAAGGGCGAGGCTCCGGCGAACGGTGGTTGTCCGCCCGCGCCGGATCCGTCGACCGGACGGCGACCGAAGAGTCGTTTCACCACAGGGGGTTCGATCACGGTTCCAGATACCGGCCCCGGCCCAATCGGCAGGTCAGGTGCGAACTC
This sequence comes from Streptomyces sp. NBC_00271, assembly GCF_036178845.1. Taxonomy (NCBI): domain Bacteria; kingdom Bacillati; phylum Actinomycetota; class Actinomycetes; order Kitasatosporales; family Streptomycetaceae; genus Streptomyces; species Streptomyces sp. NBC_00271. The sequence continues at coordinate 11,188,609 of NZ_CP108070.1, read as the reverse complement.
TTCCCCCCGAGCGCCTGCCGCGTACGGCAACGCTTTCGGCAGTCACTCCGCCCCGATCAGGCCTCTTCGGACGGTTGCTCGCAACGCCAGTGACCGACCATGCCGCCAAAGCTGCCGACTGCCACCTGCGATCCCGGCTGCGCAGGGCGGGTTGGCCCGATCCTCGCCGGCGCGCACGAGGATCTCGTCGACGGCCACCCGATGGTCCCGGGCGACGATGTAGGAGACCGCGTCGGCGATGTCCTCGGGGCGCAGCAATTCCATGCCCTCGGTCTGGCTCTCGATCGCCTGCCGCACACCGTCGCGGAGGTGCGTGCTCAGCTCGAACTTCTTCAGGGCATTCGACCACCGGGACCACGGCGACCCCGCCCGGTCCGTACCCGAGCCACGCCCGGACAGCCGCCCCGCTCCCCCGGCGGGATCAGCGCTCCGTACGCACCGGGTGCTTGCTCATGATCGAGACCCGGTTGAACGCGTTGATGGCGATCGCCACCCAGATCACCGCGGAGATCTGGTCGTCGGTGAGGACGTCACGAGCACCCGCCCAGGCGGTTTCCTGCGCGGCGGCGTCGGTCGGCTCGGTCGTCGCCTCCGCCAGCGCGAGGGCCGCGCGTTCCGCGGGAGTGAACAGTTCGGTGTCCCGCCAGGCGGCCAGCACTCCGAGCCGCTGCGCCGTCTCGCCCGCACGCAGGGCGGCCCGGGTGTGCACGTTGAGGCAGTAGGCGCAGCCGTTGATCTGCGACACCCGGAGGTTGATCAGCTCCACCACCGTCCGGTCGAGCCCCGCGTCGGCGGCAGTCGCGCGCACCGCTTCCGACGTCTGGACCAGTGCGTGGTAGGCCTTCGGGCTCTGCTTGTCGATGAAGATCCGCTGCGTCGCGGTTCCTGTCGCGTGGCTGCTCAACCCCGGACTCCGTCCTACTATGCTGCGAGTATCATTGTTGAATCTGAAACTATCATGGTGACGGAAGGCGATCTCCGGTGAGCGATGTCGACGTTCTCTCCCCACGTGACGTACCCCTGGGCGGCCCGCGCGCGATGACCGTGCGGCGCACGCTGCCGCAGCGCGCGCGGACCCTGATCGGAGCATGGTGCTTCGCCGACCACTACGGTCCCGACGACATCGCCGAGACGGGCGGCATGGACGTCGCCCCGCATCCGCACACCGGGCTGCAGACGGTGAGCTGGCTGTTCAGCGGGGAGATCGAGCACCGCGACAGCCTCGGCAGCCACGCGTACGTACGGCCCGGCGAGCTGAACCTCATGACGGGCGGGCACGGCATCAGCCACTCGGAGGTGTCCACCCCGGGCACCACGGTCCTGCACGGCGTCCAGCTGTGGGTGGCGCTGCCCGAGGAGCACCGGCACGCCGAGCGGGACTTCCAGCACTACGTTCCCGAGCCCCTGCGGATCGACGGGGCCGAGATCAGGGTCTTCCTGGGCTCCCTCGCCGGTCAGGAGTCCCCGGTGCGCACCTTCACACCCCTGCTCGGCGCCGAGGTCGTCCTCGAACCGCGCGCGACGGTCACGTTCGCCGTGGACCCCGGCTTCGAGCACGGGCTGCTCGTCGACCACGGAGACGTCCGCATGGCCGACACCTTGCTGCGTCCGGCGGAGCTGGGCTACGCCCAGGCCGGAACCACAGTTCTGACGTTGGTGAACGAGTCGGACGACCCGGCTCGCACCGTACTGCTCGGCGGAACCCCGTTCGAGGAGGAGATCGTCATGTGGTGGAACTTCATCGGCCGTAGCCATGAGGACATCGTCCGCGCCCGGGAGGACTGGGCGAACGCCTCCGATCGCTTCGGCACCGTCGAGGGATACCCGGGGGACCGTCTTCCCGCTCCCGTTCTTCCGCATGCCACCATCTCGCCACGCGGCAACCCGCCGCGTCGCCGACCCGCATCCGAAAGGCACCCCATGACCGAGTCGTCTCCCGCCGCTCCGACCGTCGAGCGGAACGACGCCAGGCATCGCTACGAAATCCTGGTCGACGGCAAGCGTGCCGGCCTCACCGCCTACCGCGACCGCGGTGAACAGCGCGTCTTCTTCCACACGGAAGTCGACGACGCCTTCGCCGGGCAGGGCCTGGCCGCGCGGTTGGTCGAGTACGCGCTCACCGACGTGCGCGAACTCGGTATGCGGATAGTGCCCGTGTGCCCCTACGTCGCGAAGTTCCTGAAGAAGCACGACGAGTTCGCCGACATCACCGACCCCGTGACCCCCGAGGTCCTGGCGTGGCTGGACACGCAACTGGGCTGACCCACGCCTCCTCGCGGTGCCCCGAGCGGAAAACGTCAACAGCACCGCTTCGACGGGCCACCGCTCCCCGGCCGAGCCGCCGCCGCGCAGGCGCCGGTGCGAGGCCGGGGGCGGAGGCCGCCCCCTTCGTACGATCGTCAGCGTCAGCCGCGCACCGTCCCTGCCGCGCAGGCGGATCTGCTGGGTCGTCCGCTCACCTCGGAGGACGAGCCACGCGTTTTCGTCGGTGCCGCCGCCGCCAGCGGGTGGCCACCGCCCTCACCTTCGTACTGACCTCGCCGGAGCACCCGTACACCCACCACCTGCTCGCGGCCGTCCCCCGCGAGGGCCGACAATCGAGCCGCTTACGGGTCGCCCACGCGCTACTGGTCGGCACCGGACGGCGCGCCCCGACCGACGCGGAGAAGGCCGAACTGGACGACCTGGCCGCGAAACTCCCGCTCGTCATCGGATGATCGTCCGGCTGAACGGACCCTTCGGCGCGGGCAGAACCGCACGGGGCGCCTGACGGGACTGCCTGCGGCCGGCGCCGGCGCCGCCGGGCGAACCGCTGGAGGAGGGCGAGTCGGCTCCGTGTTCGCCTTGGCCCACAGGCCGCCGATTTGCCGAGCGCACGCGCGCCAGCCATGCCCTGCACGCCACCATCCACGCGTTCCTGACGGTCTGCCACAGAAAGCGGTCCGGCACCGTCTGCGACTGCCTCAGCCGGACGTTGCGCGGCAAGCCCTGGCCGGTCGGCCCCCGGCCTCCGTCGGCCCAAGCTGTCACCGCTGGCCCCTCACCCACCCCGCCGCCCTGACCAGAGCGAGTAGGGACTTCGCCCTGCTCGGCTCGGCCGGCGCTCCTCTACCGTGACCGAGCGGGGGAGGTCACTCGGCGTGTTCGTGGTTGGTGAAGAGGCCGATGAGGCTGTGTGGGGCGTTGTCGTCGAAGCACAGCTCGTGGTTTTGGGCAGCCTCGGTGGCAGCAGCGGCGCTCCGTGGAAAGAGGGCTTCCTCGTACGTGGTGAGCGCGGCCTCGATGTTGTCCGGGTGCGCGGCGATGGCCTTGCCGAGTTCGGCTCCGTCGAACATGGCGAGGTTCGCGCCCTCGCCGGCGAAAGGTGACATCAGGTGGGCGGCGTCGCCGAGCAGGGTCACGCCGGGCACGCGGTCCCACCGGTGTGCGATCGGCAGGGCGTTGATGGCCCGCGGAACCGGTGCGGTCTCGCCGTCGGTGATCAACGCGGTGAGTTCCGGGGCCCAGCCGGCGAACTCCTCCGCGACCCGGGCCGTAGCCGCGCCCGCGTGGGTGAAGTCGATGGCGGCGATCCACTCCTGCGGCTTGTTGAGCGCCACGTAGGTGTGCAGGACGCCGCCGGGCTCCCGGTGGGCGAGGATCCCCTTCCCGGGTGCGAGTGCGAAGAGCGCGCCGCCGCCGACCGCCTGTGCGCTGGCCGGGTGGCGGGTGTCGCCGTCGAACAGGTAGGTCTCGATGAAGGATATGCCGACGTACTCGGGTGTGGCGTCGGACAGCAGCGGACGGATCCGCGACCACGCCCCGTCCGCGCCGACCAGGAGACCGGTCTCCACGGTCGGCCCGTCCGCGAACGTCACTTCGTGCCGGCCGCCCCCGAGGGACCGGACCGCGGTGGCCTTGTGCCCCCACTTGATCGTGTCGGCCGGCAGCGAGTCGAGCAGAAGCTGCCGTAGGGCGCCGCGGTGGACCTCCGGACGCCCGCCGGTGCCGTCGTCGGGTTCGTCGAGGAGCACGGTTCCGTCCCGGTCGAGGACCCGCGACGCCTCACCGCCCTTGTGGATGAGGCCGCGGAACTCCTCGAGGAGGTCGGCCGCGTCGAGGGCGAGCTGCCCGTTGTACTCGTGGATGTCGAGCATGCCGCCCTGCGTGCGGGCGGTCGGTGAGGTCTCGGCCTCGTAGATCGTCGTGGGGATGCCGTGGACGTGGAGTACACGGGCGAGGGTCAGCCCTCCGAGCCCGGCGCCGATGATCGTGACGTCAGCGGTCATGGTGGTTCCTTTTCATGGCGGTTCCTTGCCTGTCGCGGCCCGCCGGGCGAGCATGCGGCAGACCCCCTCTGGAACGTTGTTCCAGACACAGACTGGAACGGCGTTCCAGAGATGTCAAGCTGGAACGCCGTTCCAGGCATGTGCCAGGATGTACACATGGCAACCAGGACACGCCGCCCGGAACGACGCGAGGAACCACTCTCCCGCCAGCGCATCGTCGAGGCCGCGATCGCACTTCTCGACACCGCCGGCGAGGGCGCGCTCACCTTCCGCGCACTGGCCGAACGCCTCGCCACCGGACCCGGCGCGATCTACTGGCACGTCACGGGCAAGGACGAACTCCTCAACGCCGCCACCGACGCCGTCATCGCCACCATGACCGCCGACACCACCAGCACCGCCGGTACCGCCGCCGCAACGCCGCAGGAAGCGATCCGCACCCTCGCACTCGGCGTCTTCGACGCCATCGACGCCCACCCCTGGATCGGCACACAACTCGCCCGCGCCCCGTCCCAGTCACCCCTACTGCGGGTCTTCGAACACCTCGGACGCCACATCCAAACGCTCGGCGTACCCCACCCTGCCCAGTTCACCGCCGCCTCCGCCCTGCTGAACTACATCCTCGGAGTCGGCGGACAGAACGCGGCCAACGCCCGCGGACACCACCAGCACACCAGCCGGACCGAATTCCTCGACACCACCGCGACCTCATGGGCCAACCTCGACCCCGACGAGTACCCCTTCACCCGCAACGTCGCAGACCAACTACGCCACCACGACGACCGAACAGAGTTCCTCGCCGGCCTCGACCTCATCCTCACCGGGATCACCACACGCCATGGTCCGATCGACCCGACACCGTCGTAACCCCCCACCCAGCGGGGTTCAGCCCATCGGCGCGTGCTCGGGTGAGGACGACGGCGCGCCGGCCCATCCACGCAGGGCGGTTTCGAGGCCGGTGACGGCGGCGACGTCGGTGGTGTCGGAGGCCCAGGCGACCACCCCGTCCGGGCGCACCAACACCCCGGTCGGCGTCGCGTGGTCGTCGGTCACGCTGCTCACTCGCCCGGCCCAGGCCGCGGCGAGGCGGGCGAAGGTGCCGTCCGGAGTGCGGTCGAGCAGCAGGAACCCGCCGCCGTGACCGTGGTCGGCCAGACGGGAACCGTCCGTCAGCCACAGGTCGGGGACGTAGCGGCCGACCAGCGGATGGTCGCCGGACAGGTCGATGCGCTGCGTGACACCGGAGATCTTCTTGACCGCGTAGGTCGTACCGTCCCGGGTGCTCAGCAGATCGGCGACGACCTCCCGGAGCGCGGCCGACTTGGCGTCCCCGCGCATCACCCCGATCTGGGCCCGCGTCCAGTCCAGCACCCAGGCGCCCAAGGGACGGCGCTCGGCGTCGTAGGTGTCGAGCAGCCCTTCGGGTGCCCACCCGGCGACCACGGCCCCGAGCTTCCAACCGAGGTTCATCGCGTCGCCGACCCCGAGATTGAGCCCCTGACCCCCGAACGGCGAGTGTACGTGCGCGGCGTCGCCGGCCAGCAGCACCCGTCCCGACCGGTAGGCCGCGGCCTGGCGGGCGTTGTCGGTCCAGCGGGTCGCGGCGCCGCGCAGCGCGGTCAGCGTGACGTCGGTGCCCGAGACCCGCCGCAGGCTGGTCTGCAACTCCTCAAGGGTGACCGGCGGCACGGGGGTCCCCCTGCGCGAGCGAAGCCGAGTGTGGGGGAGGTCGGCGGGAGCACCGAACTCCACGGTGACCACCCGCCCGGGCTGGGGCCCGTAGCGGTACGCCCCTCGGGTGGACCACACCCATCCGTTCGCGAGCTTCTCCGGGTCGGCGATGTCGGCGACCGCCAGGTGCCCGGTGAGTTCAGGGTCGGTGCCGGGGAAGTCGATGCCCGCGAGGCGGCGTACGGTGCTGCGCCCGCCGTCGCACCCGACCAGCCACCCGGTGCGCACCGTGCCGGCCGTGGTGCCGACGAGGACGCCGTCGCCGGTGTCTTCGAGCGCGGTGACCTCCACCCCGCGATGCACCGGTACGCCGAGTCGCGCGACATGGTCGGCCAGCAGTTCCTCCAGCTCACGCTGCGGCACCATCCTCGCTCCGTCGACCGCGGCGTGCGCGGCGAGGTCGGCATCGGACCAGTCCACGAGGCCGGCGTCGAGGACCATCCCCGCGAAATGCCCGGTGAACCGCGACTCGCGCGCTCGTTGGCCGCCTCCTGGCTGCTGGTCGCCGGCCACGCGAGCGAACGACCCCACCCGCTCGAGCACCTCTCGCTGCACGTTTTCGGCGGCAGACAGCAGGCCGCGGCGGTCCAGCGCCTCGGCCGTCGGCACGTTGATCGACCCCGCCTTCATCGCCACGGCCGGCTCGGCCAATCGCTCGAGCACCTGCACCGTCGCTCCGGAGAGCGCCAGCTCCGCGGCGAGCACGAGGCCCACCGGCCCGGCTCCGACCACGGTCACGTCCACATTCTGGTTCACATCGATATGCACGAACAGTGTTCTACAAACGAACACTGTTCGTGTCAAGTTATAGTGGTCGGGTGAACCCGAGAGAACGACGCGCGGCGCGCCACCAACTGCCGAATCCCGAGGTCGAAGCCGCCCCCCGGCAGCGGCGCCGCAAGGCCCCGATCACCGTGGACCAGGTCATCGACACCGCGCTGGGGGTGATCGCCACAGAGGGCTACGAGGCCCTGACCATGCGCCGACTGGCCGGCGCGCTCGACACCGGACCCGCCTCGCTCTACGCCCACGTGGTCAACAAGGCCGACCTCGACGAACTGCTCATCGCGCGGCTGTGCGCCGAGCTCGTACCACCCGAGCCCGACCCCGCAGCCTGGCGGGAGCAGATCCGCAGCGTGTGCATCCAGATGCGCGACCAGTATCTGAGATACCCCGGAATCTCCCGCGCCGCGCTCGCCATGGCCCCCACCGACCTCGAGACCCTGCGCGTCAGCGAAGGAATGCTGGCGATCCTGATCGCCGGCGGCGTCACCCCGCAGGCCGCCGCCTGGGCCATCGACGCCCTCTTGCTGTACGTGGCCGCCTACTGCCTGGAGATCTCCATCCTGAATCAGCGCAAGGTCCACAACGAGGCGGACTGGGTCGTCGACACCGACGAGCTCCAGCGCCGACTGACCGCGCTGCCTGCCGAGGCCTTCCCTCACACCACCCGCTACGCGGCCGAGCTCACCGCCGGCGCGGGCCACGACCGGTTCGACTTCACCCTCGCCTTGATGATCGACGGCCTCGCCCACCGCTAGCCAGACGTCACCGTGGTGCGACCGGGGGTCAGTTCACGGTTGCCGGGCGGAGCGCGGTTACGACCGTGAAGGCCGTCCACGACGCGCGTTCGACGACCAGGCGACGCAGCGTGCGTACCTGGCGGGGGGTGTTCCAGCCGAGTACGCCGACCACCCTCCCGTGGTGGCCGTAGGCGGCGGCGAAGTATCCGTCGACCGGGTCTCCGTGGATCGCGCCGGGCCGTGTGCACATCGTCCTCCCGAGCCGGCCCGAAGTGACCCAGCAGCATGGCTACTTCCACGCCGGCGCCACCAGCGCGATCGCGGACACCTCGGGCGGCTACGCGGCGTTCACGCTCTTCCCGGAGAACACCGACGTGCTCACGGTCGAGTACAAGATCAATCTCCTGGCACCCGCCGTCGGCGACCACATCGAGGCGGTCGGAACGGTCCTGAAGTCCGGACGCACCCTGACCGTGTGCCAGTTGGAGGTGTTCGGCGTCCAGGACGGCCGGCGGTCGCTCGTCGCCAACGGCCAGCAGACGCTGATCCGCGTGAACAGGCCCGAAGGGTGAGCCCGCAGCCACTGCCGTCCTGGGTGACCTGGCAGCAGAGGCCGTTCCCCGATGCCAACCTCCTTCTGCTCCACGGACGCCGACCGGCCCTGGTCGACAGCGGATTCGTCGGCCACGCCGAGGACACGGCCGCCTGGGCCCGCGCCCACGCCGGAGACGTCGGCCTGGTCGTGAACACCCATTGGCACTCCGACCACGTCGGTGGCAACGCCCTCCTGCAGGCGGGCGGCGCCGGCATCGCGGCCGGTGCCCCGGAGGCGGACGCCGTCGCCCGCCGGGACCCGGGCTGCTGCGCTGCGGAATACCTCGACCAGCCCGTAAGCCCGTACACCATCGACATGGCGCTCGACGACGGTCAGGTCCTCCGCCTCGGTGAAGCCGACTGGGAAGTGGTCAGCACCCCCGGGCACACACCCGGACACCTCGCGCTGTGGCAGCCGGAAGAGCGACTCCTCGTGGTGGGGGACGCGCTTTCGGACTACGACGTCGGCTGGGTGAACCTCGCCCTCGACGGGCCCGACGCGGCCGCCACCGCTCTCGCCTCCCTGAAGCGCATGGCCGACCTCGCCCCGCGCGTGCTGCTCCCCTCGCACGGGCCGATCCCCGCCGACCCCGGTGCGGCCTTCGTCACCGCGCTGCGCCGCGCGCGGCGTCTCGTCGACGATCCCGACGGAACCATTTGGTACGGGGCCCGGCGGATCTTCGCCTTCGCCCTCATGATCCGCGGCGGAATCCCCACCGACGAGGTCGAGCCGTACCTGCACGCGCGGGCCTGGCTGACCGACGCCGCGCGCCTTCTGGGCGCCTCACGCCCGAAGCACTCGCCGCCGAGCTCATCGCCATGATGCTCCGCAGCGGCGCCGTCATCCTTCGGGACGGGCGCCTGCACGCCCCCGCCGAGCACACCCCGGTCGAGGCGGAGACGTTGCGTGTGCCGTACCCGCGTGCGTGGCCGACGCTGGAGCCGCGCTGACTCCAGGGCGACCGCGTCACGTCGACCGAGTCGACCGCTGCATGAACCGGGCCTCTCGACAGTCGCCGCCCCGGCCCGGACGCGCCGTCAGCGGAGGGCGTCCGAAAGGCGGGTGAAGCTGTGGCCGGTGGCCAGCAGTTGGGGGACGGCGGCAGTGATGCCTCGGGCAGTGCCACCCCGGGGATGGTTCATGTGGCAGATGACGATCGATCCGCCGGGGGCTGCGGCGACCGTCGTACGGACCTGTTCGGGGGTGAAGGTGGCGCCGCCGTCGCCGTTGACCGAGAAGCTGACGAAGCGTTCTCCCAGGGCGGTGACGATCCGTGCCGCGACGTCGTCGCAGTAGGCGGTGCCGGAGCGGAAGAAGCGTGGCGGCGTGCCCAGTAGCCGGGTGAGCTTGGTTCGGTTGCCGGAGATCTCGTCGTACACCTCGGCGGCGCTGCGGGTGCCAGGGATGCCGTAGGCGGGGCGGCCGGTGACCGACAGCGGGCGGTGACGGGTGCCGTGGTTGGCGATCTCGAACAGCGGCTCGGCGGCCAGCCGGCGGAAGATGGCGGGGTTGGCGTCGATCCAGCGGGAGTTGATGAACAAGGTCGCGGGTATCTCCCGTCGACGCAGGAAGTCGATCAACGCACGGTCGTAGCCGCTGCCGCCCGGGCCGCCACAGGCGTCGAAGGTCAGGGCGATCACGCGTCTGGCGGTCGGCAACGCGTGGACCACGGCGGGTGCGTCGAAGCCCCAGGTATGCGGCACCGCGTGCCCGAAGCGGGCCACGATGTCGGCGCGGGTGACGGCGCGGGACGCGCTGGGCGCGGTGGCGGAGGGCGCGGTGGCCGACGGGCTGGAGCCTGGGGTACTCGTGCCGGTTGCGATCGCCTCGGATGTGGAGGAGGAACCGGTGACGGAGGCGCTGCGGTTGGCCGTGCTCTGGGGGCCCGCACAGCCGGCGAGGGCGCCTCCCGCGATGGCCGCCAGCACTGTCCGGCGACTGGGTGTCATCCGTTCCCCTTGTTCGAAGATCCTCGACGGGACACCCCGCTACGGGAACCGTACGCGGCGGAAGCGACATGATCAGTAAGAGGGCGGCAAGGGTTCGCCAACAATCCCTTGTAGATCATCTACCGCGTCGGGCACGGGACCCGGCGTACGCAAGCGGCGGCGGGACTGCGCCCGCTCGCCGCTCAGGTGGTCCTCTCGGCCTTGGCCGCCGCCTCCTCGGTGCGGCGCAACTCCTGGTAGCGATTCCACAGTTCGGGCCGGGAGTCGTCCATGTACCAGGCACGCAGGAAGAGTTCGAGGAAGGCGCTCTCCGTCTCGTCGCCGCCGCGGCGGTACAGCTCCGGGTCCGACTCGACCAGCGCGGCCACCGGCCGCCGGCCGGCCGGGCCCTCGGCCACGGTCACCCGGAAAATGGCACGGCCGGTCCAACTGCGATGCAGCGTCAGCTGGTTACCCTCCAGGTACGCGTCCCACTTCTCGTCCATGCTCAGCGCCCGCACACCGTGCCGGACACGCTGCCACTGCCCCGGAGTCCACACCAACTCCGGCACGGGGACCGGCTCGGGGCGGCGCAGCGGCGTCACGTCGCGACCCAGCCCGGCGCGGCTGAGGTCCTCACCCGGTTCGCCCTCGCGCACCCACTCCGGCAGCGCCTCCGACGCAGCCCGCCACGCGGCAGGTATCCCCGCCGTGCCCACCCGAGCGGCGACGATTCCGCCGACGATCGCGCAGGTGGTGTCGACGTCCCCGCCCACCGACGCGCACGCCCACAACGCCTCCGCGAAGTCGTCCAGGTGCCGGGCCGCGCACCACAGGGCGAAGGGCACCGTGTCCGCCGCGCTCACCCGCCGGCCGTTGCCCAGCCGGTGCGCCGCGTACTCGGCGTGCGGCTGGCCCAGCAACTGCCGCGCCTCGGCCACCCCCGACCGGATCCGTCCCTCCGGTGTCAGCTCCTCCACCGCCGCCAGCAACTGGGCTCCGGTCGCCGGCCGAGCGCGCCCGCGGGCGGCGCACGCGGTTCCCACCGCCACGGCGACCGCCCCGGCCACCGCCTCCGGATGGGTGTGCGTCACCCGCGCCGACCGCCCGGCCTGCGCGGCCGCCTCAGCCAGATCCACGGCGAACCAAGCACCCAAAGGCGCCACCCGCATCGCGGCCCCATTGCCCCACGACCCCTGGCCGTCGAACAGTTCCGCGGCCAGCTCCTGCCACCTGCCGCCCTCGCGTACCAGGCGCAGCAGCCGGTTCATCGCCGGACCGTAGCCCCGGTCGAAGTCGTGCCTGTGGGCGAAGCTGTGCGCCAGTTCGTGCTGGTCCACGCTGCCGCGTCGGCGCAGCACGCCGAAGACCGAGCAGGCCATCTCCGTGTCGTCCGTCCACGGCCATTCCGCGGCAGGCAATCGCCGCTCCCGCAGGCCGGGGAGATTGTCGGGTACGAAGAACTGGGCGCCGAAGGCGTCACCCACCGCCACGCCGCGCAGAGCGTCGCGGGCGGCGGAGCGGTGATCGAAGGAAGGGCAGGCGGAGGGATCGAGGGAGGGGAACTCAGCGGGCATCTCCCCCATCCTGCCAAGCCGACCTGCCGCAGCGCCACGGCAATTGCCAGGCGTTGACCGCCTCGCAGGCCTGGTGGTGAGTCGTCCAGTGCGAGGCGTCCAGGTGTTCTGCCGACCGGGCGTCCTCCCGGCGAGCAGCCGGGAGTGGCGGATGGGAGTTCTGGGAATGGTGCGTTGGGGGAACAGACCCGGTGCGCGGAGAGTCAGACGCGCCTCGGTCTCTGGTCCTAGGCTGATGTTCCCACTCCGCCCAGGAGAGTTCCCTCCGGTCCGGACAACCGTGTTCCCGTCAGATCCCTGGCAGGGAGCACCCAACAATGGAGCGCGCATGGCCTACGAGGCGATGGGTGATGACGTCTACCAGCCGGACGGGTCGGAGGTACAGGACGACGCCGGACTGCTGGACGTCTCGGACACCCTCGACGACCGCGGCATCGACGAGGCTCTCGACGAGGGCTACTCGCCCCCGGAGAAGCCTTGGGGCGTCGAGCACACCGGCGTCACGGCGGCGGAGCGGCAACGAGGCGAGAGCCTGGACGAGCGGCTTGCCGAGGAGGTACCGGATATCGCCGGCCAGGACGGCGACGGTATCGGGGACCTTTGGGACGGCGACGGGGAACTCATCGACGACGAGGTAGGCGACCTGCGGGCGGGCCGCCTCATCGCGCCGGACGAAGGTGCTCACGAGGACACCGAAAAGGACCTGATTGCCTACGACGTCGGCGTCGACGGGGCGGGCGCATCGGCCGAGGAGGCCGCGATGCACGTGATCCCCGACTCCGAGTCCTTCTAGCCTGCCCGGTTCGTCGTCCTTCTGGCCTCCCCGGTGCGCCGCGAGGCGGCCGTCAGCGGTGGAAGGCGGCACCGAAGCGCGCGCCGGACACGGGCGCGGCCAGGGTGCGCGGTCCGCAGCTCACCGACCTGGTCGCGGTGACACCGGAGGCGGTGCCGGGGAAGACCCACACGGCTCCCGAGCCGCTGTTCTCCTCCGGTGCCGAGACGGCGACGTGCCCGCCGACGACGGCGGTACGGCTGCCGAACCGGTCACCGTTCTCGGCCGTACCGGGCACCCCGGCCGTGTTCTGGCTGATGACCTGGACCCTGGTGCCGGAAAGACCCGTCGAACCGCCCCTGAGAACGGCGAAGGTGCCGGCGTCGGTCCGGCCGGCGAGGTCCTCGCCCGGGACACCGGTGACGACATCGGCGTAACCGTCCCCGGTGATGTCGCCGACGGAGACGTCGGTGCCGAAGCGGTCGCCGCTCTCCCCCGCCCCGGGGACTCCGCGGGTGTTCTGGCCGATCAGCGTGGCTCGCGCCGCGAACCCGTTCGCCGTGCCGCGCGCCACGCCCACGAGACCGCCCCTGCCGGCGTGCTGGGGCCGAAGACGGCGTCCGACCGACCGTCGGCGTCGATGTCACCGAGGGCGATGCTGTCCGCGGACACGGTGTCGGGGTAGGCGATGAACGGCCCTGCCACCAGACCGTTCCCAGTCCCCTTCAGCAGTCGCAGACGGGGCGGCGGGATCGTCCCTCCGTCGTCCGAGTCCCACGGACCACTGCTGACCACCAGGTCGGTGGTGCCGTCGCCGTCCACATCGCCCGCTTCCATGGCGTAGACACGGACGTCGAGGTCGACGAGGGGGCCGGTGCGGGCCGCTGCACCGCTTCGCCTGAAGGGCCCGTACCGCATCTGATAGGCCGTCGCCAGGTCCAGGTGCCCGTCCCCGTCGAAGTGACCGGCCCGGGTCTCCGCCCGGCCCTGTCCGACCGTGGTGACGGTGGCGAGCCCGCCTGCCCCTCCCCACACGACGGTCTGCAGCCCGACGTCACGCGCGCTGCCGATGTCCTCGCCCGGGGCTCCGACCACCAGGTCGGAGAAACCGTCACCGTCGAGGTCGGCGGCCGTGAGCGGACCGCCGGGGGCGGCGATCGCGACGTCGGTGTATCCGTCACCGTCGAAGTCGGCACGCACGGACGCCGCGGCATCGGCGGCGAGGGCGCCCGCAGGAGCACCTTCGGCGTGGGACACCGCTGTCCCCGCCCCCGCCACGGCGATGACGGCGGCGGCGGACACGTGGAATCTCCGAAATAGACTCCAGGGGACTGTCCGCGTCCGTTGTATGCAGGAAGAAGCCGGTGTCGTCGAGCCGCATCCCTCTGCAGGAGATCCTCATGGACTACTTCGACCTCGGGACCTTGACCCGGCCCGTGTCGACCCGTTCGCCGGAAGCACAGTGCTGGTTCGACCGTGGTCTGGTGTGGAGTTACGCGTTCAACCACGAAGAGGCGGTCACCTGCTTCGAGTCGGCGGCCGCCGCGGATCCCGACTGCGCCATGGCGTACTGGGGTGTCGCATACGCGCTGGGCCCCAACTACAACAAGCCCTGGGAGTTCTTCGACGACGTCGATCTGCGGCGCACGGTGGAACGGACGCACGCCGCCGTCGAACGGGCTCACGCGCTGTGCGGCACGGCCACACCGACCGAGCGCGCGCTCATCGAGGCGCTGCGCGAGCGCTATCCCGCCGCGCGCGCCGTCGAGGACTGCTCCGTCTGGAACGAGCCGTACGCCGAGGCCATGCGTGCCGTGTACGAACTCGCGCCCGACGACCCTGATGTCGCCACGCTCTACGCGGACGCGCTGATGAACCTCACCCCGTGGCAGCTGTGGGACCTGCGCACCGGCGAGCCCGCCCCCGGTGCGCGCACGCTGGAGGCGAAGGCCGTCCTCGACCGCGCGTTGCTGACCGAGACCGGCGCCGATCACCCGGGCGTCCTGCACATGTACATCCATCTGATGGAGATGTCTCCGACGCCGGAGGAAGCCCTCACCGTCGCCGACCGGCTGCCGGGACTGGTACCGGACGCGGGGCACCTGCAGCACATGCCCTCCCACCTCGACGTGCTGTGCGGCGACTACCGACGGGTCGTGTCGGCCAACAGTGCCGCGATCAAGGCCGACGAGAAGTACCTGCGGCGGGCCGGCGCGATGAACTTCTACACGCTGTACCGCTCGCACGACTATCACTTCAAGATCTACGGTGCGATGTTCCTCGGCCGGTCCAGGACGGCGCTGGAGACGGCCGCGCAGCTGGAGGCGTCCATCCCCGAGGATCTGCTACGTGTGGAGAGCCCGCCCATGGCCGACTGGCTGGAGGGGTTCCTCGCCATGCGCGTGCACGTACTGATCCGGTTCGGCCGGTGGGAGGAGATCCTCGCGCTGCCGATGCCCTCCGACCCACAGTTGTACTGCGTCACCACGGCGATGCTGCACTACGCACGCGGAGTGGCGTACTCCGCCACCGGGGCGACCGTCGAGGCCGAGGCCGAACGCGAGCTGTTCCGCCGCGCGGTCGCACGGGTTCCCGAGACGCGGACGCTGTTCAACAACACCTGCCGGGACATCCTGGCCATCGCCGCCGCCATGCTCGACGGCGAACTCGAGTACCGCAGGGGCGAGTACGACCTCGCATTCGCCTCCCTGCGGCGCTCCATCGAACTCGACGACCACCTGCCCTATGACGAACCGTGGGGCTGGATGCAGCCGACCCGGCACGCCTACGGGGCACTCCTGCTCGAACAGGGCCGAGTCGCGGAGGCCGAGGCCGTCTACCGGGCCGACCTCGGACTCGACGACACGCTGCCCAGGTCCTCACAGCATCCGGGAAACGTCTGGGCACTCCACGGCTTCCACGAATGCCTCGTGCGGCTCGGCAAGACGGGGGAAGCCCGCATCATCGCCCAGCAACTCACCGTGGCCACCGCACTCGCGGACGTCCCGATCGATGCGTCGTGCTTCTGCCGACTCCAGCAGTGCTGTGGTCGGTTCAGTTGACGCTTTGCCCGCCGTCGACCATCAGTGTCTGGCCGGTGATGTAGGAGGAGAGGTCCGACAGTAGGAAGAGGGTCGCGTTGGCTACTTCCTCGGGCTCACCGAGCCGGCCCAGCGGGATCTTCTCGCCATGTGGGTGGTACTCAGTGCCGTCCTCGTTCCTGGTGATGCCGTTTTCGGTGAGAGGGGTGCGGATCACCGTCGGGTTGACGCTGTTGACGCGGATGCCGTCTGGGCCGAGTTCGACCGCGGCGGCGCGGGCGAGCGCGGTGACGCCGCCCTTGCTGGCGCTGTAGATCGAGATGCCCTCGATCCCCAACTCGGCGAAGACGGACCCGTTCAGCACGATCGAGCCGCCTTCCTTCTGGCGCTTCATCTGCGCCGCTTCCGCCTGGAGGTAGAAGAACGTGCTCTTGAGGTTGCCGTCCACCAGGACGTCCCAGGTCTTCTCGTCCAGCTCCGTCAGCGGACCGACCATGGCGGTACCGGCGTTGTTGAACGCCGCATCCAGTCGGCCGAAGTGTGCGACGGTGCGACGCACCACGTCCCCGGCGCCGGCGACGTCGGTTGCGTCGGCCCGGATGAACAGCGCCTCACCTCCCGCCTTGGAGATCTCGTCGACCACCTGTTCGCCGACCTCGGCGCGACGGCCGGTGATGGCCACCTTGGCGCCTTCCTCGGCGAACAGGACGGCGGCGGCGCGGCCGATGCCCGATGTTCCACCAGTGACCAGCACTACTTTGTCGTTCAGAAGTCCCATGATTTTTCCTCTGGGGTGTCGATTCGTTGCCCGCTCGTTGCCCGCCTCCGCAGACAAGGGGGTCAGGTGAGGGCCACCGCTCCGCCGTCCACGGTGAGGACGGTTCCGGTGACGTAACTGGCCCGCGGAGAAGCCAGGAAAAGAATCGCCTCGGCGATCTCCTCGGGGGCGGCGAGCCGACCGAGCGGCACCTCGGCGCCGATGCGCTCGAAGCTCTCCTCGCCGATCATGCCGGCGACGTTCCGGGTGCGCGTGTGACCGGGCGCGACGGCATTCACCCGGACCCCGGGGCCGCCGAACTCGACCGCCCAGGTGCGGGTCAGGGACTCGACCGCGGCCTTCGTCGAGCCGTAGGCGGCGGTGCCGGGAATGCCGCGCTGTGCGGCGATCGTCGTGACGTTGACGATGCTGCCGCCGCCCCGGGCGGCCATCTTCTGCGCCAGCGCCGCGGTGAGGAAGAACGGTCCTTGCACATTCGTCTCGAAAAGCTGCTGGAACGCGTCCAGGCCCTGCTCCGCCGTGGGAGCGAACGGGAACGCTCCGGCATTGTTCACCAGCACGTCCACGTCGCTCGCCTCCTCGACGAGCCTGCGCACGGACTCCGGATCCCGCAGGTCGGCCTGGAGGAAACGTGCCCTGCCGCCGTGCTCGCCGAGCACGGCCGCGGCCTTGGCGCCGGCTTCCACACTCCGGCCGGCGATCACGACCTCGGCTCCCTCACGGGCGAGCAACCGTGCCGTCGCGAAACCAATGCCGGTCGCGCCCCCGGTCACGAGCGCCTTCCGGTCTCGGAACTCCATGTTCCTGTCCTTTCCATCAGTGACATCCGTGACATCGGTTGACATCAGGTGACGTCGCGGCGTGTTGACCACCGCGATGTCGTAGAACCGATGGAGCGGTCGGCGCCATGCCCTCCGGCCATTCGTCCTCGCAGGCCCGGCCATCAGGAATGTTTATGGTCCGGATGGCGCTGCGGGTCGCCAACGCCCCAGCCCACCCGATGCTCGCCCGTCGGGCGGCAGTGTCACCGGACGCGGCAGCGGGTCAGTCGCCCGTGTCGTTCCCCAGCGCCACCACGAAATGCCCGAGGTCCTGTCGGTGCGACCTGGCCTGCCACACCGCCCAGGTCCGACGCACCAGAGGGCTCCCTGCCAGGGGCTGCCACTCGACGTTCTCGGGCAAGGGGTGGAACCAGTGCGGCGGGGCCAGGGCGAAGGCCGTCCCGTCGCTCACCGCCGCCAGCTTCACTTCGGCAAGCAGCGTCTGCCCTCCCACGGCGGAGGCCTCGATGTCGATGCCGTGTCCACGCAGTACGGCGGTGACCTCGTCGTACCAGGCGGGGCTTCCGGAGCGGGGGAAGCCGACCCAGTGGAGTCCGGCGAGGGAGTCGAGCCGAACACCCTCCGGGCCGGACAGTTCGGCGGCCCGCTCGGCCGCGAGCAGCACGCCCAGCCGCTCCTCCATGACCCTGATCGCGTCCAGGTCGCCCCCGGGCGGGCGCTCGCGCAGCAGGCCGATGTCGAGTTCTCCGGTGCGCAGGGCCGCCGTCTGGTCCGCCGTGGACATGTGCCGGGGTTCCACCCGAGTCTCGGGACATGCGTCCGCGAGTGCGGCCAGCGGGCGGGTCAGGAACCCGGGGGGCAGTTCGAGCGGGATTCCGAGCCGCAGGACGGAGCCACCCGGTGCGGCGTGCCGGGCGACGACGGCGACGGCCTGGTCGTACCGGGCGAGCACCGCACGGGACTCGGCCAGCAGAGTCGTGCCGGCCTCGGTCGGCTGGACCCCGGTCGAACTGCGCACCAACAGGCCGACGCCGAACTCCCGCTCCAGCGCGAGCACCATCTGGGAGAGCCGGGGCTGGCTCATGTGGAGCCGGCGGGCCGCGGCGGACAGGGCGCCCTCCTCCACCACCGCCACGAAGGCCCGCATGTCCCGGAGATCCATGGTTCCCATCGCACCACATCGCCGGATCGCGGCACGCCCGCATGCCATAAACATCCCTGATGGAGGGTGGTCCCGGAGCGACTGGGCGAACGCTACGAACCGGCCTGCCGAGGTGCTTGTGTGGAAGAGCGGCGCACCATGGCGCCGCGCCACCGTAGGAGTGACCATGACCGGCGCAACACCCGAATACTTCACCGCCTTCAAGAACATCGCCTTGAGCCGCACCGACTCCGGAGTGCTGACTCTGCGCTTCCACACGGACGGCGGCCCGGCCACCTTCAGCGGACAGTTGCACACCGACTTTCCCCGCGCCCTGTTCGAGATCGGCGAGGACCGGGACAACCGGGTCCTGGTGCTGACCGGCACCGGGGACCGCTTCATGACCGAGATCGACGGCGCAAGCCTCGGGGACATCACCAAGCCCGCCCAGTGGGACCGCACCGTCGCCGAGGGCCGCCGGGTGATGCAGCGCTTGGTCGACCTGGAGATGCCGATCGTCGCCGCCGTCAACGGCCCGGCCGCCGTACACAGCGAGTACGCGCTGCTGGCCGACATCGTCGTGGCCGCGGACACCACCGTCTTCTCCGACTTTCCCCACCTGACCTTCGGCATCGTGCCCGGCGACGGCATCCAGATCGCCTGGGAAGAGGCCATCGGCGTCAACCGCACCCGCTACCTCACCCTCACCCAGGGCTCGTTCACCGCCGACCAGGCCGAACGGTGGGGCGCCGTCGCCGAGGTGCTGCCGCTGGAACGGGTGCTGCCCCGGGCCCAGGAACTCGCGGAGCGGCTCGCCGCCAAGCCGCAACTGCTCACCCGCTATCTGGCCGTCACCCTGCGGCAGCGGATCAGCCGCCGCATGGCCGAAGGCACCCAACTGGGCATGGCGCTCGAGGGTCTCACCGCCGCCGACCTGGCATACGGAAGCGGGGTCGAGGCGTGACCGCCGCCGACCGCTGGATCGGTGCACTGCACGAGTCGTCCCAGCGGCTGGGGCACGCTGTCGCCGACCTGCCGGCCGACCGTCTCGCCGAGGCCTCGTTCGCCGAGGGCTGGACGATCGGCCAGGTGCTGTCCCACCTGGGCAGCGGCGCGGAGATCTCCACCACGCTCGTGGAACGGGGCCTCAAGGGGGACGAGCGGGGCCCGGTCCGCGAGGAGCTCCTGCCGGTGTGGGAGCGGTGGGACGCGATGTCCCCCGTCGAACAGCGCGCCGCGTGGCGGGAGGCCGACGAACGCCATCTGGCGCTCCTGGACACGGTCGGCCCCGGGCAGCGAACGTCCCTGCGCGTCCCGTACTTCGCCGGACTGCTCGATCTGGCGTCGTACGCCGGCTACCGGCTGTCCGAGCAGGCCGTACACGCCTGGGACGTCATGGTGGCGCTGGACGAGCGGGCAGTGCTCGCCGCACCCGACGTGGCGCTGCTCTGGGAGCGGATCGACCTGGTGGCCACCCGCTTCCGCGACGCCGACGCCCTGACCCGCCTCGCACCGCAGCGCGTACGAGTGGAGCTCACCGACCCCGGCCAAGCGCTGCTCCTCGACATCGACACCGAACTCCACCTCTACCCGGCCCCTCCCACCGACCCCACCGCTCTCCTGACCGGCCCCGCGGAGTCGACACTGCGGCTCGTCTACGGCCGCAATCGCCCCCAGGACCCCCTGACCGCCACCGGCTCGATCTCCCTCGACGACCTGCGGACGCTCTTCCCCGGTTTTTGACCGGCCTCCGATCTGCCGCAGCCGTCACCGCCCACAGGGGAACTCGCGATCCGCCACGCCCCGTCGGCCGTGAGCCGAGCGGATCGCCACGTCCCGAGGAACGATGGAATCATGAACACTTCACCCGAAATCACTCCAGAAGCCGCCGCGAGAGACACCGCGGAAGACACCTACGACGTGATCGTGCTCGGGGCCGGCCCGGTCGGCCAGAACGTCGCCGACCGCGCCCGCGCGGCCGGGCTGACCGTCGCCGTGGTCGAGCGTGAACTGGTGGGCGGTGAGTGCTCGTACTGGGCCTGCGTGCCCAGCAAGGCACTGCTGCGGCCGGTCATCGCCGTCTCTGACGCACGCCGGGTCGACGGTGCCCGCCAGGCGGTCACCGGACGGCTCGACACCGCCAGGGTCTTCGCGCGGCGTGATCACTACGTCACCGACTGGGACGATTCGGGGCAGGCCAACTGGGTCAAGTCCATCGGCGCCGATCTGTTCCGCGGGCAGGGCCGGATCGACGGACCGCGCCGGGTGACCGTCACCGCCTCCGACGGCGGGCGCCGCACCCTCGACGCCCGCCACGCGGTCGCCATCGCCACCGGCAGCCGCCCCGTACTGCCCGACGTACCAGGCATCGAGGAAGCCCGTCCGTGGACCAACCGCGAGGGCACCGACTCCAGCCAGGTGCCCGGCCGGCTCGCCATCGTCGGCGGTGGAGGGGTGGGCGTGGAAATGGCCACCCTGTGGCAGGGCCTCGGCGCCCAGGTCACCCTGCTGGCCCGCCGCGCGCTGCTGCCCCGGATGGAGCCCTTCGTCGGCGACGCGGTCACCCAAGGGCTCACCGAGGCGGGCGCGGACGTACGCATCGGCGTCTCGGTGACCGGGCTGAGCCGCCCCGATCCGGCGGGCCCGGTCACCCTGAGCCTCGACGACGGGAGCCGACTGGAGGCCGATGAGGTCATGTTCGCCACCGGTCGGGCGCCACACACCGACGACATCGGCCTGGAGACCGTGGGCCTGGCCCCCGGATCCTGGCTCGATGTCGACGAGACCTGTCTGGTCCGAGGAACGGACGGCACCTGGCTCTACGCCCTCGGTGACGTCAACCACCGCGCCCTGCTCACCCACCAAGGCAAGTACCAGGCGCGGACGGCGGGCGACGCGATCGGCGCCCGCGCCAAGGGACTGCCGCTCGACAACGGGCCCTGGGGCGACCACGCCACCACCGCCGACCAGCACGCCGTGCCGCAGGTCTTCTTCTCCGACCCCGAGGCCGCTGCCGTGGGCCTGTCCGCCGAACAGGCCACCGGAGCCGGGCACCGCATCTCCGTGGTCGACGTGGACTTCGCCCAGGCCCAGGGGGCGAACCTGTACGCCGACGGCTACCAGGGTCAAGCCCGCATAGTTGTCGACCTCGACCGTGAGGTCCTCCTCGGGGTGACCTTCGTCGGCCCCGGCGTCAGCGAACTGCTGCACTCCGCGACCGTCGCGGTCGCGGGCGAGATCCCTCTCAAGCGACTGCGGCACGCCGTCGCCTGCTTCCCCACCGTCAGCGAAATCTGGCTGTTCATGCTCAAGGCCTACAAGAGCTAGCACTCACCGCCGACCGCCTGTCGGCAGATGCCGCGCACGACCACGAGCGTGTGCGCAAGCAGGAGGTCATCCGCGCATGCGATGCCGGACCCCGCCCGTGTCCACGGGCGGGGTCCGCTTCACGAAAGTCTTTCGTAACCGAGGCATTTCCCCTCCTTGTCCCGGGTGTGAAGGACATGTCAGTCTCCCGATCCAGCAGGCAGGCCGCCTCGGCGGGACATCCGAAAGCCTTTCGTAATGCTTTCCGATCCGCCTGACGCACCCACGGCGTGCAGAGAGATGAGGCAGAACATGCGCGGATTCCGGAACATCAGAGCCCGGCGCGTCATCGCGTCCGCCGTCACCGTCGCGGCGGCCTTCGGCCTTGCCGCGTGCGGGACTTCGGGACCGTCCACGACGACGTCGGCCAAGGGCCTGACGATGTGGGCACTGAACGACCAGGCGATCCTCAAGGAGTCCGTCGACGCCTACAACAAGGACCACCCCGACGAGAAGATCACGCTGCAGCTGTACGCGAACGACGACTACAAGCAGAAGCTGCGGGTGGCCTTCGGCGCGAACCAGGCACCGGACATCTTCTTCAGCTGGGGCGGCGGCGCGCTGGACGACTACGTCAAGGCGGGCAAGGTCGACGCGCTGACGGCGGCACAGGTGAAGACGGACCGGTTCACGCCGAGCGTGATGCAGAGCGCCACCCTCGGCGGCAAGGTCTACGGCGTGCCCGCCAACGGCCTCGCCCCGGTCGTCCTCTACTACAACAAGAAGGTGCTCAAGAGCGCGGGCGTGGAGCCGCCGAAGACATACGACGAGCTGATGACGGCCGTGGGGAAGCTGAAGGGCGACGGAGTGATCCCGCTGTCCCTCGCGGCGAACTCCAAGTGGCCGACGCTGATGTACCTGGAGTACCTACTCGACCGCATGGGCGGGACCCAGGCGTTCTCGAAGATCGCTTCCGGTGACGCCACGGCGTGGACGGACCCGACGGTCACCAAGGCCAACCAGTACCTCCAGGACCTGGCCAAGGCGGGCGCGTTCGGGAACAACGCCTCCTCCGTGAACTACGACCAGGGCGCCTCCACGGCTCTGCTCTACACCGGCAAGGCGGGCATGGAGGTGATGGGCACCTGGGAGTACGCCAACCTCGTCAAGGCCGCACCGGACTTCGTCAAGAAGGACCTGGGCTATGTCGCCTTCCCGACGCTGACCGGAGGCGCGGGCAACGCGAAGAGCATCGTCGGCAACCCCTCGAACTTCCTGTCGCTCAACGCGTCGAGCGGGCACAAGTCCGCTGCCGTCACCTACCTGAAGGACTACGTCCTCGACGACTCCCAGGTCGACGCCTACCTCGCGGCGGGCAGCGTGCCGCCGGTCAACGGTCTGGAGTCGAAGCTGGCGGCGACGAAGTCGTCCGACAAGGCGTGGCTGACGTTCGTCTACGACCTGGTGCAGAACGCCCCGAGCTTCCAGCTCTCCTGGGACCAGGCCCTGCCCTCGGACCAGGCCGACCCGCTCCTGACCAACGTCGACAAGTCGTTCCTGCGGCAGATCAAGCCCGAGCAGTTCGGCGTGAACATGAGCAAGGCGGGCTCGTAGTGGCCACCACGCTCCGCACCCCCCGTACGACCCCTACGACCCGTACGACCGGCCGTGGCGGGCGCCGTTTCAGCGGCGCTCTCATGGCGGCCCCCGCCCTGCTCCTCTTCGGTCTGTTCGGTCTGGTTCCCCTCGTGGGCGTGGTGCCGCTCGGCTTCGCCCGCTGGGACGGCCTGGGCTCCATCGGCTGGGCCGGCGGCGCCAACTGGAGTTCCGTCCTGACGGACGGCGCCACCTGGCAGGCGCTGTGGCTCACGGTCAAGGTGATGGTGATCAGCTGGCTGGTCCAGACACCGCTGGCTCTCGCCCTCGGCGTCTTCCAGGCGCCGCACGGGCGGCTGCGCTCCCTCTTCGCGGTGCTCTGGTTCCTGCCCCTGCTGCTGTCCGCCGTGGCGATCGGACTGACCTGGCAGGCCCTGCTCGACCCGTCGTTCGGCATCGGTGCCACGCCCGGACTGCACTGGCTGGCAAGGCCGTTGCTGGGCTCGCCGGACCTGGCGCTGTACACGGTGATCTTCGTGATCGCCTGGCAGTTCGTGCCGTTCCACGCACTGCTCTACCAGGCCGGGATACGGCAGATCCCGACCGCGCTGTACGAGGCCGCCGCGATCGACGGCGCCGGTCCTGCGACCCGGTTCCTGCGCATCACGCTGCCGCAACTGAAGTACACGATGGTCACGTCCAGCACGCTCATGCTGGTGGGCTCGCTGACGTACTTCGACCTCATCTTCGTGCTGTCCGGCGGCACCGGCGGTCCCGGCACCGCCACCCGCGTGCTGCCGCTGGCCATGTACATCACGGGTTTCCAGGCGCACGACATGGGTCGGGCCAGCGCGGTCGCCACTCTGCTGGTGGCGTTCGGCCTCGGTCTGTCGCTGCTGACCACCCGCCTGTCCGGGTTCACCCGGATGGACAGCCAACAGGAGGGCCTGTGAGCACCACCCTGACACGGACGCGCGCAGGCGTCGGCAAGGACGACGGGGCGGACGCCGCCGGGTGTCCGGCGACGGCGCGGCGGGCCCCCTGGCCGCACCGGGCGGCGACGGCCCTGCGCCGTGCCGTCACCGGCGGCGCCGCGCTGCTGTGGACGGCGCTGGTCGTCGTGCCCGTCTACTGGCTCGTCGTGACCAGCCTGCGCAGCGGTACGGACTTCACCACCGCGAGTCCGCTGGCCCCGCCCGGCCACCCCACCCTGGCGAACTACCGAACCGTCCTGGACGGCGACTTCGCGACCTATCTACTCAACAGCGCCGTCGTGACCGTGGCGACGGTCGTGTTCACCGTCGTCGCGGCCCTGATGGCGGCGTTCGCGATCGTCCGCAACTCCGGCAGCCGCTGGTCGCGGGTGACGTTCCGGCTGTTCCTGCTGGGACTGGCGATCCCGTTGCAGGCGGTCATCATCCCGGTGTACCTGCTGATCATCCGGATGCGGCTGTACGACAGCCTGGCGGCGATCGTGCTGCCGTCGGTGGCGTTCGCGCTGCCCATCACCGTGATGATCCTGGTGAGCTTCCTGCGGGACGTGCCCCGTTCCCTGTTCGAGGCGATGGTCGTCGACGGCGCGGGCGACTGGCGCATGCTGATCTCGCTCGCGGCGCCGCTGGCGCGCCCGGCGCTGGTGACGGTCGCCGTGTACGACGGCCTCCAGGTCTGGAACGGCTTCCTCTTCCCGCTGATCCTCACCCAGAGCGGCGACAAGGCGGTGCTGCCGCTCGCCCTGACGCTCTACCGGGGCCAGTTCGGCATCGACGTTCCGGCGACCATGGCCGCGGTGGTGCTCTCCACGCTGCCCATGTTCGTGGTGTTCGTGCTCGCCCGGCGCCAGCTCGTCGCCGGCCTCACCGCCGGATTCTCCAAGTAGCGGGCCACGCCCGTCTCACCACCTTCGTCTCAGCAACGCGTCCCGCGACGGCGGCCGGGTTGGCATGCCCGGCCGCCGCGACGCGTTCCCCCGTACCTCCCCGAGGAGTCGTGAATGACGACCACCATGCCGGACCACGGCGGCCTCCCGCACCCGGGAGACAGCGCCGGGCCCGTTCGCCCCTGGACCGACCCCGCGCTGCCGGTCGACGAGCGCGTCGAGGCCCTGCTCGCCCGGCTCACCCTGCCCGAGAAGGTCGCGCAACTGAGCAGCACCTGGGAGGACATCGATGCCACCGGCCCCGAAGTCGCCCCGGGCAGCAACCACTTCGGCCGGGTCGGTGACCTCGACGAGACCGCCCGGCATGGACTGGGCCAGCTCACCCGCCCCTACGGCACCCTCCCCCGGCCCGCTCTGGAACACGCCCGGCTGCTGGCCGGGCACCAGCAACAGGTCATGAACCAGAGCCGGTTCGGCATCCCGGCCATGGCGCACGACGAGTGCCTGACCGGCTTCACCGCCTACGGCGCCACGATCTACCCGACCTCCCTGGGCATGGCGGCAACCTTCGACCCCGCCCTGATCCGCCGGGTCGGCGAGGCCATCGGCTCCGACATGGCCGAGGCCGGTGTCCACCAGGGTCTGGCCCCCGTCGTCGACGTGATCCGCGACTACCGCTGGGGCCGCTGCGAGGAGACCTTCGGTGAGGACCCGTATCTCGTCGGCGAGATGGCCGAGGCCTATGTCCTGGGCGTGCAGAGCGCGGGGGTGGTCGCCACCCTCAAGCACTTCGCGGGGTACTCCGCCTCGATGGGCGGCCGCAACCACGCGCCCGCGCAGCTCGGCCGCCGGGAGCTTTTCGACGTCATCCTGCCGCCCTTCGAACGGCTCGTCGCCGCGGGTGTGGGGTCGGTCATGAACTCCTACGCCGAGATCGACGGCGAGGCCCCCGCCGCGAGCGAGTGGCTGCTGACGTCCGTACTCCGGGACCAGTGGGGCTTCGAGGGCACCGTCGTCTCCGACTACTGGTCGCTGCCGTTCCTGGTGACCGCGCACCGGGTGGCGGCCGACCTGCCCGCGGCCGGGGCGCTCGCCCTGCGGGCCGGGATGGATGTCGAACTGCCCGACCAGCGCGGCTTCGGCGAGGCACTGGTGAACGCCGTGGAGAAGGGACAGGTGGCCGAGAGCGCGGTGGACCGGGCGGTACGGCGGGTGCTGCGGCAGAAGTTCGAGCTGGGGCTGCTCGACCCCGACTGGGACCCGCGCCCGCCCGCCCTGCGCGCCGGGGTGCTCGACCTCGACAAACCGGAGCACCGCCGACTCGCCCGCGCGGTCGCCCGGTCGAGCGCCGTGCTGCTGACGAACGACGGAACCCTGCCCCTCCCCCCGGCCGGCCGGATCGCGCTGATCGGCCCGTGCGCCGACGACGTCCGCACCATGTTCGGCTGCTACAGCTTCCCCAACCACGTCCTCGCCGACCGCGACGATCTCGGCAACGGGGTGGAGGCGGTGTCCCTGCGGACCGCGCTGACCGCTGAACTACCGGGTGTGGAATGAAAGTTCGTCCAGGGCTGCCCGATCCGCGACGAGGACCGCACCGGCATTCCGGCCGCCGTGGAGGCCTGCTCCACCGCGGACGTGACCGTCCTGGTCGTCGGGGACAAGGCCGGCATGTTCGGCGTCGGCACCTCCGGCGAAGGCTGCGACGTCGAGGATCTTCGACTTCCGGGCGTACAGCAGGAGTTGGTGGAGGCGGTCCTCGCGACCAACAGGCCGGTCGTCCTGGTGGTCAGCAGTGGACGCCCCTACGCCGTGGGCCGGTTCGCCGCAGACGCCGCCGCCACGGTGCAGGTCTTCCTGCCCGGCGAGGAAGGCGGCCGGGCGATCGCCGAACTCCTCGCCGGCGCGGGGAACTTCAGCGGAAAACTGCCGGTACAGCTCCCCCTGTCCCCCGGCGGTCAGCCCCACACCTACCTCCACCCGCCGCTGGGCGACCGGCAGAGCCGGCTGTCCAACCTCGATCCGACCCCCGCGTTCCCCTTCGGGCACGGCCTTTCGTACACCACCTTCGAGATCGACGGGATGGCCGTCGACCGCGAACAGGTGTGTACGGACGGGGAGTTCACCGTCTCCGCGCAGGTACGGAACACAGGTGACCTGCCCGGCGCCGAGACGGTTCAGCTCTACGCCGTCGACCCGGTGGCCCAGGTCACCCGGCCGGTACGCGCGCTCCTGGCCTTCGCCAAGGTCGACCTCGTCCCCGGCGAGAGCGCAACCGTCCGCTTCGCCGTGCACACCGACCGGCTGGCCTTCACCGGCCTGGCGGGGCACCGCGTCGTCGAGCCCGGCGAGATCCTGCTGTACGCGGGTTCGTCGAGCCTGGACACCCCGGCGCGGGGCACGGTCCGGCTCGTCGGCGAGGAACGGGACGCGACGGTCGTACGACACCACGCCGTGCGGGTGACCGTCGAGCGGGCGTAGCCGGGCGGGCACGGCAGCGGCGGCACCGGTCTTGCCCCTGGGCACACGGTCCCGTTAGCTTGCGGCGGAGGTTCTGACCAGGGATTCGATGCGTTTTCGGCGCATCGGTGTCGGCAATGGGGCGGGCATCGGGTGGCAGCTCAGGGCAAGGCTCATCTGGAGACGCAGTACGGGCTGCTGACGGGCATCGCCGCCGAGGCGGGGGTGTCTCTCAGCACCGTGTCCAAGGTCGTGCACCGGCGCCGTGACGTCGGTGCGGCGACCCGGGCCCGCGTGGAGGAGCTGCTGGCGCGCAACGGGTACGTCCGCCCGTGGGAGCCGGAGCCCGCCCGACCCCGGCAGATCATCGCGGTGTTCCGGGACATGTCGGGGCCCTACACGCTGGAAGTCGCCCGCGGAATCGTGGACGCGGCCGGCGAACTCGGTATCAACGTGGTGACGGGGACGACGAGTCGGCGGCCCATCTCCCGGTGGCTGGAGGAGTGCGTGGCGCTCGGTGCCGCCGGGCTGATCATCGTGATCTCGATGCTGGCCGAGGAGGACCAGCGCCGCATCGTCGAGCAGCGCCTCCCGGTGGTGCTGATCGACCCGCTCAGCGCGCCGTCCCTGGACATCCCGAGCATCGGGGTGACCAACTGGAACGGCGCCAGGGACGCGATGCAGCACCTCCTCGGGCTCGGGCACACCCGGATCGGCATGGTCGCCGGCCGCTCGCACTCCCTGGCCGGGGCGGCTCGCCTGCACGGCTACCGGGCGGCCCTGGAGGAAGCCGGTATCGGCTACGACCCGTCGATCGTCCGCTCCACCGACTTCGACTACGACGAGGCGCTGACCGCCAGCCTCCAGATCCTCCGCTCCGCCGAGCCGCCCACCGCCGTCTTCGCGGCCAGCGACGCGCAGGCCCTCGGCGTGCTGGAGGCCGCACGCCAGGAGGGGTTCGGCGTACCGGGCGATCTGGCCGTCATGTCCTTCGACGACACCCTGGTCGCGGCCATGGCCTGTCCGCCCCTGAGCGCGGTGCGCCAGCCGTTCGAGGAACTGGGGCACGAGGCGACTCGGGTCCTCATGCAGCTCGCCGAGGGCCGACCGCCGGTGTCCCCGCGGATCGAGCTGGCGACGGAGCTGGTGCTGCGGACGGTCGACGTCCGTTCCCCGGCACACGGGCGGGTCCCGCTGATAGCCGGTTCGGGCGGGGTGTGGCACGCACCCCGCCCGAACCGGCTATCCCCGGCTCCACCTCTGGGTGGCGTTGCCGAGGGCCGTCCAGAGTTCCACGGGCGACCCGTTGGCCGTCGCCCAGTTGGTCACGTCGATGGCGAGACCGTTGGAGCGGTTGACGACGGAACCGTCCAGACGGAACCACCACTTCTGGCTGGACTTCCCGTTGCAGGCCCAGAGGATGAGCTTGGTACCCGCGGTGGTGCCGTCGCTGTTCGCGGCGAGGCACTTGCCGGAGACGCGGAGTTCGCCGGCCGCGGTCTGGGTGATGGTCTGGTTGGTGTTGCCCGAGCAGTCGTAGATCTGGACCTGCACGCCCGTCTGGCCGTTCGGGACATCGAGGCAGCGGCCGGAGTTGGCACCCTTCAGGGTGAAGGACGCGTCGGTCGGCAGGGGGTCCTGGACCAGCTGCCAGTCCTGTGAGCCGTCGTCCGCCGACGCCGCCACGGTGACGGAACCGCCCGCGGTCGCTCCGCTCATGTACAGGCTGGTGTTCTTGACCGAGCGGAGCTTGTAGTACCCGCTGGTCGACGAGGAGACCAGGGCCCACTGCTTGTCGGTGGCGCCGTCGTCGACCCACTGGGCCAGCTTCTGCCCGGCCGTCGCGCTGCCGGTCCAGATCGCGACCGAGCGGCCGCCGGTCTTGTTGAGCAGGGTCACGTTGGCGCCCTTGGCCGTGAGATGCCAGCGCTGCGAGTCGTCCGTGGCGTTCCGGGCCTTGAGGACGAGGTCGGGGACGTTTCCGGTGAGGTTCGCGTCCTGCGTCTTCCCGGTGTCGGGGCTGAGGACCTGACCGGTCAGGCGGTTGACGAGGGTGTCGTAGGTACCGTCGGACCGGCCGAGGTCGACCTCGGCATAGTGCACGGGCCCGACGCTTCCGCCGCTCCAGGACGCCTGGAGGACGAGGACGCGTCCCGTGCCCGTGACGTACTGGAGAGTGCGGCTGTAACCGGCGGCGATCGGTGTCTGGTACTCCTTCCAGGACCCGTTGCTGAGACCGGACTCGTTCACCCAGACGTTTCCGCTGCCCGACGCGTTGTAGACGATCCGTCCGTCCGGCATCGGGAGGAGCACCGGGCTGCCGCCCGCGGACAGCGTGTGTCCGCCGGTGGGCACGGGCAGGTTGGTGATCGGGGCGTCGGCGGCTGCGTAGAACTTCAGGGGATCGTCCGCGATCTTGTATCGGACGTTCGTTCCGCCGCCCCAGTACTCGTAGGTGAGGAGCCATGTGCCGTCGGTGGTCGGGGCGATCGTCGTCATGCCCGGGCGGCCGCCGCCGATCTCCGTCTTGCCGTTGCCGCGGTCCACGGTGGAACCCGGGACGTCGACGACCGGTCCGCTCCAGGATGTGCTGTTGCCGCCCCAGGTTCTGTGTACGAGGACCTGGCCGCCCGAGTCCGACGCGGTGTCGTTGTCCGGGTCGAGGACCGGCACGCCGGTGCCGGCGTCGTAGCCGAGGTAGTCGTTCTCGTCCGAGTAGTAGGCGACGAGTTGGCCGTTCCGGGCGACGAGGTGCGGCTCCCAGACCGGGTCGACCTGCGCGTGGGTGTTGGCGGTCGAGACGCGCCCGAGGCTTCCCGCGCTGCCGCCCTGCCAGCCGCCGGTGGCGATGATGTTGACGATGTTCCAGGTCGCGCCGTCGTCGGTGCTGGAGTACAGCGCGAGCGCCACGTCCTTTCGGTCGCCGTCACTGGACGGCGTCCAACTGGAATTGGCGGCCTTCTGCTCCTCGTAGTAATAGTCGTCCCCCGAGACCACGCTCGCGAGAAGCAGTGTGCCGGCGCTCAGGTTTCCGACATTCTGCGGGAGTACATAGAGATACGGGTTCGTCCAATTGCTCGTGTACTTCGCGTACTTGGCGTCACTCGACAGGTAGGCCGGTGCTTTGACATCGGCCAGCTTCTGCCACGTCGTCCCCTCATCGTCACTCTTGTAGACGGGCATCGTCTGGCCCACCGGGGCGGTCTGATCGTTCTCGAACGCCGCCACGATCCGGCCGCTCGGAAGCTGGGCCGACTTCGGGTACAGAACGCAGGGATTCTTGTTGCACGCGCCGGGATTGTCCGCCACATACAAGTTCGACGAGCTCGGCTGATATGCCGAGACGTTCGCCGCGGAGGCGATGACGAACGCCAGGCCGACGCCGACGGCTGTCGCCGACGCGAGAGCCTTCCGTACCAATCTCTATATCAATGCAATTCCCCTGGAAGGATCGGCACGAAGTCCCTGTCGAGAACAGCCGATTGACGGAGTGTGAGGCCGACAGCCCCGATTGCCCACGGATGCACATTCCGCTCAATGAGGCGTGAGCCGGTGGGAGACAGTATTGGGACGCGACGCCGTTGTGTCACCGGCACGTTTCCGAAAGTATTTCGTGAACTGGCCGTCACCGGTTGTTGACGTAGCGGCAATCGCAGGAACATGTGCCGGCAGGGGCCCGGCACACCGCCGCTCAGCGCCCCGCGCTCTGACCCCCGTCGACGTGCAGGATCTCTCCGGTGACGAACGAGGCGCTCTCGAGGTACAGGATCGCGTCGACCACGTCGTCGATCTCGCCCACCCTGCCGATCGGCTGCAACGCGGCGAGAGCCTCGTACTCCGTGGTCGGGTGCATCGGGGTGCGGACGGTGCCGAGCGCGACGGTGTTGACCCGGATGCCGCGGGACGCGTACTCGATCGCCAGCGCCTTGGTGACCGCGTTCAGTCCACCTTTGGTCAGCGACGCGAGCGCTGCGGGCACCCTCGAGTCGGCGTGGTCGACCAGGGTGGTCGAGACATTCACCAGGTGGCCCCCACCGGCCCGGGAGAGCATGGCGGCGACGGCGCTGCGGGAGACCTCGAAGAAGCCGCGCAGGTTCACCCCGGCCACGGCGTCGTAGTCCTCGTCGGTGTATTCGGTGAACGGCTTGGCGATGAAGATTCCGGCGTTGTTGATCAGCGTGTCGATCCGGCCGAACCGCCCGAGAGCCGCGTCGACGATACGAGCGCCGACGCCCGGCTCGGTCACATCGGCCCGCACGGCCAGTGCCGCAGAGTCACTGAAATCGCCGATGGACCGGGAGATCGCCACGACCCCGTAGCCGAGCTCGCGGTAGGCGGTGACAAGGGCGGCGCCGATGCCCTGCGAAGCGCCGGTGATGAGGGCGACCTTCTGCACGGTGTTCACGATGCGAGGAGCACTTTCTTCATCGCGCCGACCGGGACGACGTCATGACTGCTCACCTTCGGAGGACGGCAGGATGCACGCCAGCCTGCCCCGGCTGCGCCGCACGCGCGCTCATGGAAAAGCAGACGAGTGATGCGCCTGGCCCACTCGGGTGCCGTCGGTCTGTGGGACACGGCATCCAGATCCTCGGTGTCCTGGTCCACGACGGACAGCATCGCGTCCACGCCTCCGGTACAACCCCGTACGGTCATGGCGCATACGAGTCCCCATAAAACAGTTCCGATATCCCCAATAACCGTATTCTCGGTACTCTCGTGCATAGCAGGCGATTTTCGACGAATTGACTGTCGAAGACACGAGTGAGGCGAAGCGTGGTTCTGACCGGCGGGAAACCGATGCCGACAGGGCACGCGACAGGCGGCACAGGGCCTGCCCGTTCCCGTGAGCGGTTTCTTCAGGGTGAGCCGGTCGAGGCGGGCGTGCGCACATCGATCCTGAGTTCGTGGCAGCGCAGCCGCTCCCTCGGCCTCTCGCCGGACCAGGCCGACCTGCCCTTCCGGGACGATTTCGACCGGGACGCCCGGATCATCCGCGCGGCCGTCCCCGTGCTCGACCGACTGCAGGCCAGGTTCGCCGGCAGCAAGATGAACATCTCCGTAGCCGATGCGAGCGGCACGGTCCTCCTGCGCCGTTTCGGAGAGGCGTCGCTGGCCAGGAGTCTTCCGGCGTTTCAGCGCGTTCCGGGATTCGTGTTCGCCGAACGGGTCGCGGGTACCAACGGCATCGGTCTCGCACTGGCGGAGCGGCAACTCATCCGGGTTCACGGTGCCGAGCACTTCGCCGAGCGCTCCCAGCGAAGCGCCTGCCGCGCGCTCCCCGTCCGCGATCCGCTCAGCGGTCGCATCGAGGGCGTCCTGTGCTTCGGCTATCCGAGCAGCACCGAAGACCCGGGGCTGGCGATCACGCTACGCAAGGCGGCCCATGCCATCGAGCGGCGGCTGCTGGGGCAGAGTTCCGCGCGTGAACGCGCTCTGTTGCGGGCGTACCTGGACACCGGAGCCACGGCCTCCGTCGGCCTTCACCACACCGTCGGTGTGGACGAACTGGCCCTCGAACTGCATCCCCGCGACCGGGCGGTCCTCACGGAGAAGGCCGCCGAGCTGATCTCGCGCGGGCAGCGGGCCGCCGCCGTCGTGTCCCTGTTCGACGGTCGGCGGGTCACGCTCGTGAGCCGGCCGATGAGAAGTGGCTCAGGGGTGGAAGGTGTTGCCATCGAGGCCGTCCTCCCCGGCCCCGCACCGCGCGAGCCCCTCGCCGTCCCGACCCAGGTCGACGTACCGCCGGGCTTCTCCGGCCACCTCGCCGTGGTCACCGCCGTCCGGCCGCCCCGGTTCGTTCCGGCCACGGCGGCCCACAGGCGTCTGCCCGTCGCCAGGCTGTCCAGGCACCTTCCCGACATCTCCTACGGCCGGTTCGGCACCGCCGGCAGGGGTGGCGTGGCGGACGATCACCCCGACGCCCCGCCCCGGACAAGAGGGCTCGTGATGGTGGGGGAACCTCGCGTGGGGACGTACGCCCTGGCCGCGCGCCGCCGCCTGGAGCTGCTGACCGAGGCCAGCGCCCGCATAGGTACCACCCTGGACGTGCGTCGTACCGCCCAGGAACTCGCCGAGACGGCGGTGCCACGACTGGCCGACTTCGTCACCATCGACCTGCCCGAGGCCGTACTGCGTGGCGAGGAGTCCGCCGACCCCCGCACCGACCTGCACCGCACGGTGGTGCACGGGATCCGCGACGACCTTCCCTTCAGCCCGGTCGGAAAGCAGGTCGACTTCGGCCCGACCACGCCGCAGATACGCTGTCTGACCAGCGGACAGGCCGTGCTGGAACCGGATCTGAAGGCCGCTGCGGGCTGGCTCGCCCAGGACCCCGAGCACACCGAACGGCTGCTCACCCAGGTCCACTCCCTCATCGCGGTCCCCCTGGTGGCCCGCGGCGTGATCCTGGGCATCGCCAGCTTCTACCGTGCGCAGGACCCCGCCCCCTTCGGTGACGACGACCGCTCGCTGGGCCTGGAACTCGCCAACCGCGCCGCGCTGTCCATCGACAACGCCCGGCGCTACACGCGCGAACGCACCATGGTCCTCACCCTCCAGCGCAGCCTGCTGCCGCACGATCTGCCCGACCAGGACGCCGTGGAGATCGCTCATCGCTATCTGCCCGCCGAATCCGACGTGGGCGGAGACTGGTACGACGTCATCCCTCTCTCCGGCACCCGTATCGGCCTCTTCGTCGGGGACGTCGTCGGCCACGGCATGCTTTCCGCCGCCACCATGGGCCAGCTGCGCACCGCCGCGCGCAGCTTCGCCGAACTCGACTTCCCCCCGGACGAAGTCCTCACCCACCTCGACAACCTCGTGGGACGCCTGGACCGGGAGGAACCCGCCGCCGGTGCCGGTGTCATCGGTGCGACCTGCCTGTACGCCATCTACGACCCGACCTCACAGCAGTGCAC
Organism: Streptomyces sp. NBC_00271; assembly: GCF_036178845.1. NCBI lineage: Bacteria > Bacillati > Actinomycetota > Actinomycetes > Kitasatosporales > Streptomycetaceae > Streptomyces > Streptomyces sp. NBC_00271. Next base: position 11,154,312 of record NZ_CP108070.1, on the reverse strand, counting down.
CATGGCCCGGGCCGGCCACCCTCCGCCCGCGCTGGTGCGGCCCGACGGCACGGTGTCGTTCCCCGACCTGCCCGCCGGGCCCCCTCTCGGCCTGGGGGGCCTGCCCTTCGAAGCCGCCGAGATCCACCTCCCCGAGGGCAGCCGGCTGCTCCTCTACACGGACGGACTCATCGAGGACCGGCACCGCGACGTCGACGTGGTCCTCGATCAGCTGCGCGGCGCCCTGGCCCACCCCGAGCACACACCGGAGCAGACCTGTCAGGCGGTCCTGGAAACCGTCGCGCCCGCCCACCCCTGCGACGACATCGCCCTGCTCGTCGCCCGCACCCACGCGCTGGACCCGCAGCGGATCGCCGCCTGGGACCTGCCCGCCGATCCGGCCCGGGTCAGTGAAGTCCGCGCCGCCGCCCTGCGGCAACTGGCCGATTGGGGACTCGACGAGGCCGCGTTCGCCGCCGAGCTGATGCTCAGCGAGCTGGTGACCAACGCCATCCGCCACGGTGCCGGGCCCATTCGGGTACGGCTGCTTCACGACCGCACCCTGATCTGCGAGGTCTCCGACGCCAGCAACACCGCCCCGCACCTGCGTCGGGCGGCCAGCACCGACGAGGGCGGCCGTGGCCTGTTCCTCGTGGCGCAGCTGGCACAGAGCTGGGGTACGCGCTATCTGACCGAGGGCAAGGTCATCTGGGCCGAATGCGGGCTCGACGCCGCCTGAAGGACCACGTGCGCGGTCCGGCGGACGCGACCGTCGGACCGGGGAGAGGCGAGCGTGGGACACGCGGATCCCCCGGGCGGCCCACCGACCCGCCGGAGTCACAGCAGCGGGCATGATGTCTGAAATACTCAGATTCGCACCACTAATTCAAATTCGCCCCACTGATGACGACGATGAAGGTCGGGAAGAACTCGCCAGACGACCCCTCGGAGATGTCCGTGCACGACGCTCCCGACACTTCCCCGAAAGACGTCCCGCCCTTGGGGGCGACGCCTCTGGTCCGCATCCGCGGGCTCGGCAAGCGGTTCGGCGGGACTCTCGCACTGGCCGGGGTCGACCTCGATGTCCACGCGGGCAGCGTCCTCGCCCTACTGGGGCCCAACGGTGCGGGAAAGTCCACGCTCATCAAGGTGCTCGCCGGCGTCCACCACGCCGATGCCGGGCAGATCACGGTGGACGGGCACCCGCTCGGCAGTCATGCCGCCTCCCGCAGCATGTCCTTCATCCACCAGGACCTCGGTCTCGTGGAGTGGATGACGGTCGCCGAGAGCATCGCCCTGAGCATCGGGTATCCCCGACGCGCCGGCCTGATTTCCTGGAGGCGGACCCGGGAGCGCTGCGCCGACGCCCTGAGGATCGTCGCCGGACATCTCGACCCCGACGCGCCGATCGCCCGGCTCTCCCCCGCCGAGCGCTCGCTGGTCGCCATCGCCCGTGCCCTGGCGGCACACGCGAAGCTCATCGTCCTGGACGAGCCCACCGCCCGACTCCCCGCCGCGGACTGCGCCCGGCTCTTCCGCGTGCTCCATGCCCTGCGCGACCAGGGCCACGGCATTCTCTACGTCAGCCACCGGCTGGACGAGGTGTACAAGGTCGCCGACACCTTCGCCGTGCTGCGCGACGGCCACCTCGTCAGCCACGGCCCGCTGGCGGGCCGGGGCCCCGCCCGTCTGGTGCACGACATCGTCGGCGAGGAACTGGCCGACTACCGGCCCGCCACGGTTGCGGCCGACGGCCCGGCCGTCCTGACCCTCGACGGCGTACGAACCGCCGGCGCGGGACCCGTCAACCTGGACCTCGGGCCCGGGGAAGTCCTGGGCCTGGTCGGCCTCTCGGGCGCCGGGCACATGGACCTGGGCCGAGCCCTCGCCGGCTCCCGGGCCCTCCTCGACGGGCGCGTCCTGCTCGACGGTCAGCCGTACAGCCCGCGCACGGTCGCTGACGCCGTCGGCCTCGGGGTGGGCTTCGTGAGCGGCGACAGACAACGTGAGGGCTGCGCCGCGGAGCTGACCGTACGCGAGAACCTCCTGGCCAACCCCGGCGCGGGCGGTCTGTCGGCGCTGAGCTGGATCAGTCCCCGCCGCGAACGTGCCGAGGCGGCCGGCTTGATCGAACGGCTCTCGGTGCGGCCCACGGACAGCGAGGCTCCCCTCGCCACCCTGTCCGGCGGAAACCAGCAGAAGGTCGTGATCGGCCGGTGGCTCCGGGTCGGCCTGCGCCTGCTGATCCTCGAGGAGCCGACCGCGAGCGTGGACATCGGCGCCAAGGCCGCGGTCTACCGCCTGCTCGACGACGGGTTGGCCGCCGGCCTCGCGGTCCTGCTGATCTCCACCGACTTCGAGGAGGTCGCGGGCGTGTGCCGACGCGCCCTGGTCTTCGTCCGGGGATCCGTGACGGCCGAACTGAGCGGTCGGGATCTCACCGTCGCCGGGCTCACCCGGGCGGCGTCGGCCATGCCCCTCTCCGGCACCGCGACCCACCCATGACGGAATCCTCCCCACCCCGACCCCGGCCGCGGCGACCGAGGCCGCTGCGCCACCTCGGCCGACCGGGCGGGCCACAGGGATCGCGCGGACCGGGCGGGCACCTCATCGGCAGGTACGGCCTCCTGGCGCTCACCGCCCTGCTCTTCCTGATCTTCTCCCTCGCTCTGCCACGCACGTTCCCCACGCTGGACACCGTCGACGCGATCCTGTCCACCCAGTCGATCCCGGCCGTCCTCGCACTCGCCGCCATGGTCCCCATCGTGACGGGCCGCTTCGACCTCTCCCTCGGCTACGGCCTCGGCCTGGCGCACGTCATGGTGATGCAGCTCGTCGTCAACAACGGCTGGCCCTGGCCGCTCGCCTGCCTCGCGGTGATCTTGGGTGGGGCGGTCGTGGGCATCCTCAACGGCGTCATCGTCGAGTTCGGCCGGATCAACTCCTTCATCGCCACGCTAGGGACAGGCAGCATGCTGTACGCCGTGACCGGCTGGGTCACCGACGGTGGTCGGATCGTCCCCGGCCCGCAGGGCCTCCCCATCGCCTTCGCCGACCTTTACGACTCGATGTTCCTCGGCCTTCCCGTCCCCGCCTTCTACGTGCTGGGGCTCGCCGTCGCGCTCTGGCTGGTGCTGGAACGGCTGCCGCTCGGCCGCTACCTGTACGTCATCGGTGCGAACCGGCGCGCCGCGGACCTCATCGGCATCCCGACGCGCAGGTACTCCGTCTACGCGTTCACCGCGTCGGGACTGATCGTCGGCCTCGCCGGCGTTCTGCTCGCGGCCCAACAGCAGATCGGCAACCCCAGCGTCGGTCTCGACTACCTGCTGCCCGCCTTTGCCGCCGCCCTCCTCGGCTCCACCGCGATCAGACCCGGCCGCCCCAACGCCATGGGCACCGTCGTCGCCGTCGCCGTTCTGGCCGTCGGCCTCACGGGCATCGGTCAGATGGGCGCGGGCTTCTGGACGATTCCGCTGTTCTACGGCGGCACCCTGCTCGTGGCTGTCGGTCTGTCCGGCTACTCCGCCCGCCGCCTTCGCACCGGCGCCGCGGCGGCCCGTGACTCGCCCGACGCGCCGCCTCCGCCACCCTCCTCCCCCACGCGGGAGAGTGGTGCGGCGGGCACCGCTCCATGACCCGCGCCACGGGTGCCACCTGTGTGTTCGCGGCCGCATCGTCTCGCCCCTTCCTCCGCGAGGAGCTTCCGTGCACGGCAACCGCAAGGCCACTCCCGCCGTCATGAAGGCGCGGTCCGCCGCCACCACTGCGGCCATCGCGGCAACGGTCCTCGCGGGCTGCGAACGCGGCTCGTCGCACGGCCCGGGAGACTCCCCCACGGGCCCTGGTGGCTGCCCCGCGATCCAGGACCGCGCCGAGACCGCCGTCCGACAGGCGGAAAGGACCGACGTTCCCTGGAGCGGGCCGACCGGCGGCCCCACGGCAGTCCCAGGCAAGACCCTCGTCTACGTCGCCCAGACCATGACCAATCCCGGCGTCGCGGGCGCCGCGAACGGGGTGCGGGAAGCCGCACGGGTCATCGGCTGGAACGTCAGGGTGATCGACGGCGGGGGCACACCCGTAGGCATCCAGGCGGCGATGAGCGCGGCCTTGGCGCTCAGACCCTCGGGCATCGTCATCGGCGGCTTCGACCCCAACTCGACGTCGCGGCAGGTCTCCCAGGCCGACAAGGCGGGCATCCCGCTCATCGGCTGGCACGCGGTCGCCGCCCCCGGACCCAGCCGAAGGCCCCGGCTCTTCACCAACGTCACCACCCGGGTCGAGGACGTGGCCGGAATCAGCGCCCAGTGGATCATCGCTCACTCCGACGGCCATGCCGGGGTCGTGCTCATCACCGATGCCTCGATCCCCTTCGCCAGGAACAAGTCCGAGCTGATCAGGAAGGACCTCTCCACCTGCTCGGGCGTGCGGCTCCTGTCGAAGGAGAACATCCCGATCTCGGACGCGAGCAGCCGCATCCCCCGGGAGATCTCCTCGCTCCTCTCCCGCTTCGGGAGCACGTGGACCCACTCCGTCGCCATCAACGATCTGTACTTCGCCGACGCCGCCCCCGCCTTCCGTGCCGCCGGCAAGAACGGCGCAGGGCCGCCCTTCAACATCGGCGCAGGTGACGGCGACCCCTCCGCCTTCCAGCGCATCAACAGCGAGCAGTACCAGGCCGCCACCGTCCCCGAGCCGCTGTCCCTGCAGGGCTGGCAGATCGTCGACGAGTTCAACCGCGCCTTCGCGAGTCGGCCCGCCAGCGGATATGTGGCCCCCGTCCACATCACCACGGCCGACAACAGCCACGGGGCCACGACCTGGGACCCGTCGGGTTATCAGCAGGCGTACCGGAAGATCTGGGGCAAGTAACCCCGCGTCCTCGTCACTGGGAATGACGTACCGCGCGGGCGATCAGCAGAGCGACGTCGTCGCGGTCGCGCGGATGTCGCAGACCCTCAAGAAGGCGGTCGCACGTCTCCTCCAACGGGCAGTCGGCCACCTCCAGGGCGTGGACCAGGACGGCGAGGCGTTCGTCGATGGAGTCATGGCGGGTCTCGACCAGACCGTCCGTGTACAGGACCAGCTTGTCGCCCAGGCCGAATTCGACGGCGGTCACTTCGAACGGGACACCGCCGACTCCGAGAGGGATACCGGCGGGCAGGTCGAGCAGTCGGGGGCGCTCGCCACTGCGCACGAGGACAGGAGGCAGGTGACCGGCGTTGGCGATGCGGCACTCGCCGCGGTGGGGATCGTAGGCCGCGTAGAGGCAGGTGGCGATGTACTGCTCCAGCCCGGATGTGATCGAGTCGAGCTGCTCGAGAACCCGGGCCGGCTCCAGATCGAGGCTGGCGAAGGCGGCCGTGGCGGTGCGCAGGCGCCCCATGGCCGCGGCGGCGTCGATGCCGCTGCCCATGACGTCGCCCACGACGAGGGCCGTCTTGTCGCCGCCGAGCGGGAGGACGTCGTACCAGTCGCCGCCGATCTCGTAGGCGGCCTGCGCCGGGACATAGCGGGAAGAGACCTGCAGGCCGGGAAGGCGGGACGGGTGGTCGGGGAGCAGGCTGCGCTGGAGGGTCTCGGCGGCGGTGCGCACGCTCTGGTGCGTGCGGGCGTTGTCGATGCACACCGCGGCGCGGAATGCGAGCTCGGTGGCGATGGCGAGATCGTCCTCGTCGAAGGGCCGGGGATCCCGGGCACGGGCAAGTCCCAGGAAGCCGAGGACGGCGCCGCGTGCGGTCAGCGGGATGGCCATGTAGGAGTGCACCCCTGCCCGGGCCAGCAACGTGGCGGCGCGGTCGTCGCGGGCGATGCCACTCAGGTCGTTCCCATCGGCGTGTGCGATCAGGATGGGCCGACCGGTGCGCACACATCGGGTGGCCACGCGATCGGCTTCGTAGGAGGTGATGTGGCCCGGCGGATCGACGGCCCGGACGGCTTCGGTGGGGTAGGCGACTTTCACGGCGAGGGCGCGGAAGAGCGCGGGACCGTTGTCGGAGGCGGAGCGGTGCTCGTCGAGGACGGAGTCGAGCACGTCGACGGCGACCATGTCGGCGAAATCGGGAACGGTCACCTCGGCCAACTCCCGGGCTGTCTCTTCGACCTCCAGGGTGGTGCCGATACGAGCGGAGCCATCGGCGATCAGGGCCAGGCGCCGCCGGGTCTCGGTGGCCTCCATGGCCGACCGGTACCGCTCGCTGACGTCCACCACGAGTTCGGCCACCCCGAGAACACGGCCCTGGGTGTCCTCCAGCCGGTACACCGAGATCGACCACGCGTGCCGTTGTTCCGGGTCGGCCGGGGTGAAGCCGACGACGGTGGACTCGTCGACCAGGGGGACCCCGCTCTCAAGGACCCTCCTCATCGCGACCTCGATCACCTCGAACTTGTCGGGGCTCATGATCTCGCGGTAGTGGCGGCCGAGGTGCTCTTTCGCGGGGAGGCCGTGCATCCGCTCCAGCGCGGGGTTGACGGCCAGGTATCTGAGGTCGGTGTCGAGGATCGCCAGCCCGAAGGGAGACTGGGAGATCAGCCGGGTGGACAGGGCGACATCCCGCTCGACCTCGCGAAGCGTGGGTGAGTCGGTGCCGAGCCCGAGGGCGTAGAAGTCGCCGCGGTCGTCCAGCAGCCGAGTGTTGCGCAGCTCCACCAGCCGGGTGCTCCCGTCCTTGCACCGGATGGGAAACGTGCCGCCCCAGCCCTGGCCGGTCTCCATGACCTCGGCGAACTTCTTGATCACCCAGTCCCAGTCCTCCTCACGGACGAGCAGCAGTGCGGCGTACTGCCCGAGCGCCTCCTCCGCGGTGTACCCGTACAGCTCCTCTGCCTGGGGGCTCCACAGGACGATCCGTCCGTCCGCGTCCAGCAGTGTCGCCGCGACGCCGAGAAGGTCCATCAGCCCGCTCGGCTGCGACGGCTCGCTGTCCCGGCGGGGGCGAGCCCAGTCGATGCCCGACGGATGCCATTCGGCTTCGCTCATCACAGGCACTCCTTCCGCGGCCGGCGGCACGCGAGGCCATCCGCCGGCCTGGAGCGCGGCCTGCCTGTCTCCACAGGCGCGTCGCCTTCCATGGTCCCCCACGACCGCCGGACTACACACCCCGACCGCACGACACGGCCCGCATGGGGATGATCGAGACGGCCGGTCGGAGCCTCCTTCAGGCTGCCAGGTCGGACATGTCGAGGACGAAGCGGTAGCGGACGTCGTTGCGGCCGAGGCGTTCGAGGGCCTCGTTCACGCGCGCCGAGGGGAGGAGTTCGATGTCGGCGGTGATGCCGTGCTCGGCGCAGAAATCGAGCATGGCGGTGGTCGCGGGCCTGCCACCGCTGCCTGCGGAGCTGAGCTTCTTGCGTCCCACGAGGAGGTCGATGGTCTCCACGGTGACGGGTCCGAGGTGCCCGAGGTGGCTGAGCGTGCCGTCCATGGCGACCAGGCGCAGGTAGGGGCCCAGGTCGTGCGGGGCGGAGATGGTGTCGATGACGACGTCGAATCGGTCACGGGCGTCGGCCATCTGTTCCTGATCCGTCGAGACGATGAGACCGTGGGCGCCGAGACGACGAGCGTCGTCGGCCTTGTCGGGTGAGCGGCTGATGACCGAGGTGTCGGCCCCGAGCGCCACGGCGAACTTGACCGCGAGATGGCCCAGGCCACCCAGTCCCGCCACGGCGACGCGACTGTGCGGCCCCACGCCCAAGGTGTGCAGCGGTTCCCAGACGGTGATCCCGGCGCAGAGCAGAGGAGCGGCAGCGGCCGGATCCAGACCGGCGGGCAGAGGGTGGACGAACCGGTCGCGGACGACGTACTCGCGGGAGTAGCCCCCCAGGGTGGTCGATCCGTCGTGCCGGTCGACGCCGCCGTAGGTCAGGGTCGGGAAGGCGTGGCAGAAGTTCTCCTGGCCGGCCCGGCACATCGAGCACTCCCCGCAGGAATCGACGATGTTGCCGACCGCGACAGGGTCGTCGACGGAGAAGCGGGTGACGGCGGGCCCGGTTTCGGCCACCACGCCCGTGAACTCGTGTCCTGGCACCAGGGGGCGGTCCCCTGCGCCGTCGTGGCTGCGGACGGCGTGCAGGTCGGTGTGGCAGACACCGCAGTAGTCCACTCGGATCGCGAGGTCGTCCGGGCGCAGGTCGCGCCGCTTCAGTGACGTCCGACGCAGCGTCGCCGTCGGGCCGTCCGCCTGCCAGCCAGTTGTTGTCCGCACCGCGCATCTCCTTAAACAGACTGTTCGGTCTATCTGAGCGTAGACGCGTCGGCGGCGCCAGGCAAACCGAATGTTCTGTTTGGTACTCTGCCGGGCATGACGGACCGACCCCTGACCTCGCGCGGAGCGGCGACGTACCAGCGCATCCTCGATGTGGCGACCCGGGAGTTCGCCGAGCACGGGATCGCCGGCGCGCGCATCGAGCGGATCGTGGCCGCCGCGCGCACGAACAAGGCACAGCTCTATGCCTACTTCGGCAACAAGGAAGGGCTCTTCGACGCCATCTTCTTCGGCTCGCTGGAGCGGATCGTGAATGTCGTCCCGATCGACGCCACCGACCTCGCGGACTGGGCCGTACGGCTCTACGACGAGTACCTCCGCCGTCCCGACCTGATCCGGCTGGCAACCTGGGCGCGCCTGGAGCGCCGCCCGACCGGGCACCTGGTGGACGACCCCGACCGCCTCGACGACCGCAAGTTGCGAGCCATCGCCGAAGCCCAGGCCGCCGGTTTGGTGCGCCAGGGAGACCCGTTCGACGTGATGGCCATGGTCATCGCCATGTCCATGGCCTGGTCACCGGTCAGCAACGTCTACGCGGCAACCGCCCAGGAGCCCCCCGAAGTTCACGAACAGCGTCGCTCCCTGCTCCGCGAGAGCGTCCACCGCGCCGTGGCAGCCGATCGCAAGGGGGGCTAGGTCCTGTCGTCACATTCCCGTCGTCCGCCCGGAGGGCGGGCCCCGCGGCGTCAGGTGCGTGCTCTCGGCGTGCCGGGCACAGGCCCTCGTACTGGATGTACTTGGGTCTGTGCCCGGTGCGGCGAAGGGGGTCCCTCCCTGTTCGAGCGAAGCCGAGAACTTGGGGGCGCGTGCATGGCGTCGCGGGGCAGACGGGAATGTGACGACAGGGCCTAGGACACCGGCGCGGCCTTGCGACCGCAGACCGTCTACAGCTGCGCTGAGTTCACGTCGCTCATCGACCTTCCTGGTGTGTTGTCCGGGTAGAGCCGCCCGAGCAGTCCCAGCACGACGAACTCGTCCTGACCGGTGGCGTCCAGGGTGACATCGCCGCCCTCCGTCCACACCAGCCCGGGCGCGCGCAGCGCGGCCCAGAGGTCGGCGGGTCGGGCGTCGCCGACAGTCGCGTCACCTGTGGTGGAAGCCCGTTGGGCGAAGCGGTGGCCGTGCAGGGCCTGGCCGAGGTCGATGTGTGCGGTGGTGCCGTCGCGGGTCACCTCGATGCGGGCGGTGCGACTCCCGTCGACGACCGGTCCGGTGACGATACGACCGTTGACCGGCCCCGGTGTTCCGGTGGCGGGCGGGAGGTGCTCGATGACCGTGCGGGGTGCTGCGTAGTAGTCCGGCGCCTCCGGTACAGGCCGTCCTTGCCACCGAACGCCGCATAACTTAGCTAACTTATCTGGATCGATCGCTCAAGAAAGTGGGGACGCCGACACCGTTGTGTCGGGAACCCCTCGCAGTCGCCCGCGCGTTGGGCACTGCGCAGGTACATCGCGCGAGAGCCCTACGGGTGCCGGGGGATACGACATGACGGAGATCATTGTCATCGGAGGCGGTATCGCCGGTACGGCGACGGCCCTGGCCCTGCACAAGGCAGGTTTCGACGTGACCGTGTACGAGGCGCACCCCGAATCGGCCGAGGACATCGGTGCCTTCCTCACACTCGCGAGCAACGGCATGCGTGCCCTCGCCCAGATCGACGCCTCCGTCGCGGTCACCGAGGTCGGCTTCCCGCTGCGTGCCATGAGCGTGCTCGACGCAGCGGGCACCGAGGTGGCACGGATGCCGCTCGGAGAGGCCCACGACCCGCTTCTCGCTTACCGCTGCCTCCGCCGTGGCGAGTTCAACGCCGCCCTGCAGGCGGAGGCCGCACGCCGGGGCATCGCCCTCCGACGCGGCACCCGGCTCGCCTCCGTCGAGAACGGTCGGGACGGCGTCACCGCACGTTTCACCGACGGTTCCACCGCGACCGGTGACCTGCTGATCGGCGCCGACGGGCTGAACTCCACCGTCCGGGAGTCGATCGCCCCTCGGACGCAGCCCTGCTTCGCGGGTGAGAGCGTCTTCTACGGCTACGCCGATGAGGCGCCCCTGATCGCGGAAACCGGGCGCATCACCATGGTGAGGGGCGGCGCGGCCGCCTTCGGTTGTGCGGTGTCGCCCGGCGGAGAGACGTACTGGTTCGCGCGCGTGGCCGGTGAGCCGCTGTCCGCCTACGACATCGCGCACGGCACGCCCGGCCACTGGCGTGGGCTGCTCCTGCCGTTGCTGCGCGGGGACGCCACACCCGCCGCGGACGTGGTCGCGGCCACCACCGACCGCATCATGGTCACCAACGCGACCGAGATCCCGACCGGCACACCGTGGCGCCACGGACGGACCCTGATCATTGGCGATGCCGCCCACGCGGCCTCCCCTGCGACCGGGCAAGGAGCGTCGATGGCGCTCGAGGACGCTGTCGTCCTCGCGAAGTCGCTGCGGGACGCGCCCGACACGGAGTCCGCGCTCTCCCTTTACGAGGCCCTCCGCCGCCCGCGCGTGGAGCACAACATCACGACCAGCGGCAAGATCTCCCGTGGCTTCCACACACCGTCACGCACCGGTCCAAGAGCGCCCGCTCCCCGCCCCGGGGACAGCGACCTCCTCCAACACCTGGAGTGGGACATCGACCTCTCGACCGCGGCCGAAGGCAGCAGTTCGGTGGCAGCAGCTGGTGATGGTGGCAGGGACGCCGGTTGACGGGCTGAAGGACCCTTGCGGACAAGAGCTGTTGCGGACAAGCGCCGTTGCGACAACAGCCCTTGTCCGCATCCGCATCCGCCCGGGTCACACGCCGGGCGTCAGGCGCTCAACGCCGCCGAGACCACACCCTTGGCCTCCTCCTGCACCTGACGCAGGTGATCGGCTCCGAGGAACGACTCGGCGTAGATCTTGTAGACGTCCTCGGTGCCCGACGGACGGGCCGCGAACCAGGCGTTGGCGGTGGTCACCTTGATGCCGCCGATGGGCGCGTCGTTGCCCGGAGCATGCGTGAGCACGGCGGTGACCGCTTCTCCGGCGAGGGTGTCCGTGCTGACCTGTGCGGGCGAGAGCTTCGCGAGGAGGGCCTTCTCCTCGCGGGAAGCCGGGGCGTCGATGCGCTCGTACGCGGGGGCGCCGAAGCGTGCGGTCAGCGCGGTGTAGTGCTCCGAGGGGGTCTTCCCGGTCACCGCCGTGATCTCGGAGGCGAGCAGGGCCAGGATGATGCCGTCCTTGTCGGTGGTCCACACCGAACCGTCGCGGCGCAGGAAGGACGCGCCGGCCGACTCCTCCCCGCCGAACCCGAGCGAGCCGTCGACCAGCCCGTCCACGAACCACTTGAATCCCACGGGCACTTCGACGAGTTGGCGGCCCAGGTCGGCGGCGACCCTGTCGATCATGCCGGACGACACCAGCGTCTTGCCGATCCCCGTGTCCGCGGGCCACTGGTCCCGGTGGGAGTACAGGTAGGAGATGGCGGCGCTGAGGTAGTGGTTGGGGTTCATGAGCCCGGCGTCCGGGGTGACGATCCCGTGGCGGTCGGCGTCGGCGTCGTTGCCCGTGGCGATCCGGAAACGGTCGCGCTGCTCGATGAGCGAGGCCATGGCGTAGGGCGACGAACAGTCCATACGAATCTTGCCGTCCCAGTCCAGCGTCATGAAGCGCCAGGTCGGGTCGGTGAGCGGGTTGACCACCGTCAGATCGAGCGCGTGCTGTTCGGCGATGCGTCCCCAATAGGCGACCGATGCCCCGCCCAGGGGGTCCGCGCCGATGTGCACGCCGGCCGTGCGGATCGCGTCCAGGTCCAGCACGTGCGGCAGGTCGGCGACGTAGGTGCCGAGGAAGTCGTAGCGGCCCGTGCCGGGGGCGGCCAGCGCCCTCGTCCAGGGGATGCGCCGTACGCCCTTGAGGCCGCCCTCGATGAGTTCGTTGGCGCGGTCCTGGATCCAGGAGGTCGCCTCGGAGCCGGCCGGGCCGCCGTTCGGCGGGTTGTACTTGAAGCCACCGTCTGCGGGCGGGTTGTGGGACGGGGTGACCACGACCCCGTCCGCAAGACCCGAGGACCGTCCGCGATTGTGGGTCAGAATGGCGTGCGAGACCGCCGGAGTGGGCGTGTAGCCGTCCGCGCTGTCCAGGAGCACCGACACTCCGTTGGCCGCGAACACCTCCAGCGCGGTGACCTTCGCGGGCTCCGACAGGGCGTGGGTGTCGGCGCCCAGGAAGAGGGGACCGTCGATGCCCTGGCCCTCGCGGTACTCGCAGATGGCCTGACTCGTCGCGGCGATGTGGTCCTCGTTGAACGCGGTCGCCAGTGACGACCCACGATGTCCGGACGTACCGAAGGCCACGCGCTGGCCGGGTTCCGCCGGGTCGGGGTGCAGCGCGTAATACGCCGTGACCAGCCGGGCTACGTCGACGAGGTCCTCGGGACCGGCCGGAGTGCCCGCTCGTTCGTGCTGCATGTACCCGCACCTCCACCTCGGTTGTTCATCGCTTGCGGTCCCATGTTTCCTCACCGGGCGGCACGGTCGCACGGTGCCACGGCGAGGACTGGACACGCACCGGACCAGAGGGTCTCGCGGGTGCTGTCCCGGAGATCCTCGGTCAACAGGCTGGTATCCCCAATTGCCCATTGCCTAGGATGTATTGTCTGTCAAGCCAAGCCACTAGAAGCAGCTTGGAGCTGGGGGAACGATGCAGGCTGGAAAGCAGTTGTCCACGAAGATCGACGCCACCGTACCCACGGCCGCTCGCATGTACGACCACTACCTGGGCGGCAAGGACAACTACGCAGCCGATCGGGCAGCCTGCGCGGAGTTGGACAAGGTCGTGCCCAGCACGCGCGCCTTGGCGCTGAACAACCGGCGCTTCCTGCAGCGGGTCGTCGGGACGCTCGCGGCCGAGTACGGCATCAGGCAGTTCCTCGACCACGGGTCCGGCCTGCCCACCCAGGAGAACGTCCACCAGGTCGCGCAACGCGTCGATCCCTCGTCGCGCGTGGTGTACGTCGACAACGATCCGATGGTGCTGGTGCACGGACGGGCGCTGCTGGACCAGAATGACCGCACCACGGTCATCCACGCCGATCTGCGTGACACGGAGAAGATCTTCTCCCACCCGGACACTCAGCGCCTGCTCGACTTCTCGCAGCCGGTGGCCGTGCTGTTCAACTCGGTCTTCCACTGCATTCCGGATGGAGAGACCGACGGTCCGCTCGCTGTGACCCATCGGGTGGCCGAACGGCTCGTGCCCGGCAGCTTCATGGTGATGTGCCAGCTGGTCAGCGAGGACGAGAAGGTCCGGGAGTTCGTCACCGACTTCATGGATCAGGCGACCCAGGGGCATTGGGGCAGGGTCCGCCAGGAGAAGGACGTGGCGGAGTGGTTCGAGGACCTCGACGTCCTGGAGCCCGGTCTGGTGGAGGTGTCCACCTGGCGGCCCGACAGCGAAGTCGCACCCCGTCAGCTCACCCAGGAATGGGTCGAGTTCGGCGGCGTTGGCCGGATCCGATAAGGGCCGTAGGACCACGGGACTGCTCCCGTCGGCTCCACCGGGCGGGATTCGGCCGGTGGAGCCGGAGGCGGTCACGCGGTCGAATAGCGCCCCGCGGTCGTGTCCCGCAACAGCGTCAGCGAATCCCGCGGGGTGAGGGCCTCGTCTCCCAGACGGTCCAGAGCCAGTCGGTACTCTTCGGTCTCGTCCCGGTCCTCCAGGAAGTTCGCGCTCCTGATGTGCTCCAGGTAGACGATGTCGGGTAGATCGAGGCCGTCGAAGCGCAGGTAGGTGATGGGGATGGCGGGCGCGGAGGCGTGCGTCACGTCCAGGGGCACGATCTGCAACGTCACCTGGGGACGCTGAGCCATCTCCACGAGGTACTCGAGCTGCTCGCGCATCACCTCACGGCTGCCCAGTACGCGCCACAGGACCGACTCATCGATGATCGCCCACAGTTGAGGGCCGTCCTCACGACGCAGCAGTTCACGTCGGCGCATGCGCAGTTCGACACGGCGTTGCACCTCACCTGCCGGTGCCGTGGGCAGGCCGCGCTCCACGACCGCCCTGGTGTAGGCCGGAGTCTGCAGCAGACCGGGGACGTACTGGATCTCGAAGGTGCGGATGGCGGCAGCGGCCTCCTGCAGCCCTACCAGCCGATCGAACCACTCGGGCATCAGCCGCTTGTCGTAACGCTGCCACCATCCCGGCTCACCGGCACGCCGCAGCAGTTGGAGCAGAACCGACGCCTCATGGTCATCGGTCTTGTAGAGCTCCAACAGCGCGCGGACGTCGCCTTCCGTGGGCGGCCGACGGCCCTTGCCGGCTTCGATGCGCGACAGCTTCGCCGGACTGAACCCGATGGCGCGAGCGGCCTGTTCCTGCGCGAGGCCGACGTCTTCGCGGATGCCCGCGAGCTGGACACCGACGAGCATCTTCAGCAAGGTCGGAGCGGGCTCGGTCCGCGTCAGATACGGTTCGAGGCGGGAGACACGAGGTGACTCGACGGACATCCTGACTCCCTGGAGAACGGCAGACGACGGGGTCCATCCTCGCATCCCGCGGCCTTCTGTCGCACGCGTCGGCAGAAGTGGAATCGTTCGACTCCGCTTCACACCAGATGGTCGAACTCCCCGTCCTTCGCCCCGGCCAGGAAAGCGGCCACTTCAGCCGCTGTGTAGATGAGGGCCGGCCCGTCGGGGTCGCGCGAGTTGCGCAGCGCCACGCCTCCCTCGGCCAGGGACGCCACCTCGACGCAGTTGCCTTCGGCGTTGCTGCGCCGACTCTTCACCCAGCGAACACCCAGTGAACTGGCCCGCATTCCGTTTCGCACTGACGGCACCGCACTCTCCTTGTTCACGTTCCACCACGGTGTACAGGTCGGCCGCCCACTGGAGCGGACCGAACCCGTGCGGCCTGCCCCAGCCACCATTCGTGCAATTTCCCGTGAAATTGCACGACGGGCGCTGTCAGGATGGATAATAGCTCGCGAGTCAACCGCACTGTTGCCGCACCGAACCTGACGTCGCATCAGGGAGATGTCGTGTCCTTACCTGCACGCGAAGCACCGAGCCTTGCAAGCGGCAGGGCTGCGCCATCGTCGGGTCGAGCCGCTCCGACCGGCTCACTCATGGAAGAAGCGCGCTCCTCCGTCGCGGAGCAAGAGCGGCCCGGGGGGAGCGATCCCGCGTGCAACTCACCCAGATTCGCCAGCCTGTGCATCACCGACACCCGCCAGGGGCTCGCCCAGGCGCGCGCCTTCACCCGCAGCACCCTTGGCCACTGGGAGTTGGACCACCGCAGTGACGACGCCGTCCTCATCGTCAACGAACTGGCCACGAACGCGGTACTCCACGCGGCACCGCACTCCGCCGATGGGCAGAACGGCGTACGGCTCAATCT
Organism: Streptomyces sp. NBC_00271; assembly: GCF_036178845.1. Taxonomy (NCBI): domain Bacteria; kingdom Bacillati; phylum Actinomycetota; class Actinomycetes; order Kitasatosporales; family Streptomycetaceae; genus Streptomyces; species Streptomyces sp. NBC_00271. Next base: position 11,138,698 of record NZ_CP108070.1, on the reverse strand, counting down.
GACGCTTCGACGCGCCCATCTCGTGTGCGCCGTCACCGATCAGTACGAGAGCCCGCCCGTCTACCCACGCACGGACGCTTCGCTGGAAGTCCACGGCCGCGGCCTGCGCATCGTCGAGGAACTGTCCGAGCACTGGGGCTGGACTCGCTCGCGTGCAGGCAAGACCGTCTGGGCGATGCTGTCCACTCCCCCGTCTCGGCCGACATCACCGCCCTGGCAAGGTCCGACATGACAGCCGCCGCATCGGCAGAGCCGCCCGGCGCACGGCATCACGCAACGCCTCTCGTGGGAGTGGACATGGAGACAACCCTGAAGAACCTGAGAGACGTCCCATGGCCCGAGCTCCAGGACTCCACCGGGTCCGCCACGGGCATCCCTTCCCTGCTCGCGGCCATCACCACGGGTGACGAAGCCACCGCCGTTTCCGCGCTCGCGCGTCTACGGCAACGCATCTGCCAGTACGGCTTCGTCGTGGACCAGGCCACCGCCGCCACGGTCCCCTTCCTGTGGGAACTCGCCCAGCTCCCTCAAGTCCCCTGCCGTGTGCAGGTCCTCCAGCTGCTGAAGAGCATCGCCGACGCCCGGCAGTGGGAGAGTACGGCCATCGCCTACCCCAAGCTGCTCAATCGCCGTGAGAACTATGTGGGCTGGGAACGCGAGGCACGCCGAGCCGTGCGCGCCCACAGCGAGACGATCCAGCGCCTGCTCGACGAACCGGACAAGGAACTCGTGCAAGCCGCGCGGGAGCTGGCCTCCGCGCTGGCCGACTGATCCGCCGTCGACCTTCCGCGTTAGCCCCTACGAATGATTCACGGCGCCGCAGGGTGAAAAGGGAGAGCGTGTGCCGCGCCGACGGCAGTCGGCCGCTCGCGACCGTTAGCGTTGCGTCTCGTGTCGCTGAGCTATGCCTTTGTGAACCTGAAACCCGGAGTGGGAAAGACGACCAGCGCGGTTTGGTTGGCCCACGCCCTGCACGAGTCGGGCCTCTCACCCCTGCTGGTGGACAGTGACCCCGCCTCCTCCGCCTTGCGCTGGAGCGAACTGGCGGGAGGCTTCCCGTTTCCGGTGATCGCCTTTCCGGTGGGCGACGTGCATCGGCGTGTGAACGACTTTCTCGGCAACCGACAGGCCGTGGTGTTCGACGCCCCGCAGCTGGAGGACCATGCCCACATCGCGCGGAGCATCATGAGATACGCGAGCGAGTGGATCGTGCCGCTGACCCCGGCCCCCATCGAGCTGGATCGCATGGCACCCATCGGCAGCGAGATGAGCGACGTGCAGTCGCTGCGGGCCCAGCCGGCCCGTGCCGCTGTCCTGCTGAACCGCACCAATCGTCCCGATGCCACGCGCACCGGCCCCGATGCCGACGCTCGCGAAGCCCTCACCGAGCGGGGCTTCGACGTGTTGTCCACCCACATTCCCCGACTCGACTTGTACGCCCAGTCGTTCGGCAGCCCGGTCGAGGTCAAGGGCTCGGCATACATGGACCTCGCAGACGAACTCATCAAACGTCAGGACAAGGCGTGAACCAGCGCAAGGACACCTACCGAGCGGCATTGCAGCGCGAACCGGACGTCGCCGCGTCCCGTCCCGTCAAGGTCACTCACCTGCACACCCGATACGTCCGGGTGACCATCGAGCTCGACCCCGCCCTGCAGCGCGAACTGACCCGCTGGGTCGAGCCACCCCTGTCCGCGCTCCTGCGGGTCGGCGCCGCCGTACTGCAGCCCCTGAGAGGCACCCCGTAGGACGGGGACGGGGATGCGCGGGCGCCGTTTCTTCGCGTCGCACCGTCGGCGGGGCCAGGTCTCGCCACCTGCGCGTTAGTGTCGTCGGCATGACCGAAAACACCCCGCGCTCCGTCACCGTCGAGCGGACCGCCACCGGCCACTTCACCGCGACGAACCCTCGCGGCGGCACGATCAGCTTCGGCACCAGCTCCGATCCCCACGGCGGCACCGACTTCACCCCGGTCGAGCTGTTGCTCGCCGCGATCGGGGGCTGTACCGCGGCCGACGTCGATGTCGCCACCGCCCGCCACGCGGAGCCCACCGGGTTCACCGTCTCCGTCACGGGCAACAAGATCAATGACGAGTTCGGAAACCGGATGACCGACCTCGCGGTCACCTTCTCCGTCACCTTCCCGGACGACGAACTCGGCGACCGCGCCCGCGCGATCCTCCCCCGGGCGGTCAAGACCTCCCACGACCGGCTCTGCACGGTCAGCCGCACGGTCGAGATCGGCACACCCGTCACGGCGAAGGTCGCGGACGCCTGACCCCACCGGCACCGAACGCCACCACGTGCCTCAAGGGTGGCTCTGACCGGGGCGGGTCACATGGTCGTCGGCGACGGAGGCTTTCTTGATCGCCTCGCGGATCCGGGAGTACGTGCCGCAGCGGCAGACGTTCTCGATACGGTCGATGTCGTCGTCGGTGGGCCGGGACGTCTTCTTGAGCAGGGCCGCGGCGGCCATGATCTGGCCAGGCTGACAGAAGCCGCACTGAGCGACATCGCAGTCGAGCCACGCCTGTTGCACGGGGTGCAGGGTGTCGCCGTCGGCCAGGCCCTCGATGGTGGTGACCCCACGGCCCACGCAGTCCGCGACCGGGACGACACAGGGCTGGATCTCCGCCCCGTCCAGGTGGCTGGTGCAGGCACGGCAAACGCCCACGCCACAGCCGTACTTGGGCCCGGTGACGTGCAGCAGGTCGCGCAGTACCCACAGGAGCGGCATGTCGGCGGGGGCCTCGACGGTGACCGGCTTTCCGTTGAGAACGAAGGAATAGGAGGGCATCGGCACCTTCTCGGACAGCGATCAGAAGTTGATCGGGAAGCGGCGGGGCTTGGTACGGGTCGCACGGGCGTAGGCGTTCGCCACGGCACCGGCCGCCGCCGGCACGCCGAGCTCGCCTGCCCCGCCGGGCTCGCGCCGTGACGGCACGATGTGCGCCTCGAAGTGCAACGGGGAGTGCTGCTGGCGGGCGTAGCGGAAGTCGGCGAAGCTGCCCTCGCGTACCGCACCCCGGTCGATGTGCAGTCCGGCCCGCAGCACGGTGGAGATGCCGTCGACGGCGGTGCCCATGAGCTGGGCCTCGAGTCCACGCGGGTTGACGGCCGTTCCGACATCGGCCGCCATGACCACCCTGGTCACCCGGGGGTTCTTCGGGTCGGTGGCGTCGATCTCGACCAGGCAGGCCACGCAGGAGCCGTATTCCTCGTGCACGGCCACACCCTGTGCCTGGCCGGACGGCAGGCGCCGACCCCAGTGTCCGGCGGCCGCGACCTTGTCGAGTACGGCTTTGACCGCCTTGTTCCTGAGCGTGCCGCGCCGGAAGGCCACCGGGTCCTTGCCCAGCTCGGCGGCGACCTCGTCGACGACGATCTCCTCCGCGGTGCGCATCGTCCCGGAGTCCACCGACCGCCAGGCTCCGAGCGGCATCGCCAGCTCGACCGAGCCCGAACTTCCCGAAACGCGCCCGAAGTTGTAGAGGCCGCTGTCGCTGGGCAGCGGGCCCGCGGCCACCGTGGTCACACCGCCCCGAACGGCCACGCCGCCCTGAACGGCCACGCCCTGCCGCTCGTACGACTCGCTCACCGAGGCCATCGCATGGCTGAAGGCCACCACCCTGCCCCGCTCATGGCTGGCCCGGATCCGGTGATGCGAGGCCCCGCGCATCCGGCCGTGCCTGATGTCGTCCCCGCGGCTCCACATCAGCTTCACCGGTCGCCGTGCCGCCTTCGAGATCAGGGCGGCCTCGATCGCGGCATCGTAGTTCAGCCGCCGTCCGAAGGAGCCGCCTCCGCGCACGACATGGACGCGGACCTTCGATTTCGGCAGTCCGATCGCCGAGGCGATGCTCTCGCGCGCGTCCATCGGTGTCTGGGAGGAGAACCAGATCTCGGCCCGGTCCGCGCGTACGTCCGCCACCGCGGTCAGCACCTCCATCGGGGCATGGCTGACGAAGGCGAACTCGAACTCTCCCTCGACCTGCGCCGATCCCCGCGGTGGCGCCCCGGCCGAGGGAACGGCGGCTCGTAACCGGGACCGGATGGCGGCGTCGGACAACGACGCCAGCGGCCCCGGCCTCCAGGTGATGCGCAGGGCGTCGCGGGCCTTGAAAGCGTGGTGGAAGGACTCCGCCACCACGGCGACACCGCCGGCGACCTTGACCACCGCGTGGACGCCGGGCATCGCGCGGGCCGCGCGGTCGTCGACCGAGACGAGGCGCCCACCGAGCGTCGGGGGCCGGGCCACCACGGTCGGCTTCGCCCCGGCCACCTCCAGGTCCCCGGCGTACTTCGCCTTGCCCGTGGCGATGTCCCGCGCGTCGATCCGGCCCGTCGGCCGTCCGATCACCTTGTGCTCGGACGCGGGCTTGGGCCTGCTCGACACGGCGGGCCGGCGGATCCCGGCGGCGGCCGCCGTCAGCGATCCGAAGGTGGCCGTACGGCCGTCGGGGGCGACCACCATCGTGTCCCGCGTACGCAGGCTCCGGGCGGGCAGGTGCCAGCGCCGGGCGGCCGCGGTCACCAGCCGGGCCCGGGCGGTGGCGGCGAGCGCGCGGGCGGGAGCGTACAGGGAACGGACGGAACTCGAGCCGCCGGTGTACTGGTTCCCCTTGGTGCGGGCCTCGGCGAGCGGGATGTCGACGTCGACGAGCCGGGCGTCCAGTTCCTCGGCGATCATCATGGCGACCGCGGTCGTGATGCCCTGCCCGACCTCGACGCGAGGCAGTCGTACGACCACCTTGTTGGCCGCGGTGACCTCCAGGACCAGCATCTCCTCGTCCGCGCCGGTCACCAGGACGCGGGAGGGCCCGTGCGCCTCCGCCGCGGTGGGCTCGACACCCTCCGCCGACGACGTGTCGCAGCCGACGGGCGCCGCGAGGGTCAGTGTGGACGCCGCGAGCGAGTAGACCATGAACTTCCGGCGGGACAACTGTCGGGCCAACAGACGCTCCTCTCCGAGTACCCGGGTGGGTTCCCCTGGTATGAGGGGACAGCGCTCCTCGAGGTTGCGTGGGCGGTCGTCCGATCACCGGGGCCGATCGGGCCGGCCGGCGGTCCTGTCGTCGAGCGCCGTGGCCGTCTCGTGCAGGAGGTCCAGTACGGCCCGCAGGTCGGGGTGTTTGCCGGTGCCCGCGCGGCAGACCGTGAAGACGGTCCGGGACACCGGACGGACCAGGGGGTGGAGGCTGAGGGGCGCGGTGTGGTCCGGCAGAGCCATGCGGGGAACCAGGACGGCCCCGGCGTCGGCGGCGGCCAGAGCCGTCAGCACGGAGAAATCGCTGCTGGAGGCCCGGATGTCCGGGACGAAGCCGGCCGCGCCGCAGGCCCGCTGGATCATCTCGTAGCAGGAGGTCTCCGGGCCGGGGGTCAGCCACGGCAGGTGCGCCAGACGGGACAGGTCCGCGGGCTGCCCGGCGGCGAGACCCTCCGGGCCGGCCCGGTCGGGGTGCAGGGCGAGGAGGACTGGTTCTTCCATCAGGACCGTCTGCTCCCATGCCGCGGGGACACTGCGCGGCAGCACGGTGTAGCTGTGCACCAGGGCGAGGTCGGTCGAGCGTTTGTGGAGTTCGTCGAGGGCTTCGTCGGGCTCCTGGACGGAGAGCCGCAGCGAGAGGTCCCGGGCCGCACCGGTGCTGTAGGGAGCGGGATCGGTGCCGGTGCCGTTGAGACGTTCGAACAAGGGCGGAACGAGGGTGCGGGCGGCGGAGGCGAAGGCGCTGATCCGTACCGTGCCGCGGCGGCCGCCTTTCATCGCGGCCAGGCCGGACTCGGCTGCCGCGAGCTCTGCCAGGATGACCTCGGTGTGGGCCACCAGCAGTTCCCCGGCGGCGGTCAGACGCAGCGTGCGGCCGTGTTTCTCGACGACGGGTGTGCCGGCCTCCTTCTGCAGGGCGGCGAGATGCTGGGAGACGGCCGGTGCGGTCAGGTGCAGCGCGTCCGCCGTGGCCGCGACGGTTCCGTAGGCGGCCAGGTGCTGGAGGATGCGCAGGCGGCGTACGTCAAGCACAAGCGGCTCCTTGCGGCTCGGACGCGTCCACGGTGGGGGCGTTGGCGGGGTGGTGGTTCTGCTTGTGCCGGCTGATCAGGATCACTCCCGCGACACTGATCGCTCCACCGGCCAGCGCGACGGGGCGGGGCACCTCCGCCAGCCAGACGAAGGAGACGATCAGGGCCACCGGCGGCACCAGGTACAGGGCCGCGGTGGAGACGGCGAGCGGCAGCCGGGCAACAGCGTAGGCCCAGATGACGAAGCCGAGGGCGGAGGGCAGGAGGCCCAGGTAGGCGGCGGAAGCGAGTGCGGAGGCCGGGGCGTGGACGGTCGCGTGCCAGGTGGCGGGGATCAGGGGCAGCGCGAAGACCGTACCCGCGACCATCGCGTAGGTGGCGACCTCCAGTCCGGTGTAGTGGCGCAGCAGGGGCTTGCTCGCGAAGTGGTAGACCCCTTGGACCACGGCGGCCGCCAGGATGACGAGGGCCGAGACGGAGAACCCGCTGGTGCCCTGGGCCAGGCTGACGACGGCCGCGCCCGCGAGGGCGACGACGCTGCCGACGACGATGTCGCGGGTGAGCCGCTCGCCCAGGAACAGGCTTCCCAGCAGCACACTGAAGACGGGGGCGATCGCGATGAGCAGGCTCGCGGTCCCGGCCTCCACGTGCACTTCACCCCAGTTGAGCAGGACCTGGTACGCGGTCATGCCGGTGGCCCCGCACAGGGTGATCAGCGGCAGGTCGCCGCGTCGCGGCAGCCGTACCTTCGCGAAGGGCGCCACGGCCAGCAGCGCGACGGCGGCGATCAGGAGCCGCAGGAACGACAGCGCCGCCACCCCCAGACCGTCGATGCCGACCCGGATGGCGGGAAAGGCCGACGCCCACAGCACGACGGTGCCGACCAGGGCGAGGAAGCGGGGAGAGGCGATGCGTGCGGACATGACTCCACCATCGCCGACCAGAATGAGAAGTTCCAGTTAGCTTTTGTTTCAGAAAGCTTCAGTTCTACTTACTGGTCGGGAGGAGCACGCCTGCGGGATACGGAAAGGGGGTGGCGAGTGCCGTCTCAGGCGTGCCCGGGAGACATCTCCCATGGCGCCTGCGGGAGGACATCACCGGTCTCGAGCAGCGACTTGAGGTTCGCCAACACGGCCGGCCATCCGCGCGAAATGCCGTTGAGCATCTCCTGGTTGGGGAGATTCTCGTGGGTCACGGTGAGGCGGACGATGTCCTCGTGTGGTTCGACGAGAAAGGTGACGACCGACGGTTCCCTCGGCGTTTCGGCGTCGGGGGCGTCCTCGAAGGTGATGACCAAGCGTGTCGGAGGCTCGGTCTTGATCACCTGACCGACGACATCGACGGCACCTGAGCCGTCGACGCGTCGATGCTCCCAGGTCGAACCGGGTTGCCAGTCCGAGATGTTGGCGTGTCCCCAGTAGCGCGCTGTCAGGTCCGCGTCCGTCAGGGCTTGCCACACCTGCTCCGCGCTCGCACGGATGTAGGTGACATAGACATAGGTCGGCACGGACGTGGGTCCGTCGGTCATGGCGTACTCCTCTGCCTGATTCTTGATGGCGCTGATCGCTTGCAGGCGGGGCTTGTCGAACCCCGAGATCCAGCGCTCCTCCATCTCGTGGATCGGTGTCGGGTTGAGGTAGTGAAGCCGCTCCCGCCCCCGTCGCACGACGGTCACGAGGTTGGCCTGCCCGAGGACGTCGAGATGCTGTGTCGCCGACTGGCGGGTCATGTCCAACCGCTCGCACAGCTCGCTCAGCGTCTGGCCGTTGTGCTCACGCAGACGGTCGAGCAGGAGTCGCCGGGTGGGGTCGGCCAGCGCTTTGAAGACCAAGTCCATCGCTCTAGCTTCGAGGCTCACGCTGCATTATGCAGGTACTTGCCTGCATAATGTCAAGGGCGGATCTTCGCCGGCCTCGATTCACCCGGGGAACGATGAGCTCGGCGCGCCGTCGGACGTCATCGCCAATATCATCGGTCGTACGACAACTACCGCGTAGTCGGTCCATGGGTGACCCGGAGCCGGTGCTCGGGTTCCCGCCGGTGGGGGCCTAACAGGGGCCACAGCCGAACCGGGCGGCCGTCATGGGAGATCGCCATGAGCACCCAGCAGAGAGAGCAGGACGGCGCAACGGACGTCGTCAAGGAGCCGACCATGAGCATGAGGCTCGAGGTCGCCGTCATCCCGGTCACCGACGTCAGTCGCGCCCTGGACTTCTATCGAAGCCTGGGGTGGCGGCTCGATGCGGACTTCGAGGCCAGTCCGAGATTCCGGCTCGTGCAGCTCACGCCACCGGGGTCGGAATGCTCGATTCACTTCGGTCGCGGGATCACCCCCGCGGCGCCGGGCTCCGCCCACAACTACCTTGTGGTCTCCGACTTGGAACAGGCCTGTGCCGACCTGATCAGCCGAGGCGTCGAGGTGAGCGAGATCTACCACAACGTCTACGACGCGGGCGTGCAGGATCAGGCGGACGGCCCCGATCCAGAGGGTCGCAGCTACGCCTCATTCGCCTCGTTCAGCGACCCGGACGGCAACGGGTGGGTGCTGCAAGAGGTCCAGGTCCGCCTACCGGGGCGCTGAAAAGCGACGCCATCGTACGGTGAGGCGCAGGGACAGATTCCAACGGGCGGGTGGTCAACGTATGGGGCCACCGATGACCCGCTAGGGCAGCCGCGTCGGCGGCGTGCCAGTGGGCCTCGGGGAATCAGCCGGCCCCGTCATGGATGGGCACGTCGCGCTGGAGCCTTCGGCGCGCCAACCGCCGGGGCCCGTCACGGTCACGGTCACGTGCGTCGATGCGGTGTCGGCGTCCTGTGTCTCGACGAGGCGGGCGTCGGCGGCTGTGCAGACCAGCTGGGCGAGTGCTGTCCCGGTCAGCGGCGCGGTCCGGTCCGGCAGTTCGATCGACAGCCGTCCGCCGTCCGTCCGGACCGTTGGGGCGTACCTCATCGGTGGAAGCTCGGTGGTCATGCCCTTACGGCGTTCCTGGGCCTCCGGGCCCTGGAACAGCATCGCCACGGCCGTCTCGATGCCACCCGGGCCGAAGACATGGCGGCGCACGGCAAGCAGGGTGCCCTCACCGACAAAGTAGAGGACGTAGGCCGGCCGGATGCCAGTGGCGGGCTCTCCCGCCTCCACGACGCCGGTCTCGGGGATGCCGCACGAGGAGAGCAGGAAGGCGGCCGTGAGCAGCAGCGCGGACCGCGACGACCGGCGCGTGCGGCTCATGAACCCTCCCGTTCCCGAGTCTGTCCCAGGGACCGTCCCAGGGGAATCCCGACCGTGAACACGGCACCGCCCTCCACGCGGTTGGCCGCCCGGACCGTGCCACCGTGCAGATGGACGTTCTCTGCCGTGATCGAGAGCCCGAGTCCGCTGCCCTCCGTTCTGGTCCGGGCGGTGTCCGACTTGTAGAAGCGGTCGAAGACGTGCGGCAGGACGTCGGCGGGGATGCCCGGCCCGCTGTCCCGCACCTCGATGACCGCCCACCCCGTGTCGTCCGCGTCCGGCGACTCCCGTGCGTACAGGAGCAGTTGCACGGGGCGTGCGCCGTGGCGGAGCGCGTTGCCGACCAGGTTCGCGACGACCACGTCGAGGCGGCGCGGGTCGACCCGGCCGCGCAGTTCGCCGGGCTCGGGGAGCAGGGTGTCCACCGTGTCCAGCCAGGCGCGGGCGGCGAGGGTGCGGCGGAGGGACTCGGCGAGGTCGATGTCGTCCAGTTGCAGGGCCGCCGCGCCCGCGTCGAAGCGGGAGATCTCCATCAGGTCGTCGACCAGGCGGGCCAGCTTCACGGTTTCCTCGCTGATGAGCCGTACGGCCGTGGCGGTGTCCGGGGTCAGCCCGGCCGCGTCCTCGTCGAGAACGTCGGTGACCGCCGACATCGCGGCCAGTGGGGTGCGCAGCTCGTGCGACACGTCCGCGACGAAACGGCGGGCACGGGCTTCCATGCGGCGCAGTTCGGCCACGGACCCCTCCAATGCGGCCGCGGTCTCGTTGAAGGTGTGGGAAAGGTCGGCGAGTTCGTCGGAGCCGTTGATGGCGAGCCGGGTGTCCAGGTGGCCCTCGGCGATCCTGCGAGTGGCGCGGCGCAACTCCCGTACGGGACGCAGCACGCCCCGGGCGGCCAGCAGGGCGAGCAGGACGGCCAGGCCCAGGGCGGGCAGGACGGCGCGACCGATGGCGGCGACCAGGGCGTCGACGTAACCCTGTTCGCCGGTCTGCGGCACCGTCAGGAAGACCGCGACCCCGGAGGCCGGGTGTTCGCTGGGGGTCTCGAAGGTGACCGGCAGGCCGACGACGAGCGAGGAGCCGCCGTGCGTCGACACCCGCTGGAAGACGGCGGCCCGGCGGGAGCTCACGGCCGACCGCATGGCGGGTGTCAGCTCGGTGAACCCGTCCTGTGGTGTGGAAGTGGCCCGCAGTTCGCGATAGGTGGCCAGTACGCGCCAGTTCTGCGCAGGTTCCGCGCGGGCCACCTCGGCGGCGATCCACTCCAGGTCGGGCCGGGTCGGGGGGTAACTGACGCCTGCCGCCAGGGCGTTGACGTGATACCGCAGGCGTTTGATCACGTTGTCCTGGCTCTGCTGGAGCACCCCGGTGCGGGCCTCCCGGAAGGTCAGGGCACCTGTGGTCAGGGTGGCGACGGCGGCGACGAGCACGAACGCCACGAGCAGTCGGCCGCGCAGGCCGCGCAGCGGTGGTTTCACCGGGACTGGAACCGGTAGCCGAAACCGCGCACGGTCTGGATGTAGCGTGGTTGCCCCGCCGGCTCGCCCATCTTGGTGCGCAGCCGCTTGACGCAGGCGTCCACCAGCCGCGAGTCGCCGTGGTAGCTGTGCTCCCAGACCGCCTCCAGCAACTGCTGCCGGGAGAACACCTGGCCGGGCGAGGCCGAGAGCGTCAGCAGGAGCCGCAGTTCGGAAGGGGCGAGGGAGACCGGAACACCCTGCCGGGTGACGGCCAACCCGGACCGGTCGATGGCCAGTTCGCCGTTCTCCCCATGGGCCTCGATCTTCGGTATGCCACCGTCGGTGGGCGCTCCGCCGACCCGGCGCAGGACAGCACGTATACGGGCCTCCAGGACGCGTGCCTGCACCGGCTTCACGACGTAGTCGTCCGCTCCGGCTTCGAGGCCGACCACGATGTCCGTGTCGTCGCCGCGGGCGGTCGCCATGATGATCGGCACCTGGTCCTCGGTACGGATCCGGCGACACACCTCGAGACCGCTCAGGCCGGGCAGCATGAGATCGAGCACGACGACGTCCGGCCGGAAGGACCGCAGCCGGGCCAGCCCGTCCTCGCCGGTCCCCACGGCGGCGACGTCGTGTCCCTGGCGGCTCAGCGCGAGCACGACGCCCTCCCGTACGGCGCGGTCGTCTTCGATGAGCAGGACACGTGGCATGCACTCAGTATCCGTACGGATCAACGGACTTGACGCGGAGACCACGTCCGGCCAGGGAACTGTTACGGGACGATCACATAGCCCCGTCCACGATCGGGCGTTACGGTCTCGTTATCCTCCGATCCAGGTCCCATCACATCGTGTGCACAGCCTTGACGGCCATGACCACGACCGCCCACCGTGCGACGCCCCCGACCCCGCGATCCCATCGTCGTCGCAGCGGCCCCGCGCACGCCGACGGGCGCGGCCGGAAGGGGAAGGGGCCTCTGTTGGGGGGCGTCGCCGCGCTCGCCGTCCTCGTCTGCGTCGCCACCCTCGTCATCAACCGGACGGCGTCCACGGCCTCCGGAAGCGACGACCGGCCCGCTGCCGCCGCACGGCCCTCCCGGTCGGCGCCGGACGAACCCTCGAAGACACCGGACCCGTCGGCGAAGCCGAGCAGTACGGCGGCCGGCGCCGAGCACAGCAAGGAGCCCGGCGCCAGGACCAGCGGGATGGGCGCGCCGTCCGCGGGCTCCTCCGCACCGGCCTCCTCCCCGGACTCCGTCCCGTCCTCGGGCCCCGGTACGTTCACCACCGCGGGCGGCGGGAGCGGGACCGTGGGGCGGGGCAGCCGGCTGCTGCGCTACGAGGTCGTCGTCGAGGACGGCCTCAAGCAGTCGGCTGCCGACGTCGCCAAGCAGGTGGAGGGCATACTTGCCGACCCGCGCGGCTGGACGGCCGACGGCGAGAGCGCGTTCCGGCGTGTCACCGGCGGCACGCCCGACTTCGTCGTACGGCTCGCCACGCCGGGAACGGTGGACAAGATCTGTGGCCGGTACGGACTCGACACCGGCGGTGAGGTCAACTGCAGTGTGGGCAAGGACGTCGTGGTCAACCTCAGGCGGTGGCTGCTGGCGACTCCCGTGTACGCGCACGACGTGGCCGCCTACCGGGCGCTGATCATCAACCACGAGGTCGGCCACTTCCTCGGCCACCACCACGTGACCTGCCCCGGCGCGGGCAAGCCGGCTCCCGTGATGATGCAGCAGATCAAGGGCATGCACGGCTGCGTCCCCAACGTCCGGCCGTACGACAGGGAGGGCCGACTCATCACGGGACCTGCCGTGCCCTGACGTACGCAGCCATTGCGCAAGACGGCCGTGCTTTGATCTCCCGTCGTCTCAGGGAAGAGCGCTCGCGGTGGTGTGCGCGGTGTGACGCAGGCGGGCGGCGTCCTGGCTGGGGGGTGCGCCGAACTGGCGGCGGTATTCCCTGCTGAACTGTGACGCGCTGTCGTAACCGACGCGGTGGCCGACCGCGGTGACGTCGTTGGGGTGGGTGGCGAGCAGCAGTCGGGCCTCCTGCAGCCTGATCTGTTTCTGGAACTGGATGGGGCTCATCGCGGTCACCGCCTGGAAGTTGCGGTAGAAGGCGGAGACGCTCATGCCGGACAACTGCGCGACGTCCTCGACCTTGAACGGCTGCGCGTAGTGCTCGCGGATCCACCGCACCGAGCGCGCGACGTGACTGAGGCTGCTGTCGGCGAGGCCGAGCTGGCGCACGATACCGCCCTGTTCGCCGGTGATCAGCCGCCACAGGATCTCCCGCTTGACCAGCGGCGCGAGCACCGTCCGGTCGCGGGGTTCATCGAGCAGGCGCAGCAGCCGGACCACCGCGTCGAGCAGCGGATCCGGAGCGTCACTGACGGCGATGCCCGGCAACGCGCTGCCGCCGGCGCGCGGGGCATCTCCGGGCCCGGCCTGCAGCAGCAGTTCGGCGACGACGGACGGTTCCAGCGTGAGACCGAAACCCAGGGCCGGGTGCTCCGGGTCGGCGTCGGTGAACTGGCCGGTGACGGGCAGGTCCACCGACGCGACGAGGTACTGCCCGGCACGGTACTCGTACACCCGGTCGCCCAGCGCGAGGCGTTTGGCGCCCTGTGCGATCACCGCCAGCACCGTGCCGGTCATCGACGGCGCCGGCGGGTCGGACCGCTCGACCTTCGAGATGAGGACGCCGTCGATGGCGGTGGTCCACTCCGGCCGTGCGTGTCGGGCCAGCAAGGTGCGGAGCTCTTCGAGATACATGCCTTCATTGCAGCACACGCCCTGTCGTCGACTCCTGCACAGAAGAGGATTGTGCAAGGAGCCGACAGTATCGTTCTACCGTTTCCGCAGGTCAGGCCGCTTGAATGGAGTCACTGGAGTCCAGCGGAGAGCCAAAGGGCCTTCTACTCCAGGACCAGCACACCTGCACGATCGGTCATCGCGGAAGAAGGTAGTCATGATCGTCAATCACGGATTCAACGCCACCCTGACCGCCAGGCCCGGAATGGGCGACCAGCTGGCCGACCTGCTGCTGACCGGCCTGAGCGACGGCAATCCCGGAACGAGTGAACACTGCCTCGTCTATCTCGTCTGCCGTTCGGCGTCCCACCCCGACGTCGTCCATGTCACCGAGGGCTGGACCAGCGAGGAGGACCACCACCGGGTCTTCGCCGGCGAAGCGGCTCAGGCCATCGTGAAGCGGTTCGACGGGCTGCTGGCGAAGGACCCCGAATACACCGATTACGTACCGGTTCACGGCAAGGCCGCCTTCTGAGGCCGCTGTTGCATCCCCAGCCCTTCCTCACGCCGGTGGGCAGGCGCCCTCCACCCCTGACCATCCGTACGACCCGACGAAAGGTAGTCACCGTGACGCTCGCACGACCCGCCTTGGACCCCGAACTGGGCGCGCTGCTCGCCGACATGCCGCTCATGACCCACCTCGGCCCCGAACTGCTCGCGCAGTTGCGCCTGCTCCCGTCGACGCCGGTCGAGCCCCTTCTCGAAGGCCGCTCGGTCGACCGGCGCGAGGTCACCGTGTCAGGCGAGGACGGTGCGCGGATCCCCTTGTCGGTCTTCAGTCCCGCCGGGACCGCGCACGCCACGGGGGCGCCGTGCGTCTTCTGGATACACGGCGGTGGGATGGTCATGGGAGATCGCTTCTCGCAGATCGACATCCCGCTGGAGTGGCTCGACCTGTTCGGTGCCGTCGTGGTCTCCGTGGACTACCGGTTGGCGCCCGAAGTCGGCGGCACGACTTTGGTCGACGACTGCTATCAGGGGCTGCTGTGGATCGTCGAGCACGCCGACGAGTTGGGCATCGACCCCGCCCGCATCGTCGTGGCGGGCGCCAGCGCCGGCGGTGGCCTCGCCGCCGGGGTCGTCCTGATGGCGCGCGACAGCGGCACCCTGCCGATCGCCGCCCAAGTGCTCATCTGCCCCATGCTCGACCACCGCAACACCACCACCTCGAGCCTGCAGTACTCCGGCGATCCCGGAGTCTGGACCCGTGAGATGAACGAGTTCGGCTGGCGCTCGGTGCTCGGCGACCTCCGAGACGAGCAGGTGCCCTGCTATGTCTCCCCCGCGGTGGCCGACGACCTCTCGGGTCTGCCGACCACCTACGTCGACGCCGGCTCGGCCGAGGTCTTCCGCGACGAGGATGTCGCCTACGCCGCCCGGATCTGGGCGGCCGGCGGCCAGGCGGAACTCCACGTCTGGGCGGGAGGCTTCCACGGGTTCGACGCCCTGTACCCGCAGGCGCGTGTCTCGGCCGAGGCCCGCCGCACACGCAACGACTGGCTCGCCCGAGTCCTGTCCCCGGCCTCTGCCGCATAGCGACACCCCAGGAGAATCTCAATGATCGTGTCAAGCCGCCTGCGTGACCGGCGGGGCGGAGGTGAACAGTCTCTTGTCACGCAGCAACGCCCACAGAACGTCGACCCGGCGCCGGGCGAGCGCGAGCAGGGCCTGGATATGCAACAGTCCTTCGGCGCGCTTCTTGAGGTAGTAGTCCCGGGAGGGGCCGGGTCGCATCATGGCGGACTGCGCGGACATGTAGAACAGCCAACGCAGGCGCCGGTTGTAGCGTTTGGGCCGGTGATAGTTGCCGGTGCGGCGGCCGGAGTCGCGGGGCACCGGCGCCAGGCCGGCGTGCGAGGCCAGGCGCCCGGCGTCGCGGTAGCCGGACAGGTCACCGACGATGGCAACGAACTCGGCACCCAGGATCGGGCCCATGCCGGGCATGGACTCGATGATCTCAGCGCGGTCGTCGGCGCGGAAGGTCTCGCGGATCTCCCGGTCGTTGTCCTTGATCCGCTCGTCCAGGGCCAGGAGCTGGTGGGCCAGGTCGCGCACCAGCTTGGCCGCCCGGGCCTCCCCGGGCAGGGCAGTGCTCTGGGACTGGGCAGCCTCGACGGCCTTGACCGCAACGGCGTCGGCGCCGCGGACCTTGCGGCGTTCCAGCCAGGTGGTCAACCGCTTGGCGCCGGTCCGGTGCAGAGCAGCCGGGGTCTGATACTCCGTCAGCATGACCACCGGGCCCTTGGCCGCGGAGTAGTCGAAGGCCCGCTCCAGCGCGGGGCAGATGCCGACCAGCAGGTCACGCAGCCGGTTGATCAGCCGGACCCGGTCGGCGATCAGGTCGCGCCGGTAACCGGTGAGCAACTGGAGCGCGGAGACCAGTTCTGGAGGAGTCTCAATCGGAGCGAAGTCCCGGCGCATGCGGGCCTGGTCGGCGATGACCAGGGCGTCTTTGGCATCAGTCTTGCCCTCACCGCGGTAGGCGCCGGTCATCCGGTTGACGGTGCGGCCGGGCACGTAGACGACCCGCTGCCCGTGCGCGATGAGCAAGGCCAACAGCAGGGTGGAGGCCCGGCCGGAGATGTCCACCGCCCACGCCACCTCGTCGGCCTTCTCCCGGGCCGTGTCGATCAGCGTAAGGATCTGGGCCTCGTCGTTGATCACCTTCGTCGAGAACAGCGTCTCACCGTCGGCGTTCACCGCCACCGCCCAGTGATGCCCCTTGCCGGCGTCAATGCCGACCCATATCCGCGCGTGAGGCGTGCTCAAGCCCGTCGCTCCGTTCCACCGTGACCAGCACTTCCGTGGCCCGGGGAACACTCCGACGACAGGTCCTTAACCAGCGATGACCGCAGTTCTCAATCAGTGGTCGGAGCATCCCGGAGGACCGGGCGGCCATTCTCCTGGAGCCATCAACAGCAAACACATCATCAGCCACACCCGGTCCTCCCGGACCGCCCAACATTCTTAAGGAACCATCATGAAGGTAGCAATCATCACGGGCGCCAGCTCCGGTATCGGGCAGAGCGCGGCGATCCAGATCGCCAAGCGAGGAACCGGAGTCATTCTGACCTACGGCAACAACGCCCAGGGAGGGTTGGAGACGGCGGCCGCGATCGAGAAGGACGGCGGCACTGCCGTCGCGCTGCCGCTGGACGTCGGTGAGACCGGCGACTTCCCGGCCTTCCGGCGGTCCGTGGTCGACGTGTTGCGCGACACCTGGCAGCGCGACACGTTCGACTATCTGGTCAACAACGCCGGCTTCGCCCACACATCGCTGATCGAGGATACGACCGAGGAGATGTTCGACAGGTTGATGCGGGTTCTGCTCAAGGGCCCGTACTTCCTGACGCAATGCCTGCTGCCGCTGATGGAAGACGGTGGGGCCATCGTCAACACGAGCAGCAACTCGGCGATGGGGTCCGGCCTGGAGCCCGGCTACTCCGCCTACGCGTCGATGAAGGGCGGCCTCAACGTGCTGAGCCGCTACATGGCCAAGGAGTTCAGCACGCGAGGCATCCGCGTCAATTCACTTTCGCCGGGCTCGACGCGCACCCGGATCGCCGACGACGCCTTCGAGCGGTTTCCCGAAGTCATCCCGGCCCTCGCGGCGAAGACCGCTCTCGGCCGGGTCGGCGAACCCGATGACATCGGCATGATGATCGCCGCCTTGCTCTCCGAGGAGAGCCGCTGGGTCACCGCCCAGAACATCGAGGTGTCGGGAGGCTACAACTTGTAGTCATGAGCAGCACGCCAACGGCCTGCGTCACCACGCGGTTGCCGTCGCCCTCAGCACACACACGCGAGGAGGACCCGATACGCTGACTCACTTGAGGAGTGCGGCTTCCCCGGCGACGAGCGGGACCCTGGACAGGTCCCTTCGGCCCAGGTCAGCGGCGCTCCTCGGTTCTTTGACCAACCATCAGACACCCGCCACCCGCACTCGCGCAAGCGCGAGGCCAGTTCACCAGAGCGACCGGAGGCCGCCGTTGCCCTCGATACATGACTTCGCGACCTGGGAGCCCGTGCTGCGGCTTCTGCGGACCGCCCACGCGGAGAGCATCGCCGCACCAGGCGGCTACGTGGCGGGACGGATCGGCCAACACGGGTGGAGCCTGCCCATGCCGCGGCGGCGCCCGCAGCCCGGACGTGCCCTCCAGATCGAGGACATGCAGGACGAGTTCGACGCGGTGGAGCGGGTGCGCGGCGCACTCGCGGACGCGGGTGTCGACGACATCTCGTTCGCGGCGGAGATCTCGCCCGACGGAAGCACCGCACTCCACCTGCTGCACCCCAGCCCCGCCGTGGAGCCCGGTATCGGCAATCCGCATCCGGGTTCACTCATCCTGGTCGAGGGTTCCGTCCCCGAGCCCTGGCGCCGCCTTCCCGAACCGGTTCCCGGAGCGGTGCCCGCCCCGTCGGTGGATCTGGCGTCGCTGGAGCGAACACTCCGCGAGCGGATCCCCGATGCCATCGGCGCCACCGAGGCGGAGATCGCCGCCGCGGAAGCGCGCCTCGGCGTCGTGTTGCCCGACGAGTTGAAGGTGCTCTACCGCGTGACCCGGGCGCGGTGGGAGGACTGGGGCGACGACTACGAGGCGGCGGAGCACGTCTACGATGCGGTCGGCTGCGAGCTCTTTTCCCTGGATGCGCTGTACATCGCCGACGCTCCGTCCCGTCCGTCCCGCTGGGAGTTCGCGGCGATGAAGGCGGTCGGCACCCCGCCCGATGCCGCGGTGCAGGGTCTGGTCGGCTCCCCCGGCTGGATCGTCTTCGGCGACAACGGCGGCGGCGACCGCATCGCGGTGGACCTGACACCAGGCCCGCGCGGACACGTGGGACAGATCATCATGCTCGACCATGAGCAGGACGTCGGCGGCGACCTGCACGCCGACTCCCTCACCGACCTGGTACTGAACGGACTCGGCGACGAGCGCCGGGGCCCTCGCGGGGACCAGCCACCGGCCGTGGCCCGGGTCAACATCGCAAGCCTGAGCAGTGTCGAGGCCGCCGTCCATCCAGAGCTGGAGGTCCTGTCCATCGGCGTGTGGGAGGGAGAGCCGCTCAGCCTCGTCCCCGTCACCGGACTCCCCCGCCTGCGGACTCTCACGGCCTACCCCGGTACGCTCGCCGACCCGCTGGAGATCGCCAAGCTGACCGGGCTCGAGTTCCTGGAACTCGGGCCGGAGGATTGGCGTGTCCTGCTCGATGCCGGAGCCGTCCCGCGTAGCCTGTCGGCCGCCTCCATCGAGATCCACGGCACCCGCCACCCGCTCCCGATCGTGGCCCTCGCCAACGAACTCCTCGCCCTCTGGGACCGTCCTCTGATCACGCGGACAACCCTTGAAGGCAACCTCGGCCCCGTGGCGTAGACCGGTTCACCCAGGCAGGTCTTCACCCCGAAGTCCTGTCCGCCGCTACCCTTTCACGGCCCTTGTTGCCGATCGCGAGGATTCCCTCGTAAAGAAGGCGCAATGGATCGGGCGCTAATCCTCGACCACCGGGGGGCGGGTGCGATGCGCGCAGGCAGGCACCTGTGTACCCGCACCGGTCGACATCACCGTGCCCCAATTCTAGTATTTATTATGTTTCCTCACGTTATTCTGCCGTGCGTAGCGCCATAGCCACGACATGTAGGAGGCAGGCTCCGTGGTTGAGTCGCAGTTCGTGATGGCCCCGCCCGCCAAAGCCGCCCTGTTCCTCGTGTGCACCATGGCGCCTGGCGGCGAGCCCGCTGTTCGCGATCTGCTCCAGGATGTGGCCGGGTTGCGACGATCGGTCAGTTTCCGCGCTCCGGACGCGGAGCTGAGTTGCGTCGTCGGCATCGGCTCCGCCGCCTGGGACCGGCTCTTCGCAGGATCCCGCCCACGCGATCTGCATCCGTTCGTGGCGTTGACGGGCTCTCGGCACCGAGCCCCGTCCACCCCTGGTGACCTGCTCTTCCATCTGCGTGCCCACCACATGGACCTCTGTTTCGAACTGGCCCAGTTGATCGGCGAACGTCTCTACGGAGCGGTCGCCGTGGTGGACGAGGTGCACGGTTTCAAGTACTTCGACGAGCGCGACCTCCTCGGCTTCGTCGACGGCAGCGAGAACCCCGAGGGCCAGGTCGCGGCCGACGCGGTGTTCATCGGTGACGAGGACCCTGATTTCGCGGGCGGCAGCTACGTGATCGTGCAGAAGTACGTGCACGACCTTGCCGCGTGGAACGCGTTGCCCACGGAGGAACAGGAAAGGGTCATCGGCCGCACAAAGCTGGCGAACGTCGAGATGCCGGACGACATCAAGCCCGCCGACTCGCATGTCGCACTGAACACCATCACCGACGCGGACGGAAACGAACGGAAGATCGTCCGTGACAACATGCCGTTCGGCAGCATCGGGCAAAGGGAGTTCGGTACCTACTTCATCGGCTATGCGCGCACTCCCGAGGTGACCGAACAGATGCTGAGGAACATGTTCCTCGGTGACCAACCCCATACCCACGACCGAATCCTCGACTTTTCCACGGCGGTCACCGGCTGTCTGTTCCACGTACCGAGCGCCGACTTCCTCGACGACCCGCCCGCCGCGCCCACCGGAGCGTCGGCGAGCGAGGGCTCCCTGGGGATCGGCAGTCTCAAAGGAGCCTGATCACGTGTCCACGCCCAACGGTATGAACAACCTGCACCGCGAACTCGCGCCGATCACGCCCGAGGCATGGGCACAGATCGAGGAGGAAGCTCGCCGTACCTTCCAGCGCAACGTGGGGGGCCGTCGTGTCGTGGACGTCACCGGACCCGACGGTCCCGCGCTCGCCTCGGTCGGCACCGGCCACCTCGCCCGCATCGAAGGGCCCGGACCGGGCGTCACCGCCCTCCTGCGCCAAGTACAGCCCCTGGTCGAACTGCGCGTCCCCTTCAAGGTCGGTCGCGATGCGGTGGACGACGTAGAGCGCGGCTCGAACGACTCCGACTGGCAACCGGTCAAGGACGCGGCGCGCGCCATGGCGTTCACCGAAGACCGGGCCGTCTTCGAGGGGTACGAGGCAGCGGGCATCGACGGACTGCGCAGGCGCACCTCCCATCCGGTGCACGGCCTGCCTGCGGAGACACGTGATTACCCGGATGCCGTCAGCCGCGCGCTGACGACCCTGCGCCTGGCCGGAGTCGCCGGCCCGTATTCGCTGTTGCTGGGCGCCGACGCGTACACCCTGGTGAGCGAGACGTCCGACCACGGCTATCCGATCACGGAGCATCTCAGCCGGATGCTGGACGCCCCGCCCATCTGGGCGCCCGCGGTCGACGGCGCCTTTCTGCTGTCCACCCGCGGTGGGGACTTCGAACTGCGGCTCGGTGAGGACCTCGCGATCGGCTACACCGCGCATGACGCGAACGAGATCGAGTTGTACTTCCGCCAGAGCCTGACCTTCCTGGTGTACACCGATGAGGCTGTGGTGGCACTCGGCTCGTGACCGCACGGCGCCCGAGCGGACGTAGATTGCCCTGGGAGACGGCGATGCGGGTCCTACGGGGCGCCCAAGGACTGCACCGTCACGGTCGTCCGTCCGTCGGGCGCCTCGTAGCTGACGGAGTCACCCGCACGGTGGCCGAGCAGGGCGCGGCCGAGAGGACTGTCGGTGGTGACCAACGTCTGGTCCAACGGCTCGGCGACGTCGCCGATCTGGACCGTCTCTTCGCCGCCGTCGGCGAACCGTACGGTGACGGTGCTTCCCAGATCGACCACATCGGTGCGGGGCGGACCGGCCTCCGCCGCCCCGTCCAGCCTCTCGGTGATCCGGGTGATACGGGCGTCAAGGTGGTCCAACTGAGTGGCACGCTGCAACTCGTCGGCCTGGTCGGCGGTGTCTCCCGCCGAGTCCGTGTCGCCCAGGGTTGCCGCGACCGCGTTGCGTTCGGCGTGCAGATCCGCAAGCTCCTGTTCGAGCGCCCGACGGGCTTCGGCGCTGATCGGCCCGGCTTCACTGGTCATTCCTGCTCCCGTTGTGCAGGTGGAACAGCTGGGTGACGATGGGCGATTCCGCTGTTTACAAGCATAGTCGCGAGCTCGCCGCGCCGCGTGAACCGATGTGCCCCGGGGCGGGGCTGCCCGAAGCCGTGCGGGACTACCTGTTGGGCCATACCCCCGTGTAGGGATGCGGGCGCGGCGTTATCAAGATCGGTTCCTGATTTCAAGTCACGCTGTTCCGTGACATGACGCGAAGTCCCTCGGTGAACTTTTCTGGATGCAGAATTTCTCAGGTCAGGAGATTCTCATGCAGATCATCACCATCGCGGCCGCCGTCATCGTCGGGGCATTGTCCAGCATCATCTATGTGCAGTACGCCGCGTCACGCAGCCCGGGACGACCGATCCCGCTGTTCTCCACCCGGCTCGCGCTTTTTCCACTATGGGCCGACGTGACGTTCACGACGGGCTGGATCGTCAGCTCATTCACGCTCATTTTCATGCTTCCGATCTGGGTGGGAGTGGCCGCTTGCTGCGGGGCCACGGTAGTCCCCTTCGAGGTGATGCGCCGCCGTCACAACCGCCAGGTCAGAGGCCGAGTTCTCACTCCATGAGCGCGATGCCGGACACCACCGACACCGCGGTCGTGGCCCCGCCGCCGGTGACGGCCCCCAGCCCGCCCCCTTACAAACAACTCGCACGGCGCGTGGACGTCCCGTACGTCCGGCCGCAGGCGGGATCCGTCACCCCCTGGTCCCGCTCTCGCCGTGCCGAGCAGCCACGAAGCACTACCGTTGTGGCTTGTGAGCGTGAGCATCCGTTTGTCGCTTTCCGCAGTCCCACGGCTCGCCATCGCGGTCGCCGTCGGAGCGGGGGTCGGCGTGGCCGTCGCATTGTCCAGCGACACACCGCTGGCCATTCTCGCGGGTATCGCCGCGACCCAGACAATCTTCGTGGTGGTCGGCTGGATCGTGCTGTGGCCGATGGACGCCGCCTCGACCCGAGGCAACGCTCGACGCGAGGACCTGCGCCCCGTCCTCGAGGAAATCGTCGTCGTCACGGTCGCTCTGTGCGGTCTGGTCGGCATCGTGGTATTCCTGCTCGGCAACTCCGACACCGGCCATGCCGCGACGGCGTTGCTCGGCGTGTTCATGGCCTGGGCGGCACTGCATCTGATGTACGCCACCCGCTACGCGTACGTCTACTACGTGGATTCCGGGGGCGGGATCGATTTCAACTCCGCCCAGCCGCCGGCGTACCGGGACTTCTTCTACTTCAGCTACAACCTCGGCATGACCTACCAGGTCTCCGACACCGACGTCTCCAGTGCGCTGATCCGCTCGATGGTGCTCCGGCACACATTGCTGTCGTACGTCTTCGGCACGAGCATTCTGGCTACCGCCATCAACCTCTTCGCAGGAATCCTCGTTCACTGATCTCGAAGAAGTGGGCAGATGTGGCAATTCCATGGGTGGATCGCGCCATTGTCATGGTGTCCCGGACGGTCTCGGTACCATGTCCCGCCATCACCGCACCACATTGACGCGCGTACTCTCGCCGCGCGGCGCGCTCACCCTGCACGCAGTGGACGGAGCGCTCCTCTTCGCTCTGCGCGCGGCGCTGGCCATGGCACTGCCCGCGGTGCCGTTGGTGCTCTCCGGACGAACCGCGCTCGCCGTCTTTCCCATGCTGGGCGCGTTCACCACCACGTTCGGGCGCAACCTGCCCTACCGCCGTCGCGCCCGCGTCCTCGCCGTGGCCGCGGTGGCCATGACGATGTGCGTCGGCCTCGGTGCGACGCTCGCCGCACTGACCGATCCGCGAGCGGGAGGTGTCGGCACTGCCGTGGTGATTGCCGCGATGGCGGTCACGGCCGGCCTGGCGAAGTTCCTCTGCGACGCGACACGGCTGAGTGGCCTCGGTGCCGTGCTGATGCTCTTCTCGTTCGCCGTGGCGGCCAACGGCCCAGCCGACAGGCTCACTGATGTGCTCTCCGAGACAGGGCTCGCCGCAACGGGCGCGGCCACTGCCTGGGCACTGGCACTGGTGGGCTGGGTCGTGCACCCGGACCGCCCGCAGCGGCTCGCGGTGGCCGTGGCCCTCCGCGAACTCGCCGACCTGGTGGAACAAGGCGGAGGAGCCCATGGCGCCGTGCACACACGGCACCGGGCAACCGCCGCCGTCCTGCGGGCGTATCAGTCGCTCGGCCTGAGCCCCCTGACAGCCGATCAGCGGCACGGCGAGCGGAGCGGGACATGTGTCTTCCTGACCGACCTCGCCTGGTCGCTCCTGATCACCTCCGTACGCCGGCAGACTCCCGACGCCCCGACAGCGCGGTACCTGCGTGTGCAGGCTCGGTACCTGACCGTCAGGTACCGCCGTCCCCCAGCCCCGCTGCCGCACCCGATGTTCCCGTCCGCCCCGTCCGCAGATACGGCACCCGGCCATCCGGACGCGGCCGGTCCCGCGGCCCGGCGCGCGGCCGAACTGACCGTGGGGACCGGTGCCGGCAGCCCGGGCCATGTCGCGGTACTTGTCGTCCCCGCGTTCCGGATGGCTCTCGGCACCGGCCTGGCAGGTGGCCTGGCCGCGTTCCTGAGCTTTGGACACGGTTACTGGGCCGCACTCTCCGCGGCCGCCGTCCTGCATTCCGTCAACGTCCGCTCCACCTTGGAGCGTGCCCTCCAACGCACCCTGGGCACGGCGGCCGGGCTCTTGATCGCGTTCGGCGTGCTGGCCACCCACCCGGCGCCGACGGCTCTCGTCGCCCTGATCGTGCTCTTCGAATTCCTGATGGAATACACGGTGGCCCGGAACTACGGTCTCGGCGTCGTCTTCCTCACGCCGCTCGCACTGCTGATGAGCGACCTGGCGTCCCCGGCCCCTGCGGGAACGCTCGTCCACGACCGGACGCTGGGCAGCGTCCTCGGCATCCTCGTCGGGCTGGCATGTGCCCTGCTGGTCGTCCACGGGCGTCCGGCAGCACGTGTGGAACGAGCGCTGGCCGCGTGCGGCGAAGCATCCGAACGCGCCGAACAGGCATTGGCCGACTCCGCCGCCGTACCGCACCCTGCCGTTCAGACACAGCTGGCCGTGGCAGTGGTGGAGCTGCGCGAGGCGGACGACGCCGCCGCCGGGGAGCTGTACGCGGCGGATGTCGACCCCGGCCAACTGGCAGCCGCGGAGCAGCGCGCCTATGTGCTGCTCGAGCGCCTTCATCGGACCACATGAATCCCGCACATACGACCGACGCGGACGACCGGCGGGCGCCACATGACGACCGTGGGGTGCGTATGCGTCTGCGGCCCGTTTGAGGGAGCCACAGGATGGTTGTAGCGTTTCCACATACTCCTTCGGCGACAGATACGAAGGGCTGACCAGCATGACTACCTCTGATGCCGACAAGGCTGTCGCGGACGACGAATCGCCGCACGGCGCGGAGACACCGGCTGGGGGCGAGGGACCCACCACCGAGAAGCAGTCGTCGCAGCGGGCCTACCATCATCCGGCCGCCGGCTGGGGTGCGGCCAAGAGCGTCACGCACGTCCTCCTGCGGGAACACACACTGATCGACGGGCCACGCGCCATCTTCAAGATGAACCACGAGAGCGGGGGGTTCGACTGCCCGGGCTGCGCGTGGCCCGACGACACCAAGGGTCTCAAGCTCGACATCTGTGAGAACGGCATCAAGCACGTCACCTGGGAGATGACGCCCAAGCGTGCCGGACGTGAGCTGTTCGCCGCGCACTCCGTCTCGGAGCTGGCGACATGGACCGACTTCGCGCTGGAGGACACGGGCAGGCTGACGGAGCCGATGGTCTACAACGAGGAGACGGACCACTACGAGCCCATCACCTGGAAGGCCGCGTTCGAGCTCGTCGGAAGCGAGCTGCGGGCCCTCGACGACCCGAACGAAGCCGCCTTCTACACCTCTGGACGGCTCGGCAACGAGGCGACGTTCCTGTACCAGTTGATGGCCCGTGAGTACGGCACCAACAATCTGCCCGACTGCTCCAACATGTGTCACGAGGCGTCAGGACGCGCCCTGCAGGCATCGCTCGGCACCGGAAAGGGCACGGCCGACCTCGCCGACTGGGAGAGTGCCGACGCCCTGTTCATCATGGGCGTCAACGCGGCCTCCAACGCTCCGCGCATGCTGACCGCGCTCGCCGAGGCATATCGGCGGGGTGCGCAGATCGTGCACGTCAATCCACTCATCGAGGCGGCCGCCACCCGGACCATCGTTCCGCACGAGTTCGTCGACATGGCCCTGTTCAAGTCGACGCGCACGAGCACGCTCAACCTGCAGGTCCGTGCGGGCGGCGACATGGCGCTCCTGCGTGGCATGGCCAAGGCGGTGATCGAGGAGTCGGCCTCGGACCCGAAGGCACTCGACCGCGAGTTCATCGACCGCCACACCCAGGGATTCGAGGAGTACCGGGCCCTGTGCGAGGCGACACCGTGGCACGAGCTGGAGCGCCAGTCCGGGCTGACGCGCGCGGACATCCTGAAGGCCGCCGACGTGTATTCGCGGTCCGACCGGACCCTGATCAGCTGGTGTCTGGGGGTGTCCCAGCACGAACACGGTGTGGACACCGTTCGGGAGATCGTCAATCTCCTGCTGCTGCGCGGGAACCTGGGGCGCGAGGGCGCCGGGCCGTCACCCGTGCGCGGGCACAGCAACGTGCAGGGGAACCGTACCTGCGGCATCGACCACCGGCCCACACCCGAGTTCCTCGACCGGCTCGCCGACGTCTGCGGCATAGACCCTCCCCGTGCGCACGGGCTGGACACGGTCGGCGTGGTCGAGGGGATGCACCGGGGCACGGTCAAGGTGTTCGTCGGAATGGGCGGCAACTTCGCGATGGCCGCCCCCGACACCTCGTACACCGCCGAAGGACTTCGGCGCTGCGGACTGACGGTCCAGGTCAGCACCAAGCTCAACCGCAGCCACGTGGTCCACGGCAGGAAGGCGCTCATCCTGCCGTGTCTCGGCCGGACGGAGAAGGACCACCAGCGTCGTGGGCCGCAGTCCACCTCCGTCGAGGACTCCATGAGCATGGTGCACCTGTCGCTCGGCATGAAGCGCCCGGCGTCGCCGCATCTGCTGTCCGAACCCGCCGTCATCGCCGGCATGGCGCGGGCGACTCTTCCCGACAGCGCCGTCCCGTGGGAGCAGTACATCGAGGACTACGACCGTATCCGGGACACCATGGCCCAAGTCCTGGACGGCTTCGAGGACTTCAACCGCCGCGTCCGGCTGCCGCTGGGGTTCCGGATCAAGCAACCTGCCCGCGAACTCGTCTTCCTCACCCCGTCCGGCCGCGCCGAGTTCTCCGCCGCCGTACTGCCGGATGTCGTGCCCAAGGACGACATGTTGGTGCTGCAGACGATGCGCTCCCACGACCAGTGGAACACGACCATCTACTCCGACGACGACCGCTATCGGGGTATCAAGAACCTGCGCACACTCGTCCTCATGAACCGCGCCGACATGCGCTCCCGTGGCATCATCCCCGGCAGCCTGGTCGACATCACGGCCACCTCCAAGGACGGCAGCAAGCGCTCCCTCACCGGGTACCGGGCGTTGAGCTACGACATGCCCCGTGGCTGCGCGGCGGGGTACATGCCCGAGATGAACGCCCTCATCGGCGCGGCCGACTACAGCACGCAAAGCGATCAGCCGCTGATGAAGACCGTCAACGTCCGTGTCACGCCGAGCCGGCTGTGACATGGGAGAACCGGGACCGTCACGGGTCTGAGCCCGACGGGTCACCATCGAGCGCCGCGGCACGCAGGGCGGCTGCCACACGCGTCACCCGTTCGCTCGGCGGCTGGGGAAGACGGGCCAGGAACAGACGCCGCTGCTCCTGAGGCCCACCGCGCACGGGAAGGATGCGTACCCCCGGTGGTGCCGCCTCGATGAGTGCGGGCGGCACGGTCGTCAGCCCGCACCCGGCGGCGACGAGGTGAAGCTTGGCCAGCCAGTCGCGGGCGGTGTGGGCGATCTCGGGCCGTTCGTCCAGACCGGGCCACACCCCCATCAGCCGGTCCTCGCCGGAGGAGGAGCCGGCGATCCAACGCTGCCCGCGCAGATCGGCCACGTCGACGAAGTCGCCGCGGGCGAGCGGGTGGGTGGCGGGCAGCGCCAGGCACAGCGCGCGTTCGGTGAGCGTGTGCAGAGTCAGTGGAGGCGACTCGGCGTCCGGCGGCCGGAAGGGCGGCGCCGACGCCAGGAGGGCGAGGTCCAGGCTGCCGGCCCGCAGGGCGCGCACGAGCGCCGGAGTGCTGCCTTCGCGGCTGACGATGTGCAGGCCGGGGTCCGTGCGGCGCAGCGCGACCAGGGCTCGGGGCAGCAGAACGGCCCCGGCACTGGGGAACCATCCCAGCCGGACCGTCCCGGTCTGCCCGGGCAGGCCGGACAGTTCGCGCGCGGTCGCGTCGATCTCGTCGAGCACGGTCGTCGCACGGCGCATGACGACGAGGCCGGCCGCGGTCAGCCGTACTCCGTCGCGCCGCCGCTCCAGCAGCTCGGCTCCTGCCGCGCGTTCGATCGCGGCGATCTGCCGGGACACGGCCGACTGGGTGTAGCCCAGCGACGCCGCGGCCGCGGTGAAGGTCCCCTGTTCGGCCACGGCGCGGAAGACGCGCAGCGCGGTCAGTGACACATCCGTGAAGTCCATGATGCTTCCAAATCCGTGATCAACGATCACTGG
Organism: Streptomyces sp. NBC_00271; assembly: GCF_036178845.1. NCBI lineage: Bacteria > Bacillati > Actinomycetota > Actinomycetes > Kitasatosporales > Streptomycetaceae > Streptomyces > Streptomyces sp. NBC_00271. Next base: position 11,110,508 of record NZ_CP108070.1, on the reverse strand, counting down.
CCCATGCCGATTACGCATACTAGCTGTGCGTAAATCTCGTTGGACTCATGACCGCCGCGTTTCTAGCGTGGCATGCATGAACGCTTCGCGCATCGCCCTCGTCACGGGCGCCAACCAGGGACTCGGACGTGCGCTCGCCGAAGGGCTGGCGACCCGTATGGACCCCGACGACCTCGTACTGCTCACCGGCCGCAGCCACCAGCGTGTCTCGGACGCCGCCCGCGAAGTGGCGCACCTGCCAGGCACACGCAGCCATGTCCAGGGCCAGGTCCTGGACGTCACCGACACCGACGACATCGCCCGACTCGCCGACGAACTCCGGGCACGGCACGGCGGCGTCGATGTCGTGCTCTCCAACGCCGTCGCCCGACTGCTGCCCGAGGAGTCCCAGGCCGAGCGCGCCGACGAGTTCATCGACGTCTCCAACACCGCCACCCACGCGATCCTGCGCTCGTTCGGACCCGTCCTGCGTCCGGGCGGCCGACTGATCGTCGTGGCCAGCAGCCTGGGCACCCTCGGCCACCTCGATCCGCGGCTGCACCACCTGTTCGACGGGGCGAGCCTCGACCAGGTCGAGTACGCCGTCGAGTCCTGGCGCAGCGCCGTCCACAACAAGACCGCCGAGGAGGCGGGCTGGCCACGCTGGCTGAACGTGCCCTCGAAGGTGGCCCAGGTCGCCGCCGTCCGCGCGGTCGCGGCCGAACGCCGCGAGCGCGACCTCGCCGACGGGACCCTGATCGCCTCCGTGTGCCCCGGCATGGTCGACACCGCCACCTCCCGGCCCTGGTTCAGCGACTTCAGCCAGGCCCAGTCGCCTTCCGAGGCCGCCCGTGCGGTGCTCGACCTGGTCTTCACCGAGCACGTCGATCCCGCCCTCTACGGCGAGTTGATCCGCTTCGGCAAGGCCCTGCCCTGGCACGGCGGGACGCCGCCGGTGGAGCAGGACCGACTGCTCAGGCCCTGACGGCCCTCTGCATGTGCTGGTGAACAACGCGGGTGTCATGGCCTGTCCCGAGAAGTACACCGAACAGGGCTGGGAGTGGCAGTTCGCCACCAACCATCTCGGCCACTTCGCTCTCACCACCGGCCTGCACTGCACGTTGGCCGCCGACGGCGCCGCCCGCCTCGTCGTGGTCGAGGGTTCCCGCCCGCCTCATCAAGACCGTCGAGCAGGGCGGCCACGCCGTCGATCCGGACTGCCGTGGAGGTCTCGGTCAGGGCTGTGAGTGCGGTTGCTGTTCCGGCTTCATGTCCCGGTGCCCGGCGGGCTCGAGGGCGATCGCGTCGAGCAGGAGCATTGCGTCGTGGTCGGGGGTGCCGGGTTCGGCGGTGTAGACGCCGAGGCGTTGGCCCGGGGTGCCTTCGAGGTTCATGCTCTGACCGCTGAGGGTGAGGACGCCGACCTGGGGGTGGTGGAAGGTCTTCTGGATCCTCTTGCGTCCGACGACGTCGTAACGCTCCCACAGTTTGGCGAAGTCGGGGCTCTTGAGGAGGAGTTCACCCACGAGGTGGGTGAGGTCGGGGGCGTCGGGGGCGGTGCCGGCCAGGCTGCGCAACCTGGCGACGCAGCCGCGCACCAGCTCGTCCCAGTCGGGGAAGAGGGTGCGCGCGGTGGGGTGGAGGAAGAAGTAGCGGGCCAGGTTGCGCTGTGTGGCGGGCCAGTCGGCGAGGCCCGCGTACAGGGCGAGGCCGCCGGGGTTCCAGGCGAGCAGATCCATGCTGCGGCTGATGATGTAGGCCGGGCTCGGCCGGAGCGCCTCCAGGACCAGCTTCAGGTGCGGGCGCACTGTCCTGCTGGGCGGCGGCGGGGGTTCGGGGGCGATGGGGGTCCCCCCGCTCGAGCGAAGCCGAGAGTGGGGGAGGGCGGCGCGGGCGGCGAGCTCGCGCAGGTGCTGGTGCTCGGCGTCGTCGAGGTGCAGGGCGCGGGCGAGGGCGTCGAGCACGGAGGGGCTTGGGCGGGTCTCCTTGCCGCGCTCCATGCGGACGTAGTAGTCGATGCTCATGCCGGCGAGCGTGGCCAGTTCCTCGCGGCGCAGGCCGGGGGTGCGGCGCAGGCCTGGCCCCACGGTGAGGCCGACCTGGTCGGGGCGGGTCTGGGTGCGGCGCGCGCGCAGGAACTGACCCAGCTCCGTACCGCCGCCGCTGCTCTGCGCGGATGCCATACGGTCAGTGTCACACCGCGCTGACCTGTGTAGCAGGCGTGTGGGGGGCCCTGTCATTACCCCCGAACGCCGATCCCCGGCACAGCCCGGCCTGCCACTGCCGCCGCGAAGGCGCGAGGCTCGATCTCCGTCAGCACCTCGCCCGTCCCAGTGCAGGAGATCGTCCGGTGTCCACGCCCGCCTCGCCCGCCCCTCTCCAGGCCACCTCTGTCGGCCTGCCACCGCGCAGCAGGTCCGGTGGGCGCCCGGCGCTGGCCGCCGTGCTGCTCGGCTTCTTCACGATCATGGTCGACGCGATGATCGTGAACGTCGCGCTGCCCTCGATCGGGCGCGGCTTCGACAGCGGGATGACCGGGCTGCAGTGGGTGGTCGACGGCTACACCCTCACCTTCGCCGCGTTCCTGCTGTCCGCGGGCGCGATCAGTGACCGTGTCGGGGCCCGCCAGGGGTTCGCCGGGGGCCTGGGCCTGTTCGTCGTGGCGTCCGCGGTGTGCGGGATGGCGCCGAACCTGGGCGTTCTGGTGGCGGCGCGGCTGGTGCAGGGGGTCGGGGCCGCGATGGTCGTACCGTCCTCCCTCGCCCTGCTGCGGGAGGTCTTCCCCGACCCGGCGGCGCGAGCGCGGGCCGTCGCCCTGTGGGGTGTGAGCGGCTCCGTCGGCTCGGCGGCCGGGCCCGTGGCCGGTGGTCTGCTCACCGTGATCGACTGGCGGTTGATCTTCTTCGTCAATCTGCCCGTCGGTGCGGTGGCCCTCGCGTTCCTCAAGCGCGCCCAGCCCTCCCCGCGCCGGTCGGTGCCCTTCGACGGGACCGGCCAGGTCGCCGCCGTCGCCGCCCTTGGCGGGCTGACGTACGCGGTCATCGAGGCCGGTGCCGACGGGTTCGGTACCGCGCGGGTCCTGGTCGCCTTCGCCGTGGCGGTCGTGGCAGGCGTCGGCTACGTCGTCGCGCAGGCCCGCGGCCGGCATCCGATGACGCCGCTGCCGCTGCCGCGCTCGCGCACGATGTCACTCTCGGTCGCCATCGGGTTCGCCCTGAACATCGGCTTCTACGGAATGATCTTCCTGCTGGGGCTGTACCTCCAGCAGGTGCACGGGCTGAGCGCGCTCGCCACCGGCGTGGCCTTCCTGCCGATGACCGTGCTCACCTCTTTCATCAGCCCGGTGGCCGCCCGCCTGTCGATGCGGTTCGGTGCGCGGATGCCGGTGATCAGCGGTCAGTTGCTGATGGTCGCGGGCCTGCTGGCCATGGTGGCGGTGCCCGCCGGAGCGCCGGTGTGGCTGTCGGTGGTGCTGATGATGCCGGTCGGCGCCGGCGGCGCGATGGCCGTGACCGCGCTGGTGGCGCTGCTGCTGGACAGCGTGCCCGCCGAGCGGGCCGGCGTCGCCGGTGGTGTGCTGAACGCCGCCCGGCAGCTCGGCGGCGCCCTGGCAGTCGCCGCCTTCGGAGCGCTGGTCGCCGACCGGGCCGGGTTCGTCGACGGGCTGCACACCAGTCTGCTGATCGCCGCGGCGACGGTGGGGGTGACTGTCCTGGCCACTGTGAGCCTGCGACCCGCTCCTCATACGTGACCGGCCTCCGCGCAGCTCGGGCCCCACAGACCGACAACACACCCCGCTGACCACACACCCCGTCTACGACACACCCAGTAAGGACAGATCCCTCATGCGAGCAACCTTCATGTACGGCGCGGGCGATGTACGCGTGGAGCACGCGCCCGACCCGGTCATCCAGCAGCCCACCGACGCCGTCGTACGAGTCGTCCTGTCCTGCGTCTGCGGCAGTGACCTGTGGCCGTACAAGTCCATGCCCGCCGGCGAACAGGGGCGGCCCATGGGCCATGAGTTCCTCGGCGTCGTCGAGGAGACCGGCTCCGACGTGACCGGAGTGCAGCGCGGTGACATGGTGGTCGCGCCGTTCACGTACTGCGACAACACCTGCGACTACTGCCGCAAGGGCCTGCACTCCTCGTGCCGCAACGGCGGCCGCTACGGCTGGGGTGGCGTCGACGGCGGGCAGGGCGAGGCCGTCCGCGTGCCCCAGGCCACCGGCACGCTCGTCAAGCTGCCCGTCGGCGAGGACTCCGAGCTGCTGCCTTCCTTGCTGTCCCTTTCCGACGTGCTGGGCACCGGCCATCACGGCGCGGTCACCGCCGGTGTCACCCGCGGTGACTCCGTTCTGGTGATCGGCGACGGAGCCGTCGGACTGTCGGCGGTGCTGGCCGCGAAGCGACTGGGCGCCGAGCAGATCGTCCTGATGGGACGGCACACCGCCCGCACCGACCTGGGGCGGGACTTCGGTGCCACGGACGTCGTGGCCGAACGCGGTGAGGAAGGCATCGCGCGCGTCCGTGACCTGACCGGCAGCCGCGGAGCCGATCGCGTCATCGAAGCCGTCGGCACCGAGCAGGCCCTGCAGGCGGCCTTCGGCTCCGTCACCGACGGCGGCGCCATCAGCCGCCTCGGCGTACCCCAGTACGAACTGGGCCCCATCGGCCCGGCCATGATCATGCGGAACATCACCCTGACCGGTGGTGTCTCCCCGGCCCGCGCGTACATCGAGGAACTTCTGCCGGACGTCCTCGACGGCACGCTCGCCCCCGGGCGCCTCTTCGACCGCGCCGTCGGCCTCGACGAAGTCCCCGACGGCTACCGCGCCATGGCCGATCGAGAGGCCCTCAAGGTCCTCATCCGCCCCTGAACCGGACGGTGCCCGCTTCGGCAGAGGGCTGGAGACGGCCACAGCGCCGGAGCGGCCGGTCCATCGACGGCCTCAGTTGTTCCCGACGATGGCCTCAGCTGTTCCCGAAAGGAAATCCCATGCAGACCGTGATCCTCAACAACGGCGTCGAAATGCCGATCCTCGGTTTCGGTGTCTTCCAGATACCGCCGGAGCAGACCGAGCAGGCGGTCACCGAGGCCCTCGCCGCCGGCTACCGACTGCTCGACGCCGCCGCCGCCTACCTCAACGAGGAAGCCGTGGGCCGAGCCATCAAGAACAGCGGCATCCCGCGCGAGGAACTGTTCGTCACCACCAAGCTGTGGATCCAGGACGCCGGTGAGGAGACCACCAAGCGCGCCTTCGAGACGTCGCTGGGCAAGCTCGGCCTCGACCACCTCGACCTGTACCTGATCCACCAGCCTTTCGGCGACGTCCACGGCTCCTGGCGCGCCATGCAGAACCTGCATCGCGAGGGCCGCATCAAGGCGATCGGCGTCGCCAACTTCCACCCCGACCGGCTCGTCGACCTCATCGTCAACAACGACGTCACGCCCGCGGTCAACCAGATCGAGACCCACCCGTTCTTCCAGCGCGCCACCGACCAAGAGGTCATGCGCGAGCACGGGGTCCAGATCCAGTCGTGGGGCGGGTTCGCCGAAGGCCGCAACAACCTGTTCACCCACCCGGTCCTGAGCGAGATCGCCGACAAGCACGGCAAGTCCGTGGCACAGGTCGTGCTCCGCTGGCTGTCCCAGCGCGGCATCGTCGCGATCCCCAAGTCGGTCCGCGCCGACCGTATGGCGGAGAACATCGATGTCTTCGACTTCGAGCTCACGGACGATCAGATGGCGTCCATCGCGGGCCTGGACACCGGCAGGTCTCTCTTCTTCGACCACCGTGACCCGGCCGCGGTCAGTCGGCTCACCGGCCTGCGCATCCACGACTGACCCGGCGAACGGCCCCGGCCGGCCTACTTCTCGCGGCCGGGCGCGGCGTCGTCGCGGATATTCGGTTGACCACGGTGGTGCGGTGCGGGCTAAGTTCCGCGCATGGCCGAGATTCAGGGTTCGTACGACGATCTCTTCTCCGCGGTACCCGGCGCACTCGCCGAGTTGCTCGATGCCGGAGACGTGGGCGCCTCGGTGGCGGTCTTCGTGGACGGTGAGCCGGTGGTGGACGTCTGGGGCGGATTCACCGACACGGATCGCACGGTCCCGTGGCAGCGCGACACGATCGCGGGCGTCTGGTCGGTCACCAAGACGATGACGGCGCTGTGTGCCCTGGTCCTGGCCGACCGCGGCGAGCTCGACCTGACCGCGCCGGTCGCCCGGTACTGGCCGGAGTTCGCCGCGGCGGGCAAGGACGGGGTGCTGGTGCGGCACCTGCTCGCGCACACCGCGGGCCTGCCCGACTGGGACGGGCCGACGACGGCCGAGGATCTCTACGACTGGCCGTCGGCCACGGCGCGGCTCGCCGCGCAGGCTCCGCGCTGGGAGCCGGGCACCGCGGCCGGATACCACTCGCTCACCCAGGGGTTCCTGGTCGGCGAGGTCGTGCGCCGGATCACCGGCCGCGGCCTGGGCGAGTTCTTCGCCGACGAGGTGGCCGGGCCGCTGGGCGCGGACTTCCACATCGGGTTGTCCGCCGAGCACGACCACCGGGTCGCGCTCGCGATCCCGCCGCTGTCGCGCGACGAGGACTACGTGTCGAGCGCCCCCGGCAAGACCGCACCCCCTACCGCCGGAGGTGGGATACGGGTCCGTGACGGGAACAGCGTCGCCTGGCGGCGCGCGGAGATCCCCGCGGCGAGCGGATTCGGCAACGCCCGCTCGGTCGCCCTCGTGCAGTCGGTGATGGCGTGCGGCGGAACGGTGCATGGGGTGCGGCTGCTGTCGCAGGCCGGCTGTGCTCGTGCGTGGGAGGAACAGTTCCGTGGCGAGGACCGCCTCCTGGGCATGCCGATGCGCTACGGCATGGGGTACGGCCTGTTCGGCACTACGTACGGCTGGAGCGGCTGGGGCGGCGCGACGGTCATGATCGAACCCGACGCGCGCATGGCGGTGTCGTACGTGCCGAACCAGATGCGCGAGCCCGGGGACGACTACCGGGGACTCGAGGTCGTGATGGCGGCCTACGACGGGCTCAAGGGCCTGCGCGCCTGACTTGTCGTCGGGCGCGCATCAGGATCCGGCGGAGGTCGGGTACCCGTACGTGGACGGGGTGACCGTTGGGTTCTGGGTGTCTGGGGAGCGTTCCCCTATGCGGGAAGCAGCACGATCTTGCCTCCCAGATGCCCCGCCTGGCTGACCTGCAGCGCGTCCGCCGCCTCCGCCAAGGGGAAGGTACGCCAGATCGGAACCCTCAGCCGTCCCTGCTCCATGAGGTTCAGAATGTCCCGAAGGGCTTGGGCACCGTTCTCTCCCGGCGCGCTCATGTGGACCTGGATGCCGGTGTCCGCGGCGTCGAACGCCACGAGGGTGAGGACGCGTGCCGGGCCGCCCGCGAGGTCGATCGAGTCCGGGATCTCACCGCGGCCGGAGGCGTCGAGGACCGCGTCGACGCCCTGGGGAGCGATGGCCCGTACGCGGTCGACCAGCCCCTCGCCATACGTGACAGGTTCCGCGCCGAGCGAGCGCAACTGTTCGTGGTTGGACTCGCTCGCGGTGCCGATCACCCGCGCGCCACGGGCCACTGCCAGCTGCACGGCGAACGTGCCCACCCCGCCGGCGGCGGCATGCACCAGCAGCGTCTCCCCCTTGGCGATCTCGAGCTTGTCGAGCACCTCCCAGGCGGTGATGCCCGGGCCTGCCAGGCTCCCCGCCACCTCCCAGGAGACGGAGGCCGGCTTGGCGACCAGCACGGCAGGGTCGGCGAGCGCGGACTGGGCGTAGGAAGGGGTGATGGACGCCCCCAGCACCTCGTCACCCACCTCGAAAGCGGTCACCCCTGCTCCGACCTGGTCGACCACGCCGGCCACGTCGGACCCGAGACCCGCCGGAAGATCGAGGGGCATCACCTGGCTCATATAGCCACGCAGGATCTTCCAGTCGATCGGATTGACCCCCGCGGCCCGCACCACGAGCCGTACCTGGCCGGGGCCCGGAGTGGGCGGCGGCACATCCACCACACTCAGCACGTCGGTGCTGCCGTATTCGGAGAACTGCACTGTGAGAGACATCTGCTTCGGCTCCAAGCTGTCAGGGGCGACTACTTGTGCGGGACGGGCACGACGGCATCACTCACCGTACGGCCCCGAGTGAGCGCACTACGGCCGGCGGCCGCTTCGCCCGCGGGCGCACAGGATCGCCCTGGTCTCGGCGCGCGGGCCTTCTGCGGTGTCCATGGCGTCAGCCGCCGACTCCCGCGTGGCAGGCGAGAAGCTGCGCCTCCCAGCCGAAGGCGACACCGTCGTACTCCGTCTGGGCCTGGGCCACCGCCGGCACGGCCTCCTCCCGGATCCCGTCGCACTGGAGCTCACCCGCCAGGGCCGACCAGGTGATCGGAACAACGCCCGCCCGAGCCATGCGCCGGACGGCCATGTCGTGGGCCTCCTTCGACACACCGCCCGAAGCGTCGGTGACGACGTACACCTCGAAACCCTCACCCGTGGCATGTATCGCCGACATCGCCACACAGATCTCGGTCCAGAGGCCGGCGATGATCAGCTTCCTGCGCCCGGTCGCCTTGACGGCCTCCACAACGCGATCATCCTGCCAGGCGTTGATGAACGTCCTGTCGATCGGCTTCTGCTCCGGGAACACGTCCTGCAGCTCTTGGACGAGATAGCCGCCGCGCCCCTCCGCCACGGTCGTCAGAATGGTCGGGACACCGAATGCCTTGGCGGTCTCGGCAAGACCGACGACATTGTTGACGATCAGCGTCGGCTCATGGCTGTTCACGTTGGCGACATGGAACGGCTGATGGTCGATCAGTACGAGAACGCTCTCCTCAAAGGTCGGCAAAGCCTGAAGTCCGGTCCTGGCTACCGCGCTCATGGGAACCTCTCCGAGTGTCCGCGCCCGCGGACATAGGCAGAACGCCTTCGATCTCGATGCCGGGAATGCGGTCAGCGGTGGCCTGTCCGGCATGCGCGTGGTGTTCGGCCGGCCACGCCCGGCTACGGTCCATCGAGGCCCGCTAGGTGATGCATCACCTACATTAACCTCGACTTTTGATGTGTCAACCAGATGCCTGGGTGAGCGTGCCGAGCTCTTCCGAGGCCAAGGCGTCGAGGGAGCGACTGAGACGGAATACCGAGGCTCGGCGCCACGTTCACCGCTTCAGTTGATACATCAACCGCATGGAGATGGGTGCAATGCAGTTCGGGATCTTCACCGTCGGTGACGTGACCACCGATCCGACCACCGGCCGGACACCGACCGAGCATGAGCGGATCAAGGCGATGGTGACCATCGCGCAGAAGGCCGAGGAGGTGGGCCTCGACGTCTTCGCGACCGGCGAGCACCACAACCGGCCGTTCGTGCCGTCCTCCCCCACCACCATGCTCGGCCACATCGCGGCACGGACGGAGAAGCTCATCCTCTCCACGTCGACCACACTGATCACCACCAACGACCCGGTGAAGATCGCCGAGGACTACGCGATGCTCCAGCACCTCGCCGACGGACGCGTCGACCTCATGATGGGCCGCGGCAACACCGGCCCCGTCTACCCCTGGTTCGGCAAGGACATCCGCCAGGGCATCCTGCTCGCCATCGAGAACTACGCGCTCCTCCACCAGCTCTGGCGCCAGGAGACCGTCGACTGGGAGGGCAGGTTCCGCACACCCCTGCAGTCCTTCACCTCCACCCCCCGCCCACTGGACGACGTACCCCCCTTCGTCTGGCACGGCTCCATCCGCTCCCCCGAAATCGCCGAACAAGCCGCCTACTACGGCGACGGCTTCTTCGCCAACAACATCTTCTGGCCCAAGGAACACTTCCAGAAACTCATCAACCTCTACCGCGAGCGCTACGCCCACTACGGCCACGGCACCCCCGAACAGGCCATCGTCGGCGTCGGCGGCCACATCTACATGCACCACAACTCCCAGAACGCCATACGCGAGTTCCGCCCCTACTTCGACCACTCCCCCCAGATGGGCGGCGGCCCCTCGCTGGAGCAGTACATGGACCAGACGCCACTGACCGTCGGCTCGCCGCAGCAGGTCATCGAAAAGACACTCACCTTCCGCGAGCACTTCGGCCACTACCAACGCCAGTTGTTCAACGTGGACGGCATCGGCATACCCCTCAAGACCGTGCTGGAGCAGCTCGACCTCCTCGGCGAAGAAGTCGTACCCGTCCTCCGCGAGGAATTCGCCAGGAACCGACCGGCCACCGTGCCCGACGCTCCGACACACACCTCACTGGTCGCCGCTCGCGACGCCGAGCGCATGTCCGCGGCGTCGACCGGCTGAGTCCTCGGACCCGTCGAGAGCCGGCTCGTGATGAACACCAGGTCGAAGTCCTGCGGCCCGTCGAGGACTTCAACAGCGGCCGTCCGGCTGCGAGAACTCCGGACGGCCGCCGCACACGACTCCAGGAAGGGAAACGTCGTGATCGACAACCTCAACGACTACCAGCCGAACGGCGACGTCGCGGCCGACCGCTGGGCAACTGCCCGGCACCTCTTCGACCATGGTGTCGGTGTCCCCCACGAGGAGACCACCGGCGAGCGTTGGGAGCGGGCCCAGGCGCGCTTCGAGGCCAAGGACTACGCCGGGGCCGCCAAGCTGCTCGCCGCCGTCGTCGAGGAAGTCCCCGAGCAGACCGGCCCCCGACTGCTGCTGGCCCGCGCGTACTACCACTCCGCGCAACTGCGGCGAGCCGAGGAGCAGTTGCGCGAGATCATCGACCGTGACCCGGTCGAGCACTACGCCCACCTGATGCTCGGACGCACGCTGGAACGCCAGGCACGCCACGACGAGGCCGCCCCCTGGCTCCGCATGGCCGCCGCCTTCACGGGCGAACTCCCGGCCGACACCATCTGACCGAAGTACGTCTCACCTCCCGCCCGCAACGACGCGTGCGGTTCGAAGCGGCCGGCCCGCCTTGCGTTGGGTGGAATCAACCAACGCAAGGCGGTCGCCGCCGGCCCATCCGCACATGACCTCGGCGCCGAACCGTCGCCTGGAACCAGGACGTTCAGTGGACAGCCACAGACTCCGGGCGGAATCCGGCCAACTCGCCTGTCGTACAAGTGTGCTGCGCTAATCTCGCGCTCACACGCGTCACGCGAGAGACCAGGAACCCCATGCCAGTGCAGCACCGCGGCCGGTCCGAAATATTGGCCTACGCGGCGGTCGGTATGGAACCGCCGCCCGTGATCCCGCTGCGGAAGAGCGACCCGAGGCAGGCGGGCCCGTACCGGCTGGAGACGGTGCTCGGCAGCGGTGGCATGGGCCGGGTCTATCTCGGCCGGGACACCACCGGCGGGGCAGGTCTGGCCGCGGTCAAGGTGATCCGGCCCGAATACGCGGAAGACCCGCTGTTCCGGAAGCGTTTCGAGCGGGAGGTCGGCGCGCTGGACCGCGTCAAGGGGGCGCACATCGTACGGCTCATGGGCAGCGGCTGCGATGAGGACCTGGTCTGGGTCGCCACCGAGCACATACCGGGGCCCACTCTCTCGGACGTCGTCACCGAGCGCGGCCCGATCGACGCGGCGGCGGCCTGGCGGCTGCTGGCGGACGTGGGGCGTGCGATCGAGGCCATATGGCGTGCGGGGCTCGTCCACCGCGACCTCAAACCGTCCAATGTGATCCTCGGAGCCGACGGTGCCCGCGTCATCGACTTCGGTGTCGTCCAGGCCGGCGACGGCACCTCCCTCACCGCCACGGGCCAGAACGTGGGAACCCCCGCCTACATGTCCCCGGAACAGACCAGAGGCCTGGAGGTGACCGCCGCCTCCGACGTCTTCTCCCTGGCCTCCACCCTCACCTACGCCGTCGCGGGGCAGGCGCCGTTCGGCGAAGGCACGGGTGTCGACGTGCTGCACCGGGTGGCCTTCGAATCGCCGCGGGAAGAAGTCCTCGGCAAGGTGGCGGACGTCGATGCGGAACTGGCCGCGTTCATCCGCACCTGCCTGGACAAGGATCCCGAGCAACGGCCGTTACCGGAGACCGTGTTCAGGACCGCCATCGGGCACCAGTTGTCGGCGCCCACCGGCGGCCCCTCACAAGCCGCACGCAAACATCCGTCCAAGCGTGCGCCCCTCCACGCCGAGCGGTCCGAGGCACTTCCCGCCGCCGCGCCCTCCGCCCCGCGCGCCGCATCGTCGGCACCCAGCGCGAGAGCCGCCCCTGCCGCGTCCAGGAAGCGCGGACGGTTGATAGTGGGGGCCGCCGCAACGGCGGCTGTCCTGGTCGCCGCGGGCGTCACCGTGACGCTGCTGCAACGAGGCGACAGCCGGACGTCGGCGGCCCCCCGGCCGGAGACATCCCCGGCCGTGTTCGGAAACCCGCCCCCGACGCCCGGCATGTCCAAGAGCGCGCCCACCTCCACACCGCCGACGACGGACCGGGCGGCGGGCAAGCCGTCGAGTCCGGCCGAGACGCGGAATCCCACGTCCCTGGACCTCAGGTCCGCCGCGTGCGCCGCCGAGATCGTCTCGGGAGCCCACGGCGACTGCGTCAAGGCCCTGCAACTGCTGCTCGCGGGCTACGGACTGCATGTCACGGTCGACGGGCAGTTCGGGGAGGCGACGGTCACCGCGCTCAAGGCCTTCCAGGCCGAGGCCGGGATCGCCGTGAACGGAAAGGCCGACGCGGAGACCAAGCAGCTGCTGTACGGCATGGCGCGCGGGCCGGTGCAGGTCGGTTCGCTGACCGTGACCGAGAGCGTCGACGGCGCCTCGGTCGCCAGGTGTCTCGACGCCCACACCGGGGCCACGGGCGGGGACGGCCTGAACGTCCAGGTGTGGACGTGCAACGGCACAGCTGTCCAGAAGTGGGCTCTGCATCGCGTGCCCGGTCAGGGTTCCCATTACATCGTCGTCAATCAGGGCAACCACCGCTGTCTGGACGCCGGCCTCGGCACCGTCGGCCAGAACGGCCAGAAGATCCGCGCCAGGAACTGCAACGGGCTGAGCGCCCAGCGGTGGCGCCTCGGCGCCTCCGGTCCGTCCGGCGGCCGGACTCTGGTCAGCGTCCCGGACGGCTTCTGTCTGGACGCGGAGGCCACCTCTTCCGGGAAGGACGGTCAGACGGTCCAGGGCTTCGGGTGCGCGGGCAGCACCAACCAGGTGTGGAGCTGGTCCTGACATAACGTCAGGAAGGGTGGCCCGTGCTCACCGGTCGTCCACCACGTCGGAGGAGACCTCGCACGCGTACAGGCCCGCCGAGCCTCCAAGGACGAGGCGATGCTCGTACGGGTGGAAGGAACAGGAGGACAGATGGCCGTCCACCCTCAGCCGGCACACCTCGACCGCCGTCCCGGTGTCCCACAGATGCGCCGTTCCGTCCATGGTGACGGCCACGAGACTCGTTCCGTCCCGTGACACGGCCACGGACCACATCGCGGATCCGTCGCCCTCCAGGACATGGCGTGGCCGTCCCGTGGCGGGATCCCACAGGAGCACATGGCCGTCGTAACCGGCGGTGGCCAGGTGCCGTCCGTCGTGCGACCAGCACACGGCGCTGACCGAACTCCTGTGCCCCGGCCAGAGGTCGATCCTCCCCGTGGGACGTCCTGCGGGGTCCAGGTGGATGGCACGCACCTCCATCGACGAGGTGGCCGCGATCAGTCGAGAGCCGTCGGGGGCGAACGACAGCGCGTTGACACTGGCCCCCAGCGGGGTGGTGTGGACCCCTTTCCAGGTCTCGGTCTCCCACAGCACCACGTCGGTGTCGGCGGCCGCGGCCCATCGTCCGTCAGGGCTCCAGGCGACCGCCGCCGCGTAGGTCAGCTTCCTCGCGAGGGTACGGATCACCTCGCGCCGGCCGGCGTCCCACAGCAGGACCCTGCCGTCGTCACCGACGCTGAGCAGCCGACCCCCGTCCGGCGCCCAGGCCATGGCCCTGAGGTCGCCGTCATGGGCTCGCACGGCGTACCGCGGCCAGGCGGGAAGTTCCCCGATCCCCCTGTCGGTCACCATCAGTTGGCCTCCGGCGTTCCCCGCGGCCAGTGCGCCGGTGGGTGACCAGAGCACGGTGTTCACCCGCTCGGCCAGTCCGGCGTCCGGGGCGGAGTGCCGGTCGAGGATCCAGAGCCGTACCGCCGGTTGACGGCTGCCCACGGCGATCCGGTCCTCGTTCGGTTGAGGAGCGATCGCCCGTACCTGGACGCCTCGGGCGGAGAAGGTGTCCTCGAGTTCCAGGCACGGTCCGTCCGGCTGCCGGGTGAACTTCCAGACGAAGACAGTCCCGTCGTTGTCCCCCGCGAGCAGCGCGTCCCCCGGCGAGGTCCAGCACAGCGACTGGAACCACGCCGCCCCGGGACGCGCCTGTCCGGAGATCCGGGCCACGACCGTGGCGCTGCGGCGGTCGATGACGGTCACGGTCGCCGAATGGCCGATCACGGCCAACAGGTCGCCGTCGGGATGCCAGTCCAGTGCCTGGACCGACGGTCCGCCCGTGTCGACCACGGTGGGCTCGGCCTCCGTCGCCGCCCGCTCCCAAAGCTGAACCCGGCCGTCGGCGAGACCGACGGCGAGCCCTCCGTGCTCGTGCCACCGCACAGCCGTACAAGAGGTGTCGCGCGGGCCGGGGAGCGGCGGTCCCAGGCCGTCCTTGTCGTAGGGCTCGTGCCACAGCCGTACCTCTTTGCCGAGGGCGACGGTGACGGCCCGGGAGTCGGGAGTGAAGGCGACCATCACGCGCTGCTGGTCCTCTTCGGAGAGGACGAGCCGCCGTGTGATCCGGTGCTCGGAGGGATCCACCAGGACCACCTCCCCGCGGTCCGTGCCCACGGCCAGGGTCGAGACGTCGGGGCTCCAGGACAGGCTGACCACTGAGCCGTCGCCTTCGCCGGCCACGTCCACCACCGCGTCCGGTCGTTCGTCGTCGACGCGGCGGATCCTCAGCGTGCCGTCCCCGCTGCCGCTGACCAGCACCCGGCCGTCCGCCCGCCAGCACAGCGCGTGCACGGGCCCCGTGTGGCCGGTCAGTACCCGCCACAGCCGCCCGTCCGGATCGTCGGGGAAGGGTTCCGTCGCGACGAGCCCGCCGCGCAGGACCTCGTGCGTGTGGTGCAGTCGTCGCCGGACCTCCTTCCATGCCAGACAACGGCTGTGCAGGGTGACGGCGAGATCGAGGCGCCGCACATGACCGGCCAGGAGATGAGCCTCTCCGTGGACCAGTTCGCCGAGTTCCATGGCGAAGCGGTCCATTCTCAGGACCGGGAACATCGAGCAGTAGCGCGCCGCTTCCGCCTCCAGGGCGGCCGGACCGCTGCGCCAGAC
This sequence comes from Streptomyces sp. NBC_00271, assembly GCF_036178845.1. Classification (NCBI taxonomy): domain Bacteria; kingdom Bacillati; phylum Actinomycetota; class Actinomycetes; order Kitasatosporales; family Streptomycetaceae; genus Streptomyces; species Streptomyces sp. NBC_00271. The sequence continues at coordinate 11,095,230 of NZ_CP108070.1, read as the reverse complement.
CCGTTCGACGAGAAACCGGAAGTCGGTGGTGGTGTGGTGGAGGTCGGTGGAGGCGAGGGCTCCCGCGAGGTGGTAGGTGACGTTGTCCAGGAACGCGGGATCGGCGCCGGGTGCGGCCAGGGCGTGCCAGCCCGCCCCGCCGCACAGCGCGGCATGCCCCTCCAGCAAGGTCTGATGTGCCTGCCGGACCGCTTCCGGGTCGCGACGGCGCAGGACGTCACGGATGACGTCGTGCAGCCGTACGCCCTCTGGGTCGTGCTGGGCCAGCAGGGAGTGCTCCTCCAGCCGCACGCACTCGCGGCGCGCGGTCAGTTCGGACACTCCCCAGAGCCTGGCGAGCCAGCGGTAGGGGATGTGCTGGTCCTCCGGGAAGCAGGCCATGGCCGCCAGCCGGCCCAGTGAACCGCGGCCGGTGCGCGGGATCCGGGCCAGTTCGTGGAGGCTGAGGTCGACCGTGGCTTCCACCGTGCGGATGCCGGGGGCCGGATAGGCGTCGAGGGGGCCCGCCAGACCGTACCGGTCCAGCTCCTCGGCCATCTCGGACACGACGTCCGGCAGGGCCATCCCGCTGCGGTGAACCATGCTGCGCAGTACGCCGTTCAGCAGTCTCAACGCCAGCGGCCAGTTGCCGGAGCGCTCGAACAGCGGGAGCAGCGTGGTGTTGTCCGCTCCCTCGATTCCCGCTGCCAGCAGGTTCAGGGACTGCGCGGAGGACATGCGGTCGATGCGGATCAGCGGCGCCGACGCGTCCAGCACCCCGGGTCTGCGGGTGGTCACCAGCCGGACGCAGCCGCTGCCGCCCCAGAGGAAGGGTTCCACGTCCTCCCGACGCCACACGTCATCGACCACGAGCAGTACGCGGCGGCCCTCCAGCGTCGCGCCCAGATGTTCGCCGGCCGCCTCCACCGTGGCGTAGACCGGGGGTTCGGTGCCCGTGAGAAGCGTGACGAGGTCGCGGGCCCAGGCGATGATCCGCTGGTGCGGTGGGTCCTGGCCGAGCTGCGCCCACAGCACACCGTCGGGGAAGGCGGCTCGCACCTCCGGGTGGTGACAGACCCAGGCGGCGAGCGTGGTCTTGCCGAAGCCTCCCGTGCCGTGGACACCGGTGACGGAGGAGGTCAGGCCGACGGCGCTGTGTCCTTCCGTCGGTACCCGCTCACCCGCCGCGGCGGCCGCCAGGAGGGAACGGAGCAGGTCGGTGCCTTCGGCGGGCCGGTCGACGAAGTCGGTCGGCACGGCGGGGGCCATGTGCGGGACGGGGGGCCGGTTCGCCGGTGGTGCGGCGGCGTTCGCCGGTGGTATGGCGGCGTTCGCCGACGGTGTGGCGGCGTGGACGTCGGGCTCTCGTAGGGCGACGGTCGTGGCACGGGTGGTCGTGGACGCGCGCCCTGCCGCACCTGCCTGCGACGGGGGCGAGACCGCGGGCACGGACGAGGGCGGCAGCACCCCGTGCCGCGACAGCAACTCGCCGCCCGCGTGGGCCGCCAGACGGAAGAACCTCCACCTGCGGGCCTCGCCCAGGTCCTCGTAGGTCGTGAAGCGCAACGCCGTCGCCAGGACGGACAGCAGCAGCTGGTCCGACCACAGAGCCTGCCAGCCGCCCGATGCCACGTCGGCACAGGCGGAGTGCAAGTCATCGACGAGAAGTGCCAGTTCGGGCACGATGCGCGCCGCATACGCGTCCCTCGGATCGACCACGTGGCGCAGCAAGGCGAGCTCGTGCTCGTCGATCAGGCCGGTCGGCGCTCTCTCGGCCAGGACCGACAGCATCAGTGTCGCCACGTCCCGGGTGAGCGGGGCGTCTTCGGCGAAGGTGGACAGATCGATGAGCCGAAAGGCGTCAGGACGCAATGTGCCCCTGCGCAGGGGCACCAGGGCGTTGTGCAGATGCAGGTCACCGTGGGCCAGCCCGTGCACGACCGGGATCCGCGGGTCGGGCAGCTCGGCATCGCCTACGGTCATGGCCAGCGGATTCGGCAGGACGATGTCGCCGATCTCGATCCAAGCCGTGTCGGGGCGCAGGTTCTCGATCCCGGCGCCGTAAGCCCGTGTCGAACCGCCCTCGGCGACCGACGTGTCGAGTTCGCGCCGCAGGAACTCGGAGACGCTCACGAGTTCGGTGTCCTTGGGCTCGAGCCCCTGGTTCCAGTCGGCGACGAGGCCGGTGACGACAGTGCGAAAGGTCGACCGCAGGTCCTCGTCGTTCAGCTGCGCCATCGTGACGACGTTGCGCAGGTCGTCACCGGCGGGGCTCTGGAACGTCAACAGCCGTCCGTCGCCCACCGGGTGCGGCGGGTAGAGCTGTTGGGTGAGGTGCTGCCGGGCGAAGTCGCCCCGGAGTTCGGAGGCCCGTCGCGCCCGCGTGTGGGCGGCGTGTTCCACGCGCTGATCGGCGGGACACAGCTTGACCACGACGATTCCCGGACCCGGTGTGATCGTCACGGCTGCCAGCACCGCTCCGGTGTACCCCTTGCCGGACGGGGCCCACTTGGGGCGCAGGGGCCGCACGGTCACCGCCATGGTCTCGGCCCACTCGACCAGTGCCCGCGCCGAGCGCTCGTCGCCCAGGCACTCGCTGAGCTCCTCCACACCGCTCGGCGCGTCCTCCGCCGAAGTGCGTGCCCGCCCCGGGGCCGGTTCAGGACTCATCGTCACCCCGCGAAGACACCGGCAGGTCCGCCTCGGCCGCCGGACAGGACACGGTCAGCATCAGATAGCCTCCCCCTCCCGCGAGGTACACCATGTCGCCCTGGACGGTGACGTCGTTGACGGTGAAGGGCAGCAGCAGCCGTACCGGTGCGGTGTCGTGGCTCGGCCGGTCCAGCAGGAGCAGCTCTACGCCGTCCTCGACGGCGTAGACGACGAACGGCCGGCCGTCGGCCGTCCGGCCGGCCCTGGGCGGACCGACAAAGGCGTCGTGTGCACGCGACCGGTGGACCACGGCGCCCGACTGACCGCCGGTCTCCGGGTTCCAGACCTTCAGCCCGCACGCGTCGTCGGCGCTGTGGCCGGTGACCACGACCGGAGGCGACGCCGCCACGACGGTGGCTCCGATGACGCGTGCGTCGTCCCTCGACAGGTCGTGCACTAGCGAGCCGTCGACGGCGTCGTACACCGCCAGGCCACCGTGGGTGTCGCCCGCCAGTACCCGCATGCCGTCGCCGCCGGGTACGGGCATGACGACCGTGACCATGCCCAACTCCTCAGCGAGAGGCGGCAGTGCCCGGGCGGGCCCGTCGTCGCCCCATGCCCAGCGGACCAGCAGGCCGCCCTGGGTGCCCGCGACCAGGACCGGGTCGGAGCCGGGCGCGGACACCCACGCGAGGCTGATCACGTTGCGGGCGGCCTCCGACAACGGCCGGCCCGAGGGTGTCGCCGCGGGCACGTCCAGGTCATTCATGTCGCCGGTGGCCGGATCCATGACGCGGACCTGCCGACGGTCGGCCGTGGCCAGCAGTACCCGCCCGGGACGTTCGAGCACCGCGAGCCGGCCGGGTGCCGTCAATTCGCGTTCCAGCAGCACTCCCGTGCCGGGTTCGAGAGCGAAGATCTGCAGCAGTGTGGACGAGGTCACGGCGATCCGGCCGCCGTCGGGCCCGCTCCACCCGGCGACCGCGAAGGGGTGGCCCGTGGGAATGGGCAGTGCGCCCACGGAGCGGCCGCTGCGGGCCGACCAGAGGTGGATACGGCCGTCGTCGCCGAGCGTGGCGAAGTCGGCCGACACCCCGTCGACCGCGATCAGATGGGCGTCGGCGTCGTGCAGGTCGTACGCCTCCGGGTCCTGGCTGACCTCGTCGAGCCGCCACAGGTCCGCACCGCTGTTGTGCCCGACCGCCACATAGCGTCCGCCTTGGCGCAGCGCGCCCATGGCGAGGGCGTGGGCGGTCGAGCCGACCAGTGTGGTCGAGTCCCGGCCCGGGCCCCATTCCCACACCCGGATACGGCCGACGGTGTCCACGGCCACGATCGCCGGCCGCGGCACACCCGCGGGGCCGATGTGCACGGCGTGGACAGACATGCCCGCCTCCTGCAAGCGGCGCGGCGGGGAGTGCTCCTCGCCGTTCCACAGGTCGACCGCGCCGCTGACGTAACCGAGCGCGATGCCGGATCCGCCCTCGCCCTCCCAGCTCGCGGTGCAGACCGGGACCTCGGGGAAGGGCCATGGGCGTGTGCCGGTCGACGACCGCCACAACAGGGCCTCCTTCGAGTGCAGGCCCGTCGTGATCAGCAACACGCCATCGGCGCGGTCCGGTTGCAGTGCCGCGAGCTGGATGTTGAAGGCCGCGTCGAGGTCGATCGTGTGGCGCAGACGACCGGTGTCGGGCTCCCAGACGGTGACCCTGCCGCCGGCGCCCACCGCCAGCACGTCGGTGCCGTCGCGGTCCCGCACCACGGTCGCCGTGGTGATGGGTTGACGTCCCGGCTCCCATTCCACGGGCAGCACGAGCACCTCGTCGGTCCGGCCCGGGCGCCAGACGCCGACGTGTTCGTCCGTCCACCCGGCGAGGAACGCCTCGCCGTCGGCACCGACGCCGTGGACGAGACCGCGCCGGAAGTCCACCGGGTGTTCGGCCCGCAGCGCGCGCGTCGTCGCGTCCCAGACCCGGACGCCGCCGTCCCGGCCGGCCGTAGCGACGACGGGGAAGCCGTCGTCGTCGAGGTAGGCGGCCATGGCCCACACCTCGGCCGCCCCGGACAGAATCGTCTCGACGAGCGCGCCCGAGTCCGGGTCCCGCACGTCGAGGAAGCGGCCGTTGGCGATGAAGAGCAACGGGTCGCCGTCGCGGCTGTCCTCACATGCCAGGGCCGACACCGGCGCGCCCTCGGCCACCGACTGCCGCAGCGCCTCGTGGCGGACCCGGACATGGACGACGGACACCGGCATGCCGGCCGCCGCGGCGAGCGCGTCGGAGAGTCCGTGCCGGTTCATCACGGTCGCGGCGACCGACAGCAGAAAGCCCCGTCCCGGAGGCGAGGCTGTCCGCAGCCGGTGCAGGTAGGGGCGCAGCAGGCGGCTCAGGGAGACCAGTCGTTGTGTTCCCGAGGAGACCAGCGCCTCGTGCAGCCGGTCCGGGTCGCAGTGCGTCAGCAGCCCCGGGTCGTCGGTCAGGGACGTGAGCTCGCCGCCCTGGCGCGCGTGTTCGGGCAGCGCACGCCGCAGATAGGCCGACGCGCGCCGCCACTCCCGCGTGCCACCCGCGACCAGTGTGTCGAGCAGCGCCCCGGTGATGGCCCGGTGGGCCACCGTGCGGTCGCCGCGGCCGGTCAGGAACGACTCGGCGAGCGCCTCGTGGTGGAAGCGGTAGGCGCTGGGGCCGCCCGCGTCGACCTCCATGACCAGGTGGGTCGCCACGCGCTGCTCCAACAGCGCGGTCACGTCCGCGTCGCCGAACGTGCGCCCGTCCGGATCCAGTCGGGTGGCCAGCAGCGCCCACAGGTCGGTCGCACCGGCCGTTTCGCGGGTGAGTCCGATGCCTTCTGCGAACGCGAGCGGGCGCAGCAGCGCCAGTTGTCGGTCGGCCTCCTCCACCCCGTAGAAGGCCTCGATCTCCTGGCGCATCGCGTCCCCGATGCGCTGTGGGAACTGCCGACGCCACGCCGGGCTCTGCGCATCGGCCGGTGCGCTGTCCAGCGTGTGCCGGCGGGCGACATGCGCGGCCAGCAGGAAGGAGTGGCGGGCCTGGGTCTCGATGGAGCGGGCGAGCACGCGACGCGCCCGCGGGCCTGTGGCGTAGATGTTGGGGTTTCCCCGGTCGTTGACCTCGACCGAGAGCAGCCGCTCGCAGTACTCGGCGATGTCACCGGTCTCCAACCACGGTGCTTCGCCCACGTCCACGACCGTGCCACCGTCCCCGACGAGGGGCCCGATCAGGTCTCCACGGGGTGCCAGTACGTCCGTGGGGTCGTGCCCGACCGGCCGGCTCCTGGTGGCAATCAGCAGGCGGGGGCCGCCGGACCGGGCCTGTTGGACCAGGGGACGCAGCACCTCGGCGACGATGCGGTGCGGGTCGTACGCCTCGTCCAGGCCGTCGAGGGCGATGACCGGCGGCAGCGCGCCCGCACCGGAGCCCTCCGTCACCCGCTCCAGGCGGGCCTTCACCTCTTCCAGGGTGAGTTTCGTCAGGCGCATGGTGAGGGCGAAACGGAAGTCCTCCGGCGGGGTCTCCGCGGGCCGGAAGGCGCCGGGATGCCCACGCAGCCGTTCCCGCAGGTCCGGTACGGTGGCCACCACCGTGCGCGCCATGACGGTGCTCTTGCCCGACCCCGGGGCTCCGGTGAGGACGAGCACCGGTTCGGCCGGGTCGGCGAGCCACTCGGTCACCCGCTTGTTCAGCTTGCGGCGTCCGCTGAAGAACCAGGCCGACTCGCCGACCCCCGTCGAGGCCCGCGCCGTCGGCTCCCACCAGGACGACATCTCGCCGGGGTCGACGCCTGCGAGATGGTGCCGGGGGTTGGGCAGGCAGCGGTTGGGACCGGCCGGGGTCGGCGAGGCGACCCGAATCGCGTACCCGGGTGGCGCGGTCGCGCGCAGCCGGTCGGCGAGCTCGTCCAACGCGAGGTAGGGCTGGTCGCGGGGCGTGTCGCCGCAGGTGGTCAGGGCGTGCGCCCACGCTGTGGCGAATCCCGCGCCGGGCTCGCCCGCCGAGCGGACCGCGACCACCAGGTGCAGGCCTCCGGAACGGCCCTCGCCCGTGCCGAGGTCCGCCATCATCGCGGCGGCCTCACGCGTCACGTCGTCCGGGTCGGCGCCGCGCACGTCGAGCACGAGCAGCAGGGATCCGGCCCCTTCGCCCGGGGGCCGTTCCCGCAGGCCTTCCAGCAGCGAGGTCAGCGGCAGGGTGCCGCGGTCGTGCCCGGGCCGGGAGCTCGGAGTGTGCAGGACCAACTGGCGCGGCCTGCTCGTCGTCGCCTCAAGACGCTCGACCACGCCGGTGACGTAGAGCGCGACGGCGTCCTGCGGGCCGGTCCGCGCCAGCCTATGCGCGATCAGGTCCCTCGGGACCTGTGGGCCGGTGAGGGGCACGACGACGTCGCCTGCGCTCTCGTATCCGACCGCGCGGAACGAGCGGACCGCCGTCGCGGCCGTTTCCCGCACCGCTCCGGATGCCTCGTCCTGGTCGTCGCCGGGAACGACGACCAGCAGGGATCGGTTGAACCCGTCCTCGACACGCAGCGGTTCGGCGGCCCCCTGCGGTGGGCGGCTCGTACTGGTCCTCGTGCGAGGCACCGCCGTGACGGCCACGCGGTCGATCAGCCGCCGGACCTCGGGTGCGTGTACACCCCGGGATTCCAGGAACGCGGTGCCGGCGTGGGCGGCGAGGCGCAGCAGCCACCAGCGGGCCTCGGCGTCGACGTTCTCGAAGGAGAGGTGAAGGAGGGCGGTGGCGACCAAGGAGAGCAGGAGTTGCTCGGACCAGTTCTCCTCGAACTCGGCCTGGAGGAAGGCGGGCCTGGCCGCATAGCGCACGGCGTCGACGAGTGCGGTCGTGTCGGAGGGCGAGTCGCCGGCCGCCGCCGCGGTGCGGTCGACGAGGTAGTGCAGCAGGGCCTCGTTCTGCGCGGGCGTCTGGGCGGGCAGCAGGCGGACGACGGAGGAGACCGCCAGCATGGCGAGGTCGGCGCTGAGCGGGGCGGCCTCGTCGAACGTCGACAGGTCGACGAGCCGGAAGGACTCGTGCTCCACTCTCCCGTCGACACGCGGCACGAGCACGTTGTCCTCGTGCAGGTCCCGGTGGGTCAGCCCGGCGATGAACTGCACACGGTCGTCACGGCCGACCACCGAGCCGTCGAGAAGGGCCAGCGGATTGACCAGTGGTCTGTGCGGGCCGTCCTCGGCCGTCTCGATCCAGCAGGCGCCGGGGTCGAGCAGCGTGGCGTCGACACCGAGAGCGTCCGCCAGGTCGGTTACCGCCGCGGCGGAGGTCGCGTCGAGTCCGTCCCGCAGGAAGCCGGACACCGTCAGCTCGTCCAGGTGCCAGGTGGTCTCCTCGGTCCAGTCCTGCGTCAGCGCCCGGGCGACCGCCGCGGCCGTCAGGGCCCGGTCGGCCGGGGCGAACTCCGACATCGGACGGCAGCGGGCCAGGCTCGCGCCGGCGATGTTCTGCAGCAACAGCTCGCCCCCGCCCGGCAGTCCGATCGGGTCGCCTTCCATGGAGACCAGATGGCGGGCGGCGAAGTCAGCCGGAGACATCTCCAAGGCGGCGTGGTGGCGCGCGCCTTCGCGGCGTCGGCCGTCCGCGGGACAGACCTTGACGACGTATTTGCGTGGCCGCTGCGGTGCCGGCGGCCGCGACCGCTCCACCACCGCGGCGAGCCGCGCGCCGGTGTAACCCGCTGCCGTCCAGCGGGGTTCGGCCAGGTCGACCTCCCGGTTCCGGGAGCTCGCCGCGGCGCGCAGCACCTCGGATGCCTCGGTTCCGAGCACCGCCGCGAGGCGGAGCGTCGCTTCATCCCCCATCCGGCCGACTTTATTGCAAGCCGTGCTCGCCTGCGGGGTCGTCGGGATCTCTCCCGCGGCGCCGGTGCGATCCCCGCCACCGGTCGCCCGAAGGCATACGCCGGACGGCTCCTGGGCATGTCCCCGGAGTCCGGCCGCATCGGACATTCAGGATCTTCTGACTGTCAGGGGGGACAGCATGAGTCCACGGACGCTGCTGCCGATCGTCGAGCACCAGAACGATCCGGAGATGCTGCGGCTCCTGCGCGCCGCGTCCGCCTCGCACGCACGCGCCCAGCGACTCGCCTCCGGTCATGTCGTGGTGTCCACGGTGCTGGCGGTCGGCGCGGTGGTCGGCGTCTTCGTGCCCGTGGCGCTGACTCCGCTCAGCCTCGTCGGTCTGGTGTGGGCGGTCGTCTACGCCGTGGGGGCGAGCGCCTGGACGAAGAACGAGTTCCGCAGGGCGGCCCTGCTCCAGGAGACCTTCGACACCCGGTTGTTCGGACTTCCCTGGAACCACGTGCTCGTCGGCCGTGGGCCGTCCGCCGACGAGATCAGCCGGTTGGCGCGTCACTACCGTGGATCGCCCGCGAGGCTGCGCGACTACTACGAGATCCAGGACCTGCCCCGCCCCTTCGACGTCGTCGCCTGCCAGTTGCAGAACCTCGGCTGGGGCTCACGCATCCGCCGCCGCTACGCCGGCTTCGTACGGACGGGTCTCGTCCTGTGGTGCGCGGCGGGAGTGCTGGTCGGCGTGCTGAACCGGATGCCGCTGACCGACGTTCTGATGCACTGGTACGTCCCCTCCCTGGGACTCCTGCTGCTGGGCGTCGACACCTACCAGGCGCAGCAGGACACCGTGGCCGCGCGGGAGCACGCGCGGAAGGCACTGCTGACACGGACCGAGCAGTACGCGCGGGCCGGAGCTCTCGAGGCGCAGGCCGCCGGAATGCTGTCGCTGGCGCGGCAGGTGCAGGACGTGCTGCTGCAGACCCGGCTGACACAGGCGCGGGTGCCCAACTGGTTCTTCAACCGCTTCCTGGACACCGACCGCGCGGACTTCGCAGCCGCCATGGACGAACTCGGCCGCCTGGTCACCGGGCCGACCACCGCCTCCGGACAGGGCTGACCCCGGAGCCGCTGCCCCGGAGCCCGCACGCTGAGCGGCCGTCAGACGTGCGGCCGGTCTCCCGTCTCCTGGTGTGGGAACGACTGGTCGGCGCCCGGAAGGGTGGGTGCGGGCAGTGTCGCCACTTGCGCCTGCGCCTTCTCCAGTTGCCGCGCCGTGTCGTCGGGCAGGAGCGGCGGCAGCGGCTGTGGCTGCGTGAAGCGGAAGGCCGAGGTGAAGTCGCCGAAGGCCGAGCGGCGCCAGGCGCTGATGTTCGGCTCCTGGACGCCGGTGAACTGTTCCAGGAACCGCAGGGCCGAGGTGTGGTCGAAGGCCTCCGAGGCCACCCAGCCGCCGACCGTCCAGGGAGAGACGATGATCGCGGGGACGCGGAAGCCGCCTCCGATGGGCAGTCCCTTGACGAACTCGTCGGCGGTTCCGGCCGGAGGCGTCGGCGGCGGTACGTGGTCGAACAGGCCGTCGTTCTCGTCGTAGTTCAGGATGAAGACGGTCTTGCTCCAGACCTTCGGGTTGGAGGCGATCGCCTCGATCTTCGACGCGACGAAATCGGCGCCCGCGGCGGGCAGGTGGTCCGGGTGCTCGGACTGGAAGCTCGTCGGCATGATCCAGGAGACGGCCGGCAGCCGGTCGTTGCGCGCGTCGTCCTCGAACGCGCCCTCCGGCTGCGGACGCAGGCCGCGCTCGTACAGGTCGGACCCCGGCACGGCCGCGCGGAAGCTCGCGAACTGCTCCAGCATGTTGCAGTCGTAGTCGTCGTCCTGCTGGTACACCTTCCAGCTGACCCCGGCCGCCTGCAGCCGCTCCGCGTACGTCGTCCACCGGTACGGCGTCGGGGCCGTGTTCCCGATGATCGGCCCACCTCGTGTGCCGCCGGGGTCGATCGTGCCGGTCATCCAGTACAGCCGGTTGGGCCACGTCGGCCCGAACACCGAGCAGAAGTAGTGGTCGCAGACGGTGAACGTCTCGGCGAGGGCGAACTGGAAAGGGATGTCCTCGCGGGTGTAGTAGCCCATCACGTATGGGCCGTTGACGCCGTCCGCCTTGCGGTGCGCCGGCAGCCAGCGGTCCATCTTCCCGCCGTTCCACGCGTCGTGCTGCACCGCCCAGGCATGGCTGGTGGAGGGGATCGCCTGGGCGCTGGAGGCGTGGGTGTCGAGGTGGAAGGGGAGCAGATACCCCTTCGGGTTCACGACGTCGGGCTGGTAGAACACCGACCGCCCGGTGTCGAGCTTCAGCGCGTGCGGGTCGGCGAAGCCGCGGACGCCGGACAGGGTGCCGAAGTAGTGGTCGAAGGATCGGTTCTCCTGCATCAGCATGACGACGTGCTCGATGTCGCGGAGCGAGCCGTGCTTCGGCGGCCCGGCCGCGACGGCCTTCTGGACGCTCGGCGGGAGGAGGGAGAGTGCCGCGGCGCCGCCCAGCGCGCCCGCGGCCGAACCCAGGAGTCTGCGGCGGGTCAACCCTGTCATGGACACCCCTTCTTGAGGTTGCGTCAGCTCTCCGGCGTGCAGGTCGGTCCGCACGCGGACCGACCTGCTGGATCACTCTGCTCGGAGGCACCGGCGCTGGGGCGGAGGCGCACGGTGATCATGACGACATTGTGCGGCGAAGGGTCGGCCGAGCGATGACCGGCATGGACGCTGTCGCAGGCGGACAGGGGTTCGCCGGACCGGCGCGGGCGGCTTCAGTCGGACGTCGGGCGCAGGATCAGGCAGACGAAGCCGAAGACGTCCCGGTAGACGCTCAGCCATTCGGTGCGGTGGGTGGTGGCCGCCGCCAGCGCCTGCGAACTGTCCGGATCGTCGGGGTGGTCCAAGGCCCATGAGGCCAGTGACCCCGTCCAGGCCCATTCGTAGTCGTCGAGCTCCCGGCTCGTGCTGATGTGCCCGTCGACGGGTGTCCATCCGTCGGAGATGACGCGGTCCACGGTGGTCGGCAGGTCGGCGAGGTCGCCGAGCATCTCCACGGCGTCGGGGGACGGCTCCTGTGACCAGAATCCGTCACCGACCAGGACGCGACCGCCGGGAGCCAGGTGTTTGCGTGCCGCCTCGAGGGTGGCGAGCAGGCCGCCGAAGGCATGCGTGGCGCCGACGCTGATCACCAGGTCGAACATGTGCGGGGCAGCGAAGTCCGCGGCATTCTCCTGGTGGAGCACGAGGCGCTCTTGCAGGCCGAGGGTGCGCGCGGCCTTCCGGGCGTGTGCCAGCGCGCTCTCGGAGATGTCGACGCCCTCGGCCCGCAGGTGCGGATGCGTGGCCAGCGCGCGCAGGAGCCACTCCCCGCCACCGCAGCCGAGGTCGAGTACGCGCGCGCCACCTCGCGGAATACCGCGTTCCAGCAGTCGGCGCACCGAGTCGTCGTCGAGCGGGGCCGCAATCGGATGGTCCGCATGGGCAAGCCTGGAGATCTGTTCACGATTCACTGGCGGAGCCTGGCACGGACCCAGGCCGCACGCACCTGCTTTTTCTCCGGGCCGCACCGAACGGATCGTTCGGACCCAACGCATCAGATGGATCAGACAGATCAGATGGATCAGACGGATCGAACCGATGGGGGCGGCGTCGACTCAGGAAAGGACGGCCGCAACAACCGAGGTCGACCCGGCTACCGCCCGCCCATAGGCCGGCGGCCGCTGCCGATTGTAGGCTGGCGGCCGCCACCAAGACCGGTGACCAGGGCCGGCCTTGATGTCACTCTGGAAGGGCGCCACTCACCGGCGCTCGTCCCTCGCGATACCGACTCGCCAGCCTCACCCCAGCGCCCCCACAGAGGACCGGATGCCGACCATACGTAGACTTGTCAAGTACCTGACATCAGGGACGGCCGTTCTCGCGCTGCTGACCACGGCGCCGACGGCCATGGCCACCGTCCCGGAGCCCGTCGCCGCCAAAGCCCTCCCCCAGGCCAACGCCGCGGCGGCCGACACCTGGCAGCCGCCGCTGTCGACCCAGGGCCGGTACATCGTCGACGCCCGGGGAAACCGGTTCCGCCTGAAGTCGGCCAACTGGGACGGCGCTCAGGGCTCATGGACCGGAAGCGGCAGCAGCACCGACCCCGCCAACCACCACGCAGGCCAGGACTCCTACGGCATCCCCCTCGGCCTCGACCGTGCCCCGCTGCCCGAACTGCTCGCCGACTTCCACGAACTCGGCATCAACAGCATCCGGCTGCCGTTCTCCAACGAGATGATCCACGCGACAGCGCCCGTGCCGGACGTGGCCGTCGCCGCCAATCCGCAACTGCGCGGCAGGACGCCCCTGCAGATCTACGACGCCGTCGTGGCCGCCCTCACCCAGGACGGGTTCGCGGTCATCCTCAACAACCATACGAACACCTCCCGTTGGTGCTGCGGCATCGACGGCAACGAACGGTGGAACAGCAGCCAGTCCACCCAGCAGTGGACGGACGACTGGGTCTTCATGGCCCGCCGGTACGCCACCGACTCCCGTGTCGTGGGCGCCGACCTCTACAACGAGGTACGCCGCGACGTACTGGACGACCCCAACTGGGGCACGGGCGACGGGCACGACTGGTACGCCGCCGCCCAACAAGCCGCGGACCGCATCCTCACCGAGGCCAACCCCAACCTCCTCATCGTCATCGAGGGCATCAACTGGACCGGCATCCCCGTCGACGGACTGCCGCACGACCGCCCCACCCTCACCCCCGTGCGCACGCTCTCGCACACCCTCGTGGACGCCCACAAGCTGGTCTACTCCGCCCACTTCTACGGCTACACCGGCCCCCGGCACAGCGGCGCCACCGGAATCGGCGAGACCCACGACGCCCGCTACCAGGACCTGACCCGCGACCAGCTGTACCAGGTCCTCGCCGACCAGGCCTTCTACGTCACGACAGAGGGGCAGCACTACACCGCGCCGGTGTGGATCAGCGAATTCGGCATCGGCGCCAATGAGACGGGCACCGCGCCCCGCACCTGGTTCGGCAACATCACCGACTACTTCGCCGACCATGACGCCGACTTCGCCTACTGGCCCCTGGTCGGCTGGGAGGGCCACGACGACTGGGCCCTGCTGCGCTACGACACCGCGGGACGACGGTACGGCATCCTCGACCAGGGCGACTGGCGCGCCACCGCCTGGAGTCACCTCATGACCGCTCCCACACGTACCGGAACCATCACGCCGGTCCCTGTCTGGCGCATGCTGACCACCGACCACGGCGACCAAGTGCAGTCCCTGCGCGTACGAGCCGGCGGCGACTGGGATTCGGGGGCCTACAAGGCCGCCTGCCCCGACGGCCTGCGGCTGATCGGCCTCAGCCACACCTCCGGGCGTGGCCTGTGCACCGACACCACCACCGGCGACCTGCGGGCCGCAGGCAACGCCCAGACGGTCGTCACCGACGAACGCTACGTCCCCACGGGCGGCGACTGGGCCAGTGGCTACACCAAACTCCAGTGCCCCGCAGGGCAGTTCCTCATCGGCTACAGCCGCCGCGGTGACCGCGTGTCGGCGGCCCTGTGCGCACCCGGGCGCACCCCGCTGGGGGCCACCGGACGGACCGTCTGGTTCGACCGATCCGACACCCGGCCCGCCGACCTGGCGGGCGGCGACTTCGCCTACGGCGTGTACAAGGGCCAGTGTTCCGCCGACGAGTACGCCGCCGGTATCGCCTTCACCACCCGCGTGGGCAGCACCGCGGGCCCCGCCGCCCTGCTGTGCACTCCGCTGAAGCCCTGAGCCCCTCACCGCCCCTTACCACCTCTCACCTCCGAATCGCCGCAGGTGGGTGTTACAGACGCGCCGCGGCCGCGGCCCGACCGGGCCGGGGCCGTGGGCGGGGTTACCGTCGGCGGCATGGACGGTGATCGCCGAGGGTGGCGCCAGTGTTTGCTCAGCGGGGCGGTGTTCGTCGTGTGCATGGCCGGCACCACGCTGCCGTCTCCCCTCTACGGCCTCTATCAGGAGAAGTTCGGGTTCTCCGAGCTGACGGTCACCGTCGTGTACGCCGTGTACGCCTTCGGGGTCATCGGCGTGCTGCTGCTGACGGGGAACGCCTCGGACTCCGTGGGCAGACGTCCGGTACTGCTGTGGGGCCTGGGGTTCTCCGCGGCGAGCGCCGTCTGTTTCCTGTGCGCCACGGGGCTGGGCTGGCTGTACGCGGGACGGCTGCTGTCGGGGCTGTCCGCCGGTCTGTTCACCGGGACTGCCACGGCGTACGTGATGGAGTTGGCGCCGTACGGCGGCGCCTCCCGGGCCACGTTCGTGGCGACGGCAGCCAACATGGGCGGCCTCGGCTGTGGCCCGCTGCTCTCCGGAGTGCTCGCGCAGTACGCCGCCTGGCCGCTGTACCTCCCGTTCGCCGTGCATCTCGCCCTGGTGGCCTGCTCGGCCGTCGTCCTGCTGCGGCTTCCGGAGACCGTGCGGGAGCGGCGGCCGCTGAGCACCGTACGGCCGCAACGGCCCGGCCTGCCCGCGCAGGTGCGGGCGGTGTTCGGGCCCGCGGCGATCGCCTCGTTCGTGGGGTTCGCGCTGTTCGGGGTGTTCACGTCGGTCAGCCCGGCGTTCCTCGCGCAGTCGCTGAAGGTGGACAACCACGCCGTCAGCGGGCTGGTGGTCGCGCTGGCCTTCTTCGCCTCGACCGCCGGGCAGCTCGCCGTCGGCCGGGTCGGGATGGGGCGATCGCTGCCCCTGGGCTGCGCGGCACTCCTCGTCGGGCTGGCGCTGCTCGCGGGCGCGCTGCGGTGGGACCTGATGGTGCTGGTGGTGCTGAGCGCGCTCGTCGGCGGGGGCGGGCAGGGGCTGGCGTTTCGCGCGGCGCTGTCCGCGGTGGCCGAGGCGTCTCCCGCGGACCGGCGCGCGGCGGTGATCTCGATGCTGTTCGTGGTGGCCTACGCGGGTATCTCGGTGCCGGTGATCGGTGTGGGGCTCCTGGCGGTTCACATCGGCCTGGAGGGCGCGGGGCTGGTGTTCATCGTGTGCATGGCCGTCCTGGTCTCGACCGCGGCCGTGTACCTGCTGCGGCGGCCGGTACCGGCGAGGACGTGAGCGCGTACGGACGCGGTGACGTACCTGACCTGTTCCAGTCTCCGGAGCGTCAACCCGTCTCCACGGGCGCGTGGGCACTCGCGAGCGCCAGGTCCGCTTCGACACGGGCGGCGCACGCGCTCAGCGCGGAGAGCATGGTGTCCCGGGTGTGCTCGGGTGACTCCGGGCCGGCGTGCATCGCGACGTTCAGCGCCGCGACGGCGCGCCCGCTCCGGTCCCTGACCGGTACGGCGAGTGAGCGCAGCCCTGCCTCCAACTCCTGTTCGACCAGGGCGAATCCGTCGTCGGCGGCTTGGGCGAAGGCCGCGGTGAGCGCCTCGGGCGAGGTGAGCGTGTGCGGGGTCAGGGCTTGCGGGCGGAGGGATCGGATGCGTTCCGGCCACTCGGCCCGCGGCAGATCCGCGAGCAGGACGCGTCCCATGGAGGTGGCGTAGGCGGGCAGTCGGGTGCCGGGGGTGATGCGGGCGCTGGTGATCTGCCCGGTGGCCACGCGTGCGACGTATCGCACCTCGGCGCCGTCGAGCACCGCGAGCGAGGCGGACTCCCGCACCCGCGACACCAGATCGGCCAGATGTGGCCAGGCGATGTCGGCGAGGGTCAGCGTGGACAGTCGTGCGTATCCGAGTTCCAGGACGCGCGGGCCCGGGAGGAAACGGCGCCCGTGCTGTTCCACGTAGGAGAGTTCACTCAGCGTCAGCAGATTGCGCCGGGCGCTCTGATACGAGAGTCCGGCGGCCTCCGCGGCCTCGGCGAGGGTGAGCCCGCCGCGCCGCCCGCCCAGCGCGGTCAGTACGGCCAGGCCCCTGGCCAGCGCCTGGAGGAAGGACGGCCCCAGTTCGGGCTTGGCGTCGGCGTACGCGGGGGCGGCGGGCGGCGGCGCGGCGGGCAGCGGGTGCGCGGTGCCGTACAGCGCGTCGGCGATGTCCTGGGCGGCCCGATCCATCTCGGTCAGGGCGTGGGCACGGAGGTCGTCGGCGCTGTGGCGGCTGGTGTGCGCGAGCACGCTGATCGCGCACACGGGGCGGCCGTCTGGGTCGCGGACGGGGACCGCCAGCGCGACCAGCCCCGGGGCGACCAGTTGGTCGTCCAACGCCCAGCCGTTCGCGGCCGCCGCCGTCGTCCAGGACGCGAAGTCGGCTTCCGTCCGCTCGGGGCGGGGAGCCGTGGGGCGCGTGGGGACGGCCGGAAAACCGGCGTCCAGGGGGTCGGCCGCGCGCCGTGCTCGCCAGGCCTCGTGCGTCGACGGGTCCCAGCCGGTGGCGAGTACGGCTCCGGCGGCGCAGCGCTCGGAGGGCAGCAGATCGCCGACGCGGAAGCCGAGGGGAATCACCCGGCCGGGCGGGACGGCCGTACCGACGATGCGCGCGTCGCAGCCGTCGAGGACGATCGCCGAGACCGACTCGTCCAGGGTCCGGGTCAGCCGCTCCAGGCTCGGGCGCAGCGCGCGGGACAGGCCGCTCGCGTCGAGGTAGGCGTTGCCGAACTCCATGAGGCGCGGGGCGAGCACGAGATCGCGGCCCTCGGCACGCAGGTACCCGAGGTGAACCAAGGTGGCGGCGATCCGGTCCACGGCGGAACGGGCCAGGCCGGTGGCGCGGACCAGGTCACCCGGCCGTACCGCCTCCGCGGAATCGGCCATGACGCGCAGGACGTCCAGACCGCGTTCCAGGGGGCCGACGGCTTCCCCGCGGCCGGCTTCAGGTCCGGCGGCCTGCGGCGTGGTGCCCGTGGGCTGCTTCGACGCCCCGGCCTGCGCCCCCGCGACGCCCCGTGCCATGGCCTCTCCTCCTGCGCTTCGCCGCTCGTCGGCGCATGCGGCCGGACCCGTGTGGAGAACGCTACCGGGTCGCGGGCCATTGACAGTCGTCACCCGATCCCGCAGACTCACCGCACTCAGTAAATGAACAGAAGTTCACTCAGCGAAAAAGCGTCAGCGATAAGAGCACAGGTCGCCTGCCGGGCGCACCGCGGGACGGTCCGCACCCGGCCCCGGCCTCCCCGCGGCACGGCCGGAGCCGAGCCGCGCCCCAAGACCCCCTCCCTTGCCCCGAGGACTCCCATGAGCACTTCCGCCCAGAGCCGCGCGGACCTGATCCGGCACAGCGCGTACGAGTTCACGCTCACCACGGTGCTTCTCTTCGCCGTGGTCAGCCTGGTCCGCTGGCTCGCCTTCCCCGGCTCGTCCCTGGCGATCGGTGACCCGGACACGCTGTTCGTCGTCGCGGGAACCGTCGTGGCCGCGCTGATCGCGGCGCTGATGTACTCACCACCCGGCCGCGCGTCCGGCGGCCATCTCCACCCCGGTGTCACCGTCTTCCTGTGGACGTGCGGGCTCTTCCCGGGCCGCGCCGTCCTGCCGTACGTCGCCGCACAGCTCACCGGGTCCCTGGCCGGGACCGCGCTGGCCTGGGTGGTGTGGGGCAAGGTGGTCGGCCAGGTCGGGTACGGCGCCGTGCATCCCGCGCCCGGTACCGGCGCCGTCGAACTGTTCGTCGTCGAGGGCGCCGCGCTCGCCGCGGTGTTCGTCGCGGTCGCGCTGGTGATGTCCCGACCCGCCCTGCGCGGACTGATCCCCGCGGTCATCGGGCTCGGCGTGGGCGTGGTCATCGCCACTCTGGGCACCGTGACCGGCGCGAGCATCAACCCTGCGCGCGCCTTCGGCCCGGCGCTGCTGTCCGGCCAGTACGACCACTTCTGGAACTACATGATCGCGCCGCTGGTCGCCCCGGCTCTCGTGGGCCTCACGCACCGCGCCCTGCGCACCCGCCGCGACCGGTCCGCACCGACCGCGCCGGCAGAGGCGTGACCCGACGGCCACCGGCCGCGCCGGCCTCCTCTCCCGCGCTCCCACCCGCTCCCCTCTCTCCACTCACTCCCCTCTGCCCACTCACCCAGGAGAACCACATGTCCACCGCCCGAGGCCTGATCATCAACGGCCAGGAGGTCCCCGCCTCCTCCGGCCGCACGGCATCCGACATCAACCCCTGGACCGGCGCCGTCTGTGCCGAGGTCGCCGCCGGAACCCCCGAGGACGTACGCCGAGCCGTGGACGCCGCCGACGCCGCGTTCGAGGCGTGGGCCGCGACCAGGCCCGCCGAGCGGCGCCGGATCTTCCTGCGCGCCGCGCAACTGATGGAGGGGCGCGTCGAGGAGGTCGTCCGGCTGATGGCGGCGGAGGTCGGGGGCGTCGCGCCCTGGGCCGGTTTCAACGCCAAGCTGGCCGCCGACATCCTCCTGGAGGCGGCGGCCGCCGTGAGCGGACCCACCGGGCAGACGCTCGCCACGAACTCCGAGGGCGTCCACTCGGCGCAGGTACGGGTCCCCAAGGGCGTGATCGCCGCGATCTCGCCGTGGAACGCTCCCGTCATCCTCGGCGTGCGCGCGGTCGCGATGCCGATCGCGATGGGCAACACCGTGGTGATGAAGCCAAGCGAGGACGCACCGATCGCCTGCGGTCTGCTGATCTCGGACGTCCTGCACGAGGCCGGGCTGCCCGCGGGCGTGCTCAACGTCGTCACCAACGACCGTGCCGATGCCGCCGAGGTGGTGTCCGCGCTGATCGCCGACGACCGGGTACGGATGGTCAACTTCACCGGTTCCACGGAGGTCGGACGGGTCATCGGTGTCCAGGCCGCACAGCACCTCAAGCCCGCCGTCCTCGAACTCGGCGGCAAGAACGCCCTGCTCGTCCTGGAGGACGCGGACGTCGACTACGCGGTGGACGCCGCCGTCTTCGGCTCCTTCATGAACGCCGGGCAGATCTGCATGTGCGTGGACCGGGTCATCGTGCACCGCGCGGTCGCCGAGGAGTTCGCGGCCGGGTTCGCCGCCCGAGTCCGGGCCCTGCCGTGCGGGGATCCGGCCGACCCGGGCACGGCGGTCGGCCCCGTGGTCAACGCCGGTGCGGCCCGACGGGTCGCCGCGCTCGTCGCGGACGCCGTGGCCCAGGGAGCACGGCTGGCCGCGGGCACCGGGCAGGTCGAAGAGCCCGGCACGCTCATCCGTCCGGTCGTACTCACCGGCGTCACCAAGGAGATGCGGATCTACTACGACGAGATCTTCGGTCCGGCGACCGTGATCCACGTGGTCGACAGCGTCGACGAGGCCGTGACGCTGGCCAACGACACACCGTACGGCCTGACCGCCGGCGTGATCACCGAGAACCTGGCGACCGGTCTGGAGGTCGCCCGCCGCCTGCGTACCGGCATCGTTCACATCAACGACCAGTCGATCGCGGACGAGCCACAAGCCCCGTTCGGCGGCGTGAAGGGCTCCGGCTACGGCCGCTTCGGCGGGCAGGCGGGCGCCGAGGCCTTCACCGACACCCGCTGGATCACCGCCCAGACCTCCGGCCACGCCCACTACCCGATCTGACATCCGCCGGACGAACCGATGTCGGGACTCACTCAGGCGCGGCGTGACCGGCTGAATCGGCGTACGAGTGGGGCCTCGACCAGGGCGTAGAGCGCCCAGGACAGCAGGACCGTGACGGCGGCCGTGCCGACCAGCATCGCCACGCCTGTCGCGGTGGAGTACATCTGGTGGGTGCCGAGGGCCTTTCGGAGCGTGGACAGCGCTGTGTAGTGCAGGAGGTAGAAGGCGAAGGAGATCTCGCCCAGCCAGATCATCGTGCGGTTACGGAACAAGGTGAAGCGGCCCTCGATGTCCGCGGTGGCCGCGGCCGCGATCAGCAGCGCGATCGGCAGGATCATCGCGGCGCGCTGACCGTAGAGATAGGGCACGTGGAAGGTCAGCACGTACCCGCCGACCAGCAGCAGGCTCGACCAGAACATGCCGATGTTCCGCCAGCGCCCGTGCTTCACCGCGAGCGCCACCAGGATGCCGAGGGCGAAGTCGACCATACGGACCGGGGGCAGCACATAGCTGAACCAGTACTGCGAGACCGAGAGGTCCTGGCCGCTGGGCACCCGCGGGGTCTTCGGGAACAGGGCGTACGCCAGCGCGGGGGTGGCCCACACCGCGGCGATCGCTCCGGTGATCCAGTACTTGAGGTGACGGGCATCGATACGCCTGAAGACACTCAGCAGCAGGGGGAAACTCAGGTAGAAGACGGCTTCCACGGCCAGCGACCAACTCGGCGAGTCCACGCTGAAGTTGGTGAAGTAGCTGGGCACCCACACCTGGACCATGAACAGGTTGGCGAGGGAGACATGGGTGGAGGTGTAGGAACTGGCGAACAGCAGCATGGCGAGCGCCCAGGCGACCACGTAGTTCGGGTAGATCTTGACGAACCTGCGCCGCCAGAACCCCGTCGTGGTGTCGCCGCGCCGCGCCGACCAGGTCAGGACGAAACCGCTGAGCACGAAGAAGAACGACACGCCGAGCCCGCCGGCCTGCGAGGTCCAGTCGGCCAGGCGGTACTCGGTACGGTCGTCGGACAGCAGCCGCAGTGGGGGTATCGGGAGGAAGGCGTGGTGGGCGAAGACGGCCAGCGCGGCGGGGAACCGCAGGCCGGTGAGGGAGGGCAGCCGGGAGACGCGGGGGCGCTTGGGCTCGGCGGCTTCGCCGGTCTCGTCGGCCGGCGCGGAGCCGGTCAATACTTGCTCAGTGGCCACGGGATTTCCTTTCTCGAGTGTCGTCCTGCAGCGGCCCGCTCTTTGTACAGTCGCGTGCTCGTGGCTCACTCAAGAGTTGTTGTGGGATTGACCTCGTTCGGGCTGTGGTGAGGTCGACTCAACCGGCCCGACCGCGAAGCCCGGTCATCAGCGTCCTGAGAGGTTCCTGAATGCACTTCACAGCCGACTTCATAGCCGAGACCTACCAACTCGGCGCCGGGTCATGGACGTTGGCGCCCGTCACCCGTGGCGCGTTGGGCCAGATCTGGAGGTTCTCCGGGAACGGCTCCTCATGGGCGGTGAAGGAGCTCCTCTTCGGCTGCGACGAGGAACAGGTCCGCCGGGAGGCCGCGTTACGGCAGGCCGCGGAGGGCCTGGGTATCGCGTCACCGCGGCTCTTTCCCAATCGCCACGGTGCGTACGTCTCACACGTCACCGCTTCTTCGGGTTCTTCGGGTTCCTCGGGCGGGTCTTACGTGAAGCTGTACGACTGGGTCGACGGCGCCAAGGCGGACGCGTCCGATCCGGACATCCTGGACTGGTTCGGCCGGACCATGGCACTGCTCCACACGGCGGGACAGGACGCGAGCGAGACGCCGGATTCCTGGTACGAGCGGTCCCCTCAGGACGTCGAGTGGAAGGCCCTGCACACGCGGGTTCGTCAGGCCGGCCTGCCGTGGGCGGCGGCGTTGGGGCAGTTCATCGACACATCCGCGGCAGAGTTGGCGCACTGGGTGACACCGGCCGACGCCGGCGATCTGGTGACATCGCATCTCGACCTGCAGCCCCAGAACGTTCTGGTCGGCCGGGACGGGCCGGTCCTCCTCGACTGGGACAACGCCGGGGTCACCTCGGCGGAACGCGAGTTCACACGCGCCGTGTACGTATGGTCGGGCGGCAACCACATGGATATCGATTCCGCCCGGCGGCTGGCGCGGGCCTATCGGAGTGCCGGAGGCCGCGCCACCATCACGGGTCCTCAATCATTCTCGATGCTTTTCGCTACGGCCCTGAACTTCGTCTACGTACAGGCCGAGTGCGCCATCGACCAAGCCGTGACCGCCGCGCAGCGCGAGTTCGCGAGCCGGCAGGTCGTCGCTTCCATGCGCGGCATGCCGGAGCTGGAGGCCGTGTCCCGGCTGGCCGCCGCGCTCGATGCCGTGCGGTGACCGGGCGCGCACCTCAGCCAGGAGCCGTCGCAACCCGTACGCGACGGCTCTCGCTGTCGGAGAGGAACGACGCCAGTTCCTCTCCCTGTTCGGCGACGGCGGTGCGCTCGGCTGAAGAGAAGCGGCGCAGTGGCGTGACGTTCACGGTGCCTGCTTCGACGTTCCAGGTCGCGGCGACCCGGCCGTCGACGAGGACGACGCGGGCGCCCGCGACCGACAGACCGCGGTGGGTGTCGTCGACGATCCGGCCGCGGTCGTGGTAGCCGAGGAGCGCGTTGTCGAACGCCGGCAGGTACCGGACCGGGGCCGGCGTGTCGGGGTCGGGGCGCGGCAGGCCGGGGAGGTCCAGCAGTTCCCGGCCTCGCTCGTCGCGGAAGGTGACCAGCTCCTCGCGTATCGCCGCCACCGCGGCCGGCAGTCCGGCGAGGCCGCACCAGGCGCGCAGGTCGGCCGAGGCGGCGGGGCCGAACGCGGCCAGATAGCGCCGTACCAGCGCCTGGCCCACGGGATCGGAGCGGTCCTCGGTCGGCGGGTCGATCTCCCGGCCCAGCCAGGACGAGAGCGGCACGTTGCGCACTCCCGCCTTCGTGCGCCACAGCCCGCGCGGCGGCAGCTGTGCCATCGGGACGAGGGCGGCGATCAGTATCTCCCCCAGGGCCCGCGCTCCCGGTGTCGGCCAGCGCTCGGCGAGCGCCCGCGCGAGCTGGGTCATCGAGCGGGGCTCGTCGTCGGACATCACCGCCCGGCCCGCCGCCGCGAGTTCGTCCAGGTCGATCCCGTCCAGCTCACGGCGGTAGGTGCCGAGCACCCGTTGACGCAGCATGGCGTCGTGGCGGGAGCGCCAGGCCAGGGCGTCGTCGGCGGTGAGGAGGTGGACGGTACGGCGCATGAGATGGGTCCGCACCACACTCCGCCCGGTCAGCAGGTCCGAGAGCCCCGCCGGTTCGAACGCCCGCAGCCGGGACCAGAGTCCGACGTACGGTTCCTGCGGTTCCTGTGCCTGGAGACCGCACAGGTGCGCGACGGCGTCGAGCACCGACAGGTCGGCGTGATCGAGCAGCAGTTGTCGGGCGAGTGTCGCCCGGTTGAGGGCCCGGGTGTCGAGAACGGTCATCGGGTCACGCCGATGCCGGTCCGCCCCGGTTCGCACATCTTCACGGTGCCGCCGTTCCCTTCGGTTCCGTGCAGGTCTTGATCGATTCCGTGCGGGTCACGCGGTCGGGACCGGGCGGCGGCCGACGGGCCGCCGCCACCCGGTCGAGGTCCGTCACCGGTCAGGTCGACGTCTGCCCGTCGAGCGTCTCGCGCAGGATGTCCGCGTGCCCGGCGTGCTGGGCGGTCTCGGTGATGACGTGCATCAGCACCCGGCGCACGCTGCGCACCGCTCCAGGCTCGTGCCAGGGCGCCTCCGGCAGCGGGTGCGTCGTGGACAGGTCGGGCAGGGAGGCGATGACCTTCTCGCTCCGGGCGGCGACCTGCTCGTAGCGCTCGACGATCCCGGCCAGCGTCTCGCCGGGCAGCATCCGGAAGTCGTTCTGGTGGTCGATCGCCCACTGGGGGAACTCGCGTGCGGTACCGGCCGTGAGGTCGGCCCAGGTGACACCGTCGGGCAGGTCGTAGCGCATCGCCGACGGGCCGTCGACCGCGAAGCGCATCCATCCCTCCTCGATGGACGCGACGTGCTTGATCAGCCCGCCCAGGCACAGCGCGCTGACCGTCGGATGCTCGCCGGCCTGTTCGTCGCTGAGCCCGCGCGTCGTGTTGGTCAGGGCGGCTCGCGCGGTCGCGAGCTGGGCGAGCAGGTCGGCCCGCTCGTCGTCGAGCGCGGGGGGTGCAGAGGGCGTGGTCGGCGTAGAGGGCGTGGTGGTGGCGGTCACGGTGATCGGGTCCTTCTCTTCGTTGCTGTTGGCTGGCTGTTCGTTGCTGTTGTCCGGCACGGAAGAACAGTCGCAGGAGAAGCGGTCAGGGTGTGTCCGCTTCTCGGGGCACCATGGAAGTCATGCAGAAGACCTCAGCGCGGCTGCTGTCGCTGCTCTCGCTGCTCCAGGCGCGCCGGGACTGGCCGGGGGCGCTACTGGCCGACCGGTTGGACGTCAGCCCGCGCACCGTGCGACGCGACGTCGACCGCCTGCGCGAGCTCGGCTACCCCATCGTGGCCACCAAGGGCCCCGACGGGGGGTACCGGCTCGACGCGGGCACACAGCTGCCCCCGTTGCTCTTCGACGACGACCAGGCCGTCGCCCTCGCCGTCGCGCTCCAGATCGCCACCACCACCGGTGCCGGCATCGAGGAGGCCGCGGCGCGCGCGCTGAACACCGTCCGACAGGTCATGCCCGCGCGGCTGCGCCGCCGCGTCGAAACCCTCCAGGTCACCGCCGTCGAGCGGCCCGTGGCCCGGCCTCACCCACAGGTCGACAGCAGCGTGCTCATGACGCTCGGCGACGCCGTCCACGCCCGCGAAGTGCTGCGCTTCGACTACACCCCCGCGTCCCCAGCGGGAACCGGCGACGGCGACTCCGCCGAGGCTCCGCCGCGCCGGGTACAGCCCCACCACCTCGTCACCTGGGGCGGACGCTGGTACCTCGTCGCCTGGGACCTCGACCGCGACGACTGGCGCACCTTCCGTGCCGACCGGATCAGCCCGCGCACCCCCACGGGCCCCCGTTTCACTCCGCGCGAACTGCCCGGCGGGAACGTGGCCGCCTTCGTGACCAGCAGGTTCCAGGGCTCGGACGGATCCGGTGGCTCCGACGGCTGGCCCTGCCGAGGTGAGGTGATCCTCGACCTCCCCGCCGCCGTCGTCCTGCGCCACACCCGCGAGGGGATCGTCGAGGAACTCGGCCCGGACCGCTGCCGCCTCGTCCTGGGCTCGTGGTCGTGGCCCGGCCTGGCGGCCACCCTCGGCAGGTTCGACGCCGACATCGAGGTCGTCGGGCCGACCGAACTCAAGGACGCCTTCGCGCACTTGGCTCGCCGCTACGCCAACGCCGCGACCGACGGACTGACACAGGAAGCCCAATAGAACAAAAGCGAGGAAGCGTGTCCCGAGCCATGTCCTGGAGCGGCTGCTCATGATGGGCAAGGAGTCCGCCCTGGTGACGACCGCGCCCCTCGTGACGGCCGCTCCGCCGGTGCCACCGCGCCCGGTGTCCGCGGCCGGAGGTGAGCGCACCACCGGTCGGCTGGCACGGTCATCGGACTGGCCGCGTCGCTCGGCGCGATCCTCCCGGCGTACGGCCCTCGTATGCCGTCCTCCAGACACCCAGGAGCCGGGGACGGCGCTACGTTTCCCCGCCCGACGCAAAGTGGACGGTGGCGAGCACGGCGCCGTCGGGCGACGTCAAGCGGGCGCCGGATACGGACGCGGGGTCGACGGGGGTCGGGCCGCCCCAGAACCCGCGGCCCTGGCGCAGGGTGAAGGTGCCCGTCCGGACCGTGCCGCCGTCGCGCCGCTCCAGCAGGCAGGAGACCATGCCGCTGTACGAGGTGTGCGTGCCGGTGAGGTCGACGGTCATGTAGATCCAGCCCGGAGAGCCGGTGTGGGCGTACACCTCTCCGGCCGACTGCCCGGGGGCCGCGGCCGAGGTCAGATCGCCATGCATGTCGGCCTCGTCGCCGGTGGTCCGTGAGGCGCCGGCCACCACGTTCTCGATCGCCGTTCCGGCCGCCCAGCCGCCGAAGCCGACGGCGAGGACGAGTGCGGCCACCGCGGAGGCGAGCCGGAGCCGAAGCCTGCCGCCGAAGCGCCTGCGCCAGGCGCCCGGAACGCGGGCGCGCGCCCGGCCGTCCTGGGCCGGCGTCCCCCGGGTCAGCGCCTGCGCCACCCGGGTCTCGAAGCCGACCGGCGGCTCGCAGCCCGGCAGCAGCCCGATCAGCCCGTCGCCGACGAGGGTCAGCTGCTCGACGTACTCGCGGCAGTCCGCGCACCGGTCGAGGTGGGCGACCGCCGCGGCCCGCTCGCGTCCCGGCAGAATGCCGAGGGCGAGTTCGGCACCGATCTCCCGCAGCTTCTCGCAGGTCATGTCATTGGACATGGTCGCCTCGCTTCGGGGACGCGAGCGTGGTGCGCAGCTTCCCCATCGCGGTCCTGATGCGCGTCTTCGCGGTGCCCAGGGGGATGTTCTCCCAGTCGGCAACCTGCTGGGCCGTCATGCCGTAGATACTCGCCATCACCAGCGCGCGGCCCTGTTCCCGGGGCAGTTCCGCCACCGCCGCCCGCAGCCGGGAGGACGCCTCATCGGCCAGGACGTGCTGTTCGGGGGTGTCACTGACGACTCCCAGGATCACGTCCAGGTCCTCCGGCGCCACCGGTTCCGGCCGCCGCGCGCGGACGGCGTCGATGGCGAGGTTGTGTGCGATGGTCGTCAGCCAGGTCTTCACCGAGCCGCGCCGCGAGTCGTAGATCTGGGCATGTCGCCAGGCACGTTCGAAGGTCTGCTGGGCGATGTCCTCGGCGAGTTGTGTGTCCCCGGTGACGGCGACGGCGACACCGAAGACCGTGTGCTGGAATCTCCGTACGAAGGTGACGGCCAGCTCCGGGTCGCCCGTGGCCAGCCCGGACAGCAGAGCTTCGTCCGGGAGACGGCCCACGGGGAACCGGAATCTCGACATACCCATATTACGGTCCGCCCTCGCCAGGAGATTGCCCGGCTGTCACGGAACCCCACCCTCCGATTCTCCCGCGCTTCCGCCGGAACGCCACACCTCGCGCCCCACTCAGGGTGACGACGTCGGACCCCGTGGACTGCTCAGTGGCCGAACGGTGGCTCGAAGCACCCCGTCTCCGGGTACGGGCCGTTGGTCATCACTTCGTAGTTGGACTTCTGGACGAACGCCGTGACGCAGGCGTCGTCGTGGACACGAAGGCCGACCAACGCTCCCTCGGGCGTGACCTCGCGACCGTCCGTGAAGCGCGAGTTCATGGCCCGAACAATCAGCGTCCCGCCGTGCGGCTTCCCGTTCGACCCGGTCCGCTCCTCCTGGTAACCGAGCGGGAGCAGTGCCGCGCGCACCGTCGCGGGGTCCCACTTCTTCTGCCCCCACAGCCGCTTCAGGACCGGCCTGATGCGATCGGCTTCCCTGGCCGCGTCCGTCGCGCTGGCGGGCGACATGGCTCCCGGGCGGCGGGAGCCGTTGTTCTCGTTGTAGTGGGGAGCGCCGTCGCCGGCCCCCGGCTCCACGTACGGAGAGGCTCCCGGCGCGCCGGAAACGGCGCTCCGGGAGGTGCCCGTGGGAGCTCCGGCCGTCGAGTCCGTGGCGCGCTGTTCACCGCAGCCGGCGAGACACAGGACGGCGACAAGGGCCAGACCTGTCGTCGTCGGGCTGCCGGGCCGGCCGGATATCGAAAGAGGCATGGCATGACTCTGCCATGCCGGGGCCGGCCATGTCCGCTGCGTAGTCGACGCGGGCCCGGCGGTCCGCCTCGGTGATTTCGGGGTGCACAGGGGGCGTCCGGGGTGCGCGCCACAGTTGGACCAGGTGACGCTCCCCGTGGTCCCCGATGCCGGGTTCGGGGCCGTCGGTGTGACAGTACAGGCGCATCCGCACCCAGTCGGTGCCGTCCGGCGAGGGCGGGAGGTGGAGGGGAGGTTCCTCCTCCGGCCATGTGTCGAGGATGTCGCCCTGTTCGAGGGTCGCGAGGCAGAGAGCGGGGAGGTCGGCCCACAGGCTGATCTCCTCGGCGGGCTCCCACTCGGCGCCGGTTTCGGGTGCCGGCGGGGCGTTGTGGACCTGGACGGTCAGCTGAAGGGGGCCGGTGTCGGTGGTGGTGAGGACGACGGCGCCGGCGTCGGTGGCCGGACCGCAGCGCCAGCCGAAGGGCATCTCCCGCGGGTACTCGTAGTCGTCGGTGAAGCCGATCAGGTAACCGTTCTCGCCGAGGTCGACCGTGAACGAGGACGCACGGACCAGCATGGAGGTTGTCGCTCCCTTCACTGACACGAACTCTTCCGTGACGGTACCCCTCACGCCAGTAACTGCGGCCACGTGAAGGACAGTTGATATGCGAAGCTGTCGTCAGCCACTCGCGGGCAAGGTGGCCGGGGCAGTCGTCGAGAGGAGCGCAGCGTGAGTCAGGACGGCTTCCGCACCGAGGAGATCGACACCAGCAGGCCGCACCCTGCGCGGATCTACAACTACCTGCTGGGCGGCACGGCCAACTACGAGGTCGACCAACAGGCCGGCGACCGACTCGCCTCCGCGGCACCCGAGGTGCGGATCGGTGTGCGGGCCAACCGCGCCTTCCTGCAACGCGCCGTCCGTTACGTCGTCAGCAGCGGCGTCCGTCAGATCCTCGACGTCGGCACCGGGCTGCCCACCGCCCCGAACGTGCACGAGACCGCCCAGGAGGTGGCCCCGGACGTGCGCGTCGCGTACGTCGACAACGATCCGATCGTGAAGGCACACGGCGACGCGCTGCTCAGCCGCTCCGGCGCGACCAGTATCGTCCTCGCCGACCTGCGCGACCCAGGGGCCATCATCGACCACCCCGACGTCCGCCGAGTCATCGACTTCGACGAGCCGGTTGCCCTGCTCCTCGTCGCCATCCTCCACTTCATCACCGAGGCGGAGAAGCCCGATCAGGCCGTGGCCGCCCTTCGCGACGCGCTGCCGGTCGGCAGCTTCCTCGTGCTCTCGCACGCCACGGGCGACTTCGCCGACCGCAGCGAGGCGCAGGCCGTCTACAACAACGCCACCGCCACGATGAACCTACGGACCCACGCCGAGGTGGAGCGGTTCTTCGACGGCTTCGAACTGGTCGAGCCCGGCCTGGCCCAGGTCCCGTTCTGGCGCCCGGACACCCCGCCGCCGACACGATCCGGCGAGATCGGCTTCTACGGGGGCGTGGCTCGCAAGACCGGCTGAACCGGCCTCTCCGGCCGAGGAGGCGGCCAGGTGCCGGCCCGAACAGGATCACGCCGGGGCGCCCGCTGCAGGCCGGCTGACAACCAACTGGTCTGGCTGGAGCACGAGTTGGATGCCGGTCTGGGCGCGCATGACTGAAGCGAGGATCAGTGCTGGGCGCCGGCGCGGATCACGGAGGTGATCCGCCGCCGGTTCGGGGTGGACTACGCGCCGGCCGGGCTGGATCGCATCTCATCCGCGCTCGCGGAGGTACGCCTCCAGCTCGGCGGCCCCGGCCAGCATCGCGCGCCCGCGGGCGGACAGCCGACCGTGCCAGTCGCGCAGGGTGGCCTCCAGCGGCTCCGGCCCGCCGGCCGTCCGCACCTGGGCGATCAGCGGGGCGATCTGCTCCAACAGGTAACCGCCCCGCCTGAGTTGACGTGCCAGCCGGGCGTCCCGCATGTCGGCCTCGTCGTAGACGCGGTAGCCGGTCCGCGGGTCACGGCGCGGGCGTACCAGCCCGGCGCGCTCCCACTTGCGCAGCGTCGCGGGCCGGATGCCGAGCTCCCCCGCCAGCGGCCCGATGAACCTGCCGGCAGGCCCTGACACCGCGTTGGGCTCGGACGTCGCAGTGGACTCCAGGCCGCGGAGGGCGCGCTCCACGGCCTGGAGGGATCGCCGGTCGTCGAGGAGCTGCGTGTGGCTCTCGTCGATGAGGCGCAGCGCCTCATCGACCGCGCCCTGATTCACCGCCCGCATGATCGACGCCGCCGTCTGGTGGCCGTGACCGGGCACCAGGGCGAGGAACGCGCGCAGGGCCCCCGCGTGCAGCGAGGTATACGTGCGGTAGCCGTGGGGAGTGCGGCCGGCGACCGGAAGGATGCCGGCCTCCTCGTAGTTCCTGACCGCCTGCGTGGACAGACCGTGCACGCGCGCCAGATCAACCGGCCTGAGCCGCTCACCGCTTTGAAGGTTTCGCCCCATGCGACCGACGATATCGCGGGAAAGTTTCAACCGAAGGTTCAACGATACCGTTGAAGGCATGGCCACTGACATCAAGGACACCGCCCATGCCCTCGAGGCTGCCACCGTCATGAGGCTGCTCCCGACCCGGCCTCGGCTGCTCGCCCTGGGCGAGCCCACCCACGGCGAGGACACTCTGCTCGACCTGCGCAACGAGCTGTTCCGGCAGCTCGTCGAGCAGGACGGCTACCGGACGATCGCGATCGAGAGCGACTGCCTGATGGGCCTGGTCGTCGACGACTACGTCACCTCGGGAACGGGCACTCTCGACCAGGTCATGGAGCACGGATTCAGCCACGGTTGGGGCACCTCCTCGGCCAACCGCGAACTCGTGCGCTGGATACGGGCCTACAACGACGGCCGGCCCGCGCCCGAACTGCTCCGCTTCGCCGGTTTCGACGGCCCGCTGGAGATCACCGGCGCCGCGAGCCCCCGGCAGGCCCTCACCGCACTCCACGGCTACCTCTCGACCCGGGTGGACGCGGACCTGCTCCCTTGCACCGGGGAAACTCTCGACCGCCTGCTCGGCACCGACGACCGCTGGACCGACCCCGCCGCGATGATGGACCCGGCCCAGTCCGTGGGGCAGTCGGCCGAGGCCAGTCGGCTGCGGCTGCTCGCCGACGATCTGGTGGCGCTGCTCGACGCGCAGGCGCCACACCTGATGAGGGCGAACCCGCGGGACGACTGGGAACGGGCGCGCCTGTACGGGCGTACCGCCACCGGCCTGCTGCGCTACCACTACTGGATGGCCCACACCTCGCCGAGCCGCATGACACGGCTGGTGGGCCTGCGGGACCAGATGATGGCCGACAACCTCCTCGCTCTCGCCGAACGGGGCCCGGCACTCATCCACGCCCACAACGGCCATCTCCAGCGGGCCAAGAGCACGATGCGGATGGGTGGGATGCCGCTGGAGTGGTGGAGCGCCGGTGCGCTGGTGAGTGCCCGGCTCGGCGAGGAGTACGCCTTCGTGGCCACGGCCCTCGGCACGATCCGGCACCAGGGAGTGGACACCCCGCCGCCGGACACCGTCGAGGGACTCCTGTACGCGCTCCCGGAGGACCGCTGCGTCATCGACGCCCCGCGGCTGGCCACCGCCCTCGGCGACACGCCGCCCGCGCCCCGCGTGTCCCCCTGGTTCGGCTACTCCCCGCTAGATCCGACCCACTTGGCGGACAGCGACGGAATCGTGTTCGTCAAGGACGTCCCACAGATCTGACGCCACTGGCTTCGGCAGGCACCCCGCCGCAGGTGACGGTCAGCGGGTGGCACGGCGCCTGTTGCGCAGGGCGTTGGTGGCGATGCCGTAGAGCCAGGGCCGCAGACCGTCCCTCTGCGGCGGCTCGAACGGCTCGTATCACCCGGGTGCCGTGCCGGGAGATTCGCGGTCGTAGCCCCCTTCAGCGCTGGGCGTGCGCCTGTTCCGGCTCGTAGGTCTGCGGAAGGTCACGCTCGCGGCCACATCGTGCTGATGACGAGGATGAGCCAGCAGGGCGCGACGAGGCCCGTCGTGATCCACATGGCCGGCCGGTACCCGACCGCGTCGCCCGGCCCCAAGCGCGGCACGCTGGTCGGTGCCCGGTGCTCCCTGGTCGGTCACTCCCTCTTGTCACCCAGAAACCGCTCCAGGCCGCGCACGGCCCGGTACTGAAGGGCCCTGACCGCACCCTCGTTCTTGCCCATCACGCGGGCGGTCTCCGCGACGGAAAGCCCCTGGAGGAAGCGCAGAGTCGCGCACTCCTGCTGCTGCGGGCTCAGGCGCCGTACGGCGTCGAGCAGCAGCGTGTCCGACAGTGACTCCAGGACGGAGTCCTCGGGGCTTCGCTCGACCTCGTTCGCGTCGAGCATTTCGCCGGTGGTCACTTCGAGTCGGAATCGGCTCGATTTGAAGTGGTCCGCAACCAGGTTGCGGGCGATGGTGACCAGCCAGGCGCCGAAGTCGCGGCCCTGCCAGGTGAACGTTCCGATGCGGCGCAGGGCGCGCAGGAACGTCTCACTGGTGAGGTCCTCGGCGGTCGCCTTGCCGCCGACGCGGTAGTAGATGTAGCGGTACACGGTGTCGCTGTACTGGTCGTAGAGACGGCCGAAGGCGTCGGCCTCGCCGGCCTGGGCGCGCTCCACGAGGTCCATCATCCGGGCGCTGTCGCTGTCTGCAGCCAGGCGGCGTGCGGTGTCCACGCCGGGTTCTTCGGCGGGGCCGGCGGAGCCGCTGCCCGCTCCAAAGGTGTGCGTCCGGTGCGTGTTCTGGGCTGAGGGCACGCGGGATCCGGTCGCGCACAGGGTACGGGTCGCTGCCTGGCGGGGGGCTGGCAGGTCACGGCTGGCGTGCGCGTCCGTGCGGGCATGTGCTGCCGTTTCAGAGGCAGGCAGGACCTCAGCAGCGGCGCCGGTGTGCTGCGGCGCGCCGCTGCGGGCCAGGAAACGGTGCAGGCGATCGTCGGTTGCCGCCTCGTCGGACCACATCTCCTCGAGTGCGCGGTGCGCCTGCCCGAGACGTTCTTCGACACTCATGTGCATCCCCCTTCCTCTTTGTCTTCGTCTTGCATCTGGGCGAGTCGGGCCAGTGCACGCGAGACAAGAGAGCGTGCCGAGCTGGGCCGCACTCCCATGGCCTCAGCTATCGCGTCATAAGACAGATCGAAGAACCGGCGCAGCACCACGGCTTCGCACTGCTGTTCAGGAAGTCGGCGCAGCATGGCCAGCAGGTCCAGCCGCCGGTCGCAGCCGGCCGTCGCGTCGTCTTGGTGCAGGCGGTCGAAGAGGACCGGGTCGGTCAGATCCCCGAGCTTCAGATGCTCTTTGTAGGCCTTGGCGTAGCGCTGCCGAGCCACTTTGAACAGCCACGCGTCCTGCCGGGGATGATCCTGCAGGCTCGGCCAGGAGCGGAACGCTTCCTCCAGGGTCATCTGGGCCGCGTCCTCGAGAAGGCTGTCGCGCGCCCCGAGGGTGTAGAGGTAACGGCGCAGCCGAGGCTCATAATGCATGAAGAACGTCTCGAACCCTTCTGGAGGCGGCCTCCCGCAGTCCTCACCCGGGGGAAGTTGCACGGCCGTCACCGAGCGTCCCGCCCGTCAGTGATACGTGAGGGGAGCGCCGTGCGGACATCCATGCTGCTCTGCCCGCCCGGGCTCTCCCGTACGACAAGACGACTGCCAGGAGGCAGGCGCTCCACCAACTCCACCAGCGCGTAACGGCGTTCCCGCTCCGCGCGCATCCTGCTGCGTCCGCGCGCCATGTCCCCCAACAGCTGCCACAGTCCCGCCCGGCCGCCGCGGCGTGCCATCCATCCCACGGCGGCGGCCACGGCCGCCAGGACCGGAGCCGCTTCGTGTAATTGCTCCACACCCGCCTCCACTGCCTGCATCGGGGCCATTCGGACGGACCCTCACCACAGAAAAGCGCGGGCAGACCCAAAACGCTGCGACTCCAGGCCCGTTAGCCGAACCCAAGCAGCACCAGCCACCCCGCCCATCCGCCTGTTGCACTGCGGTACCAGGCAAGGCGAGCAGCAACGGGAAGCATCCCGCGAAGGCCATGACGCATATCCTCGGAGCCGGCGCGGTCTCCGAACACCTGCATGCCGCCCTGCCCGCTCTGATCGTCGTCACGGCGGCCGCGGCGGTCGGCCGAGTCAGTAGCGCTTTATCCTCCTACGCCGACGGGCGGATCACCCCACTGCTGATGACCGAGGCGGACGTCGCCCTGGTGTCCGCGGTGTGCCGCGTCGAAGCCACCGCATACGGGGAGGACGGCTTCTCCGACCGGCAGGAAGCCGCCGAGGTCGGCGTCACACGCACACGGATGATGGTGCAGGACGCCCAGCGCTTCATGACCGCCGTCGTCCGCATGATCGCCGCGGGCGGCGTCATCACGGCGCTGCACTGGATGATGCTGCCGCTGCTGCTCGCCGTCCTCCCTGCCGGCACGGGGGCCGTGCTGTCCGCACGCGTCGACTACGAGACCCACTACGCCAACGTCGGCGACCGCAACGTGCGGGCGATGATGCGCTGGTGGGCCGCCTACTCCCGTTACGGCGACGAGGTCCGTGCGAACGGCATGACCAGCTGCCTCGTCTACTGGTACCGGGCCCTGTCCGATCGCATCGACGAGAGCACCCTCACCGCCGCCGCGTCGCCCTCCCGGTCGCGGCCACCGCGGTGGTCGCCGTCCAGACCACCCTGGCCGCGCTCTCGCAGTTCGTCATCCACGGCGCCGCGATGTTCCACACCTCGCTGTACCTCGCCGACATGCGTTCCTTCCTCGACATGGCCGCCGAACGAGTCCCCAAACGCGGGGAGTTGACCATCTGCGAACGGGTAGAGGAGATCCGTCTCGACGAGGTCGTGTACCAGTACCCCGGCACGGAGGAACCCGCCGTCGACGGAGTCTCACTCACCCTCCACCGGGGCGAGACCCTGGCCATCGTGGGCGAGAACGGCTCGGGCAAGTCCACCCTCGCCAAGCTCATCACCGGCATCCTGCTCGCCGACAAGGGCCGTGTCCTGTGGGACAGCACCGACCTGGCCGACACCCGTCCTGACTCCGTGTGGTCCCGTACCGCCCTCGTCCCGCAGAACTTCGCCTGCTGGCCCCTGCGAGCCCGCGAGAACATCACCCTCGGGCAGCCCAAAACCTTCGACGACGGGCCCGTGTGGGCAGCCGTCGACGCTGTCGGCATGCGGAAGGCGGTCGAGAAACTGCCCAAGCAGCTCGACACCCTGCTCGCCAAGAACTCTTCGGAGGCGCCGAGCTGTCCGGAGGCCAGTGGCAGCGGCTCGCGTGCGGCGGGCCCTGTACCGGCAGACCCCGCTGCTGATCCTGGACGAGCCGACCTCGCAGATGGACCCGCGTGGCGAGCACCAGATCTTCCTTGAGATCAAGCGCATCGCCGCCGAGCGCATGACCATCGTCGTGACGCACCAGCTCGAGAACACCCGTCTCGCAGACCGGATCCTCGTCATGCGTGACGGCCGCATCATCGAGCAAGGCCGGTACGACGAACTTGCATACGGGAACGGCTTGTTCGCTGAACTCCTTGCCCTGGCCAAGGATCGCTGACCGAGAGGAGTCACAGCGGGGCGTCGACCCCGCCGTGCCTCATCAGCGAAAGGCCGCGAAACCGGACGCGGTCTGACGTAGTGAGACGCTGACCTGCGTGCTCGCCTGAACAAGCAACTCGACTCCACCCCACTCAGGACAGTCCGGAGCCTCCACCGATCCCGGAGCGCTTCAGTACGCCGCGATCCGGATGGACCACCCGGCGTGCTGTCGGTGGCGGCTGGCATGATCAGCTGCATGTTCGACCAGCGCCGCGGTGCCAGGCCCGGGGGGCTCAATGGAGGTTGCCGGTGAGTTCGTGGGACAGCGACCTGGCGTACCAGGGGGTGCTGCGGGCATTCGTGGACGGAGAGCCGCTCGATCAGGCGGGAGGGCCCCTCGACGTCCGTGCGGTGGTGGCGGGCATCCGCAGGGAGGCCAAGGACGGGTTCCTGCTTGAGGAGGTGCCCTGGGACCGCTTCCCGGAGGGCGTCAGAGTTCGGGAGAACATGGATCGGCTGCGCTCGGGCGACGCCGTCCGCGGTTCCCTCGGCATGCTCATCGGCCTGTGCGCCGACGACATGAGGGCCGCAGTGGCGCCGACGGTGCCCTTCCTGATCCGGATCGGTACCGACCCGGAGGCCGGCCACCGCGCCGAGGCTCTGGCGGTGACAGCCGAAGTGGCGCGCATGCAGCACCAGGGTGTGTGCACGCGTGCCGACATGCTGCGGTTCCGCGGCGATGCCGAATGGTTCTTAGAGGTCACTGGCTACTTGCAGAACTGGTCCGTGCAGGCCGCCCGCGACGCGATCGCCGCGGACACCGATCTCATCCTGCCCCTGCTCGACGACCACGACCCTGAAGTGCGCATCGCCGCCGCCTACGCGCTGGCGGCCGCCTCTGCCCGCGCGCAGAACATCCTCTCGGCATTCCACGCCCGCCTGCTCGCCGAACACGACCCGGCCGTACGCGCGGGCCTGGTACTGGCAATTGCGCAACTGGCCCGGGCGCACCAGGATTCGCGGACGTTGGTGTGGATGCGGACCTGCTGGCCCGACCCCGCACGGCCGCCCGAGGTACGCGTGAGCGCGGCACTGGGGTGGATGTGCCTCACCGACCTACCGGTCCCGGACGAACTGCGCGCCATGCTGGACGACCTCGCAACCCACGAGACAGCCCGGCTGATGGCGCCGCTGCCGTGGATGCGTGCGGCCGAGAACACCAACAGCAACGGCCTGCACCGCTGCCTGTGCACCATGCTGCACCCCGACACACGTGACGCCGAAGACCGCTGGGACGACCCGTGGTCCTGACCGTGCCCCGGTCACCACCCGCAAGGTCGGGAACCGGGTAGCTGCCCCGCCCACACCGCAACTCAGCGGGGAATCGCCGCCCATCGGCCAGGCACGACGCGCGGAGTACCGACACGGCGCACGCCCTCCACCGCCTCGGCCAGATCGTCCCATTGAACCGCGGCCTTGAACTGGACTGGTCCGAATCAGTTCAAGAGACGGATCATGGGGGCTTCGGCGCTGGTGGCCATCAATGCGCCACAGTGACGGCAGCCCAAGTCAACTGGGCGCACCATGTTGCTCTGGATCGAGGTTTCACCCGACTCCCCATGTTCACGGCAATATGAGCCCAGATGAAGTCGCACCCATGGAGCCCGTGTCAGGGCTATCGCCGGGCGGTCGTGCTTGGAGTCCCTGAAAGGTGTCCACCAGAAATCCATGACGGCCCTCAACCTCAACCGCTCGTCCTCGCTCGTGGAATCAAACGCCGCGATTCGGGCCGCGGTGAAGTGCTTCCCATCCTGATCGCCGGACGAACAGACGGCCCGTTCCTCGGCGCGTTCGAGGAAGGTCGTGTGGTCGGTCCGCTCACAGATGAAGCAGTCCAGGTTCACGACGAGCCTGCCCTGCCAGTACAAATTGTGGAACCCCTCGCCATGCATGGGGCCGACCAGGTCCGCAGTGACCTCAACGCTCCTCAACATCGCAAGATCGTCCCACGCCTCTCAGAGGTCGTCTTCTCCCGTTGTTTCATCCCGGAATCTGCTGTTTGGTCTGCGGTGTCGGGTCGCGCCAGGAGATGACGTTCTCGCCGGTAAGGCGGCGGGCCATGAGGTCGGTCATGGCGATGTGGATCACGGCTTCGGAGTGGACGGACAGGGTCTCGTAGTCGCGGGCCCGTCGGCGGTGGAGCATGAGCCAGCCGGAGGTCCGCTCGACTGCCCAGCGTTTCGGGATCGGGGTGAATCCCCTGGTCCCGGGCTTGCGTTGAGTGATTTCCATGTCAGTGCCGAGGGTGGCCGCGTGCTCGACGAGGTGCTGACGGTAGCCGCCGTCGACCCACACCTTGCGGATGCCGGGGTGTTCGGCCGCGACCTGGTCCAGGGCCCTGCCGCGGCGCTCGCAGTCGCAGCGGCACGATCGATCAGCCTGACACGCCCCGTCCGGCGACCGTCACCCGTTCACAAGAACCTGCACGCCACAGGCCATGGATGGGGCTTTCGGCACCCGCACCGGCAACCGTCAACTCCCGTTACGGGCAGGTGAGATGCTGTGCCAGACTACGGTGATCGGAAACACCGCTGACCGCCTCGCGCGCTGGAGCCCGTCATGACGCCCGACATACCCATCCCCTCGCGTTTCCACACGGCCACGGCGCATCCCGCCAGGGTCTATGACTGGCTCCTGGGTGGCAAGGACAACTACCCCGTCGACGAGGCAGTGGGCGAGAAGCTACCGCCCGAAGCACGTGACGCGGCCCGGCAGAACCGTCAGTTCATGCACCGGGCGGCCGCCTGGCTCGCCGCACAGGGCATCGATCAGTTCCTCGACATCGGCACCGGCATCCCCACCCGGCCGAATCTGCACCAGATCGTCCAACAGATCACGCCGACGGCGAAGGTCGTCTATACCGACAACGACCCGATCGTGCTGCGGCATGCGGAAGCCCTGCTGATCAGCCATCCCGAAGGGGTCACGGACTACATCGAGGCCGATGTACGGCAGCCGGACTCCATCCTCGAACGCGCCCGCGCCGTACTGGACTTCAACCGCCCGATCGCACTGTCCTTGATCGCACTGATGCACTTCATCACGGACGAGCAGGACGCCCACGGCATCGTCCGCGGCCTGGTCGCCACCCTGCCGCCAGGCAGTCACCTCGTGCTGTCGCACGCCGCCTCCGACCTCTACCCGGAACTGGCGGAACAGGTCACCGCCGAATACGCCAAGGGCGGCATCCGCCTCGGCTTCCGCACCCGCCCGGAAGTCACCCGCTTCTTCGACGGCCTGGACCTTCTCGACCCAGGCCTGGTCACCGCCCCCGAGTGGTTCAAGACGGCCCCCGCTCCCGCACCCGAGGGCAGCGGTATCTACACCGGAGTGGCACGCGTCCCCTGACAGGCCGTCACCTGTTCCTCAACCTCGCCCCCGGCGGCTGGCAACCCTGCTCCGCCGGCACACAGGGTGCGGGGGACGACCTCCGGCCGGGGATCGCCAGCCAGGCCGGTCAGCTCACCGACGGACGGTACGGGGGTAGTCCGGCTCCCGCAGGTCGCGGCGGGACTCGTCGTGCAGGACACGTATCAGCGGCTTTTCCTGCCCAGAGTTCGTCATGGCGACACCGGAGGAAGACCGCCCGCCCTTGCGCCGCCGCTCCTCCGACGCCCTGGCCCGGTCCAGCCCGAAGATAAAGATCAAGATCAGGTCTCTCCCCGGTTTTCCAGCCGGCGTAAGCCTTCTCCGTGCTGAGTGACGCGTCCATGCAGCCCTACATGTCATTACGCTAAGTAGCAAAATCGTCGCATAGTGTGCCGATCGGGCGTCTGTGCCGTTTCCGTCGTCACGGCTCCGCTCTCGAACAGCCCCCGGGGCAGTCACGGTCCGCAGAACCCGGCGGCTGCCTGGGGGGCCGGCCAGCATGGTCGGCCCCCCAAGCAGCCGCGTCAGCCGCTAGCGGTGAGGGAGTGCAGTGAGCGACAAGGAACCGAAGCTGATCTACGGACAGGGCGCCGAGGCGTGCCCCGAGGGGAACTTCTGTCTCTACCGGGCCACTGGCTTCAACGTAGGCCAGACCCCGGGGCGTGGAGACAAGATCCTGGCCATTCCGATGGGCGCGTACGTCAACAACTTCTCCGAGTACGGGTTCGACCACAGCGGTGACGGGGTGAGCGGGGTCGTCAACAACACCGTCGAGGACAACGCGCTCTTCTCTGCCGCCAACCAGCAGGGGCACTCACTGCCGGTGGACCGGGGAACCTCGATCGCGAACCTGGCCGCCATCCCCATGGCTGGGAGCCCGAACGGCTCCTGGAACGACCAAGCCCAATCCGCACTGGCGTCCCGCTTCGTGGGGAACCTGCGCGTCGACCAGGAGCTGCGCGGCCACTGGGCGGAAGGCCCGGGGCACCTCTACTCCTACCGGCTCACGATGTACGCCGAGGACACCCGCGTCACGAGATGGACCGTGGGCTTCGGTGCCCTGCCGGGGGGAACCTCACTGTCCAAGAGCTTCATCGACGCCTTCTGGGGGGAGATCCTCCGCAACGGCACCGACGGTGCCGTCCTGCTCGGCTCCCCCGCAGGCGGCGGACACAGCGTCGATCCCGGGACGGCCCTTCCCGTCGACATTCAGGTCCTCTACCCCGACGAAAACCCCGCCTACGAACGCCTCATCGGCCTGAACGCCCAACAGCTGGGCTGAGTCGGCACCCGGCCCACACCGGACGGTCCCGAGCCTCAGCAAGGCGGGCAGCCATGCCCTGTACTGGGACTCGCTGGCAGCCAAAGCAAGACGGTGGCCACCGCTCTGATTCCCGGCTCACGTACCCCAGGCGTACCGGCGGTTCCGTTCGTGACACGGCGGGCCCTCTGCCGGCAGATCCGCCGAATCCTCGCCCGCCCGGTCCAGGAGGAAGACGGGCGTTTCCTTGCCGACAGGCGAAGACGGAACGGGCCCACCACCTGGTGGTGGGCCCCCGTCAGGTTCAAGGGCTTCGGCTGGAAGGACGATCTACGGCTCCCACCAGCGCACACAGCTCCAGCTCATCAACAGCCCCGCCACGCCGGCCTGCCGCCGGGACCTCGCCGAACGCGAACTCGACATCGCTCGCAGCGTGCTCAAGATGGCGGGAGGAGCCCGGTGACCGTTCACTCCGACAGCGGCCTCGAGGACCAGGCCGGCCCCAAGACCGCTGCCTCCCTGCGGGCCGCGATGACCCGCCTGTTCGAAGGCCGCCCGCAGCGGACCGACGGGCGCCTCACGAAGGAGAACCTCTACAAAGAGGCCCAGGTCAGCCGGGCGACCATGAACCGTGCGCATGCGGTCCTGGCCGAGTGGGACGCGCATCTCGCAGCCCACGGCAGGGTCGCCCCCGGTGGGGCCAAGCGCGATACGGCCATCGCCGATCTCAAGAAGCGCCTGACAGCGAAGACCCAGGAATGCACGCTCCTGGAGAACAAGCTCAAGGCCGCCCACACCGCGATCGCCGCCCCCGAAGAGTTGTTTCCCCGCCGATCGAGGCGAACGGAGCATGCGTCGCACTCCTCGGGGGAGAACCAGTTGGCACGCCCACCTCATCGTCAACCTGTCCGTCTGCGCCGGGCGTTACCACCCACCACCGGCCGACGGGGTCGCCGAGATGGCGTTCGAGGTGGCACAGCTACTCGTGCACAGACCGAGCATGGCCGGCGACGGCCTCTAGGCTGGCGGAGCGCGCATGCTCGATGCACGCGCGCTCCGTCACACAAGCCTCAGCCGACCTCGATGAGCAGATCGCCGCCTTCCACCTGCTGGATCCGGTTGATGGCCAGCCTGGTCACCCGGCCGGCCTTGGGGGCGGTGATGGAGGCTTCCATCTTCATCGCCTCGATGGTGGCCACGGTCGCACCGGCCTCCACCTCGTCGCCCTCGGCGACCGCGAGCGTCACCACACCGGCGAACGGCGCCGCCACGTGCCCGGGGTTGGCCCTGTCGGCCTTCTCGGTCACCGGTACGTCGGAAGCCGCCGCGTTGTCACGGACCTGGATCGGGCGCAGTTGGCCGTTCAGGGAGGACATCACGGTGCGCATACCGCGTTCGTCCGCCTCGCCGATGGCCTGGAGCTCGATGAGGAGCCGCACGCCGGGCTCGAGGTCGACGGAGTACTCCTTGGCGGGGCGCAGCCCGTAGAAGAAGTCCTTGCTGTCCAGCACGCTGGTGTCACCGTAAGCCTGGCGGCGGGTGTCGAAGTCGCGCGTCGGCCCGGGGAACAGCAGCCGGTTGAGGGTCGAACGCCGGGACTTCTCCAGGCCCGTACGATCCTCGGCGCTCAGCTCCGGCACGGGCTTGGCCTCTGCGCGGCCTTGAAGCGCCTTGGTGCGGAAGGGCTCAGGCCAGCCGCCGGGCGGGGTGCCCAGTTCGCCGCGCAGGAAGCCGATGACGGAGTCGGGGATGTCGAACCTGTCCGGTGTCGCCTCGAAGTCCTCCGGCGTCACCCCGGCACCCACCAGGTGCAGGGCGAGGTCACCGACGACCTTGGAGGAGGGGGTGACCTTGACCAGGTGGCCCAGGATACGGTCCGCCGCCTCGTACATCGCCTCGATGTCCTCGAAGCGGTCGCCGAGGCCGAGGGCGACCGCCTGGGTACGCAGGTTGGACAGCTGGCCGCCGGGGATCTCGTGGTGGTAGACGCGTCCGGTCGGCGAGGCCAGGCCCGCCTCGAAGGGCGCGTAGATCCTGCGGACGCTCTCCCAGTACGGCTCCAGGTCACCGACGGCCCCCAGGTCCAGGCCGGTGGGCCGGTCGGAGTGGTCGGTGGCGGCGACGATCGCCGACAGCGACGGCTGGGAGGTGGTGCCCGCCATGGAGGCGACCGCGCCGTCCACCGCGTCCGCGCCCGCCTGGATCGCGGCGAGGTAGGTGGCGAGCTGACCGCCCGCGGTGTCGTGGGTGTGCAGGTGCACCGGCAGGTCGAACTCGCGGCGCAGAGCCGACACGAGCGTGGCCGCGGCGGGTGCCCGCAGCAGACCGGCCATGTCCTTGACGGCCAGGACATGTGCGCCGGCCGCCACGATCTGCTCCGCGAGGCGGAGGTAGTAGTCCAGGGTGTACAGCCGCTCCGACGGGTCGGACAGGTCGGAGGTGTAGCACAGGGCCACCTCGGCGATCGCCGTCCCGGTCTCCCGTACGGCATCGATGGCCGGGCGCATCTGGCCGACGTCGTTGAGCGCGTCGAAGATGCGGAAGATGTCGATGCCGGTGGCCGCGGCCTCCTGGACGAAGGCGTCGGTCACCTCGGTCGGGTAGGGCGTGTAGCCGACGGTGTTGCGGCCACGCAGCAGCATCTGGAGGCAGATGTTGGGCACGGCCTCGCGCAGGGCCGCCAGGCGTTCCCAGGGGTCCTCGGCCAGGAAGCGCAGGGCGACGTCGTAGGTGGCGCCGCCCCAGCATTCCAGGGACAGCAGCTCGGGCAGGGTCCGGGCCACGGCCGGGGCGACGGCGAGGAGGTCCTTGGTGCGTACCCGGGTGGCGAGCAGGGACTGGTGGGCGTCGCGGAAGGTGGTGTCGGTGACGCCGATGGTCGGCGACTCGCGCAGCTGCCGGGCGAAGCCTTCCGGGCCGAGTTCGACGAGGCGCTGCCGGGAACCCGCGGGCGGCTCACCGGCGGGCAGCGGCGGCAGCTTGGTGACCGGGTCGATCAGCTCGGGGCGTTCGCCGTGCGGCTTGTTCACCGTGACGTCGGCGAGGTAGGTGAGCAGCTTGGTGCCGCGGTCGGCGGAGTGGCGGGCGGTGAGCAGGTGCGGTCGCTGTTCGATGAACGACGTCGTGACCCGCCCGGCCTGGAAGTCGGGGTCGTCCAGTACGGCTTGGAGGAACGGGATGTTCGTGGCGACGCCGCGGATGCGGAACTCGGCCACGGCACGCCGGGCGCGCCCGATCGCGGACTTGAAGTCCCGGCCCCGGCAGGTGAGCTTGACCAGCATCGAGTCGAAGTGCGCGCTGATCTCCGTACCCGCGTGGGTGGTACCGCCGTCCAGACGGATGCCCGAGCCGCCCGGCGAACGGTAGGCGCTGATCCGGCCG
The DNA here is from genome assembly GCF_036178845.1 of Streptomyces sp. NBC_00271. Taxonomy (NCBI): domain Bacteria; kingdom Bacillati; phylum Actinomycetota; class Actinomycetes; order Kitasatosporales; family Streptomycetaceae; genus Streptomyces; species Streptomyces sp. NBC_00271. Next base: position 11,051,929 of record NZ_CP108070.1, on the reverse strand, counting down.
GTGTCCGGGCGGAAGCCGTTCGCCGGATCCTCGGTGGTGATACGGCACTGGAGGGCGGCACCGCGCAGGGTGACCGTCTCCTGGGAGAGCCCGAGATCCGCCAGCGACTCGCCCGAGGCGATGCGCAGCTGGGCCTGGACGAGGTCGACGTCGGTGACCTCCTCCGTGACCGTGTGTTCCACCTGGATACGCGGGTTCATCTCGATGAAGACGTGGTTGCCGTCGCGGTCGAGGAGGAACTCCACGGTGCCGGCGTTGCGGTAGCCGATCTCGCGGGCGAACCGCACCGCGTCGGCGCAGATCCGGTCCCGGAGCGCCGGATCGAGGTTCGGCGCGGGCGCCAACTCGATCACCTTCTGGTGGCGGCGCTGCAGCGAGCAGTCACGCTCGAACAGGTGGATGACGTTGCCCTGTCCGTCGGCGAGGATCTGCACCTCGATGTGGCGCGGATCGACGACGGCCTTCTCCAGGAAGACGGTGGGGTCGCCGAACGCCGACGTCGCCTCGCGGGAGGCCGCCTCGATGGACTCACGCAGTGTGGCCGGGTCCTCGACCCGTCGCATACCGCGCCCTCCGCCGCCCGCGACCGCCTTGACGAAGACGGGAAAGCCGACGTCCTCGGCGGCGCGGACCAGTTCGTCGACGTCGGTGGAGGGCGCCGAGGAGCCGAGGACCGGCACGCCGGCCGCCCGGGCGGCCGCCACGGCGCGGGCCTTGTTTCCCGTCAGTTCGAGAGTGGCGGCGTCCGGGCCGACGAACGTGATGCCCGCCTCCTCGCAGGCGCGCGCCAGTTCCGGGTTCTCGGACAGGAACCCGTAGCCGGGGTAGACGGCGTCCGCACCCGCCTTGCGTGCGGCACGGACGACCTCCTCCACGGAGAGATAGGCCCGTACCGGGTGCCCCGGCTCGCCGATCTCGTAGGCCTCGTCGGCCTTCAGCCTGTGCAGCGAGTTGCGGTCCTCGTGGGGGAAGACGGCCACGGTTCGCGCGCCCAGTTCATAGCCAGCGCGGAACGCGCGAATCGCAATCTCGCCGCGGTTGGCGACCAGCACCTTGCGGAACATCCTGGATCCCTTCGGCCTGCCGGTGACGAGGACCATGCTGTCGGTGACGCCGCCGTTATGCCATGTGAACCGGGCCACTCCCGTCCATGCCCCTCTCGGAACACCGTGAATTCGAGTGCGCCGTCCAGGGCGGACGCACGTCGTCGCCCGCACGGGTGGTTCCCGCCACCATCAGGGTGCCCCGCCTGCCCCGACGGATGCGTACCTGCCGCCGTACGAAGGGGTCTCGGGCGGCGTCCTTGTGCACCGTCGTCAAGAAGCAACCGTCGGCCGCGGTTGGCAGATTGTCGCCGTTGACCCGTATGTACGGCACATGACAGCGTCGGCCCTGCCCGGGCGGCAGGCCCGGGCGCATCCGCAGAGGGGACCGATCAGCATGGGTGGCAGACGGGCCACGTACACGGTGGCGGCGGCCACAACAGCCGCACTTCTCCTCGGAGTCTCGGGCACGGCGGCCGCGGCCGCCGCCGGACCTTCCCCGGCCACGACACCCGCGGCGGCCGTGCACGCCTTCGGCCAGAGCGACATCTCCCCGGAGGAGGAGGCGCACCTGCGGGAGGTGGCCGCCTCGATCTGGAACGCCGACCTGGCCGCCGGCTGGAACATGAACCCCGACGTCGCCGACGTCCTCTCCCAGGCGACCGGGGAAATCCTCCGGTGCTCCGAGGCCTTCGCGCTGGTACCCCGGCCGCCCGGCTTCCTCCCGGGCATCGGCTACCTGCTCAGCTACTGGAAGAACCTCAAGGACTACTTCCTCGTCGTGAAGGACAACCGGACCTATCGGGCCTGCGTGGTGACCGCGGCAGCGAACTACCGGTCGGCGATCGAGATGGCGTCGATGGGCATCTGACCGGCCGGCTGTGACGCTCCGCCACAGACCGTTCCAGATCTCCCGGTCGTGGGCCATCGGTGGCGGAGCGGCCCGCGCCCGCTTGTGCCTCCCGTCCTGTTCCCTCACCGCACTGCACAATCGCCCCTGGTCAAGACGTACGCAGACGTCTCGGCGGACTGAGAGGTCAGGGCTGATGGACAGAGCGGGACATCCCGATCGCAGAGTTCTTCTCGTCGGCGGTCTCGCGGCCGCCACGGCCGCGCTTGCGGGGTGTTCGCCGACGAGCGCGGCCTCGCCGCCGACCAGCGCTCCGCCGGAACCGGCGCCGACCACGCCCGCCGCGGCGTTCACCAGACTGATGGAAGGCAACAAGCGCTGGGTGAGCGGCGATCTTCGACATCCCGACCGCGATCCGGACCGGCGCGAGTTCGTGGCCGAGAAGCAGGAGCCCTTCGGGGCGATCCTCTCCTGCATCGACTCCCGGGTACCGCCCGAACTCCTCTTCGACACCGGGCTGGGTGACCTGTACGTGATGCGCACGGGCGGGGAGGCCATCGATCCGGTGGTCACGGGTTCCGTGGAGTACGGGCCCATGACGAGCGCCACTCCGCTCATCGTGGTGCTCGGGCATCAACGTTGCGGCGCCATCGAGGCGGCGTACAAGTCCATCCGCGACGGCAAACCGCTGCCCGGCAACCTGGAGGCGATCGCCCAGGCCCTGCGTCCGGCGTACGAGCAGGTCCATGGGGGTGGTCCCGACCCGGTGGATTCCATGGCCCGCGCGCAGGTCACGCTGACCGCCGCCGACCTGCGCTCCAATCAGGACCTGGCCCCCCTCGTGAAGAAGGGTGCCCTCGCCGTGGTCGGCGCCTACTACTCGCTCGACACCGGCAAGGTGGAAGTCCTGGCTGGAGCGCCCGCCTGACCGGTCCGAGCCGCTGGCGGAGGGCACGGCCCGCATGACAGGGTCAGCCTGATCGGACACAGGCGGGCGACGAGGATGAGTTCATGGATGCACAGACGTGGGACGCGCTGGTGGAGTCGATGAAGAGCGCGTACGCCGCGGGGCTCGCCGAGGGTGCCGTGCCACGGCCGGTCATCATGCCGCTGGTGCGCGGCGAGTTGGTCGGCCTGATCTGGGTGCGGCCGACCGAGCCCGGCAAGGACGCGCTCACCGGCATCGCCGAGCTCGCGAACATCGCCGCGGCGGCCGGCGCCGACGAGGTCGTGCTCGCCTGGGAGACCCACGACGTCGCCACCGCCTGCCAGTTGCCGATCACCGGCCCGGTGCCGTGTCTGAACATGGTGCACGCCACGAAGGACGGCCATGTGCTGCACCAGTTCCCCTACACCGAACAGCCCCCGGCTCACTCCCCCGAGGGCCGGGGCTCGGCCGAGCCGGCCTGGCAGCCCGCCGTCGAACCACAGCCGGGCGGCGAGTTGGTCCTTCCCGTCCAGGCCGCGGTCAATTACTCCTTCATCCCGCTCGAACTCGACCATCCCTCCCCGTTCGGCGTCACCGTCGTCCTCATGGAAGAGGACGGCTACAACGTCCGCCTGAACGAGGCGTTCGCCGGCTGACAGCGACCTCGGCGGGACAGTGACCTCCGCAGGACGGTGCCCTCCACACCCCTCGCGCGGGCGGTCTGTACGCCGCGGGCACGCCCCGCCTGGGTGAATCACGAGCAGAGATCGTGTTCGGGTGACGTCGCTCCGGAAGAGACGTCACACTCGGTGGGGCGCAGGCCTGTCGACAGGAGGTGGCCGGGCACGTGCGGACATCCGGTCGAATCCGCCCCGGGTCGGTCGCGTCGTGGCTGCGCGACCGCGATCCCGAGCTGGCGGCCACCCGGCGTGCCGGGCGGACGGCGCTCGTCATGCCCGCGCTGTTCGCCCTGTGCAGCCAGGTCATCGGGTCACCGACGATGGCGACCTTCGCCGCGTTCGGTGCGTTCTCGATGCTGCTGCTCGTGGATTTCACCGGTCCGATGGTGCAGCGGCTCCGCGCCCACCTCGGCCTCGCGGTCGCCTGGGCCGTCCTGATCTGTCTGGGCACGCTCGTGGCCGACAAGACCTGGCTCGCGGTCACCGCCATGGTCGTCATCGGTTTCCTGGTGCTGTTCTCCGGGGTGGTCAGCTCCGTCCTCGCGGGCGCCTCGACCGCGCTGCTGCTGGCCTTCATCCTCCCGGTGACCTCGCCCGTCCCGTTCGCGGAGCTTCCCGCCCGGCTCGCGGGAGCGGGCCTCGCGGCAGCCGCCGCCATGCTCGCGGTCACCCTGCTGTGGCCCCGTCCCAGCGGGGACCCCCTCAGCGCACCCGCCGCCCGGGTCTGCCGTGCGGCCGCCGAGCAACTGCGCACCGACGCGTCCCTCCTGGCGGGCGGGCCTGCCGCGCCGAGCACCGGTCAGTGCCGTACCAGAGCCGACGAGGCCGCCGCCGCGGCGGCCGAGCTGCGCACCGTCTTCGACGCCACCCCGTACCGCCCCACCGGCCTGTCCACCAGCTCGCGCGCCCTCGTCCGCCTGGTCGACGAACTGACCTGGCTCAGCAGCATCCTGGCCGACAGCGCGCCCCCGCTCGACGGTGGAGCGGCCTGCGACATCGCCGCCCGGTCCGTACGCCGGGCAGCCGCGGCCGTACTCGACGAGGTGGCCGCGCTGCTCGACGCCCCGCGCCGCTCACCGGACGAGCTGCACGCAGCCTCGGAGAGTCTGCGCAAGGCCATGGCCGACATGGAGCGCAACGCCACCACCCTGCTGCCCGTGCGCCAGGGCGGCGCCGGCACACCCTCGCAGGTGCACCCCGTCATCGGAGCGCTGGACCTTTCGTTCCGCGCGCAGGAGCTGGGTTTCGCGACGCTGCAGATCGCGGACAACGTGGCCCTGGCCGCGGCCGCCGAGCGCCGCAGCTGGTTCGAACGCCTGCTGGGCCGCGAGCCCGACGCCGTGACCCGACCACTGGCGGCGGCGCGCGCGCGAGCCGCCGCCCACCTTCAGCCGGGGTCCGTCTGGCTGCACAACAGCCTGCGGGGAGCGCTCGGCCTCGGCATCGCGGTCGGCCTCGCCAACGTGACCAGCGTCCAGCACTCGTTCTGGGTGCTCCTGGGAACCCTGTCCGTGCTGCGCTCGAACGCCCTCAACACCGGGCAGAACGCGGTCCGCGCCCTGGGCGGCACCCTCGCGGGTTCGATCATCGGCACCGGGCTGTTGCAGCTGATCGGCCACCACGGCACGGCGCTCTGGTTCCTGCTGCCCCTCGCCGTGTTGCTCGCCGGCATCGCCCCCTCCGCCATCTCCTTCGCCGCCGGTCAGGCGTCCTTCACCATCACCCTCGTCATCCTGTTCAACATCGGCCAGGACCCCGACTGGCACATCGTGCTGCTGCGGATCCAGGACATCGCCATCGGCTGCGCGGTGAGCGTGCTGGTGGGCCTGTTCTTCTGGCCGCGCGGCGCCTCGGCGGCCGTCGACCGGGCGCTCGCCGAGGCGTACACGGACAGCGCCCGGTATCTGGCGGGCGCGGTGCAATGTGCCATCGGCCACTGCGGCACCGCGCCCGGGCCTGCCTCTGCCGAGGTCGCGCTGCGGGAGGGCGTCGAAGCGGCCGCGGCCGCGCGCAGGCTCGACGACGCGTTCCGCAGCTATCTGGCCGAACGCGGCGCCAAACCGGTACCCCTGGCCGACATGACCACCCTGGTGACCGGCATCGTGGGGTTGCGCCTCGCGGCGGACGCGGTCCTGGGGCTGTGGCGGCGCGCCGGCGAACCGGACAGCGAGCCGAACCGGGCGGAAGCCGGCCTCGTCCTGCAGAGCACCGCCGGCCAGATCTCCGGCTGGTACCGGGATCTGGCCGCCGGTCTCGAGCACAACGCCTCCGTCCGGGATCCGCTGCCGCGCAACCCCGCGGCCGAGGCACAGCTGGTCGAATCCCTCCGCCGCGACCTCAGCGACGAGCACGGGCAGGCCACGGACACGGCCGTCCGCATCATCTGGACCGCCGACCACCTCGACGCCGCCCGCCGGCTCCAGCCGAGCCTGGCCGCCGCGGCGAGGCCCGACGGTCCGTCCTGACCCGGGGCGGTGCCCCGGGTCAGACCGCGGCCTTCGAAGGCGCAGGCAGGCGGCCGGAGTCGAAGGCGGTGGCACTGAGGGTGCCGTCGACGGTGATCGGGCCGTAGACCGGATACCCGGCGATGTCGAAGGCCTCGCCGAGCGGCCCGTCGCCCGGCTCGACCACGACGTGGGCGACCTCGGAGAGCGCCGCCACCTGCTCGCGGGCCTCCTCGTCGGTGCCGTGCACGACGGTGAGGACGCTGCGACCGGTCGCGCGGACCGTGGTGCGCGCCTGCTCCACGAAGAGCGGCAGCCGCTCCTTGCAGGCCCGGCAGTCGGGCGAGAAGAAGCCCAGCATGGCCTCGCCGAGGCCCTCGCGGGTGATCCGCTCACCGGCGGTGGTGACGGCGGAGAAGCCGGGCACGGCCGAGTCGGCCGGGATGATCGGGCCGTCCGCCACCCGGTCGGCCTTCTCGTCGGCCTGGGCACGGAGTTTGCGTATGACGCCGAAGGTGAGCAGCAGGTTCAGCGGACAGAGCACGGCGATGAGGACGACGGCGGTGACCAGAAAGGGCATGGGTGACTCCTGGGTCTCGTGTCATCGTGGGGCGGGGTGACCGCCCATCGGATCGCGGGATGCGACGGCGCGACGCCGCACGGGTGTGCCGCACGCCGTGGTGCGGCGGCTGCGACGGGTGCGTCGCGGTGGCCGCCACGGTGGTGCGTGAACATCAACCACCCGGGAAATCGGGAGGGTTGTCGCCCACTAGGTCGCTTACCCGGGTCGCCTACGGGGCTGTCCCTGCTGGGCGTGGTCCTCACCCGCCCAACTTCCCTCGACCGCCCCTGAAGCCGCCGCTCACGACGGTGTCCGCTCGGCACAATCCGCGGACTGCCGCGCTTCTCGTGTGCCCTCAGCACACCCCCCTTCTTTCACGACGTGAACTCACATACGCCGGAAGGACTTTCCCGACTTCACCTCTTGACGTGCGGAGTGACGGGGAGCACATTGTCCGCGCAGCTGTTTTGAGAGCGCTCTCAGAATGCGACGGAGTGCTCCCACCACCACCCGCACTCCCCACTCCGTACCCGAAGAGGCACCCATGAGTGAACCCTCCGGCACGCCTGTCAGACGCGGCTCCCTACGGCGCGCCCTCATCGCCGTGTTCAGCGCCCTCGGCCTCGCGGCCGCCGCGGCGGCGGCCGCCACCCTCCCCGCCAACGCGTCCACCCCCACGCCCCCGTCCGGCTGGTCCCAGGTCTTCCTCGACGACTTCGACGGAGCCGCCGGCTCCGGCATCAACAGCTCGAACTGGCAGTACACGACGGGCACGAGCTATCCCGGCGGGCCGGCCGGCTTCGGTACCGGCGAGGTCGAGACGATGACCTCCAGCACCAACAACGTCTCGCTCGACGGCGCCGGAAACCTCCGGATCACCCCGCAGCGCGACGCCGCGGGCAACTGGACGTCGGGCCGCATCGAGACGAACCGCTCCGACTTCCAGCCGCCCGCCGACGGCAAACTCCGCGTCGAGGCCCGGCTCCAGATGCCGAACGTGACCGGCGCGGCCGCCAAGGGCTACTGGCCCGCCTTCTGGATGCTGGGCGCCCCGTACCGCGGCAACTGGTGGAACTGGCCCGGCGTCGGCGAGCTGGACATCATGGAGAACGTCCAGGGCATCAACAACGAGTGGGCCACGATGCACTGCGGCACCAGCCCGGGTGGCCCCTGCAACGAGAAGTCCGGCATCGGCGGCCAGAAGGTCTGTGAGGGCACGACCTGCCAGGGCGGCTTCCACACCTACGCCGTGGAGTGGGACAAGTCGACCAGCCCCGAGGAGATGCGTTTCTACCTCGACGGCGTCAACTTCCACACGGTCAGGCAGAGTCAGGTCGACGCCACGACCTGGGCCAACGCCACCAACCACGGCTACTTCATCATCCTGAACATCGCGATGGGCGGCGAGTTCCCGGCGGCCTTCGGCGGCGGCCCCGACGGCGGCACGGACCCCGGCCACCCGCTCGTGGTCGACTACGTCCAGGTGCTGCAGGCCACCGGCGGTGGCGGCACGACCCCGCCGCCGACGACCCCGCCGCCTTCCGGCAACCGTGACGCGTACCACGAGATCCAGGCCGAGTCGTACGACGGCCAGGCGGGCGTCGGAACGGAGACCACCACCGACACGGGGGGCGGCCAGAACATCGACACCCTCGCGAACGGCGATTACGCGCTCTACAAGGGTGTCGACTTCGGCACCACGGCGGCCAAGCAGTTCTACGGCCGGGTCGCGAGCGGCGCGGCGGGCGGTGTCAGCGGACTGGTCGAAGTGCGCCTCGACAGCCGCACGAGCACGCCGACAGGCAGCTTCGCGGTGGCCAACACCGGTGGCTGGCAGACGTGGAAGACGGTCCCCGCGAACATCAGCTCCGTCACCGGAACCCACGACGTCTATCTGACCTTCACCAGCGGCCAGCCCGCGGACTTCGTGAACGTCAACTGGTTCGACTTCGGGCACTGACGGGAGAGTTGACGGATGATCGCATATCTCCCGGCCAGGTCCAGGAGGTCACGCCCCGGGGTCAGGCGGCTGGTGACGGCCGTCCTGACCGCCCTCCTCACGGTGCTGGCGCTGGGCCTGGCCGGGGCGGTGCCCGCGAAGGCCGCCGCCGACTACACCCAGGGCGTCACCTCGACCGGTTCCGGTTCGGTCCAGATCTGGTTCAAGCCGACCGCCCCCGCGTCCCTGGTCGACGTGCACTACCTGTCGGCCGGCGCCGGCCAGCAGAACTTCCGGATGACGAACAACGCGGGCACCTGGCAGCAGAACGTCAGCGGCCTACCGAGCGGCTTCACCCTGGAGTACTGGTTCACATACGAGAGGAGCGGCCCGCTCTACGACACCCCGCACTTCACCTACTCCGTCGACGGCGGAGGCGGGGGCGGGGGCGGGGGCGGCAGCTTCCCGATCACCTTCCAGAACAACACCCGTGGCACGTACACCAACGCACAGATCCACATCACCGTGCTCGGCCAGGTGACGCCCGGTCAGTGGTCGTACATGAAGGCCGACGGAACCATGACCCACATCAACCACCTGGACGCGAACGCGCCCGGACACCTGACCAAGAACGGCGTGAACTACCCGAGCATGTCGTTCACGCTCGCCCAGTCGGGCGGTTCGGTACCTTCGCCGACGTCGATCCGCGGCGGCCGGATCTACGTCTCCCTCGGCTCCCCGCTGTACATTCCGGTCTCCCCGGACGACCAGGGCTGGGGCGGCCCCGACCTGCGCAATCCGAACGACCCCAACACCGATGTCTACTACGACTGGTACGAGTACACGTACGTCTTCGGGCAGGTGGCCTTCGGCGGCAACACCACCCAGGTCGACCAGTTCGGCTTCCCGATGACCTCACGTCTGACGCAGACGTCGAGCGGCTACGACACCACACGTGGCATCACACAGACCCGCGCCCAGGTGATGTCCCAGTACGCCGCCTCGGTGGGCACGGCCTTCAAGCCACTGCAGAACACCTACCGGATCGTCGCGCCGCGCTCCTCCGACCTCTTCCTCACGGGAGGCTCCCAGGCGAACCACCTCCAGTCGACCATCGACCAGACCTGGTCCTACTACTCCACGCACCCCTTCAGGCTGACCCGGCTCGGTGAGACCTTCACCGGCGGTGTCTCCGGGACCACGCTCACCTTCACCAAGAACGGCGCCGGTCCCTACGCGCTCCGGAAGCCGTCCTCCCCGGACGTCATGGCCTGCGCGGGCACGCTGGCCTCGGGCAGCGACCCGGAGAAGCAGCTCGGCGCGGAGTTCTGCGCCGCGTTCAACCGGGGCGTGGCCCTCGACACCTCGGCCTGGTACACCCCGTCCGCCTACTACACCGGAGGCACCAAGAACGACTACGCCGCCTTCCTCCACACCGTCGGCCTCGACCGGCGCGCCTACGCCTTCCCCTACGACGACATCAACGACCAGTCGTCCGTGCAGATCCTGGGCAACGCGAACCCGCCGACCGGGCTGACGCTCGGCATCGGCTGGTGATCCCACGCAGTGAAGAGGGGGCGGCCTCGGCGGTCCGGCGCCGGAGAGCCGGGCGTCACCGTTCGAGCCGCCCCCTCCCCCAGCAGGAGCGGGTTCTCTGAGGCCCGGTCAGCGGGGTGTGGTGCGCAGGTCGATGCCGCGGCGGTGGGCGTCGGAGGCCACGACCTGGGCCGCCAACTGGGACAGCCGCTCCCGGTCGACATCCGAGAGCGGCGCGACGGCCAGCTCGATCTGCTCGGCGAACTGTGCCGCGAGCTGTTCGATGAGCTGTCGACCGGCGTCGGTGATCGACACCCGGAACGCGCGGCGGTCGTTCGCGCTGACGGTGCGCGTGACCAGGCCGCGACGCTGTGCGCGGTCGACCAGGCCGCTGATCGAGGACTTGTCCAGGCCGAGCAGCCGACCGAGCTGGTTCATCGTCGGCTCCCGGTCGCGCAGCACCCCGAGCAGTCGCGCCTGGGTGATCGACAAGTCGCGCTGCCCGGCGATCTCGTCCAGGGCGTTGTGCACCAGAAACGACAGCTGGGCGAGGGCGTCCACATCCACCAGCACGGGTTCCCCACCTGTGCGTGACGGTGCGATCGAGGGCGGCGTGTCGTTGGGAGAAGTCATGCTCCGATTCTACTTGCAAAGGTACGTGGCGCGAACTACTTTAGTTCGTGCCACGTACCAACCTTGGTGCGTCGCCTCCGAGCGTGCGAACCGCTCGGACACCTACTGCCGACGGAGAGCTGAGCCATGACTCACATCTCGGACACTGACGTGATCATCTGCGGAACGGGAGCGGCCGGATTAACCCTCGCCATCGACCTCGCCCGGCGGAATGTCGGATTCCTGCTGATCGACAAGGCGGCGCATCCGTTCATCGGCTCCCGCGGCAAGGGCATTCAGCCCCGAAGCCAAGAGGTGTTCGAGGACCTCGGCGTGATCGACCGGATCGTCGCCTCCGGGGGTGAGTACCCCGTCCAGCGTTTCCACACCGCCGAGGGACCGGTTGACAAGGCCGTCGTCGAGATGTCGGATCCGACGCCGGACGAGCCGTACCAGATCCCGCTGCTCGTTCCGCAGTTCCTCACCGAGCGCCGGCTGCGGGAACGACTGACCGAGCTCGGCCATGCCCCGTACTACAGCCACGAACTCGTCGGCTTCGACCAGGACGCCGACGGCGTGACCGCCCGGATCGCGACCCCTGACGGCGAGCGGACCGTGCGGGCCTCGTACCTGATTGGCGCCGACGGTGGATCGAGCTTCGTCCGCAAGGCCCTCGGTATCGGCTTCCCCGGCAAGACCCTCGGCGTCCGGGCGATCGTCGCGGACGTCCTGGTCGATGGCGTCTCGTCGGACGCCTGGCACCGTTGGGGCGAGGACACGGCGGCGCAGGTGTCGATGTGCCCGCTCTACGGCACCGACATGTTCCAGCTCCAGGCCCCGATCCCGTTCGATGTCGACATCGACCTTTCGGCCGAGGGTCTCACCTCGTTCTTCCGCGAACGCGCCGGCCGGAACGACGTCGTGATCCGTTCGGTGTCCTGGGCGTCCGCGTTCGAGATGAACGCCCGGCTGGCCGACACCTACCGGCGCGAGCGGGTGTTCCTGACGGGAGACGCGGCACACTGCCATCCGCCGACCGGCGGACAGGGCCTCAACACAAGCGTCCAGGACGCCTACAACCTCGGCTGGAAACTCGCCGCCGTGCTCGACGGCGCCCCGGAATCGTTGCTGTCGACCTACGAGAAAGAGCGTCGGCCGATCGCCGAGGCAGTCCTCGGCCTCTCCGAGAGGCTGCTCGAAGCGGCCAAGAACCGAGACACCCACCGGGGCCGCGAGGTGAGCCAGCTCGATCTCGGCTACCTGGACTCGCCCTTGTCGATGACCAGTCCGGACCGCGGCAACGGCGTCCTGGCCGGCGACCGCGCGCCCGACGCGCCCGTGACCGGCGCGGGTGGCCTCCCCACGCGTTTGTTCAGCCTGTTCCAGGGGCCCCACTGGACCCTGCTCGGCTACGACGTCGACGATGCCCCGGCACCGGCTCCGCGCAGTGGCCTGCACCTTCACGTCATCGGCGGCGGGGGCGACATCCTCGACACCGGCGGCCATGTCCACAGCGCCTACGGACTGTCGTCCGGGCAGTGGGTGCTCGTGCGTCCGGACGGATACGTCGCGGCCGTGGTCGGCACGGCCGACCTCGGCTCACTCGCCACCTACCTCGACGCCGTCGGCATCCGCCCCGTGCCGGTGGCGCAGCCGCATCACACGGAAACGAGCCCCGACATGCCCACACCGAGCTCTTCGGGCGCCCCCCGCACCCGACGTGAGCACCGTCGGATCCGCAGCGCCGCCGAGCAGCGACTCGCCACCGCCCAAGGCGAGCTCCATCAGCTCTCACGCCAGGTCCAGCGCGACCTGCGCAGTGTCCGTCGGCAAGGGGAGACCACCGCGATCGTCGCCCGCTCGAACTTCGCCGAGCTCGCGGTCCAGACCATCACCCGGTTGGCGGCCAACCTCCGCACCGACCCCAGCGACCGAAGCGGCCGGAGCGACCAGTAGCTCCTCGGCCGCCCCGGAGCCGACGAGGCAAATGCCCCATACGGGTGATCCTCCACACGGCGCGTCAACTCCGTTGTGCTGTGCGGCCCACCACGGAACACGACCGCGATCCCGTGGAGGCGCTCACGGTGGGGCATGCGTGGTGGGGCCGTACGCGCTCAGCCCGAACCGGAAGTGTCGGACACCTCGTTCGCGGCGCGACGGTACTCGGCGTTGATGCGCTGCGCTTCCTCGAGTTGGTCCTCGAGGATGACGATGCGGCAAGCGGCCTCGACCGGGGTCCCCCTGTCGACGAGCTCGCGGGCGCGGGCGGCGATCCGAAGTTGGTAGCGGGAGTACCTACGGTGCCCACCCTCCGAGCGCAGCGGAGTGATCAGGCGGGCTTCCCCGATGGCCCGGAGGAAGCCGGGAGTCGTGCCGAGCATCTCGGCGGCCCGGCCCATCGTGTACGCGGGGTAGTCGTCGTCGTCCAGACGACCACTCAGTGGAGTATCTGCTGTCATTTCACCTCGTTGTGCAACGCGTCGAGGGGCCCCGATGCCGTACGGCACCAGGGCCCCGAAGGAAATTGAACACCATCTGTCGGCGCTACTGCTCTGCCGACCTCTTGTTTCCGCTACCTGGCCCCTGTGAGGGGGCGGGAATGCGGGGTTCGCGGATGCTTGACCGGGGACCACCTTCCATTCCGGGGTCTTGCGGCACCCGACCTCGTGCATGTCGGCCGGGTGATCCCGATGGCGTCGGCTCCTTCCGTACCTCCGCTGAATCAACTCGCTTGCCAGGCGGCGCGGCCGGCGGTCTCGTCCCCGTCCTACGGACAGCTCGGTTTCGAGACTCCTCAGCCACCCCGACCTGCGAACTTCTGCACTACGAGAGAAACACTAATCACGCAACAGCCCAATGTCTACTCTGTCAAACATAGATTTTAGGTTGCTCAGGGCATCGATATTCTGTGTCGTGCGGGCCATATGAGCAGGTGGCAGTAGGGACGCGGCGGTCGACCGACTCCAGCGCCCGGATCGCGCACGGAATAGAATCGGCTCTCATGTCGAACCCTGACGAGCTGCTCGTGGATCTCTGCGCCCTGGTGGAGTCCGAGCAGAGCAATCAGATGTCATTGACCGTGGTGGTCGGCGGTGCCGTCATCACCGGGCGGCTGGCTCCCGAAGGCGTGTGGAGGGAGCGCGTGTCGGAGGTCCTGAAGGACTCGGACCGTCTGGGCCCCTTCTCCGACGTCTTCTCCGCCGACCGGACAGTGGGCCGGCCCGAACCCGGCGGGGCCCCCACGCATCTGCACTTCCACCTCGCCCGGATCCTGCAGGGAAGCGTCGGAATTCCCGAGACGGGCGGAATGTACCGCGTCGCGATCAAGGACGTCAGCGCCTGGACGGTGGGCGACTTCAGCTACTCCGACCAGTGAGGCGCCGTACCCGGACCGCTCCGGTCGGCCGGGAGCCGTCGGCCGGACGGTGACAAGCGAGGGGGCCCTGCCGACGCGCGTCGGCAGGGCCCCCTCGCTGTTCTGGTGTCAGCTTCCGTCGGTTCTCACAGTCCCAGCGGCGCGGGGCTGCCGAGCAGCGCCGACGCGGTCTGCAACGGCGTAAGGGCCCGCACGGCGGTCGCGGACTCCCGGGTGGGCTCTTGGACGCCTCGGCAGGTGAAGCCGAGGCGTGTCATGGCCCGGGTGACCTCCCCGCTGGTGAAGTCGCGGGGGTCCTGCCGGGTGATGACCACGCCCACTTGCTTGGCGGGGTAGTGGCGGCGGCCGATGAGCACGGACTCCCCCGTGATGGGCTCCGGCTTGACGCCCTTCATCGAGGCAAGTACCCCGCTCTTGGTGAGGTCGAAGGGGAACCGGGCGATGACGCAGCGCATGATGCCTCGCAGGGAAGGGAGAAGGGAGAGGGAGGAACGGGGCTGATACCGAACGGTCAGCCGGATCAGAGGGAGACGGTGAGGGCGAGGGCACCCGGGCCACGGCCGTGCGATCCGCCGGCGCCGAGGACGTCCCGTACACGCATCCGGTCCGTATAGGCGGGGCTGTCACGGACCACGGCGAGTTGGGCCCGCGTGACCGAGCCTGTGCAGTGTTCGTCCTGGTCGCAAAGGAGCAGGTACTCGACGCGGGCACTGGCCATGAGGAACAGGGCCACCTCGACGGTCATGTCGTCACCGACCCGCGGTCCGGATGTGTCCAGGGCGTCGAACACGGTCGTGGGAACGGAACCGACCAGGCGTTGCTGCGTCTGAACCAGCGTCAAAGGGGTCCTCCTGCATGGGTGGGCGGGGCTTCCGATCACGAAGGTTCTAGGCCGCCGCTGTAACCGCGGACGACCGCCGCGGCGTACGGCGTGCCGCCTCGCCGGCGGATCGGCCCTGGCCGGTACGGCCGCGCCGGCCCCGGGACGGGGAAGAGGAGCCGCGCCGAGGACGTTCCACGACCGGCGCGGTGATGGTGACCGCGATCCCCGAGGGGGCCTGGGCGCCGGTGATGCGACTCAACTCGGCTTCGCCCGAGCGCACTTGGGTGGTCTGGGGAGTGATGCCGGCGGCAGTCATCAGTCGGCTCATGTCGCGTCGCTGCTGAGGCGTCACCAGGGTGACGACGCTGCCGGACTCGCCGGCGCGGGCCGTGCGGCCGCCCCGGTGCAGATAGTCCTTGGGGTCGCTGGGCGGGTCCACGTTCACGACCAGGTCGAGGTTGTCGACGTGGATCCCGCGCGCCGCGACATTGGTCGCCACCAGCACCGTCACATGCCCGGTCTTGAACTGGGCCAGGGTCCGTGTGCGCTGCGGCTGGGACTTGCCGCCGTGCAGGGCCGCGGCACGGACGCCGCTGTTCAGCAGGTGCTCGGTCAGCCGGTCCACCGCGTGCTTGGTGTCCAGGAACATGATCACCCGGCCCTCGCGGGCCGCGATCTCGGTGGTCGTCCGCTGCTTGTCCGCGCCGTGCACGTGGAGTACGTGGTGCTCCATGGTGGTGACCGCGCCCGCGGACGGGTCGACGGAGTGGACCACCGGGTCGGTCAGGTAGCGGCGGACCAGGAGGTCGACGTTACGGTCCAAGGTGGCCGAGAACAGCATCCGCTGCCCCTCGGGGCGCACCTGGTCGAGCAGCGCGGTGACCTGGGGCATGAAGCCCATGTCGGCCATCTGGTCGGCCTCGTCGAGGACGGTGATGGCGACCTGGTCCAAACTGCATTCGCCGCGGTCGATGAGGTCCTTGAGCCGGCCCGGCGTCGCCACGACGACCTCGGCGCCGCCGCGCAGCGCACTGGCCTGCCTGCCGATCGGCATCCCACCGACCACCGTGGCCAGACGCAGTCGCACGGAACGGGCGTACGGAATGAGAGCGTCGGTGACCTGTTGGGCCAGCTCTCGGGTGGGTACGAGGACCAGGGCCAGCGGCAGCCGCGGCTCGGCGCGCCGACCGGCCGTACGGGCCAGCAGGGCAAGACCGAAGGCGAGCGTCTTGCCGGAGCCGGTGCGGCCACGGCCGAGTACGTCACGGCCCGCGACGGAGTTCGGCAGGGTCGCCGCCTGGATCGGGAACGGTACGGTCACGCCTGCGTGGCCGAGTTCGGCCAGCAGCGGCGTCGGCAGGGCGAGATCGGCGAACGCCTCGACGGCTGGCAGCGCGGGGGTGATCGTCGTCGGCAGCGCGAACTCACCTTGCGGCGTGCTCTGTCGACGTCCGTAACCCTTCGCACGGCTGGGAGCACCGGAGCGGCCGGAGGAGGCGGCTCCGAAGCGGCTGCCGCCCCTTTGGGAACCAGAATTTTCGGTGCGGGATCGGGTGCGGGCGAAACGATCATTTGTACGCGTGCGGTTCAAGTGGAACCTTCCTTGATGTGGCACGTATCAAGGAATTCCCGCAGCGAATGAACAGCGCAGAGAATCGCAAGAACGAGCCGAAAATGATGCGGAGCCGAATCGGTCGGTCGGATCGGATCAGTCAGATCTGTCGGATCAACCGGATCAACCGGATCGGCAGGGAATGCACTCGGAATACGCCGGCGAAGAGAGCAGCGCGATCTCGACAGTGAGATCGGGCATTCCGTGAGTGAGGCCTTGCCGGAATTACGTCCGGAGCGTTGGGGTGGAGCATCCCCGGGGGGATCCGGTGGAGCCTTCCCCAGGGGCGGGGCAGCGGCGCCCCTGATCATGCCGTGGGAGACATCACCACGGCCCTGACGGAGCGGCTGAGCCCCGGAAAGCGGCGAGCTGGGGCCCGCACCCCAAGGTGCGGGCCCCAGCTGCGAAGTACGTGTCAGCGTCAGGCGGGAACGATGTTCTCAGCCGTCGGGCCCTTCTGACCCTGCGCGATGTCGAAGGTCACCTTCTGGCCCTCTGACAGCTCGCGGAAGCCCTGGGCGGCGATGTTCGAGTAGTGGGCGAAGACGTCCGCGCCGCCGCCGTCCTGCTCGATGAAGCCGAAGCCCTTTTCCGCGTTGAACCACTTCACGGTACCGGCAGCCATGTCAAATCTCCTTCGGGACGGTGTCCGGAGTTCCGCACTGTGCGCACTCCGCGTCGCCGTGATGATTATCCCGCCGGAAAATTCGCCGGAGCCGAAAAAGAGCGCCACCAGCAGATGAAGCCGGTGAGGGCACTTGCAAGATTTCGGGAACCACAACTGCAACTGAGATCTACAGTAGCACGTTGCGATCGATCGTGTGCGATAAACAACCTCGCACCGCCTGCCGATACAGTCGATGCAGGAAAACTCGTAGCACCTTCCGTCATTTTCTCACTTCACGAGCACAGATATTGGTTCAATCGGCTCACCGTGATCGCGGGGAGGTGGGGCGGCTCGTGTCCTTCTTCGGCCGCGCCGCGTGGGCCACGAGGAGCAGGAACAGTCCGCAGGTGGCGACCAGGATCCAGCCCGGGCGGGACGCGCGTGCGAGTCCCGCCGGAGCGGTGCCCGCGACCAGGCCGCCTGCGATGGCTATGCCGAGCGCGGAGCCGAGCTGACGTGCGGTGGACGTGATCGCTCCGGCCACGCCGGCACGGGTGGAAGGCAGGCCACTCACCGCGGTGTTGGTGATCGGCGCGTTGGCGAAGCCGAACCCGACGCCGATGAGCAAGTAGGCCGACAGGAGCAGGAGCACGCTCGTGTACTGGCCGAGCCCGACCAGGCAGAGTCCGCCCACCGTGATGAAACCGCCGGCCAGGACAAGCGGCAACCGCGGTCCGGTACGACCGACCAGGCGGCCGGACAGGGGTGCGCAGACGGTCGCTCCGACAGCCATGGGCAAGGTCGCCACCCCGGCCGCCAGTGGTGTCCATCCTCGGGCGTGTTGCAGGTAGAGGGTGTTGAGCAGGAGCGTCACGTTCAGGGCGACGAAGACCGCCACCGCGCCCAGCACGGCACTGCTGAAGACCGGATGCCGGTACAGCCGTAGATCCATCAGCGGCTCGCTCCTGCGAGATTCGACCGACACGAATCCGACTGCCGCCACGGCAGCGATCGCGTACGCGACCAGCGCCGGAAGCGACGCCCAACCGATGCGCGGTCCTTCGATGAGGACGCCGACCGAGACGCCGATGACCACCGTCAGCAGGGCCTGCCCCGGGAGGTCGAGCCGCTGTGCCCGCGGTGCCCGGGACTCCGGCACGAACAGTGCGCTGAGCACGAGGGCGGCCACGATGACCGGCGTGTTGATCCAGAACACCGACCGCCAGCCGAAACCCGCGATGAGGGCGCCGCCCGTGACCGGGCCGGCGGCCATGCTGAGCCCGAAGACCGACGCCCAGACACCGATCGCCTGTGCCCGCTCCCTCGGGTCGGGCATCGCGTTGACCACGATCGCGAGAGCCACGGGGCTGAGCATCGAGGCGCCGATTCCCTGGACGGCGCGGGCCGCGATCAGCACGCCCACCGAAGGGGCGATCGCGCAGACCAGCGAGGCCGCACCGAACACAACGAGGCCGACCTGGAACACCCGTCGGCGTCCGAACCGGTCCGCCAGCGCGCCGGAGGAGATCAGGAGACTGGCCAGGACGAGCGTGTACGCGTCCACGGTCCATTCGAGGCTGCGGGTCCCGATGCCTAGACCGTGCCCGATCGCCGGCAGTCCGACATTGACGATGGTGGTGTCCAGGCCCACCAGGAACATGCTCAGACAGCAGACGGCCAGGACCGTCCAGCGTCTGCGTGCGCTCAGAGCGGGCCGAATCGGGTCAAGTGGCTGAATGGGATGGGTGGTCGCGGTCACCTGGTACCTCTCACGTCCGGAAGGGGCTGCCCGGCAAGGCTCAGGCCGGACCGCACCCGCCGCCCACCAAATTTGCGAAGGCTGCAAACTGGACCCCATGGACGCGGAGCTGGAACAGATCATCGACGGCATCGGCCCCCGGCTGCGCACGCTGCGCCGGGACCGCGGGCTCACGCTGGAGGCGCTCGCGGCGACGACCGGAATGTCGGTGAGCACGCTGTCGCGTCTCGAGTCGGGCAAGCGGCGCCCGACTCTGGACTTGCTCATCCCGCTCGCGCGTACGCACCGCGTCGCACTCGACCAGCTGGTGGCCGCGCCGGCCACCGGTGATCCTCGGGTGCATCTCAAGCCCTTGCGCAAGGGTCACGGCAGCGTCCTTGTGCCTCTGACGCAGTACCCGGGTCGGGTGCAGGTGTTCAAGCAGGTACTGGCTCCCCGCGAGCCGGTGTTGGTGACCCATGACGGTTACGAATGGCTCTACGTCCTCGCGGGCGAACTGCGCCTCATCCTCGGAGCGCAGGACTGCACACTCCACCCGGGCGAAGTGGCCGAGTTCGACACCAGAGAACCGCACTGGTTCGGTCCTGCGAACACCAGCGCCGTCGAAATCCTGCATCTGTTCGGACCGCGAGGCGATCAAGCCGTGGTCCGCGCGAAGCCCTCCCCGTCCGACTCCGACCGGGCGACCCCCACCACCCCGCCGTCAATGTCGTGAGTCACCGCTCCCGGCCCGTCGGGCGTACTCCGACCCGTCGTCGCCGTCATTCGCCCGCGGGGAAGTCCGCCGAGCGGCTGATGTCGGCCCACCGCTCGGCTTCGGCGGCACGGCTACGGGAGGCACCGGCCGCCATCTCGACGGCTCCGGCGCCGAGCAGCAGGCGCAGCGGCGGCTCGTCGAGCCCGACGAGGTCGGTGATGATCTTGGCTGCCCGGGCCGGGTCTCCGGGCCAGGTGGCTGCGGTCTGTTCGCGGTAGCGGTTCATCGCGCCAACGGTCTCTTCGTAGGCGGGACTTACGGGCAGGGCGGTCATGGACGAGCCGCCCCAGTCGGTACGGAAGCCACCGGGCTCGATGATGGTGACCTTGATACCGAGGGGCCCGACCTCGGCGTTGAGGACTTCGGAGAAGCCTTCGACGGCGAACTTCGCGGTCTGATAAGCGCTCAGGCCCGGTGATCCGCCCACGCGTCCGCCGATGGAGGAGAACTGGAGGAAGTGGCCGGAACCCTGGCGGCGGAGTACGGGCAGGGCAGCCTTGGTGACGTTGACGACGCCGAACAGGTTCGTCTCGATCTGGGCCCGGAAGTCCTCGTCCGGCATGTCCTCGATGGCGGCGCTGTTGGCGTACCCGGCGTTGTTCGCGACGACGTCGAGCCTGCCGAAGGCGTCCAGGGCCAGTTGTACGGCGGCGCGGGCGGCTGCCGGGTCGGTGACGTCGAGGGCGACGGCGCGGACCCGGTCGCCGTGGCGCTCGACGAGGTCCTTGAGCTGTTCGGGGCGGCGGGCAGTGGCCACGACGCGGTGGCCGTGGTCGAGGACGTGGCGGGCGAGTGCCCTGCCGAAGCCGCGGGAGCTGCCGGTGATGAGCCAGGTCTTGGTCATGAGGTGTCTTCGCTTCCGGGATGGCGCTGGCCGCAGGGCTGGAGCCCTGCTAACTAAACAGTCATTTATATGGTGCGGCCGGTCGTGAGGCGTGTCAAATAAACAGTTAGTTGCACTATTCTGGGGTCATGCCCCAGCACCAGCCCCCGGCCCGCCCCCGGGACTCCGAGGCCTCCAAGGCCCGCCTGCTCAAAGCCGCGACGGACGAGTTCGCGGCCCGCGGTATCGCCGGTGCCCGAGTGGATCGCATAGGCGCCGCGGCAGAGGTGAACAAAGCCCTCATCTACACGTACTTCGGCAACAAGGAGCAGTTGTTCGACGCCGTCATGGACGCACATGTCGCCCGCATCCTCGACGAGGTCCCCTTCACGCCCGAGGACCTGCCCGGCTACGCGGGCCGCCTGTTCGACTTCCTCCTCGCCAACCCGCACCAGCTCCGGCTGGCCACCTGGCACCGCCTCGAACGCTCGGGCACCGACCACGAGCCGCAAGGGCTGGGAACCTCCATGCGGCAGAAGACCGCCGCGATCACCCAGGCGCAGACCGACGGCCTGCTGACCACGACCTTCACCCCTGAAGACCTGCTCGTCTTCACCCTCGCCCTCGCCAACGCATGGATGCCCACCAGCCCCATGGCCACCAACGACCAGGCTGCCGAGCAGACCCGACAGCACCGCGACGCGGTCGTCGAGGCCGTCCGACGCCTCGTCGCGGGAACCCCGACAACCCAGGCTTCTTAGGAAACGCGGAGGACGCGGGATCCGCCGTCGGCGTGGGCGGCGGTCTCCGTCAGCGCCATGGCACCGCCGTCTCCACAACATGACGTCCGAATCCCGCCGGGCAAGGCGATCCACAAGCCGCAAGGTTGGGGGTGCAACACCACTGGTGACCTTGGACAGGAAGGGATCGAGATCGATGACGCCCGCCGCCGCGCACCGTGCGTACACACTGCTCGGCCCGGACGGACAGCTCTGCCGGAGCGGCACGCCCGGCACACTCGGCGGACACCGGCGCGGGCGCCTCGACGGGCGCCTCGACTGTCCTTCCGCCCTCCGGGCCATCGCCCGCGGCCACTATGCCGAGCACCGCGTGTTCTTTCCGGACGAGGCCACCGCGATCGCGGCCGGATACCGGCCCTGCGCGGTCTGCCTGCCCGGCGCGTACGCCCGCTGGAAAACGACCCGGGAAAGCAGCAGCGCCTCGCCATGAACATCCGCGCCGAGCGAGAACGGTCCCGCTCACCCCTGATCGGCGCCGCCGAGTTGGTCGAGTTCGGTGACCTGTCCGCGACTACTCCGCACACGGAGGCCGAACTCTCGGCCCTCATCGGCCTGTTGACCGCTCCGAAGTCACGGATCGAGACCCTGACCATCGGTCACAGCCGCGATGCGGATTCCCTGGCGGCCGCCGAAGCCTTCGCCGCCGCGTGGGAGGCGCGGGGCGGAAAGGTCCTCGCGTCGGTGGACTGGCCGGAGACCGCCGCATCCTGGCTGCGCCCCGCCAGCAGGCTGACTGCCGAGGCACCCGACGCCTGGGTCATGGCCGCAGCCCCGCTCGGCTTCGCCCAACTCGCCCGCCGTCTGCGCCACTCCACCGACTGGGACCCGGCGCGCACCTTCGCCTTCGCCTCTCTGCGGGACTCCCGACTCCCCGCGCTCACAGGCCCGGACACCCTGCACGGCCTGCGCGGGGCGACCACCGACGGCGGTGCCTGGCACGTCCGCCGGCCGCTGGGTCATGTCCTAGGTCTTGACTTCTCCCCTTCCTGAAGGAGGGGGATTCTTACGGCTCGCGCCGTCAGGGTTTCTGCTTCGTTGCCGACTGCCTGTCCGGAGTACTCCGTTGAGGTCTTACACCAGCTCCACAGACTGTCACCGCCAGCCCGGCGGCCAAAAGGTTGTGCGCCGCGTTCACGTCGCGGTCATGGGTCATACCGCAGTCGCACGTCCAGGTGCGCACGTGCAGCGGCATCGTGTCCTGCAGGGTGTTGCAGGCGGAGCACAGCCTGGAGGAGGGGAACCACCGGTCCACCGCGATCACTTCGCGCCCGGACCACTGGGCCTTGTACTCCAGCATGCTCCGGAACTCACTCCATGCCGCGTCACTGATGGCGCGGGCGAGCCGGTGGTTTTTGACCATGTTGCGCACGGTCAGGTCCTCGATCACGATCGTTTGATTTTCACGAACGAGCCGAGTGGTCAGCTTGTGCAGCGTGTCGCGGCGCCGGTCAGCGATCCGGGCATGGATCTTCGCGACCTTCAGCCGGGCCCTGGCCCGGTTCGCCGACCCCTTCTCCTTCTTCGCCAGACGACGCTGCGCCTTGGCCAGAGCGGCACGGTCACGGCGCTCGTGCCGGGGGTTGGCGATCTTCTCCCCGGTCGAGAGGGTCAGAAGATGCTCCAGCCCGGCGTCGATGCCTACCGCATTCCCGTTCTCAGGGAGCGGCTTGACGCCGGGGTCGTCGCACAGCAGGGAGACGGACCAGCGCCCCGCCGCATCCTGGGACACGGTCACCGTGGACGGGCTCACCCCCTCGGGGAGCGACCTGGACCACACGATGCGCAGAGGCTCGCTCATCTTCGCGAGCCGCAGCTCACCGTCGCGGAAGCGAAATGCGCTGGTGGTGTACTCCGCACTCCTGCGCGACTTCTTCCGCGACTTGAACCGCGGGTACTTCGCCCGCTTGCCGAAGAAATGGGAGAACGCTGCCTGCAAATGCCGCAGCGTCTGCTGGAGGGGGACCGAGGACACCTCGTTCAGGTAAGCCAGCTCCTCGGTCTTCTTCCACGCCGTCAGCATCGCCGACGTCTGGTTGTAGCTGACCCGCTCCTGACGGGTCACCCACGCCTCCGTCCGCGCGGCGAGTGCCAGGTTGTAGACCTTCCGCACGCACCCGAACGTGCGCGACAGCTCCGCCGCCTGCGCATCCGTCGGATAGAAGCGGTACCTGAAGGCCCGCTTCACGTGAGTGGTCACAGCTCACAAACTATCGCCAACTTGCGAATGTCTGCGGCAAGTTGGGCGAGAAGGGCGATCCGCTCTGGCGGCGAATCGTCCTTCCCTGCCCTGCTCCGCAGGAGTCCGATTCCTCTCCGCCCTGAAGGGCGGAGTATCCACAGAGGGATCAGATGAAAGACCGTGCCGAGCGAGAAGGCTCACCCCGCCGTCTCGGAGGGCGCTCGGGAACGCAGCCGGCGGAGCATCCGAACGTCCTGGAAGCCCACCTCGCGGGCCGCGGCTTCCACCGTTGTGCCGTGGCCGATCAGGTGCTCCGCGCGTTCCACCCTCAGGGTCTGCTGGTAGCGCAGCGGCGTCAGGCCGCCTGTGGCACGGTGAAACATCCGGGTCAGCGTGCGTTCGCTGACGCCGACGCTGGCGGCCACGTAGGCCAGCGGCAGTGGTTCGGCGAATCGTGCGTCGATGAGGTCCTGAGCGCGATGGACGGCGTCGTCGAGGTGGGACCGGTGCCGGAGCATGGCGCTGGCCTGCGGCTCGTGGCCGTTGCGGCGGGCGTAGACGACCATGTCCCGCGCCACCTGGGCGGCGAGTGCGGGACCGTGGCGGACGGCCAGCAGGTGCAGCGCCAGGTCGATGCCGCTGGCGATGCCGGCCGACGTCACCACCCGGTCGTCGGCGGTGAACAGCACATCCCGCACCACGATCGCCCGGGGGTGGCGGGCCGCCAGCTCGTCCTGGAGGTGGTGGTGCGTGGTGCACCTGCGCCCGTCCAGCAGCCCGGCGCGGCCGAGGGCCTCGGCCCCGGCACACACGCTGGCGACAGCGCCCCCGGCGGTGTGGTGGGCGCGCAGCCGCTCCAGCACGGACCGGCTCAGCTCGGGGCCGCCGCGCAGTGTGGACGCCCTCCACCCCGGCACCACCACCAGGTCGTCGGCGCTCAGCTCCGGCCACTGGGTCTGGGCGGCCAGCGGCAGGCCCTGGGCGCTGCGCACCTCTTCCTGGTCGGCGACGTAGCTCAGCCGGTAGGGCTGTCCGAAGTCCCCCGCCATGCTGAAGACCTGGGCCGGTCCGGCGAGGTCGAGCAGGTGGACGCCGGGTACGAGGACGAAGACGACATGGCTCACGCCTCGGATGCTCCCAGCTCCGCCTCCCGTTCGGCCACCGTGGAGATCCGGGCGAACCGGTCGCGCAGGACCGCCTCCGTGCGCTCGATGATCGCGTCGGCGCTCAGGTCGCCGATCGGATTGGTGGTGGTGGCGTCGGTGACGAAGACCATCCGGTATCCGAGGTCGCTTCCCACCCGGGTGGTGGTTTCCACGCACTGCTCGGTACGGATGCCGCAGACCGTCAGCTCGCGCACGCCGGCCTCGGTGAGCAGTTGTTGCAGATGGGTGGTGGTGAAGGCGTTGTGGGAGGTCTTGTGCAGGACCGGCTCACCGGACTGCGGCTGCTCCAGTTCGTCCAGCAGGCGGACGTGCCCCTGGGCCGGGTCGAAGACGCCGCCGCTGCCGGGCTCCGTGTGGAGGACCCAGACGACCAGATCGCCGTTGGCGCGGGCGAGTCGCACCAGACGGTTGACCGGTTCCGCGATCTTCGGGTTGGCGATCTGTTCCCACAGCGGGCGGGCTCGGAAGGATTCCTGGACATCGATCACGATCAGGGCTCGGTTCATGCCTCCCATTCTGACCTGGCCGGATACCGGATCCGCAGGCCTGATCCAGGCCGGCACCGGAACGATCCGGTCAGCGGTGTGAGGACTTGGTGCGAGGCGTCGGTGCGTGGGATCGGTAGGTGGGATCGGTACGTGGGATCGCGGAAGATGAGACGCGGCGTTCTGCCGTCTCTGGCAGGCCGGCGCGTCAGACGGACACCGAGGTCGGGCCCATGACCGACGAGGAGTACTTCTGGGAGCCGGTGCCGGGCTGC
Organism: Streptomyces sp. NBC_00271; assembly: GCF_036178845.1. Lineage (NCBI taxonomy): Bacteria > Bacillati > Actinomycetota > Actinomycetes > Kitasatosporales > Streptomycetaceae > Streptomyces > Streptomyces sp. NBC_00271. Next base: position 11,026,673 of record NZ_CP108070.1, on the reverse strand, counting down.
TGGTCGATCCGGCGGCGTACGGACGGACCCGGGCCGCGCGCGACCCTGCTGGCCGGCACCGGAGACTGGGGACGCGACGCCGCGCCCTACCCGCATTCGTGGCCGCCGCCCTTCACCACCATCGCCTGGCGCCTGAGCCACCTGAGCGAAACGCTGTCCCTGCGCGCCGACCACGCGGCCGGCAGCCACACGCGCGGTTCCGGAGCACAGGCGGCGCTGCCTCTCAGTACGCGGCGAGCCCGCACTCCCTGAACTGCTCTCGCACGCGCTCGGTCAGCCCCGGTTCGGGAACCGGGGTGTCGCGCAGCGGGAAGGGGATCCCCAGGGCCTCGTACTTCGAGGCGCCCAGCTTGTGGAAGGGCAGGACGTCCACCCGGTCGACGTTGCCGAGGCCCGCGACGAAGCGGGCGAGGCCGGCGACGGCCTCCGGGGCGTCCGTCCAGCCGGGGACGAGGACGTAGCGGATCCAGGTGGGGATGCCGAGGCGGTCCAGGCGGGTGGCGAAGTTGAGCGTGGGCGCCAGTTCTCCGCCGGTCAGTTGCCGGTAGGCAGGGACGTCGAAGGACTTGATGTCCAGGAGCACGAGGTCGGTGTCGGCGAGGAGTTCGTCGGTGGCCCGAGCTCCGAGGAACCCGGAGGTGTCGAGGGCGGTGTGCAGGCCGGCCTCCTTGCAGCGGCGCAGGATTTCGGCTGTGAACACGGGCTGGAGCAGGGGTTCACCACCCGTGACCGTCACCCCTCCGCCGGCCGTGGTGACGAAGGCCCGGTATTTCTCGATCTCGGCCATCACCGCCTCGACCGCGGCCTCCTTCCCGTCCCTCATGTGCCAGGTGTCGGGGTTGGCGCAGTAGAGGCAGCGGAGCGGGCAGCCGCTGACGAAAAGGACGAACCGGGTCCCGGGGCCGTCCACGCCGGTGGACAGGTCCCAGGAGTGGATCCGGCCGGTCGCCATGGCCCTCACAGCCCTCACAGCGATCCGTGGAAGGTGCGGCCGATCACGTCGAGCTGCTGCTCACGGGTCAGACGGACGAAGTTGACGGCGTAGCCGGAGACACGGATGGTCAACTCCGGGTACTTCGCGGGGTTTTCCATCGCGTCTTCCAGCGTGGTCCGGTCCAGGACGTTGACGTTCATGTGGAAGCCGCCGGATGCCGTGTACGCGTCGAGAATGCCGACCAGGTTCCCGACCCGCTCGCCGGGCGCGTGCCCCAGCCCCTCCGGGGTGATCGTCGTCGTCAGGGAAATGCCGTCGCGCGCCTGCTCGTAGGGCAGTTTGGCGACCGACAGCGCGGAGGCCGCCACACCGTGCCGGTCACGCCCGTTCATGGGGTTGGCCCCGGGTGCGAAGGGCTGTCCGGCGCGCCGGCCGTCGGGGGTGTTGCCGGTGTGCTTGCCGTAGACGACGTTCGAGGTGATCGTCAGTACGGACTGGGTGTGCTCGGCGTCCCGGTACGTCGGGTGCCTGCGCACCTTCGCCATGAAGGACTCGACCAGGCCAACCGCGAGGGTGTCGACACGGTCGTCGTTGTTCCCGTACGCCGGCCAGTCGCCCTCGGTCTCGAAGTCGACGGCCAGGCCGGTGTCGTCCCTGATCACCTTCACGCGAGCGTGCTTGACGGCGGACAGACTGTCTGCGGCGACCGACAGACCCGCGATGCCGCAGGCCATGAAGCGGTGCACCGGATGGTCGTGCAGTGCCATCTCGATGCGCTCGTAGGCGTACTTGTCGTGCATGTAGTGGATGACGTCGAGCGTGTTGACGTAGGTCGCGGCGAGCCAGTCCAGCATGCGGTCGTACGCCGTCGACAACTCCTCGTACTCCAGGTACTCCCCGGTCAGCGCGGGCGCCTCGGGGGCGATCTGCTCACCGGTCAGCTCGTCCCGGCCACCGTTGATCGCGTACAGCAGGGCCTTGGCGAGGTTGACCCGTGCCCCGAAGAACTGCATCTGCCTGCCGACCGCCATCGCCGACACACAGCAGGCGATCGCGGTGTCGTCCCCGGTGCGCGGGCGCGTCAGCTCGTCGGACTCGTACTGGACGGCGCTGGTGTCGATGGAGACCTTGGCGCAGAACTCCTTGAAGCCCGTGGGCAGCCGGGGCGACCAGAGCACGGTCAGGTTGGGCTCGGGGGCCGGGCCGAGGTTGTACAGGGTCTGCAGGAAGCGGAAGGAGGTGCGGGTGACCAGCGGCCGACCGTCCGTGCCGAGGCCGCCGAGGGACTCCGTCACCCAGGTCGGGTCGCCGGAGAACAGGGCGTCGTACTCGGGGGTGCGCAGGAACCGTACGATCCGCAGCTTGATCACGAAGTCGTCGACCAGCTCCTGGGCGCGGGTCTCGTCGAGGATTCCCTCCGCCAGGTCCCGTTGCAGGTACACGTCCAGGAAGGTGGAGGTGCGGCCGAGCGACATCGCGGCGCCGTTCTGCTCCTTCACGGCGGCGAGATAGCCGAGGTAGAGCCACTGCACGGCCTCGTGCGCTGTGGTGGCGGGGCGGGAGACGTCACAGCCATACGTGGCCGCCATCCGCGTCAGTTCGTCCAACGCCCTGATCTGCTCGGCGAGTTCCTCACGATCGCGGATGACGTGCTCGGTCGAGGGCTCGGCGTCCTGCAGGGCCCGTTCGGCGCGCTTGGCCGCGGTCAGCCGTGCGGTGCCGTACAGCGCCACGCGCCGGTAGTCGCCGATGATCCGGCCGCGGCCGTAGGCGTCGGGCAGTCCGGTGATGATCCCGGCCTTGCGGGCGGCGCGCATCTCGGGGGTGTAGGCGTCGAAGACACCGTCGTTGTGCGTCTTGCGGTAGGTGCCGAAGACGCGGGTGACGAAGGGGTCGGGCGCGTAGCCGTACGCCTTCAGGCTGTTCTCGACCATCCGCAGGCCGCCGTTCGGCATGATCGCGCGCTTCAGCGGGGCGTCGGTCTGCAGGCCGACGATCAGCTCCCGCTCGCGGTCGATGTACCCGGGCTCGTGCGAGGTGATCGTCGAGGGGGTCGCCGGGTCGACATCGAGGATCCCCCGGCGCCGTTCCTCCGGGAAGAGGGCGCTGACCTCGTCCCACACGGTGCGGGTGCGGTCCGTCGGGCCGGTCAGGAAGGCCCCGTCGCCCTCGTACGGCGTGTAGTTGGCCTGGATGAAGTCGCGTACGTCGACGCACTCGCGCCATCGCGTCCCGGCGAAGCCGCGCCATGCCTCGGGGGCGCGCGTTCCGGCTGTCACTGTGGCTGTCATCGCCGGTTCTCTCCCTTGCTCCGCACTGGAATGTCTCCCTTTCGATACTCGTGCGACGTGGTGGCCGACGGGAGGGCCGGGCAGGGCCCGTGCCCCGGCTGTCCGGCCTTCGCCGAGGGCCGTTCGGCCCTCTGGTCACGGGCGTTCACGCGACGGTCAGGTCCGGCCTGACGAGGGTGCCCGACCTGCCGTGGACGATCTCGTACGCGGCGTCCAGGGATCCGATCGCGGCCAGTCCCCCGGTGTGTTCGACGAACCGGGCGGCGGCCTCGGTCTTGGGACCCATCGAGCCGTCGGGGAAGCCGCCGCGGCGCAGTTCGGCGGGGGTCGCGCCGAGGACGGGCCGCTGGTCGGGGGTGCCGTAGCCGGCGTAGACGCAGGGCACGTCGGTGAGGATGAGGAGGAAGTCGGCCTTCAGGTCCTCGGCGAGCAGCGCCGCGGTGAGGTCCTTGTCGATGACGGCCTCGGCACCGGTGAGTGCGCCGGTGTCCTTCTCGGCGGTGACAGGGACGCCTCCGCCGCCGGCGCAGATGACGAGCGTGCCGCTGTTCAGCAGTTCGTGGACGGTGTCGGTCTCCAGGATGCGTTCGGGTGCCGGGGAGGGGACGACGCGGCGCCAGCCGGTGGTGTCGGCGGCGATGTGCCAGCCGCGCGTTCGGGCGAGCGTGGAGGCGACCTCGTAGGGGTACACCTGGCCGACGAACTTGGTGGGGTGGTCGAAGGCCGGGTCGTCGGCGCGGACAAGGGTGTGGGTGACCAGCGCGGCGATCCGCCGTCCGGGCAGGGCGTCGTGCAGGGTGCGTGCCAGCAGGGAGCCGATCATGCCCTGGGTCTGGGCGCCGAGCAGATCCAGCGGGTAGGGGGCGCTCAGGGCGGGGTCGGCGGCGCTCTCGACGGCGAGCAGCCCTATCTGGGGGCCGTTGCCGTGGGTGATGACGATCTCGTGTTCTTGGGCGAGGGCGGCGATCGCCGTGGTCACCCGGTCGATGTTCGCTTCCTGGACGGCCGCGTCGGGGCGTTCACCGCGGTGCAGCAGGGCGTTGCCACCGAGGGCGATGACGATGCGCATGGCTCAGTCCTCCAGGGTGGCGACTAGTACGGCCTTGATGGTGTGCAGCCGGTTCTCCGCCTGGTCGAAGACGACGGAGGCGGCCGAGGAGAAGATCTCGTCGGTGACTTCGAGGCCGTCGAGGCCGTAGGTGTCGAGCAGTTCGCGGCCCAGGCGGGTGCTGTGGTCGTGGAGGGCGGGCAGGCAGTGCATGAACCTGACGTCCGGGTTGCCGGTGAGGGCGAGCGTCTTGGCATTGACCTGGTAGGGCGCCAGCAGTTCGATGCGCTCGCGCCAGGTGTCGGCCGGTTCGCCCATGGAGACCCAGACGTCGGTGTGCAGGAAGTCCGCGCCGCGTACAGCGGTCTCGACGTCCTCGGTGAGGGTGATCCGGGCCCCACTGCCCTCGCCGAGCGCGCGGCACGACCCGACCAACTCCGGCTCGGGCCACAGCGCCTTGGGCGCGGCGATCCGTACGTCCATGCCGAGCAGGGCGCCCATCGACAGCAACGAGTTGCCCATGTTGTTGCGGGCGTCGCCGAGATAGCAGTAGCTGATTTCCTGCAGTGGTTTGGGGCTGTGCTCGTGCATGGTGAGGACGTCGCACAGGCTCTGGGTCGGGTGCGCGGTGTCGGTCAGGCCGTTGTAGACGGGGACACCGGAGCGGGCCGCGAGTTCGGTGACGATCGACTGGGCGGAGCCGCGGTACTCGATGGCATCGAACATCCGTCCGAGGACGCGGGCGGTGTCGGCGATGGACTCCTTGCTGCCGACGTGGGTGTCGCCGGGGCCGAGGTAGGTGGTGGCGGCGCCCTGGTCGGCGGCGGCGACCTCGAAGGCGCAGCGGGTGCGGGTGGAGGTCTTCTCGAAGATCAGCGCGAGATGCTTGCCGGTCAGCCGGGGCTGTTCGGTGCCGGAGCGCTTGGCCGCCTTGAGCTCGGCGGCCAGGTCGAGAAGGTGGTGGATCTCGGCGGCGGTGAAGTCGAGTTCGCTCAGGTAGGAGCGGCCTCGCAGGTCTGTGGTCATGAGGTTCCTCGCTGATGAGGCTGATGCGGGCAGGGGCCGGGGTGTCGTCGGGGCGTACGGCCGTGTCGGTGACGGCGACGCTCAGTCGGCCGGGTCGCGTTCGATCGGGCAGCTCATGCAGCGCGGGCCGCCCCGGCCGCGGCCGAGTTCGGCGCCGGCGATGGTGACGATCTCGATGCCCTGCTTGCGGAGGTAGGTGTTGGTGGTGACGTTGCGCTCGTAGCCGACGACGACTCCGGGCGCGAGCGCGAGGAAGTTGCTGCCGTCGTCCCACTGTTCGCGCTCGGCGCCCGCCATGTCCTGCGGCGCGGAGAGCATCCGCACCTTGTCGAGGTCGAGGGCCTCGGCGAGCGCGGTCGCCAGGTCGGAGTTGGGGGTGACGTCGAAGCCGGTCGCGTGGGCGTCACTGGGCCGCAGGGTCCACGAGCGCAGGGCGTCGGCGAGGCCCGGGTAGATGGCGAAGGCGTCGCGGTCGAGCATGGTCAGCACGGTGTCGAGGTGCATGTACGCACGGGTGGCGGGGAGTTGGACGGCGATCAGCCGGGTGACCGTGCCGTCGGCGAAGAGCCGCCCGGCCAGGTTCTCCACGGCCTGGGCGGTGGTCCGCTCCCCCATGCCGACCATGACGGCGCCGTTGCCGAGGACGTGCACGTCGCCGCCTTCGAGCGTCCCCACGGGGCCGTCGAGGATCGGCTCGGGCGCGACGGAGGCGAACATCGGATGGAACCGGTAGATGGCCTCGGCGTGCAGGCTCTCGCGCCGCCGGGCGTGCTTGGCCATCGGGTTGACCGACAACCGGTCGTACATCCAGCAGGAGTTGTCGCGCGGGAAGAGGTGGTTGGGCAGTGGGGCGAGCGCGAAGGCGTCGGTGTCGAGCGCGTTCCAGACCAGGCTGTGCGGGGTGGCGAGCGGCAGGTCGCTCTTGAGCATGCCGCCGATCAGGTAGCCGGCGAGGGTCTCGCCGTCCAGCTCGGCGCAGCGCGCGCGCACCGGATCCAGCAGGGCAGGGCCGACACTCGCGCGGGTGACGACCCGGTCCAGGAGCCAGTCACGGGCCTCCGGGACGTCGAGGGTCTGGGCCAGCAGGTCGGCGAAGTAGTGCACACGGGCTCCGTGGTCGCGCAGGACCTGGGCGAAGGCGTCGTGCTCCTCGCGAGCCCGCTTGGCCCAGAGGATGTCGTCGAAGAGCAGGGAGTCGACGTTGCGCGGGGTCAGCCGGGAGAGTTCGAGGCCGGGGCGGTGCAGGATCACCTGGCGGAGGCGGCCGACCTCGGAGTCGACGTGGAAGGTGTTCATGGCGTGGCTGCTCCTGTGGTCGTACGAATGCCGGGCGGTGGAGTGGTGCGGTCAGTCCTGGTGGTTGAGGGGGCTCTTCCGGAAGCCGCCGGTTCGGCTCGTGGGCAGGCCTCGGGAGAGTCGCTTGGCCGTCAGGACGGTCTCCGCGGCCCGCACCTCTCCGGGCGCGGCCGCGAGCCGCACGCCGCCGGTCTCGCCGTACTCCCCGCGGTCGCGCTTCAGCCACACGTACACCGGTAGTCCGAGCAGCAGGACGAACAGTCCGTAATAGACGGTCTGGTAGCCGCTGCCCTGGATCGACCAGTACGAGAAGGCCATCGCCAGCGCGGAGACGGTGGCGTCCCGGGCCAGCCGCCGGGGGCTGAGGTGCTCGCGGCCTCGGACCAGCAGCCAGTACAGCTGGGCGGCGGCGGAGAAGAGGTACGGGATCACGGCGGTGAGCACGCTCAGCAGCACGATCTTGGTGAAGACGTCGTCGAAGCGGGTGTAGCTGAACACGGTGATCAGCGAGGCGAGGACGGTGGAGGCGACGATGCCGAACACCGGGACGCCGTTCTCGCCGCGCAGCTTCGCGAAGGCCCCGGGGAAGAGTCCGTCGCGGGCGGCGGCGTACGGCATCTCTGCGCAGAGCATGGTCCAGCCGTTGAGAGCGCCGATCCCGGAGATGATGGCAGCCACCGCGACCGTGTCACCGGCCCAGGTGCCGCCGAAGATGTTGTTGGCGGCGTCGGTGAACGGCGCTGTGGAGGAACCGAGTTCGCCGTGCGGGACGGTGCCGAAGACGGCGAGCGTGCCCAGGATGTAGATGACCGCGCAGGCAAGGGTGCCGTACACGGTGGCGCGCGGCACGTTGCGGCCGGGCTCACGGACCCGGCCGGCGACCACGGAGGCGGCCTCCAGGCCGAGGTAGCTGAACAGGGCGATGGCCGCGGCGGCCGAGATCGCGCCCATCGCCGACTGGCCGCCGGCGTTGAAGGAACCGAAGTTGTGCGCGTCCACGAACAGCAGCCCGACCGTGGCCATGAAGACCAGCGGGATGAACTTCAGCACGGTGGTGATCACTTGGAAGGCACCGATGTTCCGTACGCCGGTGAGGTTGATCGCGGCCGGGATCCACAGCCCGACCAGCGCGATGAGCACCGACATCGCCGTACGGTGGCCGGTGTTGACGAACACCTCGACGTATCCGACCCACGCCACCACGATGGCGGCGTTCCCGGCCCACGCGGTGATCCAGTACGACCAGGCGTTGAGGAAGCCGGCGAACTCGCCGAAGGCCTCACGGGCGTAGACGTACGGCCCGCCGCTCGCCGGGACGCGCTTCGACAGCGCCCCGAAGGTGACTGCGAGGGCGAGCGCGCCGAGCGTGACGACGCCGAACGCCACGAGCGATATCGGCCCGTACGGTGCGAGGGCCGAGGGGAGCGCGAAGACTCCGGTGCCGATGATGCTGCCGATCACGAGCGCGGTCGCCGAGGGGAGGCCCAGTGCCGCCTTGGGGGTTGGTTTCTCGCCGCTGCTTGGGGTGCTGGACATGGCTGTGCTCCTTGCGCGGGTCGCTGGGGACGGGCTGCGGAAAAGTCGATCCGGGAACGATCCTGCTGGGCTGCCGTGATCGTGGTCAGCGGCCACTCGTCCCCCACGGGGGCCATTGGTCCCGGGCGCGTCGCCCCGAACGGCCCAGTGCGCCGTCTCCCCGGTCGACGGGGAGACGGCGCACTGGGCCGTTGTGAGTGGCGGAGCCGCTCAGGAGGAGAGGTCGACGCCGTAGACCGTGCGCCCTGCGACGAGTTGACGGCCGGTCACCAATTCGGGCTCGATGCGGATGAAGATCTCCTTGGGCGAGGCCACCCATGAGCGCGGGCCGATCCTGGTCAGCCGACCGTGCTCCACGGGATCGGTCACCACCGTCGCGCGGCCGGTGACCACGACACTCCAGCCGGAGTGCGCCGTCGCATCCACCTCGTCCGCTTCGAAGGCGATCACCACGCCGTCGATCGCGGCGGCCAGTTCCGAGTCGGCGGACGTACGCATCAGTACCGCGTAGTCGATGTCCAGGCAGAAGTTGACCGGCAGGACGGCGGGCAGGGCGTGGCGCGTGTGGACTACGCGGCCGATCGGTGCCCGCTCCAGCAGACGCAGGCACTCCTCGCGGTCGAGTTCACGGAAGCCGTCGTTGGGATTCATCACCGGGTTCGACTTTCACGGGGTGGACGGGCTCAGCCGTCACGGGGTACAGCGGTACGTGTTTCATCCTGTGAGGGGCGAGGGACAGAGGCGAGGGCCCTTCGGTCCAGGTCGGCCTGAGAGCGGCCACCCTTCGGTGCCCCAACCGACCCATGAGGTCATCGCACCCCGACCCATGACGTCACCGCACCGAGATTCGGCGCCCGGTGATGTCGGTGGGCTCGAGGCGCACCCACACGTCACGCTCACCGCCCGCCCATGGACGGCTGTAGGCGAGTTCCGTCAGCCGACGTACGGCGTCGGGGTCCGTCACGGCCCGGCCGAAGCCGCGGATGAGTACGCTCCAGCCCTGGCTGAGCGCCTCGTCGATGTGGTCGACCTCGAAGGCGACATGTGCCCCGACGGCTGCGGCGGGCACGGCGTCGGGCGTCGTCCGGAACACGACCGAATCATCGATCACGGTGTAGTTCAGGGGGACGACGATCGGCCCGTCGGGGGTGTCCATCGCGATCCTGCCGACACCGTGCCCGGAGAGTCGGCTGCGGCATTCCTCGGCGCTGAGTTCGACCAGCTCCGGGTGGAGGGCGGCTCGGCCCACGCCGGGTGGCAGATCGGCGTCGCCTCCGCGCAGGGCCGTCACGCTCGTGCTCAGCGCGTCCGCGAGCCGGATGAGGACGGCCGTCCCGGGCATCGCGGTGGACTGTTCTTCCAGGTACTGGACGTAGCCAGGAGCCGTGCCCGCCCGGAAGGCCGTCTCCTCCCGGCTCAGTCCCAGTTCCTCACGTCGCTGAGCGATGCGACGTCCGATGTCGCCCTGTGCGCTGTCCGCGGTGGCGGACGCGGCGTTCGACGGTGTGTGTTCACACATGGCCGTTCACTTCCTCCTGTCGAGGCGTCCTGGCTGTCAAGGCGTCCTGATCGTCAGGGCGTCGTGCTGCGGACCGCCCAGGACGACCTTGAGCGCACCGGTGTCCGCGGCCCGCGCGAAGACCTCGTACGCCTCCTCCATCGCGTCCATCGGGAAGGTGTGGGTGACCAGGGACGACGTGGGGAGTTGTCCGGCGGCCATCATGCGCAGCAGGGTGGGAGTGGAGTACGTGTCGACCAGGCCGGTGGTGATCGTCACGTTCTTGATCCACAGGTCTTCGAGGTGGAGTGTCGCGGGCTTGCCGTGCACCCCGACGTTGGCCACGTGCCCGCCGGGCCGCACCATGCGCGTACACGCCTCGAAGCTCGCCGGCACCCCCACCGCCTCGATGACCACGTCGGCCCCGAGTCCCTCGGTGAGGTCGGCGACCAGCTGCTCCGCCTCGTCCCCGGCCGAGGCGACGGCGTCGGCACCGAGGCGTTTGGCGGCGTCCAGCCTGGCCGGGGACAGATCCACGGCGATGATCCTCTCCGGGGTGTAGAACCGTGCCGTGGCGATCGCGGCGAGCCCGATCGGCCCCGCCCCGACCACGACCACGGTGTCCGCGGGCCGTACCCGCCCGTTCAGCACGCCCACCTCGTAGGCGGTGGGGAAGATGTCGGCCAGCAGCACAGCGTCCTTGCTGTCCACCGCGCCGCGCAGCGCATACGTCGACAGATCCGCATGCGGTACGCGGACGTACTCTGCCTGCGTGCCGTCGATCAAGTGGCCGAGGATCCAGCCCCCGCCCGCACGGCACTGCCCGTACGAGCCCTCCCGGCAGTAGCGGCAGCGGCCGCACGCCGTGATGCACGAGACCAGGACACGATCACCGGGGCGGACCGTACGGACGTCGCTTCCCACTTCGACGACCTCCCCGACGGCCTCGTGTCCGAGCACCGTTCCCGGGCGCACCTCCGGTAGGTCGCCCTTGAGGATGTGCAGGTCGGTTCCGCAGATCGTGACGGCGTCGACACGGACGATCGCGTCGGTGGCATCCTGGATACCGGGGTCCGCGACGTCCTCCCACGCGGACTTTCCGGAACCGTGGAACACGAGTGCTTTCATGACGACCCCTTTCTGGGCCAGGCGGACGCCGGTGGCGGGGGACTACGGCGTGCGAGCGCCCCGATGCGCGCGACCACCCCTCCCGGTCGACTCGCCGACTCCGAGGTTGGCTGGTGGGGCGCCGCTGCGCGGCCTACTCACGCGCGGGTTGGCCTTGTATGTCCAGCCTGAGGGCGACGACGCCCGTCCGCTTGGGCCGATCGGTCCCCATTGCGGGACCGAGCGGGGGCGCGATGCCGCCTGGTCGGCCCCTGCCGCCGCGCGTTCCCCAATGGCACCGTCCAGTCAACGGCGATGAGGAGGTGCGGTCGGATGCGCAGGACCAAGCGTGTGAGGCAGCTGCTCTGGCGGTGGCGGAGCAATCCGTTGCGACGGCACGACGACCTCGTCGAGGCCTGGGTCGTGCTGGCCATCTGGCTGGTCATGGCGATCGGCGGCACCCTGACCGGCCTGCTGACGGCCCATGCCGCCGACGCGTCCTTCGCGCGGCTTCGGCACGAGCGGCATCCGGTCCAGGCCGTCCTCGTCGCGAGCAAGGCCCAAGCGGTGGGGATCGGGGCGGATACCCCCTACGACCGGGTCCGAGCGACGGTCCGCTGGACGGCGACGGACGGCTCGACCCGTACCGGCCAAGCCATGGTGGACTACGGCCACCGGGTCGGCTCGAGGGTCGTCGTCTGGCTGAACAGCAAGGAGCAGCTCACCACACAGCCGCCGACCGCCTCGGCGGCCGCCGCCGAGGCAGCCTGTCTCGGTGCCGCGGCCGCTGTCGCCTTCGGCGGCCTGGCCTTCGCCGCCGGGCGCGTCGCACAGTGGCGGCTCGACCAGCGGCGCTACGACCAGTGGGGGCGTGAGTGGGACCAGGTCGGACCGCAGTGGCGGCGCAAGACCACGTGAAGCGCGAGAAACGTCCTCGCCCTGACGCTCATGGCCGCCGTGCCCATGGCGTTCACCGACAAGTACCCGAAGGATCTGTACGACCTCGTCCAGCGCCTCAGCCACTGGGTCCTCCGGGTCACCTCTTCAGTCCGGCTCCATGTAGGGGCGCCGGAAGACCGGGGCCTGGCTGGTGGCGTAAGGGCGTACCGCCGCCAGCGCCCGGACCACCGCGGCCTCCAGGGGGCCTCTCGTGTCGATGACGACGGCTTCTGGCCAGGGCGGTTCCGTGGTCGCCATCGTGGCGGCCACGTCGAGGTCGGCGTCGGATGCTCCGCGTGCGCGGGTGGTCAGGCGGGCCGCCGCGACATCACCCGGAACCTGGCAGTGCAGGGCCACGAGGTCGGCGCCTGCCTGTTCGGCCATGCGCAGGGCGGCTTCGCGCTGCCTCGCGCCGGTCCAGGTGGCGTCCAGGACGACGGACTCGCCGTCGGCCAGCAGGGCGGACGCGCGATCGAGCAGGGCCGCGTAGGTCTTGTCGGTCCACTCCGGTGTGTACAGGCCCTCGCCGTACCCCGCCGACGCGGACTCCTCGGCCGGGATGCCCGCCAGCTCCTTGCGGACGCGGTCGCTGCTGAGCAGGGTGACGCCCAGCCGGTCCGCGAGGGCGCCGGAGAGCGTGGACTTCCCGCTGCCCGGAAGCCCGCCGACGAGCGTCAGGCCGACAGCGGACGTACGAAGGTGCCGCAGGGCCGTCGCGATCAGTCGACGTGCGGCCCCCTCCGCGCCGGGCGCGCCCTGGCGCGCCTGGATGAGCGCGACCTTGGCACGCACGAACGCGCGATAGGCGACGTAGTGGTGACGGAGGGAGGGCGGCGCCGGGTCGCCGGAGTACTCGCTGTACGCGGCGAGGAAGAGTGCCGCCGTCTCCGGGGCACCGAGCTGTTCCAGGTCCATGGCGAGGAAGGCGGCGTCGTCGAGGCCGTCGACGTAGCGCAGCCGGTCGTCGAACTCCAGACAGTCCAGGACGCGTGGGCCGTCGTCGAGGCAGAAGATGTCGTCGGCGAGCAGGTCGCCGTGCCCGTCCACCACCCGCCCCTGTTCGATGCGCATGTCGAACAGCCGTTTTCGGCCGACGAGATAGCGGCGCACGAGTCGCTCGACGTCCTCCACGCCCTCGGGCACGAGACCGTCGTCCGCCAATGCCCGAACCTCTGCGAAGTTCGCTTCCCATCGTGCCGCGAGGGCATCCCGGGTTCCCTGCTCGTCCACGTCCCGGGTACGGGTGGCGCCGGCGTGCCGGGTGGCGAGCAACCGGGCCACGGCCCGCACGGCCTCGTCAACGTCCATGCCCTCCCTCACCAGCCGGGAAAGGCGACGCTCCGCCGGCATACGGCGCATCACGACGAGGGGTTCGGGCATGTCCGTCTCCGGGCTGTGGAATTCCCCCAGGCCGAGATAGACGTCGGGGGCGAAGCGACGGTTCAGCGCGACTTCCCGCTCGCAGGTGGCCCGGCGCGCCACCACGGTGGTGTGGTCCAGGAACCCGAGGTCGACCGGTTTCTTGACCTTGTAGGCGCGGTCGCCGACGAAGAACACCACGGCGGTATGGGTCTCACGCACCTCCGCACGCGGGCCGCCCGGCTCAGTCATGGGGGACGACGGCGACCGGGCAGCGCGCGTGATGGGCAGCGGCCTGCGTCACGGGGCCCAGGCGTGGTGCCGGTCCGGGGACGTGCTTGCGTCGGCCCACGACCAGCAGCCCGGCGCCGTCGGCGGCCTGCATCACGGCCTTGGCAGGGCTTTCGAGTGCGACGTGGTCTTCCACCTCCACGCCTGGGAACTTCTCGCGCCAGGCGCGCAGGGCCAGACTCAGGTGCTTCTGCGCGTCCTGCGTGATCTCTTCGGTGACGGCGTGGTCCGTACCCCAGGGCACGTGCGCGTGAAGCGGCAGGCTCCGGCCGTGGAGGGCTCGAAGCGGGACACCCCGCGCCGCGGCACTGACAAAGGCGAATTCGAGCAGGTCGTCGGATGGACCGTGCAGTTTCAGAGCCACGACTACGCCACCCGCCTTACCCGGCGCGGGCCGTGACCCCGCTTCGCGGGTTTCCGCGCGCACGAGGACCACCGGGCGATCGGCCCGTGCCACGACGGGCATGCTGATGTCACCCAGGAAGTAACTCCCGACGGCCCCGATCCCGCGCGAGCCGAGCACGGTCATCTCCGACTCCGATGCCGCTTGCAGCAGGGCGTCCTGGGCGTCTTCGGCGACCAGATTGCCGACGATCGAGAGGCCCGGGTGGCTCGCCTGGAGCTCCGCCCGCGCGTTGTGCACGATCCTCTTCGCCCAGTAGTTCTGATCCACCTCCGCGGGGGCACGGGGCGGTTCCGGCGCCAGCAGGGGCCATGCGTGCAAGAGACGCAGCGAGAGCCGACGCCGCTCGGCCTCGTCGGCTGCCCAGTGGGCGGCGGCAAGACTCTCGGGTGAGCCGTCGAGGCCCACGGTGACCACTGGCTCCATGGCGACTACCTTCGTCTCGTAAGAAACCGGAATGACCGTGAGCGGGTCCACTTGCCCACTGCTCGATCGTCCGCGCCGACGCGCCGAACACGGTTGCCTCTCACACCTTTCATCCGAGGAGTACCCGAAATCCGCTCGCGGCGCATGCGGACTCTCCGGTGCGACGGGTCGTAGGGGTGAGTCCCGCCGGTGCGTGGCCCGGATGGCCGCCCGCCGGGGACCTTCGGCCCTATGACCGGGGTTCGCCGCCGTTCGACCGTGGTGGGGAACGGAGCGGGACCGCCCGCGTGAAGCCGGGCCCACTCGTGGGCGAACCCGGTCGGTCCGCGCGCCTGCGCCAGTGCTTGGGTGAAGCCCCCACCGGCGGCGAGGAGTTGGCGTCGATGCCCGATGCGACGACCACCGATCTGTACGAAGTGAGGGTGGCGGTGTCCCCTCTGCGGGAGGCGACGACCGGACCGGCGACCTTCAGCCTCTGCGTCCGCAACCTGCCGTCCGACCGCGGCTTCCTCGTCGGTACGGGCCTGGAATCGGCGCTGGATTTCCTGTCCGGCTTCCGGATCGGCGCCGAGGACGCCGACGCCTTCGCCACCGTGCGGCACCGTCCGCCCGCCGACGTGGACACGCTGCTCGGCCTTGAGTTCACCGGACAGGTCCGAGTGGTGCCGGAAGGACGGATCGTTCTCACGGGAGAGCCCCTGCTGGAGGTGACCGCTCCGCTCCCGCAGGCCCAGCTGTTCGAAACATACGTGCTCAGCCAGGTGACCTCACCGACCGCGTCCGACACCGCGTCGAGGAAGAGACCTGGCCAGGACGACCGGTGATCGCCGGCATTCCGGGCGAGTTCCATCCGGACCGGACCGGTCCGTACGAAGGTAAGGAGAAAATGATGCTGCATACGGTGGAATGGAAGGTTCGCCTCTACCTCTCCGAGGACGACGAGGGAACGACCAAGGCACGTGTCGTTGTCAACACCGGGACCACGACCCTCACCGGCCACGGGGCGGCGCGCTGCAACCCCGCGGACGCCGAGGTGCCCGAGATCGGTGACGAACTCGCGGCGGGCAGGGCCATGCACGACCTCGGCCAGCAACTGGTCAGCACCGCCGAGCGCGACATCAAGGGCTTGGGCGCGCCCGGCACCGGGCGAAGTCCTCGACCGG
This sequence comes from Streptomyces sp. NBC_00271, assembly GCF_036178845.1. Taxonomy (NCBI): domain Bacteria; kingdom Bacillati; phylum Actinomycetota; class Actinomycetes; order Kitasatosporales; family Streptomycetaceae; genus Streptomyces; species Streptomyces sp. NBC_00271. The sequence continues at coordinate 11,011,356 of NZ_CP108070.1, read as the reverse complement.
CAGCTGGATGGCCCGTGTGACGGACGTCGGCGCAGCGGGCTCGCGTAGACCCGGGCCACGCACACGCCCGGTGCCCGGCGACGACGGACATCCACCTCGATCTCATGTGCCCGGGGAGCGTGAGTCGTCGTTCCGGCAGGCGATGTGCTCAGAGACCGAGACGACGCCGTCAACGCTCCGTCACCGCCGCTCGATGCCCGGGATCAGACCGGCCTTGGACCTCGACGGATCCGCCCAGGGTCAACTGCCCCTCACACACCTCGATCGTCACCCCGGAGGAAGCTGGGCCGGGCGCGCCCGCCGCAGCGCGTCCCCGGTCTTCTCGTCACGGATGGCGTCGTCGCGCCGCAAAAATATCCGCAGCCGTCGCCGCGGCTGACGATGCCCCGCAGTGTCTGGAACCGGCCGCCACCGGGTGCGGCGCCCTCGACAGCTCTTGAGGGGCCGGTCGGCCGGAGAACAGTCCGTTCGGCACCCCTGGTCGGGCTGTTCGGGCCATGCGGCGGGCCTGTGCGCGTGGCACGTTGGGTACAGCACCATTCTGAGGAAGGGGCGGCGACCATGCGAGCTCACCTCGGCGATCAACTCGTTGTCGAAAGCCCGGCCAACGGCGCCACCAGGCGCGACGGCGAAATCGTGGGGCTCCATCACGAGGACGGAACCCCTCCCTACGACGTGCACTGGTCGGACACGGACGAGGTGACGCTCGTGTTCCCCGGACCCGACGCGCACATCCGTCACCTCGAACACGGGACAGGGAGGAGCCCTGACCCGGTTTCCCCTGACGTGGGTTCCCGGCCGAGCTCGGACGAGGCCCGTCAGCGGACGGGTGCCGGGTCCGACACGCCACCGCCGGAGGGGGCGTCCCACGCCGGTGACATCGGCCGCCGCGTGGCCGCCGAACGCCGGCGACAGGGACTGACCCGGGCGGAGACAGCCCGGCGCGCCAAAATGGCGCCGCAGTACCTGGCCTACCTCGAAGAGCGGTCGGCCGACCCGAGCCTGGCGAGTCTCATCAGGCTGGCCGCCGCGCTGGGCACGTCCGTCGCGGCGCTGCGCGGGAGCGGAATCGATCTCCCGCCCGGCCGGGGCCAGGCACTCCTCGATCCCCAGCTGCGGGACCTCAGCCCGGACGAGTGTCGCGCCCGGCTCTCCACACACGGCCTGGGGCGTGTCGCGGTGTCGACCCCCGGCGGCCCGGCGGTCGTTCCGGTGAACTACGAGGTCGTCGACGACGCGATCGTCTTCCGGACCGCGCCGAACTCGGCCCCGGCGGCAGCCGTGGGAACGGACGTCGCCTTCGAGGTCGACCATGTGGACGAGGCCATGAGCCAGGGCTGGAGTGTGCTGGCCGTCGGTCCCGCCCGGGCGGTCACCGAGCCCGAGGCGGTGCGACGGCTGGCCGATCATGCCCACAGCAAGCCATGGGCGGGGGGCGAACGCGAGCTGTGGGTGTCGATCAGGCCCACACAGCTCACGGGGCGTCGCATCAGTCCGTCCGATCGGAGCGGGCACTGACCGCGCTTCTGCCTGCGGGCGTTTCGCCCCGAGCGTCCCGCGACAGTCCAGGAGCGGGCCCCGCCGAAGGGTTCGCCGATCTGTGAATGGAGGCACCGGTGAGCCAACGAGCACTCTCGCCGGAGCGTGTGGCGACCCTGGTCCGCGACGCCACGGCCGCGCCGTCGATGCACAACGCACAGCCGTGGCGGTTCAGCTACTTCGAGGGCAGCCGCACGTTCCATGTGCGCGCCGATCTCGCCCGAGCCATGCCCCACAGCGACCCGGACACCCGCGCCCTCCACCTCGGCTGCGGCGCCGCGCTGCTCAACCTGCGGGTCTCGGTCGCCCACGGGGGCTGGTACCCGGCGACCCTGCTGCTGCCCGACCTCGCCGACCCCGCCCTGCTCGCGACCGTACAACTGACCGGGTTCGGAAGCAGCGAGAGCGACCTCGCCGCGCTGTATCCGGCGATCCACCAGCGACACAGCAGTCGTTTCCCGTTCGAGGAGACGGAGATACCCGAGGCCGTGCGGACGGCACTGAGCGACGCCGCCCATCTGGAGGGGGCGTCACTGTCCTTCGCCACCGCATGGCATCTGCAGGAGGTGCTGGAACTCGTCGAGGAGGCCGAGGCACGCAATCGGACCGATCGCGGCAGCGACGAGGACCTGGCCACCTGGACCCGTATCGGCACCCCATCGGTGATGTCGGCCGCTGACGGGGTCCCGGAGTACGCCTTCGGGCCGCGTAAGCGCGGCGGCAAGGCTCCGGTGCGCGATTTCGCGGGCGCCAGGTCAGTGGCGGGCCGCACCGCGACCGCATTCGAACGCTCCCCCCAACTCGCCCTCCTCAGCACCTCTCGCGACCGCCCGGAGGACTGGCTGCGTGCCGGGCAGGCCATGCAGCACGTGCTGCTGCTGGCCAACCTCGAAGGTCTGTCCAGCTCGTTCGTCACTCAGGCCCTGGAATGGCCGGACCTGCGCTGGCCACTGCGAGACCCGTTGTCGGGCTCCGCCCACGTACAGATGGTTCTTCGCCTCGGCTACGGGCCCGGGGGCCCCGGCACACCACGCCGCCCGGTACCGGAGGTACTCGACATCCAGCCCTGAAGGTCGGCTCGGCACTCGACGTCCACGACACCTTCCATGACCCGGACGAGGCACACGTCATGGCCCAGACGAGGCACGCGCGTTCAGCGCCGGGCACTTCGGTCTTCGGACGGTCCATCCCGCTCGGTCGGCCGTTCCATTCCCTTCAGGACCTGAGCGGCCCACCGCCGCCGGACCGAGTCCTCGTGCTCGCTCTGCTCCAGAGCGAGGTCCACGTGGGCCAGTGCCTCCTGCAGGCGCGGGATCCAATGGCGCCGGAGCGCGCGGACCCGCCGACTCGTGCTCGCCACCTCCGCGCCGACGATGCGCGCGGCTGCCCGTGCGCAGGCGTGGTCGGCGGCGGCCCGTACCGCTAGCCGGTAGGCGGCCTCGGCGTGGACCAGGGCGGTGTTGCCCGGTGTGGCTGCGCTCGTCGGGCGTGCGGGGACCGTGCACGAGATCCCCGAGGGGCGACGCACTCCCATGGACGCGGTCCAGCGGACGGTGACGTCCGCCGGAGCGAGACCGGCCGCCGCCGCGTAGAGGGCGTGCTCCCCGCTCAGGACGAGCCCGCGCGACAACCAGGTCTCGGCCTCCCCCAGCCGCTCCCGCCAGGCGGCCGCGCAGGCCTCCTCGGCCTGTACGAGGCGCTGGTGTTCCGTGCGCAGGACACGAAGCTTCTTCTCCAGCAGGTCGGCTCCCCGCGCGGCGACGGCCAGGCGGTGCAGCAGATGCTGCCGGCCGGCACGCCCGGGCGGAGTACGGATGGGGGCCACCGCGTTCACCCCCGCTCCGCGCCGTGCGCGTCCAGCAGCGCGGGCGGCAGCATGGCGAGCTGACCGCGGGGCAGGGTGAGCAGCACCCGCCAGGCGCTTTCCAACGTCTCGTCGAGGGTCCGCAGTTCGTCGCGCCGCTGGTCCACGAAGCGCCGCAGGAAGGCCTCGTCGAATTCGAGGTACCGGCGGTCGGCCTGGCTCAGCGCGGTCTGCCCGACCAGGTCGGCGAACTCACGTACCTGCCGGGCACGGGCCAGGGCGGCGAGCATCTGCGCGGCGACATCGAGGTGGTCGGGCCGGGTACGGCCGGGACCAGCGCCCTTGCGCATCAGGCGGGAGAGCGAGGACAGGGCGTCCACGGGTGGATAGACGCCCTGCGCGTGCGTCTCGCGGGACAGCACGATCTGCCCCTCCGTGATGTAGCCGGTGAGGTCGGAGACCGGATGGGTGATGTCACCGGCGGGCATGGTGAGCACCGGGAGGACGGTGACGGAGCCGGGCCGGCCGCGGATGCGTCCGCAGCGTTCGTAGAGGGAGGCGAGGTCGCTGTAGAGATAGCCGGGGTAGGCGCGGCGGGCGGGGATCTCGCCGCGCGCCGCGGAGACTTCGCGCAGTGCCTCGGCGTAGCTGGTCATGTCGGTCATGACCACGAGCACGTGCCTGCCCATGTCGAAGGCGAGGTGTTCCGCGACCGTGAGCGCGATCCTGGGGGTGAGGATCCGTTCGATGACCGGGTCGTCGGCGGTGTTGAGCAGGAGGACCAGTTCTCCGGCGGCGGACCGCTGCTCCAGGGCGTCGCGGACGAAGGACGCGTCCGCGTGGGTGAGTCCCATTCCGGCGAAGACGACGCTGAAGGCCTCTCCGGCCGCCGTGGACTGGGCCGCGATCTGCGCGGCCAGCTCCAGGTGCGGCAGGCCCGCGACGGAGAACACCGGCAGCTTCTGGCCTCGTACGAGGGTGGTCAGCGCGTCCACGGCTCCGACGCCCGTGAGCACCGGGTCCGCCGGCGGTTCACGCCGCACCGGGTTGATCGGATTCCCGCCCACCGCCGCGGTGGAGGCCCCGAAGACCGGCGGCCCACCGTCGATCGGTTCACCACGTCCGTTGCAGACCCGGCCCAGCCAGCCGGCACCGACCGGGATGCGCAACGGCCCTCCGGCGAAGGCCATCCTGACCCGCGCCGGATCCATGCCTGTGGTGTCCTCCAGGACCTGCACCACGGCGAGTCCGCGGTCCACCTCCAGTACGAGGCCGTGCCGCTGCTCCCCGGAGTCGAGCGTGATCCGGACGAACTCGTCCCAGCCGACCCCGGTCACCCCGTCGACGACGGCGAGCGGGCCGCGCAGTTCGCGGATCGCCGTGTATTCGACCTCGCCCCAACCGGTCACGCCCTCTCCCCCTCCACCCCGTCTTCCTCCCCGTCCGTCGCCGTCCCGTGAAGCGCGGTGAGCCCGGTGAGCGTGGCGAGCATGGTCTTCCGTCGAGTCGCCACGACCGCGGCGTCGTTCGGTCCGGCGTCCTCGCGGGCGCGCAGCAGAGGTCCGAAGTCCACCTCCTCCACGACCGCGGCGGGCACGCCGGCGTCGACGAGCTCTCGGCACCGGTCGACGACCGCGAGCACCGCCTCGACGAGCGCCGCGCTCTTGTCCGCACCGCAGTAGGAGTCCTGAGCGGAGAGCGCGCTCTGTTGGAGGACGCCCTCACGCATCAGCCGTCCGGCGAGCACGCTGACCCGCTCCTGGTCGGGAAGCGCGGTGATGCCGATCAGGTCGACGAGGTCGGCCAGCCGGTCGGCCTCGGCCAGCAGGCCGGCGGCCCTGGCACGCCGGGAGGACCAGTCGGCGTCGCCGGCCGCCGTGTGGCCCGGGGCGAGGATCTGCGCGTCGCGCGAGAAGGATCCCGCCCAGGACACCGCCGGGTAATGGCGGGCGTAGGCGAGTTCACGGTCGAGGGTCCACAGGCAGCGTACGAACCGTTCGGTGTGGGCGGTGACCGGTTCGGTCATGTCTCCGCCGGGCGGGGAGACCGCGCCGATCACGGTCACCGAACCCCGGGCGCCTCCGAGCGTGGTCACCGCACCGGCCCGTTCGTAGAAGGCGGCGATCGCCGAGGCCAGGCCCGCCGGATACCCCTCTTCTGCGGGCAGCGCGCCGGTGCGCGAGGCGAACTCGCGCAGTGCCTCGGCCCAGCGGGAGGTCGAGTCGGCGATGACCACGACGTCGAGTCCCATGTCGCGGAAGTACTCGGCGACCGTGGCGCCGGTGTAGATGCTCGCCTCGCGGGCCATCATCGGCATGTTCGAGGTGTTGGCGATGGTCACCGTGCGATCGGCGAGTCGGCCTCCGGTCCTTGGGTCCTCCAGCGCGGCCAGTTCGGTGATGACGTCGGCCATCTCGTTGCCGCGCTCTCCGCAGCCGATGTAGACGATGACGTCGGCGTCGCACCATTTGGCGATCTGCTGCAGCAGCAGCGTCTTGCCGGTTCCGAAGCCACCGGGCACGGCGACGGTACTGCCCCGGGCGACGGGAAACAGCAGGTCGATCGCGCGCTGGCCGGTGTTCAGCGGCTGCTCCGCACCGAGGCGTTCACGAACCGGGCGCGGACGGCGGATGGGCCAGTCCTCGGTCATCCGCACCTCGGTGCCTCCGACGACGGCCACGACCGCGTCCTCGGGAAACACGTCCTCGGGGGCGATCCGCTCCACCACGCCGCCGGCACCGGGCGGTACGAGAGTCCGCAGGCGCACCGGCCCGGTTCCCCGGATCTCGCCCAGGGTCTCGCCCTGCGACACCCGTTCCCCTGCGGCCACCCGGGGAGTGAACCGCCACCGGCGCCCTCCGTCCCCGGTCGCGCCGGCACCAGGGAGAAGCCAGTCGCCACCGCCGGACAGCGGGCGCAGCAGACCGTCGAAGATCCCGCCGAGCAGACCGGGGCCGAGGCGGGCGGCCAGCGGCATGCCCCGGGGACGGGCGCTGTGCCCGGGGGCCAGCCCGCCCGTGTACTCGTACGCCTGGACCGTGACCACGCCTCCTTCGATCGCCACCACCTCGCCGGGCAGCCCGGCTTCGCCGAGGGAGACGACGTCGTACATGGCGGTACCGACCGCGTACTCCATTTCGACCAGGGGACCGGCCACCCGCAGGACGCGGCAGGGTCGCTCCCGGCCGCCGCCGGGAGTGACGGTGACCGCGTCGGTCGCGCCCTTCACGGTGCCCACAGGGTCTCCGTCTCCGCGCCGAGCCGGTCCAGGGCACGGGCGGCCAGGGCATCCAGGGTGCAGTCGGCCCGGCGGCCCGGCGCCCGGGCCACGATGCCTCCCGAGGGGTCCTCGGCGACCTCGCAGTCCGGTCCGAGGAGCTGCCGGGCACGTCGGGCCAGCCGGTCGCGCATGGCCGGGTAGTCAGGCCTTTGCCGCAGTCCCCCGACCCGTTCCGCGGTGCTGCGGCACAACTCCTCGTAGGCCTGCCGCCGGATGTCGAGTTCGCGGGCTCGTAGGGTCCTGCGAACCCTGGTGAGCACCGCGGCACGGCCTTGAGCCGCGTCGGCCTCGCCCTGCCGGCGGGCGTCCTCGAGGATCGCGGCGGCCTGGGCCCGGGCGCCCTCCAGCAGTGCTTCGGTCTCCCGATCCGTGCGGGCGAGCAGTTCCTCCGCGTCCGCGCGGGCCGAGCGCAGCAGCCGCTCCCGCACCGGTTCGAGGGCGGAGTCCGCGACGTGGGCCGGGGGCCTCATACCGGCAGCACCGGCAGTACAGCTGTGAGCGTTCGGGCGCCGTCCAGCAGCGCGGGGCCGAGGGTGTCGGCGGCGGCCGGGGTGACGATCACCAGGGCGACGTCCAGCGGCAGGTCCTGCCACGCCCGGTGCACGGACTCCGGTTCCTCGGCGACCAGGACGGTCACACCGGCCAGGGCCAGTCCCGACACCCGGGTCCGCTCTCCGATGGCTGCCACGCGTCCCACGGTCACGCCTTCCCGATGAGGATGATCGCGACGACGAGGCCGTAGATGGCGATGCCCTCCGCGAGTCCGACGATGACCATCGCCCGCCCGAACAACTCGGGCCGTTCGCTCAAGGCCGCCAGCGCGGCCGCGCCGGTGTAGGCGACCGCGATGGCCGCGCCGATCGACGCCCCGGCCACCGCGATCGCGGCCCCGATCAGAGCCGCCGAGCCGGAACCCGAGGTCTGGGCGGCGGCCTGGCTGCCCGATGCCTGGGCGGGGGCGCCGCTCAGGGTCACGGTCAGCAGCGCCAGTGCGCCGACGAGCAGAGCCGCGTCGGCGCCGACGAGCAGCCGGACGGCGGCCCGGCCGCGCCGCTGCAGCAGCAGGCGCGTGCCGAGGAAGGCCGCCACGACGACGGGCAGGGCGATGAGCCAGGCGATCACGACGCCACCTCCGTGTGCGGTACGGGTGTGTGCTGCACGGGAACCTGCCAGGGACGGAACGGGCGGCCCTGGGTCTCGAAGACCCGGGAGAACAGTTCGTAGAACTCCAGCCGCAGCGCCTGCACCCCGGCCACCAGCGCCTCCAGCGCGAAGGCGAGGGCATTGCCGACGGTGAACACGAGCACGGCCATGAGCAGTGCCACCGGTCCCCTGTCGGCCAGCCCTGTCGTGCCGTGCCACACGATCTCGCCCAGCGCGGCATGGGTGAGCCCGAAGGCCGCCAACCGTGCGAAGGAGACCACGTTCGAGCCGATGCGCACCACGACGTCGAAGAGCTGGACGCTGGTCTGTACGGCCCCGCCGACCCCGCCCGCCGAGGCCGTGAACAGTCCTGAGCCCGCCAGCGCGAGACCGGTGAGCGCGAGCGCGCCGCCTCCCAGCGCGTAGGCGGCGCGGCCCAGGTGGGCACCGGCGACGAGCAAGGCGAGACCGAGGAAGAGCGCAGCACCGGCGATGCCCGACGCGGCATACAGGGCGTTCGCGGGGCCGCCCTCCCGCCAGCGGTTCACGATCCCCACTCCATACGACAGCGCCAGGAGTACGGCGCCGAGCGCGACCGCGGCGGCGAGCAGCCGCATCGGCTGGTCCAGCGGGTTCAGCCAGAGCACCGGAAGCACGCCGGTCGGACCGAAGAACTCCCCGTACGCGATGCCCGCCAGCGTGCTGGCCAGCCCGGCTCCGGCCACGAACGGCCACAGCCGCCGCAGCGGCGCGAGCCGGCGGGGTCGGCCGAGATACAGCAGCAGGGCGGCGAGGAGCAACAGCCCCCCGTGTCCCGCGTCACCGAACATCACGCCGAACATCACCACGTAGACGATCCCCGCGGGCAGGGTCGGATCGACATCCGCGTAGGGAACGGTCCCGTAGGTGCGCACCAGCGGGGCGAAGGAGCGACGCACCGGTCCGGCGAAGCGCAGCAGCGTCGGAGGGTCGGTACCGCCGGGGGTCGGCAGCGGCACCAGGACGCCTCCGATGTCGGTGAGCCGTGCGGCTGTGGGGTGCACCTCGGCGGCCGGGCACCAGCCTGCGAGGGCCGCCACGGTCCCGCGTCGTACCGCGCCGGCGATCCGTTCCTCCAGCTGTGCCTCGCCCGCCAGCAGGTCGGCACGACCGGCCTGTTCAAGAGCGTCGAGGTCCGGCGGAGCCGCGCACAGAACGGCGTCGGCGGACTGGGGACGCAGTCGCTGAAGACGGCGGGCGGCCGGACCCGGTGCCGCGTGTGCCGGGTCGTCGATCCGGTCGATCTCGACATTGCCCGCCTCGGCGATGCGGACCAGCGCGTCGCGAAAAGTCGCCTGCGGCGCGACGAGCGCGACGCGCTGCATACGGACCGGCCGCGCGACCTCAGGCCGGGGCATCGAGCACCTCCAGCGATCCGCCGCCACGCGCGGCCAGTTCGAGAGCGGCCCGTACCCGCCACGCGTCGGCCGAGAGCACGGCGACAGCGCCCACGACCGGCGAGGAATCGAGGCCGGAGCCGTGGAGCAGCTCAAGGCCGTCCTGCCGCAACCGCGACCACCACCGGGTCTCCGCCCGCCACAGATCCGCGGGGGTGCCGATGCCGTCCACCGCCCAGCGCGCCGCGGCCGGCAGGTGCCGCAGGAACTCGGCGAACGAGGCCGCCCCCACGGCCTTGGAACCCAGTACCCGGGCGGCGCGGTGTGCGGTCGGCAGCGTCAAAGCGCGGTCGGCGAGGAATACTTCGCGGCCCACCAGCAGGGCGGCCCGGCCGGCCGCCCAGCGCGTCGCGGGCGGCACGGCCGCCGCGGTACGCCCGGCGGCGGCGATCCGTATGCCGATGGCGACGGCGGCCGGGGAGTCGCCTCCCGGGTCGCCCCACGCGGAGCCGGCCATGGCGGCGCGCAGCTCGGCCGGCGAGCCGGTGCGGGACAGCCTCGGCCACGCGGTCGCCAACGCGCCCAGTCCGTAGGCGCGCCGCGCGGGCGGAGAGGGGGTCGCGCCCGACAGCGCGCGTGCGTGGTCGTCCACGTTGGCGATCTCGAATCCGGAGGCGAGGTGCCGGACGGCGGTGGCGCCCGCGCGGGGCTGCCATCCGGCGAGCACCCGCAGATGCCACAGAAGGGTCGCTGACACCGCCCGCTGGGCGTCGGCCAGGTCGGCCTCCGAGCCGAGATCGTGCCCGTACGCCGTGGCACCGAGGTACCTCAGCGCGTCGTCGAGTGTCGCGGCGCCGGCCACGTTCTGGGCCCCGGCGCCCAGACACCTGGACAGCATGGCCCTGGACCGCGTCACGCCCGCTACCCAGCCGGCGCCCATGGCGGCGGACCCCCTTCCCGGCGCTCGTCGTCCGGGGCCGTCAGTTCCTTGGCCAGAGCGTCCACGAGACGGTCCACGAGTGCCGGCGTGCGGAGCTCAATCCGGCGCCGCAGGGCAGCGGTGTCGCGCGCGGCGGCCGTGAGCAGCTCCGTGGCCTCGGCTTCGGTGGCGTCGCGCACCAGGGCGGCGCTCTGCTCCCGTACGACGGGTGCACGCGCTCGGGCCTGTTCGACGATGTCCTTCGCAGTCCGTTCGGCCGCCCGACGGCGCCGGGTCGCCTCCACGTCCGCCCGCTCCCGTACGGCCCGCGCCTCGGCCTCGGTCTCCTCCAGGAGTACGAGGGGCGGCTCCAGCTCGGCGGCGAGCTCGGCCGACCGGTCGGCGGGCACTCCTCCCGCGGCGGCCGGACCGGGCAGACCCACCGGCCGGAACCGCATCAGGAAATCCCGGAATCCCGCCACAACAGTGCTCCTACGAGTCGGTCGCGTCGCTCCCAGTCCAGTGTCCACGTTAGGGAGGAACGCAGCTCGCGGAGTGGGGCCGCCCGTCCCCGACCCGGGGCCGACCGGCCCTGTGCTCAGCCGTTCCACCGGCATGAGACTGGTCCCGTAGACGGTTCGGCCGAACGCTGCAGGGAGGCTGCCATGAGTGGACTCGAACGTGATTCCGTGGAGCGGCAGGCGCGGAAGGTCGTGCCCGGATTCGGCTGGAGGCCCGGCGAGGAGAACCGTCAGGACCTGATGCTGCGCTATCTCAGCGCCGTGGCCACCGCTTCCGCGGCGCGCGCCGGCGAGCAGCCTTCTCGCCCCTCTCGCCCGAAGGAGCCGCGACCCCTCCTCGACGAGGACAAGTCGGCCCCCGCCACCCCACGTGTGCGCGAGGTGATGAGCGTGCCGGCCGTCTCCGTACCGGGCGAAACACCCTTCCTGGAGATCGTCCGGACACTGTCCCGTGAGCACCTCGGCGCCGTGCCGGTGGTCGACGCCGACGACCGGGTGATCGGCGTGGTCTCCGAGTCCGACCTGCTGGCCAAGGCGGCGGCGCAAGTGGCGGTCCCTCACCCCGGTCCGATTCGCCGGCTCCGGGAGCACCGCCTGTACGAGAAGGGCCGCGGGGAGACCGCGGCCACCCTCATGACCTCCCCGGCGATCACGGTCGCTCCCGGCACGACGGTGGCCGACGCCGCCTGGCTGGCCGCGCGTTCGCGCCTCAAGCGGCTACCGGTCGTCGATCACAAGGACCGGCTGGTGGGCGTGGTGAGCCGGATCGACCTGGTACGGGCTCTGGTGCGCGACGACACGAAGATCCGCGAGGAGATCGAGACCCGGATCATCCGGCAGGACTTCCTTCTCGATCCAGACGCCTTCGAGGTGACCGTGGAGAACGGCGTGGTCAGCGTGAGGGGCGAGGTGGACGGATCGCTCATCCCGGAGCTGCTCGAATCCATCGAGGAGATCGACGACGTGGTCGAGGTCTCCGAACATCTCACGGCGCACTGACCGAGGGCGGCGGCACCCATGAAGGGTTCGTTCCAGATCGGCCGGGTGTTCGGGGTGCCGCTGCGCATGCACTGGAGTGTGCCGCTGCTGGTGGTTCTGATCGCATACGGTCTCGGGCACGACACGCTGCCCGCGTGGCTTCCCGGCCGGTCGACCATCGTGTACACGTTCATGAGCCTGGCCGGTGCCGTGCTGCTGGTGGCGAGCCTGCTGCTGCACGAGGCCACGCACGCGGCCACCGCCCGCAGGAACAACGTCCCGGTGGAGGACGTGACCCTCTGGGCCATGGGCGGAATGACCCGCACCGGTAAGCCCGGCACCGCCCCGGTGGCGCTGGCGGTGGCCGCGAGCGGACCCATGACCAGCCTCCTCGTCGGTGGCGTCGCCCTCGCCGCGGGAGCGGGCCTGCACAGCGTCTCCGGCTGGGCGGTACCCGCGGCCCTCCTCGTCTGGCTGGGCTGGGCCAACCTGCTGCTCGGTGTGCTCAACCTGCTGCCCGCCGTGCCGCTCGACGGGGGCCGCGTACTGCACGCCGCTCTGTGGTGGCGCACCGGGGAGCGCGACCGCGCCGAGCTGGCGGCCGATCGGGGCGGCCAGGTCGTCGGGATGCTGCTGATGGCCGTCGGCTGGCTGGCCTTGCTGCGCGGGGCGACCGGCGGTCTGTGGCTGGCCTTCATCGGCCTGTTCATCGCCGTCACCGCCGGCGCCGAACGACAACGGGCCGTCCTCACCACGGTGCTGCGCGGAGTGCGGGTGTCCGAGGCCATGTCCAGTCCGGTGACCACGGCATCCGACTGGCTGACCGTGGACCGGTTCATCGACGAGGTCGCGCTGCGAGCCCGTCACTCGGCGATACCGTTGCTCGACCTGGACGCCCGCCCCACCGGGATCGTCCAGATGCGCACCATCGCCACCGTGCCGACCGACAGCCGGGCGACGGTGCGCGTACGCGACGTGGCCACGCCCCTGTCGCAACTCACCCTGGCCGCCCCGGACGAACTGCTCAACGACGTTCTCTCACGGGTGCACACGCAGACCGCGATGCGGATCCTGGTCGTCGACGGCGGGCGCCTCGTGGGAATCGTCACCCCGCACGACCTGATGCGACTGCTCCAGCAGCACACGCTGAGCGACGCCACACGGCGCTCCCTCGGTCAGCTGCCGGGGTGACTCAGGGGTGCGGCGCCATCGGCGCGGTGGGGCTCGTCGTCGAGTGCCCGAGCCCCCGCGCATCCCCCACACCGCCTCCGCCACGGCGGATGAGGCTTTCGGCAGGCATGGGGTCGTTTCGGCCTGCTGGGCAGGGGTGGCCGTACAGCTGCGACCACCCCTCCAGCCCACGCAACTGCTCCGGCCCCGCGGTCGGCAGGTCACGGGCGAGATGCTCGCGGGTCTGCCCGGCCGGCCCGTCGAGTGCTCTGCCGATCCGGCGGGAGACACCCGGTGTCCCGCGCCCGGCCGTCGACCCGCGCTCACGCCGTACCTGCCAGACCCCGCGCACTCCGGCCGGACAGCACCCAGCGCACTTGCCTGCGGCCTGACCCCAACGGCAGGCCCTCGCCGTCGCGTCGTCGACCGCCCAGCGGCTCCAGTCGTCGTGGTCCTCCTCGCGCTGGTGTGCCGCATCCGATGCATGGTGACGGAACTCGTGTGCCGGTCGTCGGCGGGTGTGGGCCGAACGGCCCACGACGCCGGCCACCTGCCCGCGGAAGGCTGGAAACCAGACAGTCGGCGGCCCCGGTCCGGCGGTCGTCGACGGGAACCCGACCGCAGAGGTGAGGATCATGATCCGTAGAAATGCACGTGTCGCCGCCGCGGCGGCCCTGGCCCTGGCGGGCGCCGTGGCCATCGGCGGGTGTGGCGGGAACGGCAGCACCTCCATCGGTGTGCCCGCCAGTCCTCCGCCCGCCGTCTCGGTCGGCCCCACCGTGCCGGGCGGCGGCACACCGACCGTTCCCGACGGCACTCCCTCTCCGGCCGGGCCGACCAGCGGGTGGGGACCGGACATGTGGAACGGAAATTCGGGTTCCAGCATGATGGGCGGCGGCGGGGGCTCATGGGGGCCCGGCATGATGGGCAACGGCATGATGGGCAACTGGTGGCTGCCAGGCAACGGCACCCGGGTACAGACCCTCGACCAGGCCCGCCAGCGGGCGACGGCGTTCGCCGACCGGCTCGGCCTCCGGGTCGGCGAGATCATGCAGTTCTCCCGCAACTTCTACGCCGAACTGCGGACCGCCGACGGCCACCCGGCCACCGAGGCCCTGGTCAACCCCACCGACGGGGCCGTACAGATCGAGTACGGGCCCGCGATGATGTGGAACACCGACTACGGCATGCACTACGGCAGCCGAAGCCAGGCCCGGGTCTCGGCCACACAGGCCCGGAGCATCGCCCAGCAGTGGCTCCGCGACCACGGCAACACACTGACCGCGGGCGCCCCGGAGCCCTACCCCGGCTACTACACCCTGCACACCATGCGGGACGGGAAGATCACTGGCATGCTGTCGGTCAATGCCTCCACCGGCCAGGTCTGGTACCACACCTGGCACGGCACCTACATCGCCACCAGCCAACGGTAGTTTCGGCAAAGTGGATCATGGCCTCGGAGCGGCTTCCCCGATTCCGCTGCCACCTCGTACTCCCCTTCCGCAAACCCTGGAGACTGTGGCTGTGGCAGGCAACTCACCCACAAGCAATCGAAGTTGATCGAGCCGTTCCTGCCGAGAGGTGAATACGGCCCGTACCCCGAGCGGCTGCCGGAAGCAGTTCGAGGGGGGTCTGGCGGTTGCGCACCAGTCGGTGGCGGGAGATGCCGGGTGAGTTCGGTCCGTGGGCGACGGTCCACAGCCGCTTCCGGGTCTGGAGGGATGCCGGCGTCTTCACCGCATTGCCGGAAGGCGTGATCGCCGAGGCCGCCCGCCAGAGGAGGACGGATCTGTCCCTGGTCAGCGGTGGACTCCACCACCGCCCGCGCCCATCACGACGCCGCCGGGATGTGCATCGGCAAGGAGGTCATGGACGCTGACGAGCAAGGTTCATCTCGCCGCGGACCGAAAGTGCCGTCCGTTGACGCTCGTCCTGACCGCAGGACAGGCCGCCGACAGCCCGCAGTTCGTTCCCGTGTTGCAGAAGGTGCGAGTCTGTCCGCCTGTCGGCCGTCCGTGGCTCCAGCCTCACCCGGAGGCCTCACTCTGGCGAAGGACTCAGCAGCCCCGACCGATCGGCGGAGGTGACCCTGGACATGACTCGCACCACGGCAAAGTACGACGCTCGGCGCAGCAGGGGCAGGCGGCCGGCACCGCGTCCGTCTTGCCGAAGTGCTCTCGGCACTGGCTACAACCAGACGTCCCAACCAGCCCCCACGAGGACAATCAACGCCTGCCCTCTGTGCGCGCTGCCCACCGAAACACCGGGAGAACCTCTGAATGGGATCGGCGCGCACCTTCAAGGGATGGGAATACCGTGTTCCCGCTCCCTTCGACGAGGTGGCAGCCTGGGCAGCGTAGGCCGTGCGTGCGGCGTCTCCTGCGCCGACTCAGTGTGCTCGTGCAGACCAGCAGCGGCGGCCACGTAGTCCTGCGCCGTGAGCAGGCCGGTCAGTCGGCCTTGCGGGTCGGTGACCGGCAGCGCGTCCAGGTGTTCCTCCGTCATCACGGCTGCAGCGCGGAGCGTCGACTCCTCCGGATGGACCGTGACCGTGCGGCGCCGGTGCACGAGGTCGCGCACCGTCCGGCAGGACAACGTCACCGCGGGGTCCGCGCAGGCGACGGCGAGCTCGGCGCGGTCCAGCACACCGGCGCAGCAGCCGTCCTGGCGGATCACCGGCAGATGACGCTGCCCGGACCGCTCTACCACCTCCCAGGCCAACAGCAGCGTCTCGTCCTCGCTGATCGAGTACGGCGCCTCGTTCATCAGGGCACCCACAGACAGCCCCTCGTCCACGACTGCCTCCTTCCGGTCAGCGTTGGCTGGGCCGGGGCCCGCATCCAGTGGTCTCCCGCAAAACGGTCAGACGGCGGTGGTATTCGTCCTCGTCGATCTCTCCCCGGGCGAAGCGTTCTGCCAGGAACTGCTCGGGCGACGGCCCAGGAGGCCGGGCGTCGGAACGGTCACTGCTCCTTCCCGGCTTCGCCAGGGCGCGGTACAGGAGGACGCCGAAGGTGATGATCAGGGCCCAGAAGAGGATCGTGCCGGCGGACATGGCGAACCAGCCCCATCCGCCGACATTGTGGTCGTACCAGAACATCACGGTGACTCATCTCCCTCCAGGAACACCGCGAGCCAGGGGCCGGTGCCTGCGGCTTTCGAAGTGTCTGCTTCTCACGCTCGCCCAGACCGTGCAGCACGTCATGAGCCGGTGAGGCCAATGCAAGGGACCGATGGGCCCTCATCGCCGAGAGGTGGATGAACAGGATCTGCTGCCCTGGGAGCACGTGAGCCGCAAGTGGCAGCTCGACCGGGCGGCCAAGGGTGCTCGTCACCGAGGACGATCACGCAGCCCTTCGCGTGGGATGGGACAGGCGGGATATGACGAGCCGGGCGTCGAGCCGGGCCCCGGCGGCCCGCCCGACCCCTCGCTCGCGCCGCACACCGTCCTCCGCCCGCACTTCACACAGGAGGAGAGCTACTTCTCGCCGGCCGAGTGCACCGACTCTCGCGGATGGCCTCAGACCTGCCTCAGCTGACCGATGCCGACCTCGACCCAGTGCTCGCCGTGCCGCACGGGGGTCACGACACTCGACGCCCGCGCCCGGCTCCTCCCGCGCCACGCCCACGACCCGTATCTGCGCCGACTGCGCTGACCCGGTCCCCACAATTCGAAGGAGACCGGCCGTGTGGACACGCGCCCCCGCACTCCTCGCGGGCCCGGTCCTCAGGACCTGCGGACGCCGTCGGGGCGGCCTCTGCCGGCTGAGGGTTCCGCGCATGGTCACTCTCGACCAAGAACTCGCTGCCCGTGACCGTGCCGACACCGCCGAGGAACGTGAGCAGCGCGGGCCGGACCCGCCGAATGGCTGTGTTGCGGAGCGGGGAATCGCCGTGGTCGCGGTGTCGACTCCTTGTGTGTGCAGCAGGATTAGGGCCGAACGGCACTGTTGCACCGGCGGTAGAACGTGATGTGCTGGTGGTGGCGGGAAGGACCCGTTGGAGACGCGGAGAAGCGGCCCGCAGCCGCGCACCGCGCAATCCGGATCCGCGAGAAGCGGATGGCCCTTCCCGTCTCGTCATGCCGTGGCCGCGTCGGTCGCTGCGCGTGCCGCGGCGACCCGGTGCCGGACGATCCCGTCCTCGCGCCGTGCGACGAGGACATCCCCCGCGGCGGCGACAGACGGTGACAGACCTGGTCCGAGCAAGGTGCCGGCGACCGCGACGGCGTAGCGCCCTGGGCCGGTCGGCGGCGTCCCATTCCAGACGGTGGATGCGGCCGGGGTGGCTCGGGTGGGGGTACACCGCCTTCAGAACCACCGTCAGCTCGGTGCGGTTCCACAGTCTGATCAGCCGCCCGGATCGAGGTCGCACTGCGCAAGGACGGTGCGGGGTGGGAAGGGCTTCTTCAGCGCCCGCCCGCGCAGGCGGGAGAGTGGCGGGAAAATACCGCCCGCCCGACACTTGCATCGTGCTGGAACGGGTCGCCGACCGCGATGCTCGTGGAGACGCTCATGGTGACTGCCCTCCAGTCGGGTGCCTCCAGCGTGGGGGCGGCGATGCCGGCTCGCAGGGGCCGAAGGGCCCTGATCGGATCCGAGCGGCCTGTGGTGGCGGGGTCTGTCCGCGGTCACGCTGGAAGCAGAGACCATGAAGGGAACCGGTGTGATGACTTCCGCCACCACCATGACCACGGCCTTGCGTACCGAGCACCGCGACCGCCTGATGCGCCTTGCCCGCGAGGTCTCCTTCGATGCGGGCAGTCGCCTGTTCGAGGAGGGTCGGCGCGCCGATCGCTTCTGGATCGTGCAGACCGGCACCGTCGCCCTCGACCTGTACGTGCCCGGCCGCCGTCCCGCCGTCATCGAGTCGCTCGGTCACGGCGAACTGGTCGGCTGGTCCTGGCATTTCCCGCCATACCTCTGGCAGCTGGGCGCCGAGGCGATGAGCCCGGTGCGGGCCTGGGAGTTCGACGCCGAGGCGGTCCGGGCGATGTGCGCCGAGGACGCCGAGTTCGGCCGGGCGATCGCTGTCTGGGTCGGCCGTGTGGTCGCCCAGCGGCTGCACGCCTCCCGGGTCCGGTTGCTCGACCTCTACGCCCCCTACGGCAGCCGTGGCCTGACGTGACCGCCCGGCCTCAGAAGGAGGACAGCATGGACAGCAGCCCGCACCGGGTGAGTGACGTGATGACACGTGCCGTCGTCGCGGTGGGCCGCAAGGCACTGTTCAAGGACGTCGTCGAGCGCATGGAGCAGTGGCAGGTCAGCGCCCTTCCCGTGCTGGAGGGCGACGGCCGGGTGATCGGAGTGGTTTCCGAGGCCGATCTGCTGCCCAAGGAGGAGTTCCGGGACAGCGACCCGGACCGGTTCACCCAGCTGCAACGGCTGTCCGACCTGGCCAAGGCCGGGGCGGTGAGCGCGGAGGAGCTGATGAGCACCCCCGCCGTCACCGTCCACGCCGACGCCACGCTCGCCGAGGCCGCACGCATCATGGCCCTGCGGCATGTGAAACGTCTGCCCGTCGTGAACGCCGAGGGCGTTCTGGAAGGCGTCGTCAGCCGCGGGGACCTGCTCAAGGTGTTCCTGCGCCCGGACAACCATCTCGCCGACGAGATCCGGCGCGACATCGTGGACGTCCTCTTCCCCGCCCCGGTCGAGCCCGTGCACATCATGGTCACCGAAGGCGTCGCGACCCTGACCGGACGAGTTACGGACGCCGCCCGCATTCCGCTTGCCGTCCGTCTCGTGCGGGGCGTCGAGGGAGTGGTGGGTGTGGACTGCCGGCTCACCGCCGCCGACGGGTAGCACTCTCGCGACGAGAACAGCCGCCCTGGCAATCGAGGTTGTTGGCGGCCGGCCTGTTGTCCGTACGGGCTCGGCGTTCAGCCTTTGCCCCCGCTCAGGTTCCCCCACCGAGGTCCGACCTGCTTCCATTCCTGGTCCCATGCGGCCATGCGCCGCCGGACGAGCCGGCTGCGAACCACCCATCCAGCGGTCCAGACCGCGGCGCCCGCCGAGGGTGCCGCGAGGGCTCCGGTCAGGGCCGCCTGCAGGGTGGCTGCCGCACCCGTGACGGGTGCGGACACGACGCGACCCGTATGGTCCGTCCATACGGTGATCCCCGTGCCGGCCGGAGCACCGGGGAGCACCTTCGCCCGGTCGGTGTGCACGGCTCCGTCCGCTGTCGTCCAGCGCACGACCGCCCATACCCGGCCGTCGTCGTATCCGCTCCCGCCGAGCGCCGTCCTCGCCGCGTTGTCGGTGAGGACGGCGGACACGGCGTGGACCTGAGCCTGCCGCGCGGCGAACGCCGAGTCCGTCGCCTGGGCCGCGGCCGCGCCCGCCAGGGTCCCGCCGGAAAGAGCACAGATCCAGGTGGCGAGCACGATCCACGCTTCGACGACATCGCTGTGCCGCCGGAGCGGGTTGCGTCGCCAGCGCCACAGCCGTACGGGTTTCACCGTCATGGGAGGTGTCTGCGTCATGGTCGCCGCCTCCTCTCACCGGACGTCGGCCGCCGTCAGGTGGAGGCCGACGTCCGGCGCGTGTCCGGCAGGTCAGGGACGGGGTCCGGATGGCTCGCCGGACCGGTCAGCGCGCACTGCACGTCCACCACGCCCTCGACGCCCCGCACCAGCAGGGCGGCGAGCGGGACGAGCGCGGTGTCGTGCACCAGGCCCGAGAGCGTCACGACACCGTCGCGCACCTCGACCCGGACCACTTCGGCGTGTGTACCGAAGAGCGGTTGGACGACCTCGCGCCGGACCTCCTCGGCGATGTCCTCGTCATCCCGCAGGAACACCTTCAGCAGGTCGGAGCGGCTGACGATCCCCTTGAGCACGCCATCGTGCCCGACGACCGGCAGCCGCTTGACCCCGTGGCGTGCCATGATGCGCGCGGCGCGGGCGAGGGTGGCGTCGGGTGTCACGGTGACGGCTGGGCCGGTCATCAGCTCGCCGGCTGTCACCGCGCCGGCCTTGTACACGTCGGCGGGATGCTGTAGTTGGCCATACCGGTCGAGGTCACTTCGCCGGTACTCCTCCTTGGGCAGCATGTCGGCCTCGGAGACGACACCGACGACGCGTCCCGCGTCATCCAGCACGGGAAGGGCACTGACCCGCCACTCCCGTATGGTCTTCACGATGTCCTTGAAGGTCGCTCCCGTGCGCAGGGCAACGACCCGGCGGGTCATCACGTCGCCCACCACAGTCGCAGCGCCGTCCATGGCGTCCTCCCTTGGTTTCGGGTGCCGTCCTACGACACCTTCAGCCTGAAGCAAGGGACACGTTCACCGCATGGGCCGAGTGGCCCGTCTTCCAGCTCCTGTTCCGGAAGGCAATTCCTACTCGACGGGCAGCGGAACCCACCAGGCCAGCAGCGTGCCGCCCCTGTCGGGGCTGCTCACCTCGAACCGGCCACCCAGCTGCTCCGCTCGCTCGGCCATGTTGCGCAGTCCACTGCGCCGTCCGCCGGGCGTTATTCCCACCCCGTCGTCCGAGACTGTCAAAGACGCCTCGTGGCCGTCAGTCGTCAGGACCACCTGGGCCCGGCCGGCGTGGGCGTGCCGTGCGATGTTGGTGAGGGCCTCGGAGAGTACGGCCATCACGTGGTCGGCGATCTCACGTGGCACATCGGTGTCGACGAGGCCTTCCATGCGCACGCTGGGAGTGAAACCCAGTATCGGGCTCGCCTCGCCCACCGCACGGACGACGCGGGCCCGCAGCCCGCTGTGGGCCGTGCCCTCACGCGCCCGCAAGCCGAAGATCGTCGATCTGATGATCTTGATTGTCTCGTCCAGGTCGTCGACGGCTCGCAGCACCCGTCCGGCCGCCTCGGGGTGCTCGATGAATCGGCCCGCGCTCTGCAGCGTCATCCCGGTTGCGAACAATCGCTGGATGGCCAGGTCGTGCAGGTCCCGGGCGATCCGGTCGCGGTCCTCGAGTACCGCGATCTGTTCGGCGTCCTGTCGGCGCTCGGCCAGTTCCATCGCGATCGCGGCCTGCGCGGCGAAGCCCTGCAGCATCTCGGTCTCCCGCTCCGAGTACGTCGGCCGACCCGTCTCCCGCGCCAGCAGGACCACGCCGCGAACGCCGCTTTCCCCTGTACCGATGGGGACGGCAACGGCAGGGCCGAGTCCGCCGAAACGTGGAGGCTCCGGGCAGATCCGCGGATCCCGGGTGACGTCGTCGCTGGCGATCGGAGCAGCGGCGGAGTAGGCCAGTCCCATCAGGGATTCGTGCATGGGCAGCACCAGCCCGCGGTGTTCCTCCGCGTCGAGCCCCACGGCGATCTCCACGGTGAGCGACTTGGTGTCCTCCATCGGCATCGCGACCGCCGCCAGTGCAGAGGCCGAGATCGTCCGGGCACGTTCCGCGATCAGGCCGAGAGCCTCGGCTCGCCCGCTGCCGGACATCAGCAGGTGGGTGATCTCCGCGTTGGCCCGCAGCCAGCGCTCGCGCAGCCGGGATTCTTCGTAGAGGCGGGCGTTGTCGATGGCCACGCCGGCCGCCACGGCAAGTGTGGCGAGCAGCGACTCGTCCTCCTCGTCGAACTGCAGCCCGCCGCGTTTCTCAGTCAGGTACAAGTTGCCGAAGGCCTGGCCGCGGACTCGGATCGGGACTCCGAGGAAGCTGTTCATCGGCCGGTGGTTGGGCGGGAAGCCGTACGAGGCCGGGTGCTGGGAGATCTTCTCCAGACGGAGCGGCTCCGGGTGGCGGATCAGTTCGCCGAGAATGCCGTGGCCCTGCGGGAAGGGCCCGACTTCGGCGATCTGCTGCTCGGTCACACCGACGGTGTGGAAGGCCGACAGGGTTTTGCCGTCGGGGCTGATGACGCCCAGAGCTGCGTATTCGGCGTTCACGAGCAGCGCGGCCGCCTCCACGATGGAGTGCAGCGCGTGCTCCAGTTCCAGCTCCCGGCCGACGGAGAGCACCGCCACGAGCAGGGTGTGCACGCGGTCGCGGGTGCCGCGGGCCGCGTCGATCCGGGCCTGCAGTTCCTCCAGCAGCTCGTCGAGCTTAAGCTGCGGCAGTCTTACGCGGGGCTGCTCGGGACATGCCACATCGTTCCTCCTGGTCCCCTCGGCAAGCCGACCCTGAACCATCGGATCGCTCCGTTTCCACGGTATCGGTCCCCGGCGGAAGGCGGTATTCCGAGAAGATGGTCGGCCCTCCCTCGAAGACGCCGCGCACATCACCATGGCTCAGGCAGCCCTGGGGCCGCTCGGTTCGCTCGGTCCACCCGCAGGCCCGACGGCACCTCCCCGACGGCCCTGTTCCGGCGTCCTTCAGGCGATGGACGGGCTGCCGGTCACCATCCGGCTGCTGGACCCGCCCGTTCAGGAGTTCCTGCCCGACCACACCGGTATCGCCGTGCGAGTCGTCGCGGGCGGGCAACCGGACCCTCACCCAGCAGGGGAGACTTCGACTGCTCGGCGGCAGCCCGGGTTTCCGGCGCATATTGCGCTCCAAAGAATCCGGGCTTCATTTCACCGCGGCGTTCATCTGCTTCCGGCCGTGTTCTCGTCCTCGGACAGATCCATGGCGTGGGCGCGGACCGGGACGGGATGGTGAGTGTCCTGGTCGAGGTCAGGCAGGTTCCGGTACGACGGCCACCGGGCACGCGGCGTGGTGCAGTACTCCGTGGGTGACGCGGCCGAGCTGGAGGCCGAGGTGGCCGTGGCGGCGCCGTGCGCCGACCACCAGCAGATCGGCCTCGTGAGAAGCGGCCAGGAGGGCGTCGCGGGCGCGAGCCTCGACCGTGCGCCGTTGTACCTGCAAGCCCTCCGGTACGTCGCGCAGCGCCTCTTCCAGCGCCTCCACGGCGTGCTGCTCGTACAGGTGGGCCGGTTCGCCGACGATCAGCGGGTGGCCGGTGGTCTCGTGTACGGGCCGACGCCAGGCCCGTACGGCCTCCAGCGGGACGCCACGCAACAGGGCCTCTTCGGTGGCGAACCGCACGGCGGCCGTACCCGCCGGCTTCTCACCGACTCCCAGGAGGATGCGGCCGCGCACTCCCGACCGTGCCTGGTTGTCGTGGCTGCCGCGCAACACGATGACCGGACAGTACGCGTGCCCCGCCACCATGACGCTGACGGAGCCCAGGAGTGTCTCGGTCAAGCCGCTGCGACCACGGCACCCCACCACCACGGCGAGGGCCGTCCGGCTCTCCCTCACAAGCGCGTACTCCGGCTCCTCGGGGAGCAGATCTGTGGTGACCTTCACGCCCGGCTGTCGGCGATGGGCCCGGCGCTCGGCGGTGTCGACGATGTCCTGCACCATCACCTCCTCCGACGGCTTGCCCAGGTCGTGCGCGAGGCAGGCGCCTTCGTAGCGCTCCCACAACGACGCGTACACCAACCGGAGTCCGGCTCCGCGCAGGGCGGCCTCGTCGGCCGCCCAGTCCACCGCTCTCAGGCTCGGCTCGGAACCATCGATGCCAACGATGATCGGAAGGTCCATGCTGCTCACCGTCCCACGGTTGGGTAGAGCCCGGCGACTGCGCACTTGGGCGTCGGCGTGTCCGGGGACAGCCTCACCCACGTCAGCGGAGCGATGCGGACGGCGGCCTGTTCGCCCGCCCGCACCAGCACCACTGGTCGTTCCGCGCGGGCCACGACGGCCAGGCTCACCGATCCGACCATGAACCCACCGATCCCGCCGAGCCCCCGCGAGCCCAGCGCCAGCAGGTCGGCGAAGCCCGCCGCCTCGCGCAGGATGTCGGCCACGGTTCCCGTGAGCTGCTCGGTGATCACCTCTATGCCGGGGTGCCGGAGACGGATGCCTTCCGCGGCCTCGATCGGTAGCCGCTCGGTCCAACGCTGGTGGGTCTCGTCGTCCGGCAGCGGGTCCACGTGCTTGGGCAGTGGCTCATGGACGTGCACGATCTTCAGCGGCAGGCCACGCAGCAGCGCTTCGCGCGCCGCCCACTCGGCGGCGGCCCGGCTCTCGGTCGATCCGTCGAGACCGACGGTGACGGTTCGGGACATGGTCTCCACCTCCGGGTAAGCATTCGATTCCAGCGTGGTGACGCGGTCGTGGTCAGGTCAGGGGCCAGACGTCCCTGAACGGGACCAACCGACCTACTGGCCCGGAACCACGAGGCGGTGGAGCCCTGCACCCACTGGGGCCGCCCGGGATCATGGCGGTGGACCAGTTGCCCCGGCTCACGGGTGTGCGGTCGGGCAGCTCGCAGTTCTTGCCCCAACTGTGTTCGTTCCTCAGGCATCTGTCGCACGTTCACCCCGCCACCGTGGCGCTGTCGGCCACCACGCTGGTGTTCCTCGTGGCCGTGGTCGACGAACGGACCGAGCCGGTCCGCCGGTTCGTCCTGAACACCGAGGCCACCGCCGAGGTGGACATCACGGCCCTGGACGCCGTCGACGGCCTGCGCCGGGAACTCACGGGCCGCGGCATCGTGTCCACCCTCGCCCGGGTCAGACAGGACCTGCTGGACGACCTGCAGGCGTACGGTCTCTCCGACTCCGTGGGTAGGGACCGCATCTTCCTGACACTGCCGACCGCGCTCGCCCCGTACGAGGCGTGGTGCCGCGAGCGGTGACCTCCCGGGCCAGGTCGCGGGAGGCCGAATGGCCCGGTTGGGGGCCGAGAGACCCCTGTCCCACCCGTTCGCATCGGCACACGCTGGTAGTGGCAGGACCGCTCAACGACGAGCACACGGAGTCATCATGTACGGCACCCCGCACATCGTCAGCGATGTCATGACCCACAACGTCGCCACCGTCGGCCGGTGGGCCTCGTTCAAGGACATGATGGGGATGATGCAGGACTGGCGGGTCAGCGCCCTGCCCGTGCTCGAGGGCGAGGGCCGGGTCATCGGTGTGGTCTCCGAGGCAGACCTGCTGCCCACGGAGGAACTGCGGGACAGCCCCGAGAAGGGCTACGCACTGCTGCGCCCCGCCGACGTGGCGAAGGCCGGCGCGCTGACCGCCGGGGAACTGATGTCCTCGCCCGCAATCACCGTCCAGGCGAACGCCACCCTGGCCGAAGCCGCGCGAATCATGGCTCACGAGAAGGTCAAGCGGCTGCCCGTGGTCGACGAGGCCGGTCTGCTGCAGGGCGTGATCAGCCGTGCCGACCTGCTCAAGGTCTTCCTGCGCAAGGACGAGGACATCGCCGAGGAGGTCCGCCGCGAAATCGTGGCGTACCTCTTCCCGCTGCCGGCCTCCAGCATCCACGTGGACGTGCACGACGGAGTCGCCACGCTGACAGGGAGGGTCCGCGACACGTCCCTGGTAGCCGTGGCCGCGCGTCTGGTACGGGCCGTCGAGGGCGTGGTGGACGTGGAGTTCGACCTCACCCACGGCAAGGGTCCGCGTGAGGCGCAGGGACACTCGATGAAATGAACGGGGCCAGGTCGGCCCTATTGCTTCCGTGGCCTGCGGGTGATGATCGGCCTCGTGGGCAGTCCGCAGCCTGTCCGTCCCGAGGGACCGAGTGGCCGCAATGATCGGGACACGAACCTTCACGGAGCAAATCCCGATCCGGGTGTTCCTGCTCGACGACCAGGAATTCTCTGGGTCAAGAGGTGTGGCGCCATCGCTGAATCGAGCGATGACAGCCTCGGCTGGCATACGACCTCTCGCCCGAGCGGTCAGCTCCAGCAGTCGCGCCAACGGCTGAGGCGGAAAGGCCACCTCGCGGTGGATCAGGAGTAGGTCAGTGGCTACGGGCGCACCAGGATCCCGATGAGGTTCCAGCGGTCGGGACGGTATCCGTCTGCGACCATGCCCCAGGCGATCGACCCTGCCACGAAGATCCCGCCGTATGCGGCGAGGATGCGGCCGAAGTTGTCGTCGGACTGGAACGTGGGGGTCAGCGTGCCTGGCCCTCGCCGTGCAGCCGAGGACACGGTCAACCTCAGCCGGTGAAGATGCGCGGCAGGACGCGCAGGGTCGGCCGATCCTGGTGAGGCTGGCGAGCGCCGCAGCCAGGAAGGGCCAGGCGAGGCCCGGAGCTATCAGCGCGACGCCGGTGAGCGCGGTGGCATCGAGGATGAGCAGGCCGACGCTGCCTGCCATGGTGGCGGCGCGGTCTGGGTATCGGCCCCGGACTCTCGGTGTTCGGAACTCTGCACTCTTGTCGATCTCGCGGGTCAGCCATCGGAGGGACGCGGGGCGCGCAGGTGGGCCCGTTCCTTCAGCTCCTCCTCGTCGACCAGCTTGAGCATCGGCTGACCCGGCGCGCACACCATGGTCACCACGAACTTGGTCGGTGCGTCCGACAGGGCGTTGCCGTCCTGGTAGTGGATCACGTCACCGCCTGGCTCCCAGAACGTCCCACCGGCCTCGACCACACGCTCCGGCTCGCCCTCGAGCTCGAACCGGAGCGCGCCCTCCATCACGTAGCCGAACGACGGGCCCGAGTGGCGATGCGGAGGGAGCCCGGGGTGACCGGGAGGCCAATCGACGAGGATGGTCATTCCCGAACCACCTTCGGGAAAGAAAGGCGGAGTGACTTCCTGCAGCAACTTGACTTCGGGCGGCAAGGAGACCTCGTGCGTGCTCCCGCTCTCTGGGTCCTTCGCTGACATGTACCGCACCTCCGTAAGCCTGCCCAGAATGGACGATCTTGCATCGGCCACCGCATTCCGGACCGGTGTACCGACCCACTCGTTCGGCGGTGACCAAGTTCGCCGGTTCCCGGCTCACACAACTTGCTTCGCGAAACGGTCTCGACACCACCCTGCCTCCCGTCGGCGGCCGCCACAATCCGGGAGCCAGCGGCATCGAGACCGCATCGCGCCATGTCATCGGCGAGCATCTAGCGCCGTATCAAGCAGCGTCTGCCCTGTTGTGATCTGACGTGCCGCTCGGGTGCTGGCGCAGGCGGTGCGTCACCATGAGTCTGTCCGGGTGGCAGAACGTGTACGGGTTCGTGAGATCGATGACGAGGAAGGCCGGAGGTTGCAGCGGATCATCCGCAGAGGCACCGGCTCGGTCGTGACGTGGCGGCGGGCCCAGATGGTGCTGCTGTCAGCACAGGGCATGGCGGTGGCGGAGATCGCCGAGGTGACGTGCACCAGCGCGGATCGGGTCCGCGATGTGATTCACGACTTCAACACCGACGGCTTCAAGGCGCTCTACCCCAAGTACTGGTAGTTCGTTGAATCCGGTGGTGGCGTGATTTGACGGCAGGTCGGGTTGGTCGTAGGCCGGTGGTAGGAGTCAACTGCCTTACTGGGGGCTGAAGATGACCGCTCGCCGTCCGTGTCCGCCTGCGCCGGGTCCGTTGGAGGAGTACGCCGCCCGGTTCGACGACCTCTTCTTCAGCCTGGCCCAGCGGCGAGGGTTTCGCGAGTACCTGGCTCCTGGCGCCGCGGGAGCGGAACAAGACGATCACCTGCCTGGCAGGCGCGGAGCCGGTGGCAGGTGCGGGGATGCCGGGGGTCCAGCGGCTGCAGTTCTTCCTGTCCGAGTCGCCCTGGGAGGCCAAGCTGGTCAACGACCGGCGGCTTGAGCTGCTGCGCGAAGAGTCGGCGACGGCTCCGCACGATGGCGGGGTCATCGTGATCGACGATTCCGGGGACCGCAAGGACGGCTCGGCGACCGCGCATGTCGGTCGGCAGTGGCTGGGCCGGCTGGGCAAGACGGACAACGGCATCGTCACGGTGGCCACGGTGTGGACCGACGGCCGCGTGTACTACCCGCTGCACGCGACTCCCTACACCCCCGCGCATCACTTCGCCCGCGGCCGGTCCGATCCGGCCTTCCGTACGAAACCGCAGCTGGCTGCTGCCCTCGCGGCCCGCGGGAAGGCTACGGGCTTCGGCTGCCGGGCGGTGATCGCCGACTGCGCCTACTCCGTCAGTGACGACTGGTACCTCGCGCTGCGCGAGGCCGGCCTGGCCTACGTGGTCGCGCTCAAGCCGCACCGCGGGACCTGGGCTCCGACAGACCAGCCGCACACCCCCATCGAAGCGGCCCACGCCCTGATCTGGCGGGACGCCAAGCGTCCCGGCGACTGGACACCAGTGGAGCGTCACTTCCGCGACGGGCACACCGAAACCTGGTGGGCCGCCGATGCCCGCCTGGGCGGCTACGGCCCCGACTCGCCCTGCCGCCTGATCGTGGCCACCACCGACCCGGCCGGCCTGCCGGAGAAGGCCACCTGGTACCTGGCCACCAACCTGCCCCACCCCGACGCACCCCATGCCACCACCAGCCCGCACCCGCCAGCCGACCTCGCCGAGATCGTCCGCCTCTACTGCCTGCGGCCGTGGATCGAGCAGAGCTACAAACAGGTCAAGGACGAACTCGGCTGGGCCGACTTCCAAGTCCGTTCCGACCGCGCCATCCGCCGCCACCAGACCCTGGTCAACTGCGCCTTCTCCTTCTGCTGGGACCAGTGGTTCGCCCCACCCGGACCCCTGGATGCCACCGCGCCGGACCCCTGCCCCGACGAGGCGCCAGAGAGGGGGACCGGCCTTGTCCCACCAGCCCCAACAGCCTTGCCGGCCCAGGGCCTTACGCGCCATCCGTTCCTGGCTCACCCCCGCCGTCACCGTCAACCGATGGTGGCAAGCCTGGACGGACGCAGACCCACCCTCCGAGCTCCAGGCCCTGATCGACGCAGTCACCACCGGACACGGCCTTGACCTCTACTGCTGGATTTAACGAACTACCGGTACAAGGGCGGTCGCCCGAGGACTTTTACGCTGCCCGAGCGGCGCGAGGGTCGCCGGATACCCGCGCAAGGCAGCCCGTCAGCGGTGGACGTTGATGGTGGCCATCATGCCGAGGTCCTCGTGGTCGAGAACGTGGCAGTGGTAGACGCTGCGGCCGGGGTAATCGGTGAACGGGATGCGCAGCCGCACCCAGCCCCGCGCGGGCACGAGCACAACATCCTGGCGCAGCCCGGTCGGAGGTGCGCCGGTGCTGGTTGCCAGCACCTGAAACGGCCAGACGTGCAGATGGAACGGATGATCAATGGGACTGGTGTTGACCACGGTCCACTCCT
Organism: Streptomyces sp. NBC_00271; assembly: GCF_036178845.1. Classification (NCBI taxonomy): domain Bacteria; kingdom Bacillati; phylum Actinomycetota; class Actinomycetes; order Kitasatosporales; family Streptomycetaceae; genus Streptomyces; species Streptomyces sp. NBC_00271. Next base: position 10,982,650 of record NZ_CP108070.1, on the reverse strand, counting down.
CGACGGTGTCGAGCGGGACGGTCTGATCGTCGCGGTCCGGGTCGAAGGTGCGCCCGTCGATGGTGAACATCCCCGTGCCCATGCCGCCCATCATGCCCATGCCCATGTCCATGGCGAAGGTGAGCCGACGCTGACCGGCCACCCGGCCTTGCGGGGCGGCCGGGGCCGGCAACGTGACTGTCAGCGGCGGCGGTGTCGCGGCCGGTCCGGAGGCTTCCAGGGTGGCCAGGGTGACCGGACCGGAGGTGGGCGTGCCGCCGCCCATCATGCCGATACTGCCCCGGTCGTACGGGTCGGCAACCAGCGTGTACCGGCCGCCGCGGACGGGGCGCACCAGCAGGTCGGCCCGGTTGCCCGGGGCCAGCACCACCTGGTCCCGCTCGGCCGGGGTCGGCAGGAACGCCCCATCCAGGGCGAGCTGGGTCAGCCGGTGGCCCTCCAGCCGCAGCGCGAGCACCCGGGAGACACAGCCGTTGATGACCCGCCACCGCTGCGCATCGCCGGGTGCGGCGGTGATGACGGGTTGGTGCTGGCCGTTGACCAGCACCAGGTCACCTTCGCGGCCCATCATCTTGGCCATCATGTTCGGTGCGGCGACCCGGCCGGCCCCGTCGAGGGTGGTGTCAGTGACCAGCAGCGCCAGGTCGTCGGTCACTGGCAGATCCGGGTCCGGACCGCCGTCGACCAGCAGCGTCCCGGCCAGGCCGGCGAAGATCTGGTCGGCGACGGTGCCGTGATGATGCGGGTGGTACCAGAACGTGCCGGGCGGGTGGTCGACCGGGATACGGTACGCGTAGTCGAAGCTGTCGCCGGGGGCGACGGTGACGAACGGGTTGTCGCCGTTGCCACACGGGCACACGTGCAGGCCGTGGGTGTGCAGGTTGGTCGGCTGGTCGATGTGGTTGACCAGTCGCACCCGCAGCAGGTCCCCAGGGCGTACCCGCAGGGTTGGCCCCGGGCAGGTGCCGTTGTACCCCCACGCCAGAGTGTCCCGCCCGGCCAGGCGCACCCCGGGAGCGGCAGTCAGCGACACATCCAGGACCCCGTCGCGACTGGCCAGCACCGGCGGCTGGGCCAGGTCCTGGCCGGAGGTGCCCCTGCTCGGGGCGCCCAGACCGGTGGCCCAGCCGGTCGCGCCGACGGTGACGTTGGCCGTGCCCAGTCCGATCAGGCCCAAGGCCCGGCGCCGGCTGATCGGCGCGCCGGTCACCGCAACACCCTCCATCGGTGCTGGTACTCCTGCTCGTCGATCTCCCCGCGGGCGTAGCGCTCATTGAGGATCCGTCGCGCCACCGAACCCGAATCGGACCCGCCGCGGGCAGATCCTCGGCCGTTTCGCGCCAGCCGCAATACGGCGTAGCCGATGATCAGCAGACCGGCCACGACCAGCACCGGCCACACCCACATCCAGCCGATCGTCTGCCCGTCCATCTTCGCAATCACGTCCCCTGAAGCAGTTCCCCTGAACCCAACCTAGTTCAGCTCGTCGCGACATGCCCGCCGTGCCAGGTGTGCTGCCCCCAACGGGAAGGATCCACTCCTTCTTCGACTTCGACCAGGCCCGGTTCGTGTTGCTCCGCCGCCGGACATGCACGTGTGCGCCCTTGTAGTGGCAGCCCAGGTGGCGTGAATCGGGCAGCAGGTGGCAGTCACTGCGCCGCAGGCCGGCGACCTGACCGCGACGCAGTCCCACCCGGGCGTGCAACAGCACGATCAGCCGGTCGCGGGCACTGCGACAGGCCATGAACATCGCCACGAGTTCCTCGTCCGAGGCCCGGTCGACATCCGCCTGCGGCTCCTGCAGCCGATGCCGTGCCCGCAGGAGGTAATACAGACCGGTGGAAGGCCCCGGCTGTCCGCGAGTTCATAGATCTGCCCCAGCACCGACCGGGACGCCGTATCCACCGACACCGCGTACGACAACAGCCCCCCGACCGGGGTACGCACCGCAGCACGCGCGCGTGGTTGCATCCCCGCCACACCGCCAATGATCACGGATCGTCGGTTCCGTCAGGACTACATCCGCACTCCGGAGCGTCTCGCTCCCGCCCGGCAAACCACCACGGCGCCTGATCATGCGATCTCCAGGACATCCCATACGGGGCGGCGGGGCGTGGCCGGGCCTCGCGGACCGTAGCCCAGCCGCAGCACCATTTGCACCTGGCCGGTGCCCAGTCCCGGGTCGCGGGCAAGCAGGCGCAGCTCTCGGTCCTCCAGGGCGTGCGAGGTCAGAGAGGTGGCCAGGTCGGCCAGGGTGGCCTCCAGCAGGACTCGTTCGAGTGCCTGCCCGGCCCGCAGCCAGTCGGCGGGGCCGTCACTGAGGGTGCTGAGCAGGGCCAAGTGCGGGGTGTGCTCAAAGGTGGTGGTGCCGCGGTCGGCTACCGGCCGGCGCCCGGTGAAGTCCCGTACAGGAGCCTTGCCGTCCCGTTTGCGCGGCCCGAAGGCGTATTCGGGGACGCCGTCGACGGCGGTGTCCGCCTCGGGACCAAGCCGGGTCCAGCGCACCAGGTCCTCATTGGCCTCGGTGCCCATGATGTCGCGGCTTTCGGCGTCACGGACGAGGTCCAGCACGGTCTCGGCATGCCACAGGCCGGGGAAGAGCAGCTCGGCCCCTTCCCGCGTGGCAGCATCCTGCAAGGTGGCCCGCACGTCCTCGGGTACGTCCTTCTCGGCGAAGGGGTAGCGGCTGGTGTGCCGCTCCCGGATCACCGGGTGCAGCCGAGCCAGGTCGTCGTCCCGAAAGCGCCCCGTGGGGTCGGCCAGGTGCACGGCGGCGAGCAGCAGTCCATCCTGCGGTTCGGGCAGCAGTCGTGTCTCGGGGACAAGGTCTGCGTGCGCGGCGGCGACACGCAGGTTCAACAGCGCAGCCCCGCAGCCGATGTGCAACGCCCGGTTGTCGGGATCCGAGTGGGGCATGGCCCGCTCCGGGTCGGCGTACAGCAGCACGAGCCGCTCGCTGCTCAGGAAGCGGAAGCGCCACGGCTGCGCGTTGTGCATGGACGGGGCCGCCGTGGCCTCGGCCACCAGCTTCGCCACCGTCTCCTCATCGAGTCGCGATGCCATGGCATCCTCCTGATCTGCTCCCGATGCGACAGGGTCCCAGCCGTCGGGCACCCAGTCGAGCGGACTGCCGTACGTGTCGGCGCCGCGACGAGCCCGCTTACACCTCCGCTCGCCGGGCGGCCCGGGATTCCGCCGCACGTCGCGGTTGCGCCCTACCTCCAGACACCACGACAGAACGCGCCCCGCAAGGACCCCATCGTCCCCCGTCAGGGGCCGGTCGGCCCTCTTGCACGCGGCCCTTCGGAGTGATCATCGAGTCAGGCGCGGGCGTCGGGATCGGCATCCGCGAGGGGTCCTGCGTCCCCACCGGAACGGCGCCCGCGCCAGACCTCGGCCCCGGTTCGAAGTTCCGTGGCCGTGCGTGATCCCCCCTCCATCCCGAAACTCCGGGGACGGACGTGCGGTGGGGTTCAGGTCCTCGCAACCCGGACGAGAGCGTTGTCGCCGCTCCGGCCGGCGAAGTAGTCCACGAGGTTGCTCACGGTGGTCTCGGCGATCTGCGTCACGGCGTCCCGGGTGAAGTATGCCTGGTGCGAGGTGACCAGCACGTTGCTGAAGGTCATCATGCGCGCGAGGCGCTCGTCGGTCATCACTTCCAGGGACTTGTCGAGGAAGAACACGCCAGCCTCCTCCTCGTAGACGTCCAGGCCGAACCGCTCAGTCGTCCCGCGCGCAGGGTTTCCAGCAGGGCGTCAGTGTCCACCAGCCCACCCCGGCTGAAGTTGATCAGGATCGCGTCGTCCTTCATCACGGCCAGCGCCCGGGCGTCGACGAGATGGTGGGTGTCCGGCAGCAGTGGCATGTGGAGGCTGACCAGGTCCGACTCGGCCAACAGCCGCTCCCGCTCAACGTACTGCATGCCCAGGGCCAGGCAGTCTGGGGTCTCGGCGACGTCCCAGCCCAGCAGCCGCATCCCGAAGCCGTGTGCGATCCGGGCGAACGCGGCCCCGATCTTCCCCGTGCCCACCAGTCCGGCCGTCCGGCCGTGCAGGTCGCGGCCCATCAGCCCGTCGAGCCGGAAGTCGAACTCCCGGGTGCGATGAGCCGCGCGGACGACCCGCCGGTTGATGGCGAGCACCAGCGCCCAGGCGAACTCAGCCACCGAGTACGGCGAGTAGAACGACACTCGGGCCACGGTCGACCCCAGCCCCTCGGCCACCGCCAGGTCGATGTTGTTGTAGCCGGTGGACCGCTGGCTGATCATCTTCGTGCCGTTCTTGGCGAGCGAGCGCAGCACCTCCGCGTCCAGGGTGTCGTTGACGCTGCTGAGCACCACCTCATGGCCAGCCGCGGTCGGGACGGTGTCCCGGTTCAGGAACAGCCGCAGACTGCGCAGTTCATGGCGGCCGCCGACGGCCCTGTCGAACGCGTCGTGCAGCAGTGGCTCCTCGTCCGCGACGACGCCGTAAGCGACGATCTCCATGTGCTCTCCTCCCACAGGGTGGTTGATCACCCCTCCACCGTAGGGCGGGACGGATGAGGCGGCAGGTGGGTCCCATAAACAGCTCCGGACCGCGGCGAACGCCGCAGGCCGCTCCCGCCGACGCTCCCTAGGACTGAATGCCTGCGCCGTGGGTCCGAAGGACGGGACTGGGGGCCGGCGGTCCGGTGTCGGCAGGCTCCCGGCCCTCTTGCGGGAACCTTCGGCCCCTGCTCCACGGCCTGCCGCCTTCCTACTGTGGGTGTGAGAAAGGGGTGTGTGATGGCCGAACTGCCCGTCCTGGACAGCACCTCCGAGGCGCCGCCCGTGCGGCCGGAGCGCTGACTCGTGGCCGATTGCTCGCCGGTGGGTGAGCCTCCAGCACCTGCGCGTTGAAGGACTGACTGGCTTCGTCCACGCGCTTCCAGCCCCCACTGGCCAATACATCACCGGTCCAGTCGCCACCGTGCAGCACGCCCGACGCCGACTGTCTGGCCCCCGAAAGCGAGCGCGGCCGTAGCGCCCAGGAGCCACGCCTCGACGGCACGTCGTTCGACGTGCACCTACGCAGGAGACTCATCGGCGCCCATGCCGTCACCATGCCGACGTCGGTGTCGCCCTCACGGACGGGCAGGACAGGTCGAAGCACCCTCACCGACGGCCGGCGGGGCGTGGACGTGCGCTGGGTAGTCCCCCTGGCGAGCCCAGCCAGGTCAAGAGGTACGGGCCCGGCTCTCGGCGGTGAGGGGGATGCGCCAACACAGACACGTGCCGCCTTCGGGTCGGCCGACCACCTCGAACGTGCCGCCGAGCTTCTCCGCTCGGCGGCGCAGGTTGGTCAGCCCGCTGCTTCGGGTGACGGCCGGGTCGATACCCCGACCGTTGTCGGTGACTTCAAGGAGCAGTTCGTCTCCGGCGTGGACGGCGACCCGGACGGCGGAGGCGTGGGCGTGGCGGGCCACATTGGAGAGGGCCTCACGCAACGCCGCCAGCAGGTGGGAGGCCGTCGTGTCGGGCAGCGCGGCGTCGACGGGGCCATCGAACACGACCGCGGGGGCGAAGCCGAGCCGGCCCTGCGCGGTGGCGGCCTCGTCGAGAACCTGGGCGCGCAGGCTGGCCGCCTTCTGGGCGGGCTGGCCCAACTCGAAGATGGTGCCGCGCAACTCCCGGATGGTGGCGTCCAGTTCCTCGATCACCGTATGGATGCGTGCGGCGGAGTCGGGGCGGGTGATGCGGGCGGTGACGCTCTGCAGCGCCAGACCGGCGCCGAAGACTCGCTGGATGACCATGTCGTGCAGGTCACGCGCGATGCGATCGCGTTCGGCCATCACCTCGCGGTCCGCCCGGGCAGCGGCCAACTCGGCCTGCGCGGCGACCTGGTGGGTGATGTCGCGCGCCACCGTGGCGAAGCCGATCAGCGCGCCGTCGGCGTCGCGCATCGGCGACACGGTGACCGCCACGTCGACCTCGGTGCGGTCGGTACGGCGCCACCGGCTCTGGTAGGAGTCAGCATGCCCCCGGGAACGAATCTGTTCCACCGCGGCCAGGAAGGCGACGCAGGCCGCGTCGGACATGAGGCCGTCGATCGCCTGGCCGATGATGTTCTGCTCGGTGTGGCCGAACAGCCGCTCGGCGCCCGGGTTCCAGGTCTCGATGAGACGGCCGGGGTCGAGGGACATCATGGCGTCGTCGGAGGAGGCCACGATGGCCGCGAGCCGCGCCTCGGACAGCCGGGCGGTCTCCAGTTCGGTGTGCAGGGCGATCAAGCCACGATTGGTGTCGTCCAGTTCCTGGCGCAGCTCGTCCACCAGGAGCGCACTGGGCTCCAGTTCGGTCTGCGGCGCGGCTGTGTCGTCCGCGCCGTCCGCGGTCGCGGAACCATGCAAGTCACCCATGCCTGGCCGCCCTTCACACCAGTGACGTGGCCCGGCCATCATGGCATGCCGCCGGTATGACGGACCACGAGCACAGTGGCGTCGTCGGTGGGCCGCCCGTAGTCGCGGTGGAGCACGGCGGCGACGATCGCCGGGTGCTGCTCCAGCAGACGCGGATGGCCGTCCAGGCTCCAGCCGGAGCGGATCCCGTCGGACGCCAGGACGAGCGTCGACCCGGGCTCCCAGGGGCAGTGCTGAACGCGGACGGAGGGTACGGACAGCTGGGTGCCGAGCATGCCTGGCCGGTCCAACAGATGTACCGACCGACCACCGGTCACGGCTCGCCCTGTGATGTTGCCTACGGCCGTGTAGGCCAGTTCCCCGCGCCCGGGATCGATCAGACACGCGCCCAGGACCCCACCACGGGTGGACCGCATCGCCTCGTGGGCCCGCCGGACCAGTGCGTCGAGATCGGTGACGGGCACCCGCTCGAAGGCACCGAGAGCGGCCTGGGCCGCCGCAGCGGCATGCGACCCATGCCCGAGCCCGTCCACGAGCAGAGCGGCCAGCGGGCGGGAGGGGCTGCGATGAGGGTGTACGTCGGGAAATGTGGCCGGGCTGTCCTGAAAGCCGCGATGGCCGGCGGAGGTGACAGCCCAGGCGTCCCCGGACTCGCCGTCGCCGCCCAGGGGAACGCTGACGCCTCCGACGAGCCACCCCGGGTGCGCCGCAGGTTCAGGCGCACCGAGGCGTACGAAAAGGACCGTGCCGTTCAGAGTGGAGTACCACTCGAACTCGGCGGCGCTGCGCCGGATCACGGCCAGCCCCGCGTTCAGGCCACGTCCAGCAGGCCGGAGCGGGACGGAGGCCCGAGCCGTCTCGGTCGGTACAGCGAGCCCTGCGGCGGTCATGCCCGGGCCGCGGTCGACCGACAGCAACTCGATCCCGTCGCCTGCCTGCCGGGCGAGCACATACCCGCCCGGCACGGCGTGCCGGAGGAGATTGGTACCGAGTTCGGCCGCGACCAGTTCGGCCACCCCCGGACGCAACGCGCGGCGGTCGGCGGCCAGCCTCGCCACCGCCCGGCGCAGCGCACCGACGTCCTCCTCGGCCTCGACGACAAGGCGACGGTGCTCTCTCTCGCTCAGCGCCGCCACATCCTCGTCGTTCTCGACTCGCGCTTCACCGCTGCCACTTCACGATCACCACGGTCGTGCCCGACCCGGCGACGGAAGTGAGGGTCATGTCGTCGACCAACCGCCGTGCCCCTGGAAGCCCCAGCCCGAGGCTGCCCCGGGTGCTGAACCCGTCGGTCAGCGCCGCCTCGATGTCCTCGATGCCCGGACCGTCGTCGGCGAACGTGGCCCGCACGCCCCTGCGGCCCTTCAGATACACCCGCTCGACGCCGACCCGGCCTCGGCGGCCGGTGGCGTAGTAGAGGATGTTCCTGGCCAACTCGCTGCCGGCCGTGATCAGCTTCGTCGCGTCCACCAGATTGAGCCCCACCGCCTCCGCCTCGGTCCGCAGCACCTTACGCACCCGGATCAGGTCGGCCTCGTCGGCGATGGTGAAGGCGTCCGGCTCCCTCTGCGTCACCGCCTCCGTCGTCACGGCCGGTCCCCACCGGCGTCGGTCCGCCGCAACCGGTCCAGCAGGGCCAGGCCCTGCTCGGCGTTGAGCGCGGTGTCCAAATGTCCCATCGACACACCCAGCTCCACCAGGGTGATGGCCACGGCCGGCTGGATCCCCACGATGGCCGCCTGCGCGCCCAGCAGCCGCACCATCGCCACGATCCTCGCCAGTACACGGGCGATGAACGAATCGACCACGCTCAGCCGGCTGACATCGATGAGCATGCCCGACGCGGAGGTGTGCGCGATCTCCCGGGTGAGCTGCTCCTCGATCGCCATCACCGTGGTGTCGTCCAGATCGCCCTGCAACGCCACCAGCAGCGTGTCACCGATCCTCATGACCGGAACCACGTCCCCGGTCACCGCGCCCCCCCGGACCTCAGTGCGTGCGCAGCAGTCGCCGCGGTCCCGGCCCGCTCGGCGAGTACCGCCAGGGCCAGTTGCAAGGCGTCCTGCAGCGTGTTGCGGGAACGCAGACGCCCCATGTCGATGCCCAGATGCACCATCGACTGAGCCGTCTCGGGCCGTACCCCGCTCATGATGCTCACGGTCCCCATGAGGGCCGCCGCCTGCACCGTTTTCAGCAGATGCTGGGCGACCTGGGTGTCGATGGTGGGCACTCCGCTGATGTCCAGGATGGCCACTTCCGCCTGACTCTGCGCGATCTTCTCCAGCAGGCCCTCCGTCAGCCGGGTGGCCCGCAGCGTGTCCAGTGTTCCGATGATCGGCAGCGCGAGCACCTTGTCCCACACCTGGATCACCGGCGTCGACAGTTCAAGTATCTCGTCGCGCTGCCGCTGGAGCCGCTGTTCGGTCTCCCGGCGCTCGGTGACGTCCCGGATCGCCGCGGCCACCAGCCTCCCCTCAGCCGTATCCAAGGGGCTCAGACTGATTTCCACGGGGAACTCGGTACCGTCCCGGCGCATTCCGGACAGCTCCAACCCCGCACCCATCGGCCTCAGTTGGGGGTCGGCGAGGAAGCCGGAGCGATGGCCGACATGCCGGTCCCGGAACCTCGGCGGCACCAGGACCTCGATCTCCCGGCCGACCAACTCGGCACGGACGAAGCCGAACAGTGTCTCCGCCTGCCGGTTGACCAGTACGATCCGTGCGTCCTGACCCACGATCACCATGGCGTCCGGAGCCGAATCCAACAGACCGTGGAACAACGACTCGGCCCGCACGCTCTCCGTGGCGTCCTGGAAAACCTTGACGAAGCCGCTCAACGCCCCTTCCGTGTCGCGCAGCGGAGTCAGCGTGACCCTGGCCAGGAAGCGCTCACCGTCCTTGCGGATCCGCCAGCCCTGAAACTCCTGCCGGCCGTCCCGGGCGGACTCCAACTCCCGCTCCATGAGGCCGGCCTCGCGGTCCTCCTCAAGGTGCAGCAGCGATACCTGTCGCCCCTCCACCTCGTCCGCGGCGTAGCCCGTCATCGCCTGCGCGCTGCGGCTCCAGCGGACGATCTCGCCGCCCGGTCCGAGTTTGATGACGGCATGATCGGTGACCGCGTCCAGCATCGCCTCAAGATCACCCAGGTCCGCCCGCGGACCCTGACCGCCCTTTGCTGACGTCGTCATATCCGGCCCCGCCCCTCGCATAGTCATTTCCCAAGCCGGACGTCCCGCCAAGCGCGCCCCTGATCCCGGCGCGGCCGATGCTACCGGCACCACCGCAACCGACGACTGCTCATGAGGCAATGCCTCGGTCATTTGCGGCACCCTCCCCTGCCGGCCACCCCACACCTCCGGCCTGCAACTTCACAATTCCCCCATACGGCCACGGGCGCATGGCCCCTTCCGGCGCTCGGCCCGTCAGGCAATCGGGGAGAGGGGCGCCGCCAACTCCGACGGCCTTGTCGAGCCAGGGGGCAGCTTGCGTCCCCGCAACGGCAATTGCCGTACGAGAGCGTCGGCTTTGCTCTCCGCGGCGCGGAGAGAGCCAACCAGACCCGCGATGGAGCCCGTTGGCCGGACGGTCACCGCCCGGCCGCCCGCCGCCATACCCGAGCAGACCGTCACCGCGGTGGCCGCGGCCCTGCGCACCGGCGAGCCCGCCGCCCTGTTCCTCGGCGGCGAGGCCACCCGCGAACCGGCGCTGACCGCGTCCGCCCGAATCGTCGCCACCGGAGCCCGACTGCTGTGCGAGACGTTCCAGGCCCGCCTGGAACGCAGCGCGAGCCCGCCCGCCGTGGAGCGGCTCGGGTACCTCGCCGAGGGGCGATGGCGCAACTCGATGGCGTACGGCACCTCGTGCCGGCAGGCGCCCGCGCCCCGCTGTCGTTCTTCGCCCACCCAGGCCTGCCCGGTCTGTTGACGCCGGACAACTGCCGGATTCACACCCTCGCCACGACGGCTGACGACATTCCCGCAGCTCTGGGCGACCTGGCGGACACGGTGTGGCGGCGCCCGTTCAGCCCGGACCCCACCTCGGTCACGATTTCAGCGACGGCCCAGGCCCTGCCGGTTCACACCGGCCACGACGCGGGCCACCTGCCGGTCCAGGTCAGCCTGCTGATCGGCGGACGACACACGGCAGTACGCCACCACGCGCCAGGACATCTGGACAACGGGCCCATCGACCAGCCACGTCCCAGACGGTGCCTGGCGGACCGGGACGGGCATGCGCCATGTACACCATCTCGGCGCTGTGGACCCATGTCCGCGAGGGGCTCGACATCACCACCGTGATCTCGCCAACGACTCGTACGCGTTCCTCAGCATGGGAATCCCAGCGCCTCGGTACACCTGCGGACGGCCCCGCTCACCGCAACCCTCTCGGTCTGCCCCGGCCTCGACTTCGTCGCCCTCGCCCGCGGCAGGGGCGTACCGGCGTCGCGTGCCGCCACCGCCGAGGATCTCACGGACCGGTTGCGCGAGGCCTTCACCGAGCCGGGACCACATCTCATCGAGGCGGCTGTGCCGGCGCTGTTCTGAGCGCGCCCCGACCTTCGGTGACGGGTCGCAGCGCCAAGGGCAGCTCGGACGCGGGTCCCGTGCAGGCAACCCGCGACCGAGCTGCCGTCGCGGCTCTGCTCACCTGCTGTCGCTGCCCCCGGTGGTGTCCATGAGGACCGCCCGTCCGGCCTCCAGCCGGGCCGCCGGGATGCGGAACGGTGAACAGGAGACGTAGTCGAGACCTGCCCGGTGGAAGAAGTGGATGGACTCCGGGTCGCCGCCGTGTTCGCCGCACACCCCGGTCTCCAGGCGGGAGTTGACGCTGCGGCCCGCTTCGACGGCCAGCTCCACCAGTCGGCCCACGCCCTCCTGGTCGATCGTCTCGAACGGCGACACGCTGAAGACGCCCTTCTCCAGGTACAGCGGGAAGAAGGAGGCCTCGGCGTCGTCGCGGGACAAACCCCAGGTGGTCTGGGTCAGGTCGTTGGTGCCGAAGGAGAAGAAGTCGGCGCACTCGGCGATGCGTCCCGCGGTGAGCGCGGCGCGTGGCAGCTCGATCATCGTGCCGATCGGGCAGTCGAGGGCCGTGCCGGTCTCCTCCTGGACCTCGGCAAGGACGCGTTCCGCCTCGGCGCGCGCCAGCCGCAGTTCCTCAACCGTCCCGACCAGCGGGATCATGATCTCGGCGCGCGGCCGACCGCCGGCCCGCAGCCGCTCGACCACGGCCTCGGCGACCGCGCGCACCTGCATGGCCATCAGACCTGGCACGGCCAGGCCCAGTCGGACGCCGCGCAGGCCGAGCATCGGGTTCTGCTCGTGCATGCGCTCGACGGCGGCGAGCAGTTCACGGTCGTGCGGGTCCGGCCGCTCGGCGCGGGCCAGCCGTACGGCCAACTCCGTGCGATCCGGAAGGAATTCGTGCAGCGGCGGGTCGATGAGCCGGATGGTCACCGGCAGGCCGTCCATCGCCTTGAGAATACCGGTGAAGTCCTCGCGCTGGAGGGGCAGCAGGGCTCCCAGGGCCTGCTGGCGGGCACTGTCGTCGCGGGCCAGGATCATCGCCTCGATCAGCGCCCTGCGCTCACCGAGGAACATGTGCTCGGTACGGCACAGTCCGATGCCCTGCGCGCCCATACTGCGGGCGCGTACGGCGTCCTCGGGGGTATCGGCGTTGGCCCGCACTTCGAGGCGCCGTACGGAATCGGCGTGGGCGAGGGCACCCAGGACCGACTCGGTCAGCGGCCCGCTCACGGTACCGGTCTCCAGTGCGCGGCCGACGTCGGAGGCGGTCAGCGGGAGTGCGCCGACGTGGACTGTGCCTGCGGTGCCGTCGACGGAGACGGTGTCACCTTCGTACACGACCGCGCCCGATGCCGTGGTGAACCGGCGAGCTGCCGGGTCGACGTTGAGGGCTTCGGCGCCGCAGACGCAGACCTTGCCCATGCCGCGTGCGACGACGGCCGCGTGGCTGGTCTTGCCGCCCCGGCTGGTCAGGACGGCCTGTGCGGCGATCATGCCGGGGAGGTCGTCGGGGGTGGTCTCCCGGCGGACGAGGACCGTGTCCTCACCGGTCGCGGCACGTCGTACCGCTTCGGCGGAGTCGAAGACCACCACCCCGACTGCCGCGCCCGGTGAAGCGGGGACACCCCGGGCGAGCGGAACGTCGGCCGGGGTCGTGTCGAAGCGGGGGAACATCAGACGGGTCAGTTCGGCGCCGTCGACGCGGACCAGGGACTCGTGCGCGGTGATCGTCCCCTCTTCGCGCAGGTCGTGGGCGATGCGGAACGCGGCCTCGGCGGTACGCTTGCCGACGCGGGTCTGCAGGATCCACAGCTTGTCGCGCTCGACGGTGAACTCGATGTCGCACAGGTCGCGGTAGTGCCGCTCCAGGGTGCGCAAGTGATCGCTGAGCTGAACGTACGCGCGCGGGTTGAGCCGCTTCAGCTCGACCAGCGGCAGGGCGTCACGAACGCCCGCCACGACGTCCTCGCCCTGCGCGTCGGGCAGGTAGTCGCCGTACATCCCGCGTTCGCCGGTGGCGGGGTCACGGGTGAAGGTGACGCCGGTGCCGGAGTCGGGGCCGAGGTTGCCGAAGACCATCGCCTGGACGTTGACCGCGGTGCCGAGGTCCTCGGAGATGTGTTCGCGGCGGCGGTAGACGCGGGCGCGTTCGCCGTTCCAGGAGTCGAAGACCGCGCGGATGGCGCGGGCCAGTTGGTCTGCCGGGTCCTGCGGGAAGTCCTCGCCGGTCTCCTTGCGGATGATGGCCTTGAACTCCTCCGTGATCAGGGCGAGTTCAGCGGTGTCGAGGTCGTGGTCGCCGGTCATCTCGCGCCGTGCCTTGTGTTCGGCGATGGCCTGCTCGAACAGGTCGCCGTCCACACCCATCACGGTGTGGCCGAACATCTGGATGAGCCTCCGGTAGGAGTCCCACGCGAACCGCTCCTGTCCGGAGGCCTTGGCGAGTCCGGTGACGGACCGGTCGTTGAGGCCGATGTCGAGGATGGTCTCCATCATTCCGGGCATGGAGAAGCGGGCGCCCGAGCGCACGGACACCAGCAGCGGATCGTCGGGCGCGCCGAGGGTCCGGCCCATGGCCCGTTCCAGTCCGGCCAGCGCGCGGGCCGCCTCGACGCTCAGCTCGGGCGGCTCCTCGCCCGACTCCAAGTAGACCTTGCAGGCCTCAGTGGTGACGGTGAATCCGGGCGGCACCGGCAGCCCGAGCCGGGTCATCTCGGCCAGTCCGGCTCCCTTGCCGCCCAGCAGGGCGGCCATCTCCCGGCTGCCTTCGGCGAACTCGTACACGTATTTGGTCGGCGCAGTCATCAGGACTCGGGCCTCTCACTCGTGGGGTACGACGGCCACGGGGCAGCCGACGTGATGGATGGCGGTATGGGTGACGGGACCGATGCGCGGACCCGCCAACCGGTCGGTGAGGTGCCGGCCGACCACCAGGAGGCTCGCCCCGGAGGCGGCCCGGAGCAGCGCGGAACGGGCCCGGCCCTCCGTGACCGTCTCGGCGACCTCGACGCCGTGATACTTGTCGCGCCACACCTGGAGTACGGCGGACAGGAAGCCGTGCCATTCCTCGGCTCGCTGCGGTCCGTTCACCAGGCCGATCTCGCCGGGGCCGAGCCCCAGCGGGGACGGTGGCTGCCAGGCGTGGACCACACGGAGCCGCGCACCGCGGAGCCGGGCCGCCTCGAAGGCGAACTCGATCACCGCGTCGCAGGGATCGCCCAGGTCGATTCCCAGGACCACATCCCCGTAGCCGGTCCGGGTGGAGGTGGCGCCGTCGTCCGCCGGGAGGTGCTCGTCGGAGGCGTCCTCGTCCGCCCGGACAAGGACGACGGGGCGCGTGGCACGGGCCACCACGCCCTGGGCGACCGAGCCCATCAGGAACCCGGTGAAACCGCTCAGACCGCGTGAGCCCAGCACCATCAGCTCGGCCTCCTGGGCCGTCTTCAGCAGGGCAGCGGTCGCGGGACCCTCCACTTGCTCGTCGTACAGGTGGACATCGGGGGCGGCGGACCGCACTCGCTCCTCCGCCTGCCGCAACACGCGCCGCGCCTGATGCCGCTGGGCGGCCGTGACGGGTTCGCCGTCCTCTTGGCGCGGATGCCAGTTCCAGACGTGCGTCAGCCTCAACGGCAGATCGCGGCGTGCCGCCTCGTGGGCGGCCCACTCTGCGGCGGCGAGACTTTCGGCGGAGCCGTCGACTCCGGCGATGACAGGCGGAAGCATGATCCGCACCTCCTGCGCTCGGTCTGCTCCTCCCTGCCAGCGTCGCCCCGCGATCTACCCGCAGGTATGGGCCGCCAGGTCTGCACCCGAGGTCCGTTCGGCCCCAGCGCGCACCCGCCTCGCACGGTCGGGGTGGAGAGGCCACGGACCTGGAAGGCGGCACACCATGGAACGAGTTATCACCGCCGGAGTCGACCGGTCGGCACGCAGCCGCGCGGCCGCGGAGTGGGCCGCACGCGAGGCGCTGCGGCGCAGGCTGCCCCTGCGAGTGGTACATGTGGCACCGCCGGAGAACCTGGACCCGGTGGAGCAGCGGCCCTACCGCCCGGACCGTCAACGACAGGTGGCGTGCCATGTGGTCGCCGCGCTCACCGCCCGCCAGCCGTCGTTGACGGTCTGGGCAGTGAGCCTCGCCGGAGCGCCCGTCCCCGAGCCGCGGGCGCCGAGCGCGCACGCGGAACTGGTCGTCCTCGGCTGCGCGGCGAGGGTCAGCACCCCAGGTGCCCCTGGGCTCGGTCGCGGCGGCCCCGGCCACCGGATACGCCGGGCCGCTGGTGTTCGTACCCGAGACCCTCGCGGGGCCGGATGCACCGGGTCACACCGATGCCGTGACTGTGGGTGCCGACGTCCGGGACCCGGCGGGCGGCGCGCTCGGCTTCGCCATCGAGGCGGCCCAGCTGCACGGCGTACAGCTGCACGCCTGGGCGCTGTCGGTGGGCGGGCGCCGCCGAGTCGCCCTTCCCGGTGTCGGAGAAGGACCATGAAGTGGCCCTGCTGTCCGACGCGCTGCGGCCATGGCGTGCGACGTACGCGGACGTCGATGTCCGGGCGGACGTGCTGTAGTTCCCCCCGGCCGAGGCCCTGGCCCACGCCTCGGGGGACCTCCTGGCTAGTGGTGGTCGGCCGACGCACCGCCCTCGCTACCACCGCCCTGGCCCTCCTGGAGCACTCGCGATGCCCGCTCGCGGTCGTGCGGCCCAGGCCGGAGCAAGGCGGATCGGCCCCGGGCGATGGGTCGTTCGGCCCCTGTGGGATCGAACGACGTCGGCGCAGGGTGAGAGGTATGAGGTCGAGTATGCACATCGCCGTCATCGGCGTCGGGAACGAGTTCCGGCGCGACGACGGCGTGGGCTGGGCCGTGGTCGAACGGCTCCGGGAACGGGCCGAGGACGGGCCGCTCCCGTCGGACACCGTGTTCGCGACCTGCGACGGTGACCCCGGCCGGTTGATCGGGCTGTGGGAACGCGCCGCGCTCGCCGTGGTCGTCGACGCGGCCCACGCGCACCCGGGTGCCCCCGGCCGCATCCACCGGCTCGAACTCGATGCCGGACACCTCGACCGGCCGCGGACCACGAGTTCGCACGGGCTGGGACTCGGCGAGGCCGTCGAACTGGCCCGGGTTCTCGGACTCCTGCCGGACCGCCTGGTGGTGTACGCGGTGGAGGGCGCCGACGGCTCGTTCGGCACCGGTCTGTCCCCCGCTGTCGCGGCCGCCGTGGATCTGCTCGTGACGGCCGTCGAGGACGAACTCGCACGGCATCGGGACGCGATGAGCGGGGGGCGGTCATGATGATGCGTCAATTCCGCGTGTACGGCACCGTCCAGGGCGTCGGCTTCCGCCCGTTCGTCTACCGCACGGCGGCCGAGCTCGGCCTGGACGGCTGGGTGGCCAACGTCGACGGTCATGTGGAGGGCGAGGTCGCCGGACCGCCCCCCGCTCTCGACGAGTTCGCGGCCCGGCTGCGGGCCGCCGCACCCGTCCTGGCCCGGGTGCGCCGGATCCAACTGGCCGACAGTGCACGGCAGTCGGCGTACCAGCCGGGCTTCCACGTGCGGCACAGCGCGCCCGCACCCGCCGATCGCACGGCACGCGAGGTCCCACCCGACGCGGCGATCTGCGAGGCCTGTCTACACGAACTGCGCGATCCCACGGACCGGCGCCACCGCTACCCGTTCATCAACTGCACGGACTGCGGGCCGCGGGCCACGATCATCGAGGACCTGCCGTACGACCGGATCCGCACGACCATGAGGCGGTTCCCACTGTGCGCGGACTGCGCGGCCGAGTACGCCGACCCGGCCGACCGGCGCTTCCACGCCGAGCCCATCGCGTGCCCCGCCTGCGGACCGGAGTTGGCCTGGGAGGACCTCCGCGGCGAGGCGGCCCTGCAAGCCGCGGTCGAGACCGTCGTAGGGGGCGGGATCGTCGCGCTGAAGGGACTCGGCGGCTACCAACTGGTGTGCGACGCGGGCGATCCGACGGCCGTGTCCGAGCTGCGGCGCCGCAAGCGCCGCCCGACGAAACCGTTCGCAGTGATGGTCCGCGACCTCGACACGGCGACCCGGCTGGCACGGATCGGCGCCACCGAGCGCGGCGTCCTGACGTCCCCGGAGCATCCCGTGGTGCTGCTCGCCCGGCACCCGTGGCACGGCACGGCCCCGCTCGCGCCCGAGGTGCATCCCAACCTGCACCGGATCGGCCTGTTCCTGCCCACCACCGGCCTTCACCACCTCCTGCTCGACGAGCTGGACCGGCCACTCGTGGTCACCAGTGGCAACCTCGGCGACGAGCCCATCATCATCGAGGACGCGGAGGCCCGGCGCGTCCT
This sequence comes from Streptomyces sp. NBC_00271, assembly GCF_036178845.1. Taxonomy (NCBI): domain Bacteria; kingdom Bacillati; phylum Actinomycetota; class Actinomycetes; order Kitasatosporales; family Streptomycetaceae; genus Streptomyces; species Streptomyces sp. NBC_00271. The sequence goes on along the minus strand of NZ_CP108070.1, from coordinate 10,965,415 downwards.
GGCGGGCGTCGCGGACGGCTTCCTCACGCACGACCGGCCGATCCGCTCCCGCTACGACGACTCCGTGGTGCAGTGCACCGGCCGCACCCGGATCACGGTCCGCCGGGCGCGCGGGCTGGCCCCGGCCCCACTGCCCCTCCGCGTACACGAACCGGTCGCCGGGGCCGGCGCCCAGCTGAAGCACACGTTCACGCTGGCCGCCGACGGCCGAGCCCATCTCGGTCCGCACACGGGCGACTTGGCAAATATGGCGACCCACGACGCGTTCCGGACATCGTACGACCAGCTCAAACGGCTCACCGGGATCGAGCCGGTGGCCCTCGCGCACGACCTGCACCCCGGCTATCTGTCCACGCAGTGGGCGCAAGAGCAGCGGCTGCCCAGCATCCCGGTGCAGCACCATCACGCGCACGTGGCGGCGTGCGCAGCCGAACACGGGGTGCGGGGCCGGTTCCTCGGGGTCGCCTACGACGGTCTCGGGCTCGGCGACGACGGCACGCTGTGGGGCGGCGAGATCCTCGTCGCCGATCTGAGCGGCTACCGCCGCGTGGGCAGGTTCGCGACCGCGCCCCTGCCCGGCGGCGACGCGGCGATACGACATCCGTCCCGTACGGCCCTCGGCCGCCTGCTCGGCGGTGAGACGCTGGGCTTCCCGCGCCCGTACCCGTGGCTCACCCGGTCCTTCAGGGACCGGCTCGATCCCGCCGAAGTGACCATCGTAGGCGCCATGATCGCCCGGGACGTCAACTGCCCGCGCACGTCCAGCGCCGGACGGCTCTTCGACACGGTCGCGGCCTTGCTCGGCCTCGCCGACCGGGTCAGCTACGAGGGCGAGGCGGCCGTCCTGCTCGAAGCCGCGGCAGGCGACGAGCACGCCGTCCCGCTCGCCCACCGCGTCGTACGGGCGCAGGGCCTATGGGTGTACGATCCCGCACCCACCCTCGCCGACCTGCTGGAACGGCAGGCGGACGGGGAGCCCGCGGCCCTGCTGGCCGCCGCCTTCCATGTGACGCTCGGGCTGGTCACCGCGGAGCTGGTCGCACGGGCGGTGGCCGAAGGCGCGCCGCACACGGTGTGCCTCGGCGGCGGCTGCTTCGTCAACCGGCGGCTGCTGACCGAGGTGAAACGCCGACTGCACGCGCAAGGACTGCGGGTGCTGGTCGGCGGTCAGGTCCCGGTCGGGGACGGCGGAATCAGCTACGGCCAGGCGGCGGTCGCGGCCGCCCGGTTGGCCGGGGAGAGGTGAACACGCATGTGCCTGGGCATCCCGGGACGGATCCTGGAAATCCACGACGACGCCGGACTGCGCATGTCCACGGTCGACTTCGGCGGCATCCGGCGCGAGGTGTGCCTCAGCTGCACGCCCGAGGCGGACGTCGGGTCGTACGTCATCGTGCACGTCGGTTTCGCGATCGCCCAGGTCGACGAGGCGGAGGCACGGCGCACGCTCGACGTCCTGCGGGCGATGGCGGGCGCGGTCGAGGGTGAGTTGGGCGAGCCTCTTCCCTGACGGTTCGCGGGCCGGTCGGCCCCCAAGGACCCGCTCGACCCGGCCGCGTAGGGCCGGTCGGCCCCTCCCCCGGACCCGGCCGAGGGCCGAACCTGGCGGTGGAGGAACACGGAGCCGCCTCGGACGAACCCCTGGACTCGGAGGACCGACATGACCGCCACCACCGCCCCGACCGCCGTACTCGACCGGAACGGTCTGGACGCCCTGGTCGCGGCCCTGGTGGCACAGGGACGCACCGTCGTCGGACCGACCCTCCGCGACGGCGCGATCGTGCTGTCGGAGCTGACCTCGGCGGACGCGCTCCCCTACGGCTGGGGCGTCGAACTGGACGCCGGACGCTACCGGTTGGTCCCCCGGGAGGACGGGGCCGCCTTCGCGCACAGCGCGGGACCGCAGTCCTGGAAGTCGTATCTGCACCCCTCGCGCGAGCGGCTGTGGAGCGCCGACCGGACTCCGGAGGGCCGCGTGGTCTTCACCGCGCACGAGCCCGAGCCGCCGTCGTACGCCTTCCTCGGTGTCCGCCCCTGCGACCTGCGGGCCATCGCGATCCAGGACCACGTCCTGACCGACGGACAGTACGAGGACACCGCGTACGGGAAGCGCCGGCGGCGCGCGCTGCTGATCGCCGCCGAGTGCACCGAACCGGGCGCGACCTGCTTCTGTGTGTCCATGGGCGGCGGGCCCGCGGCCGATCCCGGCTACGACCTCGCCCTGACGGAGGTGATCGACGCCGAAGGTCACCGGTTCCTGGTGCGCGTCGGCAGCGCGGAGGGCGCTCGACTGATCGGGCAAGTCCCGCACCGTACAGCCGACTTGGTCACAGAGGCCACCGCGGGTGCCTCGGTCGACGCCGCCCGCGACCGCATGGGCCGCTCCATGCCACCGGTCGACCTGCGGGCGCTGATGGGCGCGAGCCTGGACGCCGAGCGCTGGAACGACGTCGCCGAGCGCTGTCTGACCTGCGGCAACTGCACGATGGTCTGCCCCACCTGCTTCTGCACCACCACGGAGGAGATCACCGATCTGACCGGTGACCACACCGAGCGCTGGCAGCGCTGGGACTCCTGCTTCGACCTCGACTTCTCGTATCTGCACGGCGGCCCGGTCCGCTCCACGCCCGGCAGCCGCTACCGACAGTGGCTCACCCACAAACTCTCCACCTGGCACGACCAGTTCGACACCTCCGGCTGCGTGGGCTGCGGGCGCTGCATCGCCTGGTGCCCGGCCGGCATCGACATCACGGAGGAAGTCGCCGCGCTGGATGCCGAACACGAAACGGAGATGGACTGATGCCCCCTTCGATGGCCCTCCGCATGAACCACGCGCTGCCCCACGACCACCGTGAACGACTGCTGCACGTCGGCCGCGAGGTCAGCTTCCCGGCGGGCACCCGGCTGTTCGAGGAGGGCCGACACGCCGACCGGTTCTGGATCATCCGGGACGGCACCGCCGCCCTCGACATGCATGTGCCCGGCCGCCCGACCCCGGTCGTCGAGACGCTCGGGATCGGGGATCTCGTCGGCTGGTCGTGGTTGTACGAGCCCTACGTCTGGCAGTTGGGCGCCGCGGCGGTGACCCAACTGCGCGCCTACGAGTTCGACGCGGTCGCGGTCCGGCTGATGTGCCTGGACGACCCCGCCTTCGGCCAGGCCGTCGAGCACTGGGTCGGGAGAGTGCTGGCCCACCGGCTCAACGCGGCCCGCGCCCGTCTGGTCGACCTGTACGGGATGTACGAGACGAAGGAACCGCGATGACCACCGTACCGGTCCCCCACCGTGTCGTCGGCCGCCGGCAGGAGACCGGTGACACGGTGACGCTGCGACTCGAACCGGTGGACACGGCGCTACCCGACTTCCTGCCGGGGCAGTTCGCGATGGTGCACTGTTTCGGCCGCGGCGAGATCCCCGTCTCGGTGAGTTCCGTGCAGGCCACCGGGGGTCTCGCGCACACGGTCCGTTCGGTGGGCGCGGTCTCCGACGGGCTGTGTGCAGCCGGGGTCGGCGACATCGTCGGCATCCGCGGCCCGTACGGCACGAGTTGGGAGTTGCAACGGGCGCGCGGCCGGGACGTGCTGGTCGTGGCGGGCGGCATCGGGCTCGCCCCGCTGCGGCCGCTGATCCTGGGCGCGCTGGCCGAGCCCGCGGCGTACCGCCGTGTCAACGTGCTGATCGGGGCGCGCACCCCGGACGATCTGATCGCCCGGAAGGAAGTCGAGAGCTGGGTCACGGCGTACACCGGCGTGACGGTCGACCAGCCCGACGCTGACTGGCGCGGGGACGTCGGCGTGGTCAGTCAGCTGCTGGGGCGGGCCCATTTCGATCCGGACGACACGACGGCGTTCGTCTGCGGTCCGGAGCCAATGATCCGCGCCACCGCCCGCGAACTCGCACACCGCGGTGTGCCCCGCGACCGCATCCGGGTCTCCCTGGAACGCAACATGCGCTGTGCGACCGGCCACTGCGGGCACTGCCAGCTCGGTCCGGTGCTGGTGTGCCAGGCCGGCCCGGTCGTGGGCTGGGACCTCGCCGAACCCCTGTTGTCCGTAAGGGAGTTGTGAGATGGCAGCGAAACTTGCGGTCTTCAAGCTGGCCTCCTGCGACGGCTGCCAGCTCACCCTGCTGGACTGCGAGGACGAACTCCTGGCGCTGGCGGGCGAGGTGGAGATCGCACACTTCCCGGAGGCGTCGAGCGCGATCGCTCCCGGCCCCTACGATCTGTCCCTCGTCGAAGGCTCGATCACCACGCCCGAGGACGCCGAGCGCGTCCACACGATCCGGACGGACTCGCGTCATCTGGTGACCATCGGGGCGTGCGCGACCGCCGGCGGCATCCAGGCGCTGCGCAACTTCGCGGACGTGGAGGAGTACCGACGCACGGTCTACGCCCACCCCGAGTACATCTCCACACTGGCCACCTCCACCCCCGTGTCAACCCATGTGGACGTCGACTTCGAGCTGCGCGGCTGCCCGGTCGAGCGGCGGCAGCTCATCGAGGTGATCACGGCGTTCCTGGCCGGCCGAAAGCCGGACGTCCCGGACCACAGCGTGTGTTTCGAGTGCAAGCGGCGCGGCACGGTCTGCGTCACCGTCGCCCACGGCACCCCCTGCCTCGGCCCGGTCACGCACGCCGGATGCGGGGCGCTGTGCCCGGCCTACCACCGCGGCTGCTTCGGCTGCTTCAGCCCGTCCGGCTCGGTGAACCTGCCCGCGCTGATCCCGCTGCTGCGCCGCGACGGCCTCGACGAGGACGCCGTGGGCCGGTTCCTGCACACCTTCAACGCCGCCGCTTTCGACGAGGAGTTGTCCAAGTGACGCATCGTGGATCACGCGTGCTGCACGTCGGCTCGCTGTCCCGGGTCGAGGGCGAGGGAGCGCTCAGCCTCCATGTGCACGACGGCACGGTCACCGACGCACGGCTGGAGATCTACGAGCCGCCGCGCTTCTTCGAGGCCTTCCTGCGCGGCCGTTCGTACACCGAGCCGCCGGACATCACGGCCCGGGTGTGCGGGATCTGCCCGGTCGCGTACCAGATGAGCGCCTGCGCGGCGATCGAGGACGCCTGCGGGGTGGCGGTCGACCCGGTGATCCGCGACCTGCGCCGGTTGCTGTACTGCGGCGAGTGGATCGAGAGCCAGGCCCTGCACATCTACCTTCTGCACGCCCCGGACTTCCTGGGCCGGCCGAGCGCGATCGACCTGGCCCGCACGCACCGCACCGAGGTCGAGCGCGGGCTGCGGCTGAAGAAGGCCGGAAACTCCCTGATGGAGCTGCTCGGCGGGCGGGCCGTGCACCCGGTCAACGTCCGCCTGGGCGGTTTCCACCGGGCTCCTGTGCGTACCGAACTGCGCACGCTGAACGAGGAGTTGAAGCATGCCCTCGACGACGCGTGGGCGACCGTGCGCTGGGTCGCGGGCTTCGAGTTCCCGGACGCGAGCGTCGAGGCCGACCTGTTCGCGCTGACCGAACCGGACACGTACGCCATCGAGGGCGGCACCCCGACCGTGTTACGGGCCGATGGCACCAACTCGCACTTCCCTGTACGGGAGTTCACCGAACATGTCTCCGAGACACATGTCGCCCACTCCACCGCCCTGCACTCGCGGCTCGACGGACGCCTGCATCTCACCGGCTCCCTCGCCCGGTTCGCGATCAGCGGCCGGCTGCTGTCGCCGCTGGCGTTGGAGGCGGCGGTCGAGGCGGGGCTCGGCGATCCGCGCGAGGGCGCGGTGTGCCGCAATCCGTACCGGTCCATCCTGGTGCGCGCGGTCGAGACCGTGTACGCCGTCGCCGAGGCGCTGCGCATCATCGACGGCTACGAGCCGCCCGCGCACCCGTACACGGAGGTGCCCCCGGTCGCCGGCGTCGGGCACGGAGCCACCGAGGCGCCGCGCGGGCTGCTCTACCACCGCTACGAACTCGATGGCGACGGCGTCGTGCAGAGCGCGCTGCTGGTGCCGCCCACCGCGCAGAACCAGGGTGCGATCGAGGACGACCTGCGCCGCCTGGCCCAGCACGCGATTCGCGAACACGACCCGGACGACGACGAGTTGACGTCTCTTTGCGAGCGGGCGATCCGCAACCACGACCCGTGCATCTCGTGCTCCACCCACTTCCTCGACCTGACCGTCGTCCGTACTTCGGGCACAACCGCGGGAGGCTGCGATGCCTGAATCTCCGTACACCGTGAGCGATGTGATGACCCACACCGTCGTCGCCATCGGGAGCGAGGCCCCTTTCAAGCAGATCGTCGAGCTGCTCGACCAGTGGAAGGTCAGCGCCGTGCCGGTGCTGGCCGGCGAAGGGCGGGTCGTCGGGGTCGTCTCCGAGGCCGATCTGCTGGCCAAGGAGGAGTTCCGGGGTGCCCCTGGAGACGATCCGGTGATGCCCGCCAAGGCGGGCGCGGTGTCCGCGGGTGAACTGATGAGTACCCCGGCCATCACTGTGCACGCGGACGCCTCGCTGGCCCAGGCCGCCCGCATCATGGCGCGGCGGCACGTCAAGCGGCTGCCCGTCGTGGACGCGGTCGGCATCCTGCAGGGCGTGGTCAGCCGCAGCGACCTGTTGAAGGTATTCCTGCGGGACGACGGGGAGATCGCCCAGGAGATCCGGCGCAATGTCCTCGGTCAGCTCCCGGTCACCACCCCGCTGACGGTCGAGGTGACCGAGGGCGTCGTCACGCTGGGCAGTTCCCTCCCCGACCGGTCGCTCGCGCCCGTGGTGGCCCGGGCGGTGCGGGCGGTGGAGGGGGTCGTCGACATCCGGCTCGACCTCACGCACCGATGAAGTACCTGGACGAGTACCGCGATCCGGTGCTCGCCGGGCAACTGCTGGACGAGCTGCGGCGGACGGCCACGCGCCCCTGGCGGATCATGGAGGTGTGCGGCGGCCAGACCCACACCCTGGTCCGTCAGGGCATCGACGAACTCCTGCCCGCCGGCATGCGGATGATCCACGGCCCGGGCTGCCCGGTCTGTGTCACCCCGCTGGAGACCCTGGACCGGGCCATGGCCGTCGCCGCCCGCCCCGGTGTGATCCTGACCAGCTTCGGCGACATGCTGCGGGTGCCCGGCTCGGACACCGACCTGCTATCGCTGCGGGCGCGGGGCGCGGATGTACGCGTGGTCTACGCCCCGATGGACGCCGTACGCCTGGCCGCCGAACACCCCGACCGCGAGGTCGTGTTCCTCGCCGTCGGCTTCGAGACGACAGCGCCCGCGAACGCGATGGCGGTGCTGCACGCGGCCCGGCTCGGGCTGGCCAACTTCTCGATGCTGGTCAGTCACGTCCTCGTACCGCCGGCCATGACCGCCCTGCTCGACGACCCCGACTGCGAGGTGCAGGCCTTCCTCGCCGCCGGGCACGTGTGCGCGGTGATGGGCTGGCGCGAGTACGAGCCGATCGCCGCCCGCCACCACGTGCCCGTCGTGGTCACCGGCTTCGAGCCGCTGGATCTGCTGGAGGGCATCCTCATGGCCGTACGGCAGCTGGAGTCGGGCCGGTACCAGGTGGAGAACCAGTACGTGAGGGCCGTGCGGCGGGCGGGCAACACCGCGGCGCAGGACACGGTCCGCCACGTGTTCCGGGTGACCGACCGGGCCTGGCGCGGGATCGGCGAGCTGCCCGACAGCGGGCTCGAACTCGCCGAGGAGTACCGCGAGTTCGATACCATCCGACGCTTCGACGTGGGCGGACTGTGCCCGGTCGAGGACGCCGAGTGCATCGCCGGCGGCGTTCTCACCGGGGCCCGGCTGCCCACCGACTGCGCCGCGTACGGCACCCGTTGCACGCCCCGTCATCCCCTCGGCGCGCCCATGGTGTCGTCCGAGGGCACCTGCGCCGCCTTCCACACGGCCGGACGCACTCCCAGGAGGAGCACGGCATGAACATCCAATGCCCCATCCCCACCCACGAGAACGAGATCGTTCTGCTGGGCCACGGCGCCGGCGGACGGCTCACCGGGGAACTGCTCGACCAACTGGTGCTGCCGGCCGTAGGCAGTGTCACGGGTCCGCTGGAGGACGCCGCGCTGCTGCCCGGGCACCCCCGCCTGGTGATGAGCACGGACAGCTTCGTCGTCAGCCCGCTGTTCTTCCCCGGCGGGGACATCGGGTCCCTGGCCGTGCACGGCACAGTCAACGATCTCGCGATGCGGGGCGCGTGGCCGCTCGCGCTGTCGGTCTCCCTGATCGTCGAGGAGGGGCTGCCGCTCGCCGAACTCCGAGCCGTCATGGAGTCGTTGGGCAAGGCCGCCCAGGACGTCGGCGTGCCCGTGATCACCGGGGACACGAAGGTCGTGGGGCGTGGTGCGGCCGACCGGCTGTTCATCAACACCACCGGTGTCGGACAGCGGCACGAACTCCTCGCCCCGTCGGCCGCGTCGGCGCGCCCCGGGGACGCCGTACTGCTGTCGGGGTCGATCGGACTGCACGGCACGACCGTGCTCGGCACGCGCGAGGGCCTCGGCTTCGAGAGCGACATCGCCTCCGACTCCCGGCCGCTGCACCGGCTGGTGCGAGCCCTGGCGCCGCTGGGGGACGCCGTGCACGTGCTGCGCGATCCGAGCCGGGGCGGGCTCGCCGCGGCGCTCAACGAGATCGCCCGTGACTCGTCAGCTGCCGTAGAGATCGAGGAGAACGCGGTTCCCGTGCCCGAGGCGGTCGCTTCGGCCTGTGATCTGCTCGGCCTGGACCCGCTGGTCGTCGCCAACGAGGGCTGTCTGGTCGCCTTCGTGGACGCCGATTCGGCCGAGAGCGCGCTGGCCGCGATGCGGTCGCTTCCCGAGGGGGCACGGGCCGTGCGGATCGGAGAGGTGCTCCGGGAGGGGCCGTGGGGGCGGGTGACACTGCGGACCCTGGTCGGCGCACGGCGCATCGTGGAGATGCCGCTCGGCGAGCAACTTCCCCGCATCTGCTGATCGTTGACGCGGGAGTGGTCGACGGCCGGTCTTGTGGCCCCACTGCGGGCCGACGTGCGCCCACTCGGCGTCACTGGTCCATGCGCCGCTGTTCCGGTCGCTCGGACCCCCAGCCGACGATGAGCACCGCCCCGTCGGCACGCATGACGGTCCAACCGCCCAGCACCACACCCTGGAGCCGCGCCGGGTCGGCGTGGGCGGGGATGGGAGCGAGGCGGCCTACGGCGTCCAGTCACACGCGGGTGGTGGATCCGGCCTTGCTGTCGGAGTCGACGCGGGTCAGGCCCGTGTGCTTCCTCCCATCCGCCGCGGTCCAGCGCACGGTGACCCAGACTCGGTCGCTGTCGCTGTCGTCAGCCGCACCCGCAGGACGCTCGGCATCCTCGGTGAGCACGGTCGGCACGGGTGCCGCTCGGCCCTCAGGGCATCGGCTTCCCGTTCGACGGCTGGGGCCGTCCACGCGCGGCGCCGACCGCCGCCACCGCGAGGGTCCAGGCGGCGAGCAGCACCAGGGCGCCACGAGGTGGCCGCGGCACCTGAGCTGGTAGCGCCGAAGCCTCCACCCGCGCACTCGGGCCGGCTGTCCGCTCCTGCCGGGTGTCGTGATCCTCACCTGACCGGCGCGTCACTGCCGACGCAGCGTATCCGCAGGCCCGCGCCGCGGCGTGGGCCACCTCTGGGTCGTATGGCCGAGGCGCAGGATCATCTGCGGGAAGCGGCCGAAGGCGAGACTCGTCCGGACCTCCGCGCGCAGCGAGGGTACTTCGAGGGGCTGGGTGTGGAAGGCCGCCCGGACCCGGTGCGCCGCCGCGTACAGCAGCACGCGTTGGAGCGCCTGACCCGCGCGCAGCCAGTCCGGGCGGGTGTCGTAGGGAGTGGTGAGGATGGCGACCATACCCGTGCGCGACACCCATTTCTGAGGCGGGAGAGCTACCTGCCGGGCGAGGCCCAGATAGTCACGGGCGGCCAGCAGTACGCAGTCCGGGTGGTACAGGCAGGCCTCGGCCGGGACTCCCGCCGGTCCGACGCACCCCGCGATCTCGGCGGTGTGCCCCCGGTCGGCACGGTGCACGTCCTCCGCGGTGCGCACCAGATCCGCGAGCAGGTCCAGTCGGTCCGGGTCCTCGACGATGTGGAGGAGGGCGCCCTCGGCGCGTGCGTGATCCCGCAGCTCGTCGAGCAGTTCCTCCGCGACATGCTCCGCCCCGAACGGCCCGCGGTGCGTGTGCCGGTGCGCCATCGCGCCCTCCATCAGCGCTTCGTGGAAAGTGGCCGGGGCATGGGCGGCGAAGGCCACGCGCGCCAGGTAGGCCGGGTTGCCGGACTCCGGCAGCAGGTCGACAGCAGGCTGGAAGCCGAGGTTGCGTACGGCGATCCGCGCGTTGAACAGCGCCGCCCCGCAGGCGATGACCGACTCCCGGCCGCCCGGATCGGTCAGGACCAGTCGACGTCCACGGTCCGCGTGGATCTCCAAGCCGTGGTCGTGGCCCTCCTCGACGAAGAACCAGGGTTGGTTGTTGTGCGGCGAGGGCGCGAGAGATGCGGCGTGGGCCAGGTGCAAGGCCGCACGGCCGTGTTGTGCGTACGCCGGAGACATGGGTGCCCCCTTCATCAACCGTTCGCTTTCAGGGTCCTCGCCCATCGGCCCGCGGCCCATGGGCCTTCCGTCCCCGCATCAGGTCTGGGTGGCCCTCTCCGGGTCGGTGCCCGGGCTCCCGCGGCGCGGCCGCCGTGCTCGCTCCGAACGGTTCGGGGTTGCCCGGCCGTTCGGCCCTGGACCCGGGTCGTGCGGCACTGGTCGCCGCCTCCCGGTGGGAGTTCGCCGGAAGTGTCGAGGAGGATGCCATGAACAGCGCACCATCGCTCGCACCCCGCAGGCACCGACGCCGCTCCACTGTGGTCACCGCAGCGCTGACGCTGCCTCTGCTCGCGGTCACCGCCTGCGGTACGACCACCGGTACGGGAACTCCTGGCGGCACCAACCCGACCACGCCTCCCACTGCCGGCACAGGCACGTCGGGCGGCACATCGGGCGCACGCGATCCGTCCGGCACCACTGCGCCGGAGGCGCCCACCACCAGTACCGCCGGCGGCACGACGACACACGTCCGGGCGGGGGTGTACTTCCTGCACGGCGAGAAGGTCTCCCCCGCCCCGCGCACCGTGACCGCACCGACGACCGTCACCGCCGCCGTACGGGCCCTGCTGGCCGGTCCCGACCTCTCCGAACGCGCCCACGGCCGGGCCACGGCCATCCCCCGTCCGGAACGCGGCTGCGTTCCCTCGTCGTCCGGAACCACGTGGCCACGGTCGACCTCTCCGGCCGCTACGACGACGAAGGCGGCAGCCTGTCGATACGGGAACGCCTCGCCCAGGTCGTGTTCACCGTGACCCGCTTCCCGACCGTCCACAAGGTCGCCTTCGAGGTCGACGGCAAGCCGGTGACGTCCTTCGGCGCCGAGGGAATCGTCCTGAACGGACCGGTCGGCCGGAGCGACTTCGAGGACCGGGCTCCCGCCGTGCTGGTCGAGTCGCCGCTGATCGGTGACACCGCACGCACCCCGCTGAGGGTGTGGGGCAGCGCCGACACGTTCGAATCACAGTTCCGGCTGAGGGTCACCGACACCACCGGGCGCACGGCCGCGGACGTCGTGGTCAGGGCGACATCCGGTACCGGCACACGCGGCACCTTCGACGTGACGTTCCCCTACAAGGCGGCTCGCACCGGCCCGGGTCTGCTCACCGCGTACGTCCTGTCGCCCAAGGACGGCCAACTGGTGACCGTCGACACCGTCCCGTTGAACGTGAACCGCTGACACCGGTCCCCGTTACGGGACGCCCCCGGCGCGCACCCTCCGCGCCGGGGTCGTCCCGCACCCGCCTCATCAGCGACATTCAGCCGCTGCTCACTTGCTCACTTCTTCTGCTGTGCCGCCACCAGTTCAGCGGCGATCCGCGCCGCCCAGTCCTCGATCGCGCCGAAGTCGCGGAAGTCTCCGCCCTTCCCGTTGCGCACGATCGACTGGGCGATGCGCCCCTTGGCTCCCTCCTCCAGACAGCCACCGAAGGTGAGATGGCTCCTGGCACCGAGCCGGACCATGGTGCGTCGTACGCCGCGCACGGGCGGGATGTCCCGCTCCGATGCCGAGGAGTCCAGCGGGCCGCTGCTGAACAACCACAGCGGGCGCTCGGCCAGTTGGCGGCCGTGCCGGCTCACGAACCGGCGGGCGTCGCGGTGCCAGCGGCCGGCATACAGCCCACTGCCGAGCACCACCGCGTCATACGGCGTCACGTCCATGACGGACCTGGCAGGCAACAGGTCGGGGATGAGTCCCCCCTTGCGCAGGACCTCGGCCACGGCCTCGGCGATCTGCGCGGTCGATCCGTTCGTCGTCCCGTAGGCGACCAGCACACTGGTGGGCATGACGGTCCGCCTCCTCTCACTTCACAGGTGGTGCACCCAGTCCTCGGTGACACCGTGGTATTTCTGCTCGTCGGGCTGGATACGCGAGTCGTCCCGCCGGTAGGAGAGCTGGTCGACGACCGCGACGACGCCGTCGATCCGACGGGTCATGGAGACGGCGATCTCCTTCTCGCTCTTGCGCTCCATCTGGCCGGAGAGCGTGACGACGCCTTCCACCACGGAGACGTCGATGTTGCGCGGCGCCTGCCACAGGGCACGCACCAGCACCTCTTCGACCACCTCGTCACGAATCTCCGTGTCCGGCCGCAGGAAGACCTGGAGCACATCGCGGCGGGTGACGATGCCGACGAGCCGCTGTTCCTCGTCCAGGACGGGCAGCCGCTCCACACCATGCTGCGCCATGGTCCGGGCCGCCTCGACGATGGTGTCGTCGGCGCGCACGGTGACGGGCGGCTCGGACATCAGCTGGCCGGCGGTGCGGGCCGTGGCCTTCGCGGCCCGCTGCCTGGCGCTGCGCGTCAGTTCGGCGAACCGGAACCGCTTCTTCGGTTCGTACGGGTCGGGTGCCTCGGCCTGGTGGGCCATCAGGTCCGTCTCCGAGACGACTCCGACGACCCGGTCGTCGTCGTCGACCACGGGCAGGCCGCTGATGCGGTGTTCGCCGAGCAGCCGTGCCACCTCTTTGAACGACGTTCCGTGGGTGGCACGGACAACCTCCGTGGTCATCACGGAGCCGACCTTGTTGTGCTTCATGGTGTTCCCTCCTCAGCGAAGTCGGCGCAGATACGGGTCCTGCGCCCTGTGGGGCAGCAGGCAGACGCGTGCATCGAGGACGGAGACTCCGCCCGGTCCCGCGAGTACGGGGTTGAAGTCGGTCTCGGCCAGCTGCGGCAGGTCGTTCGCCATCCGGGACAACCGCAGCAGCAGCTGTTCGAGGCCTTCGAGGTCGACGGGCCGGCTGCCGTGTGCACCGAACAGGAGCGGGGCGCAGCGCGGGGCCGTGATCAGGTCGTGCACGTCGTGGTCGGTGAGCGGTGCGAGCCGGGCAGTGTGATCGGCGAGAATCCCAGTCGCGGTGCCGCCGAGGCCGAACAGGACGAGCGGTCCGAAGACCTGGTCCTGGACGACGCCGGCGAACAGCTCGGTGCCGCGCTCGGCGAGCGGCTGCACGACCACGCCTGTGAGCAGACCTGCAAACCGGGTCTCCAAGTCGCGGAAGGCGGCGCGCACTTGGGGTTCGCCGCGCAGGTCGAGATGGACGGCGTGCTGTTCGCTCTTGTGCAGCAGACCCGGCCAGTAGCCCTTCATGACCACCCGCCCGTCGGCGCCGCGCAGCCGTTCGGCGGCGAGGACGGCGCCGTCCTCGGTGTCGGCCCAGGCCCAGGCCGACAGGGGAATGCCGTAGCAGTCGAGGAGTTCGGCGCATTGACGCGGGTCGAGCCAGCCGCCGTCCGGATTCGCGTCGAGGTAGGCCTCGACGACGGTGTGGGCGCGCGCGGTGTCGACTCCGTCGAGGGCAGGGATCGTCCCTGCCGGCCGGGCGAGCCAGGCCGCACGGTGGGCAGCATGCGCCAACGCCCCTGCCGCCGACCGAGGTTCGGCAAAGGCGGGGACAGTACGGCCGTCGACAGCGGGCAACAGCTCGACGGGTAGGGCCTGTTCGAGCCGGACCACAGCGATCGGCTTCGGTCTGTGTCCGGTTGTGCGAGTGAGGGCCCGGACGAGGTCGTCTCCGGTCGCCGCGGCGACCGCCGTGGGGACCAGAGCCACGAGGACGGCGTCGACGCCGGCGTGCCGCATGATCAGGTCCACACAGCCCCTGAGCTGCTCCTCCGTCACGGCCGCGGTGGCATCGACAGGGTTGCCGACGGCGGCGCCTTCGGGCAGCGCGGCGAGCAGGTCGTCGACGAGTTCGGGGGTCGGCGTCGGCAGGGTGAGCCCGGCCTCGGCGCAGGCGTCGGCCGCGAGGACCCCGGCTCCGCCCGCGTTGGTGACGATCGCCACGCGGGATCCGGTGGGCAGCGGCTGGGAGTGCAACAGGGCGGCGGCTTCTAGGAGTTCACCGACGGAGCGGGTGGCGGTGATGCCGGCCTGGGTGAACAGCGCCTGTCGGGTCATGGTCCGGGTCGCGGCGGCCGCGGTGTGCGAGGCGGCGGCACGGCGGCCCGCGTCGACGGTCAGGACGGGCATCCGACGGGTCACGCGCCGGGCGGTGCGGGAGAACGCCCGCGGGTTGCCGAAGGACTCCAGGTGCAGCAGGGCCAGGTCGGTGCGGCCGTCGCTCTCCCACCACTGGAGCATGTCGTTGCCGCTGACGTCGTACTTGTCGCCGAGCGACGCGAAGGTCGAGACGCCGATGCCGAGCCGGGACAGCCCGTCGAGCAGAGCGATGCCGACGCCGCCGGACTGTACGGCGACGCCCGCCGTGCCGGGGCGCGGGTGGTCGGCGGCGAAGGTCGCGTCGAGGCTCAGTTCCGGGTCGGTGTTGGAGACGCCGAGGCAGTTGGGGCCGACGAGCCGCATGCCGTAGGTACGGCACGCGGTCATGAGCGCTTCCGCCTGGGCCGGGTCGAGTCCCGCCGTGACGACGGTGAGGGCACGTACACCCGCCTTGCCGCACTCCTCGGCGGTGGCAGGCACGGCCGCGGCCGGTACGGCGACGACCACGAGGTCGGGTGTCCTGGGCAGAGCGCTGACCGAGGGATAGCTGGGCACGCCGAGGATGGAGGTGGCCGAGGGGTTCACTGCGAAGAGGCGGCGGGTGAAGCCGCCGGCGTGCAGGTGGTGCAGGATCGCCCGGCCGACGGACCCGGGTGTGCGTCCCGCGCCTACGACTGCGACCGCGTCCGGGCGCAGCAGCGGTTCGAGGCTGGCGACGTCGGCAGCGCGGCCACGTGCATCGGTGGCCGACAGATAGTTCTCGTCCTCGTCCAGTTCGATGGTGCAGCGCATCTCGGGGCCCTCGAAGCGGCGGGCGGTGCGCAGGCCGAGGTCGGCGAAGAGTCGCAGGACCTCGTGGTTCTCGCTGAGCGCGTCGGCCGTGAACGTGGTGATGCTCTCGGCGCGGGCGGCAGAGACCAGGTGCTCGACGAGGAGGGTGCCGACGCCCCGGTGGTGCAGCCCGTCGGCGACCGTGATGAAGATGTCGGCCGCTGTCCCGGTGCCACCGGTGTCGTATTCGGCGAGCCCGATCACCAGGCCCTTGGTCTCGGCCAGCAGGGCCCGGTGTCCGGACTGCGGCCTGCAGGCCCGGTCGGCCGCCGTCTCGGCGGACCGGCGACTCACTCCGAAGAAGCGCAGCCTCAGGTTCTCCGGGGACATCTCCTGGTAGAGACCCTGCAGTTGGTCGTGGTCCCCCGCCTCGACGGGACGGATGCACACGGTGGTGCCGTCCACGAGCAGGGAATGGACTGTGGGTCGGCTGAGTGCTTCGTCCGTCATCACGGATCTCCTCCAGGATTCGTCGACACTTCGAGCGTCCCGCGGAACGGAGAGAGGCCCCATGGGCTGCCTGGGGGCGGACCATGGGGCCTGTCGGCCCTCAGGAACCCGCCCCACAGGCCTACCGCATGGGGCCTCTCGCAGTCGTGCTCAGTCGTCGGCGACCAGCGCCGTCAGGTCGAGAAGGCGGTTGGTGTAGCCCCACTCGTTGTCGTACCAGCCGAAGACCTTCACCAGAGTGCCGTTGGCCTGGGTCAGGGCCGGGTCGAAGATGCAGGAAGAGGGATCGCCGATGACGTCCCGGGAGACGATCGGGGCCTTCGAGACACGGAGGATGCCGTTCAACGGGCCGTCCGCCGCCTCGGCGAATGCGGCGTTGACTTCCTCCGCCGTCGTCTCGCGGTTCAGCACGACCGCAAGGTCGGTGAGCGACCCGTCCTCCACCGGTACGCGCACGGCGATGCCGTCCAGGGCACCGGCCAGCTCCGGTAGCACCAGCCCGACCGCGCGGGCGGCCCCGGTACTGGTCGGGATGATACTCAGGGCCGCCGACCGGGCCCGGCGCAGGTCCTTGTGCGGACCGTCGAGCAAGGACTGGTCGTTGGTGTAACCGTGGATGGTGGTCATCATGCCGCGGTCGATGCCGAAGGCCTCGTGAAGCACCTTCACCATCGGGGCGACACAGTTGGTGGTGCAGGACGCCGCCGAAACGATCCGGTCGCTGTGCCGGTCGTAGGTGCCGTCGTTGACGCCCATCACGATGGTGGCGTCCACGTTCTTGCCCGGGGCCGAGAGCAGCACGGTGTGGGCACCGCCCTTGAGGTGCAGGGCCGCAGCGTCGCGGTCGCGGAAGCGGCCGGTGGACTCGACGACGATGCCCGCGCCGTAGTCGGACCAGTGCAGGACGGCCGGATCACGTTCGGCAGTGACGGCGATGCGCCTGCCGTCGACGGTGATCGAGCTGTCGTCGTGGCTGACCTCCCGTCCGATACGCCCGAAGGTGGAGTCGTACTCCAGGAGGTGGGCCAAGGTGGCGGGCGAGGTGATGTCGTTGATCGCGACCACCTCGACGTCCTGGGTGCCCGCCTCGGCACGGTCGAGTGCCGCGCGCAGATAGGTGCGGCCGATCCGGCCGAAGCCGTTGATGCCGACGCGTACGGTCATGACGGTGAACTCCTTTGTGAGATAGGGGGTTCAGGCGTTCCAGGTCCAGTCGGCGACTTCGGGCAGGTCGGTGCCGTGTTCGCGGATCCAGGCGTGGTGGCGGGTGCGGACGTCGGCCATCTGCTGGCGGACGGCGGCGGCGCGGACGCCGAGGCCGGGGACGCGGTCGATCACGTCCATGACGAGGCGGTAGCGGTCGAGGTCGTTGCGGACGACCATGTCGAACGGGGTCGTGGTGGTGCCCATCTCCTTGTAGCCGCGTACGTGCAGGTTGGCGTGGCCGGTGCGGCGGTAGGCGAGCCGGTGGATCAGCCAGGGGTAGCCGTGGTAGGCGAAGATCACCGGCTTGTCGGTGGTGAACAGCCCGTCGTACTCGAAGTCGCGCATCCCGTGCGGGTGTTCATCCCGCGGCAGCAGCCGGGTCATGTCGACCACGTTGACGACGCGGACGGCGAGGTCGGGCAGATGCCGGCGCAGCAACTGGGCGGCGGCCAGCACCTCTTGGGTGGGCACGTCACCGGCACAGGCGAGGACGACGTCCGGTTCCCCGCTGTTCTCGGTGCCCGCCCACTCCCAGATCCCGGCGCCACGGGCGCAGTGGTCGCGGGCCTGGTCCATGGAGAGCCAGTCGAAGCAGGGCTGCTTGCCCGCGACGACGACGTTCACGTAGTCACGGCTGCGCAGCACGTGGTCCGCCACCGACAGCAGGGTGTTGGCGTCCGGCGGCAGATAGACCCGTACGACCTCGGGACTCTTGTTGAGGACGTGGTCGACGAAGCCGGGGTCCTGGTGCGAGAAGCCGTTGTGGTCCTGACGCCAGACGTGCGAGGTGAGCAGGTAGTTGAGGGACGCGATCGGGGCACGCCACGCCAGCTCCCTCGACGTCTTCAGCCACTTGATGTGCTGGTTGACCATCGAGTCGACGATGTGCACGAACGCCTCGTAGCAGGAGAACAACCCGTGCCGACCGGTCAGCGTGTAGCCCTCCAGCCAGCCCTGGCAGGTGTGTTCGGAGAGGATCTCCATGACCCGGCCGTGCCGGTCCAGGTGCTCGTCGACCGGCAGGTGCCCGGCCTGCCAGGCCTTGCCGCTGGAGTTGAAGACGGCCTGGAGACGGTTGGAGGCGGTTTCGTCGGGGCCGACGACACGGAAGTCGCGGCTCGCCGAGGTGTCGTGCATGACCTTTTCGAGGAGGTCGCCGAGGATCCTCGTCGGCTCGTGCAGGGTGGTGCCCGGCTTCTCGACGGGGACGGCGTAGCGGTCGAGGGACGGGATCGGCAGATCACGGACGAGTAGGCCGCCATTGGCGTGCGGGGTGGCGCCGAGCCGCTTCGAGGCGTCAGGCACGCAGGCGAGGACGTCCGCGGCGGGCCGGCCGTCCGTGCGGAAGAGCTCCTCGGGCCGGTACGAGCGCAGCCACGCCTCCAACTGCCCCAGGTGTTGGGGGTTTTCGCGCACCTCCGCCAGCGGGACCTGGTGTGCGCGCCAGGTGCCTTCGACGGGGACGCCGTCGACCTCGGCGGGGCCGGTCCAGCCCTTCGGGGTGCGCAGCACGATCACGGGCCAGTGCACGCGTTCGGCGACGCCGTCCTCGCGGGCCGTCCGCTGCATCACCGCGATACGGTCCAGTGCCTGGTCGAAAGCCTTCGCCATCGCCCGGTGCACCTGGGCGGGATCGTCGCCGGTGACGTGGATCGGCTCGTGGCCGTATCCCCGCAGGAGTTCGTCGAGTTCGGACTCCGGGAGCCGGGACAGGACCGTCGGGTTGGCGATCTTGTAGCCGTTGAGGTGCAGGATCGGCAGGACCGCGCCGTCGTGGACGGGGTCGAGGAACTTGTTGGAGTGCCAGGCGGCGGCCAGCGGGCCGGTCTCCGCCTCGCCGTCGCCGATCACGCAGGCGACCAGCAGGTCCGGGTTGTCGAAGGCGGCGCCGTACGCGTGCGCGAGAGAATACCCCAGCTCGCCCCCTTCGTGGATGGACCCAGGGGTCTCCGGCGCCACGTGGCTGGGCACGCCGCCCGGGAAGGAGAACTGCTTGAAGAGCCGTTCCATGCCGGCCGCGTCACGCGAGACGTCCGGGTAGGTCTCACTATAGCTGCCCTCCAGCCAGGAGTTGGCGAGGACCGCGGGCCCGCCGTGACCGGGTCCCCACACGCACAGCGCGTCCAGGCCGCGCGCCTTGATCACCCGGTTGAGGTGGGTGTACACGAGGTTCAGACCGGGCGAGGTACCCCAGTGGCCCAGCAGCCGCGGCTTGATGTGCGCGGGGGTCAGGGGCTCGGTCAGCAGCGGGTTGGCGAGCAGATAGATCTGGCCCACGGCAAGGTAGTTGGCGGCTCGCCAGTGGGCGTCCAGAGTGCGCAGTTCGTCGTCGGAAAGTACGGAAAGAGCGGTGGCGTCCTGGTGGTCGACCTTGGGCATCAAAGGCTCCGGAAGTCATGGGTCAGCGGGCAGTGGACGCGGCGTGGCCGACAAGGGGCGGAGGCGCTGCCGCGCAGGGCGTACGAGAAGGAACTACCGTTCCCACAGGGGAGTTGGGGACGTCGCAGGCGTGGGTGCGAGGCCGGGAGCGCCCACCGCGCCATCCGCAGACCTACGTCCCCGACCCCGCGGTGAGTCTCCGAGCAGCCCGTCACCGTGCTCATTCCTGCTCGGGCACGATGACGACCGGGCAGGCGGAGTAGTGCAGCACTCCGTGGGCCACTCGGCCCAGTTGGAGCCCGTAGTGCCCAGGGCGGCGCTTGGCTCCGACGATCAGGAGGTCGGCGTCCGCGAGGCGTCCACGAGCACGTTCCGGGCGTGGCCCTCGACGATACGGCGGTGCGATTCGACGTCGGCGGGAACGTCCTGGAGCGCCGTTTCCAGGGCCTCCACCGCCCGCTGCTCGTGCAGCCGGGCCGGTTCTCCGTCCATCAGCGGATGGTCGGTGGACTCGTGCGCGGGGCAGCGCCAGGCCCGTACGACGTCCACCGGCACCCCGCGTCGCCCCGCCTCCTCGAAAGCGAAGCGCACCGCCGCCGAGCCTGCCGGCCTCTCTGCGACGCCCAGGACGACTCGGCCGCGCGTTCCGGTCCGGGCCTGGTTGTCGTGGTTGTCGCGGACGACGATCACCGGGCACTGCGCGTGTCCGGCCACGGTCAGGCTCACGGAGCCCAGCAGCGCCTCGGCGAGGCCGCTGCGTCCGCGGGTGCCCGTGACCAGAGCCGAGGCGCTCCGGCTCTCCCGCACCAGCGCGTACTCGGGTTCCTCGGACAGCACGTCGGTGGAGACCTTCACGTCGGGCTGACGCCGGCGAGCGCGCCGGGCGGCGGTCGCCACGATGTCCTCGGCCCGGACCTGCGCGGACGGCTCGCCGACGTCCTCGGCGAGCGAGGTGCCCTCGTACCGCTCCCACAGCGACGCGTACACCAGCCGCAGCGGCAGTCCGCGCACGGCGGCCTCGTCGGCCGCCCAGTCGACGGCCCGCAGGCTGGGCTCGGAGCCGTCGACGCCGACGACGATCGGGAGTGTCATCGTGGTCACCGTCCCGTACCGAGGTCGAAGACGATCCGGGCCTTGATCTCGCCGCGCAGCACGTCGACGATGGACTCGTTGACGGAGGTCAGCGGACGGGTCTCGGAGATGACCTTGGTCTGTCCTGTGGCGTGCAGCTGGAAGACCTCGGCGAGGTCCTGCCGGGTGCCCACGATCGAGCCGATCACCGAGGTGCCGTTCAGCACGGTGTCGAAGATCGGGACCTGGATCGTGCCGTGCGCGGGCAGTGCCACCATCACGAGCTTCCCACCGCGCCGCAGACCGGAGTTGACGGCGGCGAAGGCGGCCTCGTTGACCGCGAGCGCGATGGCCGCGTGCGCGCCGCCGTGCCGCTTGAGAACCTCGCCGACGTCGTCCTTGCGGGCGTCGATGACGAGGTCGGCGCCGAGCGCGGTGGCGAGTTCGAGCTTCTCGTCGGTGACGTCGATCGCGGCGACGCTGACCCCGGCGATCTTCGCGTACTGCACCGCCAGGTGGCCGAGCCCGCCGACACCCGAGATCGCGACGAGCTGGGCGGGCCGCACGCCGGCGACCTTGAGCGCCTTGTACGTGGTCACGCCGGCGCAGGTGAGCGGAGCGGCGTCCACGGCGGTCACGCCGTCAGGTACCGGCTGGGCGAAGTCGGCCCAGGCCAGCATCTTCTCGGCGTAGCCACCGTCGCAGCCGTACCCGGTGTTGATCTGCTGCTCGCACAGCGTCTCCCAGCCGGACAGGCAGTGCTCGCACCGCCCACAGGCCTTGCCGAGCCACGGCACGGCGACGCGCTGGCCGACGGACAGGTGTGTGACGCCGTCGCCGAGCCTCTCGACGAGGCCGACGCCCTCGTGGCCGGGCACGAACGGCGGGTTGGGCTTGACGGGCCAGTCGCCGTGGGCGGCGTGGATGTCGGTGTGGCACAGTCCGGAGGCCTCGACACGGACGCGGACCTGGCCGGGGCCGGGCTCGGGGTCGGGCCGGTCCTCGATGACCAGGGGTTCACCGAAGGCTCGTACAACGGCTGCCTTCATGACTGCTGCTCCTCAGGGCGAGGGATGGGGGTTGGTTCGTGGCTCAGTGGTGTGCGACGACGGCCACCGGGGCGGTGGCGTGGTGCAGGACGCCGTGGGCGACCGGGCCGATGTGGGCGCCGAGCGCGCCGCGGCGGATCCGGCGGCCGATGACGACCAGACAGGCCTCGGGGGAGGCGTCCACCAAGTGGGCTGCCGCGCTGCCGACGCGGGGCTCCAGGACGACCTCGATGGCGGGGTGCTTCCGCCGCCAGGGGCGCAGGGCCTCGGTGAGGGCCGTGGTCTCCTCGCGGGAGAGCTCGTCGTTCAGGCCCGCGTCCATCGCGAGGCCGTAGGCGTAGTACGGCGGCAGGTTCCAGCCGTAGACGACCCGCAGGCTGGTGCCGCGCCGGGCGGTCTCGGCGAACGCGAACTCGATCACTGCGTCGGCTGGGTTGTCGGCGTCGAGGCCGAGGACCACGGGCGGGTACGGGGTGGCGGCCGACGGGATGCCCGTCGGATCCATCTCGTCCTCGTCGGAAGCCTGTTCGTCGGCCCGGACCAAAACGACAGGCAGCTCGGCGTGCGCGACGACGGAGAAGCCGACGGAACCGACGAGGAAACCGCCGACGCCGCTCAGCCCGCGGGAGCCGAGGACCAGCAGTTCGGCGTCCTTCGCCGACGACACCAGCGCGTCCGCGGGCGTGCCGGTCACCTGCTCCACGGTCACGTCCACGCCGGGATGACGCAGCCGGATGCTGTCGGCCGCCTCGCGGGGAATCCGCTCGGTCCAGTGCTGGTGGGTCTCGGCACCGAGCAGCGGTGCCTGCGCCATCGGCGCCGGCACCGGCTCCCAGACCTGGACCAGCTTCAGCGGCAGACCGCGCAGCTTCGCCTCGCGGGCCGCCCATTCGGCGGCGGCACGACTTTCGGGCGAACCGTCGAGACCTGCAACAACAGTGCGGACCATGGTTTTTCCTCCTGAACGGATGTCTGATTCCAGCTTCATGGCGCAGGGGTTCCCGCAGCAGGGGCTGCAGGTCCCCGACAGGGGCCGTTCGGCCCCATGAGCAGCCGCAGGACGGGCCCTCCCACAAGGACCCGCCGCGTTGCCTGCGGTCGGCGCAGCCGGCCGTTGTCGCGGACGAACGGCAGCCGCGCCCAGAGCTTTCCCAGGCCCCAGGTGGTACCGGCGCCCGCGGCCGCGAGGATGATGATGACCACGGCGTAGATGAGGTGGTGGTCCGCGAACGGGTTGGACGACATGCTCAGCGACCGGCCTGAGAGGTGCTTGGCCGACGGCCACTGCACGATCCACGAAGGCCACCGTGCACAGGGATGGATGACCAGCGCGGTGACCCGGCGTCGGAGCCGGAGGTGATGAAGGAAACGCTTCGGCACCGGCGACCGATCAGGATCCGGGGCTGGGCGCCGAACCAAAGGGCGCTCAACGCCGGCCCGCCACACTCCGCTCGCGAGCAGGTGACATGGAGTCAGTCACCCTGCCGGCCCGCGAACTCGTGCTCGTGGGCCGGGCGGGCGCGGCGGCGGCCCGGACGGGGTTCGCCCGCTCGACGTCCGCGTCGGGCCGCTCACCCTGGTGCACGTGGGCGTCGCCGCCGTGGGCGATGCGCAGGGGTTCAGCTCTTCACGAACGGTGTGTCAGTGGTGGACGGGTGTCCGCCGGGCCGGCCGGTGCGTGCGGGCGACCGGTGTGACCGGTGGCCGCTGCGGTGTCCGGCGGCCGCGCATCCGCAGCACGAGCGCGTCGAGTGCGGCGCTGAGCACGAGGGTGACCGCCATCGCGATCACCAGCAGGACAGCGAACTGCCTCCAGAACTCCGGTGTCAAGGTCGTGCCCACGGTGTTCACCCCCTCTGTCTGCCGAGTACCTCTCACGGTTTCATCGAACCGCGGGAGGCCCGGTGACACAGGGTGCCACCGGGCTCCCGCGGGGCGCCGGTCGGCCCGATCCGCGGCCCGGGTGGCCCATGGCAGGGCGGACCCACGGGCACACGCTGGAGGTGGGAGGTCCGCAAGACTCTCCGGAGGCACGCCATGAACGCTTCCCCCCACCACGACGAGCATGCCGCGGACCCTGCCCGCGGAGCACCGCGAACGGCTGACGAAGCCCGCAGGGGAGGTGTCGATCCCTCTTGGCACCCGGTTCTGGATCATCCGCACCGGCACGCTGCGCAAGGACGATCCCGCATTCGGCGTGAACGTCTCCACAGTGGGTGGGCGACATCATGCCCCACCGGTTCCGCTCGGCCCGCACCCGGCTGCTGGACCTGTTCGCTCCGTACGGCAGTGGCAGTATGCGGTGACCGCACCGATGGACGGTCGGCGAGCGAGGAGTGACCGTGCATGGATCGCCGCACATCGTGAGCGACGTGATGACCCGTGCCGTCGCCACCGTCGGCCGAGGGGCGGCTCTCAAGGACATCGTCCGCACGATGCAGCAGCGGAAGGTCAGCGCCCTGCCGGTGCTCGACAGGGCGGAGCGGGTGATCGGGATCGTCTCGGAGGCCGATCCACTGCCCGAGGGAGAGCTCCGCGACAACGACCCCGACCGGTGCACGCAGTTGCGCCGCCTGTCGGACCTCGCGAAGGCCGGCTCGGTGACCGCCGCCGAGCTGATGATCTCTCCCGCCCTGACCGTGGGCGCGGGCACAACCCTCGCGCAGGCCGCGCGGACCATGGCTCGGACCAAGGTCAAGCGGCTGCCCGTCGTCGACCATGCGGGTCGGCTGGAAGGTGTCGTCAGCCGGGCCGACCTGCTGAAGGTGTTCCTCCGTGACGACGAGCAGATCGCGGAGGAGGTACGGCGCGAGGTGGTGGCGTACCT
This sequence comes from Streptomyces sp. NBC_00271, assembly GCF_036178845.1. Classification (NCBI taxonomy): domain Bacteria; kingdom Bacillati; phylum Actinomycetota; class Actinomycetes; order Kitasatosporales; family Streptomycetaceae; genus Streptomyces; species Streptomyces sp. NBC_00271. Next base: position 10,941,095 of record NZ_CP108070.1, on the reverse strand, counting down.
GTTCCCTGGTCCGGCGTCGGCGGTGCGGGCCGAGGTACAGGACGGGGTCGGTCGTACGGCTCTGCGGCCGGGTACGGGACACGTCCCTGGTTCCCGTGGCCGCGCGGCTCGTCTGAGCCGTCGAGGGGGTCGTGGACGTGGAGTTCGGACTCGACCAGCCCGACCGCTCCGTGGAGCGAGGAATGCGGTGAGCCCGTAAGCCGTCGCCCCGTCGGCCACCGGCGGGGCAATTGTGTCTCAGCCTGTCCTGCGCCCCCACCGCGCCCCGGTCTGCTCCCACTCCTCACCCCACTGCTCGGTGGCCCGCCGCTCTACCCTCAGCCGGATCAGACGTCCGCCCGCGAGCACGAACAGTCCACCGGTCAGCCCGACCCCCATACCGGCCACCACCGTGCGGGCCGTTGCCGTGGCCGGGCTCACGGGCTCACCCGTCAGGTGGCCGTGCCCGTCCGTCCACACCGGTACCGTGCTGCCGACGTCTGTTCCGGCCTTCACGTCCGCCGTGGCGGCGCGGACGGTGCCCTGCGCGTCGGTCCAGCGCACCTTCGCCTTCACGCGGTTGTAGTCGACCCCGATGGCCACGTCGCGCGCGCCGCGCGGCACGGTGTCGAGCAGCACGGCGGTCGCCGGCCGACGCTCCGCCTCGTCCCTCGCCTGCGCTGCCGCCACAGTCTGGGCGCCGGCCACACCGGCCACGGCCCCACCGGCCGTCGCAAACGCCCAGGCACCCAGGACGATCCACGCCTCCACCGCATCGCTGTGCCGGCGCAGTTCGTTGCGCCGCCAGCGCCACCCCAGGACCTTCACGCGCTTGATCTTCCGCATCGGTCGCACCCCCTCACGGGCATCATGAAGACAAGAACAACAGGAAGGTCCCACCGGGTGATCGCCGCCGGGAGGGGCCGCCCGACCGCGGTGTGGGGGCCGGTGCGGACACGCCAGGAGGGCCGGTTGGGCCGGTCGGCCCTTAGTGCCTCCGGGCGAGGCGGCTGATGATCGTGCTCATGGACGGCCCGCAGTCGGTTCACACTCCGGGGAACGAGGGGTCGAGATGACCGAGGCATGCACCTTCACCGCACGGGATCCGATCCGCGCGTCCCTGCTGGACGACCACGAGGTCGTCCGGCGCGGCCTGTCCGACCTGCTGGACGCCGAGCCGGACATCTCGGTGGTCGCAGACGCCGAGAACGTCGCGCACGCACTGGTGCGGGGCCCCCGCGGTCCGCCCGCACGTCGCCGTCCTGGACGTACGCCTCCCCGACGGCGACGGCATCACCGTCTGCCGCGAACTGCGCGACCACATACCGGAGTTGGCCGAACTGATGCTGACCTCGTTCGACGACGAGAACGCCCTGCTCGACGCCATCATGGCCGGGGCTTCCGGTTATGTACTCAAGCAGATCAAGGGCTCCGACCTGGTCTCGGCAGTGCGGACGGTCCCCTCCGGGCAGTCGATGCCCGACCCCGCGACAACGGCCTGCCTGATGCGCTCGCTGCGGGCCGAACCCGCTCAAGCCCCGGAGATCACACCGGAGTTGGCTAGCCTGTCCCCGGGCGAGCGCGAGATCCTCGCGCTCGCCCGGGGACGGACTCACCAACCGCGAGATCGGCAAGAAGCTGTATCTGTCGGAGAAAACCGTCAAGAACCACATCTCCCGGCTGCTGGCCAAACTGGGCGTCCAGCGCCGGGTGCAGGCCGCCGTGCTCGCCTCACACCTGGAGCAGCCCGAGTCCGGCGACCGTTCCGGCTGCTGAGCCGCGCGCCGAGCCGTCCGGCGCGGCCCGGCGGCCGAACGGCCACTCCCGAAGGTCCTCCTGGCAGCACCACGTTGAGCTGGGTGACGCCGGGGCCGTCCTGCCGGATCATGGCGGGCGCGTCGGCGGTCAGCCGGGACGCCACGCCGACCCCGATGTCCGAAGTACTGGCCCGGCAGCGCAGCCACACCGTGTCAGGAGCCTCGGTGCCGGTGTGTATATGAGTCAGGTGACGGCCGTCCAGATCCCGGTACCGCGGCGCGCCGGCGTTGGTGACACCGCCGTCGAGCGCCCCTCGCCCAGCCCGTACCGCGTACGCCACTCCAGCAGGCCGGAGTCCAGGTGCAGGCCTGATGGTGGTCGAGCACGCTCGCGGTGTCGGGGGTTCGCAACTGCTGCTCGGGGAGGCGGAAGCGCAGGGGAAGCCATTTCGGCACGTCGACCATGCCCTCGTTCTCGACCTGGCGGCCTGCTACATCGGAGGTGAGCCGGTTGTAGCAGCCGGCCCCATACGTCCCCGGGTGGTGCACGTCGTCCGCCGCCCCCTCGGGCAGCGGGCCGCGCGTGGCGAAGCAACCGTCGCCCAAGGTGCACAGCAACTCACCCAGTCGCTCGTCCGCGGCCTCGTGGCCCTCGTCCTCCCAGGTCCAGCTGGTCACTTCGGTGCTCCTCACGCGAGCGGTCCGCCAGGACCGTACGACGTCGGCCCTCCGAAGCCATCAGGATCCGCCATCAGGATCAACCGGACAGCGGTGCGACCGCGACCGGGCACTGCGCGTCGTGCAGCAGCACGTGCGCAATCCGGCCCGGCCGGAGGCCGAGGGGGCTCTGGCCGCGCCTGGCTCCGACGATCACGAGATCAGCGGCGGCCGACCGTCGCACCAGCTGGGTGCGGGCCGACCTCGCGACCGTCGTAGTGCGTACCCGGACCTGCGGATGGTCGAGCACGACGTCGCGCAGCAGGGTGTGCAGCAGGGCGGAGACCCGTGCCTCGTGGCAGCCGCTTCCGGGGACGGACGCGAGTGATCTGCGGTCTCGCGCGCGGGGCGCCGTCAGGCGCGCACGATGTCGAGGGTGCAGCCACGCGCCTCGGCCTCGCGGAAGGCGACCCGCGCCGTCTCCGCGCTGGTACCGGGGTCCCCCGCGCCGAGCAGGATGCGTTCGTGACGGCCTGCCAGGCCCGCCTTGTCGCCGCGTGCAGCACAGGGCTCCACCGTTCACCCTCGCACGCGCGGCCGGGCGGTACGAGGGCCACTCGGCCCAGCCGTCTGCCCGCTCAGCCCCTGGGCCGCCGGACATCGGCTCGAGACGCTGGCGGTAACGCCGGAGGAAGAATGCCCTGGCTCCGACAGAGACGGCATCCGGAGATCCGCGCGGCCAACTGAAGGAGACGGCCATGGTTCCTCTCATTCTGATCGGCGCGACCGTGCTGGGCGGCTGCCTGGTGTTCGGCTACAGCTCATTCGTCGTCGGCTTCTTCCTGATGGCGGCCGGGGTCCTCGGCCTCATCGCGTTCATGAGCACTCGCGGCACCGTGCTGCGCCCTGGTGAGCGCGAGGCCGTCATCGAGGAACGGCACTACATCGGCAAGCACGACGACCACCAGCACTACCGGAGTTGACCGCAATGGCCTCCGAAAGGATCGTTCGCCATGAATGAAGCGATGCCCGCGGTACACCCGGCCCGGCTGACCGCGGACCTCGATCCACCCCTGTCCCGCTGGCTGTGGCTCGTGAAGTGGCTGCTCGCCCTCCCCCACTACGTCGTCCTGCTCTTCCTGTGGGTGGCGTTCGTGGGGGCGAGCGCCGGCGCCTTCTTCTCGATTCTGTTCACCGGCCGCTACCCGCGCCCGCTGTTCGACTTCAACATCGGTGTGCTGCGATGGAGTTGGCGCGTGGCCTACTACGCGTACGGCGCCCTGGCCACCGACCGCTATCCGCCCTTCACTCTCGCCGACGTGCCCGACTACCCCACACACTGGGACGTGACGTACCCGGAGAAACTGTCCCGTGGTCTCGTCCTGGTGAAGTGGTGGCTTCTGGCCGTTCCGCACTACCTGATCCTGGCCATCCTTCTCGGCGGGCTCAAGGTGCCCTGGACGTCGGGCGGGCTCATCGCACTGCTTGCCCTGTTCGCCGGGGTCTCGCTGGCCGCCACCGGGCGCTACCCCCGCGGTCTGTTCGACCTGGTGATCGGGCTCAACCGGTGGGTGCTGCGCGTGGTTGCCTACGCGGCACTCCTCACCGACGTGTATCCGCCGTTCCGGCTCGACCAGGGAAGCGACGAACCGGGAGCCCCGTCCTGACCGCGGCTCCCGTCCCGGCCCTCCGGGGCCGCGCAAGGGGCCGTTGGGCACGCACAGGGTCCCGCCGGCTCACGCCACAGCTGCCGTATCCGGGGCACCGTGGTCACAAGAGGCCGACCAGGGAGGCTGCCATGACGGAACACACCGACGGAAACGACATCGTGGTGGGCGTCGACGGATCCGAGGCGTCGATGGCGGCCTTGCGTTGGGCGGCCGACCAGGCGGAAGTCCTGCACACGGAGCTCGTCGCGGTGCACGCCTGGGAGCCGGCCACGAGCGGACACGCACCCTACGCTCCGGCGCCCGCTGGTCCGACAGCCGCCCAGGAACGCGATCGCGCGGCCCAGGTCCTCGCCGCCAGCGTCCGCGAGGCCCTGGGGCCCGGGATCGCCGGCACCGTGCGCCGCGTCGTGGCGGAGGGGCCGCCCGCTCGCGTGCTGCTCCAACAGGCCCGCGGCGCCCTGCTGCTGGCCCTGGGACGAAAGGCGCACGGGTACTTCGGACTGGCCTCGGTCGGCCCGGTGGGCCGTGAGTGCCTGCGGCACGCGACGGTTCCGGTGGTGACCGTGCCGGTCGCAGACCGCTCCCGGAATCCGCTGGGAGCCGTCAACTCGCCCTCGCCGGCCCGGAGCAGTGCCTCGTAGCGCCGCAGACGGGCGGAAGACCGACCGGCTCGGACCTGGGGTCCGGGCCGGTTCTCGTGCCGGAGGGGTACGGGGTGTGCCGTACGAGGCGATGGCGCCGGTCGGTTCTGGTGCGTGGTCGCTGTGGCCCACGGACCGGCTTCGGAGACCCCATCGTCGTACGAGCGGTCACGGACGAGGCTCAGGGCATACGCGCTTGCCGGGTGGTGCGCGGGGCGGGTGCGCCGCGCAGCCGGTCGAGGATCCGGGCAGCGTCCGCGTGGGCCGAGAAGTGCCGTACATCAGCGATCTGCGCGCGCACCGGTACGTACTCGCCGAACATCTTTGAGCGCCTTGGCTCCGTCAACGAAGTCATGTGCCCGGGTACCCTGCGCCGCGATGCCCACCACCATGACGATGTTGCGCAGGTCGGGCAGCAGGCGCTCCAGGTGGTGCAGGACGTGCCGCCGGACCAAGCCGAGGATGTGGCCGGCCGGGTGCAACGTGAGCCGGGTGGCGCGGGGCGAGTTCGGTGGTCACGCCGGTTGGTACGTCGATGAGACTGAGGGTGCGGTCGACGTCCGCCTCGTCGTACAACGGCTGTGCGGGCCGGTGCCTGGACCAGCCGTGCTCGTTGACATGCCGAGCGGGCCGCTGCCCACAGGTTGGCGCTGTCCCGGAGCACGATCTCGATGAGGCGTCCGCTGTACTCGGTCGTCACGATGCGGCCGCAAAAACCGTGGCGCACCGGCCTGGGCAGGTGCCCGCAGTGGTCGAGGTGGCCGTGGGTGACCACGGCCACCTCGATGTCGGTGGCGTCGCAGGGGCAGCCACCCAGTTGAGATGCCGCAGATCGGCGATGCCCTGGAAGAGGCCACAGTCGGCGAGTTCGCGCGCAGTCGCTCTCGACGAGGAACTTGCTGCCGGTGACCGTTCCCACGCCGCCCAGGAAGGTGAGCAGTGCGGGTCCGACGCGGGCTGCCGCGCGTCGCGCCGACGGTGGTGCTTCCTTGAGGGCATGGCGGTCTCCCCGTCGAAGGAGCGGGGTCGGTCGTGTGCGCGGCCGGGGAAATCGGCCCGGCCGCGCACACATGGCGCGACACGGCGTGTGCGCGTGCTCAACCGTGCTGCACCGGGATGGTCCGGGTGCCCGTCTTCGTCTCCGGCACCGGGACCGTGATCGTCAGGACACCGTCCTTGTACTCGGCGGTGGCCTCGTCGCCCTTCGCACCGGCCGGCAGCCGGACGGAGCGGGCGAAACTGCCGTAGCGGAATTCCGTGCGGTGCTTCTCCGTCGTCTCCTCACTGCGCTCGGACCGCAGGGTCAGAACGCCTTCCGTGACCGTGATCTCGACATCCTTGGCGGGGTCGATGCCCGGAAGCTCCGCCCGCACCACGTACGTCCCGTCGGTCAAGTGCTCCTCGATCCGGATGGTGTGCGGTCCCGGAATCGTGTGCGTGCCCGGAAGTCCCGTCTCGACCCAGCCGAACAGCTCGGGGAGCGTCGGCCAGCCAGGCAGCCGCTCGATCATGCCGCTCATGTTCTTCCTCCTCTTCTTCGTCATTTCCAGCATCGCGCGCGGAGGCGGTGCACGCGTCGGCCGACCGGGCCCGTGGACGACCCGGTCGGCCCTGGCAGCCGATCACCTCGGGGGTTCAGAAGGATTCGGGGTCCGGACGGCGGGGCGGTCAGGTCCCAGGAGCGCGCACGGAGGGTGCCCGTCGGGGCCGAGCACCCTCGCGTGGGCGACAAGACTCATGGCCAGTTGCCCCTCGGCGGCGGGGGCAGGGCGGGGTCGTGTGGCGACAGTGCCGCCGCGGGATAGACCGACCACGCCGAGGACGCGTCCGGTGGTGGGATCGCGTACCGGGGCGACGGCACAGGACCAGGCGTGCACGGCGGCGCTGTAGTGCTCGCCGGTCACGATCTGGACCGGGCGGCCCAACTCCAGCGCGGCGCCTGGGGAGTTCGTCCCGGCCCGTTCCTTGGACCAGACGGCACAGGGGCAGGACGGCGGCCAGCGGATGGGTGCCCGGGTATGCGGCCAGTTCCACAGATGTCCTGCGCGGGACGGCGCCCGGCCGCCGTCGAGGCGGACGCCGTTCGTCTCGCAGCGCCAGCATGACGCGGCGACCAGGTCACGTACGCGCGGCACCGTTCCGGGCGCCGTCACGAACCGTTCGTGTGCCGCGCGCAGAGCTGTCGCCGAGGTGGTGGAAGCGTCCATCGCACCGGAGCGGCTCGGCCGACGGTGGCCGGCGGGGTGTCGAGCCGCTTGACGGCCCCGGTCTGCCCAAAGCAGTTTCGCGGTCGGCTTCCCTGTAGGTCGTAGGTGTACGTCGATATGACGCGCGTGGTCGCACATGCCTTCCGGCAGGGCATGCGAACGTTCCAGCCCCCGGAGAGGTGCTGTGGAATCTCAACCGATTCCTGGCGGGCACTGACCGGTGCCGACGGCGACACCGTCGGTTGGCAGTTCCAGCAGCCCGGCCTGGCGTCGAGGGCAGTTCCGTTCGGGCTGGTCGCCGTGGTGGCCGCGGTCAGCGTCCTGGTACCGGACGGTGATGTGCAGTCCTGGCTGGAATACTGGTCGAGCGTCGCGCTCACTGCGGTGCGCACCCGACAGACCTCATTCCCCGCCCCAGTTACCGCAGCCGTCAGGTCTCTTCGAGGCCGCCCGGGAGACAGGCTGATGACAAATCACCGCACCAAGCGCGAGGTCTCAGCGAATCGCGCAGCAGTTATCGCCCAGAAGGCGACCGTGGTCCGCCGATACACCTACGAGGGCGCGTCTATGGCGGCGCTCTGCCGTGACTACGGCGTGGGAATCGGAGGGCCGCGGCGGCAGTTCGATGCCTGGGACGGACCCCGGCGCCCGCGCGGGCGGACTGCCCACGCAGCCGGACAGGAGACATCCGCCGATGAGAGGGAGCGGGCGGCGCTTGCTCAGCGTCTGGCGGAGCCCGGCCTGCTCGAGCAGAGCCTCGTCCTCGATCTCAGCTCAGCCCGGGTCTCCGGCGCAGGCGTGAGCCGGCTGGCGGTGCCCGTGGGCGGGGTTCGCGTAGCGGGGGAAGTGACCGTCGGGAACTGGGGCGAGGCACTGATCGTCATCCTGCAGCTGGAAGCACATCCAGAGCGGTATCCCAAGGTCCGCCAGCGTAAGCCGCTCGGCTCGCCGTGGGAGCCGAGAACCGTCTGCTGGGGTGCCTCTACACCCGTCGATGACTGGCCCACGCGAGGCCGCATGTTCGGATACCACGAAGCCGGGATCAACGAATACACCGCCGCTCACGCCCAGTCGTCCGCGCCCCTCGGCCAGCGCTGACCGCACGGCTCAAGGCTCCACGGCCTGGTCGTCCGCGTCAGGGGCATGCCCCTCTACCAACGGCCCCCTCGCCCTCCACTCGGCTGCAAACACGCCGACCGCTGGCCATGGCCAGCCGCTTCCCAGCGGTGCGTCTCCACGGCGGCCGCTCCCGGACCCGCCTGATCGGCCCTCGGGCCGCAGAAGCCGCTCTGGCTCCCCCGGAACTAGGGCTTCAGCCTCCTGCGGTCCGATGGCTCCTCCATCCCGTTTTGAGGACACCAACCCCCATGTCTTGCTTACCTACCCCGGTTCCGCAGGCGACTGGATCCGCATCTGTGCACTCGGAGGTGCGCTGATGGCCGCCGATGTCATGGACCTGATCGTTCACTCTGCAGGCCGGGACCACGAGCTGCGTCTCGCCATGGAAGACCTGCAAATGGACCGCTGGCGCGCAGCGCAGCTACTACTTCGAAGCACCGGAACGAACTGGGCTTTACGGACGTCGCGCAGCCAGGCTCTGGCCGTGGGCGCCGCCAAGAGCCACGCCATCGAGGCATGGCGGGAAGAAGAGCCCGGCAGTGTGAGCGCGCTGATGATGTGGGCCCGAGTACTGACGCAGGGGGCGCTCTACGCCTTCCGTGACGGCGTACGCGGTGAGAAGTTACGCCGCGCGGCCTACGTCGCAGACCAGGCGTGCAGGGCCACGGCAAGCGCGTGGCCGGAGGATCCGGTACCGGGGGTTTGTTTCCTCGCTTTGGCGCAGACCGACGTCGATCAGTCATGGCCGCACAGCCGGCTGAACTGGTTTGTGCACAGGGACGATTTCTGCCGCCAGGGCCGTGGACAGTGCTGAACTGGGTCCACGTCCGTGATCCGTACAACCGGGAGGCCTACCCCCGGGTCCTTCAGGTCCTGCAGGCCCGCGGGGCGGGTGACCTGGACTTCGCTCTGTGGGTGGCAAGCACAGCACCCGAAGGCGCTGCGGTGACGCTGCTGCCCCTGTACGCATTCGTCGAGACCTACCGGAGCTCCATCGCACAAGGCCAGACCACCAAAGTGATCGCCTTCTGGGCGACTGCCCAGAAGGCCCACTACGCGCGGCGGGGCCTTGAGTGGTGGTTCAACGCACCTGCGCCGGGACCGGCATCAGCCGGCCAGAAGCGGCAGGCGCGCGACCCGCGCACCTACTCACTGACGGATCTGAACCATCTCGCACATGCCCTCAGCGCCACCGGTGTAGGAAACGCCGCAGACGTCTTCACCGCGATCGGCCCTTACGCCACCCCCGCGCCGTGGGCCCACGTCACCCAGAACCCTGCGTGGTGGCAGGACGACTTCCGCTCCGCACGCAAGAGAGCCCTCAGAGACCGCAGCGGTCGCCGATGGGCAGTCGAGCACCTCCGCCCTCATGCGGGCCATACCTGGCACCCCACTCCGCCCCCCTACAACCAGAGGATTTCTCCGTTGTCTCCGAGTAGAGCCCGTGCACGCCTTGACGATGATGCCGCGCTGCGCGCGCATGGCTACCGGCCCGAACTGGCCCGCCGGATGGGAGGGTTCGGGAACTTCGCGATCAGCTTCAGTGTGATCTGCATCCTGGCCGGCGGCATGACGCTGTTCGGCTACGGCCTGAATACCGGCGGCCCCGCCGTCATGATCTGGGGCTGGGTCGGCATCGGCGCCATGACCTGAATTCTGGGGATGTGCCTGGCCGAGGTGACGTCCGCCTACCCCACCTCCGACGGCCTCTACTACATGGCCCACCGTCTGGGCATGCCCCGTTGCGCGTGGGTGACCGGCTGGCTCAACCTCCTCGGCCTGCTCGGCGCCATCGCCGGCATCGACTACGGCTGCGCGCTGTTCGTCGGCGCGTTCTCCAGTCTTCAGTGGGGTCTGACGCCCACGCCGGAGACGACGATCCTGATCTTCGCTGCCATCCTGGTCCTGCACGGTGCGCTGAACGCCGCGGGGGTGCGCCTGGTCAACGTCCTCAACGCGATTTCGGTGTGGTGGCAGCTCTTTGGCGTCGTGCTGATCGTCGGGACGCTCACCATGGCCCCGGCCCAGCACCAGTCGGTGTCCTTCGTGTTCGGGCACTACAACAACGGCACCGGCTGCTCCAGCCCCGTCTACGTGGCCAGTCTCGGCTGCCTCTTGGCCGCGTATACGTTCTGTGGGTATGACGCCTCCTCCCACCTGCCGGAGGAGACCACTCAGGCGCAGATATCGGCGCCCCGCGGCATTGTTCGCTCGATCGCCTGGTCCTGGGCGGCCGGGTTCGTCCTCCTTGCAGGCTTGTTGTTCGCGATCCAGGACTACGACGGCACCCTCGGCACGAGCACCGGTGTTCCCCCGGCGCAGATCTTCATCGATGTTCTTGGCACCGGCATGGCCAAGGGACTGCTGCTCGTCGTGATCGCCGCACAACTGTTCTGCGGCTATGCGGAGACCGCCGCAGCCAGCCGCATGGTGTATGCGTTCTCCCTCGACGGAGCCCTGCCGTTCCCCTCGATCTGGCGGCGCGTCAGCCACCGGACCCGTACCCCCATCGCCGCGGTGTGGCTGTCCGTGAGCGTCGCCCTGGTCCTGGCGCTGCCCAGCCTGTACTCGCCGACCGCGTACGCCGCCGTCACCACGATCAACGTCATCGGGATCACGCCCGCGTACGCGATCCCGGTATACCTCCGCCTGCGTGCCGGTGACCGCTTCCGGCCCGGTCCGTGGCACCTGGGCCGCTGGAGCAAACCCCTCGGCTGGATCTCCGTCACCTACGTGACCGTCCTGACCGTGGTGTTCTGCCTGCCCCAGGCCTCGCCGATCACCGCGGAGTCGTTCAACTACGCGGGCGTCGCCCTGGCCGTCGTCCTGGTCCTCGCCTGGCTCATGTGGATCACCAAGGGCAAGCGCGACTATCAGTTCCCCACCCTCGGCAGCGAAGCCGAGAACGCCGCCCTTGCCGGGGACGTGGTGTGATGAGCGATCAGACAGTCAAGCGGTCCTGCCAGGCGCCACATCTGTCGGGGCTTCTCTCCCCCGATGAGCTCCGCGCCGCCGTGCACAGCGGAGAGATCACCACGGTGATGCTCGCCGTCCCGGACATGATGGGACGGCTCAAGGGCAAGCGTCTGAGCGCCTCCGTCTTCCTGGACCGGATGCTGTCCAAGGCGGAGGCCTGCGCCTACATCCTGGCCACCGACGTGGACATGACCCCCCTGGAAGGCTTCGATCTCACCGGCTGGGACGACGAGTACGGCGACTTGTCCGTCATCCCCAGCCAGGACACCATCCGCGTCCTGCCCTATCTGCCTGGCGCCGCCCTCATCCACGCCGACGTCGCCGACGAGGCCGGCGAGCTGCTCGAGATCGCCCCACGCCACATGCTCCGCACGCAGCTCGACAAGCTCGCGTCCCTCGGGCTGGAGGTCCGCGTCGGCCTGGAGCGCGAGTTCGTGCTCTACCAGGGCAGCCCGCTCCAGGCACACGCGCCTGGGTACCGGGGCTTTCAGCCCGTGGCCTTCCACAACCTCGACTACGCCCTCGACCATCCCCCGGCCCTCACCGTGCGTAGTCCGCGCGACAGTGGCTGCAGTCGTGACCGATCGAGTAGCCGGTCGACGAAGGCGGGAAGTAAGGCTCGGGGAGCTGGTCGAGCGGGTACCACCGCCAGTCGCCGACGCTTTCGCTCGGGGTGGGGCTGCAGAAGACCTGTCCGCACGCCAACGCCTGTCTGACCTGCCTGGCCGGTGGCGCTCTGGACCGGTGCCGGCGCCGGGTCCAGCAGGACCTGCACGGCCACCGAGGCCGCGCCGGCGACCCGCTTTACGCGGCCCGCCGAGTCCTGCACACCGGCGCGGACCTGTTCACCGACAAACAGCACCAGCGGATCCAGGCCCTGTTCGCCGCAGGCGATGCCGACCAGCATGTCGAGGTCGAGGCGACCTGGGGCATTTACCAGCGGATGATCGCCGCCTAGCGCCAGCTCGACCGCGCCCGCGGGCGGGAGTTGATGCAGCAGCTCATCGAGTCCGTCAGCCATGGCGTTCCCGCTGCGCTGGCCAAGCTGAACACGCTGGGGCGGACGTTGAAGAAGCGGGCCGCCGACGTGCTGGCCTACTTCGAGCGGCCCGGCGCCTCCAACGGGCCGACCGAGGTGATCAACGGACGCCTCGAACACCTGCGCGGCTCTGCTCTCGGGTTCCGCAACCTCACCAACTACGTCGCCCGATCCCTACTGGAGACCGGCGGATTCCGACTACACCGTGCAGCCACCCGTCTGCGGGTGCGGCCCGGCCGGAGGGTTTCCGGGCGGGCCGCGGTGGGTCGGCCGGCCGGCGCGGGCCGACCGGCTTCGTCGGTCAGTCTCCGGCGCTCGACTTCGCGGCGGTCTTGGAGTACGCGTCGTGCCAGGCGGCCTTCGCGCCCGAGTCGCCGATCCGGTACACGTCGACGACCGCGCCCGCGGCCACCACCACGGACAGGACGGCCGCGGCGACGTGGAGCACCGACGCCGACCGCGCTCCCGACCGAGCCCCGGAAAGCTCCCGCGACTGCGGCGCGCCCGTACGGCGGGAGATCCACCACACGCCGGCCGCCAGCACGAACAGGCCCAGCGCCCAGGGCAACATTCCGTCGCCCAGCTCGGCGTGCCGCCGCACCAGCGGGTCGCTGTCCACGTGTCGCTCCAGCCACTCCCCGGCCTGGGTGGCCAGCGGCACGGTCGCCAGCGTGACCAGGGCGAGCAGCGGCAGTGCCAGTCCGAGCCGCCGGGCGGCCTGCGGCCACAGCGCGCATATCACGAGCGTCAGCGCGCTGAGCGGGACCAGGACAACGACGGCATGGACCAGCAGAACGTGCGCGGGCAGGCCGTTGATCAAACTCATCAGGCGCTCCTCCAGGGGCGGCCGTGGGGGGACGCGAACCCGGATCGGGTGTTCGGGGGGAGCCCTCTCGTGCGTCCGCGTGTTCGGGCACGCCAGCCTGGCACAGGAACCTCTCAGGTTCTTCTGAGTATCATCCCGCCAGCCCCGGCCCGGCCAGCTCGGGCGTCGTCCCACGTCGGCGGGTGGCAGAGCGGACGTTCCCCTGGCTGGGACGGTGCCGACGCCTGTCCTCCCCGCGCAGGCGTTCCGCGTGTTCCGTCGGCCCATTCGACTCCCCCTGGGAGGAGGCGGGTGAACATGGGCGTGGCCTTGAGCAGGCCGCAGTCGCGTGCCGCGCGTACGGGCGGAACGGCGACGATGTCGCCGAGCGAGGCAACGCCACCAGTGTCCGTACGGCCCTCGTCGAGAGCACGACGTCGGACAGTGGCGACGTCGAACAGAGCGCGGCCGTCGATGTCGTCGGCCAGGAAGCGCGGCGGGCGCTGGGTGACCCAGGTCAGCTCGGTGTCGTAGGCGAGGTCAGCGGCGATCTGCGCGCCGGAGTTGCCGCCCCGACCACGATCACGCGACGGCCGACGATCTCCTGGGGCGCGCGGTATTCAACGGTGTGCACCTGTGCACCGCCGAACCCGCACACCAGGGTCGGCCCGCCTTCTCCGCCGAGGCCCAAGCCGCGCTGGCCGGCGCCGAACAGCTGGCCACCGAACGCGCACCTGCCTGCGCCCCAGTCGCCGTCACCACCCCGCAGTTGCTCGCGGTCATCGCCACCAACCCCGGCTCCCGCGCGCGCCGCGTCCTCAACGACCTCGGGGTGGATGCGGCCGACATCAAGCGCCTGCTGCACTGCTACATCAACGTCCCGCGCACCCCCTTCGGCCGCCGCTCCCGCCGCGGGCGCTCGGGGAAGAAGCAGCCTGACCGCTGCTCGTTCTGCGGGCACGCGCGCAGCAAGGAACGTCGCCTGGTCGCCGGGCCCGACGTGTGGATCTGTTCCGACTGCGTCGCCCGGTGTGGCGAGATCCTCGCCCAGCCCGCCGACACGGGAGCCTGACGGCCGGCACCGGACGCCGCGCAGCACCGGAACGAGCCCACGTAGTCGCCACGCTCGGCCCGCTGGGCGGTGGGGGGAGAGCGTCGTCGGCGACGACGTCGGAGACGCCGATCCGGCCGCTAGGTTTCAGCACGCGGACGAACACGGCCGGCTTGTCGGTGGACAGGTTGATGACGCAGTTGGAGATCACGACGTCGATGGTGTTCGCGGGCTGCGGGATCGCCTCGACGGTGCCCTTGAGGAACTCCACATTCCTCGCAGCGCCTGCCTTCTCCGCGTTGGCCAGGGCCAGAGCGAGCATCTCGTCGGTCATGTCCAGTCCGTACGCCGTGCCGGCGGGCGGAGAGCAGGACGTCGATGCCGCCGCCGGAGCCGGGGGCGAGGACCCGCTCACCGGCGCGGAGTTACCCCCACCGGCGCGGTCACAACGGAGATCAGCAGCCCGGCGGACATCCCTGCGCACAGCAGCCACCAGTCCACTACGGCCCCCACCCTGAGATCGTTGGGCCAGTATCAGCCCGGTCGAGCCCCGGGAGGGCGCTCTGCGATGCGATGTTCACGAGCAGCAGGTGCAGCCGGGCTTGCAGCCGCACGCGTCCGGCTCCGCCGCGGCTGCCCCGACGGGGACCGGGGTGTGGGCTGTGGGTGCGCAGCAGCCCTTGCCCTGCCAGGCGTCGCGGCCTTCCTTGACCGCGATGGCGGCGATGACCAGGGCGGCGATGGGGTCGGCCCAGGACCAGCCGAGGGTGGCGTTGAGGACCAGGCCCACCAGGAGGACGGCTGAGAGGTAGGTGCACAGCAGGGTCTGCTTGGAGTCGGCGACCGCGCTCGCGGAGCCCGGTTCGCGGCCTGCGTGACGTTGGGCGGCCGACAGGAACGGCATGACGGCCAGGGACAGGGCGGCGATGACGATTCCGGGGATGGACCGGTCGGCCTCGCCGGTACCCATCAGAGCCCGGACGGCGTCGACGCTCACATAGGCGGCCAGGGCGAAGAAGGAGACGGAGATGATCCGGAGCGTGGTCTTCTCCCGGGCGTCTCGCACCGCGTGGTCGCGGGCGGAGAACTGCCAGGCGACCGCGGCGGCGGAGGACACCTCGATGACCGAGTCCAGGCCGAAGCCGATCAGTGCGATGGAGGAGGCGATCGTGCCGGCGGTGATCGCGACGACGCCCTCGATGACGTTGTAGGTGATCGTGGCGGCGACCAGCAGTCGTATGCGGCGGGCGAGCGCGTCGCGGCGGGCTGGGGACGGCCCGAGGGATATCGCGGTCATCAGCAGCAGTCCTTCGTGGCGGCGTCCGGGCAGGTCTTGTCGGACTCGACCGCGACCACGGCGGCGAGCAGGTGCTCCAGAGCGTGGCCCAGGCGTTCATCGGCGAGCTCGTAGCGGGTGCGTCGGCCGTCCGGCACGGTCACGACCAGGCCGCAGTCACGCAGGCACGCCAGGTGGTTGGACAGGCGGGTGCGGGAGACGCCGAGGGTCTCGGCGAGGTCGGACGGGTAGGCCGGATCCTTGCGCAAGGCAAGGAGGATCCGGCAGCGGATCGGGTCGGCGAGCGCGCGGCCGAAGCGGGCCAGCACGTCGATGTCGGAGGCAACGGTCAGCACCTCACGAGAGTACAGATAATCCTGAATTCATAGAAGCGTGGATAATGGTGGTCGGGTGTGTGGGCCTACGATCAGCCCACTGACCAGCATGGAGAGGGATGAAGAGCGTGACGGGCGACGGACAGGACCTGGCCGAGGTGCAGCGGGCGCACTGGCAGACCACGTACGGCGCTCACCCGGGCATGTACGGCGAGGAGCCCTCCGCCCCGGCCCTTCACGCCGCCGCCGTCTTCCGGGCAACCGGTGCCCGCGACGTCCTCGAACTCGGCGCCGGCCACGGCCGCGACGCCCTGTACTTCGCCCGCGAGGGCTTCACCGTGCAGGCCACCGACTTCTCCGCGACCGGCCTGGAACAGCTGCGCCGCGGCGCGCTCGCCCAGGGCATGGCCGGGCAGGTGACCACGGCGGTGCACGACGTCCGCAAGGCGCTGCCCCTGCCGGACGGCTCGGTCGACGCCGTGTTCGCGCACATGCTGCTGTGCATGGCCCTGTCCACGGAGGAGATCCGAGGGCTCGTCGGCGAGATCCGGCGTGTCCTGCGACCGGGCGGCACCTTCGTCTACACCGTCCGCCACACTGGCGACGCCCACTATGGGACCGGCACTGCCCACGGCGACGACATCTACGAACACGGCGGTTTCGCCGTCCACTTCTTCCCCCGTGCCCTCGTCGACGCCCTGGCCGACGGCTGGAGCCTGGAGGAGGTCCACGCCTTCGAGGAGGGCGACCTTCCTCGCCGCCTGTGGCGCGTCACCCAGACCGTGCCCCGGTGATGGCCGAGGTCAGGTGGCCTGGCCGAACGGCGGGACGCCGTCGCGAGCCAGATCGCTCCTGACCCGCACCAGGCGCACCGGGTGCCGCCAGCGTCCACCGGCGTCCAGGCAAACGTCGACCGCGACTTCTGCGACGACGACCGGGTCCACAAGACGTACCTGGAGCTGCTGCCGGGATCCCCACCCGGCGGAGAAGGTCCAGTCCGTCCAGGGGTGATCTGGGCTGACGGGCCGCAGGCCGGCGGTCAGGGCCTGGCGGGCGGCCAGGTTCAGGACGGTGGTGCGGCCCGCGTACTGGAGTCGACCGCGGGCGTCGCGGCGGCCAAGCAGAGCAGTGGCCGGGGCCGTCAGGCTGCCGGTGACCGCACCGATCACCGCCTCGGTAGTATGCCGGGTCCGGTACTTGCGCCAGGCCCTCCATCCGGGCAGATACCGCTGGTCAAGGCGCGTGAAGACCAGCTCTGCCTAAGTGCCCCGTTGCCGCCGGGCCGGCTTCTTCGCCGCCGCGGACTTCTTCGCGGTCTTCTTGGCAGGCGCCTTCCCCGCCGTCTTCTTCTTGGCCGTCGGCATCTCGTGGACCTCGGCATCGCCGGCGTCCTCGCCGCGCGCTGCCTGCGCTTTGCGGACGCTCTTCTGCAGGGCGGCCATCAGGTCGACGACCTCGCCGCCCGACCCCCTGTCCTCGGTGCTCGGTTCGGGCGGCTGCCGGCCCTCGGCCTTCGCCTCGAGCACTGCTTCCAGGGCCTCGTGTCATCCGGGGGACACGGCCGCCGTGCATGACGCTCCGCAGAGTGGCGACATGCGGGGCCTCCGCGCTCGAGGGTTCGGTCCCCGCACCCTCGCCCCCGCCCGCCGCCCTGCCCGTGACCAGCATGCGGTCCGCGTCGTCGTGAACCGCCGAGCCACGGCGACCAGGCGACTGGCCCATGGCCGACCCTCACCGCCGGCCTGGACAGCGTCCTCGCCGGCCCGGACCGCCTGATCATCCGCGCGGACAACGCAGGCCGACACGCTGCGCATGGCGTAATGAGCCGCTCCTGCGGCTTCCCCAGGTTCAGGTTGTACGGAGGCGGTGACCGGTATGGACGGCAGGGAGGGGGTGGCGAGGCGGGTCATGGGCGAGGAGAGCGTGGATCGGTCGGAGGGTTTCGGTGAGCGGCTGCTCGGTCTGCTGCTGGATCGGGGGCGGCTGATGCCGCCGCAGCTGATCGCCCCGCTAGTCGCGGAGGAGGTGGCCAAGATCGGCGGCCGTGACATCTCCATCCTGCTGCAGGACTACGCGCAGGAGGTGCTGGTGCCGCTTGCGGGCAGGAAGCTTCACGTCGGCCAGCCCGAGTCGATGGCCGACTCCCCCGCCGGCCGGGCCTTCCTGAACGAGGACGTCGTCGAGGTGCCGCAGGCCCACGGCGGCGTGCGGATGTATCTGCCGCTGATGGACGGCAGCGACCAGGTGGGGGTGATGGCTCTGACCCTGGACGCCGTCGGCGACGCCGACCGGCGTCTGCTGCGCAGGCTCGCCGGCCTGGTCGCCGACATGCTGGTCACCAAGAACGCCTACACCGACCAGTTCTTCCTGGCCCGACGCCGAGAGCCGATGAGCGTGTCCGCGGAGATCCAGTGGAGCCTGCTGCCGCCGCTGACAATGACCCTGTCGCAGGTCTCGGTGGCCGGCGTCCTGGAGCCCGCCTATCGGGTCGCCGGCGACAGCTTCGACTACGCCCTCAACGGCAACATCCTGCACATGGCCGTGATCGACGCGATGGGCCACGGCCTGGACGCCGCCGTGATGGCGACCGTGGCCATCGGCGCCTACCGGCATGCCCGGCGTGTGTTCGTCAGCCTGGCCGAGAAGTACGCGTTCATGGACGACGCCATCTCCCGGCAGTTCGGTCCCGACCACTTCGTCACCGCCCAGCTGATGCACATCAACATCGCCACCGGTGAGCTGGAACTGGTCAACGCGGGCCACCCCGCGCCGCTGCTGATCCGCGAAGGCCGGGTCGAGCGGCAGCTGGAGAGCGCGACGACGCTGCCCGTCGGCTTCGGCGGCGAGTTGCCCCGGGTCCGAGAGCACCTACTCCAGCCGGGCGACCGGGTGCTGTGCTACACCGACGGCATCATCGATGAGCACGTCGCCGGCGGGGAGCTGTTCGGCGAGGAACGCCTCATCCACTGCGTGAACCGCCTGGGCGAGGAGCCGTCACAGGGGGTACGGGCGGATCTGCGCCGGCTCTCCCACAGTCTGAAGAGGGAACGGGGCGGACACACCAGCGACGACGCCACCCTCTTCATGATCGAGTGGCACGGCGGCGCCACCGACCACCTCGCGGTCCTTGACTGAGTAACCTCGGCATCAACCGAATCCGAACCGGATAGTGCCGCCCAAGCGGACGGCGGTCACCCTTTCATGCCTGGCAGATTGGGACGCAGGAAGCGGTACGGCGGCTTTGGAGAACACCGTGCCGCCTCACGGCGCGAGCCCGGACGCGCTCGCGTGACCGGGCTCTCCGAGGCTTTCTGCTGAGCGTCCTACCGACAGCCCCGGCCGTCACCACCCACAAGAGTGAGTGGCCGCAGACCGCTATCCGGCCCTGTCGAACCTCTGCATGACCTGTTCCACGAGAACCATGTAGGCCACCATCGCGTCCGCCCATGCTTGAGAAGCGGTCGCCTGCGCAATCCCCCGTGCGATTGATAGGGCTGCGGCGACCGGCAATGCGGCGGTCGATCTCCAGCAGCAGCACCGGCACCTTCGAGGCCACGGTGCCCGCACCACCAGGTCCGCCCGCTGCACGCACCCGTTGCGGAGCCGGTGCGGGACCTCGGTATGGAAGCCGAGCCGGTGCCCGATCCCGGCGCGGTGCAGTTCGGCGGCCGTGGAGGTGACCGTTGCGGCCGGGTCGCATCCAGGGACGGCAACTGGCGTCCTTGCCAGCCGTGGTGAGAACCGGAATGTGCCCCATCGGTCCTCATTCACGGTGATATACGGTGACAAAACACCGAAGTTTCGCCGGTGTCGACTGCGGTAGCAACTCCACCGAGACCTACCACTCCTCTTGTAAAGCTTGTAAAGCGCTCCGCTCCTGCGGCCAGCGGCGGCCGCCCCGCCACGCCATGCGTTGCCTGCTGCGGGACTAGCGAACGTCGCCCGGGACGGTCGTGTGGGCGTGTAGGCGGCGAGCCTGCTGCGCAGACTGTCGCGTTCTTCCCCAAGCTGCTCTGCGACCAGCCCGCGACGCATGTAAACGGGCTGGCCAGGGCGGGGTTGCGGAGCTAACCCCCACGTCAAGCACTCTAAGCCGCCCTGTCCAGGCCGCCTGCCCAAGCCACAAGGGACGGGGACCGTGCCTACCTACCGCATGCCCTCATCCGAGGGGCGTGTCTGACCCCGAGGGGGAATCCCGTGTCCACGCTCGCTCTGCTGGTCGTCGTGCTGCTCGTTTTGGTCGTCGGCCTGGTCGTTGCAGCCGTCGTCTACGCGGTCCGCCGACGCCCGTCGCTGCACGCTCCGATCACCGCCGGCCTCGCCACCCTGGCCACCTTGGACTTGATCGACGGATCGGCACCGAGCCAGGGACACGGGAAGATCGAAAGGCGGCACGACCCATCGGTACCCGCCGCGCAGCCGTTGCCGGGGCAGGCGGCCAGGTTTCACCTGCATACCCCGTCACAGCGGCAGCCGGTGCCGAGCCGCTACGTCAGCAGGGATCAGGTGGTCGACAGGTCAGCGCCCTGCCCGTGCTCGAGGGCGAGGGCCGGGTCATCGGTGTGGTCTCCGAGGCAGACCTGCTGCCCACGGAGGAACTGCGGGACAGCCCCGAGAAGGGCTACGCACTGCTGCGCCCCGCCGACGTGGCGAAGGCCGGCGCGCTGACCGCCGGGGAACTGATGTCCTCGCCCGCAATCACCGTCCAGGCGAACGCCACCCTGGCCGAAGCCGCGCGAATCATGGCTCACGAGAAGGTCAAGCGGCTGCCCGTGGTCGACGAGGCCGGTCTGCTGCAGGGCGTGATCAGCCGTGCCGACCTGCTCAAGGTCTTCCTGCGCAAGGACGAGGACATCGCCGAGGAGGTCCGCCGCGAAATCGTGGCGTACCTCTTCCCGCTGCCGGCCTCCAGCATCCACGTGGACGTGCACGACGGAGTCGCCACGCTGACAGGGAGGGTCCGCGACACGTCCCTGGTAGCCGTGGCCGCGCGTCTGGTACGGGCCGTCGAGGGCGTGGTGGACGTGGAGTTCGACCTCACCCACGGCAAGGGTCCGCGTGAGGCGCAGGGACACTCGGTCAGAAGTTCGAGGGCACCTTGACAAGGTGACTCATTCTGGTCGGCGGATGATCAGTTGTCCGGGGTGACAGGTGCGGCATCGCCCGGGTGCGCGGGCAGCGGCTGTTCTGTCCAGATGGTTTTGCCGCGGCCGGTGTGGCGAGTGCCCCAGCGTTGGGTGAGCTGAGCGATGAGCAGGAGTCCGCGTCCACCCTCGTCGGTAGTCCGCGGGTGACGCAGGTGGGGGGCGGCGCTACTGGCGTCGGTGACCTCGCAGATCAGTGTGCGGTCCCGAATGAGTCGTAGTTGGATGGTGCCTGGGGCGTACCGGATGGCGTTGGTGACCAGCTCGCTGACGATCAACTCTGTTGTGAATGTGAGGTCGGAGAGTCCCCAGCTGGTGAGCTGGCGGTCGGCGAGGGTGCGGGCGGTGGCCACGATCGCGGGATCGCTGGGGAAGGTCCAGGAGGCGACCTGGTCGTCGCGCAGTACGGAGGTCCGGGCGAGCAGGAGGACAACGTTCTCCGCGGCTCGTCCGGACAACTGCGCGTAGATCACCGCGTCGCAGGCCTCCCGCGTGGATGCGTCCTGCTGGCCCAGTATGTGTCCCAGGCGTGCGATGCCCGTGTCATCGTCCGGTGACCCGCGCACGAGACCTTTGGTGTAGAGGGCGATCAGGGTCCCTTCGGACAGGTCTTGCTCCCAGGCCTCGAAAGGCAGCCCGTTGCCGCCCAGCGGCGGTCCGGCGGGCGCGTCGGCCGGCGCCACGTGCCCGTCGGGATGGGCGAGAAGTGGGGACGGGTGCCCGGCACGAGCGACGACGAGTCGACGACTCACCGGGTCGTAGACCGCGTAGGCGCACGAGGCGGTGGTGGGCTGACCGTCCAGTGGGTCGTTGGCGGCAGCCGCACGGCTCTCCTCGGCGAGCCGGACCATCAGGTCGTCCAGGTGGGCCAGCACCTCGTCTGGGGCAAGGTCCAGAGCCGCCAGGGTGTGGGTCGCAGCGCGCAGCCTGCCCATGGCGGCCACGGCACGCATGCCGTGCCCGGCCACGTCCCCGACCGCCAGTGCGATCCGTGCGCCGGACAGTGGGATGGCGTCATACCAGGGGACGTCGTGCCACGGGCCGCCGATGCGTCCCGGCAGATAGCTGAACGCGACGTCGACGGCGTTCTGGTCGGGCAGCCGGACCGGCAGCAGGCTGTTCTGCAGGACGAGGGCGGCGGTGCGCTCGCGTGTGTAGCGGCGAGCGTTGTCCAGGCCCAGGGCGGTGTGCGCGGCGAGTTCACCGACGGTGGTCAAGTCGTCTTCGTCGAAGGGCTCGGACGTTGCGGAGCGGTAGAAGCTGGCCACGCCGAGCACGACGCCGCGGGCGGCGAGTGGCACGACCATCATGGAGTGCACCCGCGCGGCTCGTATGCGGTCCGCTCGGACCGGATCGTGTGCCAGCCAGGTGTCGTCGTCGTTGACCTTCCGGATCAGGCGAGGCTGCAGATCGGCCAGGCATTGGGTGAGCGGTGTCGGGAAGCCGTAGGACGCCTTCTCGCCGGTGGCGTAGGCGGGCTGAAGGCCGGAGGTCTCGGTCGAGTGGAACGCGGTGCGCCGGAACGTGACCTCGGAGGGGACCGGTCCGGGTTCGGGCGCCTCGCCCTGGTAGACGGAGTCGAGTACGTCCACGCTGACGGCGTCGGCCACGCGGCCCACCACGGTCTCGGCCAGCTCCTCCGCGGTACGGGTGATGTCCAGGGTCGTGCCAATGTGCATGCTGGCGTCGTTGAGAAGCTCGACGCGCGCCCGGTACCGGCAACGCTCCGTGACGTCTATCGCCAGGCTTGCCACGCCCAGGGGTTCTCCGGCGCGATTGCGCAGCCGGAAGGCCGACATGGAGTAGAGGTGCTCCCTGTGAGGGTCGGCAGGCGGATAGCCCGGCTGGACGAAGTCGATGACTGGCTCTCCGGTGCTCAGGACGTGCCGGAGCAAGTGCTCGACGGTGTCGGTCACCAGGGTGGGGGCGACCTCGCGCGCCGGTCTGCCGATGACATCCTCGGCACGCACGTCGCGCATACCGGGCGAGGCGGTGTTGAACCGCACCACGCGCAGGTCGGTGTCGAGGACGTGCAGTCCGATCGGCGACTCAGTCACCAGCGCGTCCAGCACCGCCCGGTCGAAGTCGCCCGGATCCGCACCACGCGCGGTGGCGAGGAACACCGCCCAGGTCACCGGCCCCGCGGGGCCGATGTGCGGGCACATCCACCACTCGACGTCGACCGGTAGGCCGGACCGGTCCCGCAGGCGTACTCGAATGCCGCCGTTGACCAGCGGCGCCTGCGGAAGGCCTCCCTCCTCGTCCGGCTTCGGCCGGATCAGGAGCGACGACAGCGGTTGACCCACCATCTCCTCGGGCCGGTGACCGAGCAGCCTCTCGGCCTCCGCGTTCCACTCGGTGATCACCCCGCGGGCGTCCAAGAGGACCCTGGCATGCAAGGTCACCGGCGCGTCACCGCCCGGTTTCTTGCCTGAAGTAGCCATCGAACAACCCTCTCGGCTCCCGGAGGACTGCTGCCCGTTCAGCAGGGCACCGCACCACCGCGGATCAGACCGGGTCGGTGCCACTCATCCAGAGTGACAGGCGACCGCACCGCGCGACATCTCGACTCCGACACCGGGAACGGCTCCCCGTCCACCCCGGTACCGGCCGATCCCCCCGCCGGAGACACTGCTCTGGCCGTGGCCGCGATGTGCAGTCGGTCGACTCATGGCCACCGGCCCTATCCACACGTGGGCACGACCGGTACGGCCCCGCCTGCAGTGTCACGTTCGGGCACCGGGGCGGACCAGCACGAGGCCGGGGACCGCTCCGCGCATCGATCGCATCAGGGAACCCCACCAGACAACCCTGGTTCAGGCGGCGGTGAGAAGGTTCTTCACCTCGACGACGTCGGCGATGTTCTCCACCTCCGCCACCAACCGATCCGTACTGACCGGAGGCATCCGCCCTGTCAGCTCGACGATGCCGTCGTGCACGGCCACCTCAACGGTCTCCCGGTCGCCCGGCGGGCAGCAGGCCTCGATCCTGGCCTCGACCTCCGCCCGTATCCCGGCGTCGTCCCTGATGAGGGCCTGCAGCAGCGCGTTGCGGCGTACGACGCCGACCAGGTGGCCCTCGCGGTCGGTGACCGGGATCCGCTTCAGCCGGGACAGCGCGGCGAGCCAGGCGGCCTCGGCGACGGTCGCTCCCGGCAGCACCGTGATCGCCGGGCTCGTCATCAGGTCGGCCGCCGTCTCACCGCGAGCCTTGCTCTGCAATCGCCGCTCACGCAGTCTGCCGATGTGTCCGGGCCGGTGACCGGAGGCCTCGAAGGCGACCTTCGCAAGCAGATCGTTCTCCGAGACAACGCCGACCACGTGGTCGTCGGCATCCACAACGGGGACGGCGCCGACCTGCTCACGCGCCAGGAGACGGGCGATGTCGCGGTACGGCAGGTCGTCGCGCAGGGAGGCGGCGGGCACGTCCATCACGTCGCGCACCAAAGGGATCTCGGCTTCGGGCGGCGAGGACGGTCGCGGGGGCGACGCCGCCGACGGCACGGGGCGGCCGATGGCGCCTGCCGGGGCCTGCTCTTCGGTGCGTGCATATGCAGCCGCAGCAGTGGCCACGGCACCCAGGTAGCGAATCAGCATGTCCTGTCGTTCCGCCTCGCCGGGGCTCCAAGGGCGGGAGGGCCGGTCCCGCCGAGCCTCGGCCTCCGCGGAGAAGTTCTCGTGCCTGTTCACGGCGGCCTCCGGAATCCGTCGAATTGCCTGCACTTCCAGTCTTTCGCTCCGGCCACCCTTGCCAAGAGCCGAACGGCCCTGGTGGAACGGCGTGACGGCCCCATCCGGTGCGGGGCGGAACGGGAACGTGAGACTGAAGGAGCAGCCGACCGGCACGACGTCGCCGATGCGTCTGAGGGACTTACCGGAGCGGTTCCGTCCGGCGGAAACACCGGGAGCGTCCACCACCGGCGTATCCGCCGACCGTACGGCGGAACGTGCCGCGGAGCTGGAGCCCGCTCTCGCACAGCTGCCGGATGTGCGGCAGGAGGCGGCACCGGTCCGGGCCGCAGCGGACGAGGCGGCCAAGGCCGTGCGACAGGATGCGGCGCAGGAGGCCGCAGAGCTCGTGGCGGCTGCCCGGGAGCGTGCTCCCGAGATTCGCCGACAGGCTGCGGACCCCGTCCTCCGGGAGCGGCGGGAGCGGGGAGCCCGCCGCTTCGGCGGTCCGCGAGCGGGCCAGAGAGCGCATGTCCTATTTTGGTGGTTCGTGCCGTGGCCGATGCGCTGCGTCTGGCAGGCGTCCCGGACGAAGGCGAAGCACCATGAGTGCCGGTTGGGTCGCCGGGGCGGTGCGCACCAAGGCCCTCGTCGGCAGGTACCCGGGCGCCGGAGGAGAGCGGAAGGTCGCGGCCGGTGACAGGCTCGACCACGCCTTGCGGTGCCTGGCAGCGACCCCGTACGCGAGATATGCGCGGGCAGTGGGCGGCCTTCCCGAGGCGCAGGGGGCGGTAACCGCCACGCTGCCATCTGCGGGTGGTGGCCGGCCCGGCTGCCCCGGGGCGGTGCCCGCCTGCTCGTTCCGCCGGCGCAAGGTAGCCGCCGAACTGCTCGCCGCCGACGCCACACGGACCCGGCAGCGGGTCCGTGCCCTGCGTCGCCACTGGATACTCCGGCGGCGACGTGAACTGGCGACAATGGAACTGGTGTTGGAGGGAGCCGAGCACGAGGAGGCGGTACGACGTCGCTGGGGGGCCGCGCACGGAGCCCGCTGAAGGCAACGCGAAGCGCGCCGATGGCGGGCCCGTAGCGGGGCCCGCCACACGCGCCGGCCGCTGTCAGCTGCCGTGCTGGATCTCGACGTGCTTGGCCGACGGCTTCTCGGCACCCATGCCCACGCTGACCGTGAGCATGCCGTCGGTGTAGTCGGCCTTGACGTCGTCCTCATCAGCGCCGGGCGGCAGCGTCACGCTGCGGCTCATCACGCCGTACCGGATCTCTCTGTGGTTCTTGTCCACTTCCCGCTCGTTGCGTTCGGCCTGGACCGTCAGCACCCCGTCGCTGATGAAGACGTCGATGTTCTCGGGCGACATACCCGGAAGCTCCGCCCGCACCACGAAACGGCCGTCCTCCATGTAGTCCTCGATGCGAACCGTGTACAGCTCGCCCATCGTGGGCATCGCGAACCGGGCGGGAAGGCTCTCGAACCAGTCCGGGATCTCCGGGAACGGGAGCCTCTGCCCGCGCTTCAGTGTGGCCATCGCGGTACCTCCTCGGTGTGGTCGCCAATGCCGACACACTCAGTCCAGCGCACCCGCGTCCCGATTGCTGAGGCCGAACGGCCCATACCTGAGGTCCCTCCAGTCCCTTTCGCCCGGCCCGCCCACGGTCAGACTGGTGACCAGGGGACGACGACACTCGGCGGCGATCACCATGTCCGACGTCACGACCACCGATCTCTACGAAGTGACCATGGCCCTGTCCTACCTCCGGGAGGACATGCGGGCCCCCGCCACCTTCAGCCTCTTTGTCCGCGACCTCCCGCCCGGCCGGGGTTTCCTGGTGGCCGCGGGTCTGGAGCCCGCGCTGGACTTCCTGGCGGGCTACCGCGTGGAGCGGGAGGACATCGAGGAGTTCGCGGCCGCCCTGCACCGTCCGGTACGAGACCTCGCACCTCTCCTCGGCCTCGCTTTTGAGGGAGAGGTGCGTGCCGTGCCGGAGGGCCACGCGGTCTTCGCCGGGGAGCCGCTGCTGGAGGTGACCGCCCCGCTGCCGCAGGCCCAGCTCGTCGAGACGTATCTGCTGAACCAGGTCTGCCACCAGACGGCCGTGGCGTCCAAGGCGGCGCGCTGCGTCCTGGCCGCGGGCCAAAGGTCTGTGGTGGACTTCTCGCTGCGCCGCACCCACGGCCCGTGGGCCGGACACCAGGCCGCCCGCCTCGGTGCCCTCGTGGGCTTCGCCGGCACCAGTGACGTCGCTGCCGCCACCGCCCTGGGCATCCCGGCCTCGGGCACCATGGCCCACTCCTACATCGAAGCGTTCGCCGACGAGGAAAGGGCCTTCCGCGCCTTCGCGCGTACCCATCCCGGGCCGGTCACCTTCCTCGTCGACACCTACGACACCGAGGAAGGCGTGCACACAGCCGCCCGGGTCCTGACCGATCTTCGGCGCGGTCCCGGCTGTGCCATCCGCCTGGACAGCGGAGACCTCGGCGCACTGGCCCGCCGAGCACGCGCCGTTCTGGACCGCGCCGGACTGACCGACGTGCGGATCGTGGCCAGCGGCGGACTGGACGAGTACGCCGTGGCCCGGCTGGTGCGCGCCAGTGCCCCGATCGACGTGTACGCCGTGGGCACGCGTGTGGGAGTGGCCGCGGACGCCCCCTATCTGGACGCCGCGTACAAGCTCGTCGAGTACGAGGGCCGCCCCGTGATGAAGCTGTCCTCGGCGAAGGTCACGGCACCGGGCCGTAAGCAGGTCTTCCGCCGCACCGGGCGGCCCGACGTCATATCTCTCGTCGGAGAGGACCCGCCGGACTCCGCACGGCAGCTGCTGCACACCGTCATGCGGGGCGGTCGGCGAGCGGGGCAGCCGGACCGGTGGCAGAACGCCCGTGAGCGGTTCCGCGCGGACCTCGCCACTCTGCCCGCATCGGCCCGGCGGATCTACGACCCCGAACCGGTCACGCCGGCCCTGTCCCGAGCCCTTGAGGAGCTGACCGCCAGGGTGCGCGCCGACATCGAAGCCCGACTGCGCCCGGAACCTCGCGCCATGCCCTCGGACCCGACGGCCTTCCGCACCCCCGCGCTCTCGAAGCGCACACGGTGAGCAGTCCCGGTGTGGCGGAAGGGGGGCCGGGGACCAATGGCCTCTGGCAGGTCAGCGGTGCCGCGGCCTTGAACGAAATCGGCGGCGGCACTGCTCCGCACCATCGCAGGAAGGAGGCGAGGGCGATGTCCGCTCCCGCGCCACCGAAGAAGAACGAGCTGGCCATGCCGAGTCCCGGCCCCGGGGCGACCGGTACCTCGATGCTCGCCCACGTCGGCGACGAGATCGTCGTACGCGGCACCACGGCAGGGGTCATCGCCCGCGACGGCGAAATCGTCGGGCTGCACCATCCGGACGGCGGTCCGCCCCGTGACGTGCGATGGGCCGAAAACGGACGGAGGACCCTGTACTTCCCCGGCCCCGGCGCGTACATCAGGCGTCTGACGTCTGCACCGCATCCCGCAGGCCCGTCTGCGGACGCCTCGTCGGCCCCCGACGAGCTGCTGACCGGAGGCAGTCATGTCCCGGCTCGGTGATCGTCGGCCGATCGTGGTGGGCGTCGATCCCGATCCCGCCCACCGGATGGCGCTGGCCTGGGCGGCCGATGAGGCCGCTCGCCGTCAGCTGCCGTTGCGTCTGGTCCACGTCGAGGGCGTGCCGACCAAGGGCTATGGGAAGCGGGAGATCTCGCCCCGGGAGGAGTGGAACGAGGCACTGCGCCAAGCCGGCAAGCAGGTGCTCGAAGAGGCCGTGAAGTTCGTCATGGCGAAGCACCCGCAGCTCGAAGTGGACGCGCCGCTCGCGGTGGGCGACCCCGTGGGGGTGCTGCGCGAGCAGAGCCGCGACGCCACGGCCGTCGTGCTGGGCTCGCGGCACCTGAGCCGGGCCCAGGAGGTGTTCGGCTCCGCCTCGGTCGCCATACCTGTCATGGCCCACGCCCATTGTCCCGTGGTGGTCGTGCCCGAGCCGGAGCACGTCACCCAGGAACCCGCGTACTACGTCGTCGCGGTCGACGGCAGCGCGCACTCCGGCGCCGCGGTCGACCTGGCGTTCGAGGAGGCGGCTCTGCGCGGCGCCGAGCTGCGCGCCCTGTACGTCTGGGAGCCCGGCCACCTGAGGATCTTCGACGAGTACGAGTCACAGCAGGAGTCCCGTCGGCTGCTTTCCGAGATCGTGGCCGGTCGCCGCCCCCGCTACCCCGAGGTGGACCTGCGCCACGAACTGGTCGTCGGGCATCCCGTCCAGGTGCTCACCGACGCCTCGGCCCACGCGCTGGGCCTGGTGGTGGGCACCCGGGGTCGCGGAGGATTCACCGGCATGCTGCTGGGCTCAGTCAGCCAGGGCGTGCTGCACCACGCGCGCTGCCCCGTCATCGCCGTTCCGTCCGCACCCGCGTGAGCCACGCAGCTGTCAGGGGAGTCCACTCGGCCCCGCGCCAGGCCCGGATGGCCCCTGCTCCGGCGCGGCGCGCGGAGCACACGCTGGAGACGGGATTCGGAGAGATGCGCTCGGCCTGTCGCCCGCGGCGCGGGCGGCCGTCTTCCCGGCCGAGCCCGGCAGACCCCCAGCGAAGGGAAGTCACCGTGTCAGCGGAACCCTTTTACGAACACACCGTCACGGCCCTCGTGGCGGACGCCACGGCGGCGCTCTCGCTGCACAACGCACAGCCATGGACGTTCCGATACTTTCGCGGCACAGGCGTCCCGCGCCTGTACGCCGACCTCGAACGCACCCTGCCCCGCACCGACTCGGAGAAACGAGCCCTGCATCCGGACCGCGGCACCGTACTGCTCAACCTGGGCGTAGCCGACGCTGCGGCGGGGCCAGCGCACGAAGTCCGGCTGCTCCCAGACCCAGCCGACGCGGAGTTTCTCGCCGAGGCGCATCTCCACGGCACCACGTCGGCCGACAAGGCACTCGCCCCGCTGCGCTCGACGATCCACCGCCGTCACTCCAGCCGCCACCCCTTCCACGACGAGGGAATCCCCGCCGTCGTACAGGAGCGCCTGTACGACGCGGCCCGCGCCGAAGGTGCGGAGCTTCTGTTCCCCGGCGCCCGGCACGCGCGGTCGCGCCTGGAGCGGGTGAGGGACGCCGAGGACAGGGAGGTCCTGGACGCAGGAAGGCGCGGTGAGACGGAACAGTGGACGCATACAGAATCGTCGGGCACCGGAGGGGCTCCCGACGGCATCCCCGCCGAGGCGTTCGGCCCCGACCGACGCGGCGCCACCGTCCCCGTGCGCGACTTCGCCGTCGGACGCCCGTTGCCGGGCCGCGCCTGGGCCTCGTTCGAGAAGAACCCGAACATCGCCCCGCTCGGCACGGCCCGTGACGGGTCCGCGGACTGGCCGCGCGCCGGGCAGGCACGGGAGCGGGTCCGGCTCCGGGCCACCGCGGACGGGCTGGTCGCCTCGGTGACCTCCCGGCCACTGGAATGGTCTGGACTCTGCTGGGCGGCTCGCGACCCTCTGTCGGCGATGGCCCAGATGGTGCTCCGGCTCGGTTACGGCCCCGAAGGCCGCCCGCCCGCGTCGGCCGTTGGAGGAAGCGCTCGACGTCGCGTGAAACAAGACGTGTCGAAGTCTGCACCCTGCATCGGGAGAGCGTGGGGGGGGAGAGCCGCCCGTGGGACACCATCCCGTCAACCGCTTCCCGACGAAGCGCTCCGCTCCGGGCCCGACGGCGAGGAGTAGTCGCATGAAGGTCTCCGAGGTGATGACTGCCCCTCCGGTGTGCGTCGCACCCCATGTCTCTCTGCTGGAAGTGACCCGGCGGATGACCGAGCGCGCCATCGGCTCCGTCCTCGTCGTGGAGGACGATGCACTGCTCGGCATCGTCACCGACCGCGACCTCGCCCTACGCGGCATGGGCGGCGGCCTGGCCTCCGAGACACCGGTGCACGCGGTGATGTCGGCCCAGGTCGTCACGGTCGACGCCGACGACGACCTTCAGGTGGCATACCGGACGTTCCGCCGCACCGGGGTGCGGCGCCTTCCGGTCCTCAACGAGGGCGGGGTGGTGGGAGTGCTGACCGTCGACGACCTGTTCCTGGACGTCTTCCGGCGACTGGCCGACCTGCTGGGACCGGTCACCTGGAGCGTGCTGCAGGAGCCGCCCGGGCCGCCTGCGGCATGCGGTGGTACCTATGAGCCGTGAACCGGCCCGATGGGGCACGGCCGTGCTACGCGAAGGCGGCCCATCGGCGGACGCTGCGCTCCCCGCAACCGAACCGCGGCGGGACCGGCCGGGTGCCCCCGTTCCGTCCCTCGCCTCCCTGCCCGTCCGGGAAGTCTTCGCCGTCCTCAGCAGTTCCCCGCATGGTCTCCCTCCGGCCGAGGCCGCCGCGCGACAGACCCGCTACGGCCTCAACGAGCTTCCCGGCGTGAGCCGTGGGCACGTATGGCGACGCCTGATCGCGCAGTTCACCGACCTCTTCGCCTTCGTGCTGCTCGTCTCCTCGGCGATCACCTTCCTCGCGTATGCGCTGGAACAGCCCCGGGACGCGGCCACACTTCAGCTGGCGCTGGCCATCCTCGGCGTGGTGCTGCTGAACGCCGGCATCGGCTTCGCCCAGGAGTACTCCGCCGAGCGGACGGCGGAGTCCCTGCAGGCGATGGTGCCGCACACCTGCCGGGTGCTCCGGGACGGTGTACCGCGGGACCTGCCCGCGCGCGATCTGGTTCCCGGTGATGTCGTGCTCCTGGAGGCCGGGGACGCGGTGTCGGCCGACTGCCGACTGATCGAGGCGCACGAGGTCGCCGTCAACAACGCGGCGCTCACGGGCGAGAGCGACGCCGTCGCACGCGTCGACGGACCGGTGCCGGCGGGGCCGCCGCTGGAAGCGCGCAACTTCGTGTTCATGGGCACAGACGTGGTCGCGGGCACGGGCAAGGCCGTCGTGTGCGCCACCGGTACGGCCACCGAGTTCGGGCGGATCTTCCGGCTCACCGCTGCGGCGCCCCGGCAGCAGACCCCGCTGCAGCGGCAGGTCGCGGCCATGGCCCGCCGGGTGGCGGGCGTCGCGTTGGCCACCGGGGCCCTCCTGTTCGCGGTGCGCGTGCCCAGCGGGCAGCCGTTCGTGGACACGTTCGTCTTCTCGCTCGGGGTGATGGTCGCCCTGGTGCCGGAGGGGCTGCCGGCCACGCTGTCCGTGTCCCTCGCGATCGGTGTCCGCCGCATGGCTCGGCGACGCGCCCTGGTCAAGCAGTTGCTCGCGGTGGAGGCGCTCGGTTCGACGAGCGTGGTGTGCACCGACAAGACGGGCACGCTCACCCAGGCCGAGATGACCGTCGTACGGCTGTGGGCGAACGGTGTGCCGCACGCCGTGACCGGAGTGGGTTACGCGCCCGTCGGCGAGGTCGCCGACGCCGCACCTGTACGGGAGCTGCTGCGGGCGGCGGCCCTGTGCAGCAACGCCCGGCTGGTGCCCCCGGCCGGGCGGGACGGGTGGCGGGTGCTCGGCGACACCACCGAGGGCGCCCTGTTGGTGGTCGCTATGAAGGCCGGCGTGGATCCGACGGCGGAGGAGGCCCGGACGCCGCGGGTGGCGGAGCATCCCTTCGATTCCACTCGCAAGCTCATGAGCACCGTGCACCGCGACCTCGGCGGCGACTACCTGGCATACGTCAAGGGCGCGCCGCTGGAGTTGCTCGCCCGCTGTGATGCCGTCCACCGGGACGGCGGCCGCAAACCGCTGACGGACGGAGACCGGGCCGAGATCGCCACGGCCGCGGACGGGATGGCCGGTCAGGGCCTTCGCGTGCTGGCGGTCGCCCGGCGGCGGGTCGCCGGTCCTCACCCGCCGCTCGGAGACGTCGAGTCGGGGCTGACCTTCCTGGGGCTGGCCGGGATGTACGACCCGCCCCGGCCGGAGGTGAGGGACGCTGTGGACGCCTGCCGACGGGCCGGGATCCGCATCGTCATGGTCACCGGGGATCACCCCCTGACCGCGGAAGCCGTCGCCCGCCGCGTCGGCATCGTGCGGGAACAGGCCCCGTCCGTGGTGACGGGCACGCAGCTGGACACTCTGGACGACGGCGCCCTGGATGCGCTGCTGGCGGGTTCCGCCGAGCTGTTGCTGTGCAGGGTCAGTCCGGAGCACAAGATGCGGGTGGTCACCGCGCTGCAGCGGCGCGGCGAGGTCGTCGCCGTCACGGGGGACGGCGCCAACGACGCCCCTGCCCTCAAGCACGCGGACATCGGTGTCGCCATGGGCGCCTCCGGCACGGACGTCGCCCGCGAGGCAGCGGTGATGGTGCTGCTCGACGACTCCTTCGCCTCCATCACCACGGCGGTGGGGCTTGGCCGTTCGGTCTACCGGAACATCCGCAAGTTCCTGATCTACCTCTTCAGCCACAACATCGCCGAACTCGTGCCGATTCTCGCGGCGACCTTCGCCGGGTTCCCGCTGGTTCCGATCACGGCCGTACAGATCCTCGCCATCGACCTCGGCTCGGACGTGCTGCCCGCGTTGGCCCTCGGCGCCGAGCCGATGGAGCACGACGTCATGGACAGCCCGCCACGGCCGCGCCGCGAACGGCTGTTCTCGACGGCGGTCATGGGCCGCATCCTCTTCCTCGGCGGCATCCAGGCCCTCGGCGTGTGCGCCGTGTTCTTCTGGCACATCCACGCCTCTGGCATCCCGTACGCGGACTTCACCAAGAGCGATCCCGTCTACCGGGAGGCGATCACCATGGTCCAGGCGGGCATCGTCGTCAGCCAGTTCTTCAACGCGCTCGCGGTGCGCACCGACCGGCAGAGCGTCTTCCGAGCCGGCCTGTTCACCAATCCCTGGCTGCTGGCCGCAGGCTGCTGCGGAATCGGGCTGATGGCCGCCATCAGCTACGCACCGCCGCTCCGGGCGATCTTCAACACCGCGCCGCTGGCCGCCGCCGACTGGGCGGTTCTGGCCGCGTTCGGAGCGCTGTTGCTGGCCGCCGAGGAGGCACGGAAATGGGTGCTGCGGCGGCGTAGTACGTTCCCGAAGGGAGAAACACGATGAGAGTGATCATCGTGGGCTGCGGCCGGGTCGGTGCCACACTCGCCACGCAGCTCGTCGCCGAAGGCCACGACGTACGCCTCGTCGACCGGCAGCCCAAGGCTCGCAGGCTGCTGCCGCCGGGATTCCCCGGCGCCTTCCACGCGGGCAACGGCTTCAGCCGGTCCGTGCTGGAAGCGGCCGGGATCGACCACACGGACGCGTTCGTCGCGGTCGCCTCCGGGGACAACAGCAACATCGTCAGCGCGCGGACCGCCAAGGAGACGTACCGGGTCCCGATCGTCCTGGCCCGCATCCACGATCCCCGCCGCGCCGACATCTACCGGGAGCTGGGCATCCCGACGATCTCCAGCGTCCGGTGGGCCGTCGGCCGCATCCACCAGATGCTGCTGCACCGCCATCTCACCCCGGAACTCTCCTTCGGCAGCGGCGAGACCCTCGTGGTCCGCTCACAGCTGCCGGGCTATCTCACCGGACGGCCGCTGACCGAGTTCGATGTCGACGGGGAGATCCGCGTCGTGGAGGTCACCCGCGCCGGCCGGTCGCTGCTGCCCGCCCACGGTGTCCTGGCCGAACCGGGCGACCTGGTCACCTTCGTCGTCGCCGCCACCGCGCTGGGCCGGCTGCGCGGCTTTCTCGACAAGGAGCTGGGAACGTGAACGTCCTCATCGCCGGAGCGGGCCGCCTCGGCACCCAGATCGCCCAGGTGCTCTCCGCAGCACGCAACGCCGTCACCCTGGTCGAGCACGACGAGGACCGCATCGCCGAGATCAAGGGCCTGCCCTCCGTACAGCTGGTGGCCGGGGACGCCTGCGAGCCCGTACTCCTGGAGCGAGCGGGCGCGCTGACCTGCGACCTCGTCATCGCCGCCACCGGTCGGGACGAGGACAACCTCGTCATCAGCCTGCTCGCGAAGCGCCAGTTCGGGGTGGCGCGTGTGGCCGCGCGTGTCAACGACGCGGAGAACGCGTGGCTCTTCGACGGGCGGTGGGGTGTGGACGTCGCGGTGCCCGCGGCCACCCCGCTCATCTCCCTGATCGAGGAGGCCACCGGTGCCACGGACACGGTGGCGCTGCTGAGACTGAGCAAGGCGGGCGTCGAGGTCATCGAGACAGCGATCACCGAGGACTCCCGGGCGGCGGGTCACCCGCTGGGCGAGATCACGCTGCCGGCCGGCACGGTCGTCGCCACCGTCGTCCGCGACGGGCGTCCCACGGTGCCAAGCCCCGAAGTGACCCTGCTGCCGGGCGACGAACTCCTGCTCGTCTCGCACGAGGCCACCGAGCAGGAGATCCACGCAGCCTTCCAGTGATCTCGCCGGGCCGTTCCGACTTCGGCTTCGGTTCACGACGACTCGTCGCGCACGAACGCTGCCGGGTCTCGTCCTCGTCGACGTCTACGACGGCCGTCGACCAGCCGTACAGGCCCGGCAGCTCCCACACGGCGACCGCGTCCACCGTGCCGCCGACGAGGCCCGCCCAGCGCAGGGCCGCGTACGAGACCGGGACCCGTCGACGCCGACCGCGACCGACTGGGCGGCGTGGCGGCGGTCGATGGACCGGCCGACGTCCGCCCCGCCCCGTTATGTGATCGCGACGCCCGTATGGCCGCCTTTGTGGTCGCTCCAGCGCACGAGCGCGTGGAAACGCTGTCCGCATGCCCGTCCGGTATGGGCCCCACGGTCCTCGTGAGTGCCGTTCGGCCCCAGGAGACGGGGTACTCCCGGGAGTGGGAATGTGTCGACGACCGCTTCGCCACATGTCTCTCGCTCTCAGCCGAACAGGCTTGGCACCCGGATCGTTTCGACACGTCGCCACGTGCCGCCGGGCAGCAGGATCCACTCGCCGACCGCGCATCGGCCACTCCGGCGGACGGAGCCGGCTCTCGGCCGGGAGGCCGAGAGCCGCGCCGTCCCGGGCGACGGCAACCGGGCACCGCAGCGGGCACGCTCGGCTCGCGGGGCAACTCGGGTGCGCTTGCTCATCGGCCCTCCGTCCACTGGAATGCACTCAGCGCCTCTGCGGTACGACCACCACCGGGCACTGGCCGTGGTGCAGCACGGCGTGGCTCACGCCACCCAGCTGGAACCCGAAGTGGCCCGTCCTGCGCCGTGCGCCGATGATCAAGAGGTCGGCGGCCGCAGACCGGTCCACCAGGATCTTGCTGGCAGGGCCCTCAAGCGTCGTTCGGCGCACTCGGACGTGTGGATACTCGGCGGTCGCAGCTTTGAGCTGAGCGTCGAGAAGGGCGGAGGCTCGCTCCTCGTACACGTCTGTCGGCCCTTCGGCCCGTACCCACACGCCGCTCCTGTCATGCGAGGGCCTGCGCCAAGCATGTACGACATCCAGGATGCAGCCGCGCACCTCGGCCTCGCGGAAGGCGAACCGCACGGCCTCCACGCTGGTGTCGGCTTCCCCCAGACCGAGCAGGATCCGCTCATGCGTACCCGCCAGGCCTACACGATCGCCCCGGACCACGATCACCGGGCAGTGCGCCCGGCCCGCCACGGCCAGGCCGACCGATCCGAGAAGCATTCCCTTGAGTTCACCGCGGCCGCGCGATCCCGTCACCAGTGCGAAGGCATCATTGCCCTCGCGCACGAGAACGTCTGCTGCTCCGTCCGCAACGATGTCGGTGGTGACCTTCACATCAGGGCCGCGCCGCTCGGCGCGTTCCGCTGCGGAGGCCACTATGTGCTCAGCCAGCACCCGTTCGGAGGGGCGCCCCCGGCCCACCGACGGGAGGCCGCCCTCGTAGCGCGCCCACAGGGAGGCGTAGACGAGCCTCAGTGGAAGACCGTGGCGTTCGGCCTCGTCCAGGGCCCAGTCGACCGCGAGCAGACACGAGTCCGAGCCGTCGACGCCCACCACCAGAGGAAGTGTCATCTTGCCCACCACCTTTCACAAGGCCGCCACCTCGTGCAGCGCATGGTGGTGAACTTCACCGTGGCACTCCCCCGTTGGCATTGCGAGGGGCGCTTCGGCCCGCGTCGGAGGACTTTCGGCCCCCTATGGCTCGATGTGGCGGGGCGTCGCGTCGTCGCCTGCCGGGCCTGGAGCTTCGTGTGAGAAACCACCGTTAGTGGTTCCGTGCGTATGCCTGTCGGACGGAGGCGGCAACGCGGTCGGTCAGTTCGGGAAGGGCCGACCGCACCGCTTCGCTCAGGCCCGCGCCGAGTGCGACGTCGGCCACCTCCACGGCGTGCACGACGAGCCTGTGGGGCAGCTGGTCCAGGGCCTCCGCCAGGGCGAGGCACTCCCCCAGGCCGAAGGCATGTGTGCTCGCCGTACCCGGTGCGTGGCAGGCCGCTTCCACCGGTGTCAGGGTGCGCACCTCACCCGGCCGGGCCGGCTCTGCACGCAGGGCTTCCACGACGACCACGGAGTCCGCACCCCGCCACAGGTCGAGCATGCGTGCGGGTTCACCGTCGCTGACCACCAGGACGGTGTCCTGCGGAACACGGCCCCGCAGTGCCTCCACCACTGCCGGGCCGATCCCGTCGTCACCGCGCAGGGGATTGCCCACACCGATCACCAGCACCCGGCCGCTCATCTGCGCTCCACCGTCAGGTCGAGGAAGTGCGCGGCGCAGGAGATGCAGGGATCGTGATTCCGGATGGCCCGTTCGCACAAGTGGGTGAGCTCCTCGTCGTCGGCGGCGGGCCCGACCCTGTTCAGGCGCGCCTGAACCGCCCTGCGCACGTCCTCCTCGATGGCCGTCTGGTTCTGGGCCGTGGGCGGAACGATGCGGGCCTCGGTGAGCGTGCCGTCCTCCGCGAGGACGTAGCGGTGGTACAGCAGGCCCCGGGGCGCCTCGGTGGCCCCGGCGCCGACCGCCTTGCGTGGCGGTACCTGGACGGCCGGTCGGAGAGGCTGTTCGTACCCGTCGATGATCCGCAGGGCTTCCTCGACGGCGTGCACCACCTCCACGGCGCGTACGACGATGCTTCGGAAGGGGTTGTCGCAGATCGCGCCGCCGGCGGGGTCGCCCAGGCCGGCGGCCCGCGCCGCCTCGGCCGCCACGGGATGCAGCCACCGGCCGTTGATCGCATAGCGCGCCAGCGGACCGGTCAGGAAGCGGCGTCCGTCGAGAGTGGCGGTCAGGGCAGTGGAGTACGGCACCTGCCCTTCCTGAACGCGCTGTTCGAAGTCGGACAGGGTGAACTCGCGCAACGCCGGACTTCCGCCGTGGGCGGCCATGACCGCCGGTGTTCCGGAGTCGATGGCGTAGCGGCCGGGGTCGCGCAGTGCGAGCAGGTCGTGGTCGCACACGGTGTCGGGAAAGTCGAAAGCGGCCACCCAGCGGACGGTCTCCAGCGCGTCCTCTCGGGCCTGTCGGAGTCGTTCCGCCAACGGGCGGAGTTCCTGCGGCGTCGGCGTCCGGTAGAAGCCGCCGACTCGGACGTTGACCGGGTGGATGGGACGGCCGCCGAGCTGTTCGATGATCGCGTTACCGGCCTGCTTGAGCCTCAGGCCACGCTCCACGGCGGCACGTTGGTCGCGGGCCAGCCCCACTACGTCCGCATGGCCGAGGAAATCCGGAGCGTGCAGCAGATAGATGTGCAGGGTGTGACTCTCGATCCACTCGCCGCAGTACAGCAGGCGCCGCAGTTCCGCGAGCGGGCCGTCCACCGTGACCCCGCAGGCGTTCTCGATCGCCTGGCAGGCGCTCATCTGATAGGCGACCGGGCAGATACCGCAGATGCGAGCCGTGATGTCGGGGGGCTCGGTATGGGCCCGGCCGGTCAGGAAGGCCTCGAAGAACCGTGGCGGTTCGTAGATGCGCAGCCGCGTCTCGACGACAGTCCCCCCGTCGACACGTAGGTGCAGGGCGGCCTCGCCTTCCACCCTGGCCAGCGCGTCCAGTCGCAGGACACGGGTTCCACCATGGTTCATGCGGGCCTTTCCGGGCGAGCTTCCGTCGTGTCCCGAGGGCTGTCCTGCTCCTCGGCCACGAGGTCGGGTACGGGGGCATATTCCGGCGACGCGGCGTTGAAGGTACGGAAGACACGCTGGATGTCCCGCTCACTCATCCCGTCGTGGCGCAACTGCGCGACCATGGAGCGCAGGTTGGGCCGGCTCGTGGGTCCGAAGCATCCGTAGCACCCGCGTCCGTAGGCGGGGCAGATGGCGCCGCAACCGGCGTGCGTGACCGGGCCCAGACAGGGGGTGCCGTGGGCCACGGTGATGCAGGTGGTGCCACGCCTCTTGCACTCGAAGCAGACGCTGTGGCTGGGGATCCGGGGTTTGCGTCCGGCCAGGTGGGCGGTGATGACTTCGAGCAGCTGGCGGCGGTCGATGGGGCAGCCGCGCAGCTCGAAATCGACCGGGACGTGGGCCGAGATCGGTGTCGAGGTCTCCAGCGTCGAGATGTACTCGGGCTGGGCGTAGACCGCGGCGAGGAACTCGTCGACCTCGGCGAAGTTGCGCAGTGCCTGGATGCCGCCCGCGGTGGCGCAGGCTCCGATGGTCACCAGGTACCTGGAGACCCTGCGGATGTGCTGGATCCGCTCGGCGTCCTCGGCGGTGGTGATCGACCCTTCGACCAGGGAGAGGTCGTACGGGCCCCGGCCGTCCGGCCGCGCGCGCTCCCCGCCGGCGCCTTCGACCGGGGTCATCTCCAGGAAGTGGTCGATCCGTACTCGCTCGGTCAGGCCGAGGAGTTCGTCCTCGCAGTCGAGCAGGGTCAGCTGGCAGCCGTCGCAGGAGGCGAATTTCCACACGGCGAGCGTGGGCCGTGGGTCGGTGGCGAGTCCGGGGTCGGTGGCCATGTCACAACTCCCTCACGAGGAGCAGTTGTGCCACGCGGTCATAGCCGACGACCGGTCCGTCGCGGCACAGGAGGAGCGGGCCGAGTTGGCAGTGACCGCAATGGCCGGTGGCGCAGTGCATGTTGCGTTCCAAGGACACCTGAACGCGCTGCGGGGCCAGGCCCCGGGCCAAGAGGGCGCGCGCGGTGTGCCGCATCATCACCTCGGGCCCGCACACGAACGCGCAGGTCCGTTCGGGCCGCAGGTCGAGGCGGTCCAGGAGCGTGGTGACCACACCCACCGCACCGTGCCACCCCGGGGCGGGGCGGTCGACGGTCACCTCCACCCGGGCCGGACCGCGCCAGCTCTCGATCTCGTCGCGGTAGACCACATCGGCAGGGGTACGGGCGCCCACCAGGACCGCGAGCCGACCGTACGCGGCAGGCCGGTCCAGGACTGCCTGCACAACCGGCCGGAGCGGAGCCAGCCCGATGCCGCCGGCGATCACCAGCACATCGTGGCCGACCGCCGCATCAAGGTCCCAGCCGGTACCGTACGGCCCGCTGAGCCCGAGGGCGTCGCCCGGGCGCATCCGGTACAGCGCGGTCGAGACCGCACCCACCGCGCGCACGGTGTGCACGAGACCTCCGTGGCGGCCGCGCAGGGCGCTGGCCGAGATGGGCACCTCGCCGACCCCGAACGCGTAGATCATCGCGAACTGCCCCGGTGCGAAGGACGGGAGTTCCCGTCCGACCGGCGCAAGTTCGATCGACCGGGTGTCGGCGGTCTCGGCCCAGGTGTCAGCGACGCGGTACGGCAGCGGGGGCGCCACGGTGCTCATGATGGCGCGCCTCCCAGCAGCCGTTCGACCGGAGCGGAGTCCGGGGAGGCGGGGAGCCCGGTCACGACGCCGCCCCATCCGATGTCCCGGACCGTGTCCAGTCGTGCAGGGCGGCGGCTTCCTCGGTGATGTCGATGCCGACCGGGCACCACACGATGCAGCGGCCGCAGCCCACGCAGCCGGACGATCCGAACTGGTCGTGCCAGGTACCGAGCTTGTGGGTCATCCACTGCCGGTAGCGGCTGCGCGACGAGGCACGGACCGGGCCGCCGTGCAGGTGGGAGAAGTCCAGATCGAAGCACGAGTCCCACAGCCGCCACCGCTCCGCGTGGTCGCCGGTGAGGTCGGTGACGTCCTCGGTGGTGGTGCAGAAGCAGGTGGGGCACACCATGGTGCAGTTTCCGCAGGTCAGGCACCGCCCGGCGACGTCGTCCCAGCGGGGCGCGTCGAGTGTTCCGGCCATCAGTTCCCGCAGGTCGGCCTCGGGCATGGTCCGTCCCATGCGGTCCGCGGCGGCCGTGACACCTGCGCGAGCCGTCTCCCGGGTTTCGGGGTCCGCCGGACGAGCGGGCAGTTCGGCCAGGATCTCCGCACCTTCCTGGCTGCCGCCGCGGATCCAGAAGCGGTGCCCGTCCTCATCGACCACTTCGGTCATCACCAAGTCGTAGCCGGGGCCGGCGGCGGGTCCGGTGCCCATCGAGACGCAGAAGCAGGTGGCGCCGGGCTCCGTGCACTCGACCACGATCAGCAGTGCCCCGGAGCGCCGCCCCGCGTA
This sequence comes from Streptomyces sp. NBC_00271, assembly GCF_036178845.1. Classification (NCBI taxonomy): domain Bacteria; kingdom Bacillati; phylum Actinomycetota; class Actinomycetes; order Kitasatosporales; family Streptomycetaceae; genus Streptomyces; species Streptomyces sp. NBC_00271. The sequence continues at coordinate 10,900,360 of NZ_CP108070.1, read as the reverse complement.
GACGGGGTCGCGGTACGCCCCACCGGTCAGTACCCGGTCCTGGATGGCGATGGCCCGCAGGTCACAGGGACGCACGCCGAGGAAGGCGTACCGGGAAGGCACGGCCTGGTCGGCCGTGAGGACCAACTCGCCCTCCACCCGGTCGGCGCTCCACTCCCGCACCCGCGCCGGATGCAGGAACGACTTCCAGGACTGGGGGCCCGCCGCGTTCGCGAAGGCCGCGCCGTCGGACCGCTCGCGCAACCGGTACCGCCCGGCCTCCAGCTCCACGCCCCATCCGTACGGCAACTCGTCGGCCGACCGCAGCTCCGCCAGTACGATCGCACTGTCCCGCACCGTGGGGCCGATCACCGTGAACCCGCGTCCGATCAGCACGTCCACGAGCGCGGCCATTCCGTCCTTGCCCATCACGAGCCCGTCGGTCGCGGCAGACGGGAAGGCGTTCGCATCGACATCGGTGCTCATGACCGATCTCCTTCAGCGCCGTGGACGGCGGAGCTGGCGTCTTGCCGTCCTCTCAAGCCCACGATCGCAGCATTTACGGTATGGCGACGCGCCGATAGAGCCATGTGGGCACCTTTTTGGTCCGTTTGTCCCGTTGATCCCATGGGAGCAGCCGACAGCCCCCGCGCAGGGTGGATCGCGGTTCGGCGTGCTCCTCGGCGACGAACCGGACGTCCACCCGGGCCTCGGGCGGCTGCGCCCCGAGGCCACCGTCGAACACGACACGATGACGGCCGTGGACGACCAGCAGGCCGGCCGGTGCGAAGCGTGGCGACGCCATGGCGCCCGCTCCCAGCAGACGTGAGCCGTAGCCGAAGCGCCATACCCGACGCCTCCCGGGAACGCGGCCTGGTCGTCGTCTCAGGCAGGCGGCGGCAGTGGACCTGAGCCGTCCGGGCACGTAAGGGGGCCGTTCGACCCAGTGCGGGCGGAGCGGCCCGGACGGATGGTTGAAGAAGGCCCGAAGGAAGGAGGGCTGGCATGCGGTGGGAGACGATCCGGAAGGACACTCCGCCTCGGATTGCCCCCAATCTGGGTGACTACGACGAGGAGTGTGCCGGCTTTTCGTGGTCAGAGGCACGGGCCAGGCTGGAGGGGCTGCCCGGCGGGCGGGGACTGAACATCGCACACGAGGCCGTTGACCGGCACGCGGCATCGAGCCGTGCGACAGCAGTCGCGCTGCGCTGCGTCGGGCGCGACGACTCCGTGACCTGCGTGACCTACGCGGATCTGGCCCGTTCGACGGCACGATTCGCCAACGTGCTCCGTACCCTCGGGCTCGGTCACGGCGACCGGGTGGTGACGCTGCTGGGGCGGTGCCCCGAGCTGTACACCGTGGTTCTCGGCACGTTGAAGAACACCAGCGTTCTGTGCCCGCTGTTCTCCGCCTTCGGACCGGACCCGGTCGCCCAGCGAGTGACGCTGAGCGACGCGCAGGTACTGGTCACCACGGCGGAGCTGTACCGCAGGAAGGTCGCCGGGCGACGCGGCGCGCTTGCCGCCCTGCGCCATGTGCTGATCGTCGGCGAGGGCGCCGATGAACTGCCCGGCACTGTTCCCCTCGCCGCACTGATGGCCGAAGCGGCCGACACCTTCACCATCCCGCCCACGTCGCCCCACGACATGGCCCTGCTGCACTTCACGAGCGGCACCACAGGCACCCCCAAGGGCGCAGTGCACGTGCACGAGGCCGCCGTAGCCCACTACATGTCCGCGCTCTACGCCCTCGACCTCCACCAGGACGACGTGTTCTGGTGCACCGCCGACCCGGGTTGGGTCACCGGCATGTCCTACGGGATCGTCGCACCGCTCATGCACGGCGTGACGGTTGTGGTGGACGAGGGCGACTACGACGCCCGTCGCTGGTACCGGATCCTCGCCGAGCAACGGGTGAGTGTCTGGTACACGGCGCCGACGGCCCTGCGCATGCTGATGCGGACGACGCCGAGGACCGGACCGTACGACCTGCCTCGCTCGTTCGACCTGAGCGCGCTGCGGTTCATCGCGTCGGTCGGCGAGCCGCTCAACCCGGAGGCCGTGGTGTGGGGACGGGACGTGCTGGGGCTGCCGGTGCACGACAATTGGTGGCAGACCGAGACAGGCGCGATCATGATCGCCAACTTTGCCGGCTGCGACCTCCGTCCCGGCTCCATGGGCCGTCCGCTGCCCGGTGTGGAAGCGGCGGTGCTGCGGCGTGGCGAGGACGGTCGGGCGCAGATCATCGGCGGCCAGGTCACGGTGCTGGAGGAGCCCGGCGTGGAAGGCGAACTGGCGCTCCGGCCCGGCTGGCCGTCCATGTTCCGCGGCTATCTGCACGACGAGCCACGCACTGCGGCGGCCTTCGCGGACGGCTGGTACCTCACCGGCGATCTGGTGCGACGCGACGCTGACGGCTGGTACTGGTTCGTGGGGCGCGCCGACGACGTCATCAAGTCGGCGGGACACCTCATCGGGCCGTTCGAGGTCGAGAGTGTCCTGATGGAGCACCCTGCGGTCGCCGAGGCCGGGGTCATCGGTCGACCCGATCCGGTCGCCGGGAACATCGTCAAGGCGTTCGTCGCGCTGCGGCCGGGCTTCGACGCGACCACCACAACCCGGCAGGAACTGCTGGCCTTCGCCAGACGCCGGCTGGGCCCGGCCGTGGCGCCACGCGAGATCGCCTTCGACCAGCACCTGCCGCACACCCGCAGTGGCAAGGTCATGCGCCGCCTGCTGCGGGCACGCGAACTCGGCCTGCCCGAGGGCGACACCTCCACTCTGGAGAAGGCCGACTCCTCCCCGGACGCCTCCTCCCTGGCGAGGACGGAGTAATCCGCATGAGCACTGCCCGCACCACCCACGCACCGCGACCCGCCACCCGGCCGAACCGTCAAGCCGCGCACCGCCTGGCCCTGTTCGAGTCGATGCTGCGCGTCCGCCGGTTCGAGGAACGCTGCGTGGAGTTGTACAGCGCCGCCCGTATCCGGGGTTTCATGCACCTCTACATCGGTGAGGAAGCCGTGGCCGTCGGCGTCAACGAGGCTCTCACGGACGCCGACGCGGTCGTGTCGACGTACCGCGAGCACGGGCACGCACTCGCGCGTGGGGTTCCGGCCGAGGCGATCATGGCCGAGATGTTCGGCAAGGTCACCGGCTGCAGCCGTGGCCGGGGCGGATCCATGCATCTGTTCGACGCCGGCCGCCGCTTCTACGGCGGCAACGCGATCGTCGGCGGCGGGATCCCTCTCGCGGCCGGCCTCGCCCTCGCCGACCGTATGACCGGCCGCGACCGAGTCACCTGCTGCTTCTTCGGCGACGGCGCCTTCGCCGAGGGCGAGTTCCACGAGACCGCCAACCTCGCCGCGCTCTGGGAACTGCCCTTGCTGCTGGTCTGCGAGAACAACCTTTACGCAATGGGAACGGCCCTGGCCCGCCACCAGGCCCAGACCGACCTCGCGCTGCGGGCCGCCGGGTACGGCATGGTCTCCTGGGCCGTCGACGGCATGGACGTCTTCGCCGTCGAGGACGCGGCCCGGCGGGCGGCCGAAGGCGTGCGTGCCGGGACCGGACCGCACTTCCTGGAGATGCACACGTACCGCTTCCGCGCCCACTCCATGTACGACCCCGACCGTTACCGCGACAAGGCCGAGATCGAGCACTGGAAGGAGCGCGACCCGGTCGAAGGGCTCGCCCGGCGCCTGCGAGATGCGAAGGAACTGTCCGACAAGGCCCGCATCGCTCTGGAGGACCGTCTGTCCGCCGAGATCGACGGCGCCGTCGAGGCTGCCGAGCAGGCTCCCGATGAGCCCGTCGAGGATCTGCTGAAGTACGTCACCAGTCCGGTGGGGGTGAGCCGGCCATGACCGCGACCCACACCCGTACCGCCAAGCCCGCCGCCTCCTCCGACCGGAAGACGACCTATCGGGAGGCGATGCGCGAGGCGATGCGCGAGGCGATGCGCACCGACGAGCGTGTGTTCCTGATGGGCGAGGACGTCGGCCGGTACGGCGGCTGCTTCGGTGTCAGCCTCGGCCTGCTGGAGGAGTTCGGACCCGAGCGGATCCGCGATGCCCCGCTGTCGGAGTCCGCCTTCGTCGGCGCCGGTATCGGCGCGGCCCTGGCCGGCATGCGGCCGATCGTCGAGATCATGACTGTCAACTTCAGTCTGTTGGCCCTGGACCAGATCCTCAACAACGCGGCGACCCTGCTGCACATGTCGGGCGGTCAGCTGTCGGTACCGATCGTGATCCGGATGACCACGGGTGCGGGTCGGCAGCTGGCGGCCCAGCACTCGCACAGCCTGGAAGGCTGGTACGCGCACATCCCCGGCCTGCGGGTCCTGGCCCCGGCGACCCTCACCGACGCCCGGTACATGCTGGCCCCCGCGCTCGCCGATCCCGACCCCGTGCTGATCTTCGAGCACGGCAGCCTGTACAACGTCTCGGGCGACCTGCCGGCCGACACGGGCCCGGTCGACATCGATCACGCGGCCGTCCACCGCCCCGGCACGGACGTCTCCCTGATCACCTACGGCGGCTCGCTGCCCAAGGCACTCGCCGCCGCCGACGACCTGGCGAACGACGGCATCAGCGCGGAGGTCGTCGACCTGCGTACCCTGCGCCCCCTGGACGACACCACCATCGGCGACTCCGTCGCGCGCACCCACCGTGCGGTCGTCATCGACGAGGGATGGCGCACCGGCAGCCTCGCGGCGGAGATCTCGGCACGCCTCACCGAGCAGCACTTCTACGACCTCGATGCCCCCGTGGAGCGGGTGTGCAGCGCCGAAGTGCCCATGCCGTATGCGCACAGGCTGGAGGAGGCCGCGCTGCCCCAGGTCGGCGGAATCGTCGCCGCCGCACGTCGCGCCGTCGGCGGCCCCATGCCGACCGGTTCCGACGATGGGGAACGACAGGCGGTCACCGGGAGGGCGGGCTGAGATGACCGAGTTCACCATGCCCTCGCTCGGCGCGGACATGGACGAAGGCGTGTTGCAGGAGTGGCTCGTGGGTCCTGGCGACCGGGTGCGCAAGGGCGATGTCGTGGCGGTCGTGGAAACCGACAAGGCGGCCATCGAGGTCGAGTGTTTCGAGTCCGGCACCGTGGGACAGCTGCTCGTCCCGCCGGGAACCCGGGTGCCGGTGGGGACACCTCTCGCGGTGATCCAAGGCGAGGGCGCACCCGAGGAGCAGGCGAGGATCGCGGCGGAGCAGGGCTCCCCCCCGGCCGCCGAGACGGTCGCCGAAGTTCCCCAACGGGAGACGGCCCGGGCGCCCAAGGTCGCCAAGGCTGAACAGGAGCCCCTTGCGCACGACGAGCGTCCGCGGTCTCGCCGGAAGGCAGTCCGCGAGCGGAAGCCGGTTCAGGAGCCAGTACGCACGAAGTCCCGGAAGAAGTCCGCCGGGCAGCCCGTACGCGCAACGGGCAGCCGCACGCACCCGCCGCCGGAGATGTCCCCCGAGGCCGAGTCGGCCCTGGGAGCCGGACCCCTGGTGCGGCACCTCGCGGCGCTGCGGGGCCTCGACCTGACGACACTGCACGGCACAGGACCAGGCGGACGGATCACCCGTGCCGACGTGGAGCACGCCCAGCCACCTCTTGCGCCAAGGGTGCGGGCTACCCCATACGCCCGGCGGCTCGCCCGTGACCTGGGCATCGATCTGACGGCACTGCAGGGCACCGGGGACGGCGGAGCCGTGCGAGCGGCGGACGTGCACACGGCTGTGGGCGCACGCGCCGGGCGGCACGAACCGGGCGGGCCGGCCGAACGTCGTCGGGACGACGAGCAGCACCCGCACATCGCGGTGCCGACCGACAGCGGGGCGGAACAGCGTAAGGACACCATGCGCCGTGCCGTCGCCGACCTCGTGAGCCGCTCCAAACGGGAGATCCCCCACTACTACCTGTCCACCACCATCGACCTGGCAGCGGCCGGGGACTGGCTGCGCCGGATCAACCGCGGCCGCCCGCCCGCCGACCGTCTGGTGCCTGCGGCTCTCCTGTTGAAGGCCGCCGCCGTGGCGGCGCACCAGGTACCGACCCTGAACGGCTACTGGCAGAACGACGGGTTCGTCCCCGGCCCCGCGGTGAACCTGGGTGTCGCGGTGTCGCTCCGACAGGGCGGACTGCTCGCGCCGGTCATCCACGGCGCCGACACGCTGCCGCCCGACGCCCTCATGACGATCCTCAAGGACCTGGTCCAGCGCGCCCGCAGGGGAAAGCTGCGCGGCAGCGACATGACCGGCGCCACCCTGACCGTCACCAACCTCGGTGACCAGGGCGTGGAGACCGTCTTCGGTGTCATCCATCCGCCCCAGGTGGCCCTGGTCGGCTTCGGCGCGGTCGTGGAGCGGCCCTGGGCCGCGAACGGCATGCTCGGCGTTCGTCCCCTGGTGACCGCGACTCTGGCCGCCGACCACCGGGCCACGGACGGTGCCGTCGGGGCCCGCTACCTCACGGCGGTCGACCGACTGCTGCAGAAACCGGAGGAGTTGTGAGTCAGATGAAGCCCCTGGACGACGCTGAGGCCATGGCCGTGGTCAAGGAGTCGATCACCCAGATCATCCCCGACGCGGACTTCACTCAGGTCGAACCGGACGACAAGTTCCGTGATGTTCTCGAACTCGATTCGCTCGACTTCCTCAGCCTGGTGGAGCTGCTGTCCGAGCGCACGGGAATCCGGATCGACGAGGAGGACTACCCGGAACTGACCACGCTGTCCGCTGCCACGCGGTTCCTGGTCGCCAGGTCGCAGGACAGTGCCAGCTCGGCGCGGTGAGTCGCCGGGACCGCCTGTGCCGCGGTTCCGGCGCCCGGTACCGATTTGGAAAAGGGGGGCACACGCTTTACAGCGACGTCCAGATCTACGTGCTGGCGAACCCCCAGGTCGGGTGCTGCTTGTCGGCCTCGACCGGCTGTATGGACTTCAGCGACAGCGGGCCACTCACAATGCAGCCGCGATCGGGCCTGGCCGACCGAGCCGAGCAGCAACCCCTGGCCGCTGTGTCCAGCAGATGGATTCACTCGCGGCGCAGCACCACTTTCAGGGCTCCTGTTGGTGGTGCCGTGTGCGAACACCTTGCAGGCGTCCTCCATATCTCGCTCAGCAGCTTCTGAACATCGCCGACCGCGCCATCCATGGCATGGGTGCGCCTCAGCCGAGCACCCGTCAGGTCGCTGGTGGCTCACGTGAACCCCGGTGGGTTCAAAGCTGACCATCCATGACACCCCCGGTCAGGCGCCGCTGGAGGGACGCCGAGCGTCGTCCGTGCGATAGGCGATGTGGCTGGCGACCGAGACGACACCATCGACGCCGCGGCACAATTGTTCAATCACAGGGATCAGACCCCTGTACTCCACGGTGCCACCGAGGGCAACCCGCCCGTCTCGTACCTCGACCGTCACCTCCGTCGGATCGATCCCCATGGTGTGCCGCAGCAGGTCGCCGGTGATCTCCTCACGGATGGCGTCGTCACGGCGCAGGAAGATCCGCAGCAGATCACCACGGCTGACGATGCCCAGGAGCCGGTCCGCCTCATCCACCACGGGCAGCCGTTTGACGTGCTGGGCCTCCATGAGGCGGGCAGCCTCGACAACGCTCCACTCCGGGCGCGCGCACACCGCCGGGGCCGACATGAGTTCCTCGGCGCGGGAGCCCTCGGCCTTGGCCCGCTCCCAGGCTTCCAGGTGCGGAACGGGGGTCCTGCCCGACGGATCGGCCTGATCGGCGCTCTTGCGCAGCAGGTCGGCCTCGGACACCACCCCCATGGGGCGGTCGAGATCGTCCACCACGGGCACGGCAGTGACATCGTTCTCCGCCAGGAGCCTGACGAGCTCCTTGAACGGCGTGTCACGCCGAGCCCGGACGACGCCCCGCGTCATGAGCTCATCGACCGTTCGGTGGTGCATGGTGCCTCCCGGATGCGAACCGCCCACCTCGCGGACGCGGAGCTCTCGGCCCGTGCGGCGGTCTGTCCCGCGGGGCAGGTTGGATACAGCACCATTCTGAGGAGAGGGCGGCGATCATGCGAGCTCACCTCGGCGACCAACTCGTCATCGAAGGTCCGACGACCGACGCCGCCAGGCGCGACGGCGAGATCGTCGGCCTGCATCACGAGGACGGAACGCCCCTACGACGTGCGCTGGTCGGACACGTACGAGGTGACGCTCGTGTCCCCCCGGGCCGACGCACACGTCCACCACCTGGAACACGGACAGCCCGAGGCCATGCACCACTCACGGCAGGACACCGCTGAGGCGGCGGCCGTGTCTCCGCCTGCCCCACCGAGCGGGGCAACCAACCCCGTCGGCATCGGCCGACGCGTGGCCGCCGAGCGCCGGAGACACGGGATCAGCCGGCAGGAAACAGCCCGCCGCGCCCGGATGTCGCCCAACCACTTCACCTACCTCAAGCCGACGGGCCGCCCGGTCCGGGAGGCGGTGGGTGTGTCGCGGCGATTCGCGAACGGTGCGACGGTGTTTACAGGGGGCGCCCGACAGTCGGACGGAGAAGGCGGTGGCGATGATGGAACTCCCACTGGTCGTGGGTATCGACGGATCGGACTCCAGTCTGCTGGCGGTCGACTGGGCGGTGGACGAGGCGGCGCGGCGCGGGCTGCCGCTGCGTCTGGTCCACGCCTCCCTGTGGGAGCGCTACGAGGGAGTCCGGCCGTCCTTCGGCACCGACCGTCCTGCCGAGCAGGTCATGGCGGAGCACATCGTCGCTTCCTGCGTGGAGCGTGCCCGGTTGCGCAATCCCGCGGTCAAGGCGTCGGGCGAAGTACTGCCCGACGACGCCGTTTCCGCGCTGCTGCAGGCGGGGCCCGAGGCCTTCGCCCTGGTCACAGGCGTTCGTGGGCGGGGCCAGATCGCCGGGCTGCTGTTGGGGTCGGTCAGCCTCGCGGTGGCGGCTCGTGCCGTGTGCCCGGTCATCGTGGTCCGGGGCGCGGAGCCCAACCGCCAAGGAGTACTCGGCCGCGTCGTGGTGGGGGTCGGGGACCCGACAGGCAGCGCGAGCGCTGTGCGGTTCGCCGTGCGCGAGGCCGAGGCGCGCGGCTGCGACCTGACGGCCGTGCGAGCCTGGCGCAGCCCGGCCAACGAGCCCGTGGACCACATGCTGATCGCCGACGACGCCGCCCGGCTGCGCGAGGAGCGGGCCTCGGCCGGCATCGACGACGCCCTGCGCGAGATCGAGCAGGAACACCCCCGGGTCGATATCCATCACCAAACGGTCGAAGGCCCCGCCCACCACGTCCTGCTGGACGCGACAGCCGAGGCCGACCTGGTCGTCGTCGGCGCCCTGCGCCGCCACGGTCGCTTCGGTCTGCAACTCGGCAGGGTCGCCCACACCCTGCTGCACCACTCGGAATGCCCGGTCGCCGTCATCCCCCAGCCAGTCTGAGTGTCACCGCACGGGCTACGACCCCGCTGCCGAACAGTTGCCTGAATCGCTCTGCACTCTCGGCCATGGGTACACCTCGTCAACCTCCCGACCCGGCTGCTTCTCCGGTTCCGTGTGCGCCGCGCCACGGGAGCGTGGGGCCCGTGGTTCTTCCCTCACACGCACGCCCTCCTGGACCACCGCCATCCGCGGCCGGGACGTGTTTCAGAAGTCACGGGCGCAGGCTCACTCGCTCCTGACCGCCACCGTGTGCCCGGTCAGTCGTGCGGCACCACCGCCACCGGGGCGGCGGCATGGTGCAGGACCGCTTGCGTCACCGGTCCGATGTGCGGACCGACCGGCGTACGCCGGTTGCGACGCCCGACCACGACCAGTGTCGCGTCCCTGGAGGCGTCGACCAGGTGGGAGCCCGCGCTGCCGACCACCGCCTGCTCGTTCACCTCGACGCCGGGGAACTTCTCCCGCCAGGGCCGCAGTACCTCGATCATGTTGTGCCGGATCTGCGCGTGCAGCTCCGCGTTGAGGTCGAGGTCGAAGGCTCCGCCGTAGCCGTAGGAGGACGGCAGACTCCATCCGTGGACGACGCGAAGGTTCCGACCGCGCCGAGACGCGGCTTCGAACGCGAAACCGATCAGGGAACCGTCCGGGCGCTCCAGGTCGAGGCCGAGCACGACACCGCCCTTCAGGTGGTCGTCCGAGACACGTTCACCGGCACGTACGAGGACGACCGGTCGCTCGGTCCTGGCCACGACGGCGAGTGCCACGGAGCCGACGATGAACCCGGTGACTCCGCCAAGGCCCCGGGAACCGAGTACCAGGAGATCGGCCTCCTCGGCGGCGGCCAGCAGCGCGGTGACGGGCTGCTCCGGGATCCGCTCGGCAGAGATGTGCAGGCCGGGGTGGCGTTCGGCAAGGCGGGCGGCGGTCTCCCGCGGCAGGCGCTCGGCCCACTCGCTCCGCGGGTCGTCCATGGGCGGCACGGAGGCGCCCGCGAGCGGGGAGTACGTGTAGGGCTGCCACTGCCAGGCGTGCACGAGGCGCAGGGGCGCGTCGCGCAGCAGCGCCTCGTGGGCGGCCCAGTCTGCGGCTGCGAGACTCTCGGGCGAACCGTCCAGACCGACGGTGACGTTGCGGGACATGTGCGGACCTCCTCAGGGGGATGTGACTCAGTCTCCGGGTGGCAGGCTCACGTCAGGAGGGGCCGCAGGTCCCGGCCCGGGGCCGAACGGCCCATCCGTACGTGCCCCGTTCTCCCGCGAGGGTCCGTTCAGACGATCGCGACCGGGCAGTGGGAGTGGTGCAGCAGGGCGGTGGTGACCGGGCCCGGTTGGGGGCCGATGCGGTGGGCGTGTCCGTGGGTACCGACCACCACGACGGCGGCTTCGCGGCTCGCCTCCAGCAGCGAGTGCACCCGGCTGGAGTCGCATGTGCGGAACTCCACCTCGACCTGGGGATAGCGCTGCCGCAGCCCGGCAACCGCACGGCGCGGTACAGCCTGTTCGGTCGGTACTCGCACGACGGCATCGTCCCGCCCCCGATCCGCGGGAACCAGGGCCGGTGGTGCGAGCGCCGGGCGCCGGGAGGCCGCGGCGTCCAGCACACTCAGCCGGACCCCGCGGCGCGCCGCCTCCGCGAAGGCGTATGCCGCGGCATCCGCGTCGGCGTCACTTTCCATGCCGAGCACCACCTCACCGCGGCGGGCTGACTGATGGTTCCCCCGCACGACGAGCAGCGGACCGCGCGTCCGCGCGGCCAGCCGCAGGCTCACCGAGCCGAACAGTAAGCCGGCGACACCGCCGAGCCCTCGTGTGCCGACCACGGTGAGTTCGGCGCCCCAGCCGTGCTGAGCGAGCGCCTGGACCGGTCCGCCCTCGAAGGCGGAGGCCGTGACGGGCAGGCCGGGGTGCCGCCGGCGTACCCGGGCCGCCGCGGACGCCAGGACCGGCCCGGCCTCGTCGAGGTCGGGCACGGCGTACACGATGTCCAGCAGGGCGCCGCGCAGCACCGCTTCCTCGGCGGCCCGGTCCAGCGCCCTTACGGCGATGAGCGTGCCGTCCACGCCGACGGTCACATGACGGGTGGTCATGTCTTTCCCTCCCCTTGGTCGGTGTTGTCTAGGTGGCCGCGGACGCCCCGTCGGCCCGGTTCGCCAGTGCCGCGCGGCCAGCTTCCAGGCGGGCGGCGGGAACACGGAACGGCGAGCAGGAGACGTAGTCGAGGCCGGTGTCGTGGAAGAAGTGGATGGAGTCCGGGTCGCCGCCGTGTTCGCCGCAGACGCCGATCTTCAGGGTCGGGTTCGTCGCGCGGCCCTCCTCGACGGCGATCCGGACCAGTCGGCCGACGCCGTCCCGGTCGAGGGTCTCGAAGGGCGAGGTGGCGAAGACGCCCTGGGCGAGGTAGGCGGGGAAGAAGGACGCCTCCACGTCGTCACGGGACAGTCCCCACGCCGTCTGCGTCAGATCGTTGGTGCCGAAGGAGAAGAAATCGGCGGCCTCGGCGATCCGGCCGGCGGTCAGCGCGGCACGGGGCAGTTCGATCATCGTGCCGATGGGACAGTCGACCGTGAATCCGGAAGCCTTCGACACCTCGGCGAGTACGCGCTCCGCTGCCGCCCGTACGATCCGCAGCTCCTCGACCGTGCCCACCAGCGGAACCATGATCTCGGCCCGGGGGTCGCCCCCGTCCCGCAGCCGCTCCACGACGGCTTCGGCGATCGCCCGTACCTGCATCTCGACCAGCCCGGGGACGACGAGTCCGAGGCGCACGCCGCGCAGCCCGAGCATCGGGTTGTTCTCGTGCATGCGCTCCACGGCGGCCAGCAGGCGCCGGTCGTGCGCGGTGGGGTGGGTGGCGACACGGACGGCGAGTTCGGTGCGGTCGGGCAGGAACTCGTGCAGCGGTGGGTCGATCAGCCGGATCGTCACCGGCAGCCCGTCCATCGCGGCCAGGATGCCGGCGAAGTCGGCCCGCTGGAGCGGCAGCAGCTCGTCCAGGGCGGCGCGCCGCCCGGTCTCGTCCTCGGCGAGGATCATCGCCTCGACCAGGGCGCGCCGCTCGCCGAGGAACATGTGCTCGGTGCGGCACAGGCCGATCCCCTCGGCTCCGTAACGGCGGGCGCGGGCCGCGTCCTCGGGGGTGTCGGCGTTGGCACGCACCCCCAGGCGGCTTACGGAGTCGGCGTGTTCGAGAGTGCGGGCCACGGCCTCGGTCAGTACCCCGTCGCGTTCCCCGGTGTCCAGGAAGCGGCCCACCGGCGAGTCGGTCAGCGGCAGTGCCCCGAGGTGGACCGTGCCCGCCGTGCCGTCCACGGAGAGCACCGTGCCTTCGGCGAGCACGGTCCGGTCGGGTGCGGTGAGCGTCCGTGCCTCGACGTCCACCGTGAGTTCCTCGGCGCCGCACACGCACACCTTGCCCATGCCGCGCGCCACCACGGCCGCGTGGCTGGTCTTGCCGCCACGGCTGGTGAGCACGGCCTCGGCCGCGACCATCCCGGGCAGGTCGTCGGGGGTGGTCTCCCGGCGCACGAGGATCACCTTCTCCCCCGTCGCGGCGCGCCGCACCGCCTCGGCCGAGTCGAAGGCGATCGCTCCGACTGCGGCGCCCGGGGATGCGGGGACGCCGTGGGCGAGCGGCTTCGTCTCGACGTGTGCTTCGAAGCGGGGGAACATCAGGCGGGCGAGCTGTGCGCCCGAGACCCGGGCGAGCGCTTCGTCCTCGCCGATCAGTTCCTCGTCGACGAGTGCCTCGGCGATACGGAAGGCGGCCTCGGCGGTGCGCTTGCCGACCCGGGTCTGGAGCATCCAGAGCGTGCCCCGCTCGATGGTGAACTCGATGTCGCACAGGTCGCGGTAGTGGTGTTCCAACGTGCTCATGTGGTCGATGAGTTGCCGGTACGAGAACGGGTCGAGCCGTTCCAGTTCGGCGAGTGGCACGGCGTTGCGGATGCCGGCCACGACGTCCTCGCCCTGGGCGTCCTGCAGGTAGTCGCCGTACACACCACGGGCGCCGGTGGCCGGGTCGCGCGTGAAGGCGACTCCCGTGCCGGAGTCCGGACCGAGGTTGCCGAACACCATGACCTGGATGTTGACGGCGGTGCCCAGGTCGTCGGATATGTGTTCGCGGCGGCGGTAGAGGCGGGCGCGCTCGCTGTTCCAGGAGCGGAAGACCGCCCGGATCGAGCGGTACAGCTGCGCGCCGGGGTCCTGCGGGAACTCCTCTCCCGTCGCGTCCCGGATCACCTGCTTGTAGTCCTCGACGAGCCGGGCGGGGTCGTCGGTGCTCCCGCGCCGGTCGAACAGTTCCGGGGCGATGCCGAGCACCGTGCGGCCGTACATCTGGAGGAGGCGGCGGTACGAATCCCATGCGAAGCGCTCGCTGCCGGTGGCCTTGGCGAGTCCGAGGACGGATGCGTCGCCGAGGCCGATGTCCAGGATCGTCTCCATCATCCCGGGCATCGAGAACTTGCTGCCCGAACGCACGGACAGCAGCAGGGGGTTGTCACGGCCGCCCAGCTCGCGTCCGGTGCCTCGTTCCAGCTCCACCAGTGCGTGCGCGACCTGGGCGGCCAGTTCTCCCGGCTCCTCGCCGGTGGCCAGGTACTCCCGACAGGCATCGGTGGTGACGGTGAAGCCGGGCGGTACCGGCAGTCCCAGCCGGGTCATCTCCGCCAGGTTGGCTCCCTTGCCGCCGAGCAGGTCCGCCATGTCACGGCCGCCCTGGGAGAACTCGTACACGTAGTCGGCCATCTGTCTCATCCTCCGGGCTGTTCAGGCGTGCGGGACGACGGCGACGGGGCACGGCGCATGGTGCAGTACGGCGTGCGCGACGGAGCCGAGGTGGGTGCCGAGCCGGGTCTCGCGCACCCTGCGACCCACCACGAGAAGGGCGGCGCCGGCCGAAGCGTGGATCAGCTCGCCGGCCGCCCGCCCTTCGGTGACGGTCTCGGCCACGGCGACCTCGGGGAACTTCTCGCACCAGGGACGAAGCGTCGCGACCACGGCCCCCTCGTGCTCGGCGAGCAGCTCGGGGCCGTTCTCGGGGGCGAGCCTGTCGATCGCCGCGTAGGCGGGCGGACCGCTGAAGACATGGACCACGCGCAGCGGGGTGGCACGGCGTCGGGCGGCGTCGAAGGCGAACTCGATCAGTTCGTCGCACGGCCGGGCCGTGTCGAGGCCGAGCACGACCTCGCGGTACGGGGTCTCGGGTATCTCGTCGGGGGAGATTCCGTCCACCGCCGAGAAGTGCTCGTCTGCGGTGCACTCCCCCGCCCGCACCAGCACCACGGGGCGCAGTGACCTGGCGACCACGCGCTGTGACACGGATCCGGTCAGGAAGCCCGCGACGCCGCTGATCCCGCGGGAGCCGAGGACCAGCAGATCGGCCTCTTCGGCCGCCGCGAGCATGGCCCCGACCGGTGCATCGGCGACCGAGTGGGTGATGACCTGCAGGCCGAAGTGTGCGGCGCGCATGCTGTCCGACGTCTGTGCCAGCATGTCCTCGGCCCAGGACCGCTGCGACATGTCCGCGGGGACGCTCGGGGCCGGCCGCGGCTGCCACTCCCAGGCGTGCACCAGGCGCAGCGCCGTACCCCGGCGCATGGCTTCCCTGGCCGCCCAGTGCGCGGCGGCCAGGCCTTCGGGAGAACCGTCGATCCCCGCGGCGACGTGTCGAAGCATGGTCCGCACCTCCTGCGTGCATGCCGGTGGATTCCTCTTCTCCCATCGAGCCTGATACCGGGCCGTGCCCGGGTGCAGGGGCCGGGCAGGCCCTTCCGAGGGGCCCTTCGGCCCATGGTGGAAGGGGGGGCGGGAGCAGAGATTGGAGGTGGCAGGGTCGCGCTCCTGGAAGAGGAGCTCGAGGAAGAGGACACGATCATGAACGCTTCCCCACTTCCAGCATGTTGCGGGCATTGCCCGCCGAGCACGGCGAGCGGCTGATGCACGTCGCCCGGGAGGTGTCGTTCCCGCTGGGAACCCGCCTGTTCGAGGAGGGCCGGCGAGCGGACCGGTTCTGGATCATCCGTACCGGCACGGTGGCCCTCGACATGCGCGTGCCCGGCCGCCGCGCGGCCCTCATCGAGACCGTCGGGCACAACGAACTCGTCGGCTGGTCCTGGCTGTTCGGACCGCACACCTGGCACCTGGGCGCCGAGGCCACGAGTCCGGTGCGCGCGTACGAGTTCGACGCCGAAGCCGTCCGCGAGATGTGTCAGGCCGATCCGGCGCTGGGAATGGCCGTGAGTCAGTGGGTGGGAGACACGGTCGCCCGCCGACTGCGATCGGCCAGGACCCGGCTGTTGGACATGTACGCGCCCTACGGCAGCGGAAGTCTCAGCTGACCACGTCGCAATCCACCGAGGAGGCACCGTGCACGGCACCCCGCACATCGTCAGCGACGTGATGACCCACACCGTCGCCGCCATCGGCCGGAAGGCCAACTTCAAAGAGATCGTGCAGTTGATGGAGCAGTGGAAGGTCAGCGCACTGCCCGTCCTGGAGGGCGAGGGCCGGGTGATCGGCGTGGTCTCGGAGGCCGATCTGCTCCCCAAGGAGGAGTTCCGCGACAGTGATCCGGACCGGCACACGCAGCTGCGGCGACTGTCCGATCTCGCCAAGGCCGGCGCCGTGACCGCCGAGGACCTGATGACGGCCCCGGCCGTCACCGTCCAGGCGAACGCGACTCTCGCGCAGGCCGCACGGACCATGGCGCACGCCAAGGTCAAGCGACTCCCCGTCGTCGACGACATGGGCCTGCTGGAAGGCGTCGTCAGCCGCGGCGACCTTCTGAAGGTGTTCCTGCGGGGCGACGAGGACATCGCCGAGGAGGTGCGCCGCGAAGTGGTGTCGTATCTGTTCCGTGCGCCGTCGGCACCCGTGCGGGTACAGGTGCAGGACGGGGTCGTCACCCTCACCGGGCGTGTCCGGGACACCTCGTTGGTGCCCGTGGCCGCGCGCCTGGTGCGGTCCGTCGAAGGTGTGGTGGACGTCGAGTTCGAACTGACAGGGCCGTCCGGGCAGCAGGAGCGGTGACCGGCGGTCGATTCCAGGACCGCTCTCAAGTTGGGCCGGTCGGCCCTAGTGCGTTCGGCCCCGGAGCGTGATGATCGTCGTCACAACCCGCTCGTGGTCCGCAATCCACCACTGAAACTGAACAAGGGGTCCTCATGGCCGAGGCGCGCACCTTCACGGAACGGAACCCCATCCGGGTCTTCCTGCTGGACGACCACGAGGTGGTGCGCCGCGGTCTGGCCGATCTCCTGGAAGCCGAGCCGGACATCTCGGTGGTCGGCGACGCGGGCAGCGTCGAGCACGCGCTGGTGCGCGGCCCGGCGCTGCGGCCCGACGTGGCCGTCCTGGACGTACGCCTGCCGGACGGCGACGGGATCAGCGTCTGCCGGGAGCTGCGCAGCCAGATGCCGGAGCTGGCCTGTCTGATGCTGACGTCGTTCGACGACGAGGAAGCCCTGCTCGACGCGATCATGGCCGGAGCCTCGGGGTACGTGCTCAAGCAGATCAAGGGCTCCGACCTGGTCGCGGCGGTCCGCACCGTGGCTTCCGGCCAGTCGATGCTGGACCCCACGACGACGGCCCGGCTCATGCGGTCCCTGCGCGCGGACCCCACCGAGGCCCCGGCACTCGCTCCCGAACTCGCCGGCCTCTCGCCCCGCGAGCGCGACATCCTCACGCTGATCGGGGACGGGCTCACCAACCGTGAGATCGGCAAGAAGCTCTACCTGTCCGAGAAGACGGTGAAGAACCACATCTCCCGGCTGCTGGCCAAACTAGGCGTCCAGCGCAGGGTCCAGGCGGCGGTCCTGGCCAGCCAGTTGGAGCACCCCGACACCGCCGACCACCAGACTCGCTGACCCCGGGAGCGCCCTTCAGGGGCGCGGTGACCTGCGCGACCAGCCCCCGTCACCCGCAGCCGACGGACACCGGACGCACAAGGTCACCGGCAGTCTCAGCCGTTCGCGGGACCGGGCCCCGGACCCGCGCTGGGTGCGCCCACCGGTACCCGCCACACCAGCCGCGTGCCACCGCCCTCGGGCCGCTCGCCGAGCGTCAGTACGCCCCCGAGGACGACGGCCCGCTCCTCCATGTTCTTCAGCCCGCTGCGCCGTACGTCACCCGACACCCCGCAGCCGTCGTCCGTCACGGTGAGCGTCAACTCGCCCCCGGAGCACTGGAGTCGGACGTCGACGGCGTGCGCTCCGGAGTGCCGGGCCGCATTGCTCAGCGCTTCACCGAGCACCGCGACGGCGTGGTCGGCGACGTCCCCGGGAACATCGGTCTCGACGAGCCCCTCGATCCGCAGCGCGGGCGCGAACCCGAACGACGTGGTCGCGGCCGTGACCGCCTCGGAGACCCGGCCGCGCAGGCCGTTGCCCTCCCGGCCGGCCCCGCCGTGCGTCCGCAGGCCGAAGATCGTGGACCGGATGATCTTGATGGTGTCGTCGAGGTCGTCGACGGTCCGTGTCAGTCGCTCCATGCCCTCGGCATGCTCCATGAAGCGCTGGGCGCTCTGCAGTGTCATGCCGGCCGCGAAGAGCCGCTGGATGGCGAGGTCGTGCAGGTCCCGGGCGATGCGGTCGCGGTCCTGGAGCAGGGCGATCTGTTCCGCGTCCCGCCGTCGCTCGGCCAGCTCCAGTGCCAGTGCGGCCTGGTCGGCGAACCCGAGCAGTGGTCCGGTGTCCACATGCCCGAAGGGTGCGCCGCCCTGGACCCGCCCGAGCAGCAGCACGCCCCGAGCCTTCCCGCTGGTACCGAGCGGCACCGCCACGACGGGTCCGAGCTCGGCCCACTGGGCTTCGCCCTCGCCCGCACGGGCGTCGTGTGCGATGTCGGCGCTGACCACAGGCTCCGCGGAGCTCAGCGCGGCTCCGACGAAGCCGTCCCGGGCCGACATCACCAGGCCGCCGCGCTGCTCCGCGCCGAGCCCGACGGCCAGCGCGGGCCGCAGCGCCTCCTCGCCCAGTACGCTCTCCGCGATCATGCCCATGTCCGCGGAGACGATCTTCCGGGCCTCGTCGACGATGAGTTCCAGCACCTCCGCGCTCGGCGCGCCGGTGAGCAGGATGCTGGTGACTTTCCCGCTGGCCCGCTGCCAGCGTTCGCGAAGCCTGGTCTCCTCGTACAGCCGTGCGTTCTCGATGGCGACGCCGGCGGCCACGGCCAGCGTCGACAGCACGGACTCGTCCTCCGCGTCGAACTCCCGCTCGTTGCGCTTCTCGGTGAGGTAGAGGTTCCCGAAAACCTCGT
This sequence comes from Streptomyces sp. NBC_00271, assembly GCF_036178845.1. Classification (NCBI taxonomy): domain Bacteria; kingdom Bacillati; phylum Actinomycetota; class Actinomycetes; order Kitasatosporales; family Streptomycetaceae; genus Streptomyces; species Streptomyces sp. NBC_00271. Next base: position 10,881,721 of record NZ_CP108070.1, on the reverse strand, counting down.
CGCGCACCCGGATCGGTACGCCGAGGAAGGAGTGCATCGGCGGATGGTGGGCGGGGAAGCCGTACGACTCGGGGTGCTCGGAGAGCTCCGGCAGCCTCAGGGGCACCGGGTGCCGGATCAGCTCTCCGAGGAGCCCGTGCCCGCTGGGCAGCGCCCCGATCTCGGACCGCCGCTCCTCGTCGATGCCGACGGTGATGAACGCGGACAGCTTCCGGTCGCCGCCGATCACACCCAGGGCGCCGTACTCGGCGTCCACCAGGACCACCGCGGCCTCGACGATGCTGCGCAGCACCTGGGGCAGGTCCAGCTCCCGTCCGACGGACAGGACGGCCTCCAGCAGGCTGTGCAGGCGGTCCCGGGTGCCTCGGACGGCGTCGATGCGCACCTGCAGCTCGCCCAGCAGTTCGTCGAGGCGGAGCTTGGGCAGATGCTGCTCGGATCCCCCACGCGTATCCGCGCCCATCGCTTCCTCCGGCCCATCAAGCGGACAAGGCCGCGCACCAGTTCGCCTGCGCTCACGGTACTGCCTGGGAGGCCTCGGCAGCACCACGCACTGCTCCGACGACGGGAATTGAACGTAGTTCAGCCCATCGGGCCGCCGTCGGGTTCCCGTCCGGTCGCGTCACGCAACAGGTCGGCGTGAGGGCGCAACCGGAATGGTTCCGGTTGCGCCCGGTCCCGAAGCGGCACGGGTTCAATCCGACCGCAGCCCGGACGCCAGTTCGCTTCCGATGTCCGTGGCCCACGCCTTGATCTGCCCGAAGTCACGGAAGTCCCCGCCCTTCCCGGAGGAAACGATCTTCCGGGCGACGAATCCCTTTGCCCCTTCCTCCAGGCAGCCCCCGAACGTGACGTGCGCACGGACACCGAGCCGGGTCATGACCCGCCGCACACCGGGGACGGGCGGAATGTCCTTCTCGGTGGCCGAGGCGTCGAGCGGACCGCTGCTGAAGAACCACAGCGGACGCCCGGCGAGCACACGGCCATGCCGACGGACGAAGCGGCGGGCGTCCTTGTGCCAGCGTCCCGCATACAGTCCACCGCCCACGACCACGGCGTCGTACGGCTCGACGTCCGTCACCGAGTGAGCGGGCACCGCCTCGGTGGGCACGCCCCCCTTGCGCAGGACATCCGCGATGGTCTCCGCGATCCGCGCCGTCGATCCGTTCGTCGTCCCATAGGCGACAAGTACCTTGGTCGGCATGGCGGTACCCCTCCTCTCGCCCTGCTTCACAGCTTGCGCAGCCATTCCTCGGTGACACCGTGCAGAGCCGGCTCGTCCGGCCGCAGGTGCGAGTCGTCCAGTCGGTAGGTCAGCCTGTCGACCACCGCGACCACTCCGTCGATCCGGTCGGTCATGGAGGCGGCGATCTCCGCCTCGCTCCTGCGCTCCACATGGCCGGTCAGCGTGACGACCCCGTCGTACACAGCGACCTCGACGGTCGAGGGGCTCAACCACAGCGTGCGGACCAGCACCTCGTCGATCACCTCACGGCGGATCACGTCGTCCGGCTGCAGGAAGACCTGGATCAGGTCGCGGCGGGTGACGATGCCGACGACCCGGTCCTCGTCGTCCACCACCGGCAGCCGCTCCACGCGACTGCGCGCCATGGTCCGGGCGGCCTCGGCGATGGTTTCGTCGGCGTGCACGGTGACCGGTGGCACGGACATCAGCTGTCCGGCTGTACGTGCGTGCCCCTTCGCGGCCTGCCGTCGCGCTCCGCGGGTCGGCCCGGTGAACCGGAAGCGGCGCGGCGTCTCGTAGGGATCAGGGACGCCCGCCTGCCGGACCATGAGGTCGGTCTCGGAGATCACACCAAGGACCTTGTCGTCCTCGTCGATCACAGGCAGCCCGCTGATGCGGTGCTCGGTGAGCAACCGTGCCACTTCCTTGAAGGGAGTGCCGTACCGGGCCGTGACGACCTCCGTGGCCATCACCGATCCGACCTTGTTCTGCCTCATGTCTGTTCCTCCTCAGCGCAGTCGGCGCAGATAGGGGTCCTGGGCGCGGCGCGGCAGCAGGCGGACGCGTGCGTCGAGCACGGTGACCGCGGCGGGTGTCGCCAGGACCGGGTTGAAGTCGGCCTCGGCGAGCTGCGGCAGGTCGCCCGCCATGCGGGACAGCCGCAGCAGGAGCTGTTCGAGGCCCTGGAGATCGGCCGGCCGGCTGCCGTGCGCGCCCAGCAGCAGGGGTGCACAGCGCGGCGTGGTGATCAGGTCGTGCACGTCGTGGTCGGTCAGCGGGGCGAGGCGGGCGGCGTGGTCGGCCAGCACCTCGGTCGCCGTACCGCCGAGCCCGAACAGCACCAGGGGGCCGAAGACGTCGTCCTGCGCCACGCCCGCGAACAGCTCGGTGCCGCGCGCGGCCAGCGGCTGGACGACGACTCCGGTCATGAGTCCGGCGAACCGGGTCTCGAAGTCCCGGAAGGCGGCGCGTACTTGGGCGTCGCCCTGGAGGTCGAGATGGATCGCGTGCTGTTCGGTCTTGTGGACCAGGCCGGGCCAGTGGGCCTTCATGACCACGCGGCCGTCGGCACCGCGCAGCCGTTCGGCGGCGATGACGGCGTCGTCCTCGGTCTCGGCCCAGGCCCACGGGAGTTGCGGTATGCCGTAGCAGGCGAGGAGTTCGGCGCAGGTGCGCGGGTCGAGCCAGCCACCGTCCGGATGGGCGGCGAGGTAGGTCTCGGCGACCGTGTGCGCCGAGGCCGTGTCGACCTCCACCAGCTCCGGGATCGTGCCCACGGGCCGGTTCAGCCAGGCCGCACGACGGGCGGCGTGCGCCAGGGCCCGTGCCGCCGCGACCGGTTCGGCGTACGAGGGGGCGGCGCCGCCCTCCCCCGCGGGCAGCAGCTTGACCGGCAGGTCCTGCTCCAGGCGTACGACGGCGACGGGCCGTTCCCGCCGTCCGGGGCCTTCGGTGACGGCGCGGACCAGGTCGTCGCCGGTCGCCACGGCGATGGCGGTGGGGACGAGGGCCAGCAGCACGGTGTCGATGCCCGGGTACCGCAGGAGCCGGTCCACGCAGTCCCTGAGCTGGTCCTCCGTGACGGCCGCCGTGGCGTCGACGGGGTTGCCCACGGCCGCCCCTTCGGGCAGCACGGCGAGCAGGTCGTCGATCAGTTCGGGGGTGGGGGCGGGCAGGGTCAGCCCGGCCTCGGCGCACGCGTCCGCCGCGAGGACACCCGCACCGCCCGCGTTGGTGACGATCGCCACGCGGGTCCCGGCCGGGAGCGGCTGGGCGTGCAACAGGGCGGCGGTTTCGAGGAGTTCGCCCACCGAGCGGGTCGCGGTGATGCCCGCCTGGGTGAACAGCGCCTGTCGGGTCATGGTCCGGGTCGCGGCGGCCGCGGTGTGCGAGGCGGCGGCACGGCGACCGGCCTCGGTACGGCCCGCATCGACCGTCAGAACGGGCATCCGGCGGGTCACCCGCCGGGCGGTGCGGGAGAACGCCCGCGGGTTGCCGAAGGACTCCAGGTGCAGCAGGGCCAGGTCGGTGCGACCGTCGCTCTCCCACCACTGGAGCATGTCATTGCCGCTGACGTCGTACTTGTCGCCGAGCGACACGAAGGACGACACACCGATGCCGAGCCGGGACAGCCCGTCGAGCAGGGCGATGCCCACGCCACCCGACTGTACGGCGACACCCGCCGTACCGGGGCGCGGGTGGTCGGCCGCGAAGGTGGCGTCGAGGCGGAGCCTCGGGTCGGTGTTGGAGATGCCGAGGCAGTTGGGGCCGACCAGACGCATGCCGTAGGCACGGCACGCGGTCATGAGCGCCTCCGCCTGGTCGGGGTCGAGCCCGGACGTCACCACGAGCAGCGCCCGTACACCGGCTTTGCCGCACTCTTCGGCCGTGGCGGGCAGGGCGTCCGCGGGTATGGCGAGGACCGCGAGATCAGGGACCTTGGGCAGCGAGCTGACCGACGGATAGGAAGGCACCCCGAGGACCGAGGAGACGTGGGGGTTCACCGCGAAGAGCCGTCGGGTGAAGCCCCCCGCGTGCAGATGGTGCAGGAGAGCCCGCCCCACCGATCCGGGCCTGCGTCCGGCGCCGACCACGGCGACCGCGTCGGGGCGCAGCAGCGGTTCCAGGCTGGCCACGTCGGCGGCCCGGCCACGGGCCTCGACGGCCGCGAGATAGGTGTCGTCCTCGTCGAGCGCGATGGTGCAACGCACCTCCGGACCCTCGAACCGGCGTCCGGCACGCAGGCCCAGGTCGGTGAAGAGCCGCAGCACCTCGTAGTTCTCGCTGAGCGCGTCGGCGGTGAACGTGGTGACGCCGTCCGCACGCGCGGCGGAGACGAGGTGTTCGACGAGGAGGGTGCCGACGCCCCGGTGGTGCAGCCCGTCGGCCACGGCGATCGACATCTCGGCCGTCTCGGGGTCGTCGACGGTCTCGTACTCGGCCAGGCCGATCACCCGGCCCTGCGTCTCGGCGAGCAGCGCCCGGTAGCCGGGGCGGGCCGGCGCCGCGGCCCGGTCGGCGGCCAGGTCGGCGGAGCGGCGACTGGCTGCGAAGAACCGCAGCCGGAGGTGCTCCGGTGACATCTCCTCGTAGAGCCCTCGCAGCTGGTCGTGGTCACCGGGCCGCACGGACCGTATGCACACGGTGGTGCCGTCCGCGAGCAGGGCGTGCACGGTGGGGCGGTCACGCTCGTCGTCCGTCATCTCGGGCCTCCTCAAAACCTCTCGACCCTTCGAGCATCCAGCGGTGCGCGGCCCGGCCCCAGGGGCTGGTCGGGTGCGCCGCATGGGCCGGTCGGCCCCTGTGCCGTGGGCCGGTCCACGGCGGAGGGTGGACACCCTGGAATCCCGTACGCATGGAGGGACGAACTGCCATGACCGAGCCGATCGTTGTCGGGGTCGACGCCTCCGCGCCCAGCAGGGCGGCGGCCGAGTGGGCGGCGGGGGACGCGCGGCTGCGCGGACTGCCGTTGCGGGTCGTGCACATCGACGGGGCCGACCCGGCCGGAGGGGTCGCCGCGGCGCTGCTCTCGCTGGCCTCGCGGGCCGGGTGCACCGTTCTCGGGCTGCGCGGCGAGGACGGTGTCCCGGGACCGGGCGTGGGTTCCGTGGCCCATGAGGTGGCGGCCCGCTCGGATCTGCCGGTGGTGCTGGTGCCGGGCGGCGGCCACGGCCGTAGGGGCGGCGAGTGGCGTACGGGCCGGGTGGTTCTGGGCGTGGATGCCCGCGACCCGGTGGGCGCCGGCTTGGACTTCGCGTTCGACGCCGCCCGGCGCCGCGGTGCCCGGTTGCACGCCGTGCACGCCTGGCGGCTGCCCGCCCGCGCCGAGCGGTGGATGCCGTACGCGCTGCCGGAGGAGGACCGGGGCGCATGGGAGGACCAGGAGGTGCAGCTGCTGTCGGATGCGCTGCGGCCGTGGCGGGAGAAGTATCCGCAGGTGCACGTCTACGAGGACGTCCGCCTGCAGAGCCCGTCGGCCGCCCTGGTCCAGGCGTCGGCCTCGGCGGAGCTCCTGGTGGTCGGCCGCGCGGGCCGGACGCTCGGCACCACTGTGCGGGACGTGCTGGAGCACACCGAGTGCCCGGTGGCCGTGGTTCCGCGCTGATGTGCAACCGTCCGGTCACCGGTCCGGCAGGCTGAGGACGCAGGATTCCCCGGGCGCCACGGACACCGTGCGGTCCGCGAGGGCGATGTCGATCGGGTCCTGGTCGGAAGCGGGCACTGAAAGCCTCAACTGACCTGGCCTCAAGCGTAGTTGTACCCCACGATTGCCGCGGTAGCGGATCGTGAAGCCGTACTCGGAGAACTCCGGCAGCGGCACCGGATCGAGTCGCAGCGCGCCGCCCCGGGTCTCCAGACCGGTCAGGCAGCGCTGGACGAGGTCGAGGGTGCCGGCCATGGCACCGAGGTGGATGCCCTCCCCCGTGGTGCCACCCTGCAGATCGGCGATGTCCCCGGCCAGTGCCTCGTGCACGAACGTCCACGCCTCCGCGCGCCGCGCCCGCGCCAGCACCCACCCGTGCACCACGCTGCTCAGCGTCGAACCGTGACTCGTGCGGCGCAGGTAGTGGTCGACGGTGCGCCGCCAGACGGTGTCGTCCACCTCGTGCCCCAGCCTGCGGAAAAGCCCGCCCAGCTCGGCGGGCGAGAAGAGGTAGCCCAGCATCAGGACGTCCGCCTGCTTGGACGCCTGGTAGCGGTTGACGCTGTCGCCCTCGGCCTCCAGGATCCGGTCGAGCCGCCGGATGTCGCCGTACCGTGCCCGGTAGCCGTCCCAGTCCAGCTCCTTCAATGCGCCATAGCCCTCGAACTGGCTGATCACCCCGGCGTGGAAAGGCACATACAGCTTCCGGGAGACCTCCTGCCAGTTCTCGAGTTCGGCCGCGTCGAGGCCGGTGCGCTCGCAGAGGTCCCGGCGCGGCAGTTCGGGCAAGTGGTACAGGACGTCGAGGGTGCGGGTGATCACCCAGGCCGCGGTGACGTTGGTGTACGCGTTGTCGTCGAGTCCAGGCCGCTCGGCGCCGGGGTAGGCGTCGTGGTACTCGTCGGGGCCCATGACGCCGCGGATCCGGTACCGGCCGAGCGTCTCGTCGTACGCCGCGAGGCCGGCCCAGAAGCGGGCGATCTGCACGAGCATCTCGATGCCCTTGGTGTGCAGGAACTCGGTGTCGCCGCTCGCCTCGCAGTACTGCCACACGTTGTACGCGATCGCCGAGCCGACGTGGTGCTGGAGCCGCGAGTGGTCGGGCAGCCAGCGCCCCGAGCGCGGGTTGAGGTGCAGTTGCTGGGTCTCCTCCCGGCCGTCGCTGCCGCTCTGCCACGGGTACATCGCGCCGGTGTGCCCGGCGTCGCGGGCGGCCCGGCAGGCCTGCTCGAGGCGGCGGTGGCGGTAGGTGAGCAGGGCGCGGGAGACCTCGGGGAAGTGCAGGTTGAGGTACGGCAGGACGAACAGCTCGTCCCAGAAGACGTGTCCACGGTAGGCCTCGCCGTGCAGACCGCGCGCCGGCACGCCGACGTCCAGCTCCGCGGTGTGCGGGGAGAGCGTCTGGAGCAGGTGGAAGAGGTGCAGCCGCAGCACCGGGCCCGCGCTGTTCGGCACGTTCAACTCGGCGTTGCGCCACAGCTGTTGCCAGGCCGTGCGGTGGGAGTCCAGCAGGGTCGCGAAGTCCGCAGCTCGGCCGACCCGGTCCAGGGCGGCGTGCGCCGGTTCCTTGATGGCCGCGTCGTGCGAAGTGTGCAGGGCGACGGTCTTGTCGACCGTGACCGTCCGGCCTTCGGTCAGGGAGAGCCGCAGTCGCTGAGCGGCCCGCGCGTTCTCGTGTGCGTCCACGGTCCGGGCGGGTACGTCGGTGACCGTGCGGGCAGCCAGGCCGATCCTGATCTCGGAGGTGCTGGTCCGGCACTCCAGCCAGATCGTGTCCGGCGCCGCGGTGCCGGTCCAGACATCCGTGAGGTGCCGGGAGGCGAGGGAGTGGTAGCGCTCCACACCGGTGTTGGCGACCGTCCCGTCGAGCGCCGTCTCGACCTCGATCTCCCCGGACCAGCCCTGGGCCGTCAGCTCCGTGCGCAGCAGGGCCAGATGCGGGTCGGCCATGTGGACCAGCCGCAGCTGCCGTACGGCGAGGCACCGGCCCTGCTCGTCTTCGTAGCGCAGCGTGCGTTCCAGCGTGCCCGCGCGCAGGTCCAGGGTCTGGCGGTGGTCGAGGACCTTGTGGGTGTCGGGCGTCAGCCAGCTCCCGGAGACGGTGCGTACGCGCAGTGGCAACCAGTTGGGGAGGTTGACCATGTCCTCGTTCTCGACCCGGTGCCCGGCCACCTCCGAGGTGAGGCGGTTGTAGCAGCCCGCCACGTACGTTCCCGGGTAGTGGACGCGGTCCGCCGCGCACTCGGGAGCCGCGCCCCGGGTGGCGAAGTAGCCGTTGCCGAGGGTGCACAGCGCCTCGCGCAGCCGTTCCTGCGCGGGCTCGTAACCTTCGTACGCCCAGGTCCAGTCGGACATCCTCAGTCCTCCGTCTGTGTGAGCAGCTCCGCGAGGTCGCCGACCACCAGGTCCGCGCCGTGCTTCAGGAGGGCGGCCCGGGTGGCCGGGGTGTGGGCGCGGTCGACGCCCACGACGAGTCCGAATCCGCCGCGACGCCCGGCCTCGACTCCGGCGAGGGCGTCCTCGACGACGGCGGCCTGTTCGGCGGGGACCCCGAGGCGGCGGGTCGCCTCCAGGAAGAGAGCGGGGTCGGGCTTGCCGGGCAGACCGAGCCGGGCCGCCTCCCCGCCGTCCACCAGAGCGTCGAAGAGGCCGCGTACTCCCGCCTGTTCGAGGAGTTCGCCCGCGTGCCGGGAGGCGGAGGCGGCGGCCAGCGGGATCCCGGCGGACCGCAGGGCACGCAGCAGGCGGACCGTGCCCGGGTAGGCGTCTACGCCCCCGCCACGCAGCCGCTCGGTGAACAGCCGCTCCTTGTCGGCGGCGACGGCGCGGACCTCGGCATCGGAGGGCCGCAGCCCCCGGGCTTCAAGGAAGGCCGCGGCGCCGTCGAGGCGCGACTTGCCGTCGACGTGGCGCAGATAGTCCTCGCGCGGGTCGAAGGGGCGCTCGCCGCGTGGGCTCAGAAAAGCGTCGAAGGCCGTCTTCCACGCGGCGGCGTGCAGCCGCGCGGAGTCCGTGATGACGCCGTCGGTGTCGAGGACCACGGCCCGTGTCCCCCGCAGCGCGAGGGGTACGCGGACCGTGTCACTCCGCTCCGAGTTCATCGGTCGTCGGCCACCAGTGCGGTGAGGTCGAGGAGCCGGTTGGTGTAGCCCCACTCGTTGTCGTACCAGCCGAAGACCTTCACCAGAGTGCCGTTGGCCTGGGTCAGGGCCGGGTCGAAGACGCAGGAAGAGGGATCGCCGATGACGTCCCGGGAGACGATCGGCGCCTTCGAGACACGGAGGATGCCGTTCAGCGGTCCCTCCGACGCCTCGACGAAGGCGGTGTTGATCTCCTCTGCCGTCGCCGCCGTCCGCAGCACCACCGCGAGGTCGGTGAGCGAGCCGTCCTCGACGGGCACGCGCACCGCGATGCCGTCCAGGGCACCGGCCAGTTCCCGTACCACCAGCCCGACCGCGCGGGCGGCTCCCGTGCTGGTCGGGATGATACTCAGGGCCGCCGACCGGGCCCGGCGCAGGTCCTTGTGCGGGCCGTCCAGGAGGGACTGGTCGTTGGTGTAGCCGTGGATGGTGGTCATCACGCCGCGCTCGATGCCGAAGGCCTCGTGGAGCACCTTGACCATGGGCGCGACGCAGTTGGTGGTGCAGGATGCGGCGGACACGATCCGGTCGCTGTGCGGGTCGTAGGTGCCGTCGTTGACCCCCATGACGATGGTGGCGTCCGCGTTCTTGCCGGGCGCCGAGAGCAGTACCGTGTGGGCGCCGCCCTTGAGGTGCAGGGCGGCGGCGTCGCGGTCGCGGAAGCGGCCGGTGGACTCGATGACGATGTCCGCGCCGTGATCGGACCACTGCAGGGCCGCCGGGTCACGCTCGGCGGAGACGGCGATGCGCCGGCCGTCGACGGTGATCGAGCTGTCGTCGTGCAGGACCTCCCGCCCGATGTGCCCGAACGTCGAGTCGTACTCCAGCAGATGGGCCAGGGTGGCGGGCGGCGCGATGTCGTTGACGGCGACCACCTCGACGTCCTGGGTGCCGGCCTCCGCCCGGTCGAGCGCCGCGCGCAGATACGTGCGGCCGATGCGGCCGAAGCCGTTGATGCCGACGCGTACGGTCATGGCGATGAACTCCTTTTCGGGGTGAGGGATATCGCGGGGTGTGGATTGGGTGATCAGCCGGTCCAGGTCCAGTCGGCGACCTCGGGCAGGTCGGTGCCGTGTTCGCGGATCCAGGCGTGGTGGCGGGTGCGGGCGTCGGCCATCTGCTGGCGGACGGCGGCGGCGCGGACGCCGAGGCCGGGGACGCGGTCGATCACGTCCATGACGAGGCGGTAGCGGTCGAGGTCGTTGCGGACGACCATGTCGAACGGGGTCGTGGTGGTGCCCATCTCCTTGTAGCCGCGTACGTGCAGGTTGGCGTGGCCGGTGCGGCGGTAGGCGAGCCGGTGGATCAGCCAGGGGTAGCCGTGGTAGGCGAAGATCACCGGCTTGTCGGTGGTGAACAGCCCGTCGTACTCGAAGTCGCGCATCCCGTGCGGGTGTTCATCCCGCGGCAGCAGCCGGGTCATGTCGACCACGTTGACGACGCGGACGGCGAGCCCGGGCAGATGGCGTCGGAGCAGGTCCGAGGCGGCCAGGATCTCCTGGGTGGGAACGTCACCGGCACAGGCGAGGACGACGTCCGGTTCACGGTCCCCGTTCGCCGAGCCCGCCCACTCCCAGATGCCGGCCCCACGGGCGCAGTGGGCGCGGGCCTGGTCCATGGAAAGCCAGTCGAAGCAGGGCTGCTTGCCCGCGACGACGACGTTCACGTAGTCACGGCTGCGCAGCACGTGGTCCGCCACCGACAGCAGGGTGTTGGCGTCCGGCGGCAGATAGACCCGTACGACCTCGGGACTCTTGTTGAGGACGTGGTCGACGAAGCCGGGGTCCTGGTGCGAGAAGCCGTTGTGGTCCTGACGCCAGACGTGCGAGGTGAGCAGGTAGTTGAGGGACGCGATCGGGGCACGCCACGCCAGCTCCCTCGACGTCTTGAGCCACTTGATGTGCTGGTTGACCATCGAGTCGACGATGTGCACGAACGCCTCGTAGCAGGAGAACAACCCGTGCCGACCGGTCAGCGTGTAGCCCTCCAGCCAGCCCTGGCAGGTGTGTTCGGAGAGGATCTCCATGACCCGGCCGTGCCGGTCCAGGTGCTCGTCCACCTGGAGGGTCCGCGCCTGCCAGGCCTTGCCGGTGGCGCCGAAGACGGCTCCCAGCCGGTTGGAGGCGGTCTCGTCGGGGCCCACCAGCCGGAAGTCCCGGCGGTGGGAGGTGTCCTTCATGACCTGCTCGAGGAGGTCGCCGAGGACCCGGGTGGGCTCGTGCAGGGTGGCGCCCGGCTTGTCGACGGGGACGGCGTAGCGGTCGAGGGAGGGGATCGGCAGATCACGGACGAGCAGGCCGCCATTGGCGTGCGGGGTGGCGCCGAGTCGCCTGGAGCCGTCGGGTACGCAGGCTAGAACGTCGGCGACGGGGCGCCCCTCGGCGTCGAAGAGTTCCTCGGGACGGTACGAGCGCAGCCAGGTCTCCAACTGCCGCAGGTGTTCAGGGTTCTCGCGGACCGCGGCCAGCGGCACCTGGTGGGCGCGCCAGGTGCCCTCGACGGGCACGCCGTCGACCTCCGCCGGTCCCGTCCAGCCCTTCGGGGTGCGCAGCACGATCATGGGCCAGCGGACCCGCTCGGGCACGCCGTCCTCGCGGGCGGTGCGCTGCATCAGCGCGATGCTGTCCAGGGCCCGGTCGAAGGCGTCCGCCATCGCGCGGTGGACCTCGTGCGGGTCGTCGCCGGCGACGTGGATCGGGTCGTGGCCGTAGCCGCGCAGCAGCTCGTCGAGTTCGGCCTCCGGGATCCGGGACAGGACGGTCGGGTTGGCGATCTTGTACCCGTTGAGGTGCAGGATCGGCAGCACGGCGCCGTCGTGGACCGGGTCGAGGAACTTGTTGGAGTGCCAGGACGCGGCCAGCGGCCCCGTCTCCGCCTCGCCGTCACCGATGACGCAGGCGACCAGCAGGTCCGGGTTGTCGAAGGCGGCCCCGTAGGCGTGCGCCAGCGAGTAACCGAGCTCACCGCCCTCGTGGATCGAGCCCGGTGTCTCGGGCGCGACATGGCTGGGCACCCCGCCGGGGAACGAGAACTGCCGGAACAGCCGCTCCATGCCGGCCGCGTCCCGCGAGACGCTCGGATACGTCTCGCTGTAGGTCCCCTCCAGCCAGGAGTTGGCGAGGACCGCGGGCCCGCCGTGACCGGGCCCCCACACGCACAGCGCGTCCAGACCACGGGCCTTGATCACCCGGTTGAGGTGCGTGTGCACCAGGTTGAGGCCCGGTGAGGTGCCCCAGTGGCCGAGCAGCCGCGGCTTGATGTGCGCGGGGGTCAGGGGCTCGGTCAGCAGCGGGTTGGCGAGCAGGTAGATCTGGCCCACGGCAAGGTAGTTGGCGGCTCGCCAGTGGGCGTCCAGGGTGCGCAGTTCCTCGTCGGTCAGTACGGTGCTGTCCTGGTGTTCGACCTTGGGCATGGTGACTCCGTAAGTCATCGAGGTGCGTCACGAGGCGTGTCGCGGGGCGTGGCATCGGTGTGCGGATCGAGCGGAGGAGGCGGCATGGCCGGCGAGAAGACGGCGAAGGTGCCGGTTGAGGTGTACGAGCGGGAGCTGCTGCGCCTGCAGACGGAGCTGGTGAAGCTTCAGGAGTGGGTGCGCACCGAGGGCGCCCGGCTCGTGGTGGTCTTCGAGGGCCGGGACGCGGCGGGCAAGGGCGGCACGATCAAGCGGGTGTCGGAGCTCCTCAATCCGCGCGTCGCACGGACCGTGGCGCTGCCCAAGCCGACCGAGCGCCAGCGCACCCAGTGGTACTTCCAGCGATATGTCGAGCATCTGCCCGCCGCCGGGGAGATCGTGCTGTTCGACCGGAGCTGGTACAACCGCGCCGGCGTCGAGCAGGTCATGGGCTTCTGCACGAAGGAGGAGCACCAGCTCTTTCTGCGCCAGTGCCCGATCTTCGAGCGGATGCTCGTCGAGGAGGGGATCCAGCTGCGCAAGTACTGGTTCTCGGTGAGCGACGCGGAGCAGCAGAAGCGGTTCCGGCGCCGGCTGAAGGATCCGACGCGGCGCTGGAAGCTGTCCCCGATGGACCTGGAGTCGATCACCCGCTGGGAGGCGTACTCCCGGGCCAAGGACGAGATGCTGGTGCACACGGACGTCTCGGAGTCTCCGTGGTACATCGTGGAGAGCGACGACAAGCGCCGGGCCCGCCTGAACATGATCGCCCACCTGCTCGGCTCCGTTCCGTACCACGAGGTGAAGCCACCGGTTCTCGAACTGCCGCCCCGGCCGCCGTCGACGGGCTATGTGCGCCCGCCGCGCGATCTGCAGACGTATGTCCCCGACCACGCGGCGACCCTCTGAGTCGCTCATCCCCGTTGCGGTACGACGGCGACCGGGCAGGCGGAGTGGTGCAGGAGCGTGTGGGCGACCCGGCCGAGCCGGAGTCCGGCGAGTCCGTGGTGGCGCCGGACTCCGACGACCAGCAGGTCGGCGCCGTCCGAGGCGTCCAGCAGGACCCGGCGGGCACTGCCCTCGGCGGTCCTGCGGCGCAGGGCCACGGCGGGATGCTCGGCCGCGGCCTTGCTCAGGGCCGAGTCCAGGATCTCCGCGGCCCGCTGCTCGTGCAAGCGGGCCGGTTCGCCCGCGAGCAGGGGGTCGTCGGTGCTCTCGTACGTCGGGCAACGCCAGGCCCGTACGGCGTCCAGGGCTGCCTCGCGGGTCTCGGCCTCCTCGAAGGCGAACCGTGTGACCTCCGTGGCGTGCGGCCCCTCCCCGACTCCGAGGACCACGCGCCGGTGCGTCCCAGCCCTCGCCTGGTTGTCCTGGTTGCCGCGCAGCACGATCACCGGGCACGCGGCGCGGCCGGCGACCGTGAGGCTGACGGAGCCGAGCAGCAGTTCGGCGAGGCCGCCGCGGCCACGCGACCCGACGACCAGCGCGGCGGCGGTGTGCGCCTCGTTCAGCAGCACGCTCGCCGCGTCGTCGGGCAGGACGTCGGTGCTGACCTTCACCTCGGGGGCTCGGCCGTGGGCCCGCCGCGCGGCGGCCTCGACGACGTCGTCGGCCATCACCTGCTCCGAGGGCCTGCCGACGCCCTCGGCGAGCGCGGCGCCCTCGTAGCGCTCCCACAGCGAGGCGTACACCAGGCGCAGCGGTACGCCGCGCAGCGCGGCCTCGTCCGTCGCCCAGTCCACGGCGCGCAGGCTGGGCTCCGAGCCGTCGACGCCCACGACCAGGGGCAGCCCCACCGCACTCACCGTCCTTCACCGAAGTCGAAGACGATCCGGGCCTTGACCTGGCCGCGCAGCACCGCGTCGATGGACTCGTTGACGGAGACGAGGGGCCGGGACTCGCGGATGACGCGGGTGCGGCCCGCCGCGTGCAGTTCGAAGACCTCGGCCAGGTCCTGCCGGGTACCCACGATCGAGCCGATCACCGACGTGCCGTTCAGTACGGTGTCGAAGATCGGGACCTGGATGGTCCCGTGCGCCGGCAATGCCACCATCACGAGCTTCCCGCCGCGCCGGAGTCCTCCGTACACGGCGGCGAACGCGGCCTCGTTCACCGCGAGCGCGATCGCCGCGTGCGCGCCGCCGAACCGCTTGAGCACCTCGGCCGGGTCGTGTGTGCGGGCGTCGATGACGAAGTCGGCGCCGAGCTCCGAGGCGAGTTCGAGCTTCTCATCGGTGACGTCGATCGCCGCCACCGTCGCCCCGGCGATCTTCGCGTACTGGACCGCCAGATGGCCCAGTCCGCCGACGCCCGAGATGGCGACCAGCTGAGCGGGGCCGACACCGGCGACCTTGAGCGCCTTGTACGTCGTGACCCCGGCGCAGGTGAGCGGGGCGGCGTCGAGCGGGGAGATCCCGTCGGGCACCGGCTGGGCGAAGTCGGCCCGGGCGAGCATCTTCTCCGCGTAGCCGCCGTCGCACCCGTATCCGGTGTTGACCTGCTGCTCGCAGAGCGTCTCCCAGCCGGACAGGCAGTGCTCGCACCGTCCGCAGGCCGAGCCGAGCCACGGCACCGCGACGCGCTGGCCGAGCGTGAGGTGGGTGACGCCGTCGCCGAGCGCCTCGACGAGCCCGACGCCCTCGTGGCCGGGGACGAAGGGCGGGTTCGGCTTCACCGGCCAGTCGCCGTGCGCGGCGTGGATGTCGGTGTGGCACAGTCCGGAGGCCTCCACCCGGATGCGGACCTGGCCTGGGCCGGGCTCGGGATCGGGGCGCTCCTCTATGACCAGGGGTTCACCGAACGCTCGTACGACTGCCGCTTTCATGGGGTCTCTCCTCGGATGGTGAGGCGTGTCTGGTGGTGAGTCGTGCCGGGTGATCGGTTGTGCCGGGCTTCAGTCGTGCGGGACCACGGCAACAGGGGCGGTGGCGTGGTGCAGTACGGCGTGGGTGACCGGCCCGATGTGGGCGCCGAGTGCCGAACGGCGGATACGGCGGCCGACGACAACCAGGGAAGCCTCTGCGGAGGCGTCCACAAGGTGGTTGGCCGCCCTCCCGGACAGGGAGTCCTCGGCGACGTCCACCGTCGGGAACTTCTGCCGCCACGGCCGCAGCACCTCGCTCACGGCAGCGGCCTCCTCGGCGCCGAGCCGGGCGTTCAGTTCCAGGTCCGGGGGCATGCCGTACGCGATGTAGGGCGGCTCGTCCCAGCCGTGGACGACGCGCAGGGAGGCGCGGCGCAGGACGGCCGCCTCGAAGGCGAAGCCGATGAGGGTGTCGTCGGGAGCCCTGGTGTCGAGGCCGAGCACGACGGGCCGGGAGGGCGGGACGGGGGAGTCGGTGCCCGAGGTGTCTCCTTCGACCCGTACGAGGACGACCGGATGCTCGGCACGGGCCACGACGGCCAGGCCGACGGAACCGACCACGAAACCGCCCACCCCGCTCAGGCCACGGGATCCGAGTACCAGCGGTTCGGCGTCCTTCGCGGCGTCGGTCAGCACCTCGGCCGGCCGGCCGGTGACCTGCTCGATGAGCACGTCGACCTCCGGGTGGGCCGCCCGCAGTCCGTCGGCCGCTTCACGCAGTATCCGTTCGCTCCATTGCTGGTGGGTCTCGGGGCCGGGCAGCAGTGCCTGGGCGATGGGTTCCGTGGCGGGCTCCCAGACGTTGACCAGCTTCAACGGCAGTCCGCGCAGCTTCGCCTCACGGGCCGCCCAGTCGGCGGCGGCACGACTCTCGGGCGAGCCGTCGAGACCTACGGTGACGGTGCGGGGCATGCTCTCCACCTCCTGAACCGGGACCGCGAGGACCCGGTTCCAGCGTCGTGTCGTGGGGGGTTCGCGGTGCAGGGGCCGCAGGTCCCCGGAAGGGGCCGATCGGCCCTATGGACCCGCGGGGCGGGCGTGGGAGGGCGGCCCTTTCCGGGTGCCGCCCTCCCTTCCGCGGTCAGCGCAGCCAGCCGTGGTCACGGACGACCGGCAGCTTGGCCCAGAGCTTGCCGACGCCCAGGGTGTCGCCGGCGGCGGCCAGTGCCAGCGCGATGAGGACGACGGCGTAGACGAGGTGGTAGTCCGCGAACGGGTTGGTGGACATGCTCGCCGTGCCGTCGGACAGGTGCTTGGCGGGCGGCCACTCGGCGACCCACATCAGCGCCATCATCGCGGTGCCCGCCACCGCGGCCAGGCGCAGCGCGATCCCGCCGATCAGGGCGAGCCCGATGCCGAGCAGTCCGGCCATGAACAGCCAGTCCGCCCAGGTGTCGCCCGCCCAGGAATGGAAAGTGGACTCCATGGGCCCTGCGGCGACGCCGCTGAGGAAGCCCTTGGTCGGTGAGCCGCCGTCGATCCAGCCCTTGCCGGAGGGGGTGGCGTAGCCGAACCCGAAGGTCTTGTCGAGGAAGGCCCACAGGAAGACGAATCCGGTCAGCAGACGCAGCGAGGCGAAGGAGTAGGCCCGCAGGGTGTGCGTGTCGGTGCTCGCCGACACGGCGGACTCAGAGGTGGACGCGGCCCGGTTCCTGCGGAAGGACGGCAGGTGGAACCCCGGGCTCCGGTGAGGGTGCTCGTGCACGGCCATGGTGGTGATCCCTTCGGGGAATCGGAGAGTGTCGGACCAGTGCCCGACAGCGACCACTCTGGTGGCGCGGGACGGACGGCACCGGGTGCCGAAGGGCCGCGACCGGGGGGCCGAACGGCCCTGCCTGCGGGGGCTGTTGGGCTTGCCGTGCGGGATCTCGGCGGCACTGGGCGCGCAAGCGGCCCCTGGCAGCCGCCCCACGTCGTGGCTCACCTGTCCGCACGGTCGCGCGGACGGGGGCCGTTCGTCCCCTGCCGAACGTGCGGTCTCAGCGGTGTGATGGAGAGGGAGGGCATCAGCAAGCACCCGCCGCGAGATTCGAGGACACACCATGGACCGGCGCATCCCGTGGGAACTGCTCCGCCGCCCCGCCACCCTGCTCTCCGGCCGACGCTTCGAACCATTGCTGCTGGCGGCCACCGCCGGCGCCCTGACCGCCGGTGGCATCGCCTGGCTCGCCGGTGCACCCGACATCGCCGACCTGTGCTGGGGTCTGGGCACCGTGATCGCTGTCGTGCCCGCCGTCATCTGGGTACTGGCCGCGCTGCAACGGGGACACGCTGGCGTGGATCTCATCGCGGTCCTGGCACTCGGCGGGACCCTGGCGGTGCGGGAGTACCTGGCCGGGGCACTGATCGCGCTCATGCTGGCCTCCGGACGGACTCTGGAGGCCGCGGCCCAGCGGCGCGCCTCGCACGATCTGCGCGCGCTGCTGGAACATGCGCCGCGCTCCGCCCGCGTCCGGACCCTCGACGTGGTCAGGGAGGTGTCTCTCGCCGAGGTCTCGGTCGGTGACCTGGTGGTCGTCGGTCCGGGCGAGGTGGTCCCGGTCGACGGTCGGGTCGTCGGCGCCACGGCCGTGCTCGACGAGTCGGTGCTCACCGGGGAGACCCAGCAGGTCGAGCGTGCCGACGGCGAGCGGGTGCGCAGCGGTGTGGTCAACGCGGGCGGCGCGTTCGAGTTGCGGGCCACCGCCACCGAGCAGGACAGCACCTATGCGGAGATCGTCCGGCTGGCGCAGC
Organism: Streptomyces sp. NBC_00271; assembly: GCF_036178845.1. Classification (NCBI taxonomy): domain Bacteria; kingdom Bacillati; phylum Actinomycetota; class Actinomycetes; order Kitasatosporales; family Streptomycetaceae; genus Streptomyces; species Streptomyces sp. NBC_00271. Next base: position 10,863,985 of record NZ_CP108070.1, on the reverse strand, counting down.
AGGCCGGTGCCGAGTCCGCGCCCGTGGTCCGGCTCGCGGACCGGTACGCCGCCTGGTTCCTGCCGCTGTCGGTGGCTGTGGCGGGCCTGGCCTGGTGGGTCAGCGGTTCCGCGGTGCGGGCCGTCGCGGTCCTGGTGGTCGCCACCCCGTGCCCGCTGCTGCTCGCCGCGCCCGTGGCGATCGTCTCCGGCCTGTCCCGGGCCTCCCGCTACGGCGTGGTCGTCCGCGACGGCGGCGCCCTGGAGAGCCTCGGCCGGGCCCACACCCTGCTGTTGGACAAGACCGGCACCCTGACGTCCGGCCACCCACGGGTGCTCGACGTCGTCGCCGCACCGGGCCGGGAGCCGTCGGAGGTCCTGCGGCTGGCGGCCTCGCTCGATCAGCTCTCACCGCACGTCCTGGCTCATGCCCTGGTCGACGCCGCCCAGGCGCGGGGTCTGGAACTCTCCATGCCCGTGGACGTCACCGAGGAGCCCGGCCTGGGGGCCACCGGCACCGTCGAGGGCCACCACCTCGCCGTCGGCCGCCACGGCGTCGGCGCGGGGGACCCGACGTGGGCACGCGCTGTCGACAACCGTGCCGTGCTCGATGGCGCGGCCGTCGCCTGGCTGACCGCCGACGGCCGCCTCGCCGGCGCCGTACTGCTGCGCGACCCACTGCGCCCCGACGCTCCCCGGACCCTGCGCCGGCTGCGCGCGGCGGGCATCCGACGGCTGGTGATGCTCACCGGCGACCGCACGGAACCCGCCCGCGAAGTGGCCATGGTGCTCGGCCTCGACGCCGTCCACGCCCACCTCACCCCCGCCGACAAGGTCGCGGCCGTACGCGCCGAACGCGCCCGCGCCGTGACCGTCATGGTCGGTGACGGCGTCAACGACGCCCCCGCCCTCGCCGCCGCGGACATCGGCGTCGCCATGGGGGCCCGCGGCTCCAGCGCCTCCGCCCAAGCCGCGGACATCGTGCTGACCACCGATCGGGTGGAGCGCCTCGCCGACGCCGTCGCCATCGCCGTACGGGCCCGGCGCATCGCGGTGCAGAGCGCGCTCGGCGGCATGCTGATGTCGCTCGCCGCGATGGCCGTGGCCGCCTTGGGCATGCTGCCGCCGGCCCCTGGTGCACTGCTCCAGGAGGGCATCGACGTCGCTGTCATCCTCAACGCGCTGCGCGCCCTGCGCGCCGGCCGGAAGAGCCGGCCTGCCCTGGAGCCCACCACGGAGGCCCTCATCCACCGCTTCGCCGCCGAGCACGACGACCTGCAGGAGGTCCTCGAAGCCGTACGAGGCGCCGCCGACCGGCTCTCGAACACTCCAGGGCCCGCGGCCCTCGCATCGGTACGCGAGGTGCACCGCCTGCTCACCGAGCAGCTGCTGCCCCACGAGTACGCCGAAGAGCACCAGCTCTACCCGGCCCTCGCCTCCTCGCTCGGAGGCCCCGAGACCACCGCCACCATGAGCCGCGCCCACGCAGAGATCGAGCGCCTCGCCGGACGCATAGCCACGCACCTCGCGCTCAGCGGGACCGACGGCGCACCGCGCCCCGAACAACTCGACGACCTGCGCGCCTGTCTGTACGGCCTGCACAGCGTGCTGCGCCTGCACTTCACGCAGGAGGAGGAGAACTACTTCTCCCTCGCCCCGTGACGGCCGCCGCGTCGGAGCCACTCCCGGTACGCGGCCCGGGCCGTGGGCAGGGTCGGGAAGATCCGGTCGGTGCCGATGGCCTCGGTCAGCCCGAAGGCGTCGAGGTCGTCGCGCAGGTCCTGCTTGACGCGGGCGAGCGCGAAGACGATGTGACGCTGTTCGAGTTCCTGGCGCAGGGCGTCGACCGCGTCGAGCGCGGTGATGTCCACCTCGACGATGGCCTCGGTGTTGAGGACGAACCAGTCGACAGCACCTTCGTGTCGGTCGACCGCCGCCAGCGCCCGCCGTTTGAAGTCCTCGGCATTGGCGAAGAACAGGGGCGAGTCGTAGCGGTAGACAAGCAGTCCGGGGACCGTGCGGGCCTGCGGATAGTCGTCCACGTCATGCATCCCGGCCAGGCCCGGCACCAGACCCTCGACCGCGTCGTGCGGGCGGGCCACCCGGGTGAGCAGCTCCGCGACGGACAGCCCGACCGCCACGAGCACGCCGTACAGGATGTCCAGGGTCAGCACTCCGACCAGACAGCCCAAGGCCAGGAGCAACTCCCGGCGCCGGAAGGCGGCCAGCCGCCGGAACCCGGCCAGATCCATCATGCGGACCCCGGCATAGACGACCAGGGCGCCCAGCACGGTCGACGGCGTGTGCGCGAGGAGCGGGCTGAGGAACAGCAGCACGGCGAGGACCACCGCGCCCGCGACGAGCGAGTAGGCCTGGCTGCGGCCCCCTGCCGAGTGCGCGAGCGCGGTACGACTGGCGCTGCTGCTCACCGGGAAGCCGTGCAGCACGCCCGCGCCCAGGTTCGCGGCCCCCAGAGCCGACAGTTCCTGGTTGGGGTCGAGTTCGTCGCCGCGAGACGCGAAGGCGCGCGCGGTGAGGATGACGTCGGTGTAACCGACCAGGAGCACGCCGATCGCCGGCAGTACCAGTTGCGGCAGGTCGCCCGGCGTCGGCAGGCCAGGGCGGGGCAGCCCGGCCGGTACCGCGCCGATGACGGCGATGCCGTGGTCCTCCAGGCCGAAGACCGCGACGGCCGCCGTGCCGAGCACCAGGGCCAGCAAAGGGCCCGGGATACGGGGGAAGAACCGCGCGACCGCGAAGAGGAAGGCGATCGCCGCCGCGGAAAAGATCACCGTGGCGGGATGGGCCTCTCCCAGGTTCCTCACGAAGGAGAGCAGCTGAGGAAAGAACTCGGATCCCGAAGTGCGGACACCGGTCAGTTTGGGGAGCTGGTCCACAATGATGATGAGCGCCACGCCCGTCAGGTAGCCGACCAGGATCGGCCGTGACAAAAGGTCGGCGAGGAAGCCCAGTCGCGCCACCCACGCCACCAGGAACATCGCCCCGACCACGACCGCGAGCCCGGCGGCGAGCTCGGCGTACCGGTCCGGAGCGCCCGCGGCGAGTGGCCCCACCACGGTGGCGGTCATCAGCGCGGTGGTCGACTCGGGCCCGACGGACAGCAGTCGTGACGAACCCAGCAGGGCATACAGCAGCAGGGCGGGAAGGATCGCCCACAACCCCGCGACCGGCGGGAGTCCCGCGAGGCCCGCATAGGCCATGACCTGCGGAACGAGATAGGCCGCGACGGTCACACCGGCGAGCAGGTCGCCGCGCAGCCACGAACGGTGGTAGCCGGCCAGTACGGCGAGTCCTGGAGCCACCCGCCGCACGAGACCGCGTCGGTCTTCCCCGGGGGCAGCATCCGGGCGCTCGGACATGGGGCTCCCTTCGTCACCCCCTTCAGCATCGCCCCACGGACGTCCAGCCGCGAGGGCCGGTCGGCCCTCGCGGCGGGACGACTCGGGGGCGGGAGGACTCGGAAGGGGCCCAGGAGGGCGGGTGACGGGTGCCGGGCCGACCCCGGGCAGTGGTGTGCGCGGTCCTGAGACTCTCCCGGCCGCGCATGGTGAGTCGTTCACACGTGATGCACGGGGATCGTCCCGCTACCAGTCTTCGTCTCCGGCACCGGAACGCTGACGGTAAGGACACCGCCCCTGTACCCCGCGACAGCCTCGTCGGCCTTCGCTCCGGCAGCACATACGGTCCGTCCGTGAGGTGCTGCGTGAGACGAATGCCGTGCAGCCCCGGAATCGGGTGCACGGCGGGAAGTCCGGCTTCGACCCGGCCAAACAGAGCGGGCACCGACAGCCGCCCGATCATCCCGCTCATTTCTTCCTCCCTCGCTTGTCGGCTGCTTCCAGCGTGGCGCAGCCGGACCCGACCGCGGCTGGGCCGACCGGGCACCCCACCGGGACCAGCAGGCCAACCTCCGGTCCGCAGAGGATCACCCGGCACCGCTGCCCAATGCCGGTACCCACACAGCCTCAGGTTGGGGCCGGACGGCCCCTTCGCCCCGCTCCGCCGACGGCAGCAGGCTCAGAACATCGCAAGCCCCGCAGCTCGCTCGTCCGGGAGGAGGCCCTCATGTCCGGCACGTATCTGGACTCGTCGGTGTTGGAGAAGCTGATCGCTGCGGCTGTCGCCGCGCCTTCGATGCACAACACGCAGCCCTGGCGCTTCCGCCTCGACACCGAATCGACCACCGTGGAGATCCACGCCGACGTCCGGCGGGGACTTCCGCACGAGGATCCGCACGGCCGGGCCCTGCACATCGCCGCCGGCGCGGCCCTGTTCAACCTGCGGGTCGCGGTGAGCCACTTCGGTTGGAAGCCGGTCACTCGGCTGCTCCCTGATCACCGCCACCCCGATCTGCTCGCCTCGGTGCACATCACTGGGCGCACCAGCACCCGCACACTCCACGGCGACGACCTGTACGAGGCCATCTGGCACCGGCACAGCAGCCGCTTCCCCTTCGGCGTCCAGCCCGTTCCCGTGTCCGTTCGCCACGAACTCGCCGAAGCCGCCCGGGCCGAAGGCGCCACGCTCGCCGTCACCGGCCCGCGTGAGACGGCGCGGCTGCTGCGGATCACCACCGAAGCGGAGCGCCGCAACCACGCCGACCCGGCGCGCAGCGCCGAAAGCCGCCGCTGGTCGAGCCGCGACGGGGCCGAAGACACGGGCATCCCCTCCGCGGCACTGGGGCCGCAGGACACCTTCGAGCAGCTCCCCATGCGTGATTTCAGCGCACGGCGATCCCTGGACCAACTACCGGCCCGGCCCTTCGAACGGACACCCGCGCTCGCGTCGCTCCGCACCGGCCACGATCGGCGCACCGACTGGCTCCGGGCCGGACAGGCGCTTGAATACGTCCTGCTCGTCGCCACGGCCCACGGTCTACGCACCTCCGTCCTGCACCAGGCTCTGGAGTGGACCGACCTCCGCGACGACCTGCGCCCCGCGACATCCCCCTTCGACCATGTGCAGATGCTCATCCGATTCGGCTACGGCCCGGAAGGGCCTCCCACGCCCCGTCGCACACCGCGGCTCTTCCTCGAACTCGACGGCGCCGTCCCTCAGGGAGACCGGTACTGACCGAGGACGAAATCGTCTCTCCCCCGGGCCGGTCGGCCATGGCCGGGGCCGACCGGCCCATGGAGGCGACGGCCGAGAACACCGCACAGTGGAGGGGAACGCACGTGACGAAGGAGGCGGAAGCCATGCGGCACCGGATGGTGAGCGATCTGATGACCACTTCGGTCGTACGAGTGCGGGAGGACGCCGGGTTCAAGGACATCGCCAAACTGCTGGCCGAGTACGACATCACGGCGATACCGGTCGTGGACGCCGACGACCGGCCCGTGGGCGTGGTGTCCGAGGCGGATCTGCTGCGCAAGGAGGCGGGTCAGCTGGACCCCGCAGGACTACTGCCGGTCCTGCACCCGCGCCCCGCCGACCGGACCAAGCAGGAGGCGACCACCGCCCGAGGGCTCATGAACAGCCCGGCCATCACGGCCCGGCCGCAGTGGACGGTGGTGGAGGCCGCGCAGGTGATGGAGCGCCACCGCGTCAAGCGGCTGCCGGTGGTGGACGAAGCGGACCGGCTGGTCGGGCTGATCAGCCGCGCCGACCTGCTGCGCGTGTTCCTGCGCGGTGACAGTGCCATTCGTGAGGAGATCTCCGGGGACGTGCTGGTCCGCACCCTGGGTATCGCGCCCGACTCGGTGACCGTGCGGGTCGTGGACGGCCGGGTCTCCTTGACGGGAAGCGTCGAACGGAAATCCCTCATCCCCGTCGCCGTGCGGATGTGCCAAGGCGTGGACGGAGTCGTGGACGTCACCGAACAGCTGGGCCACCGGACGGACGACACCTCCGAAGGCCTGTACGCCGAGTCACCGCGCCACACCCAACTGTCGCCTTGACCGGCGCGGTGCGGCAGCACCTCCGAGCCTTCCGGCGCGCGGGGGACTGGACGCCGACCTGCGTGTGCGCTCAAGGAGAGATACAAGTGGGGGAAGGAACCGACGCGACGGGATGCGACGTTCCGCCGACCTGCGGCCTCTGCTTTGTCTCCCCAGAACCCGAGAGTTCCCGGGGGACAGGATGGGCGATGATGGGACATGGAGAATGCCGGCCCCCTGGGAAACGGCCTCGGTCAGCTTCCGGACCCGGTCACCTCGGCCACGGCGGTCGTCGACGCGCGAGGGACCGTGACGGGGTGGAGTAACGGCGCGCAGCGGTTGCTCGGATACCCGCACCAGGACGTCGTAGGGCGTCCCGCGGCGCGTCTGTTCGGCTGCGACGCCGACGCCCCGGTGGACTTCTCCGCGCTACTTGAGGGACGCACCGGGACGACCCCGCTGCGGCACCGCGACGGCCATCACACGGAAGCCGAGCTGCGGGCGTACCCGTCACTCGACCGTGAGGGCAACCCGCAATGGCTCATCGTGGCCACGCCGCCGCGCCGGCCGCGTACGGGTCAGAAGCCACATCCGGCCAAGGACGAGGCGACGACGGAGGAAGCCTTCGCGCAGAGCCACCTTCCTGTGATGATCTACGACTCCGATTTGCGGGCCCTGCGGGGCAGCGCCGGCGCGATCCGCCAACTGGGTCTCACGGAGCGGCAGATGCGCGGTCGGCGTGTCACCGACATCCTGCCGCCCCACATCTGCACCACGGTCGAAGAGGGGATGCGCCGGGTGTTCAAGACGGGGGAACCCGAGCTCTTTCACGTACATGGCCCACCCCGGCCCGAAGCCCACGGAAGGTTCTGGGCCATCACCGTGTCCCCCGTCAGGAACCCCGCGGGAGAGGTGCGACACGTACAGGTCGTCGCGCTCGACGACACCGAGCAGCACCGGGCCCGGGAACGGCTCGCCCTGCTGAACGACGTCAGCGCACAGGTGGGCAGCACTCTCGACGTGACGCGTACCGCTCAGGAGATGGCCGACGTCGCGGTGGGCCGACTCGCCGACTTCATCAGTATCGACCTGCTGGACTCGCTGTTCCGCGGTATCGAGCCCAGGCCCCCCGGCGAGGGCTCCATCGGTCTGCGCCGCGCAGCGCAGCAGTCCGTCCTTCCTGGCGTCCCCGAGTCGTTGGTCCAGCCGGGAGATGTTGACTACTACCCGGATTCCTCGCCGCCCGCCAACTGCCTTCTCACCGGGCATTCCTCGCTGCACAGCACCCTGGACGAAGCCGTCGAGAGCTGGCGGACGGCCGACCCCGAGCGCGCGGTGAAGGTCCGCGCCTTCGGAATGCACTCGCTCATGGTCGTCCCACTGCGCGCCCGCGGCATCACGCTCGGGGTGGCCGTACTCGTCCGCCACCAGCGCCAGGACCCCTTCAACGAAGACGATCTGCTTCTCGCGGAGGAGATCGCCGCACGCGCCGCCGTGGCCGTGGACAACGCCCGCCGGTACACCCTGGAGCGGACCACCGCCCTGGCCCTGCAACGAAGTCTGCTTCCGCAGCGGATCGCCGCCCAGGAGGCCGTGGAGGTGGCGCATCGCTACCTGCCGGCTCGCTCCCGGGCCGGGCTGGGCGGCGACTGGTTCGACGTGATCCCCCTGTCGGGGGCCCGGGTCGCCCTGGTCGTCGGAGACGTGGTCGGCCACGGTCTGCACGCCTCCGCCACCATGGGCCGCCTGCGGACCGCGGTACGCACTCTGGCGGACGTCGACCTGCCTCCCGAGGAGCTCCTCGTCCATCTGGACGACCTGGTCACCCATCTCAGGGCGGAGGAGGGCACGGGCACGGAGGACCCGGAGCTCGACAACTTCACCGATGTCATCGCCACCTGTCTGTACCTGGTCTACGACCCGGTCACGCGCCGCTGCACGGCCGCCGGGGCGGGCCATCCCCCGCCCGCCGTGGTCACGCCCGACGGCACGGCGGAGTTCGTCGACCTGCCGGTCGGCCCTCCGCTCGGAGTGGGCGGGCTGCCTTTCGAAGCAGTCGAATGGGAGGTGCCCCGTGGCAGCCTGCTCGCGCTGTACACGGACGGCCTCGTCGAGGTCCCCGAACACGACCTCGGCAAGGGCATGGCGCTGCTGCGCCGGCGCCTGGTGCGGCCCGCTCACTCGCTGGAGGCCCTCTGCGACGACCTGGTCCAGACCCTGCTCCCCGCGCAGCCGTCGGACGACGTCGCCCTGCTCGTCGCCCGCACTCGCACCCTCGACTCGGGCCGGGTCGCCACCTGGGACCTGCCTGCCGACCCGGCCGCCGTGGCGGGCGCGCGCGGCGAGGTCTCCCGTCGCCTGGCGAAGTGGGGGCTGCAGGAGGTCTCCTTCACCGCGGAGTTGGTGGTGAGCGAGCTGGTCACCAACGCGATCCGCTACGGCGGCCCTCCCCTTCAGCTACGCCTGATCCAGGACACCGTGCTGATCTGCGAGGTCTCCGACGGCAGCAGTACCGCCCCGCACATGCGGCGGGCCCGCACCTTCGACGAGGGCGGGCGCGGGTTGTTGCTCGTGGCCCAGTTCGCCGAGCGTTGGGGCACGCGCCACCTGCCCGGAGGGAAGTCCATCTGGGCGGAGATCGACATCCAGCACGAGCGCACGTAACCGCGACCGAACACGTCCGCAGACGGACGAAGCCCGCGCTCACCGCAGACACGATCGACCGCGGTGCGGCCAGAATGAGACATGCCCGAGTGATCGTGACCCAAGTGCGCTGAGATGGCCCGAACGACCCGTGCGGAGGGTCTGTGGGGGGGCGAACGTGGGAGAAACGATCAGTTCGGCTTCGGCCGCACCGGGCTCGGCGTCCGGCTGCGCCACGTCGACGTGCTGTGCCGGGGAGCGCGGTGCCCGTTCGGGAGGCGCCGAGGACAGGTTTCGAGGGCTCCTGGAAGCGGCGCCGGACGCCATGATCATCGTGGACGACACCGGGACGATCACACTCGTCAACGCCCAGACCGAAGCGCTCTTCGGCTACGGCCGCGAGGAACTCCTCGGCCGATCAGTGGACTTGCTCGTACCCGACCGCTTCCGGACCCACCACGCACTGCACCGCTCCGGCTACGCCGAGAATCGTCAAGTGCGCCCCATGGGCGCCGGTCTCGAACTCCATGGCCTGCGCAAGGACGGCACCGAGTTCCCCGTCGAGATCAGCCTCAGCCCTCTGGAGACCACCGACGGCCTCCTCGTCTCCGCCGCCGTCCGCGACGTGAGCGACCGCAAGGCAGCCGAGGACCGGTTCCGGGGATTGCTGGAGGCGGCGCCGGACGCCATGGTGATCGTGGACGACACCGGGACGATCAGACTCGTCAACGCCCAGACCGAAGCACTCTTCGGCTACGGCCGCGAGGAACTCCTCGGCCGATCAGTGGACTTGCTCGTACCCGACCGCTTCCGAACCCACCACACCAAGCACCGGTCCGGCTACACCCACAACCGCCAGGTGCGCCCCATGGGCGCCGGTCTCGAACTTCACGGCCTGCGCAAGGACGGCACCGAGTTCCCCGTCGAGATCAGCCTCAGCCCCCTGGAGACCACCGACGGCCTCCTCGTCTCCGCCGCCGTCCGCGACGTCAGCGACCGCAAGGCGGCCGAGGAACGCATCAACGAGCTGGCCGCCCTCGTCGAGTCCTCCCAGGACGCGATCCTCGCCAAGACCCTCGACGGGCACATCACCTACTGGAACGCCGCCGCCCAGCGCCTCTACGGGTACACCCGCGCCCAGGTCATGGGCCGCCATGTGTCCCTGCTGGCCCCGCCCGACCACGGCCACGAGATCGACCTCCTGATGGACCGGTTGCGCAACGGGGAAAGGGTCGAGCACTTCGAGACACTGCGGGTCACCCGTCACGGCGATCTCCTCGACGTCGACATCACCCTGTGGCCGACCCGTTCCCCCGACGGCGAGGTCATCGGCGCCTGTGCCATCGTCCGCGACATCAGCGATCGCAAGCGGGCCGAAGCCGAGCTGACCGTCCTGTACGAACAACAGCGGCACATCGCCCTGACCCTGCAGCGCAGTCTGATGGGCACTCCGCCCGCCATCCCCGGTCTCACGACCGCCAGCCGCTATCGGCCCGCCACCCAGGGGGCCGGGGTGGGCGGCGACTGGTTCGACCTGGTTCCGCTGGGCGCCGGCCGCGTCGGCGTCCTGATCGGCGACGTGATGGGACGCGGGCTCGAAGCCGCCGCCGTCATGGGCCAGTTGCGTTCCGCCGCACACGCCCTGGCCAAGACCGGTATGCAGCCCCGCCAGCTCATGCAGGCCCTCGACGCCGCCGTCGCCGACCTCGACGTCCCGGACCAACTGGTCACCTGCTGCTACCTGGTGGTCGCGGCCGACGCGGGCGCGGTGACGATCTGCTCCGCCGGACATCTGCCCACCCTGGTGGCCACCCCGGGCGAGGGCGCCCGTGCGCTGCCCGCGCCCGTCAACGCGCCCCTCGGCGTGGGTGATGTCCTCTACCAGCAGTGCAGCGCGGTCATCCCGCCCGGCGCCACCCTCGTGCTCTACACCGACGGACTGATCGAAACCCCCGGCAGCGACATCGAGGACCAGCTCTCCCAGCTCACCAGCGCGCTGAGCGACGTGTTCACCACTGCTCCCGACCTCGAGGTGGCCGCCGACCACGTCCTGACCACCTTGCTGCCCGACGCCGAGGGCCACAACGACGATGTCACCCTGCTGCTGACTCGACTGCCCGAAGCACCGCTCGCCGCCGTCTCCCTCGACCTCCCGGCGGTCCCCGACTCCGTCCCCGAGGGCCGAGCCTTCCTCAGCAAGGCCCTCACCTCGTGGGGCTGCGCCACAAAGGCCGACGACGCGCGGCTGTTGCTCTCAGAAGTCCTCACCAACGCCGTTCAGCACGCCCAGGGCCCCATCGGACTGCACCTGTGCCGGACCGCCTTGGACCTGACGGTCGAAGTCGGCGACCACAGCCCGCGGTTGCCCCAACCCCGCTTCGCGGCCGAGGACGACGAATCCGGGCGCGGACTGGTCCTCGTCCGCGCGCTCGCCGACGACTGGGGCGTACGACCCACCGACGACGGCAAGACCACCTGGTTCACCCTCCACCTGTGAGTGGTCCCGCCGTCATCGTGCTACCTGGTGACCTCGTGCTGCCCGGCGTCGCCTCGTCCGGCGCTCACTGGCCCGAGGCGGCGGTGCCCGAGCCGCTGGACGGGCCCTGACCGCTCAGAACGAGTTCCTTCGCCCTGCGGAACTCCTCGTCCGTGATGTCGCCACGGGCGCGGATCTCGGACAGCTTGGCGAGTTCGTCGACGCTGCTGGTTCCGGTGCCGCCCGCCGCCTGCCGGATGTAGGAGTCGAAGGCCTCCTGCTGCGCGCGGGCCTGATTCATCTCTCGGCGACCCATGTTCTTGCCGCGGGCGATCACGTAGACGAGGACGCCCAGGAAGGGCAGGAGGATGACGAACAGGAGCCAGCCTGCCTTGGCCCAACCACCCAGCTCGTCGTCACGGAAGATGTCGATGATGATCCGGAAGAGCAGGATGAACCACATGATCCACAGGAAGAACCAGAGCATGCTCCAGAAGACGCTCAGCAGCGGGTAGTCGTACGCGAGGTACATCTGTGTGCTCATGTCGCTCCTCCATCCCGGGCGATCGCCCGGCAGTCGTTCCTCCCGATTCAGCATGCGCACGGCAAGGTTCGTCCGGCCTCACCCGGGACGGGTGAACGTCGCCGCGGAGTCTCAGGGCGACGGGGCGGAGCCGTACGGGTCCGCGGCGCGTGCGCGGCGCAGCGCGGCCCGCCAGGCGAAGGCGAGGACGAGTTCGATCAGGCCGAGCAGGACGAGCCACAGGCCGAGCAGCCGGGTCAGGGCGCGGGCGGACTCGGTCGGCAGGGCGAGCACCACGACTCCCGCGACGATGCCGAGCGCTGCGGCGCAGAAGACGACGCCACGGTGCGGGAGGGCCTTCATGGCGATGGCCGTATAGGCGGTCAGCATGCCGGACGCGAGCCAGACGACGCCGACGATCAGCGAGAGCGCGGCGATGGTCTGCAGCGGGTTCCTCAGGCACAGCACCCCGGCCAGGACGAACAGTATCGAGAGCAAGAGCCCGGGAATCCGCTCGCCGTGCTCCTCGCGGCCGAAGACCGCCACGAAGCGGAACACCCCGGTCACGACCAGATAGAGACCGATGAGTACCGCCAGGATGTGCAGGGTCTCGTCCGGCCACACCAGCACCAGGATGCCCGGCACCAGCGTCGTGATCGCCGAACCCAGGATCCAGGTCCATGAGCGGCCGAGTCCCGCCAGCAGTTCCTCGGCGTCGTCGGGCGGCGGGGAGGCCGCCCCTTCGGGCCTGGGCCCGGGCTCGGTACGCGGTGCCGGACCACGCGAATCGGTCATGGCTCCTCCTCACGCGGTCGAGTCCTGACGCGGTCGAGCGGGTCGTCGCCGGACCGCCGACGGGACGGTGTGCGGGGACTTCACCGGGTCAGCGTCCCGCGCGCCGCCCGCTGCCGGTTCACCCCCGGCGGGTGATCGTCCCTGCCCTCGGGGACGGCGTACGCCCCGGTCACTCCGGCAGCCGGCGCATCTCTATGACGTGCAGTCCCAGCGACTGGCAGCGGGCCAGCAGCCCGTACAGGTGCGCCTCGTCGACAACGGGGCCGAACAGGACGGTCTGCCCGGACATCACCACGTGGTCCATCTCCGGAAACGCCTTGGTCAGCGTCTCCGTCATGAGTCCCTCGACACGGATCTCGTAGCGCATGGGCTCAGAACGACCTTTCAATGCGTCAGGACGAGCTTGAACGAGATGATCAGCAGGCCGAGCAGCAGATTGATCGAGGCAGTGACGGCCGTGAGGCGCCAGGAGGCGCCCGCGCGGCGTGCCGCTGCCGCCGACCATCCCACCTGCCCGGCCACGGCGACGGCGAGCGCGAGCCAGAAGGTGCCTTGGAGGCCGAGGCCCAGGAGCGGGCTGACGGCCACGGCCACGGTCGGCGGGACGGCGGCCTTGACGATCGGCCACTCCGCACGGCACACCTCGACGACGGTCCTCCAGTCCAGGGCCTGCCGGGCCAGACGCGCCCCGAACAGCTGGGCGTGCACGTGCGCGATCCAGAACGCCAAGCCGGTGCCCAAGAGCAGCGCCGCCAGCTCCAGGTGCGGGAACGAGCCCAGCGTGCCGGTGCCGATCACCACTGACGCGGCGAGCATGGACCCGTAGACACCACCGGTGTAGTCGGCGTGCGCCTGGTGGTCGGGGTCGGCCGCTGAGGTTACGGCGGGTTCGGTCCGTGACATCAAGGCCTTCTCTCCGATTCGGCGCACCGGAACGAGGGACATCGGCCACATCGCCGGACTCGCGATGCTCCGGGCGTCCCGCCCGGTCGGGAGGTGCGTGGTGCCGCCACTCCCATCGCATCCGAACGGCTCGTCCCGCGCCTCACCCGTGACGGGCGAGGGTGGTCACCGGTACGGGTTCACAGCAGCCGCAGCTCGCGCGCCCGGCGCACCGCTTCGTTGCGCCGGTTCACCGCCAGTTTCCGGTAGACGCTCTTGGGGTGGGTCTTGACCGTGTTCACCGACACGCAGAGGTCGGCCGCGATCTCTTCCGTCGACATCGTCTGGGCCAGTCGCCGCAGAACGTCGCGTTCGCGTTCGCTCAGCTCCTGCACGACGAGCGGTGCGGGCGTTTCGAGCCGGGGCACGTCGCCGGTCGTCAACCAGCCCGCGGCAAGTGGCTGCAGTGGCGCCGTGCCCAAGAGGCGTCGGATCCACGGTCCAGCCTCCAAGAAAGGCCGCCGCAGCCGCTCGCGCCGGGCCTCCAGGAGCGCCTGGCCCACGAGCTTGCGCGCGGCGGCCGAGTCACCCGCCTCGAGTGCGGCCTGCGCCCGGGTCAGCGTGGCCCGCACGGTCACCGCCGGACCGGCCGGACCCTCGGCGCGCAGGCGGTCGAGCAGGTCGAGCGCGGCGGCGGGGCGGCCCGCCGCCAGCTGGGCCCGCGCGGCCTCCACCACACAGGCCGGCTGGTCGTCCGGCACCTGTCGCAGTACCTCGGCGGCCGCCTCCGGCCGCCCCTCGGCCAGGTGGGCGGCGGAGGCGACCAGGGCGGCATGAGCCTGAGCCCAGGGTGATGCCACGTCCGCGGAGACCGCCGGGTCCACCGCCGCCAGGGCGGCTCGGGTCTTGCCTCGGGCCAGCAGCAGACGTGCCGTCACGAGGGACCGGCCCGTGGCGGGCACCGGGTCCCGCGTCGCCAGGCGTGAGCCGACCGCCTCGTCGAGGAGGGCTTGGGCGTGATCCAGTTCGTTCCGGTCGACGGCCACGGCGGCCAGGACCATCCGCCCGATGTCCGAGCCGGACGACCCGCACAGCCCGAAGCGCTCCGAGTCGGTCGTCGCCGCGAGCGCCTTGCGCTCCGCCCTGCCGAGCCAGCCGTTCAGGTAGTCGATCAGCGCCAGGTGCCCCAAGGACTCCTCTCGCGGAAGTGCCGTCGAGGCCCCGCCGGGACAGCCCGCCGCCGCGGACAGCGCGGTGCGGGCGTCCTCGAAGCGCCCGGCCCACAGGCGCGCCGAGCCCAGATGGGTCAGCAGCAGAGCGATGAGTTCGGGATGCTGCCCCAAGAGGTGGGCGGGAACCGCCCGCCGCAGTTCCTCGGCCGCCTCCGCGGCCTTCTCCGCCTGGAGCGGGGCCCCGGCCAGCCGGGCCGCCAGAGCCTCCAGCAGCGCGCAGCTCAGCCGTGCCGCCGCCGGGCCGGGCACGTCGGTGGCCGCGTCGGGCACGCCCGCGGCCAGGCCCGCCTCGGCCTGGTGCAGACGGGCCAGACCGCGGTCGAGGTCGCACTGGGACAGGTCCCGGGCCGCTCGGACGACGTCCGTCGCGGGGCTTGTGGCCTCGGGTCCCATCCGGGAGAACAGCTCGGCCAGCTCGTCACGGCGCAGACCGGTGAAGAGCTGGCCGATCGCCAGGCCGTCGACGAAGGCGCTGGCGGTGAAGTCCCAGTCGCCCGCGGCGGCGCCGTGGGCCATCGTCTCGGGGAGGAATCCGGAGCGCAGCAGCCACCGGGCGGCCCGCTGGTGGAGTTCGGGCTCCAGTCCAGGACAGCGCTCCCGCAGATGCGCCCGGAGGATCTCCCGGAACAGCGGGTGGAGCCGGTACCACGAGTGTCCGAGGTCCTCGACGAACGCGTTCTCGCGGTGCAGCTCGGCCAGAATGGGCTCGGCGTCGGTGCGCTGCGTCAGCGCGTTGGCCAGATCGGGGCAGAGGCGCTCCAGGATGCTGACCCGCAGCAGGAGGTCCTGGGTCTCGGCGGTGCGCCGCTTGAGCACCTCGGCCAGGAGGTAGTCGGCGACCGTACTCCGCCCTGCCTCGAATTCCTTCAGGTATCTCTCCGGATCCGGGCTCTCCCGCGCGGCCAGGGCGCACAGCCGCAGGCCGGCCGCCCATCCGCCGGTGCGGTCCACGAGCGCCCCCACCGCGTGCGCGGGCAGGCGCAGGCCGTGCCGCTCCAGGAGTACGGCCGCCTCCTCGGGTGTGAAGGCCAGTTCCGCGTTCCGGATCTCCGTCAGCTCACCGGCTGCCCGGTAACGGTGCACCGGCAGCAGCGGCTCGGTGCGGGTGACGAGGACGAGGCGCATTCCCGGTCCGGCATGGTGCAGGACGAATTCCAGCTGCTGCGCGATCTCCGGCGCGCTCACGCGGTCGTATTCGTCGAGCACGACGATCGCGGGCCGGTCGCGTCCGCTCAGCTCGGCGGCGAGCCGTGCCAGCAGTGTGCGGTCCACCCTGCTCGCGTCGGCGGGACAGCGAATGTTGCCAGGGACCGGCATGCCCGAGGACCGCAGGGCCTGGAGTACGTACGCCCAGAACATCCCGGGCTGCTGATCCGCCGTGTCGGCGGTGAACCAGGCGACCGGCTGCGCCAGCCCAGTGACCCACTCGGCGACCAGCAGGGTCTTCCCCGCCCCGGCCGCTCCGTTGACGACCGTCAGGGGGGTCAGCAGCGCCTGGTCCAGGTGTTCGACCAGCCGCTCCCGCCGCAGGAAGGTGACGGGCCTCGCCGGCGGGGCGAACCGCGTGCGCAGAAACGGGTCTCCCATGGGATCGACCCATGCGACGGTCGACCCCTGGCCGCTCTCCTCGATCCCAGCCATGGTGCTCGCCATTATCCCGTCAGATCACGGGCGGCGCTCTTCTCACTCCTGTCGCGGCCTTCTCACTCGAGCAGTGGCCCGAGCGCACAGCACTCACGAATGAACTCACCCACCCGTACAGCCTGGGCCCCGTACGGCCTGGGCCCCGTACGGCCTGGGCGGCGCGACCGCACTCGGGGCCGCGGGCCGCGTCTTCCGGACGACCGCGGTCACGGCTGGGCCACCCCGGTCCCCTTCTCCCCCTTCACCGCTGCCCAGCCGCCGGAACTCACCCCTGTCGACATCACGTTGACACCGCCGGTTGCCCGGCGTTGACTGACAGCACGGTGCGGAGCGCGGCCCCGCCCAGGGCGACGAAACCGACGCGGCCGGTACGACGTACAGGAAAGTGGCACTCGATGATGTACGACCAGTCACGCGCCCAGCAGCCCCCGGACAAACGGCCCGGTTCGGCCGGGCGTCGTACGCCTGGCCCCGAGCCGCTGATCCCGTCGGACGAACGGGACAAGCTCGCCCAGCGCCTCCAACACGCCCTCAACACCTTCGCCGACAGCCCACGCGAGGCGTTGGAAGAGGCCGAGACCGCATTCGACGAGGTCACCGCCCAGCTCATGAGCACCCTCGCGGAAAGACGGCGCGTTCTGCACGAAACCTGGCAGGACCAGGACCCCGGGACACAGCCGGAAGAACTCCGGCACGCGCTGAGGCAGTACCGGGAGATCACACAGCGGATGCTGCGCATGTAGACGCACAGTGACACGGTTGGGGTGCCGGTGTGCCGTCGTACAGCATGGGCCAGGCCGCGCGCCTGCTGAGGGCGAGCCCGCAGACCGTGCGCCGTTGGGCGGACGGGGCAGGCTCCCCATGGGGCGGGACGGTTCGGGCAACCGGGTGATCGACGGCGTCGGGCCGGCTCGGTTCGCGCGGGAGCGTGCGGTCGAGGACGAACGCGACACCGCGGGCGGCGGCCCGCCCACGTCGGTGCGCCACGCGTTCACGGGCATCGTCACCGAACTCCCGCTCACTCGCGACGAGGTGTGGCAGTCCCTCGACGCGACGGGAGTGACCGGCCCACAAACCCGCGGACCCGGCCCCCTACGGTCGGCCCAGTGCGGCGAGAACCTCGGCGCAGATGGCCAAGGCCGTCTCCGCCGGGGTGCGGGCGCCGATGTCGAGTCCGATCGGGCCGTGAATGCGGCGCAGTTGCTCCTCGGTGAGCCCCGCCTCTGTGAGAGCCGCGGCGCGGCGGGCCTGGGTACGACGTGAGCCGAGCGCGCCGACATAGGGGATGCCGGCCGTCAACGCGGTGTGCAGGGCGGGGATGTCGAGGTCGGGCTCGTGACTGAGCACGATGAGGCAGGCCGCGGCCGGGCGGTCGGCCATTGGTTTGCGGGCGTCCCCGACGGCGTACGCGACCGTGGCCTGCCAGCCCAGCACCTGCGCCTGGGTGGTGAGGAGTTCGGCGAGTTCGCCGCCGCCGACGATGACCAGGTGAGGGACGGCTGGGCAGGCCTCGATGAGGACGAGTCCGGCGGCGGCGCGGCGGGTCTCGCGTCCAGCACGGTGGCGGGCGAGCAACTGCCTGGCCTGCTCGGCGGCCTGAGCGACGGCCGCCGGATCATCGCCCTGCAACCCCGGAGTGACGCCCTCCGGGGTGACGACGTCGCTGACAGCCTGGGTCCGCTCCTCGTCGATCCGCGTGATCAGCGCGGCGTCGGCGCCCTCGCTCAGCAGGTCCCACCAGCGGGCGGGGACGGTGTGCAGCGGCTGGAGCAGGATCTCGGCCTGTCCGCCGCAGGTCAGCCGTGCCTCTTTGACCTCGTCGTCGTGTACGGCCACCTCGCACACCCGTGCGGTGTGCCCGGGCGGGAGGGCCGCGGCCTCTGCGGCCAGGTGGTCGTCGAACGCACCGCGGTACAAGGTGCCCTGCCGGTTCCCGTCCTCGTCGATGAGGAGCGCGTCGGCGGGGTGCCGGGGCCCGAAGCCCTGCTCGGTGATCGGCCGGGCCAGTACGGCCGGGCGCCCCTGAGCTGCCCACCGCCGTGCCGTGTCCGCCAGCTCACGCATGATCGCGGCCCTCCTCGTTCCTGGCTGTCGGCACCGGTAACCCATCGGGTCACCGGGAGACCACCTGGTCAGCGCGGCGCCGTCATCGCCATTCTAGAGAGCCCTGCCCCGGGCACCCAGGCTGCACAGTGAACTGGCCGGCCAGAGGCCGGAGACCACGAGTGGTTCGGGATCGCCACCACGACGATCCTGAACCTGGCACCCACCACAAGAGTGAGCTCCTCACCGCCGAGCACGGCTTCCCAGTGGCGTGAACTTCGATTGGGCCTCGGCGGTCAACAAGCACTGAGTCGTTCCCCGGCGGGTGATGCTCGGCGCTACCGGCCGCGCATCACCCGCCGAGGCTTGGTTGCCGGGACGCCGGCGCAATCCGGGCTGTCCGGGCCGATGGTGGCTACACCGGCAGTCGCGTCGAGTACTGCTTGGCCACGCTTGCCCTGGCGCCGTTGATCATCAAGCGACTCGGGTAGGGAGCATGGTGAGCAACGCCTGGGCGTCCTCTGAGCTCAGCGGATTCTCGGGGCTGATCGGAGTCATACGCGGAACGGTGGGACACCTGAGGACGCCCAAACAGCAGGATTTCGCCGTGCCCTCAGCTTGGGAAGCTGCGTCCCTTTGAGGCCTGGTAGGGCGCTGACCTGAATGAACGGTTCGTGGCCGGCCTCGTCGGCTCGGCGGCTTTCACCGTGGTTCCCGTTGTTCCCCGCTCGATCTGGTGCGCGTGCGGTGCGGCTCAAGATCGGGGAGTCAGGACCCCGAGTAGAGGGTGCCGATTCCGTAGGGTGTGCCGCTGTCAGGGTGCTCTTCTGGCAGCGGAGCGCGAGCGAACTGGGCGCTGCGTTCGTCGCACGCGCCGAACACGTGGAAGTTCCGGCGAGCTTGGCGCAGGCTGAGGCCGCGATTGGGGCCGCCGTGCACCTCGCTGGCGTCATGCTCGTCCTGGCCGTCGTCCTCCCAGCGGCAGACGGTGCAGATCTCGAAGACTCCACGCTCGGCCAGGGTGATGAAGCCGCAGCAGGGACAGCGGTACGGCCCGCACTCGGCGCTTCCGCGAACCACTATGAAGGTCACGTCTGCATCCTGATCTGCTGACACCGCGCGATCAAGGGCCTTCGACTCTGGTGTGCACGCTTTCCAAGTGTGTTGGTGGGGCGGTGGGCTGTGTGCAGGGGCGTTCGCCTGCGTTCATGGGCGAGTGAACACCGGGACGTCTTCTGGTGATGGACCCTCCTGAACGACGGTGAATGAGACGGAAACTGAGACGGTCTGGCACGAGGCCAGACCGTCCCCATCTGGTGCAACCTTCTGATCCGTAGCTCAAAGTGGATCGGCCAGAGGCAGTCATTGCGGTTCCTGCGCGGCCCTGCGCGGTGTCTGTTGGACCGGTGCCGGTTGCTGCGGTTGCCGTACTTCCGTGCTGTACCGGGCTCGGCAGCTAAGGGGTGTCCCGTAACTGCTGGTCACGGGTGAGATGATCTTGATGTGTCTGGTGTGATCACGGCGTCGGAGCCGTCCTGGATAGCCTCGATCACCAGTCTGAGTCCACGTCAGTTCGGCAAGCTGATCACGGCGTTGAGGCGCGAGGGCGCGGACGCGGTCCGTAAGGGTCGGCCCTGGAGTCTGCCGCTGGAGGACCGGATCCTGCTCGTCGCCGCGTACTGGCGAACCAACCTCACGCTGCGGCAGCTGGCGCCGCTGTTCGGGGTGTCGAAGTCGGCTGCCGACCGCGTCATCTACCACCTCGGCCCCGCACTCGCCCTCCAGCAACGCAAGCGGTTCCGCACGGACACCATGCTGATCGTGGACGGCACCCTGGTCCCCACCCGTGACCACACCATCGCCGAGCAGTCGAAGAACTATCGGTACTCCACCAACCACCAGGTCGTCATCGATGATAGGCAGCGAGCCGGCCGCACGCTCTACCGCCTCCAAATGTTCAATGAACGCAGAACTCGTTGCCCTCCGGGTCCTGCATCACGACGAAGAATGAACCTGAGCTATCCGATTCCTCGATGCGCAACCGGGACGCGCCCACGCTCTCCAGCCGCGCCACCTCGGCAAGCACTCGCTCCTTGCGAGTGGCAAGCGGGACGCTACGGCCTCCGCTCACACTCAGATCAAGGTGGAGCCGGTTCTTGACGACCTTCGACTCGGGTACCTGCTGGAACCAGATCCGCGGGCCGACGCCATGCGGATCGATGGCGGAGTCACTGCAGTCGCCTGCGCCCAGCTCCTCTTCTGACAGGCCCTGGTCCAGCCAGTACGCGCGCCAGGTAGCGAACGGTGCAGGCGGCGGCTCGACTTCGTAACCCAGTGCAGCGGCCCAGAATGCCGCGAGCCGCTCGGGCTCAGTACAGTCGATGGCTATCTGGAGTTTGGGATTGGTGATCACCAGCCGACTGTATCGGCCGTACCCGTGCCGACTCCTCGAGTTGCGCCAAGGACTGTTGGCTTCCGGTGGATACCGAGACCTGCTCGGTGATCGACGCTGGCGAGCTCTCGGAAGAATGATCGTCCCCCGTACACCGCCTCTTCGAACGCACGCCGTCCGGTTCCCCACAACGCCCACCTGCACCACTGGAACGTCATTGTGGGACAAGCCTCAGCCCGCTTGCTCCAGGGTCAGGTTGCTGCGAATGGGCTCGGCTCGCCACATGGCCGCCAGCTGGGGGTAAGACTCGATGAACCGGCGTATCTCTCCCAGCGCGACAGTCCTGGGCATGCCGATCTCGTCGTAGTCGAACCCGGTGTCCTGATGCCCGAGGCTGTCGAGCGCTGCCCATGCCGGGTCCTCTCCGAAGACGAGCTGCAGCTCGACTTTCCAGTACTCCGGCTGCCGCTCGGGGGCATCACGGTCGTCGGCACCGGTGACCGCAAGCAGTCGCCCAAAGGACATCGAAGGCTGGTCGTCGTTCCAGCCCCACCTGCCCCATTCGACGATGAAGCCGTCACCATCGTTCTCAAGACACTCGATCCCTTCGACCTCGACCTGGAGGAACTCACCGAAGGCATCCCAGGCGGCGTCGACGTCGCGTACAGACTCGGGCTCGACTGCACGCTGTCTCAAAATGCGCGCGAATACGTCCACGCTGGATCTCCACGGAATGGGCATGCGGGATGCTAGCGCGATCCTCCAAGTGGCTCACGGCTCACCCCAGGAGCGCTGACGCTGGAAGCAGATTTCGAGATCTGCCCTCATCCCTATCAGGTCGATCACCGGGGACCGTCGGCGTCGGCCCACCGGTCCTACGCCTCGGCTGGAGCGCGACTGGCCCCACGGTTCCCCGTGAGACCCCGGGAGATCCCGCCGGATCGGGCACGCAACGAGCACGGCTAGCACTCGCCTCCAACGGAGGATGGCTGGGGGTGCGCGGTCTCAAGTGCGCCAGCGGTCCCAAAGTAGCCATTTCGTGTGCTGGGGCAGGTGATGACGCCAGAGCCAGAGAGGCAAGCGCCGGTGCGGGACAAACGTCCAGAGATCGTCGTCGGCTTCGTTGCCCCTGGGGCGGGTTCGCAAGAGGGCCACGCACTCGGTATCGACCGAGTGGTGAAGACGTGCAACGTGCGCTAGCGCGACCGTGCCCTGTCGGCGCAGTTCTTCCGAGTCCGAGCGGAGAGCGCGGGCGATCCGGGGAAGGATGGCCACGGGATCGGAGTAATTGAGGGCAAGGCCGATCACGGCCACTCCGACGTGCGGCTCGCCGCGTTCAAATGCCGCGTCGATTTCCTCCGGCTGGTCCATCCCGAGCAGACCTGTACCGTCTGCCCAGTTGTAGGCCCAGTCAGGAGAACCTGTGCCTGCACGCTTGTCTGTCACGCGCCGACCTTACGACTGACCGTGTACCGCCGCGAGATCAGTCCTTCTGGAAGTGACGCGCCAAGTCTCTGACCTCGGGCTCTTCCTTGCGGTGTCTTTCTGACCAGCACCGATGTGGTGATCGGCTGTCATCATCTGTCAACGTTGGTTCGCCTCGGACGGCCCGGAGACGGCCCCAGCGCTGCCGCTACCGCTACCGCTTCTGGGCTCGGTACTGCTTGAGCAAAGCCGTGATCTTTTCGCTGTCGGCCGCGCCGTTCAGCTCGACCAGTAGAAGATCGCTGCCACGAGGCGGTGGCTGACGCCTTCTTCTTGCCGGCCCTGGTTGTTGTGCGCTTCGTACCGGCCTCAAGAGCATGCACGGTTCGAACCTCCGGTTCGGGAAAGCCCGAAGCCGGACCCTCCGGCCCCGTTGTCACATGCGTGGGTCCGGCGGTGTCTTCATGACGAACGGCCCAACAGGCACACGTACAAGGAGAACACCATGACGCTGCGCGTCCCGAAGGCCGAGCTCCCCGTGGAGCTCCGCGAAATCATGATCGAGCAGCTCGGTGCCGTGCCCGAGCCCGTCGAGGTGCTGTGGAACAACCCCGAACTCGCCGAAGCCAACCAGGAGTTCTCGGCCAAGGTGGCCACGTGGGACGCGGCCGACGCGAGCCTCAAGACGTTCGCGCACATGGCCGTCGCGGCACAGGTCGGCTGCAGCTGGTGCCTCGACATCAACTACTTCCACGCGCTGAACCAGAACCTGGACCTGACCAAGGCGAGCCAGGTGCCGCGCTGGCGGCAGTCGGAGGTGTTCACGCCGCTGGAGCGGGACGTGATGGAGTACGCCGAGGCCATGACGAACACACCGACGACCGTCACCGACGAGTTGTCCGCGCGGCTGCTCGACCGGCTCGGCCCGGCGGCGATGGTCGAACTCACCGTGTTCATCGGCTTCGCCAACTTTGCCACCAGGTGCAACACGGCGCACGGGATCACGTCGCAGGGCTACTCCGATGCCTGCGAGATTCCGTTGGCGGCGCGTCCGCAGAACTTCGGCGTAGCGTCGACGGCATGACCGAGGATCCGTTCGTCGTCCATCGCAGCCTCCTGTTCACGGTCGCCTACGAGATGCTCGGCTCGTCGGCCGACGCCGAGGACGTGCTGCAGGAGTCCTGGCTCCGGTGGGCCGACGTCGACCGCACACAGGTGCGTGACCCGCGGGCCTACCTCGTACGAACCGTCACCCGGCAGGCGCTCAACCGTCTGCGGACCTTGTCGCGCAGCCGCGAGGAGTACGTCGGCGAGTGGCTGCCGGAGCCACTGCTGACCAGCCCCGACGTCGCCGAGGACATCGAGCTCGCGGAGAACGTCTCGATCGCGATGCTGACCGTGCTCGAAACGCTCGGGCCGACGGAACGCGCGGTGTTCGTGCTCCGCGAGGTCTTCGAGGTGCCGTACGGCGAGATCGCCGAGGCCGTCGGGAAGTCCGCGGCAGCGGTGCGGCAGATCGCGCGGCGGGCACGCGAGCACGTGGCGGCCCGGCGGCCGCGGGTGCCGGTGAGCCGGTCGGAGCAGCAGGCCGTGGTGGAGCGGTTCCTGGCCGCGCTGCGCACCGGCCAGTTGCAGGAACTGCTGGACGTCATGGCACCGGACGTGGTTCTGATCGCCGACGGCGGCGGGCTTGCAGGCGCCGCTCCGGCTCCGATCCACGGGGCCGCACTGGTGGCGAGCATGCTCGCTCGGCCGGACCGGGTGGTGTCGGCCGTGTGGCTCAACGGCGCGCCTGCGGGCCGGATCGAGATCGACGGCCGAGTGGCCGCTGTGAGCCTCGTGGTGGAAGACGGGAAAGTCACCCGGATCCACGCGATCGCGAACCCGCGGAAACTGACACGGCTCGATGAACCGGCCGAACTCACCAGGTAGGCCCGCCCGCCGCTGCCTCTGGCGACGTGTGTGTTCCGGACGGTCCGAACCGTCCGGAACACACACGACCGCACAGTGGTCAGACGTCGAAACACGTCCGTCGTGCTTGGTATGAGGTGGGTATGAGCTCGGTGTGACCGCGGGCGAGTCCGGCGCGTGCGCGACCGGGGCCGGTCGTGCGCGGCATAGAGTGCCTCGGCAGATCTGGCATGCCGTGGAGGTAGAACGCGATGGGGAATCCACCACAGCTCACCGTGGGGCGACTCCTCACCTCATGGCAACTGGACGTGCCCGCGCTGCTGGTGGTCGTCATCCTGGGCGCGTTGTACGGCTGGGGCGTGCTACGTCTGAAGCGCCGGGGCGAGCACTGGCCCCTGCCGCGCGTCGGCGCCTTCGCGCTGCTCGGCCTGGGCACTCTCGTCGTCGCCACGATGTCCGCGCTGGCCGTGTACGACCACGTGCTGTTCTGGCCGGCCGCCGTCCAGAACGTCCTGCTCGACCTGATCGCACCGCTCGGGCTGGCCCTGGGCGATCCGCTGCGGCTGGCCCTCCGTTCCCTGCCCGAGCGTGCCGCCGGGCGTATGCAGCGGGCGCTGGCCGGACGGCTGGTACGCCTGCTCACCTTCCCGCTGGTCAGCACGGCTCTGGTGCTCGCGACGGAGCTGACGGTGTACTTCACGCCGTACTTCGAGACCGCCCTGCGCGACGACTGGCTGCACGAGGTGATGTATCTGCACCTGCTGCTCGCCGGCAGCCTGTTCGTCATGCCGATGCTCACCCGCGAGGCGGCGCTGCCGGGGTGGTGTACTCATCCGGTCCGGGCGGCGCTGGTGTTCCTCGACGGGATCATCGACGCCGTACCGGGCATCGTCGTGATGACCCACGGCTCGCTCATCGCCGGTGCCTGGTATCTGCGTCACGCGCCGTCCTGGGCGCCGGATGTGCTCCATGACCAGCAGCTGGGCGGTGGCGCGATGATCAGCATCGCCGAGTTGGTGGCGCTGCCCTTCCTCCTCGCGATCCTGGTGCAGTGGGCCCGTACCGAACGCGCCGAGACCGTCGTACTGGACCGCCGCCTGGAGGCGGAGTTGGTCCCGGCGACGCCCGTGCCGGGGGCGGCACAGACATCGGAACTCGTACGTCCCTGGTGGGAGACCGAGAACAGCGCAGTCGCCCAGCGCATCCGGCACCAACGGCCGGGACGTTGACACACGCAGGCTGGTCGTCTCCCAGGAGCGTCGTGCGGCAGGATGGGATCATGAGCGTAGTCAAGATCAACGTACTGACCGTCCCGGCCGAGCAGCGGGAGACGCTGGAGAAGCGCTTCGCCTCGCGTGCCCATGCCGTGGAGAACTCCGACGGATTCGAATGGTTCGAACTCCTCCGCCCCGTCGAAGGCACCGACAGCTACCTCGTCTACACGCGGTGGCGTGACGAGGAGTCCTTCCAGGCCTGGATGGAGGGCCCCATGAAGGCGGCCCACCAGGGTGGTGACGCGGCGAGCGGGGAGCGCCCCAAGCCGGCGGCCAGCGGGTCCACGCTGTGGTCCTTCGAGGTCGTGCAGCAGGCGGCGCCCACCAGCGCATAGCTGGACGCCGGGCAGGCCGTCGGCGGGCCGGTCGTGGCCGGCAGGCCGTGGCCTGGCGTCGCCCCCACCGTGCGGCAAGTTCGGGGTTACGGGGCGAGAAGTTCACAGCGTGGGCACGCGGCGGCATCCAGCCGGTGCGTGTCCGCGGGGGGGGACCCGTACGTGGCCCCGGTGCCGCTGTCGCCCCGCAGGCCCGTGCCCCGCGGTGAGGAGCCCCTCTGCCGCCCGCCCCTTGCAGCGGCCGCTCCGCAGGTCAGATGCCGCCGACTCCGTCGGTGTGGGTTCGTTCGTAGTGGCGGGCGACCCGTGCGCGGTTGCCGCAGATGTTGCTGCTACACCACTTGCGCCGCTTGTTCTCGGCGAGGAAGAGCATCGAGCAGGTCGGGGTGGCGCAGCGGCGCAGGAGCCCGAGGCGCTCGTTGTCGGCGAGGAGCCCGATGGCCTCCGCGGCGATGGCGGCCAACGCAGCGTTCCCACCGTGTTCGGTGTGCCAGCGTTCCTCGCCCCGGATGCCGTCGGCCGTCACGACCAGACGAGGACTCGCGGGAGCCGCTGTCGCGGCGGCGTTGATGTCGTCCGCCGACGTGGGCCGCGCCGAGCGGCCCTCCAGGTGACTGTCCAGGACGTCGCGAACCGCCCCACGCAGCCGGCGCACGGCCGCGGCGTCGGGCACAGGCCCGGGCGGCAGGCTATGGAGAGCGAGAGTCGACCGGAAGGGATCAAGGCTTGACTCGAGCCGGCACGCCCGCTTACACAGCGCCCGGAAGGTTCCTCACCCTGAGCCGTTGCCGGAGCGACTGCTCTTCGCGGAGCGGCTCCGCCGGATTGAGGGTGAGGTTCGGCGGGGAATGGATCGCGGACAGCGAGGACGTCGTACTGCTGCACGAGCCGGGGCGCTACCCCGTCGCCCACTTCCTGGAGGGGCGTCCCACCTTCGCCTGGAGGGCCATGGACGCCCTCTACGAGGAGGACGAGACCACCCGTCCAGTGGTGCTCTACGAGTCCGGTTTCGCACCGCGGTGGTACGTGTCGCCTACTACGGTCCTCGAGCATCGCCCCACGGCGAAGGTCGCCCCCTCACCGTGAGGCGTGATGTGCCGACGGGACGGACAAGCTCATTCCTCGCGTTCGTACTCCGCCCGGGCACGTTCGGCGTCGAGATCTTCCTGTGCGGCGCGGTAGATGTCACCGGCCAGCTTGCGGGCGGCCTGAGGATCGGAAGTCGAGGAGACCGTCCGGATCCGGTCAGCCCATTTGTCCATGTCTTGCGGGGTTTCAGGATTCTTACTCACACTACTTTTGTACCTTTTTGTAGGCTTCTTCGCCTCCCCGATCGGCCGGATCATTGAGCAGCATGCCGAGGCGACCGACTTCGCCGCGCGGCTGCGCCGCACCGGGAGGCTCGACGGTGACGGCCAAGGTGACCTTCAGGGCCATGGCGGGGAGCAGCGGGCCGTCCTCGCCTACCAGGCGCAGCCCTACGCGTACTGGCGCAAGGTCATCGAGCGACGATCTGGAGTTCGGCCGGTTCGGGGAGAATTTCACCGTCGACGGGCCGGCGGACGACGAGGTGCGCATCGGCGACCGGCACCGCATCGGCGAAGCCGAGTTCGAGGTCACCCAGCCACGCGTGACCTGCTACCGCGTCGGCATGCGCCTGAACGAACCGCGCATGGCCTTCCTGCTCGTCGCCCACCACCGCCCCGGCTTCTACCTGCGCGTCATAGCCGAGGGCCAGGTCCGGGCCTGCGACCGAATCACCCGGACCCGCACCGGCCGAGGGTCCCTCACCGTCGCCGACACCGACGCCCTGCTCTACCTTCCGGCTTCCGGCTTCCGGACCCGGCCACACTGCGTGCCGCCTTGGGCATAAAGGCGCTCAGCCCCGGGGGCAGCAGTCCTTCCAGGAGATGAGCCACCGACTCGACCAGCCGCCCGCCCCGCACCCGCCGCGCCCGGCTGGAAGGGTTTCAAGCAGCTGCGCGTGACCCAGGTCGTACCCGAGACCCCCACGGTGCCCTCGTTCCTCCTGCGACCCACCGACTCTCAGGCGCTGCAGACCGCGGCAAGGTCAGCATCTACTACACCGCCCCGGATCTCGAGATCGCTGGGGAGCCGGGAATCACGCACGGGCGCATGACCAGCGACGGGATCCGGGAGCTCGGCATCCCTGCGGATGCGCACGCCCATCTGTGCGGCCCCGAGGGCTTAATGTCGGCGGTGACATCCGCGCTCCAGCGGGCGGGCTGAGCAGTTCGAACATCCACACCGAAGCCTTCGGGGCGCAGCCCCTGGAGGATCCCGCCTCGGGTGAAGTACTGCCGTGCTGCAGCGTCCACACCACTGACATCCTGCTGGATCTGTGAGCCCTCCCCCGGCGGGGGCTCTAGTTCGACACTCTGACCGACGTGATCGCAGGCCTGTTGGGACAACTCGACGTCGACCGGTTCTCCGTCTACGCGCAGGACTACGGAGCGCCGACGCAGAACGGCAACGGCTACACCGACGGATTCGTCAAGGCGTTCCGGGACGGGCTGTTCGCCTACGCCGAGAACCCGACGCCCGAGAACGAAGCCTCCCTCCGCGAGGTCCTGGCCCTCGAACTGACCCGATGGCAATACCTGAACGGGGTCGCGGATCCGAGCCTCGTCAGCCCGGACAGCTGAACCATCGACCAGGCGCTGCTCTACCACCCCGGCAACGACGCCATCCAGCTCGCACTGTTCCGGAACGCTGTTGGCCGCCTGGGGGGCCAACGACGAAATCTTCGGCCCGGACGAAGCCCGCGCCTTCCAACACGACCCGCCATCGGTAACGACCCTTCGCCGTACGGCACGTTGCGGAGGTCGGCGTACGGAGCGCGGAGCCGGAGGCCACCGGGGCGAAGCGGCGGCGGGGCACCGCCCTCGTGGGGCGGCTATTTGGGCTACTTCACCCCGGTGCGGGCGAGCGGTATCGGGACGAAAACGGGCGGTGTGGCGTCGGGGCGGGCAGGGGGACGACGGTCCCGTCGACGAGTCGTGTGTTGCGGTTGGGCCACTTCGGCAACCCCCTTCACAGGGGCCACACATGCCGTGCGAGGATGCGGCTCCCGGTATCGAGTACCGGCGTAGAGGGGAACATCATTGAGATCAAGGAAACTGAGCCGTAAGCGGCGACGGGCGACCATAGTCACGGCAGCGGCCGCCTCGGTCGTCGCCGGCGCCGCGCTGCTGCCCAACTGGTCCGCGGGCGCGTCGACTGTCGCCGATCCCGCCGTGGATCCGTCGACCAAAGCCACCTTCCAACGGCTGGCGGACGCGGTCTTCACCGACCGTACGGACGCCCTGGTGGACGGCGGCAAGACCAGTCGGAACACGTCACTGTCGTCGCGGTTCTCCGGCGACGTGCGGGTGTCCTCCACGCTGTCGCGCGAGGAGAAGTCCGCACTGTCGCAACTGCGGGGCCGCAAGTCGCGTCTGGAGTCGCTCGGCGAGAAGTACAGCTCGGCCAACACGAGCGTCTCGCTGGACCGTACGCGACTGAAGGGCCGTCACGCCACGGTCAACGTCACCGAGACGACGACGCTGACCTACGAGAAGGTCAAGGGCAACGAGCCGAAGACCACCGGCTTCCAGGCGCACCACGAGCTGACGTTCAAGGCCGATCGCAAGGGCGACTGGCAGCTGACCGGCATCCGTGACACCGACGACGGCGTCGCGGTCAACCAGGTCGCCGCCACGACGTTCGTCGCCGCGCCGAAGACGGCCGCCGACGACGCCCCGCCCTCGGCGACCCGCTCCGTCACCACGTGGCCCGCGCCGGCCAAGCCGAAGAACTTCTCGGCCTCCGGCTACGACTACAAGGCCATGGCGGCGTACGCGGCCAAGTACTGGAACAACTACAACTCGGCCTACCCGAACTTCAACGGGCAGGGTGCCGGCGGCGACTGCACCAACTTCGTCAGCCAGTCCCTGAAAGCGGGCGGCTGGAAGCATGTCCCTGGCTACACGGACGACTTCCACAAGTGGTTCGGCAACTCCGACATCCAGTCGGACTCGTTCGTCGGCGTCAACGAGTTCTCGTGGTTCGCCCTGTCCTCCAAACGGGTCACCAGCCTCGCCAACGTCTACCAGTTGGACGTGGGTGACGTCCTGCAGATGGACTTCAACAAGGACGGGTCCAAGGACCACAGCATGATCGTCACCTACCGCAGCCCGCAGGGCGTGCCGTACGTGACGTACCACTCCACCAACACCTACAACAGGTCGGTGGCGAGCATCATCGCGTCGTACCCGAACGCGGCGTACTACGCCTACCGCACCTGAGCGGTCCCCGTCCGGAGCGGGAGCCGGTCCGAGTGTCCGGCTCCCGCTCCTTCCGGGTCTCCCTTGTGACGGTGACTTTCGGCTGCTCCCGATCACTCACGGGAACAGTGCGATCCCGACGAGGATCAGCAGGATGATGCCGGCGACGAGCGCAACGGTCGCCCACGTCCCACGCCGCTTCAACGGCGTCGAGGGCTCTCCTCCACGGGGCCGGTCCTCCGGCAGTGCGGCGTCGGCCGGGCGCCCGCTCCTGTAGAACTCTTCGTCGGTCGGATAGACGTTGCGCGGATCTTCCAGAGCGCGCGGATCGATCTCGTGTGGACTGGTCATGAGCACTCCTTGCGCGGCGCTCATCAGGGCCGGGGTTCCCGGCGGACGCCAGGGCCTGCGCCAGGGGCGATGGCTCCCATTTCCCAGGCGCGCAGCCCTTCAGGAAGACGCCGCACAGGCAATCCGCCCTGCTCACCGCGCACCATCTGATCGTATACCCGAGCAGGGCCGTCCATGAGGTCCAGCGGGGCATGCGGTCCGGGCCGCGCACCTCACAGGTCGAGGACCGCCCGGAGCGCGTTGTCGATGAGCTCCTGCTGCTCGGGCCCGATGGTGCCGAGCAGGGTGGCGGTCTCGAAACGCGACGCGGAAAGCTGGAGCAGGTTGACGGCGACGACCGAGGCGTCGACCGGGGTGGTCAGGCGCACGCTCATCGCCGTATCGGGATGCACGGCCGGGGCGTGGAGCACCAGGGCGACCACGGCGCCGTACGCATCGGCCAGTCCGTCAAGGCTGACGACGAGGACCGTGCGGTTTCCCTTGCCGGTGTCGACGTCCCAGACATCGCCCTTCTGGATCGTCACAGGGCGTCGCCCTCGCCGCCCAGATCGAGGGGCTCGATCCGGGCGAGACGACGGGCGGCGTCCAGCGTCATCTGCCGCCGCACGGCTCGGAGGATGTAGTCGTTCAGGGAGGGGGCGCCAGCTGCGGCGTCGCGCAGCGCCTTGTCCATGGCGTCGGGAATCCGCAGGGTGATGGCAGTCATGACACCAAATGTAGTGGCATCGCTGCCGTCACGCGGCGACGAATCGGGACGGCGGCCTTTTCGATACGGCGGGCTTTCCCGGGAACACGGGAACAGTGGGACACCGCCGGGCCAGGAGGCTCGACTTGCGTCATCCCGGAGACGCGACGCCGACCGGTTCGGCGGAGGCGGGCCGCCGCGAAGGAACCATCACCTTGATCTGCGTGCCGGGTGCCTCGAGCCGGTGTACGACTCCAGAGCCCGACCTGACCGCCGGGAGCCGCTCCAGTTCGAACACGGCGGCGACGAACTCCACCAAGGCTTCGTCGGCGCTGACCAGCCCGACTTCGACCCGCTGCAAGGTCACGGCACCCCCGGGTAGCTGCCCACATCGATCGTTCTGCATCTGGCCCTACAGATGCGAGAATGTAACTCTGCTGTATGAGAATGTCATTACCCTCGCGAGTGCGGTGACGTCGCTTCGTCACCGAGAACGGCCCCGGCCATGTCTTGGCCGTGTCGGTCCACCGAAAGCGGGCGTGAGGGATGGAAAGGCTGGGGATCGAGCTTCTCAGCGTCTTCGGAATGCCTCCGGTCACGTTCGTGTCCCTGGCCGCGGACCTGAATTGCCGGTACATCTCGACCGCCCTGACATCGAATCCGTACAACCCGTCGATCTATCCACCCTTGTCCCTTCGGGATGATCCAACGCTGCGGCGCGAGATGATTGCCGCAATGCGTGATCGCGACGTGTCGATCTCGCTCGGGGAAGGCATGGTGGTCCACGAGGGAGCCGACATCCAGGACAGAGTCGGCGATCTCGAGATCATGGCGGAGCTCGGTGTCCGGCGGATCAACACGGTCTCTCTCGATCCGGACCTCGCCCGCAGCATTGACCAGTTCGGCATCGTCGCCCAGACCGCCGCTTCACTCGGGATGGAGACGACGGTGGAAGCCAGTCCGGGTCTGACGGTCCCGGATCTGCCCAGTGCACTCGACGTCATTCGTCGGGTCGGGCGGCCGGACTTCCGCCTCCTGGTCGACACGATGCACATCGTGCGGTCCGGTTCCGGGCCGGACGACCTCGCGCGGCTCGATCCTGGTGTCATCGGCTACATCCAGCTGAGCGACGCCCCGCTGGCGCCCGCCATCCCCCACTACATGGAAGAGGCGATGTTGGAGCGGATGGTGCCGGGGACGGGCGAACTGCCCTTGCTCGACCTGCTCGAGGTACTTCCGCGCGACCTCGTCATCGGCCTCGAGATACCGCTCCGCGCGGAGGCGATGACGGGCGTCGGCCCGCATGAGCGGGTCGGTCGGTGCGTCGATGCCGCCCGCGGTCTCCTGGCTCGACTGGCCGACCAGCCCGCTCAGGCCTGAACCCGCTGCGTCCGAGGATCAGGTCCTGGCTAGAACGGGCGAGCGTAGGGGTGGTTGCTCACGCGGTCGTAGATCCTGCGCAGCCACGGCCGGCGGACGGCGGGCAGTCGTGCCAGCGTGTGGAGGAACGCTCTCGCGTCAGGCCGGAACGCCCCCCATGGATGCATCGGCAGCGGGTCGTCGCGGAAGACACCCTCGGGCATTCCGCCTGTCGCGGGGACGGGCAACCGGTCGTGCTGGAAGGCCAGATGCATCCACACGTCGGCAGCCAATGGCACGGTGTCCACCGTGGCTGACGGCTGCCACGACGTCCCCGTCTGCGGGTGTCGCGGAACCAGGGCTATGTCGGAGACGGCGCGGTCGGGATCAGGCAGGCCTGGGCCGGCCAGGACCACGTTCCTCACCGGCGGTCCCGGCGGGAGCAGCGCGTCGAGCGCGCGGCCGAACGTGTCGGCGAGGAGGCCGTGAGGGACGGCCACGGGCGTACCCGCCGAGGCCGCCAGCAGGTGGGCCAGCGCAGCCCCGACCGCCGCCTCCCACCGTGGGCTCCACACTCCGGGCGGCTCGATCGGCGGCGCGTCCTGCCGCTCGTCGACCAACGTCTCCCAGTCGACCGTCCGGTGCCCGGGGCCTTCAGCGGGAAGGCGGCGCACTGCCTGCGGGTCGAACCACACCGCCTGCCAAAGGGAGCAGTCGTCGATGCGGGTTGCCACCGTCCGCCCGCATTGCGCGCAAGCCAGGTTGGGACCGTCCCTCCCGTCCAGCCCCATGCAATAGCCGTCGCAACGCTCGGGGATCAGCACGGTGCCGCGGGTGTCACCCGGCGCGACGACGATCGCTCCCGGCGCACCGAAGGACAGCGCGGGAACCGGCGCGAACACGCCCCGGGCTTCCGTTTCGTCCACCCCGATCTCACTCCACTGCCGCCATGGCGGCCCGGAGGGTTCCGGGTCCACGGCGTATGTGCCCGATTCCATGAGCGCGGGCAGCAGTTCGTGCCCGTAGCTGTGGTGGGCGTGGACGGGAAGCGCCACCTGCGACAAGCGGGCGGTCAGCGCGGCGCCGCACGACGCACACACGAACACGGCCATACATCCTCCCCCGCCCTTCACCCCGGATTGTCCCGGCTCGGCGATCGAGAGCCAACACCCTTTTGTCCACCGCCGCGATCACCAGTAGCGATTCACTTCGGTTCACCGCGATTCACCGTCGGAGTCGCACCCCTCTCAGGGATTCCCAGTGCAGTACGGTCGGCCCCCGACACTCTCGGGGGCTGGCTCATTTGGGGAGGTGCCGCATGGACGGCGGACCAGCGAAGATCGGCCTGACGTCGATGAATGTCTGCTGCGGGTTTTCGTCGACGTTGCCTCCACCGAAGGAACGTGCGGTCGAGTTCTGCCGGAGAATCGAGGAATCGGGCGTCGACGTGGTCAGCTTCCAAGAGGTCTGGACGGCCGCGCTGTTCAGAACCATCCGCACGCACCTGCCCTCGTATCCCTTCGTCGCCCGCGCCACCGGAGTGGCCGGTCAGCCGGCCGGGGGCCTGGCCTCCTTTTCGCGGCTGCCGTTGCGGTCGATGTCGTACGAGTCGTTCCGTGGTTCCCGGCCCGAGGAATCCGGCCCGCTGTTCCGCGGATCCAGGGCCCTGTGGGGGCGTCTGCAGGGCGTACTGACCTTCGAGTTGGCGGGACGCCGGACGCTGGTGGGCAACGTGCACCTGACCGCGAACAAGGACGGCGACTGGTCGGTGGACAACCGCCATCATCACTTCCAGCGGCGGCAGTTGGTCATGTTCCACCAGGCCCTTCAGAGGGCTCGCCGGGACGACACGGAACTGGTGATCGCCGGCGGTGATCTCAACATCCCGGACAGCAGCCCCCTTTACCCACTGGTGGTGGACGGAGGAGCCTGGCGGGACCCGTTCCGCGCGGTCGGTCGCCCCACGTTCCACACCGAGCTGCTGCCATCGGGCGCCTCGGCGCACCGCGTCGACTATCTACTGGTCGCGGGCGACGCCGAGCGGTACCCGGTGACCGAACCCCGCCTGCTGTTCACGGACCCGGTACAACTCGGCGGCCGGAAGAGGTCGTTCCTCTCCGACCATGTGGCACTGACCGCACGCATCGCCCTCCCGACCGCATCGTCGGTGTCTTGATGCCGCGTACGGGGATCTGTGCGGTCGTGTCGCGGCCTCGAACGTGGCCAGCGGCGTTCCGCGCGGGCTGACGGCGGATCGGACGAGCCGCCCACGGCCCAGGCCGAGTTGAGAGCGGTCAGAGTGAGCGTTCCGTACGCGGTGGGGGCGCCGAGCGTCGTGGCTAGGGGCCGCGTGGACCCGCATTCTCCGCCTGGTGCCGGTCGAACGCGTCGCGGGCGTCGGGGACGAAGGTCGTGTCGTGCATCGCAGCGCGCAGCTCAACCGGGGTGAGCCAGGCGTGCCAGGCAATTTCCGAGGCATCCGGTACAACCGGCTGGTTGAGGACCGCCTCGTGCAGGCCCATCCAGTACGGACTGATGACGCCCCGGCACAGGTACTTGAAGAGGAACCGCGTCGGGGTGTGGACCCCGAGTTGTTCGGCGAGTTCGCGACAGGCGACTGCCGGGTAGGTCTCGCCCACGCCCACGCCCACGCCCACGGCACAACCGACCAGCCAGTCGTACTGGCCGGGGAAGCGGGAAACTTGACATCCTCCCCTCCCTGAAGGGAGGGGATTCCTGGCTCAGGCTCCCTCCGGGAGCAGCGCCCCCAGAGGTCTTGCGCCCTCAACACCAGCCGGGATGAGACCGGCCCGGACCAGCATCACACGCGCGGAGTTCTTGTCCCTGGGGGACACGGCTGCGCACGCGGTGCAGGTGTAGGTACGTTCCGAAAGAGGAAGTGCGTGCTTGGTTCTCGCTCCGCACGATGCGCAGTCCATGGTGGTGTGCGCGGGGTGCGCGAGGCGGATGTCCCGCCCGTGCTTGCGGCCCATCTCGATCAGGGCCTGCTTGGTGGCGCCGATCGCGGCGTCAGCCGCCTTGCGGGCCATGGTGGTCTTCGCGAGGAACTTCGGCCGGAAATCCTCGACAGCGACGGCGTCGTGTCCCCGGACGACGGACTTGGCCCACTTGCGGGCGGTGTCCTGCCGCTGCCGGGCGATCTTCGCGTAGGTCTCCGCGCGCCACTTCTTCGCCTCACGGTAGCCCTTCGAGGCCGCCCGGCCCTTCTTCGGATTGCGGCGGGCCATCATCCGGTCGTACCGCGACAACGTGGCCTGCGTCTTCCGGCCGTGCTCGGCATGCGGCAGGTCGTGCGCGTCGGATGTGGTGGTGGCGGTCTCCTTCACGCCCCAGTCCACGCCGAGGACGGCACCGGTCCCGGAGAGCGGCTGAAGCTCGGTGGTCACGACGAACGACGCCCACCAGTGCCCCACCGCGTCCCGGTATACGCGCACCGAGCTGGGCGCGGCGGAAAGTTCGCGGGACCACACCACGGTGAGGACGATGTTCCCGGCGAGGTGCAGGCGGCCGTCCTTCAGCCGGAAACCTCGGGTGGTGTAGTTCAGCGTCGGCAGTGCTTCACGCTTCTTCTTGTGCCTGGGCATGCCCGCGGGCTGCCGCATCGGCAGACGGCGTTCGATGTCTTTCAGCGCCCTGGAGCGGGACTTGGCGAAGTCCCTGACCGTCTGCTGCTGGGGGACGCTCGTGCCTTCTCGGAGCCACGGGGTCTTCGCG
Organism: Streptomyces sp. NBC_00271; assembly: GCF_036178845.1. Taxonomy (NCBI): domain Bacteria; kingdom Bacillati; phylum Actinomycetota; class Actinomycetes; order Kitasatosporales; family Streptomycetaceae; genus Streptomyces; species Streptomyces sp. NBC_00271. Next base: position 10,828,116 of record NZ_CP108070.1, on the reverse strand, counting down.
CGGGCCTCGGTCAGCATTATCGGAGGTACCAGGTGATCGGGGCGCCGGTGGACGAGGAATCGACCGTCAGGGTCGCGGCAGACGGTGGTGGCAACCCGGTGCAGCCACCTTCGGCGGATGGCCTCGCCTCGATCAACCACCCCAAGTGTCCGGTCCTGCTCGTCCACTCGCTCCACCATCTCCCCCACGGCGGACACGCTGCCACAGAACCGACGGGCTGACGACACGCTCAGTGCAACGGCCGACTCGATGTGCTGGATCAAGCTCCGAGATCACCTCCTCAGACGCCGATCGCCCCGTCGATACGTTCACGGAGGAGATCGGCGTGTCCGTTGTGACGGGCGTATTCCTCGACCATGTGGATCAGCACCCAGCGCAGCGACACCGTCCCACGCCATGCGTCCTTGCCCGCGATGTCGAGGTGGGGCGCGTCCCCGGTGAAGGCGTCGGCGAACGCGACCTCGGCGCGCCATGCCTGCCACGCTTCGGTCACAAGGTCGGGATCGGGAACCGCGCCGTCGAAGTCGCCGTCCGGTTCCACCGCCGACGAGAAGCGTGGTGGCGCGTCCTGACCGGCCAGCACCTGACGGAACCACCGGCGCTCCACGTCGGCGAGATGGCGTACGAGTCCGAGCAGCGAGAGCGTGGAGGGCTCCACGGAGCGTCGGGCCAATTCCCCTTCCAGGCCCGCGCACTTCAGCTCCAGCGTCGCCCGCTGGGCACTGAGAAATCCGATGAGCATGGCTCGCTCCTCGCCGGTCGAGGGAGCACCGAGCCGGGGATCGTCGTCGTCTCCGACGAACATGGCGGCCCGCCTCCGCGGATTGCTCGTACTCATGCTGTCTCTCCTTCGGGGTTCGTCGCTGGGAGGGAGCACGCGTTACTCCGTGCGAGTGGTGCATCCTCCGACAGCGTCGTAGCGTCGATAGAGGAGCCGTCCGCCGCAAGAAGGGGCGGATCAGGCACCGGGCCTGCTGGTCGAAAGAGATTGCGACTGGGAGCGAACATGCCAAAACGCACAGTGAGGACAGCGGTGACGTTCTGTGCCGCTGTGTCGCTCGCAGCAATCATGGGAACAGCTTCCTCCACCCCTGCCGGAACAGCTTCCTCCACCCCTGCTCCGTCACCGCCGCCCACGCCCACGTCCACCGCGCAGCGCCAGGCGGGACAGCCCGTGATGGTCGACTGCTTCTGGCACGCGCAGGTGCGCCCCACCGATTTCATTCTCGCGTGCGGTGACGGCAACAGCCGACTCACCTCGCTCCGCTGGTCCCAGTGGCACCGGGACTCCGCGGTGGCCGAGGGCTTCAACGTGGTGAACGACTGCAAGCCGTACTGCGCCGCGGGCAAGTTCCACTCGTACCCGGTGATCGTGCGGCTCAACGCCACACAGCCTTGGAAGAAGCACCCTGAGCTGTCGCAATACACCCAGCTGAGCCTCGTCTACACCAAGGGGAAGCCGGACGGATTCGGGCAATGGGTCGACCTTCCCCTGTGGAACTGACGTCTGAGATCGAGGCGTCCTGGTTCAGCGGGGCGCGTCAGTCGCGGCCGGCTTCCCGCGCTACGCGCTCCAGTCGGCTTCGATGACTGTCCCACCACGACCGATCGCCCGACGGCATGTTGTCGTTCCCTTCCCACATCCCGGCAGCCCCGTCGATGGACTCCCGGAGAATGTCGGCGTGGCCCGCGTGCCGGTGGGTGTCGGCGATCACGCGCACCAGGACCTGGTGCAGCGTCACCTCTCTTCGGTCCTCGGGCCACCACGCCACACGACCGATCGCGTCAAGCGCGAAGGTCTCGATCGTGGTGTCCGAGTGCTTCCACGCCTGGCGATAGAGTCCGGCGATCTGTTCGCGCGACTCCTCGGCGTCGGCCCACATGTCCGCGTTGGGCTCGGCGTCGGCCGTGAACCAGAGTGGCGGCTCTTCGAAGAACGGCCGCCCGAAGGTGTCGCCGAAGTACCCCAGCTCGACTCCGGTGACGTGTTTGACCAGCCCCAACAGATTCGTTCCGGTCGGCGTCAGCGGACGGCGGACGTCGTACTCAGACAGCCCGTCGAGCTTCCACAGCAGGGCGTCGCGGGCGGCTTGCAGAGAGCGGAGAAGATCCGCTTTCGCATTCGATTCGATCATGTCCAACAGTCTCGCAGCCACCACTGACAGTCCCATGGGCCCGGAACCCGGTGACGGGACCGTCGTCATGGCAATGGCGGCGGTCCCGTCGGTGGAGCGTCGGGGTGGCGTCAGCGCACCGGCAGGGTCGCGGTGTGCTCGACGCGTACGGCGTCCAGGGCCCGGGGGTTGAGGCCGAGCAGTCGCAGGATCGTCGGGGCGATCTGCGTGGTCTCCACCGGGCCGCTGACGCGCACGCCGTGCGGGGTGGCGGCGCCAGAGACGACGAGCGGGACGTCGAGGTCGTCGGCGTGGGCGCCGCCGTGCTCGGCGATCTTGCTCTTGCCGCCCGTGTAGACGACGCCGTATTGGGCGATGCCGAACAGGTCCGGCACGCGCGAGTCGCCCGGCTCGACGTGGAAGTACCGGGCGGCCGCCGCACCGGCGTACAGGGTCTTCAGGCCGCTCGCGGTGAAGGGCTTGGCCTTGCCGGCGATGTCGTTGCCGGTACCGGACTGGGCGAGCAGGTACGCCTTGGCGAAGGCGGTGGCGGCCTGCGAGCGGTCGTTCAGCCAGATGAGCATGGCGTCGTCGTCCACGGAGTGGGCGATCAGGTCACCGGCACCCGGGTGGGCCTTCTTCCATACGGCGTTGAGGCCGTCGAGCAGGGGGCCGTCGTCGATACGGGTCAGGGCCTTGGGGTCGGTCGGTGACTGGCCGTGCTTGGAGGAGAGGATGACGGTCGTGCTGCCGTCCAGGTGCTGCATGCGCAGTTCGGTGAGGAACGCTCCGACCTCCTGGTCCACGAAGGCGAGGTTCTTGGCCAGCAGCGGACCGGGGACGCCCTTCGCCGCGTAGCCGCCCGTCAGCCCCTCGGAGGCGGGCAGCTTCTGGGCGGTCGAGACGGACTGGAAGTTCATGCCGAAGACCGCCGGGGTGCCTGTCTTGTGGGTGCGGCTGTGGTCGTAGCCGTCGATCTCGTTGAGGACGGCCTTCGCCTTGTATCCGTCGTACTGCTCCGTCGCCGCGTTGTCCTTCGTCCAGTCCGTGCCTGCCGGGTAGCCGATCGCTTGGCTGTTGATCTCGGGGGCGAAAAGGTCTTGGACGCCGTTGCCGGAGGGGCCGTTGAGGATCTCGTACGCGACGTGCTTGTCGGACCAGGCGGTCCGCAGTCCGGCCTTTCTGACCACGTTGAAGACCGTGTTCACCTTCAGATACGAGTGCGGGTACACGGGCTTGCAGGTCTTGGGGTCGACCGGCAGCTTCGACGGGTCGATGAGGCCGCGGGCGGCACCGGTCATCTTGAGGATGCTGCCGGGCAGGCCGGCGAGGCCCTGGCCGGCGTCGATGGAGTCCTTGTTGCGGTCCAGGTCCTCAGTGAAGTCGACCTCGGCGCCGGGCTCGGCGCCCGCGCAGTGGATCGTTCCGGCCGGGAGGAGTGCGGAGCTGTAGCCGTCGTCGTAGTAGATGCCCGTGGTGCCCGGGTTCCCGCCGGTGAGCTGGCCGACCAGGCCGGGGAACGAGTCGGAGGGGTCGGTGGTCCTCGCATGGGTGTACTCGACCCCACCGGTGGCGAGCCGCGCGAGCGCGGACTTCGGGTGACGTGCGACGTACCAGGCCAGGTCGGACTGGTGCAGGCCGTCGATCGACAACAGCAGGACATGGCGCGCGAGGTGCGCGTGCGCGGAGGTGGATGTGGCAGGGGCGGGTGTAGCGGCGGTCGCGGAGGCGGTGAGGCCGCCGACGGCTGCGAGCGCGGCGGCAGCCGCGGTGACGGGACGGGCGGGACGTCGGAACACGGGTCGTTCTCCTCTGGCTGTGCGGAGCATGTGAAACCTGCGAACCATGCACCGCCATAGGAGACGCGCAACATGTACAGAGGCGGACTCGCGTGTCCCGTAATGGCCAAGAAACGCAACTGCGCACGCAAAGGCTGTTTGGCACCCGAGTTCCTGTGGGTTCCCGCGAGTTCCGCTCAGGCGCCCGCGCCGGCCGCGATGTCCAGCGCCGCGATGTAGCCGAAGGTCATCGCCGGGCCGATCGTCGAACCCGCTCCCGCGTAGCTGTGGCCCATGACGGCCGCGCTGGCGTTTCCGGCGGCGTACAGGCCCGGGATGACGGATCCGTCCGGCCGCAGTACCCGCGCCCGGGCGTCCGTGCGCAGGCCGCCCTTCGTGCCCAGATCACCTGGAACGATCTTGAAGGCGTAGAAGGGGGCGAGCCACAGGGGCGCCAGGCAGGAGTTGGGGAGGATCGCGGGGTCGGTGTAGTAGTGGTCGTAGGCACTGTCGCCGCGATGGAAGTCGGTGTCGTTGCCGTGCAGGGCAAGGCTGTTGAAGTGGTTGACGCTGGTGCGGAGCGCGGCGGCGGGCATGCCGATCTGCCCGGCGAGGGCGTCGAGGGTCCACGCCTTGTGGGCGGCGCCGGACGTGTACCACGTATCGGGGAACGTGAAGGTAGGCAGCACGTCCTTGAAGAGGTAGCGGTTACGGTAGTTCTGGTCGACGATCAGCCACGCCGGGATGTCGGGCGCGCCGCTGTCACGGTCGTACATGATGTGCACGACATCGCTGTAGGGGGCCGCTTCGTTGACGAAGCGCGCGCCGGCGGCGTTGACGAGGAGCCCGCCGGGCAGGGTGCGTTCGGCGAGGCAGAAGTACGGCTGGTCGGGCAGCGGGATCGCCGGGCCCCACCATGCGTCGTCCATCAGGTCGAGCGCCGCGCCGGCCCGCTGACCCGCCTGGATGCCGTCGCCGGTGTTCTCCTTGGCGCCGACGGTCCACTCGGTGCCGATGGGCTGTCGCTGGTACTGGTCGCGCATGGCCGCGTTGTGCTCGAAGCCGCCGGATCCGACGATCACCCCGTGCCGGGCTCTGATGAGGCCCGGGGTGCCGTTCCTGATGACCACGGCTCCCGTGGCGGTGCCGTTCTCCAGGTACAGGTCGGAGAGCGGGGTGTTCAGCCACACCGGAACCTGGGCCGCAAGCAGTCCGGCACGCAGGCCGGCCGCCAGCGACTGGCCCATGGTGAGGGGCTTCTGGCCGAGGAGGGCCGCCTGGGTGCCGCGGGCCAGGCAGGTGGCGGCGACGGCGGCACCCTTCGCGCTGACCGCGGCGAGCGTGAGCCACTTGTAGTCGGAGCTGAAGACGACCATGCCGGTCGGTACGGTCATGTACGACGGGTTCAGATGGGCGAGTTCGGCACCGAGGATGTTGCCGTCGAGCTGGTCGGGTTCGATGGAGCGGCCGCCGGGCAGTCCGCCGGGGAGTTCGGGGTAGTAGTCGCTGTACCCCTCCATCCAGCGGAAGCGGAGCGGGCTGTTCGCCATGACGAAGGAGATCATGGCGGGGCCGCTGCCGAGGAAGGCCTGCTGGCGTGCGGCGGAGACGTCGGGGCCGACCACCGCCGCGAGGTAGGTGGCGGCCTTCGCCGGGGTGTCCGGCACCCCCGCGGCGAGGATCACCGGGTTGTTGGGGATCCAGACGCCCGCGCCGGAACGCGCCGCCGATCCCCCGAACGTGGGCGCCTTCTCCACGACGACGCAGCTCAGCCCCTGTTTCGCAGCCGTCAGCGCGGCGGTCATCCCCGCCGCTCCGGAGCCGATCACCACCACGTCGTACGTGCCGAGCAGAGGTAGGTCGGCCGCGTCCGCGGCACCTGGCAGACCGGCCGCGAGCGCGAGCCCGGCTCCCGTCGCCGCGCCGAGCACCCGGCGACGCGACGGGCCGGGTGCGGAGGTGGAAGCGGTGGAGTACGCAGAGGAAGCGTCGGTACGTCTCACAGGGTCCGCGTTCGTGGACATGGCAGGGCGCTCCAGCCGGGCGAAGGAATGGGCGAGCGTGCTGTGCCCCGGGAAGCAACGGGTCTTCCGCGTCCCGGTTCTGATGCGGAGTCAGGAATGTCGCGCGGTGGTCTTGTGAAGTCAAGGGCCACGCCGAGCGGTCGGCGGCCGTTCCCGCCGCGGCATGAACCGACCGGCTGTCCGCCGCGTTGTGGGACGGCCCGCCATACTGGGGGCGGCGGGGAAGGAGAGGGCAGATGGATCTGTGATCCCACAGCACGCGGAAAACAACCAGAACAGCGACCACGACCACGACCCGTACAGCGCATACGACCAGTACGGGACATACGACGTCCTGGTGATCGGCGGCACCGGCGTGGACACCATCGTCCGCGTCGACTCCCTGCCGGTCCCGCTCGCCGACTCCGTCCATGTCGGCCCGATCGAGGAGTGGCCCGGTCACACCGGAGGGAACGTCGCCCTCGGCGTGCGGGCGCTGGGCCTCAAGGTCGGATTGCTCGACTGCATCGGTGACGACTGGATCGGCGCACAGGTGCGCGAGCGGATGGCCAAGGGCGGTGTCGAGTTCCTCCCGCAGATCTCCCCCGCCGGAACGCGGCGCGCGGTCAACCTGGTGGACGCGTCCGGCCGTCGGATGTCCTTCTACGACGGCCGCGACCCGGCGGATCTGCGGATGCCCCGGGACTTCTACCTACCGCGGCTGCGGCGCGCCCGCCACGTCCACCTCTCCATCATGAACTTCGGGCGCTTCCTCTACGACGACATCGAGGACCTCGGCGTCCCTGTCTCCACCGATCTGCACGACTGGGACGGCCTCGCGGACCACCATCGGGAGTTCGCCCTCCGCTCCGATCTCGTCTTCTTCAGCGCGGCGGGCGTGGGCGACGAAGCCCCCGCGCTGATGCGGGAGATCCTCCGCGCCGGGCGGGCCCACACGGTGGTCGCCACGGCGGGCGCGGACGGCTCCTACGTCCTCACCAGAGACGGCGGCCCCGGTCCACAGCACATTCCGGCGGCCGTCCCGTCCGCTCCCGTGGTGGACTCCAACGGCGCGGGCGACGCGTACGTGTGCGGCTTCCTGTACGGAAGGCTCGCCGGCCGGGACGTGCGGGAGTGCGCCCGGCTCGGGGCGATCGCGGGTGCCCACGCCTGTACGGCACCGGGCTCGACCGCCCTCATCTCCCGGGAGACGCTCCTGAGCGTGGCAAGTCCCTGATACGACCGTAACCTCATCGGTAGACGAACTGCTGCCTGAATCCGACACAGTCGTGGTCGGTCTGGGCTAGATTCGTGAATCCTCGGCACCGGAGCCTCTCGGTGGGGTCATGCCGGGGAGAATTCTGGAGCGGCGATGCACGCGTTCGAAAATCCTTCACCGGCTGCGACAGTGATGCAGGGTGGGCTCGCCGACAGTCTCTTCGAAACGGCTCGCCGCGAGCCGGACCTGCCACAGGTCGCACGCCGTCTCGACGACAGTCCCGGCATCTGGACGACGGTGACCGCGGCCGAGCTGTGGGACGAAGTGGTCGATCTGGCCCGGGGGTTGGTCGTGTCCGGCCTGCGCCCGGGGAACCGGGTGGCCGTCATGGCACGTACACGCTACGAGTGGACCGTCCTCAGCTACGCGCTGTGGGCGGTCGGCGCCGAGGTCGTGCCGATCTACCCGACCTCGTCGCACGAGCAGGTCGCGTGGATCCTCCAGGACGCGGGCTGTGTCGCCGTGGTCGTCGAGGACGAGCAGGGGATCATGACGGTCGGCTCGGCATGCGCGTCGCTCCCGTCGCTGCGCCACGTCTGGCAGTTGGACACCGGGGCACTGGCACAGCTGGTCGAGCGGGGCCGGGCGATCCCGACGACGACGGTGGACTCACTGCGCCGCATCGTGCTGCCCGACTCGACCGCGGTCATCGCCTACACCTCCGGGACGACGGGGCACCCCAAGGGCTGTGCCCTCACCCACCGTAACCTCGCCAGCCCCTGCGACACCCTCCTCGCGGGCTGGAGACACACGGCTGCTCCCCCTGGTGAGCAGCCCGCCGTCCTCGCCTTCCTGCCCTTCTCGCACGTGTACGGCCTCATGGTTCAAGGGCTCTGTCTGCGGGGCGGCATCCTGCTGGGACACGAGCCCGATATCAGTGAGGAGACGCTCTCCGCGGCGCTCCTCTCCTTCCGCCCGACCTATCTCTACGCCGTTCCGTTCGTCTTCGAAAAGCTCTACAAGAACTTCCTGCGTACGGCGCAACGGACGGGCCGCGGAGCCCTGTTCGAGCGTGCCGTCCAGACGGCGAAGGACTTCGCCGCGGCCACCGAACGCCAGCGACTGGGCAAGGGCTCCGGCCCCGGCTTCGACCTGCGCCTGCAGCACACCCTGTACGAGAAGACCATCTACCGGAAGCTGCGGGCCGCCCTGGGGGGACGAGTGTGCGGCGCGGTGTCGGGCGGCTCCCCGCTCAACCGTGAACTCGCCCTCTTCTACGCGGGCATCGGGATCGTCATCCACGACGGGTACGGGCTCACCGAGACGAGCGGCGGCATCACGGCCCAGCCCGTGGGGCGCGAGAAGTTCGGAACGGTCGGCCGCGTCCTGCCCGGTACGGACATCCGGGTGGCCGAGGACGGGGAGATCCTGGTGTGGGGGCCCTCGGTGTTCCAGGGCTACGTCAACGATCCCCCGTCCACGTACGCCGCGTTCCAGGACGGCTGGCTGGCGACGGGCGACCTCGGGCGCCTCGACGCCGAGGGGTATCTGGCCATCACCGGCCGCAAGAAGGACGTCATCATCACGAGCGGCGGCAAGAGCGTGGCTCCCGCGGCCCTCGAAGAGCGGCTGCGCGTCCACCCGTTGATCCATCAGGCGGTCGTCGTGGGCGACAACCGGCCGTGTGTGGGTGCCCTCATCACCCTTGATCCCGACTTCCTCGCGCACTGGCGCGGGGCCTGGTCCAAGGGGGGCACGTCGGCGCGGGACGCAAGGGAGGAGAACGAGCTGCGGGAGGAGGTCAGACGCGCCGTGGCCGCGGCCAACAGCACCGTGTCCCGCTCCGAGTCCATCCGGGTGTTCCGTGTTCTCCCCGAACCCTTCGACCAGACCAACGGCCTGCTGACCCCGTCGATGAAGCTGCGCCGGGACGCCATCTCACGGCGTTTCGCCGCCGAGATCGACGCGATGTACCAGACCTCGTCGAGGGTCCCGCGGGAGTACACGCCGAGCGAGCCCTCGATCTGGGACGATTCCGACAACGTGTTCCGGTGAGGAACTCCGCACGGGCCACTTCCCGCGGTCGGGAAGTGGCCCGTTTCCGTCGACCTCGCCCACGACTTCACAGGCGGCCAGGTCATCAGCCTGATCCGCCGGAGAGGCCCTGGTGAACGACTTCGCCCGGGAAACGGGCACGGAGCCGCACGCGACCCACCCGGTCGACGCCCCGGCACTCCCCGCCGACGGCGCCTGGAGGCTCCACGTCATGGACGACACCCCCGGCATCTTCACCTTCGACCCCGACTGCCTGGACGGCCGGAGCCTGACTTTCTGACCCTCGTGGCCTCTCTGCGCCTCTTCCGCTTCCTCCGCGGCGCGGGACATAGGTGCGTCCCGCGAGCGAGCGCAGGGGCGTCACACGAATTCCGGCCCCCGGCATCCTGGTGGTGTTCATGTGACCACAGTGCTGCCAGGACGCCGGGGCAACCAGATCCCTCCTGTACGGGGGAACGCGGATCCTGGTACCGCCACCACCACCCTGCGCAGGTCAGCGGAGCTCGTCCGCGTCCACCGGAGGGTCGGTGGCGGGCAGCCGCAGGGTGAAGACCGAACCGGCGCCGAGTTCACTCGCCACCGCGACGGTACCCCCGTGGGCGGCCACGAGCTGGCGGACGATGGACAGGCCGAGCCCACTGCCGCCGGTGCGCCGACTGCGGGACTTCTCGGCCCGCCAGAACCGGTCGAAGACGCTGGACAGATCCTCCGCGGAGATACCACTGCCGGTGTCGGCCACCTCGAGGACGACCTGGTCCTCCTCCTTCCGGGCGGAGAGGGTGATCGTGCCGCCGTCCGGTGTGTGCCGGATCGCGTTGGACACCAGATTGCCGAGTGCCTGCCGCATCCGGACCGGATCCGCGTCGATCCACGCAGTCCCGCTCCCCGTCGGCGCGGACGTCCCGTCCGTCCCCGTCCGCAGCCCGATGCCCGCAGCCTCCGCTCCCACCCGGTGCGCCGCGACGACCTGTTCGAGCAGCTCGTCGGCGCGGACGGCCTCGCGGTGCAGCGCGAGGGTGCCCGCGTCGGCCGCAGCGAGGTCCTGGAGATCGTCGATGACCCGCTGGAGCAGTACCGCCTCCTCGTGCAGGGAAGCGAGCAGTTCCGGGTCGGGGTCGACGATGCCGTCGCGGGTCACCTCCAGCCAGCCGCGGATGTTGGTGAGCGGGGTGCGCAGTTCATGCGCGATGTCGCTGACCATCGCCTTGCGCTGGGCCTCCATCCGTTCCCGGCGCTCGGTCAGCTCATTGAAGGCGAGCGCCAGGATGCCCGTCTCGTCGCGGGTGGTGACGGGCACCCGTGCATGCTGTTCCAACGGCTGCTGGGCGGCCTGCGTGAGCGCGCGCAGCGGGCGTACGAGGCGGGTGGCGACCAGCGCGGTCACGGCCACGGTGAGGGCCAGGACGAGACCGGTGACTCCGACGATCTTGGCCTTGTTGGCGTTCGACATGTCGAAGTGCGGGAGGGCGCTGTCCCCCGTGCCCAGGAACAGCTCGGCGACGGGCGCGACATCGGGGTCGAGCTGCTCCCGGCGCGCTTCGGCGAGACACTCGTTCCCCTTCGCCTCCATCGCCATGGGATGTCCGCCCGGGCTCTTCCTCCCCAGGGCAAACTGCGGCTGCGGGGCCAGGCTGGAGAACTCCAGCGAGATGAACCCCTTCTCGTACAGAGAAAGGTCCTTGCGCCGCAGGCATGCCCCGGCAAGGCTCGCCAGCCTGGCCACCGCTGTCTCCTCGGTGTGCGTCAGGGTGTTGAGCTGTCCGTCCGCGCACACGTCGGGCACGGTCGAGTTCGGGAGGATCCCGTTCTCGTCCGACAGGACGGGCCTACCGCTCGGCGTCCAGGTGATCGTGGTGTCGACACCGTTGCGCGCGGCGCACTTCTGCCGCAGAGTCGCCAGCTTGCCCAGCCGTGCCCGCTCCAGGGGCGTCAGCCGGTAGGGCCCCACCGCGCGCGGGTCGACGCCGCTGAGCTGGGCCCCTGGCTCCGAGTAGGTGTCGGTGTGCAAGGGGTCGACGGTGGCGGCGGCCCCGGGCGGCAGGGCGGTACGGGACTTGGCGGAGTCGGCGATCGGCGTACGGTCCGCCGTCGTCAGCGCGATCCGTCGCCCGGTGGCGGCCGACAGCCGGCGCACGGTGTCCTGGACGCCCGCCCAGCTCGGGTGGGTGGCGGCGTATCCACTGAGCTGCCGGAGGATGTCCGTGTCGTCGGCGAGGACCTGCCCCTGCTCCTCCTGGATGGCGCGGGTCGTCGTCTGCACCGCCAGCCACGCCGTCGCCGCCACCGAGCACAGGGCGATGAGCACCGAGGTGATCATCAGCCGTACGAGCAGCCTCTTGCGCAGCGGTATGCCGGAGCTCACCCGCGCCCACCGCTGAGCTTGTACCCGACGCCGAACACGGTCAGCAGCCGCACCGGCCGGCGGGGGTCGGGCTCGATCTTCTTGCGCAGGTTCATGATGTGCACGTCGATGGCCCGTTCGGTGGAGGCCCGGTCGATACCGCGGGTGCACTGGAGCAACTGCCGCCGGGAGAAGACCCGTTCGGGATCCGCGGTCATGGCGCGCAGGATCTCGTACTCGCCCGGGGTGCACTCCACGCGCGCGCCGTCGCAGTGCACCTCGTGCCGGACCGGGTCGACGGTGATTCCGGCGGCCCGTACGGCCCGGTCCTGCTCGTCGGCCGGGCGCCCGCTGCGCCGCAGGACCGTGCGGATACGGGCCATCAGCTCGCGCGGGCTGTACGGCTTGGTCATGTAGTCGTCGGCGCCGAGCTCCAGGCCGAGCAGGACGTCTTCCTCGGCGGAGCGGGCGGTGAGCATGAGGACGGGGATGTCGTCGTCCCGACGCAGTACCCGGCATACGCCGAAGCCGTCGAGCACCGGCAGCATCAGGTCGAGGACGACGAGGTCGGGCTTGCGCCTCCGCACCTCGTCGAGCGCGGCCCCGCCGTCGTGGACCACGGTCGCGGTGTGTCCCTCCTGAAGCAGTGAGCGGCGTATCAGCTCCGCCTGCTTCTCGTCGTCCTCCGCGACCAGCACATGTGCGCACACGTGGGCGATGGTAAGCGCCTGCGCTCGGGAAAAAGGGAGGCGAGAGAGTCTTCCCACAGCCTGACAACTTCCTGATGTCCGCCTGCGAAGCTCACGCACGCCACCTGACGCGACGGTGGTCGAAGGTGTGCACGGATCTTGACGCCCTCCGATCCGGGGCCGTAGCTTCCCGGAGGATTTAAACGATTCAAAAGTGTGGGCCCCGAAGGGGTCCTGTTTGTGCTGCCCTCCGAGAGAGTGGACGAGATCCATGAGCAACGTCACCCCGGCCCGCCGCTCGGGGCCTCCCCGCCGCGCTCTCCTCGGAGCCGCTGTCGCCACGGCCGCTGCCGGTGCGTTCGACTGGAGCCTGCCCGCGGTGGCGAGGGCCTCGACCGCCGTCGGTCCGGCCTTCGCTACGCCCGGGCGCGCCGTGCGGCCGAAGTTCCGCTGGTGGTGGCCCGACGGCCTCGTCCAGCCCGACGAGATCAGACGCGAGATCGACCAGATCGCCGACGCCGGTTTCGGCGGGGCCGAGATAGCCGCGGTCCATCACAGCGTCACGGACTCCTCGGTCCTGGACACCGCGCGGCACGGCTGGGGCAGCGCCGCGTGGGTGGCGGGCGTGGAGGCGGCACTCGGCCAGGCGGCCCGGCGCGGCCTCACCGTCGACCTGACCATCGGCCCCAGCTGGCCGGCGGCGGTACCCGGCATCACGCCGGACAGCGAGGCGGCGGTCAAGGAACTCGCCTACGGAACGGCCACGTTGACGGCGGGAACCGTCTACTCCGGTCCCGTGCCGCCCCCGGTCCACGCCGCCGCCTCGGGCGTGACCCGGCAGCAGTTGCTCCTGGTCCAGGCCGCCCGGGTGAACACCGCGAACTCCACCCGCAAGGAGACGGGGCTCGACCTGGACTCGGTCCGGGACCTCACCGGCGCCGTCACCGACGGCACGCTCACCTGGACCGCACCCGACGACGGCAGCTGGGTGATCGTGTCCTACTGGGTTCGCGGTTCCGGGCAGACTCCGGAGGGCGGCCCGCACACCGCCCCGGCCGCGTACGTGGTCGACCACTTCAGCGCGGCCGGCACACGCGCGGTGACCGACTTCTGGGAGGCCCACCTCCTCTCCCCCACCGTCCGGCGCCTGCTCAGGGTCTCGGGCGGGGCGCTCTTCGAGGACTCCATCGAGCTGGAGACCGACGGCCTCCAGTGGACGCCCGGCCTCCCGGACGCGTTCCTCGCCCACACCGGCCGCTCCCTGCTGCCGCTGCTGCCCGCCGTGCTCCTCAACCACGGCAGCCAGGTCTTCGCGTTCGAAGCCGCCGTCACCCGGCAGATCCGGCACGACTTCTGGGAAACGGTGTCCGTCCTCTTCAACCGGCACCATGTGACGGCCCTGCGGACCTGGGCCCATTCCCTCGGCCTCGAACTGCGTTCCCAGCCCTACGGTCTGCAGACCGACGCGATCGCCTCGGCCGCGCTCCTGGACATCCCCGAGGGCGAATCCCTCGGCTTCAAGAACCTCGACGACTACCGCTGCCTGGCGGGCGGCCGAGACATGGCGGGGCACACCGTGCTGTCCTGCGAGGCGGGCGCCTACGCCGGCGGCGCGTACAACACCACCTGGCAGAAGTTCCTGCGCACCATGGGCGGCGCCTACGCGGCAGGGGTCAACCAGACGGTCGTCCACGGCTTCTCCTACGCCGAGCTGCCGGGCGTGAACTGGCCCGGATACGCCGCCTTCACCCCGTACAAGGGGACGGTCGGCTATGGAGAGTCCTGGGGCCCGCGGCATCCGACCTGGCGGCACGTCGCGGACGTGTCGGGGTACCTGGGCCGGGTTCACCAGGTGCTGCAGAGCGGCCGCCCGCGCGTCGACGTCGCGGTGTTCCGGCAGACCGGGTACACCGCCACCGGCATCGGCGCCTCCTGGTTCACCGCGACGGGCATCCCCCTGGGCTGGACCCACCAGTTCCTCAGCGGGCCGCTGCTCGACCTGCCCGCCGCCATCGTGCGCCACGGGCGCCTCGCACCCGAAGGCCCCGCGTACAAGGCCCTGTTCGTCGAGGGCGACTTCTTCTACGGCTCCACGGTCACCCTGGCGCTGTCCGACGCCCGCGCCCTGCTGCGCCTCGCCCGCGCCGGACTGCCCGTCGTGCTGCTCGGCGCCTGGGACACTGTCGTGTCACCCGGCGTCCCGGACCGCGGCGAGAGCGACGAACTGCGTTCCGTGGTCGCCGAGTTGCTGGCCCAGCCGCTGGTCCGCCAGGTCACCGACAAGTCGGCCGTCCCGACCGCTCTCGCCGACCTCGGGGTGGCACCCGACGTCCGGTACGCGACCTCCTCCACCTTGCTCAACGCCCACCGCGTGGCCGACGGCGTCGACTACTACTACCTCTGCAACGGCAAGCACGCCGAGACCGTCAAACCGCCGGTGGCCGCGATCGACCACGAGGTCACCCTGCGCCGCACGACCGCGGGCGCCGTGCCCTACCTCCTCGACCCGTGGACCGGAAAGTCCGAGCGCCTCGCCCGCTACACCGAGGACGGCGACACCGTCACCGCCCGCGTCACCCTCCAGCCCGCCGAGACCCTGATCCTGGCCCTCGGCCGCCCCGGCCTCTTCGGCGACCGTGCCGGCCGCCGACCGCACGCGGTCAACAGCGAGGCGGACGAGGTGCGCCTCACCGACGCCGGACTCACCGTCCGGGCGACCACGGCAGGCACGTACAGCACCGTCCTGTCCTCCGGCCGCACCGTGCGGGCGACACTCAAGGCCGTCCCCGCGCCGATGGATCTCGCCTCCTGGCAACTGCACGTCCAGGACTGGCGGCCCGGCGACACGCCCTACCGCACCACCGTCGTCGAGCACGACCTCACCCTCGACGCGCTGCTGCCCTGGTCGCAGATCACCGAGCTCGCGGACGTCTCCGGAATCGGCCGCTACCGCACCACGGTCACCCTCGGCGACGGGTGGACCGGCGGCCACGGCGCCCGCCTGGAACTGGGCACCGTGACCGACACCTGCCGGGTCACCGTGAACGGGCACCGCCTCGACCCCGTGGACCAGATCCATCCGGTCGTGGACCTGGGCGACATGCTCAGGCGCGGGGCCAATGTCATCGAGGTCGAGGTCGCCACCCCGCTCTCCAACCGGCTGCGGGTCAGCGACCCCGCGGTCTACGGCGGTACGGCGCGGCAGGCGTACGGACTGCTCGGGCCGGTGCGGCTGGTGCCGTACGGCGAGGCACGGATCGACTGACCGGACCGTGTGCCGGTCAGTCCCAGGCAGCCGAGGGTTGGCCGACCGGGCCGCCTGTGTGCGCGGACCGGACGTAACCCTCGGGTGGCGGGGGAAGTGCGGCCACGCACTGCGACGAACATGCGTTGACCAGCAGGGGCAGGACGTCCGTGGCCACCCGCAGGGAGATCCAGACCGGGTGGAGCCCGCCGAGCTCGACGGCTCGGTCGCAGACGCTGCATGAGGAGACGGCTGTCGTGCCCCAGCGGCGTGGGTCCAGGTCGCCGGTATCGAGTCCGGCGACCGAACTCTCGGCAGGCTGAAGCCGCGGAAAGGGGGGCCGCAGCTTGTAGTTGCCGAACAGAGTGCGCGTACTCACCGTGCTCCTGGTGAGCCTCGTGCATCTGGTGATCTCGTACGGGAACCAGTGCAGTCGGTAGGAGGTGTACGGGGTGAACTCCTCCAGGCTGGTCATCGCCCCGATCTCGGGCGGGATGCGGACGAGGTTGCTGCTGTAGAGCATCAGGTGCTTGACCGCCGTCAGCTTGGCGATGGTCGGCGGCAGAGTGACGATCTGCCGCCGTTCCTGGGGAGTGAGCTCGACGAGCGGACGGAACTCTTCCCGGCCATCGGCGGCCGCCTCGTCGATGAGCGCGAGCAGATGCTGCCAGCCGGGGGCCGAGGTGTCCTGCCGTTCGGCGTGGAAGCCGACGCGAGCGCGCGGATGGGAGCGGATCTGGTCGAAGCAGCGGCAGGTGTCCTGGTAGGACTCACGTCCAACGGGGTTCGGCTCCGGATTCGGATTCGGATTCGGATTCGGATTCGGCTCCGGGCTCGATGTGTCGCTCCGACGGTTCACGAAGACCTCCCGCTCCGCCTCATTCGTGATGGCGCCAACATACGGGTGCTTCCCTGGACTTACCCAGCGAATTTGGCGGTCGGCAGCTCAAATCCCCAGCTGAGCTTGGGCTTTGCCTTCTGCCCGGGTGGCGGCGGCAGCTGTTACCGTCGCCGGTTGTGACAGAGCCGCTGCCGGAATTCCCCTACCATCCCGATCCCGTCGCCACGGGCGCGGTCGTACCGTCCGACACGACGTGCGTCTGTTGCGGGCAGGCACGCGGATACCTCTACACAGGCCGCGTCTACTCCGTCGACGACCTCGCCGACCGGCTCTGCCCATGGTGCATCGCGGATGGAACGGCCGCCGGCCGCTACGAGGCCACCTTTACGGGAGGCACTGTCGGCGACGACGTACCGATCGAGGTCTTCGCGGCGGTGGCCGGCCGTACGCCGGGGTTTCCCGGATGGCAGGAACCTCAGTGGTATTTCCACTGCGGTGACGGCACGACATTCCTCGGCGCGGTCGGAGCCGCCGAACTCGCCGCCCGTCCCGACGCGATCGAGACGCTCCGCCAGGAGGCCGACGGCTGGGGATGGCCTCCGGACGAAGTGGAGCGACACCTCAGCACTTTGGACAAGGACGGCCGGCCCACGGCCTACCCCTTCCGATGCCGCGTCTGCTCAACTCACCTCGCGTACTCGGACTTTACGTAACCTTGCCGTTCAGCCCCTTTCAGGGAGTGACGTATTGACTTGCTCTCCCTGCTGAAGCAGGGAGATTCTGGCCTTCCTCACCGGGTGCTGTGCCGCTGCGCGGCACGAGTTCCGGTGTGGATTCCGTGGCTTCCTGCTTCTTCGCGCTGCGCCGGAACGAGTTCCGGTCTTACCTGCGCTCGACAGGCTGTCACCGCCAGTCCGGCGGCCTGTTTGACGTTCTTGGCGGCGTTGTGGTCCCGGTCGTGGACCGTGCCGCAGTGCGTGCACGTCCAGGTACGCACGTGCAGGGGTTTGGGCCCGTCCTTGACTCCACAGACCGAGCACATCTGGCTGGTGAGCTCGAACCGGCCGACCTTCACAAAGACGCGGGCGTACCGCTGCGCCTTGTACTCCAGCATCGCGAGAAACTGCGCCCAGCCGGCGTCGTGCACGGATTTGCCGAGCCGGGTGCGCGCGAGGGCTTTCACCGCCAAGTCCTCCACCGCGACCGCTTGGCTTTCGCGGATCAACTGGGTGGAGAGCTGGTGGTGGAACTCGCGGCGGGCATCGGCGACCTGCGCATGCGCGCGGGCCACCTTCAAGCGGGCCTTCTCCCGGTTCTTCGACCTCTTCTGCTTGCGGGACAACTCCCGCTGAGCCTTCTTCAGCTTCTTCTCCGCCCGGCGCAGGAAGCGCGGGGAGTCGATGACACGGCCGTCGGAGAGGACCGCGAAATGCGTGAGACCCAGATCGATGCCCACGCTGGGCAGATTGTCGGCTTCGGGCATCCGCGCCAGGTCGGCGCCGGGGTCGGTCTCGATCACGAAGGAGGCGAAGTATCGGCCGGCCGCATCCCGGATCACCGTCACGCTGGACGGCACCGAGGGCAGGGTGCGTGACCAGCGCACCTTTACCTCGCCGATCTTCGGCAGGAGCAGCCGCCCCGCCTCGGTGATCTTCCAGCGGGAGTTCGCGGTGAACCGGATCGCCTGGCGGGCATCCCGCTTCGACTTGAAGCGCGGCGCCCCCACCCGTGCCCCCGGGCGGGCTCCTTTCAGAGAGGCGAAGAAGTTGGTGTAGGCGCGCTCCACGTCCCGCAGCGCCTGCTGCAGGATGACTGCCGACACCTCGGACAGCCACTGCCGCCCGGGGCTCTGCTTCGCCTCGGTGATCAGCGTTTTCGACAGCGCGCCCGCACTCGGAAACGCAGCACCCTCCCGCCGGGCCCGCTCCCGGGCGGCGACCGCGTCGTTGTACACGACCCGCGCACACCCGAACGCCCGCGCCAGCGCAACGCGCTGACCGGGCCCCGGGTCGAGGCGGAAGGCATACCGAAGCTGCATGATCCGGACGCTAACACCCACCACCGACAACCCCGACCTGATCAGCCGAACCCAGCCTCACCGGAACACTTCCGCACTGCTGCACTGCTGTCATACGGGCAACACCAGCCCGGACGAAGCATTCCCCGGCTCCGCCGGCAGCCCTGCGGGCGCTCCGCGCCCACCCCGCCCGGCACCGCAACACTCCGCGTCGCAGCCACAGGATGCGCTTCACCCCAGGCTGAAACCTGGAGCACTGCGCAAGAAGTCCGGTAGCCCCAGTCGAAGGTGGCAACGTAAGCCCGTCGAACCGCTTCTCCGCCGCGTCCGCCCTTGATGTGAATGACGGTCAGGACAAGCACGAACCAGGCGGTGAGACAAGCTGCGACGATCAAAGCCCGGCGAGGGCCCGAGAAACTGGCAATGACCACCAGGGCAATGATCGTCACGACCAGTCCGATGTGGCCGCCGCCGACATCTGTGCTGGACTTGCTGCCGCTCGTCATGAGAGTCCCCCCGCCGAAGATCGTGCCGTTCCGCTTCCCGGACCTCGCGGGCCGCGAAGGAGCAGGACGCCCAGCGCGACAAGGAACAGGGCAGCAAAGGCACCAGCCACGAGCACCCCGGCGACGGGTCCCGCAAGCAACCCCACGATGACACTGGCGACGATGACCAGCCCCAACCCGAAATGCGCGGCGGGCAGGTCAGCCCTGACCGTCTCCCGCAACGCCTTGCCCGAGGCCCGCATGTCGGAGTCGTAGCGCTCCCGGGCCGCTTCCGGATCCGCGGCGGGACCCTTGGGCCACCGGTCCACCATCGTCCCCCTCTGTTCGAGCCGAGCCTGACGCCGCCCCTAGGGCGGGACTTCCAAGCGATCGCCATGAACGAAGTGGACGGGCATTTGTCGGGAAGCCGCAGGAATCCACGCGCTCGGCCTTCCGGCCGGACTGGGCCGCATCGCCGTACGACTGGCCCTGGAGCGCGAGGAGGTCTGACCGGCGACGAACGCGTGGTCCTGACGACGAAATTGATCGTCCGGCAATCTTGTGCGTTCGCTATCTTGACCGGTGCGGCGACCGCCGTCGGGCAATCCTGTGTTTCTGCGAAGGGTGGCGGATGGCCGTGGTCGCCGGCTGGGAGTGGGACGACACGTTGTTCTCGGGGACGGCCCCCTACTACCAACGGGGAAGGCTCCCGTACGCACCCGGTCTCACGGATGTGCTCGCCGAGGTTCTGCGACTCGACGGTCGCGGGCGCCTGATCGACGTGGGATGCGGACCGGGCACCCTGGCCCTGAGTCTGGCGCACCTGTTCGGTGAGATCGTCGGTGTGGACCCGGACAGCGGGATGCTCTCCGAAGCGCGACGGGGAGCCGCCGAGGCGGGGGTGAGCGGAAAGTCGCGGTGGGTGCGGGTCCGGGCCGAGGACCTGCCCGCAGGCCTTGGGACGTTCACCGTGGCGACCTTCGCCCAGTCCTTCCACTGGATGGATCGGGATCTGGTGGCGGCGACCATCAGGGACATGCTCGTGCCCGGCGGGGCGTTCGTGCACATCTCGGACCTGAAAACGGAGCGTCGATCCGTCGACGGTCTTCCGTATCCGGCGGTGCCCTATGCGGCGATGGACGAGTTGGTCAGGCACTACCTCGGACCGGTACGACGCGCCGGGCGCGGGGTGCTGCCGCAGGGCACGCCCGGCGGCGAGGCGGCGGTGCTCACACGCGCGGGATTCTCCGGTCCTCGGCGTCATGTCGTTCCCGGCGGGCAGGCGCTCGAGCGCACGTGCGATGACGTCGTCGCGGGGGTGTTCTCGATGTCGTTCTCGGCTCCGCACCTGTTCGGCGCGCGCCGCACCGCCTTCGAGTCGGACGTGCGTCTCCTGCTGCGGGAGGTGTCCCCTTCGGGCCGATTCTCCGAACGCCTCCCGAGCACCGAGGTCTTCGTCTGGGGAACGAACCGGTGATTGTGCGGGTGCCCCGAAAACGAAACATGACTGTCGGCCCGCAGCGGGATGCGGGCCCGAGCGTGCCGTGATCCACTGAAAGAGCAGACATGACGACGTCCGTGCGCGGGCGGGGACGAAACAGCCGATCCGCAGGGCTCGGAAGGGGCGTCCACATGAAGGTTGTCGTGGATCTCACTCGGTGCCAGGGATACGCACAGTGCGCTTTCGCCGCGCCGGATGTGTTTGTCATGCAAGGGGACGAGGCGCTGCTGTACGACACCGATCCGGACGACGCGCAGCGGGAGAAGATCGTGCGGGCCGCGGCGGCCTGCCCGGTCCAGGCCATCTTCCTCGACCGAGACGACACCCGTGACGACACCCGGATCCGGAAGCCCGCGCCCGAGACACACGTGGCCGCCCCCGGCCCTGGGGAGGCGTTCAAGCGTACGGGGCACATCGTCATCGTCGGGGCGTCCCTGGCCGGCCTGCGGGCTGCTCGGACGCTGCGCCAGGAGGGCTTCACCGGCTCGCTGACCGTGATCGGGGACGAGCCTCACGCGCCCTACGACCGGCCGCCGTTGTCCAAGCAGGTCCTCATGGGCCAGGTTCCCGCGCGGCGGACCGGACTGCCCCGCCGCGACGAACTCGACGCGCACTGGCGGTTCGGAGTCGCGGCCACGGGACTCGACCTGAGCGGCAAGCAGGTGCTGCTGGCCGATGGCGCGAAGGTGGGATTCGACCGGTTGCTCATCGCCACCGGGGTACGGGCGCGCCCGTGGCCGAACGAGGCGGAGGCCGCGCTCGACGGGCTGTTCGCGCTGCACACGCCGGAAGACGCGGAAGGGTTGCGGCAACGGCTGGCGGCCAGGCCCGGCCGGGTGCTGGTCATCGGCGCCGGGTTCACCGGCTGTGAAGTTGCCTCCGCCTGCCGCGAGTTGGACCTGCAGGTGACCGTGCTCGATCGCGGCCCGGCCCCGCTGGCCGGGGCGCTGGGCGCGGTGATCGGCGGGGTCGCGGCGCAGATGCAACGCGACAACGGCGTCGACCTGCGGTGCGGCGTCAGAGTCGAGTCACTGGAAGGCGATGACAGTGGGAGGCTGCGGCGCGCCCGTCTGTCCGACGGCAGCACCCTGGATGTCGAAGTGGCGCTGGCCGCTCTCGGCAGCATCCGCAACGTGGAGTGGCTGGAAGGCTCGGGGCTGGCGGCAGGGGCCTGGGGCGTGGCATGCGATACGGGGTGCCGCGCTGTCGACGTCAACGGCCTCGTGACCGACGATGTGTTCGTCGCAGGCGACGTGGCCCGCTGCCCACACCCGGTCTACGACTACCAGTACCTCGCCCTGGAGCACTGGGGCAACGCCGTCGCCCAGGCGGGGATCGCCGCGCACAACATGATCAGCGCCCAGAGCGAGCGCTGGCCTCACCTGGCGCTGCCGGAGTTCTGGTCCACCCAATTCGGCACCGAGATCAAGTCCGTCGGCGTCCCGACCCACGCCGATCACGTCGTCATCGCCCAGGGCTCGGTGGCCGAGCGCCGCTTCGTCGCCGTCTACGGCTACCGCGGGCGGATCACCGCGGCGGTCGCCTTCAACCAGGCCAAGTGGCTGGAGTTCTATGCAGGACTGATCGACCGGGCGGCGCCGTTCCCGCCGTCCTTCCGCACCGTCGACCAGTCCACCGACGGGCACCCGGTCGCGGCCGAGGTCCCGGAACGGCCCACCCCTCAGGCCACGGTCGTGGTGACCGGTCACGGACCCAGTGAACGGCGGGCCACGTTGGTCCGCAGAACGTACCTGTGACCCCTGCCCAGGCCACCGCACGTCCCTGATCACCGAGTTGCGGAAGATGCTCTCCATGACCCGGACCAGCACCTGGCAGCAGATCCTCGACCCCTCCCACCGCGCCGACCCGTACCCGCTCTACACCGAGCTGCGCAAAACGCCCGTGGTACGGGTGGAGGACGGGACCTATGTCGTGAGCACCTATCGGGAGATCGTGTCTCTGCTCCACGACCCACGGCTCAGCTCGGATGCGCGCAACCTCCCCGAGGTCGGCGCCGATGTCGCGGCGCAGTACGAAGAGGGCCTTCCCGGGCTGCCGCCGAACTTCATCCGGACCGACCCGCCCGAGCACGACCGCATCCGGCGCCTGATGACGCGGAACTTCGGCCCACCCCACCGCCCGGGACGTATCGACGGCATGATGTCCGACCTGCTCGGGATCGTGACGAGGCTGATCGACGACTTCACCGGCGAGGACGGGTCCGGCACGGTCCGGGTCGACATCGTCGACGACTTCGCCTATCCCTTCCCGGTCACGGTGATCTGCGAGCTGCTGGGAGTACCCCGCGAGGACGAACCGCGATTCCAGGTGATGTCCGGCGCGGTCATCGAAACCGCCGATCCGAGCACCGGCGGGATCGTGGAGCGGCAGCGCCGACGCGCGAAGGCCGTCGCCGACCTCGGACAGTACTTCGCCCAGCTCCTCGACGCCCGCCACGGCCGACGGGGCGACGACCTGCTCTCCGGACTGCTCAGCGGTGACAGCGACGAGGCGCCGACGTCACGAGAAGGGATGTCACACGAAGAGATACTGAGCAACGCGGCCCTGCTGCTCGTCGCCGGCCACGAGACGACCGTCAACCTCGTCACCAACGGCATGCTCACCCTCCTGCGCCACCCCGAGGTACTCGACCGGCTGCGTCGCGGTGACGAACCCGATCTGGCCGCCCGGGTGGTCGAGGAACTCCTGCGCTACGAGCCACCGGTGCAGTTTCTGTCCAGCGGCCGGAACACCCTCGACGACATCGAGATCGCCGGCACCACCATCCCCAAGGGCTCACCGGTCGCCCTCGTGCTCGCCTCCGGCAGCCGCGACCCCGGCTTCGTCACTGACCCCGACCGCTTCGATCCCGATCGCGAGCACAACGAGCACCTCGGCTTCGGCGGCGGCATCCACTACTGCTTCGGTGCCCCGTTGGCCCGTCCCGAGACACAGATCGCTCTCACCCAGCTGACGCACCGGCTGGAGAACCCCCGCCTCGTCGCCGACCCACCGCCCTACCGCGCGAGCCCCAGCCTGCGCGGCCCCCGCCACCTCCTGGTCGAGATCGACGGCGTCAACCCCGCATGAGGGTCTCCGCGATTCCCCGACGCGGCTCGGTCGATCCCAAGGGCGACATCGTGGTCACCAAGAGGCGAGGGAGCGCGTTCTCTGCCAGCGACTTCGACCTCACCGTCCTGGCGGATGCCTGCCTCGACACGAGGACTGGTTCAAAGCCCTCGCACCGAGCCAGCGCGAGGCTGAAGCGGCCACGGAATTCCTACCGCTCGGTGTCGCGCGGCTCTCGGCACGGGAACCTCACGCGTCTCCGGCCGGCGGAGCCGTGCTCCCCCGCACCACCAGCTTCGTGGGGACGAGCGTGGTGCCGTGTTCGGGTCCGCCGTGGCGCATCCGCCGCAGGACACCCTCGACGCACAGGCGTCCCACCTCGGCGAAGTCCTGGTGGACCGTGGTCAGCGGCGGCAGGAAGGAGCCGGCCTCGGGGATGTCGTCGAAGCCGATGACGCTGACGTCGTCGGGGATCTTCCGGCCGCGTTCGTGCAGGGCCCGCAGGAGGCCCAGTGCCATCTGGTCGTTGGCGGCGAACACCGCCGTACAGTCGCGCTCGTCGGCGAGCCGCAGGCCCGCGCGGTAGCCGGACTCCGCCGACCAGTCGCCGCGTACGAGGGGCGGCGGAACGCGGCCCGCCTCGGTCAGGGCGGCATGCCAGGCATCGGTGCGGCGCTGTGCCGCGAAGGACTCCTCGGGGCCGGCCAGGTGCCAGACCGTGCTGTGGCCGAGGTCCAGAAGGTGGCGTACGGCGGCCCGGGCTCCCCCGGCCTGGTCGGTGTCGACCACCGCGTACCGGTCGCCCGCGTCCGAGTCGGCGACGACGACCTGCACGTGCGGGGGCAGGGAGATGGTCGCCGCGTCGAGCAGGTGCACCTCCATGATGGCGATGACGGCGTCGACGGCGAGTTCCCCGAGCCGCGAGAAGGCGCCGCGCACCTCGTCCTGGGTGGGCACGGCGACCGGCAGCAGCGTGACGGCGTAGCCCTCCTGCGCCGCGGAGGTGGCGATCGCCTCCAGGGTCCGCATATTGCCCGTGGTGGAGAGGTTGAAGGTGATGACGCCGATGGTGCGGAACTCACCGCGCTTGAGGGCCCGGGCGGCGCTGTTGGGCCGGTAGCCCAGTTCCTTCATCGCCGCCAGCACCTGTTCGCGAGTTTCCTCGTTCACACCCGCGTAACCATTGGACACGCGGGAAACCGTCTGCGAGGAGACCCCGGCCAGGCGTGCCACATCCGCCATGGACGCGGTCTGCGTGCGACGCACCGCCCGTTTTCCCTTGCGCCCGCGGGACCGTTCCGTCCCCGCCGAGGCGCTGTCCGCAGTGTCCACCCGTCTCCTTTGTTACCCGGGTCGCCGTTTCGTCAGACGACCCTTGACCACCGACATTGGCGCAGTGTAGACATGCCGCCATCAGATGTTTACGTAAACATAACAGCCCTCGACGCGAAGGGGGACGGCATGTTTACGTAAACATCGCGACGGCGTGAGACGCCGGTTCCGAGATGGACGAGCGAGGAACGACATGACGACGCTTCAACCCCCTGCGGGCGTGGCACGGCGCCCGGACCGGCCTCCGAAAAGGGACCGCCGCTCCTGGACAGGATGGGGGTTCATCGGCCCCTTCGCGGTGGTCTTCGCCTTCGTCTTCCTGGCTCCGATCGCCTATTCGATCTACCTCAGCCTGTTCCGCGACAAGCTCATCGGGGGCACGTCCTTCGTCGGCGTGGACAACTACAAGCAGGCTCTCCAGGACGACCAGTTCTGGTCCTCCTTGGAGCGGGTCTCGCTGTTCCTGCTGATCCAGGTGCCGATCATGCTGGGGATCGCCCTGCTCATCGCACTCGCGCTGGACAGCGGCCGTCTGTACGGCAGGAACTTCTTCCGGATCTCGATCTTCCTGCCGTACGCGGTGCCCGCCGTGGTCGCCACCCTGATGTGGGGCTTCATGTACGGCACCCGGTTCGGTCTGGTGGGTGACATCAACAGCGCCTTCGACGTCACGCTGCCCGACCCGCTCTCCGCGGACCTGGTCCTGGCGTCGATCGGCAACATCGTCACCTGGGAGTTCGTGGGCTACAACATGCTGATCTTCTACTCCGCGCTGCGGGTCATCCCGAACTCGCTGTACGAGGCCGCGGAGATCGACGGCGCCGGGCAGATCCGCATCATCTCGGCCATCAAGCTCCCCGCCATCCGCGGCGCCCTGGTCATCGCGACGATCTTCTCGATCATCGGCAGCTTCCAGCTCTTCAACGAGCCGAGCATCCTGCGGCCGCTGGCCCGCAACGCCATCACAACGGACTACACCCCGAACTACTACACGTACTCACTGTCCTTCAACGGACAGCAGCACAACTACTCCGCGGCGGTCGCCATCATCATGGGGCTGATCACCATGGTCATCGCCTATGTCGTGCAGCTCCGCGGCATGCGCAAGGGAGCGTGACCCGATGAGCAGCACGAGCAGCCCCGTCACCACCGCCTCCCAGCCCCCGACCGCCCAGTCCGGTCAGTCCGGCGGTTCCAAGAACACACCCCGCCTGCGCACGCGGCGCAAGCACACTCCCGGACGCCCCAAGCGCAGCGTCCTGCTGACCGTGCTCACCGGCCTGATCATGCTCTACGCCGTGGTGCCCCTGGTGTGGCTGGTCATCAGCGCCACCAAGACCCAGGAAGGGCTCGCCAACTCGTCGGGCCTGTGGTTCAGCCACGACTTCGCCCTCTGGGACAACATCAGCAAGACGTTCACGTACCACGACGGCATCTTCGTCCGCTGGCTGCTGAACACGCTGCTGTACGTCGGGCTCGGCGCCGGCGGCGCGACCCTCCTGGCGATCCTGGGCGGCTACGCGCTGGCGAAGTTCTCCTTCCCCGGGAAGCGCGCCGTCTTCGCCGTGGTCATCGGTGCCGTCGCCGTCCCGGGCACGGCCCTGGCGGTGCCCACGTTCCTGATGTTCAGCAAGATGGGGCTGACGGACACACCGTGGGCGGTGATCATCCCCTCGCTCGTCTCGCCCTTCGGCCTGTACCTGATGTGGGTCTTCGCCACCGAGGCCATCCCCACCGAACTGATGGAGGCCGCCCGCATCGACGGAGCGGGCGAGATCCGCACCTTCTTCCAGGTCGCCATGCCGCTGCTCGCTCCTGGCACCGTGACCGTCCTGCTGTTCACCACGGTCGCGACCTGGAACAACTACTTCCTGCCGCTGATCATGCTCAAGGACCCGAACTGGTACCCCCTGACCCTGGGCCTGGACTCCTGGAACTCCCAGGCCCAGACGATCGGTGGCGACGTGATCTTCAACCTGGTGATCACCGGTTCGCTGCTCACCATCGTGCCGCTGATCGCCGCGTTCCTGCTGCTGCAGAAGTACTGGCAGTCCGGGCTCGCCGCCGGAAGTGTCAAGGAATAGCCCGCCCTCAGGCCCCCACCCCCCGCAGCCTCACCTCTTTCACCCTCACTCTGTCCCACCCATGAAGAAGTCCCACCCACGAAGAAGTGGAAGCACCTCCATGCGCAGATCCACCGGCCGCCTGCTGCGCGGCTTCGCTCTCCTCTCCGTCCTCGCCCTGGGGGCCACCGCCTGCGGCGGCTCCGACGACGACAGCTCGGGCCAGAAGGCGGTCTCCGCCGCGGACATCCAGGCGGCTCTCAAGAAGGGCGGCACGGTCAACGTCTGGGCCTGGGAGCCCACGCTGAAGACGGTCGCCGCCGACTTCCAGAAGAAGTACCCCAAGGTCAAGATCAACCTCGTCAGCGAGCGGTCCGGCGACAAGCACTACACCGCCCTGTCGAACGCCATCTCGGCCGGCAAGGGCGTCCCCGACGTCGCGCAGGTCGAGTACTTCGCGCTGAGCCAGTACTCCCTCACCAAGGGCCTCAGCGACCTGGCCCCCTACGGCGCCGACAAGCTCGCCGCCAAGTACACCCCGGGTCCGTGGAACGCCGTGAGCGAGGGTGACAAGGTCTACGGCCTGCCGATGGACTCCGGGCCCATGGCGATGTTCTACAACAAGAAGGTCTTCGACAAGTACAAGATCGCGGTCCCGACCACCTGGGACGAGTACGTCGACGCGGCCCGCAAGCTGCACAAGGCCGACCCCAAGGTCTACATCGCCAACGACGCCGGCGACGCGGGCTTCACCACCAGCATGCTGTGGCAGGCCGGTTCGCGTCCCTACAAGGTCGACGGCACCAAGGTGACGGTCAACTTCGAGGACGCGGGCGCCAAGAAGTACACCGACACCTGGCAGAAGCTCATCGACGAGAAGCTCGTCTCGCCCATCAACGGCTGGACCGACGACTGGTACAAGGGCCTGGGCGACGGCACCATCGCCACCCTGACCACCGGCGCCTGGATGCCCGCCAACTTCGTCTCCGGCGTTCCGAACGCCTCCGGTAACTGGCGAGCGGCCCCGATGCCGCAGTGGACCAAGGGCGACAAGGCGAGCGCGGAGAACGGCGGCAGCTCCCTCGCCCTGCCCACGCTGGGCAAGAACAAGGAACTCGCCTACGCGTTCGTCGAGTACGCCAACTCCGGTGACGGCGTGCAGACCCGCATCAAGCAGGGCGCCTTCCCCGCGACCAAGGCCGAACTCCAGTCCACCGAGTTCCAGAACACCAAGTTCGACTACTTCGGCGGCCAGGAAGCCAACAAGATCTTCGCCGAGTCCGCCGCCAACGTCGCCAGCGACTGGTCGTACCTGCCCTTCCAGCAGTACGCCAACTCGATCTTCAACGACACCGTCGGCAAGGCCTACATCTCCGGCACCAAGCTGGCCGCCGGCCTGAAGTCCTGGCAGGACGCCTCCATCAAGTACGGCAACGAGCAGGGCTTCACCGTCTCGAAGTAACCGGCATTCCCCTCGGGAGCCGCCGCTGAGCAGCAGGCGCTCAGCGGCGGCCGCCCGGAAGCAACCACGCACCTCGCGCCACCCGTGCTGTAACCGGAAGGACCACCATGATCTCCACCCTCCTGTCCCAGTTGCGGCACGGGCCGGACGGTGATCCCACCCCCCGCCTCGCCTACGGCGCCGACTACAACCCGGAGCAGTGGCCACGCGAGGTGTGGGAGGAGGACATCCGGCTCATGCGGGAGGCGGGCGTCAACATCGTCTCCGTGGCGATCTTCTCCTGGGCCCGCATCCAGCCCGCCGAGAACGAGTGGGACTTCGGCTGGCTCGACGAGATCATGGACCTGCTGCACGCGGGGGGCATCGGGGTCGACCTGGCCACCGCCACCGCCTCCCCGCCGCCCTGGCTCAGCACGGCGCACCCGGAGATCCTTCCGGTCACCGCCTCCGGCGAGACGCTGTGGCCTGGGGCGCGCCAGCACTGGCGTCCCACCTCCCCCGTCTTCCGCGAGCACGCGCTGCGCCTGGTGCGCAAGATGGCCGAGCGGTACGCGAACCACCCCGCGCTGGTCGCCTGGCACGTCTCCAACGAGCTGGGCTGCCACAACGTCTACGACTACTCCGACGACGCCGCCCGCGCCTTCCGCGACTGGCTGCGCGCCCGCTACACGACGCTCGACGCCCTCAACCACGCCTGGGGCACGGCGTTCTGGTCCCAGCGCTACAGCGACTGGGAGCAGATCCTGCCGCCCCGGCTGGCCGCCTCCCACCCCAACCCCACCCAGCAGCTGGACTTCAAGCGTTTCTCCTCCGACGTGCTGAAGGACCATCTGCGCGCGGAGCGGGACGTCCTGCGCGAGCTCACGCCCGGTGTTCCGGTCACCACCAACTTCATGGTGATGGGCAACACCAAGGGCATGAACTACGCGGACTGGGCCGCCGAGATCGACTTCGTCTCCAACGACCACTACGTGGTGCCCGGCCCGCAGGACCGCGACGAGCTGTCCTTCTCCGCCAACCTCGTCAGCGGCATCGCCGGCGGCCGTCCGTGGTTCCTGATGGAGCACTCCACCAGCGCCGTCAACTGGCAGCCGATCAACGTGGCCAAGCGGCCGGGCGACCTCGCCCGTGACTCGCTGGTGCACGTCGCCCACGGCGCCGACGCGGTGTGCTTCTTCCAGTGGCGCCAGTCGGCGGCCGGTGCCGAGAAGTACCACTCGGCGATGGTCCCGCACGCCGGAGCCGACAGCGAGCTCTTCCGCGCGGTGGCCGGCCTCGGACAGACCCTCAAGGCCCTCGCTCCGGTCGCCGGGACCGAGCGTGAGCCGGCCCGGGTCGGCATCGTCTTCGACTGGGACTCGTGGTGGGCGAGCGAGCAGGACTCCCACCCCACCGCCCAACTCAGCTACCGGCAGGAGGCGCTGGACTGGTACTCCGCGCTCCTCGCCCTCGGCATCCGGGCCGACGTCGTCACCACGCAGACCGAACTCGACCGCTACCAGGTCCTGATCACGCCGGTGCTGCACGTCATGCCGGCCCCGCTCGCCAAGGAGCTCACCCGGTACGCCGAGAACGGCGGCCACCTGATCACCACGTACTTCTCCGGTGTCGTCGACGAGAACGACCACATCTGGCTCGGCGGCTACCCGGGCGCCCTGCGCGAGCTGCTCGGCATCCGCATCGAGGAGTTCGGCCCGCTGCTCGACGGCGAGACGGCCGACGTCGACCTGGACGGCGTGGACGGCGCCGCCACGGGCACCTTGTGGACCGACCGGATCAGCGTCACCGACCCGGCGGTGGAGGTGCTGGCGCACTACCGCGGCGGCACGTACGCCGACCGCCCTGCCGTCACCCGGCGCCCGACGGGCCAGGGCTCGGCCGCGTACGTCTCCACCCGGCTCGGCACGGACGGTCTCACCGCGCTGCTGCCGAAGCTGCTCGCCCCGGCCGGTGTGCACAGTGAACTGCCGGACGGCGCGCGGGGAAGCGTCGAGCTGATCGTGCGCCGGAGCGCGGACAGCCGCTATCTGTTCCTGGTCAACCGGACCGACGAGACGGTGCCGCTGACCGGAGTCCCCGGAGACCTGCTGGTCGGCCGGACGGACGACGACGGCACCGTCGTCCTCGCCCCCCGGGACGTCGCCGTACTGCGGCAGCCCGCCCTTTGACAGCCCTCGAACAGCGAGCACGGCCCCCGTTCGAGGGTTAGCCGGCGTGCCCCCGGGCGGGGGCACGCCGGTCCATCGCAGCGACCACACACGAGTTGGGAGCACACGTTGGCACGCCGTACCCGCACAAGACGGCTTCTGGGAACCATCGCAGGCACCGCACTGGCCACCGGGGCAGCCCTGGTCACCGCCCCGCCGACAAGCGCGGAGACCGCGCCGACGGCGGCCGCGTCCGTGACCGTCCGGCCGGATCCCTCGTACAAGGAGCAGAGCTTCGAGGGCTGGGGCACCAGCCTGGTCTGGTTCGCCAACGCCACCGGCGACTACCCGGCGCCGATCCGCGAGAAGCTCGCCAAGCTCCTGTTCGGCGACGACGGCCTCAATCTGAACATCGCCCGCTACAACATCGGCGGCGGCAACGCCCCCGACGTCAAGAACTACCTGCGGGCCGGCGGAGCGGTCGAGGGCTGGTGGAAGGCCCCGGACGGCACCACCCGTACGGACACCGACTGGTGGAGCGCCGACGACGCGGCCGACTGGAACCCGAACGCCGACGCCACCCAGCGCTGGTGGGTGGACCGGATCAAGAAGGACATCACCCACTGGGAGACGTTCAGCAACTCGCCGCCCTGGTTCATGACCAACAGCGGCTATGTCTCCGGCGGCTTCAACTCCTCCGCCGACCAGCTCAAGGCCGACTCCGTCGACGACTTCGCCGCCTATCTGGCGGGCGCGACCAAGCGGCTGGAGAAGGCACACGGCATCAAGGTCGACACCCTCGACCCGTTCAACGAGCCGAACACGAACTACTGGGGTACGCGCCTGGGCGCGGACGGGCAGCCGGTCGGCGGCCGCCAGGAGGGGGCGCACATCGGCCCCGAGCTCCAGCAGCAGGTCATCCGCGCGCTGGCCCCCGCCCTCGAGAAGGCGAAGACCGGCACGAAGATCTCCGCGATGGACGAGACCAACCCCAGCATCTTCACGCAGAACTGGAACTCCTACCCCCAGGACGTCCGGGACCTCGTCGGCCAGTTGAACGTCCACACCTACGGCACCGGCGGCCGTACCAGCGTGCGCGACCTGGCCAAGGCGGCGGACAAGCCGCTGTGGATGAGCGAGGTCGAGGGCGACTGGGGCGACGGCCAGAGCTTCACGGACATGCGGCCGGGCCTGGGCCTGGCCCAGCAGATGGTCGACGACCTGCGCGAACTCGAGCCCAAGGCCTGGGTGTTCTGGCAGCCGGTCGAGGACTACGACAACATGAAGCCCGGCGGTGAGTCCGCCAAGGGCGGCAACTGGGGCAGCATCCAGCTCCCGTTCAGCTGCACCTCCGCGGACACCCTCGCGACCTGCCCCATCCACACGAACACGAAGTTCGACACCGCTCGGAACTTCACCCACTACATCAAGCCGGGCGACCGGCTGATCAAGACCGACGACACGTCCAGCGCGGCCGCGGTCTCCAAGAGCGGCAACGGGGCGACCGTCGTCCACGTCAACAGCACCACCAGCGCGCGTACGGTCACCATCGACCTGTCCAAGTTCGGCCACATCGCGCGGGGCGCGACGGTGACTCCCGTGGTGACCAGCGCCGACGGCAAGCTGGCACGCCAGACCCCCATCCCGGTCACCGACCGCCGAGCCACCTTCACCGTGCCCGCCCAGTCCGTGACCTCCTTCGTCGTCAAGGGCGTGTCGGGCGTGGCCAAGGACGCCGCTCTGCTGAAGAAGGGCCACACCTACTCCCTGACCGGCGTCCAGAGCGGCAAGGCGCTCACCGTCGCGGACGACGGCGGCAAGCTCGTCATCAAGACGGCGAGCACGGACGCGGCCACGGTCACCGGCCAGCGATGGCAGCTGCGCCAGATCAGCGGCCAGACCGGCAACCGTCAGCGGTACGTGTTCACCAACCCGGTGGAGGACAAGCGGCTGGCCGTGCGCGACGGCGCCCCCGTCTTGGAGGCGGACACCGGCCCTCGTGACACGGCCACACAGTGGATCATGTCGACGACCGGTGACGGCACCTGGACCCTCGTCAACGCCGCCACCGGAAGGCTCCTGGAGGTGGGCGGCCAAGCCACCGCCGACGGATCCGCCGTCACGATCTGGACGCCGAACTCCGGCTCCAACCAACGGTGGACGGTGTCTGACGTGACCGCCGGGGCCGGCTCCTAGCCCTACGGCGCCATCCCTCTCCGCGCCCGCCCGTGACGGCCCGCGCGGGTGCGGAGAGGATGCCTCGGCCGCCTCAAACGCCTTGTGTGTCAGGTGAGTTCGAGCAGTCCCCTGCGCACGGCCGCCGAGACGGCCGCCGCCCGGTTGTCGACTCTGATTTTGCGATGGACGCGCACGAGGTGGGTCTTGACCGTGGCCTCGCTGAGGTACAGCGCCTCGGCGATGGCCCGGTTGCTGCGCCCCTCGGCGAGCAGCCGGACGACCTCGATCTCGCGATGGCTCAAGTCCTGCTCCGGGTTGACCGCATCACCACCGCCACACCGGGCGCCCGGGCGCCGAGCCGACGGGCCGCCTCGACGCCGTCGATCCCCTGACCCGGTCCGGCGAACCGCAGATCCATCAGCACGAGGTCCGGGGTCAACCGGGCCCCCAGACGGACCGCTTCCTCGCCGCTGCCCGGCCGTCGTGTTCCACACGTCCCGCCGGGCGAGCGCGGCCACCCAGTCCCAGCCGTACTTCTGCGCGTACAGGCTGTAGAGGTAGAGGACCGCGGCGTCGTGGGGGTACGACGAGGCGATCTTGCCCTTCCGCTTCGGGTCGATCAGGTCGAGCGGGGACTTCGGGGCGTCCGCGTCGGCCGCGGCGATGTCGTACAAGAAGCTGAAGCCGATCGCGCCGATGGCGACCCAGGCGCCGTGCCTGTCCTTGAAGCCGTCGGCGGACCGGCGGGGCCGAGGAGACCAGGACGCTCGACGAGCTGTACCGGGCCGCCCTGGCGGACGGCGGCAAACTCGTCATCTACGCCGGCGGAGACACCCCGACCCAGCAGGACGGCACCAAGGCCGCCTTCCTCAAACGCTTCCCCGACATCGACCTGAAGCTCATCGTGGACTACAGCAAGTACCACGACGTCCGCGTCGACAACCAGTTCGCCACCGACACCCTGGTCCCCGACGTCGTACAACTGCAGACGCTCCAGGACTTCACCCGCTGGAGGAGCAGGGCCGGGGACCCGGTGGACGAGGCAGCGGCGGGGCCGGCCGCGGCGCCGAACGCTCCGAGGCCGAGGGCCGCGGCACCGGCTCCGGTGGCAAGTACACGTCGTCTGCTGAGGAAACTGGACACTCTGTGGGCCTCTCTGAAGGGGGTGAGGACCTCGGCGGGTTGAACGCGGCGCCATGGTCAGTGGCGATTCCGGCGCCGTGACGTGAGGCCGCGCGTCATCCGTACGTAGCAGAGGACGCGCGGGCGGTGGAACCCGCGTTCAACCGATCGGTTGAACGACGCCGACGGCCGGGCGGCGCCGCACCCAGCCGAACAGCGCCACCGAACCCACCGCCGCGAACGCGCACCAGGTCGACACGAACTCCAGCTCCCACAGCACCCAGCAGATCAGCGCGCCCGCGCCCATCAGCACCCCGAGCAGCAGCAGCCCACGGTCACCGGAGAGCAGGAGGGAGCCGACGGTGGCCAGGAGATAGCCGGCGACGAGCAGTTCGGGATGGTTCAGATGCACGAAGTAGCCGAGGGTGTGGCCGCGGACCTCCGCTCGCACGGGACGGGTCACGAGGGCGTACGCGAGTGCGGCGGCGGTTGCGAGGCCGATCGCCAGGGGGACCGTCAGCCCGCGCCGGGCGCGCGGGGGCGCCGCGCACATCACTCCGGCCGGGGCCCACACCGCGAGCAGCGGCAGCGCGATGACGGCCCAGGCGACGGTCGCCGGGCCCGTACCCCCGCCGGAGTCCCACACCACGGACTCCACGATCTGATGCGCCCCGAGGATCAACGGCAGCGCGGCCAGCGGCAGATCACGAACCCGCCGCACCCGCGCCACACAGGCCACCCCGACCGCGCCGATCCCGACACCGGCGGCCAGGTCGGCCGTCGCACTCCAACACATCGCGCCACCCGGGGGTCGGCCGTCATGTGACTACACCCTTACGCCGACCACGGTAGTGCCGCCGCCCCGCGGACTCATGCAGGCCACCCACGGGTGCGAGGCCGAGCGCGACCGGCGGCACCGAAATGCGTGCTGTCGAAGAGGTGGTCGAGGCGGGCCGTCAGGGGTGGCCCGTAGCGTCGTGCCATGGACCGCTGCCCATCGCAGGCTGTCCCCCTCGACCGCGGCTCGGCGTTCACGTAAATCCGGTCGCGGAGTGGGGAGTTGATCCCTACGGTGTGACGCCGGACGAGTTCGGACTCACCGCATGAGGGGTTTCAGGGAGTTGCCATGCCCCCGCGCCGGTGTCACCCGCGAGGACGGGCTTGCGATCGGTTTTCAACGCATCGACGACTATCAGGCTCCGCGTTGGCCGGACCAGGCCGCGCCCCAGCAGAGCCACCTCGACTTCGCGGTCGATGACCTCGACGAGGCGGAGGCCCTGCTGCTGCAGTGGGGCGCGACCAAACCGGAGTACCAACCGCGTGGCGACAGATGGCGGGTCTTCGCTGATCCGGCCGGGCATCCCTTCTGCCTGATCAGGGGCTGACGTCAAGAGCGCCGTCGAGCGAGGGCCTGTGTCAGGGGCCGACGTAGGTCGCGAGGTGCTCGCCGGTGAGGGTGGAGCGGGCTGCGACGAGGTCCGCGGGGGTGCCCTCGAAGACGAGTCGGCCGCCGTCGTGGCCGGCGCCGGGGCCGAGGTCGATGATCCAGTCGGCGTGCGCCATGACCGCCTGGTGGTGCTCGACGACGATGACCGACTTGCCGGCGTCGACGAGCCGGTCGAGCAGGCCGAGCAGCTGCTCGACGTCGGCGAGGTGCAGGCCGGCGGTGGGCTCGTCGAGGACGTAGACGCCGCCCTTCTCCGCCATGTGCGTGGCCAGCTTGAGGCGCTGGCGCTCACCGCCGGACAGGGTAGTGAGGGGCTGGCCGAGGGTCAGGTAGCCGAGGCCGACGTCGGCGAGCCGGGTCAGGATCCTGTGCGCGGCCGGCGTCGCCGCCTCGCCGGCGCCGAAGAACTCCTCGGCCTCGGTCACCGACATCGCGAGCACCTCGCTGATGTCACGGCCGCCGAGGTGATAGTCCAGCACCGATGCCTGGAACCGCTTCCCCTCGCACTCCTCACAGGTGGTGGCGACGCCGGCCATCATCGCCAGGTCGGTGTAGATGACGCCGGCGCCGTTGCAGGTGGGGCAGGCGCCCTCGGAGTTGGCGCTGAACAGGGCCGGCTTCACACCGTTGACCTTGGCGAACGCCTTGCGGATCGGGTCGAGCAGTCCGGTGTACGTCGCCGGGTTGCTACGCCTGGAGCCGCGGATCGCTGCCTGGTCGACCGACACCACGCCCTCGCCCGCCGGGATCGAGCCGTGCACGAGCGAGCTTTTCCCGGATCCGGCCACCCCGGTGACGACGGCAAGCACCCCGAGCGGGATGTCGACGTCGACGCCCTGCAGGTTGTGCGTCCTCGCACCGCGGATCTCCAGCGTGCCGGTGGGCTTGCGCACCGTCTCCTTGACGGCGGCCCGGTCGTCGAAATGGCGGCCGGTGATGGTGCCACCGGTCCGCAGCCCCTCGACGGTGCCCTCGAAGCAGACGGTGCCGCCCGCCGTTCCGGCGCCGGGGCCGAGGTCGACGACATGGTCGGCGATCGCGATCGTCTCCGGCTTGTGCTCCACGACGAGCACCGTGTTGCCCTTGTCCCGCAGCCGCAGCAGCAGGTCGTTCATCCGCTGGATGTCATGCGGGTGCAGGCCGATGGTGGGCTCGTCGAAGACGTAGGTGACGTCGGTGAGCGAGGAGCCGAGGTGGCGGATCATCTTGACGCGCTGCGCCTCGCCGCCGGACAGCGTGCCCGCCGGCCGGTCGAGCGAGAGGTAGCCGAGCCCGATCTCCACGAACGAGTCGAGGGTCTGCTGCAGCGCGGTGAGCAGCGGCGCCACCGACGGCTCGTCGAGACCCCGCACCCACTCGGCCAGGTCGCTGATCTGCATCGCGCAGGCGTCGGCGATGCTGATCCGCTTGATCTTCGACGACCGGGCCCCTTCGTTGAGCCGGGTGCCGTCACACTCGGGGCAGATGGTGAAGGTGACCGCCCGGTCCACGAACTCCCGGATGTGCGGCTGCATGCCCTCCCGGTCCTTGGCGAGCATCGACCTCTGGATCCGCGGGATCAGCCCCTCGTAGGTCATGTTGATGCCCGCGATCTTCATCCGGGTCGGCTCGCGGCGGAGGAAGTCGTGCAATTCCTTCTTGGTGAACTTGCGGATCGGCTTGTCCGGGTCGAAGAAGCCCGACTCGCTGTAGAGCCGTGAGTTCCAGCCGCCCCCCGTGTAGCCGGGGACGGTGATCGCGCCCTCGGAGAGCGACTTGGACTCGTCGTAGAGCTGGGTGAGGTCGAGGTCGGAGACCGAGCCACGGCCCTCGCAGCGCGGGCACATGCCGCCCGTGATGCTGAAGCTGCGGCGCTCCTTCACGGTCTGTCCGCCGCGCTCCATGGTGACCGCGCCGGCTCCGCTGATCGAGGCGACGTTGAAGGAGAACGCCTTGGGCGAGCCGATGTGCGGCTTGCCGAGCCGACTGAAGAGGATGCGCAGCATCGCGTTGGCGTCGGTGGCGGTGCCGACCGTGGAGCGGGGGTCCGCGCCCAGCCGCTGCTGGTCGACGGTGATCACGGTGGTCAGTCCGTCGAGGACGTCGACCTCGGGCCGCGCCAGCGTCGGCATGAAGCCCTGCACGAAGGCGCTGTACGTCTCGTTGATCAGTCGCTGCGACTCAGCGGCGATCGTGTCGAACACCAGCGAGCTCTTGCCCGAGCCGGACACGCCGGTGAACACCGTCAGCCGGCGCTTCGGGATCTCGATGCTGACGTCCTTGAGATTGTTCTCGCGCGCGCCGTGCACGCGGATCAGATCGTGGCTGTCGGCAACGTGCGGCGCAGGCGACTGCGTGTCCGTCCGCGGGGCCATGCTCATCGTGTCTCCATCTGTCGAGTGGGGCCGCCTTCGCGGACTCCGTCGGCGTCGCCTGGCTGGATCCGACCAGCCCCGAGGGTAACGTCAGGTCTTCCTGTGTCGGGGCGTAAATCGCGATGCCCATGGCCGTCACGGTAGCCGCGGCTCACTGGCCGGCGCTTCTCGAATCCTGACCGGTCCGGTCACCTGCCTCGACGCGCACGACGGCGTTCACGCCAGAACCCCGCTGCCGTCCCGCCGCTGGATCGTCGTCGCTGCCCGGTGGAGTTCGGTGAGCACCGTGCGTACGGCTCTTCGTGCGGCGCGTTCGGGGCGGTGGAGCACGTCGATGTGGCGCCGGGTGTGCACGCCGCTGAGAGGTCTGAGGACGAGTGCGGGGTGTGGGCGCGTGGTCCAGCGGGGCATGAGGGCCAGGCCCCCTCCGGCGGCGACGGCCTCGGCGACGACCGAGAATTCGTTGATGCGATGGACGATGTCGAGCCGTCGGTTCGCGGCGCTCGCGATGGCGTCGATGGTGGCCATCAGCGGGAATCCGTCGTGAACGGTGATCCAGGGTTGGTCCGCGACGTCGCGCGGGGTCAGACGTCGTTTGGCGGTCAGGGGGTGGCCGGCCGGCAGGGCGACGTCCAGCGGTTCACGCAGCAACGTGTCGGCGGTGACCGTGGCCGGCCACGGCGGCGCTTGGTCGAGACGGTGGGCGAGTACGAGGTCGTAGTCCCGGGTCAGTCCGGGGAAGTGGTCCTGCGCGACGTCCTCGTCGGCGAGCGAGAGCCGCGGGCGTCCAGGTCCTGCCTGGCCGAGCAGCAGGAGCGGGAAGAACGCGGAGGCCGCGCTGTGGAAGGCCGCCACCGACACGCCCGCATCCGCCTGGTCGACGAACTCGTCGATCGCGTGCCGTGCCGTGGCCATCGCGGTCTCCACCTCGATCGCGGCACGGGCCAGGGCTTGCCCGGCATCGGTGAGCACCAGCCGTCGGCCGTCACGTTCGGTGAGAGGGACCGGGATCGAGCGTTGCAGCAGCCGCAACTGCTGGGAGATGGCCGAGGGCGTCATCAAAAGCGCCTCGGCGGTGGCGGTGACGCTTCCCGACTCGCCGAGCTCCCGCAAGATCTGCAACTGCCGCTCATTCAACCTGCTCAGTGTAGTGATGCTTCAGGTTCGCTGAAGAACATCGTTCTTGGCTTCAGGGTGGAAGCAGTGCAGCGTAGGGGCGTGTTCCACACCCGCCGCACTGACGCAGTGCTTCTCCTTGTCGCCATCGTCTGGGGCTCCAGCTACCTGGCCGCGAAGACGGCCACCCATGCCCTGCCGGTCCTGGTGGTGCTGTTCGCGCGATACGCGATCTCCGCGATCGCCTGCTTCGCCCTCGTCGCCGCCCGCCGCCGGAAGGAGCGCTGTACGCGGGACGAAGTACGTCTCGGGACTGTGCTGGGCATCACTCAGGCCGCTGTCCTGGTTCTGGAGACGTACGGTGTCGCGCACACCAGCGCGGCCAACGCCGGACTGATCATCAGCCTCACCATCGTGCTCACCCCGCTGCTGGACCGCACGACGGACAACGGACGGCTGCCTCCGCGCTTCTTCGCCGCCACAGGTGTGTGTCTGGTGGCCGTCGCCCTGCTCATGTCCGGCAGC
The DNA here is from genome assembly GCF_036178845.1 of Streptomyces sp. NBC_00271. NCBI lineage: Bacteria > Bacillati > Actinomycetota > Actinomycetes > Kitasatosporales > Streptomycetaceae > Streptomyces > Streptomyces sp. NBC_00271. The sequence continues at coordinate 10,789,014 of NZ_CP108070.1, read as the reverse complement.
GGCTTCCACACTCCCGGGATCGGCGACCTGCTGATGCTCGCCGCCGCGGTGGTGCGCGCGGCGCATGTCGCGCTCGTGGGGCGGCTGACGAAGGGCCGCGTCGTGCGGCCGTTGCAGCTCACGGCCGTCCAGACGGGTGTCGGCTCGGCGCTGTTCGTCGTGCCCGCCGCGAGCGCCCTGCCGACGCTGACTCGGGTCGATGCCGCGGTCTGGGGCCAGCTCGTGTATCTCGCCCTGTTCTGCAGCGTGTTCGCCTTCCTCGCCCAGACCTGGGCGGTGCAGAAGAGCTCTGCCAGCCGGGCCAGTCTGCTGCTGGGCACCGAACCGGTCTGGGCGGTCGTGGTCGGCGTCTGCCTCGGCGGCGAAGGGTTCACCGTCCTCGCCGCCCTCGGCGCTGCGCTGATGGTCACCGGAACGTACTGGGGACAGCACATCGAACGCACCCACCGCACCACCCCTATCGAGGAGTCCCCTTGCCGGACAACGGCACCTACGAGCGTCTGATCAGCCTGCTCGACAGCACCGCGACCGCGTACGAACTCATCGACCACGAACCGGAAGGCACCACCGAGACGGTCAGCGCACTGCGCGGGCACCCGGTGTCCGAGGCCGCGAAGTGCCTCGTCCTGATGGTCAAGATCGACCGGCGGGTCACTCGCCACGTGCTCGCGGTCGTCCCCGGGGACCGGCGTGTGGACCTCGCCGCCATCCGCACGCTGTTCTCGGCCCGCTACGTCGGATTCTGCGACGCGGCCACGGCGGAGCGACTGGCCCAGGCCGTCCCCGGCACCGTTCTGCCCTTCAGCTTCGACCCCGCACTCGAACTCGTCGCCGATCCGGACGTCGTCGCGCGGCCGTGCCTCTACTTCAACGCCGCCCGCCTTGATCGTTCACTGGCCATGTCCGGGGCGGACTACGCCAGGCTCGCCGAGCCGCGTGTCGAGCGCATCGCCGGTCCGGGCTCGGACTGAACAAGAAGGCCCCGCCTTCCGAATGTCGGAGGCGGGACGGTGTGGAGCGGCGGCCGACGCGCCGCCGGGTCGCAGCGCTGCTGAACGGGGGTTCGGCTGACGTACGGTTACGGCGAGTGGTCTGCGGTCGAAGTCGTAGGGGTGGGAAATGGCCGAGTTCCAGGGCGAGTTGGTGCGTGCGTTGGCCGGCACTCTGAGGGAGCACTCGGCTCGGCGGGGAGGCAAAAATGCCTACGTGGACGGCCGCCGCGCCGTCACCTACCGGGAGTTGGAGGAGCGCACCGGTCGGCTGGCGGGGCATCTGGCGCGGCTGGGGGTGCGGCGCGGGGAGCGGGTCGCGATCCATCTGGGCAATCGGGTGGAGCTCGTGGAGAGCTCTCTCGGGGTGCTGCGGGCCGGGGCCGTCGGCGTGCTGCTGAACCCCGGTGCGTCGGACGAGGAACTGGGGTATTTCCTCGACGACAGTGGCGCGGTCCTGGTGATCACCGAGGAGTCGCTCGCCCCCCGGGTCGCCCGACTGGCCGCTGAGCGAACCGAGTTACGGATGGCCGTCGTCGGCCAGGGCGACCTGCGCGGCGACGAGCTCCACTTCGAGGATCTGGACGAGCTCCGCTTCCAGGAGCTGCGCGCCGACGTGCTCGCCTTCGAGGACCTGGCCGGGACGGATCCTGGTGAGGCGCCCCGGGACGACCTCGGTCTCGACGATCCGGCGTGGATTCTCTACACCTCGGGCACGACCGGGGAGAGCAAGGGCGTGGTCTCCACCCAACGTGCCGCCCTGTGGTCGGTGACGGCGGCCTACGTGCCGGCGCACGGATTGCGGGAGGAGGACCGGCTGCTGTGGCCCCTGCCCATGTTCCACGCCTTCGCGCACTCGCTGTGCCTGATGGGAGTGATCGCGGTCGGTGCGAGCGCACGCCTCCTCGCCCCGGGTGCGAGCGTCGCCCAGGCGCTGGCCGCCGAGCCGTTCACCCTTCTGGCCGGGGTGCCCGCCACCTATCGCCTCCTGCTGGAGTCGCTGCGGGAGACGGCGGCCCCGGTGTCCTCGTCACTGCGCCTGTGCGTCACCGGGGGCGCACCCTGTCCCCCTGAGCTGAAGGCGGAGGTCGGCCGTGTCCTGGCCGCTCCCCTGCTCGACGGCTACGGCTCCACGGAGACCTGCGGGAAGATCGCGGTCCAGCGGCTCGACGGACCCCGTGACGACGCCTCGAGCGGGCCCCCGCTGCCCGGGCTCTCGGTGCGGCTGACCGATCCGTCCACCGGTGCCGAGGTCACCGATGGCGCCGACGGGGAGATCTGGGTCCGCGGCCCCGGGCTGATGACGGGCTATCACAACCGTCCGGACGCCACCGCGAAGGCGTTCTCCGACGGTTGGTACCGCACCGGGGACTTGGGCCGGCTCGGCGCGAACGGCCATCTCCATGTCACCGGCCGGGTCAAGGAACTCATCATCCGGGGCGGGGAGAACATCAATCCGTCCGAGGTCGAGCGGGTACTGCTGGCCCGTCCCGACATCGCCGACGCCGCTGTCGTCGGCCGACGGCACGACGTGCTGGGCGAGGTGCCGGTCGCCTTCGTCGTCCCGGGACCGGACGGGTTCGACACGGCGCGGGCCCTCGCCGACTGCCGGGAGCGGCTGTCCGGGTTCAAGGTGCCGGACGAGATCTACCCGACCCACGCCATCCCCCGTACGCCCTCCGGCAAGATCGTCCGGTCCGCGCTCGCCGAGCAGTTGACGGAGCGGCTCGCCGCCGAACGTGTGGCCGCGTCCAGGGCGCTGCGTGAGCGGCTGACGGCCGCGTCCGACGCCGTGCTGGACCTGGTACTCGACGAGACCGCCCGCACGCTCGACGTCCCCGCGCGGTCGCTCGATCCCGAACTGCCCTTCACGGCACAGGGACTCACCTCGCTCGGCGGTGTGCTGTTGCGCGACCGGCTGGGCACGGCGACCGGTCTCGATCTGCCGGCGACGCTGGTGTTCGACCATCCCACGCCGGCCGCCGCGGCGGTCCTGGTGCGCGACGCGCTGCACGGCGACCGTCGGCCCGCCGCCGCGCGCACGACTGGTGGCAGGTCCCGCGTCGAGACGGGGGAGCGCGGGGAGCCCATCGCGGTCGTGGCCATGGCGTGCCGCTATCCGGGGGGCGTGGAGTCCCCGGAGGATCTGTGGCGGCTCGTCGCGGACGGTACAGACGCGACCTCGGACTTCCCCACCGACCGTGGGTGGAACACGGCCGACCTGTACGATCCCGACCCCGACCGGCCCGGGACCTCCCTCACTCGCAGGGGCGGCTTCCTGCACCGGGCGGCCGACTTCGACGCGGCCTTCTTCAACATGTCGCCGCGCGAGGCACTGGCCACCGATCCGCAGCAACGTCTGCTGCTGGAGACAGGCTGGGAACTGCTGGAAAGGGCGGGCCTCGACCCGTCGGGGCTGCGCGGCAGTGACACCGGTGTCTTCGTCGGCGTGATGCACGCCGACTACGGGCGCCGCCTCCTGCAGCGCGGCGGACACGAACTGGAGGCCCATCTCGCCCTCGGTTCGGCGGGCAGCGTCGCCTCCGGTCGGATCGCCTACACGCTGGGGCTGCGCGGACCCGCCATGACGGTGGACACCGCGTGTTCGTCGTCGCTGGTGGCGATGCACACGGCCGTACGGTCCCTGCGCGACGGCGAGTGCTCGCTGGCCGTCGCGGGAGGGGTCACGGTCATGGCCTCGCCCGGCCCGTTCATCGCGTTCAGCAGGCTGCGCGGGCTGGCACCGGACGGGCGCTGCAAACCCTTCTCCGCGGCGGCCGACGGCACCGCCTGGGGCGAGGGCGTGGGCCTGGTCCTGCTGGAACGGCTGTCCGACGCGCGGCGCAACGGTCATCCGGTCCTGGCCGTGCTGCGCGGCTCGGCCGTCAACTCCGACGGCGCGTCCAACGGGCTGACCGCCCCCAACGGGCCCGCGCAGCAACGGGTGATCCACGCGGCCCTCGCCGACGCGGGACTGTCCCCGGCGGACGTCGACACGGTGGAGGCGCACGGCACGGGCACCGCGCTCGGCGATCCGATCGAGGCGCAGGCGCTGCTGGCCACGTACGGGCAGGGCCGGGCCGCTCAACGGCCGCTGTGGCTGGGCTCGTTGAAGTCCAATCTCGGGCACACCCAGGCGGCGGCCGGGGTGGGCGGTGTCATCAAGACCGTACTGGCGATGCACCACGAACGGCTCCCGCGCACGCTGCACGCCGACGAGCCGTCGCCACGGGTGGACTGGTCGTCGGGCGCCGTACGACTGCTGACCCGGGACGAGGAGTGGCGGCCCGTGCCCGGGCGGCCCCGACGGGCGGCGGTGTCGGCGTTCGGCATCGGCGGGACCAACGCGCACGTGATCCTGGAGGAGGCCGAGGCGGCCACGGTCGCCGCGGCACCGTCCCCGGGCGGCGTGGCGACGCCGCCTCTGCTCCTCTCCGCCGCGAGCCCGGCCGCACTGCGGGCGCAGGCCGCACGGACCGCGGCAGCACTGCGGGAACGGCCCGAACTTGCCCTGGTCGACATGGCGTTCACCCATGCCACCGGCCGGGCCGCACTCCCCCACCGAGCCGCCGTAGCCGCCGACGACCGCGCGGGGACGCTGAGTGCCTTGGACGCCCTGGCAGCGAGCGCCGCGTCGCAACCGGCGGACTCCGCCGGTCGGTCGGCCCTGCTGTTCACCGGCCAGGGAGCACAACGCCCAGGCATGGGACGGGAGTTGTGCGAGGTCTTCCCGGTCTTCGCCGACAGCTTCAACGCCCTGTGCGACCGCTTCGACGCGCACTTGGAACGCCCGTTGCGCTCGGTGCTCCGGGACGCCGCCGAGAGCGCGCTGCTGGATCGTACGGACTTCGCCCAGGCGGCCCTGTTCACCTTCGAGGTGTCCGCCTTCCGGCTGCTGGAGTCCTGGGGCATGCGGCCGGACTTCCTGGCCGGACACTCGATCGGCGAGGTGGCCGCGGCGCACGCCGCGGGCATCCTGTCGGAGCGAGACGCCGTCGAACTGGTCGCGGCCCGGGGTCGGTTGATGCGGAAGCTGCCTGAGGACGGCGCCATGGTGGCGCTCGACGCCACCGAGGAGGAGGTGACCCGCGAGCTGACCGACGAGACCGCGATCGCGGCCGTGAACGGCCCCCGCGCGGTCGTGGTCTCCGGCGTGGAGGAACCCGTCCTCGCACTCGCCCGGCGCTTCGCCGCGCTCGGGCGCCGTACGGTCCGGCTGCGGGTCAGCCATGCCTTCCACTCCCCGCTGATGGACCCGATGCTCGCCGAATTCGGCCGTGTCGTCGGCGGATTGACGTACGGTCAGGCCCGCATTCCGGTGCTGTCGGGGCTGACAGGACGCCCGGCCACCGGAGACGAGTTGCGGTCGGCCGAGTACTGGGTACGGCACGCCCGCGAGGCCGTGCGGTTCGGGGACGCCCTGCGCTGGCTGGCGTACGACGGGCGGGTGACCGCGTTCGCCGAGATCGGGCCGGACGCGCACCTCACGGCCCAGGCCACGACGGCTCTGGCCGAGAGCGGCAAGAACCCGCTGTTCACGGCCGCCGCCCGGCGGGGCGCCCCGGAGCCGCGGACGCTGTTCGACGCGCTCGGACGACTCCATGTCCACGGTGTGCCGGTGGACTGGCGCCGGGTGTACGCGGACAGCGGCGCCCGGCGGGTCGACCTGCCGACCTATCCCTTCCAGCGGCAGCGCTACTGGCTGTCCGAGCCCGCCACCGACGCGGCAGCCGGTTCGGGCCATCCGCTGCTCACCCAGACGGTCACCGTGCCGGGCACCGAGCGTGTGCTGTGCGGTGGCCGGCTGTCCGGCGCGGCCCAGCCGTGGCTGCGCGACCATGTCGTGGGCGGCCACGCCCTGGTGCCCGGGGCCGCGTTCGCCGACCTGGTACTCCATGCCGGTGACGCGTGCGGTGTCGCCGTACTGGAGGATCTCGCCCTTCTCACCCCGCTGTTCCTCCCCGCCGCCGACGACGAGGGGATCCAGGTCCAGGTGGCCCTGGGAGAGCCGGACGGCACCGGACGGCGCACGGCGGACGTGTACGCGCGGCCGGAGGAGTCCGGTGCGCTCGGCGCCTGGACGCACCATGCGACCGGTCGGCTCGGACCGACGGCTGCGGGTGTCCTGGAGCGCCCGGCCTCGCTCGGCGCGTGGCCGCCACCGGATGCCACGCCCATGGATCTCACCGGCGCCTACGAACGGCTGGCCGCCACCGGTCTCGCATACGGGCCGGCGTTCCGGGGCGTCACGGCCCTGTGGCGGCGAGGCGAGGAGTTGTTCGCCGAGGTCGGCCCGGCGTCGCTCCCGGAGGCCCGGCGTCACGCCCTCCACCCGGCGCTGCTGGACGCCGCCCTGCATTCGGGACTGCTTGCCGAGCCGCCCTCCGGACCGGCCCGGCTTCCGTTCGCCTGGCAGGGCCTGACGCTGCACGCGACCGGGGCCACGGCGCTGCGCGTACGCATCAGGAACACCGGCCCGGACACGGTCGGCCTCGACCTCGCCACGCCCGCGGGTGCGCCCGTGGCCCGGCTGGAGTCGATGACGACGCGACCAGTACCGAAGACGGGTGTCGCCCCGGTCGGAGAGCTGTACAGGCTGCGGTGGACCGGCGTTCCGGCTGTCGGCGAAGGACCCGCCGTCGCGGTGGAGGAACCCGACGACCTGGGGCTGGCCGCGTTCCTGCCGCGGCGGGACACGGTGTCCGGGTCCGCGGACGCTCCGGAAATGGTCGTGGTGTCCTTGTCCGCCCCCGCCGACGAGGGGACCGACCTCGCCGCCGCGGCCCACGCGCTGACCGTACGGGCGTTGGATTCACTGCGCGCGCGGCTCGCCGGTTCCGGGCGGCTGGCCGTGGTCACGCGTGGCGCCGCCGCTGCGGCACCGGACCTGCCCGCCGCGACGGTCTGGGGGTTGCTGCGGGCCGCGCAGGCCGAGTACCCCGGTCGCCTCACGCTCGTGGATGTGGACGGCCGGCCCGAGTCGCTACGGCTGCTGCCTGCCGCCCTCGGCACGGGCGAACCCCAACTGGCCATCCGGGACGGCTTGCTGAGTGTCCCACGGCTCGCGGCCACTCCCGGTGCGGCGGCGGACGGCTCCCTCGGCCGGGGCACCGTCCTGATCACCGGTGGCACCGGCTCCCTGGGCGCGCTGCTGGCCCGGCATCTGGTCGATCGGCACGGCGTACGGCATCTCGTGCTCGTCAGCCGACGGGGAGAGCGGGCACCGGGGGCGCAGGCGCTGCGCTCCGAGCTCGAAGGAGCGGGGGCGCGGGTGGACCTGGTGGCCTGCGACATCACCGAGCGAGATCAACTTGCCTCCCTCATCAAGGAGTTCGGGCCCGACCTCACCACCGTGGTGCACACGGCCGGGGTCCTGGACGACGGCGTGCTGGAAGCGATGACCCCCGAGCGGCTGACGACCGTACTGCGGCCGAAGGCCGACGCGACCTGGCAGCTGCACGAACTGACGAAGGATCTGCCGCTGTCGCAGTTCGTCCTGTTCTCCTCGGCCGCCGGGCTGCTGGGCAATCCCGGCCAGGCCAACTACGCGGCGGCCAACTCCTTCCTGGACGCACTCGCCCGTCACCGCACCGCCCTCGGCCTCCCCGCGCTGTCCCTGGCCTGGGGTCCTTGGGCCGACGACGAAGGGATGGCGGCGCGCGCGGGCCGGGTGCACGGCGGGGTGGTGCGCGCGGTCTCCCCCGAACAGGCGCTGGCACTGTTCGACGCCGCGCTCGGCGGTGGGGAGCCGGTCCTCGCACCGCTGCCGCTGGACCGCTCGCCGGGAGCGCTGCCCGCCGGGGCACCGGTTCCGCCGCCGCTGCGCGCCCTGCTGCGCCCTGCCCGGCCGACGGCCTCGCCCGCGGCGGTGGACGGAGTGGTGAGCGGGCTGGAGGAGGGGGTGGTGGAGTCGGAGGGTGTCGCCGGGGCCTGGCGGGAGCGCCTCGCGGCACTGCCGTCGTCCGAGCGGGCGCCCGCCCTGGTGGAACTGGTCCGCGCCGAGGTCGCCACGGTGCTCGGTCATGCACAGGTCGAGGCCGTCGACCGGGACTTCCCGGAGCTGGGTCTCGACTCGCTGATGAGCGTCCTGCTGCGCAACCGGCTGAGCCTGCTCGCCGGGATCCCGCTGGCGGCCACCGTCGCGTACGACTGGCCCAGCGCGGAGCGGCTCGCGGAGCACGTGTACGCCGAGCTGAGCGGCGCCTTGGTCGACGATGCCGCTGCCGCCGGGCCGCCGCAGGGCGATCGGCGTCATGAACCGGCCCGCCCCGCCGTCCCGACGGTCGAGCGCCGGCGCGGAACCGGCGGGTCGCTGCCGACCCTCTATCGGCAGGTCTGCGAGACGGGCGACGTCGTCTCCGCGATGCACCTCCTCGTGAGCGCTTCCCTCGCCGCACCCACCTTCGGACACGACGAGGGTGACCGGCACGCGATAGCGCCGCTGCGACTGGCCTCGGGGGCGGACGGTCCGGCACTCGTCTGCGTTCCCGGCTTCGCCACCAACCTCGGTCGGCCCTGGTACGCGGGGCTCGCCGGCCCCTTCGACGGCGAGCGGGACGTCTTCGAATTGCGCCACCCCGGCGTCGACACCGGAGTCGCCGTGGCGCGGGACCTGGAGACGCTGGCCGAACTGCACGCCACGACCGTCCGGCGGCATCTCGGCGATCGCCCCTACGTCGTCCTGGGCCATTCCATGGGCGGCTCGGCGGCCCATGCGCTCACCGCCCGGCTGGCAGCCGACGGCGCGCCCCCGGTCGGACTCGTGCTGGTGGACTCGTACCACGTCACCCCCGATCTCGAAGCCGCGCCCTGGCTGCTGGCGATGCCCGCCCGGATCCCCGCGGCCGTCGGCGAGCGGTTCGACAGCGCGGTGGACGATCTGACCTTGCTGGCGCTGGGCGCGTACACCCGTATGTTCCGCGGCTGGGACCCTCGACCCACCCCGGTTCCCACCCTGTTGGTGCGCGCCTGCGAGCCACTGCCGGACATGCCGGAACAGTGGCGGTCGTCCTGGCCGCTCCCCCACGACACGGTGGACTCACCCGGCAGCCATCTCGGTGTGCTGGAGGAGAACGCCCCGACGACGGCCCGGGCCGTGCGCGAGTGGATCGACGCGCTCGCTCCGGGCCGGGGAAGGACCGCATGAGCGCCGCGACGGGCTTCGTCGCCCGCCGCGGTGTGCCCGAACGGGCACGTGACCTTGCCTCTGGTCCTCCTGAAGTCCGGCGGACGAAACGCTAGCGTCCCCTGGTGAGTATCAGGACCCCCGAGTCGCCACCCGAGCCCGGGGCTGCGCGCACCCGGCGCAGACGCCGCCCCGGACCGTTCACGCTGCTGGTCCTGCCGGGGCTGACCGCCGTGGTGGGGTTCGCTGTGTTCATGACGGCGACGGGTCGGTTGACCACTCTTCTGTCGCCGGACCCGAGTACGAACAGCGCGGTGGTCGCGGACGGCGCGGTCGCCGAGCACGTCGAGGATGCCTACGTCCCGTGGCTGCGTGCGGCGGCCAAGACGTGCACGGTCCTGAAGCCGTCCGTCCTCGCGGCCCAGATCGAACAACGTTCCAGCTGGGACACCGACTTCGCCACGCTCTCGGGTGAGACGGGGATCGCCGGGTTCACCGACGCGCAGTGGCGGACCTGGGGCAAGGACGAGGACGGCAACAAACGGTCCTCGCCCCGCGACCCGGTGGACGCCATCGTGGCGCTCGCCCGCGAGGACTGCGCTCTCGCCGAGAAGGCCACCCGTCTCAAAAACCATGGAACGGTCACCGGACAGCTCCTCGACCTCACCCTCGCCGCCTACACGGTGGGCACGGACGCGGTGACCCGGGCGGGGCACGTCCCCACGCAGGCACGGACCTACGTCACCGAGGTCAAGGCGCTGTTCCCACGCTACAAGACGTACGACCGGGTGGAGAGCGGGAGTTCCGGCAGCGGGACGGCGAGCGCGGTGCTGGCTCCGCCGCTCACCTCTCTCGTGGTCACCTCACCCTTCGGCACGCGCCAGCACCCGCTCACCGGTGTGACCAAGCTGCACACCGGCGTCGACTTCGCGGCGCCCCAGGGGGCCCCGATATCCGCCGCACGGCAGGGACAGGTCGTGTTCGCGGCGATGACCAAGGCCTACGGCAACCGCATCGTGATCGATCACGGCACCATCGGCGGGAAACGGGTGGAGACGACGTACAACCATCTGTCGGCCCTTCAGGTCACCTCGGGCCAGAGCGTCGACGCCGGAACGGTCATCGGTTTCGTCGGCTCGACCGGCCTGTCGACCGGCCCACACCTCCACTTCGAGGTACTCGTCGACGGCACGTACACCGACCCGATGCCATGGCTCGCCGCCGGCTCCTGACGGCGCCTTGAGCCGGTCGTCGCTGCGCGGGCACACCCGCGCAGGAAGCGGCTGACACGTCACAAGGTGGCTTTGCGCTCCTGCTCCGTCAGGGGCGGGCCTTCCAGGGGCGGCGTCTTTCGGCCGAGGTAGACCAGCGCGAGCATGTCGGGCATGAGCAGTCGGGCGGGCGGTTTTTCCATGCTCATCACGTCCAGGAGGATGCGCAGGGCGTGGGGGTTGCGCGAGCCGGCGTCGACGGCCTTGTCGACGAAGGCGGCGAGGGTCCGTTCGAGCCGGGTGGGCGGCTGGTCGCTGGCGTCCGGATAGAACACGTCCTGCCCCACGGCCAGGCTCCAGGCGTTCTCGACCGGCCGCGCCGCGGCCTTTTGGACGCGCCGGGCGGTACCGGGTGCGCCGAGGTCCTGTCGCCGCAGGACGTGGCGCAGGGCGATCACGCTCTGCGCGGCGGCGCTCAGCCCATGGCCGTAGACGGGGTTGTAGCCGGCGACGGCGTCGCCGAGCACGGCGAAGCCGTCGGGCCAGCGGGCGGCTCTCTCGTAGTACCGCCGCTTGTTGGCGGTACTACGAGTGGTGATGACGTCGGTCTCGGGTGTGGCGTTCTCGAGCAGTTCACCGATGACGGGGTGCGGCAGGCTCAGGGCGAAGGGCATGAACTCGTCGTTGTCGCTGCTGGGCTGCCCGCCGCGGGATCCGGCGAGCGTCACGAGCCATCGGCCGCCCTCTATGGGGACGATGATGCCGCCCCTGCCGGGGATCCGGCGGGGATCGGCCTGGACGTTGACGATGGGAAAGCCGTCCGCGGCGCTGCCGGGTGCGCGGTAGATCCTGCTGGCGTAACCGATACCGGCGTCGACCGTGCGCTCCTGGACCGGAGGAAGTCCGAGTTCCCGCAGCCAGACCGGGGCGCGGCTGGCGCGTCCGCTCGCGTCGATCACTAGGTCGGCCGAGAGGGATGTTTCGGCCTGATCCGCGCGAACACGGACGCCGGTCACCCGGTCCCCGTCGCCCAGCAGGGCGAGCAGTTCGGTCTGCTGGAGGAGGGTGATGCGGTGGTCCCGCAGAACCCTGGTGCGGATCACCGCGTCGAGGAGGTCACGGCTGCACAGGAGGCTGGTGTGGCGGCCGTGGGTGAATCTGCGGAACCACTGCCCCGAGGGGGCCTTGGACACCAGGTCGGTCATGATGCGCGGTGTGTGGGCGCCTTGGTCGACGAGTTGGTCGACGATGCCGGGCAGGAGGTCATCGAGGGCTTTCACGCCGCCGGACCACAACACATGGGCATGGCGGGCCTGCGGCAGTCCCTTGCGGGGGTGTGGGCCGTCGGGCAGCACATCGCGTTCGATGATCCGCACGTCTGCGAAGTCGGCGAGCACGGCCGCGGCGAGCATGCCCGTCATACCCCCTCCGATGACCACCGCGGTACGGCGGGAGGCAGTTCTGGCAGACGACGACATAGGGTGCACTCTTTTCTGTTGCGGGGAGCGGGAGTCTCAGTCACGGCGGGCGGCCGTTCGGGCGGCGGCCTGCCGTCGGGCTTGGGCGACGATCGGGGACGAGGACAGCGCGCGCGACAGCAGAACCATCCGTCGCGGTGTGGAAATGGACTCCAGGGTTCCCGCTCTCGCCGGTACCTCCGCGCGGCCGTCGTGGAGGACCTGGACACGGGCCGCGGCCAGCATGGCCGCCTCGGCCACCACCGTGGCCCGGTGCGGTGATCGGACTCCGGAGGTGCCATCGGCGGCGAGTGACGCGACTGCCTCGGCGTACGCGGTCGTGCGCACCTGGTCATCGAGATAGGGCGAGCAGGCCAGGACGCCGTCCCAGATGGCGATCTCCTGGCGTGCCAGGCGCACGACCGGCGGATCCCACCAGCGGATGATCCCGTCGGTCGGCGCGCGCAGCGTCTGCAGCTCCGCCCAGAGGGGCTTCAGGAGTCGGTAGCGTTTCCACGCGCGCAGATTGTCGACCGCCGGCGGCCCGACCCGGGGTACCGCGAAGCCGGCGGCGGTGGTGACGCCGGCGAGCATGACGAGCGGCGGGGACACGTCGGTGGAGAGGAAATCCCAGTCCACGCCGTTCCAGCGGGCGGCCATGGCCGTGTACTTGGCGATCTGGTAGCCCGCGTCGAACGTCAGGCCGACGATGAGCAGGATCAGACCGACGCGGGTCACGCCGCGCACCTCTCGCAGCCAGCTCACGCTCATGACGGCGAGAGCGACGGTGGCGGCCGTGTGCGCGACCATGTACAGCACGATCATTTCCCGCATGCAGGGCGTGTTGGCGTAGTACGTGTCCAGGTCCTGGGTCCGTTCCACGGGGACCTCGGCCAGGCCGAACAGGACCCAGATGCCCGCGACGACCAGTGCGTAGACGCCCAGTACGAGCCGGGCGGCGCGCTGTTGCGCCTCAGGGGGGCCGCCCTTCCACCGGATCATGAGGACGAGGTAGCTCGCGCTGAGCGCCGTCATGCCGGCGTACACCAGCGGGGCGCTGAAGTTGGCGACGCCGGTCGCGTCATTGACGTAACGGATCGTGGGCGGGGCGGACAGCACACACACGGCGGAGCCGACCAGCAGGATCGCGTTGCTCGGCGCGACCAGGGAATCCCGCCACAGGCCCGTGCCCGCCGACAGCTTCAGTCCCGCGGCGACCAGGAGAAGAACGCCGGGTATGTAGAAGACGATGCCGCTGTCCACTGGGCCTGCCTGCCTTCCGGGGATGTACGTGGGACCGGTCGATCGGACATGGAACGTGCGCCGTGGCCCGCCGAGGCGTGTCCGGTGGAGGGACGGGCCGGCGCGGGGGCACGCCGTGCGGGCTCATGACGGGGTTCTTTCGTCGGCGGGGGCAGCTGCGGCCACCGCGGCCGCGCGGGCCGCCGCGACGACGGGGGACGTACGCAACGCATGCGCCACGCCCATCAAGGTGGCGCGCGCCATGAGGCCCGTGGAGTGGTCGAGTACGGCGGCTTCGACGGGCGCGCCGTCGGGGTGGACCCGAACGGCGGCGGCGATCATCGCGGCGAGGCCGATGCGGGAGGCGTCCTCGTCGCCGTGGCCCGCGGACCGAGCCGCTGACTGGGCCCGGGCCCGGATCCGGTCGTCGAGATGCGGGCGAAGGAGGTTCAGCCCGTCCTGAATGCCGGCCTCACGCCGGGTGAGCCGCACGGCGTACGACGAATACCAGGGGATCGGAGCGGCCAGCGGGCTCCCGGGGGAGGCGCCGCTGAGTTCGTGCCACAACGGGCCGAGTCGCCGCCAGGTCACCACGGTGTGCCAGAGCAGGCCGAGCCGCGGTCCGAACAGCGGCACCGTGAAGCCGACGGTGGCGACGGTGGCGGCCAGGCTCGCCATGCCGGGCGCCAGGCTGGTGCTCAGCACGTCCCAGTCCGCGCCGGCCCACCGCGCCGCCACCGCGGTCAGCTTCAGCGTGCTGAAGGACAGGTTCAGCAGCCATCCGGCCACCAGGAGCCACAGCCCGGCCCGCAGCCATCCGCGCACCTCCAGCGCCCAGCGCCAGCACAGCGCCGTGGTCGCCACCGCCGCGGTGATGTGACCGAGCAGGTACAGCGCGATCATCTGCCCGATCCAGGGCGTGGTGGCGTAGTAGGTGTCGAGGTCCGTACGGCGCTCGGCGGGGGCGTCCCCGGCCACGAAGAGGACGATGATCAAGGTGATCAGCACGCTGTAGCCGATCTGCCAGCGTCGGGCGAGGCGGCGTACTTGGTCGGCCGGCCCGCCGCGCCAGTGAAGGATCAGCAGCAGGCAGGCGGCGCTGTAGGCGCTGACGATGACGTAGTCCAGCGGAGCGGCGAGGTTCGGGATGCCGCTCGCCCTGTTCACGGCGGCGACGCTGGGCGGGGCGGCGAAGAGGAATCCGGCGCCGCCGAGGAAGATCACCCAGCAGACCGAGCGGACCAGGGGGTCGCGCCAGGTTCGGATCAGATCCGGCAGTTTCACTCCGAGGCCGGCCCACAGGGCCAGCGCGGGTATGTAGTAGCGCGAGGCGTTCACGTCTCAGACCTGGGACCGGCGGTGTCCCAGTGAGGCGCCGATCCGGCCGGCGATCTGGGACCGGTCCGTGGCGAGGCTGTCCGGTTCCCCTTCCAGCCAGATCCGCAGATGCGTCACCGCCCGCAGGGCGAAGGTCTCGGCCTCCTGCTCCGACCGTTCGTGGAACTCGGTGCGCGCGGCCACGGCCCGCACCGTCCGCTGCACATCGACCCGGTCGCTCAGCACGCGTGCGGCGACGGGGACCCCGGCGGCGTGGTGGCCGCAGTCGCCCTTGATCATGTGCCAGATCTCGTGGCAGAGGATGGCCAGTTGGTGGACGGGCGCTGCCCGCTTGTCGACGAGGACGATGTCGTGGTCCGGCATGTCGAGCCACAGTCCCGTGGCGGTGCGGTGCGGGAACTCCTCTTTGAGGAGGACGACCTCACGGCCCCTGATCTCGGCGACCACGGCGATGAGCGCGTCGAACAACGCGTCAGGAGCGGCGGGTACCGGCAGGCTCACTCCGTCGGCCAACCGGCCGATCAGGTTCCGCATCTCCTTGGCTCTGCCTGTGCGCACCGCTCTCCCCCGCGAACTTCAGCATGGGGCACCGTCGCACGACGCCCGCCGATCCCACCCTGCCTGCACCCACCCGGCCGAAGGTACGCCCAACTCGGCCTGTCAATATGCCAAACAAGGTGCCTTGTCGGCCACGCCAGGCTCTGCGGTCTGCAGCAAGCTGAGGGGGATCAAATACCGATCAAACGGGATACACGCGCATCCGGGCCTGGCGCATCCGATACGTTCGGGACGCGCTCGGGCCCGCGCACAGGGCGCCTGCCGGTGGCCGCGCCTGGCGGACGGCGCGGGGTGGGCTTCCCGTCCCGGACGGCGACGCGCCTGCGTACGACCGGGTGCCCCCATGATCAGTGCCCTTCGGTGTGCGAACTGTCCGATTCCGTACCCCGTACCCGCTGAGCGTTTCTTCGCTGCAGGATGGTGTCGATCCAGTCAGTCACCAACTGAAGCTCTTCTTCGGCCAATTGTGGGGCACGCGCGGCCAACTCCCGCAGTCCGTGCGTACTGCGCAGCCGAGCCATCGGATCGGCCGCCTCGCCCTCCAGGCCGTGCAGGACGGACTGGAGGGCGTTGTCGAGCGAGGCCTGCGGTTCGGCGGAGAGCCAGCCGTTGGGCTGACCGAAGAAGAACGTCTCGATGCCGGCCTGGGTGGATGCCAACGGGCCGCCGGAGCGGGCCGGCCGCCGCTCCCCCGTCTGTTGCGAGGGCACCTGCTCCGAGGACACCTGCTGCGAGAGCGCCTGCCGCGAAGGCGTCTGCGACGAGGGCGTCTGCGGCGAAGGCGTCTTCCGACGGCTGTTGACGAGGTTCGACAGGGACGCCCTGGAGGCCCCGTAGGAGGCGGCGATCTCGTCGTAGGAGTGACGGGTCCCGTCGGGGCGCAGGCGTGTCTCGCGCAGGTGGACGATGCGGCGGACGATCCGGTCGGTGATGTCCTCGGCGGGTGGCTCCTCGCCGTCCAGGAGCATCCGGACGACGTCTCGTGGGACGCCGCTTTCGTTCGAGAGCTGTTCCACGTCGAGCACGTCGTCGCGGCTTCGCCCGTCCCCGATGAGGGAGCCGATACGGCTGAGGGTCTCGGCGAGCGCTCGGCGCGTTTCTCTCACCGGCAGGTCTCCTGGTGTCGGACGGGGGGAACTGCACGTTGACTTCCGAGACTTTAGCCGCTGCCGGGCCCGGCCAACCAGAGCGGAAGATACTCCAATAGCCGTACTCGGCTAGAGCAGTTGACATGCATGGCTGGGGATTGCAGGATCACGACACGACGTGCGGATCGGTCGTCACGCCGCGGGGATGGGGGAGCCCGTGTGCGCTCGGACGCGGGTCCCACGGAGTGTTCCGGGCTGCGGCGGTACACCATCACGGGGTGTGCGGTCGTAGCCCGGGCCGATTCCCGGGCGTTGCCCGGATGGCAAGCGCTCTCTAGACTCCCGTGCGATGGACGCGGAAACCGGTCTCGATGACGCCTACTTCGACTACTGCCCCTGGGATTTCGTGGGCCGTGCCTCCGCCGGGCAGCGGGCCGCGCAGGACGCGCACCAGCGACGACTGGCGGAATCAGGCGCGCGCCTCGGGCAGCGTTGTTACGTCTCTCCGGCCGCCGGGGTCTTCACCGACACACTGCGCCTGGGCGCCGACTCCTACATCGCCGGGCACGCCTACGTCACGGGTGATCTGACCGCGGGCGACGACTGCACGGTCAACCCGTACGCCACGGTCCGGGGCCGGATCACCCTCGGCGACGGGGTCCGGATCGGCGCGCACAGTTCGCTGCTCGGCTTCAACCACGGCTTCGCCCCCGACCGGCCGGTGCACCGGCAGCCCCTCACCGGCAAGGGCATCACCGTCGGTGACGACGTGTGGATCGGCTCGCACGTGGTCGTACTGGACGGGGTGACGATCGGCGACCACTGCGTCGTGGGCGCGGGCGCGGTCGTCACCAAGGATCTGGCGCCGTGGACAGTCGCGGCGGGCAACCCGGCCCGCCCCCTGCGCGACCGCCACGCCCAGGGCGGACCACGACGGGATCGAGCGGTCTCGGTCGAACTACCGGGCGGACTCTCGGACGACTTGTCAGGCGACCGCCCGGGGGACCCGTCAGGCGACTTGGGGGACGCCGTCGCCCGGTTCGCCGACCGGGCCCGGGCGCAGGCCGCCGATCTCGTCGCCCGGTGCTGGAACCCCGACACCGGCCGCTACGCCGACCGGCCGGGCGCTCCCGCGACCGTTCGCGCACACTGCGACGCCGTCGAGATCGCCGACCTGCTGCTGGGCTCGCCTCCGGAGCAGTTGGCCGCCGACGAACACGCCGCGCGGCTGCGCGCCCTTCAGGATCCGGGCAGCGGGCTGGTGCCCGAGTTCGGTCCGGACGGCGGTCCGGGGGTGCTTCCCGCCCCGGCCGCCGACGGCTGGATCGATGACGGCACCGCCGAGTACCACGTGCTGGCCGTGGGCTACGCCCTGGACCTGCTGGGCTCCCGCCTCGCCCAACCCGTGCACGTGGTACGCCGTATGACGGTGGAACAGCTGCTCGCGCGACTGGAGTCGCTGCCGTGGCGGACGCGGACCTGGTCCGCCGGCGCGTGGGTGGACTGCTGGGCGACCGGCGCCCAGCGCAATCTGGAGCTCGGCGTCGAGGACGGGGAGCCGGGCGCGCTGGAGGCGCTGTTCGGCTGGCTCACCACACGGGTGGACCCGTGGACGGGGATGTGGGGCACCGCCGGGTCGCCCGCCGCGGGCCGGTTGCAGCTGGTCAACGGCTACTACCGGCTCACCCGGGGCTCCTACGCCCAGTTCGGGCTCGATGTGCCGTACGCGGAGCGGGTCGTGGACACCGTACTGGCCCATGGCCGCGATCAGCGCTGGTTCGCGGCCGGCCGGGAGAACGCCTGCAACGTGCTGGACGTGGCCCATCCCCTGTGGCTCGCGGGACGGCGCAGTGGGCATCGGGCGGCCGAGATGCGGGCGTGGGCCGAGGAACAGCTGACACGGGCGCTGGGGCGGTGGCGGGACGGCGCCGGATTCGGTTTCGGTCCCGCGGGCGAGGGCGGTGGGGGTCCGGGCCGCGAGCCGGGGCTTCAGGGCACCGAGATGTGGCTCGCGATCGTATGGCTGCTCGCGGATCTGGTGGGCGTGGCGGACCGGCTCGCGTACCGGCCGCGCGGAGTCCATCGCCCGGAGCCGGCCCGGTCGCCGGGGTTCGCGACGCCGGGGTAGCTCGCGCGAAACGCCGCGTCCTCCGGGGGCGTGCGCGTACGGTTGGGCCGCGCGGTGCGCCACCCCCTGGCATGCTGCACCCATGCCGACGCCCATACAGCCGCCCTCGTCCGCCGAAGCCTCCGCCACCTCGGTCAACGGCCTGCGCATCCAGGCACGTTCGGTGGGGCAGCGCATACACGGCGCCGGGAACGTCCTGCACGACGTGTCCCTCGACGTCACGCCCGGGCGGCTCACCGTGATCGCCGGGAGCAGCGGGGCGGGCAAGACGATCCTGTTGCAGACGCTCGCCGGGCTGCGCGCGCCGACGGAGGGGACCGTCCTGCACGACGGGACGCAACCCGGCCCGCCGGGGCCTGAGTTCGGGTTCGTGCCGCAGGAGGACATCATCCACCACGAGCTGCCGCTGCGCCGGACGCTGGTGTACGCGGCGGGTCTGCGCATGCCGCCGGGCACGACGCCCGAGTCCGTCGCGGCGGGCGTGGACCGGGTCCTGGAGGCTCTCGGTCTCTCCTCCCGGGCGGCGACGCCCGTGCGCGCGCTGAGCGGCGGGGAGCGCAAACGGGCCAGTATCGCCGCCGAGTTGCTCACCCGCCCCCGCGTGCTCCTCCTCGATGAGCCCACCTCCGGGCTCGATCCGGTGACCGGTGCCGCCCTGCTGCGGACCCTGCGCGGGCTGGCCGAGGACGGCACCACCGTCGTCCTCACCACTCACACGCTCGCCGATCTGCTCCGCGGCGACCAGGTGGTCTTCCTCTCCCCCGACGGCGAGGTCGCGTACGCCGGTGAACCGGGCGCGCTGTGCGGGGCGTTCGGGGTGGGCACGGTCGAGGAGGTGTACGAGGCGGTGGCCCAGGGCGTACGCGTCGAGCGCGCCGCGCCGCCGGACGACGTACACCGAGCCGACACACCGTCACCTCCGGTTCCCGTCCGGCGTGTCGGTGCCCTGCGCCAATGGGCGCTGCTCACCCGTCGCGGTACCGCACTCCTCCTGCACAACCGGCTCTCCGTCGCCGTCCTTGCCGGTTCGCCGGTGATGATCGTGGCGATGTTCGCGGTGCTGTTCCGGGCGGGCGCTTTCGATCGTGCGGCGCCCGACCCCGGATCGACCGCGATGATCATGTTCTGGATCGCGTTCGGCGCGTTCTTCTTCGGCCTGACGTACGGACTGCTGCAGATCTGCACGGAGCTGCCCGTACTGCGCCGGGAATGGCTGGCCGGGCTGCGGATCGGTCCCTACGTCGCGTCGAAGCTGACCACCATGCTGCCGGTGCTCGCGGTCGCCGACGTACTGCTGCTGGTGGTGCTGCGGGCGCTGGACCGGCTGCCCGCGGCCGGATGGGGCACGTACGGTTCGCTGTTCGTGTCGAGCGTGCTGGCCTCGGCGGCGGCCCTCGCGCTGGGACTGCTGGCCTCGGCCGCGGTGACGGAGCCGGGCCAGGCGACGCTGATGCTGCCGCTGCTGTGCTTCCCGCAGGTCCTGTTCTCGGGGGCGTTCGTGCCGGTGCCGCGGATGACCGGTGCCGGGGAGGCGATCAGCTGGGCGATGACCAACCGGTGGGCGTTCGAGGCACTGGGCAGCGGGGTCGGCCTGGAGTCGCTGTGGCGCACGGGCGCGTCGCCCCTGGGACCGCCGCTCCTGGACTCGTACGGGGACTCGTTCGGTCATCCGGCGAGCCGCGGCTGGTTGATCCTCGCGGGGTTCGCGGTGCTGTTCCTCGCGGTGACGTGGGCGGTCCTGGTGCGCAAGTGCCGGGAGGGCGCGGCACGGAGCCGGGCGGGTCGCTGAGCGGCTGTCACCCCCCGCCAGACCCTCAGGGCTGTCATCCCCCGCCAGGCCCTCAGCACCCCACCCGAGCCGCCAGCCCCGTCACCCCCGGTACCCGGTCGCGGTAGGTCCGGGTCACGAACGTCAGGAACGTCTCGATGTCCCTGGGCTGGGACGACACGCCCAGGGAGATGCGGACGGCACCCGCCGAAGGCAGCCGCAGCAGGTCCAAGTACTCCTCCATCGAACCGAGTTGCCTGCCCGCGGCCGAGCGCAGTCGGCGCAGCGGCAGTGCGAACGCCGCCTCGCCGGCACCCGGGTTGCAGAAGCAGCCGGTCCGCAGGGAGATGCCGCGCGCGGCACTGTCACGGGTGACGACGCGTTCGTCGACGATCCGGCCGTCCGCACCCAACAGGTTGAGCGCGACCGTGCCGCCACGGTCCGCCCCGGCGTCCGGGGGGCCGTACACACGCGCCATCGGGGAACCGTCGCTGTGGCGCAACGCGCGCAGGCCGGTGAGCAGTTGGCCGGTGAGGGCGGTGACGTGGGCGCGCACCCGGTCCATGCCGAGGCGGTCGATCCACTCCAGCCCGGCGGTGACGTCCGGGACGGACAGGAAGTTCACCGTGCCGTCCTCGAAGGCCGCCTCGTCGTCCGCGAGGACGTGCCACTGCGCCTGCGCGCTGACCGCGTAGATCGTGCCACCCGAGAACCAGGGCCGGCGCAGCTTGGCGAGGGCCTCCCGGCGGGCGATCAGACTGCCGATGCCGGTGGGATGACCGAAGACCTTGTACCAGCTGACCACGGTGAAGTCCGGGTGGAACCGGCCGAGGTCGAGCGGGTTCGTCGGCACGAAGGCGGCCGCGTCCAGCAGGACGTCGTAGCCCTGCTCCTGCGCCCGCGCGATCCACTCCAGCGGATGCTGGACACCGGTGAAGTTGCTCTGGGCCGGATAGGCCAGCAGCCCACGCGGCCCCACGCCACCACGCCGCCCCAGGCCGCTCAGGCGGCTCAGGTGACGTCCGGGACCGCGTCCGCGCGCGGTGAGCGCGTCCCACAGCCGTTCCTCGTCGATCCGCAGGCCGGGCCCGCTCACGGGGACGTACGCCGTCGCGGCTCCTCTGGCCCGCGCGTACTCGCGCAGACCGTTGACCGAGTTGTGGTTGTCCTGCGACATCACCAGCCGGCTGCCACGCGCGAACGGATACGCCTCGCCGACCAGGCGCAGCGCACCCGTGGCGTTGGGCGTGAAGATCACGGCGTACTCGGCGGGGTCCGCACCGAAGTGCCGGAGCACCGCGCGGCGGGCCTCCGCGAGCAGCACTCCCGAGGCGCGGGAGGCCGGGCTCTCGGAGTGCGGGTTGCCGAATAACCCGCCGGTGATCCGTTCGGCACTCCCCGTGACGAGCGAGCGTGGCGGAAGCCCGGCGCCCGTGTGGTCGAGATAGGTGTGGCCGCCCTCGTCGAGATAGCCGAAGTCGCGCGCCCGCAGCCCGGCGAAGCCGTCCGCGCCCCCTTCGCCGGCGGCAGTGCCTCCGGAAGGCGTGTCGGTCGCGTGTATGTGGCCGCTGCCCGGTGCTTTGTCCATGAGTTCCCTCCGCCCGGCCGGTCCTTCCCCACGCCCCGGACCGACCCTCCATGAAGCTTCACCCAAGGTATCCGTACGGACGGCCCTCTCCCCTGTGCCACGGCATCGAACAGTGATTGGGTGGGCGCGGCCATACCGTTCGAACCGCAGGAGAACCCCGCAGTCATGAGCAACGCTTACACGTACGAGTACAAGGTCGTCACCTTCCGGGAGTCGCTCATCGGCGACGCGCTGGACAGCGACAAGCTGGAGAAGGTTCTGAACAAGCACGCCGGGGACGGCTGGGCGCTCAAGGCCATCACGTCCGCCGATGTCAAGGGCCGCATAGGCCCCGGCGCGGTGGAGGGGCTGCTCCTGACCTTCGAGCGACCCCGAGCATAAATCCGTTTATGCCCGTTTATTTCCTTGTATGGTGCGTGGGAGGCCGAGGCGCGGGATGCTGGAGCTGATGAGACAGCGGATCCGCGGGTACTCCTGAGCCGTCGGAGGCCTTCCGGTGCGGAAGGCCTCCCCGGGCTGGGCGGGTGCCGGTCGCGTGCCGTACGCCACCGACATCCCGGAGTACTCGTCTCCAGCCGCTGTCGGCCAGTGAGGTCAGGACGGTACAGCGATGAAGAGCGACGGAACACTCGACCGTGCGGTTGTCTCCAGCCACTCGGTGTTCGGAGCGCCCTGCTGGGTCAGCTTGGCCACACGCGATCTGCGGGCCGCGCAGGATTTCTACCACGCCGTGCTGGGCTGGGAGTGGCACACCGGCAGGCTGGGCAGGGAGTACCGATTCGCCCGGGTCAACGGGGTGCCGGTCGCCGGCGTCTCGGCGATGTCCGGCATCGGAGCGAGGATGGCCACGTGGACGCCGTATTTCGCGGTGGCGAATGCGGACGAGACGGTGTCCCGTAGTCAGGAGCGCGGGGGGACGACCGCGGTGGGGCCGCTGTCGTTCCCGCCGGGCCGGGCGGCCCTGCTGGCCGACCGGGACGGAGCGGTGTTCGGCATCTGGGAGGGCGAGCTGGTGGCCGGCTGGGAGGAGTGGCGGCGGGCGGCACCGGTTTTCGTACGTTTGCACACCCGCGATGCCTTCGACGCCGCGATCTTCTACGCGGAGGTCCTGGAGTGGGCGTCCTCGGCCCCCGGGTCCTGCGAGGTGCGCTACGAGGAGAACGAGGTCGTCCTGCGCAGCCGGGGGGACGTGGTGGCCCGTATCCACTCCGGCGCGGTCGAGGCGGCGCCCGACCCGACGATCCGGCCGCACTGGCAGATCCACTTCACCGTCGACGACGTCGAGGCCGCCGCCCGCGCCGCACGCGCCCACGGCGGCACGGCCCACCAGCAGGGCCTCGGCTCGACCGAGGCCATCCTGACCGACCCCGACGGAGCGCACTTCACCGTCACCTGCAAGGGCGCCCCGTAGCTCACCGGGCCCCGGCCGCCAGTGCGTCCCCCAGCGCCGTGCGCTCGTAAAGGACGTACTGCCCCTGTCGGTGCGACACCAGCAGTCCGGCCTCGCGCAGCACCGAGAGGTGGGACGAGACGGACGAGAGGGCCAGACCGTGGCGGTTCGCCAGGGTCGTGGTCGAGGCGGGACCGTCGAGGCCGACGAGGACGGCGGCGCGGTGGGGTCCGAGCAGCCGGGCCAGCGCGGCGGGCGCCTCGGCGGGGGCGGCCCCGGTCGGCGGGCCGCCCGTGCCCCGGGCCGGATAGATCACCGTCGGCTGCCAGGGCCGGGCGAAGCCGCTCACCACGTCGGGCCGTACGAAGACACTGGGCATCAGCAGCACCCCCCGCCCGTCGGGCCCCTGCGCCTCCTTCAGGTCGGCGTACATGCGCAGGGTGAGGGTGTCGTCCGCCCACCCGATCTCCGGGTGCAGGTCGCTGAAGAGTGCCTCGAGGCCGCCGTCCGCCAACTGCCGTGAGCGGTAGGCGATATCGGACTCCAGGAGAGCCTGGTGGCGGGGCCAGTCCGGGGCGAGCAGCGCGTGCCAGGCCCGCTCGGTGAGGTCGGCGAGGCGTCGCACGGTGCCCGCCGGGTCCTCCAACGCCGCCCGCCCGTACGGCGATGTGGCGGCGCCGGGTGTGCAGGCGAGCGAACGCGCCAGCTCCGTACGGGCCATGGCGGGGTCGGTGGCACGCATCTGGGCCAACTCCTCCTCGAAGGAGGCGTTCGGCGTCCGCGGCGGCGGTCCGAGGAAGTCCGGGGTGTAGCCGCCCTTGCGGGGGATGAACAGCCACAGCTCCGCCAGGTCCAGGCCCGCCACGACGTCGCGCACGCGCCGCAGCCAGTCCCGGTGGAAGGCGTGCCGGTCCGGGCGTCGCAGCATGCGCAGCGCCTCGTGCGTCTGGCAGAGCGGGGACACCGCGAACCGGCAGCGCGTCAGATCTTCGGTGCCGAGGTGCAGGGTCAGCGGCAAAACAGTCTCCGACGGGTCTTCGGCCGAGCTCACGGGGTCGGGATGGGCGATTCGGCTCCAGCCGAAAGAGTAGTGGGCCGCGTGGCGACCCCACAGGCTGGCCCGTGGCCGCATCCGGCTGCCCCCCCTTCAGCACCCCCTCAACGAACCCCCTCAACGAACCGCCTCGACAACCCCTCTCAACAACCTCTCGTAGAAAGGCTCGTGGATGGCGAGCGTTCGTCTCACCACCTGGCGCAGGGCAGCCGTCGTCGCCGCGCTCATGCTGGCCGCGTTCACCTTCAACACCACGGAGAATCTTCCCGTCGGACTGCTCCCGCTCATCGCGGACGACCTGCGTGTGTCGCTCTCCTCCGTCGGGCTGCTGGTCACCGGGTACGGCCTGACCGTGGCCGTCGTCTCGCTGCCCGTCGCGCACCTGACCCGGTCGATCCCTCGCCGCCATCTGCTGTCGGGCCTGCTGGGGCTGCTCGTGGCGGCCAGCTGGATGTCGGCGCTGAGCGGTCTCTCGTACGGCTTCCTGCTCGCGGCACGGATCGCGACCGCGCTGGCGCAGGCGCTGTTCTGGGCGGTGATGGGTCCGGTCGCCGTGGGGTTGTTCCCGCCCGAGCGGCGCGGGCGGGTGATCGGGCTGCTGTCCGTCGGGGGCTCGCTCGCCACGGTGCTCGGGGTTCCGGCGGGGACCTGGCTGGGCGGGCACAGCGGCTGGCGGGCGCCCTTCGTGGTGCTCGGCGCGCTCGGCCTCGTCGCGCTCGTCGCCGTCGCCGTCCTGCTGCCGACCTCGCGCCCGGACGAGGGACACGCGGCGTACGGGGCGGCTCCTGACGTCCGCCGGTTCGCCGTGGTGCTGGCGACCACCGCGCTGTCGGTCACCGGCGCCTTCGCGGGATTCACGTACGTCGTCGCCTTCCTCGGCGAGGTGAGCGGTTTCTCCAGGGATTCGGTGAGCGCCGTGCTGCTCGCGTTCGGGGTGGCGGGCATCGCGGGCGTCTCGGCGGCCGGCCCGCTCCTCGACCGCTTCCCGCGCGCGACCCTGACGGTCCCGGTCGCGACCCAGGCGGTGGCGCTGTTCGGGCTGTACCTGGCCGGCGGGCGCAGCCAGGTGGCGGCCGTCGCCCTGCTGATGCTCCTGGGCGCGTCGGTGGGCCCCGTCTTCATGGCCACGCAGAGTCAGGTCCTCCACGTCGCGCCCGGACGCACGGAACTCGCTCTGGCGGCGAACTCGGCCGCCTTCAACGCGGGCGTCGCGGCGGGCGCGCTGACCGGCGGCGCCGTGCTCCACGCCGCCGGGGTGCGCGGGACGTTCCTGGTCGGCGCAGTGCTCACGCTCGGCGCCCTGGCCGCGCTGACCTGGCCCGCGACCGGCTCGTCGCGGGCGAGGGCCTGTCCGGCGGATCAGGTCGGAGCAAAGTAGCGGCATCTCATAAGCGCGAGTGAGCGGGGCCTGGCGCGTCCACCCAGCGCCAGGCGCCGTGTTCGCCCCACTGATCGACGCAGCACGAGGCGCCCCGGTGGCATGTCACTGCCTTCTGTCGTTCGCGGTGGCCGGCGGAGGGGTGCCCCGATGTGTCCTGGGAGTGATCTACGAGCTGGCCGAGTCACGGGACCCGCCCGTCGAAGTGCAGGGCGAGGAGGCCACGTTGAGGTACCGGGCGATGCACCGACCTCACGAGCCTGAGAGAGCAGTTGACCGGGCCTCGGACGAGGACAAGGAACGGATTGGCATCATCCATCGGTCAGCTGCTGGATGGCCTTGAGCGCCTGGCCCGCTCCGTTCTCGGTCACCAGGTGTTGCGCCGCTTCTGCAGCGGCTCGACTGTGTGCCTGCTGCTTCACTACTTGGTCGACTGAGTCGGCAAGCCGTTCGGCGGTGAGGGACCGGAAGGGGATCGGGTCGGTGGCGGCGCCGAGGGCGGCAAGTCGCCCCGCCCAAAACGGCTGGTCCGCAGTCACCGGTACGGTGACCGCGGGCACTCCAGCGCGCAACGCGGCGGCCGAGGTGCCGGCCCCGCCATGGTGGACCACCGCGGCCAGCCGTGGAAACAGCAGGGCGTGTGGTACGTCCCCGATGGTGAGTACGTCCTCTCCGTCGGCGGCGAGCCCGGCACTGCCGGCTTGGAGGATGCCGCGCAGCCCGGCACGGCGCAGGGCTCGCACAGCGATCTCGCTCAGCCGTTCCCCGTCGCCGGACGCCATGCTCCCGAAGCCGATGAGGACGGGCCGGGGTCCGGCACGCAGGAAGTCCTCCAGGTCAGTAGGCAGCCGTTCGGCCGGATCGTGATGGGGCCACCAGTTGCCCACGACCTCCAGGCCAGGGCGCCAGTCGGAGGGACGGGGCACCAGGGCCGTGCTGAAGCCGTGCAGGATGGGCCAATTCGCCCGTTCCTGTCGCCGACGCATCTCGGAAGGGGAGGCCGCGGGCAGCTGGAGGCGATGGCGCAGCTTTGCGACCGCCTGTTCATACACGCGGTCGGCCATCCGCAGAGCAAAGCGTCCGGTTGCTCGGTTGGCGAGCCGGCCCAGTGAGCGCGAGCCTGTGACGACGGGCGGGAAGTCGCCCGTCGGTGCCGTGGGTTGGAGATATACACCGAGGCTAAGGCTCGGTGTGCCCGTGGCCTCGGTGAGGTGCCAGCCGAGCGGGGCCGTGGTGGTCGACAGCAGGAGCAGGTCCGCGCCCTCGTCCATCGCGTCGGCGAAACCCTGACCCAGTTCGGTGATGAAGGCGGCAGCGGTGCGCATCAGTTCACGTTTGCCTGTGGCGCCGCCACGCACCCGCAGGTCGGCGGGGAGACTGCGGAATTCCAGCCCTGCGTCGCGTACGAGGGGCGCGAAGGTGTCTGTGGTGGCGAGGACAACATCGTACCCAGCCCGGCGCAGTTCGGCGCCCAGGCCCGTGTAGGGCGCGACGTCGCCGCGCGATCCAGCCGCGGCGATCAGGATCCTCATCGGTCCTCCTCCTCGGAATCAGTACGGCCACCTGCGTGGCGGGCCGCGTTGGCGTGGACCGCCTTGCACGTATAGGCAGCCAGGCCCGGCCGTTGCTGCGACGGCGGTACGACCAGAGCGAAGGCGCGCGGGTCGGCGACGAAGTCGTCCGCGATGCGCCGGTGCATGTCGGGCGGGCAGGAGGCGAACCAGCGCGAGATGTGCAAGCGGTGCTCCTCGGCGAGGTCCATGGCGCGCTCGCCGTCGCTCGGCTCCCCCTCGTCGAAGGCCGCGAGCAGCTCCGCGCGCCAGGCGGCGGCCTCGCCCATGAGCTGGCGCCAATCCTCCTTGGTGTGGGCAGTCGCGCGCGCCATCGCCTCGCGCTGTCCCTCCGAGTGCGCCCACTTCAGCTCCGCCTCGGTGGCATAGCTCAGGTCGAAGGTGATCTCACCGAAGACCTCGAAACGTTCCTGAGGAGTCAGGGACACCCCGGTCTTTTGGACCTCTATTGCCCGTTCCGCCACCTCGGCCAGCCGCTGCAGTCTGGCGATCTCCTCACTCAACTGCCGCTGCCGGGCCCGGAGGCGCTCCAGGGGGTTCACCTGCGGATCCTTGAAGATCGCGGCGATCTCATCGAGGGAGAAGCCGAGTTCACGGTAGAAGAGGATCTGCTGGAGACGGACCAGGTCAGCTTCACCGTAGAGCCGGTAGCCGGCGTGGCTGCGGTCACTGGGCGAGAGCAGTCCCGCCTTGTCGTAGTGATGCAATGTACGCACCGTCACCCCGGCGAAGGCCGAGACTTGCCCCACGGAGTAGCTCATCCACCTGCCCTTTCGTCGGCATACAGCCTCAAGCCTGACGTGGGGGGAGGGTCAACTCGCGCTCGCTGCGGAGTCCTCATTGAGAGCACGCGGCAAGAACGAGCAACCCAGCATGCCCGAGGGGCCGGGAGGTCGATGCCTCCCGGCCCCTCAGTGGGTCCCCGGTATGCGTCGCTGCCCGGCGGCTGCGAGACCGCCAGGCGAGCGCTCAGCCGCTCCCGTTGACGCGGTACAGCCGGACCATGCGCTTGACCATCTCCTCGCTCGCGTCCGGCTTGTCGGCACGGACCTCCGCGAGGACGACGGCCGGATCGGTGATGCCGTCGACCATGACGGCGCGGACCAGTTCATTGACCGTTCCGGATCGCGGGGTGAAGCGCTCGGATCCTCCGGCCGATCCGGATCGGCGGACCGGACCGGACCACGATCCGCCTGCGGCGCGGATCGATCCGCCGGAACGGATTCCCGCTCGTCCGCCATCGGAAGTGCACGCCAGGCTCACGGCTGGCCCGAAGGGCGATCACCAGGTCGGCGAGCGCCTGCGCGGACAGGGAGTTGAAGATCACTGGGCGACGATGACGAAGACGACCCCCTGATCGAAGAGCTTGGGGGAGGGCGTGCCAGACCCCGTGTCTCCGGGATGATCCGCCGGACAGGCCCTGGGTCGGACGGTCAGGGCAGTGGTTCGGCGGTGGGCACCATCGGTGACTGGTAGCCGCCGCTGGCCAGCATCCGCACTTCCCCGGCTGTGCTGATCTCGGCGCGGAGGATGCCGGTGGGGTCGGAGTACACCGGGTTCCCGCCCGGTCCAAGGGCGTCGGTCCGTTCGACGACCACCTCGTCGGTGATGACGCCGACGCCTGATTCCTGATGGGTGAAGATCAACCGGTAGCGGTCCGGAGTGTGCATGACGACCTCCCGTACCCGAGACAAGCCAGAGTTACATAAGCGGGCAAATCGACCCTCCTCCATGATGCGGCCAGATCAGCCCGACAGCAGCACTCGCCGAGCGGCCCGTGCCACGGGGCCCGAACGGGCCCCTGTCACACCACGCGCCGCCCCTCGCCTCGGGGCGCCCGGCAGTGTAGACATAGGCACATGGTCCGGCTCTTGGGTCGATCCCGGACTCGGTCGACCCCTCGCCCAGGCGGTCCGCGTGCGGGGCGCAGACCCGCGTGGGGACCGCGGTCCGCGCTGGGCGGGCGCAGCGTGGCGGGCCAGGTGTTCGTGCTGCAAGTGGTGATCGTGCTGCTGCTGATCGTCGCCGCGGTGGTGGCGCTGGTGCTGCAGGTACGGCACGACAGCACGCAGGAGGCCCGCAATCGTTCGCTGGCCGTCGCCGAGACGTTCGCCCACGCGCCCGGCACCCGCGAGGCGCTGAGCAGCCCCGACCCCACGCTCGTGCTGCAGCCGCAGGCCGAGGCCGCACGCAAGCAGTCCCACGTGGACTTCATCGTCGTGATGAACACCGACGGGATCCGCTACACCCACCCCAAACCGGACCGGATCGGCAAGAAGTTCGTCGGGAACACCGCCCCCGTGCTGGCCGGCCATTCCATCACCGAGGAGATCAACGGGACCATCGGGCCGCTGGTGCAGGCCACGGTTCCCATCAAGGCGCCCGACGGCAAGGTCGTGGGCATGGTGTCGGCCGGTATCACGACCGCCAACGTGGGCGGTGTCGCGGACCGGCAGCTGCCCCTCCTGCTGGGCGCCGCGGCCGCCGCGCTCGCCCTGGCCACCGGGGGTACGGCGCTCGTGAGCCGGCGCCTGCTGCGCCAGACACACGGCCTGGGCCCGTACGAGATGACCCGGATGTACGAGCACCACGACGCGGTGCTGCACGCCGTCCGGGAGGGGGTGATCATCGCCGGCGGCGAGGGACGGCTGCTGCTCGCCAACGACGAGGCACAGCGCCTGCTCGACCTGCCCGCCGATGCCGAGGGGCGGCATGTCCTGGAACTGGGCCTCGAGGCGGACACCGCCGAGCTGCTCGCCTCGGGACGGGTCGCCACGGACGAGGTGCATCTGGTCGGGGACCGGCTGCTGGCCATCAACCAGCGGCCCACGGACCTCCAGGGTGGCCCGCCCGGCAGTGTGGCCACCCTGCGTGACTCGACCGAGCTGCGCGCGCTGTCCGGCCGGGCGGAGGTGGCGCGCGAGCGCCTCAAGCTCCTGTACGACATCGGGGTCGGCGTCGGCACCAGTCTGGACGTGACCCGCACCGCCGAAACGCTGGCCGAGGTCGCCGTTCCGCGGTTCGCGGACTTCGTGACCGTGGACCTGGCGGACGCCGTTCTGAACGGGGAAGAGCCGGACGGGGTCACCGAGCTGCGCCGTACCGCGTGCAGCGGCATCCGCAAGGACGCCCCGCTGTACCCGGTGGGCGAGAAGATCCGCTTCGTCGCCTCCACTCCCCAGGCCCGGAGCCTGCGCACGGGCGAGGCCGTCGTCGAGCCCGACCTCGAAGGGGCCCCCGGCTGGCTCGCCCAGGACCTGGAACGCACGACGCAGGTGGTGGAGTACGGCATCCACTCGCTGATCACCGTGCCGCTGCGGGTGGGCCCCCTGGTGATGGGCGTCGTCAACTTCTGGCGCTCTCGCAAGCCCGAGCCCTTCGACGAGGAGGAGCTGGCCCTCGCCGAGGAACTGGTCGCCCGTGCCGCCGTCTCCATCGACAACGCGCGCCGCTACACGCGCGAGCACACCATGGCCGTGACGCTGCAGCGCAGTCTGCTGCCGCGCAACCTGCCCGAGCAGAGCGCCCTGGACATCGCCTACCGCTATCTTCCGGCGCAGGCGGGGGTGGGCGGGGACTGGTTCGACGTGCTGCCGCTGTCCGGCGCCCGGGTCGCCGTCGTCGTGGGGGATGTCGTCGGCCACGGACTGCACGCGGCGGCCACGATGGGGCGCCTGCGGACCGCCGTCCACAACTTCTCCGCCCTGGACCTGCCGCCCGACGAGATCATCGGGCTCCTCGACGAGCTGGTCGCCCGCATCGACCAGGACGAGGCGTCGGCGGACAGCAGCGCCGCGATCACCGGCGCCACCTGCCTGTACGCCGTCTACGACCCGGCCTCCCGGCTCTGCACGCTCGCCCGGGCCGGCCATCCGCCCCCGGCGCTGGTCCGTCCCGACGGCAGCGTGGAGTTCCCCGATGTGCCCGCCGGGCCCCCGCTGGGGCTCGGGGGTCTGCCGTTCGAGACGGCCGAACTCAAGCTGGACGAGGGCAGCCGTCTGGTGCTCTACACGGACGGACTCGTCGAGGACCGGGAACGGGACATCGACGAGGGGCTCGAGCTGCTGCGCGCCGCCCTCACGGGGGTCGACCGGTCACCGGACGACACCTGTCAGGCGGTCCTGGACGCCCTGCTCCCGGACCGCCCGAGCGACGACATCGCCCTGATCATCGCGGGCACCCGCGTGCTCGGCACCGAGCACATCGCCGAATGGCAGGTGCCGTCCGAACCGGCGGCGGTGGGGGAAGTACGCGCCTCGGTCACCCGGCAGCTGGCGGAGTGGGGCCTCGACGACATGGCGTTCACCACCGAGCTGATCCTCAGCGAACTGGTCACGAACGCCATCCGCTACGGCAGTGGCACCATCCAGGTCCGCGTGCTGCGCGACCGCAGCCTGATCTGCGAGGTCTCGGACAACAGCAGCACCTCACCCCGCCTGCGGTACGCGGCCACCACGGACGAGGGCGGACGCGGCCTGTTCCTCGTCGCCCAGCTCGCCGAACGCTGGGGCACCCGCTACACCCCGGCCGGGAAGGTCATCTGGGCCGAACAACCGCTGCCCTGAGCGGCTCGCCCAAGGGCGCACGGTCTCGATCCGGTCCCCCGGCGCGACGAAATCCGTGGTTGCCGGTCCAATGGAGGTGACGGGATACACCGGTACGACATGTGCCGTCGCTTCCATGGGGCCCTGCGGCGGTGCGATGGAGGTCCGCGATGCCCACTGCTCTCCGGCTGCTGCCCGCCCTCTCCCCCGACCACAGGGCACGGCTGATGTCCCTGGCCCGGGAGGTCTCCTTCCCGGCGGACGGAAAGATCTTCGAGGCAGGGGGAACCGCGGACCGTTTCTGGGTGATCCGCTCCGGAACGGTCTCCCTGCACCAGCGGGTCGTCGGGGAGCGACGCATCTCCGTCG
The DNA here is from genome assembly GCF_036178845.1 of Streptomyces sp. NBC_00271. Classification (NCBI taxonomy): domain Bacteria; kingdom Bacillati; phylum Actinomycetota; class Actinomycetes; order Kitasatosporales; family Streptomycetaceae; genus Streptomyces; species Streptomyces sp. NBC_00271. The sequence goes on along the minus strand of NZ_CP108070.1, from coordinate 10,757,216 downwards.
CGACGCTGGGGCCCGGCGATCTGCTCGGCTGGTCGTGGCTGTTCCCGCCGCACCACTGGGACTTCGGCGCCGAGGCATTCAGTCCCGTACGCGCGTACGAGTTCGATGCCGCGGAGGTGCGCACGCTGTGCGACCAGGATCCGGCCCTGGAACTGTCGCTGACCCGGACCATCGCCGCGATCCTCGCGCACCGGCTGGAGACGACCCGGGCGGCCCTGATCGAGCACTACGCGCGCCACGGCGGTGGCGGCGTGCGCTGAGGTGAGCGATGGGGGCCGGGCTGCGATAGGAATCTCATGTGAACCAGACTCCTGACCGCGACGAGACGTCCTTCGAGCTCCTGCCCGGTGCCCCCGACTCTCCCGTCATCCTGCACGTCCCGCACTCCTCTCGGTGCATTCCGGCGCCGGTGCGCGCCGGCATCGCGCTCGACGACACCGCGCTGGAGCGGGAGTTGGACCACATCACGGACGCGCACACCGCGGAGCTGGCCGCGGCCGCGGCGCGGGCGGCCGAGGTCACCCCATGGCGGTTCGTGAACCGGCTGTCCCGGCTGGTGGTCGATCCCGAGCGCTTTCCCGACGAACGGGAGGAGATGCTGTCCGTCGGAATGGGCGCGGTCTACACAAGGACGACCCGGCGCACACCGCTGCGGGCCGCCGACGTCGACCCACGGCCACTGATCGAGCGCTACTTCCACCCGTACGCGGCGGCCATGACCGCCGCGGTGGCCGACCGGCTCGCCGTCGCCGGGCGGGCGGTGATCGTCGACGTCCACTCGTATCCGACGGCCCGGCTGCCGTACGAGCTGCACGGCGACGGTCCGCGACCGCAGGTCTGTCTGGGAACCGACTCCTTTCACACGCCGCCCGAGCTGGTCGCCCTCGCGGAGAAGGCGTTCGCGGGCCTGAGCGGTGTCGGGATCGACAGCCCGTTCTCCGGTGCGTACGTCCCGCTGCGCTTCTACGAGAGGGAGCCGCGGGTCACCGCCCTGATGGTGGAGATCCGGCGGGACACGTACATGACCGAACCGGGAGGCCCCACAGGCCCCGGGTTCCCACGACTCACCTCCGCGCTGACGGCTCTCGTCGATGCCATGGTCAGCGGGTGAAGCGATAACAGGTCTGGCTGAAACTCCTGCCCCTGCCGAACCCGAAGACGGTGTGGGGCGCCACCTCGAAGACCAGGGCGAGGCCCGCGTCCCCGGCTTCCTCCGTCGACGGCGGCGCCGCAGCCGCCGTGGCGGAGTCGAAGGCCCCGCTGCGCACCTCGAAGTGCCACTCCGGGCCGTACTTCGCCTCCCACGCCGCCGCCAGCTCGGCCAGCCGCTTCTCGTCGCTGATCCGGACCGCGTCGCCCTCGACCACCAGGTCGAGACCCTCGCCGTAGGCGTTGGTGCCGGTGGTGAGAACGACGTGCGGGTTGGCGGCGAGGTTCAGCCCCTTGCGCTCCCGCGCGCCGGTGGCGAAGTGGAGCGCCCCGTTCAGCCACACCGACATCAGTGGGGTCACGTGGGGTCGGCCGTCCGGACGTACCGTCGACAGCCAGAAGATCTCGGCCTCCTCCAGGCGGGAGACGGCCTCGGCCCAGGGAGTGGCGGTGGCCCCGGGGGAGCTGTAGCGCGCGTCCAGATCGGTGTGCGGTTCCTGCGTCTGTGCCCGTGTCGGCATGGCGGAGTCCTCTCGGTCCTCGGTCCTCACCCATGGTTCCCGTGAAGCGCTGACTCCGCGCGCGGACCCCTCTAGGGTCGCGATGAGCAATCGCTTGGCAACGAGCCCGGGGAGGGCAGGGGATCATGCCGGTCGTCGACGCGTGGATGCAGCACCCCACACTGCGCCACTCCAACCACGAGATGTTCGAGTCGCTGCGCCGCTGGACCGGCATGGGGCTGCTGGAGGAGCCGCTTCCGGTGAAGGTCACGGTGGCGGCGCTCGCGGCTGCCGACGTGGAGATCGGGCTGTCCGCGGCCTGGTACGGGCCGCAGGGGCCTCTCATCGGCAACGACGAGGTCGCCGAGTTCGTCGCCCGGTCCGAAGGGCGGCTGCGCGGGGTCGCGGGCGTGGACCTGACCCAGCCCGTCGCGGCCGTGCGGGAGCTGCGGCGGGCCGTCCAGGAGCTGGGCTTCGTGGCCCTCAGGATCGTGCCGTGGCTGTGGCAGCTGCCGCCCACCGACCGGCTCTACTACCCGCTGTACACCGCATGCGTCGAGCTCGGCATCCCGTTCTGCACCCAGGTCGGACACACCGGGCCGCTACGCCCCTCCGAGACGGGCCGGCCGATCCCGTACATCGACCAGGTCGCGCTGGACTTCCCCGAACTGACCATCGTCTGCGGGCACATCGGCTACCCGTGGACCACGGAGATGATCTCGGTGGCCGACAAACACGCCAACGTCCACATCGACACCAGCGCCTACACCGCCCGCCGCTACCCGACCGAACTGGTCGACTATCTGCGCGGCCGAGGACGGCGCAAGGTCCTCTTCGGCTCCAACTACCCCATGATCACGCCGAGTCAGGCCCTGGAACACCTTCCTGACCTGCGCCTCGACGCAGAGACCACCGAGTTGTTCCTGTCGGGCAACGCCCGCCGCGTCTTCCGCCTCGGGGATCATTCGTAGATGCTGGGGCCAGGTACACGTTCGACCCCGAGGTGAGGGCAGCCCGTCGATGGCTTTGCAGATCAGCGCCACCAACCCGGAGCACCCCGCGCTCCTGCTCGAACTGCCCTGGCAACTGCCCCTGGAAGAGTGGCCGGAGCACTACCTGGTCCCGCTCCCCCGCGGCATCTCGCGGCACGTGGTGCGCTACGCGCGCGCCGGGACCGAGGTCGTGGCCGTCAAGGAGCTGGCCGAGCGGCCCGCCCTGCGCGAGTACGAACTGTTGCGCAGCCTGGACCGGCTCTCCATTCCCGCCGTGGACCCGCTCGCCGTGGTCACCGGGCGCACCGACGGCGAGGCCGGCCCCCTGGAGCCCGTCCTCATCACCCGGCACCTGGGCGGCTCGATGCCGTACCGGTCGATGTTCGAGACGACCATGCGGCCCGCCACCATGCACCGCCTGATGGACGCGCTGGCGGTGCTGCTGGTGCGGCTGCATCTGGCGGGGTTCGCGTGGGGTGACTGCTCGCTGTCGAACACGCTGTTCCGGCGCGACGCCGGAGCGTACGCGGCCTATCTCGTGGACGCCGAGACCGGGGAGCTGCACCCGCAACTGAGCAGCGGGCAACGGGAGTACGACCTCGATCTCGCCCGCGTCAACATCAGTGGGGAGCTGCTGGACCTGGAGGCGGCGGGGGCCCTGCACCCCTCCGTCGACCCGATCGAGTTCGGCATGGAGATCTGCGCGCGCTACCAGAGCCTGTGGGACGAGCTGACCCGCACGTCCGTCTACCCGGCGGGCAAGCACCACTACATCGACCGGCGGATCCGCCGCCTGAACGACCTCGGTTTCGACGTCGCCGAGATGCAGATCGCGCATTCCTCGAACGGGGACACGGTGACCTTCGTGCCCAAGGTCGTCGACGCGGGCCACCACCAGCGCCAGCTGCTGCGGCTGACCGGGCTCGACGCCGAGGAGAACCAGGCGCGGCGGCTCCTGAACGACCTGGAGAGCTGGATGGCCACCCAGGACGACTACACGCCCGGTGACCCCCTGACCGCCCGCCCGGAAGTCCTCGCCCACCGCTGGGTGCGGGACGTGTTCCGGCCGACCGTCCGGGCGGTGCCGCTGGACCTGCGCGGCTCCATGGACCCGGCCGAGATCTACCACGAGCTCCTCGAACACCGCTGGTACCTGTCCGAGCAGGCGCAGCACGACATCGGCCTGGACACCGCCGTGGAGGACTACGTCACCAACATCCTCCCCAAGATGCGGGAGTCCCTGCTGTCACAGGCCGAGGCCCCCACAGAGCCCGCGTGAAGCGGTTCCAGAGCGAAGGCGGCCGTTCGTACATACGATTGAGGACGACACTGTCCTGCTCGGGGTGGGAGACGTATGGCACAGGCCGCCGCTACAGCGCGGACCGTCATTCTGACCGTGGATGACGATCCCGGGGTGTCGCGCGCCGTGGCGCGCGACCTCAGGCGCCGCTACGGCGAGTCGCACCGGATCGTGCGCGCGGAGTCCGGGGATGCCGCGCTGGACGCGCTCAAGGAGCTGAAGCTGCGGGGCGACCAGGTGGCGGTGATCCTCGCCGACTACCGGATGCCGCAGATGAACGGCATCGAGTTCCTGGAACAGGCGCTCGACGTGTACCCCGGCGCACGCAGGGTGCTGCTGACCGCGTACGCGGACACGAACGCGGCGATCGACGCGATCAACGTGATCGATCTGGACCACTACCTGCTCAAGCCGTGGGATCCGCCGGAGGAGAAGCTCTACCCGGTCCTCGACGATCTCCTGGACGCCTGGCGTACCAGCGACTACCGGCCCGTCCCGACCTGCAAGGTGGTCGGACACCGGTGGTCGGCGCGCTCCTCGGACGTACGGGAGTTCCTGGCCCGCAACCAGGTGCCGTACCGCTGGTACTCGTCCGACACGCCGGAGGGGCAGCGGCTGCTGTCCGCGGCCGGTCAGGACGGGGAGCGGCTGCCGCTGGTGATCACACCGGACGGTACGCCACTGATCGAGCCCGCCGACCCGGATCTCGCGGCGCGGGTCGGGCTGGCCACGACGCCGACGTCGGAGTTCTACGACCTCGTCGTCATCGGCGGTGGTCCGGCCGGCCTCGGAGCGGCCGTGTACGGGGCGTCCGAGGGGCTGCGGACCGTGCTCGTGGAGCGGTCGGCGACCGGTGGGCAGGCCGGGCAGAGCTCACGTATCGAGAACTACCTCGGCTTCCCGGACGGGGTGTCCGGGGGCCAGCTCACCGACCGGGCGCGGCGGCAGGCGGCGAAGTTCGGCGCCGAGATCCTCACCGCGCGCGAGGTGACCGGCCTCGAGGTCACCGGAGCGTCCCGCACCATCCGGTTCTCGGACGGCTCGGCGATCTCCGCGCACGCGGTGATCCTGGCGACCGGTGTCTCGTACCGGCAGTTGCAGGCGCCCGGCCTGGCCGACCTCACCGGATGCGGCGTCTTCTACGGTTCGGCGCTGACCGAGGCGGCCGCCTGCCAGGGCCACGACGTGTACATCGTGGGCGGGGCGAACTCGGCCGGTCAGGCCGCCATGTACCTGTCGCGCGGCGCGAAGTCGGTCACCCTCCTCGTACGGGGAACGTCGTTGTCCGCCTCGATGTCGCACTATCTGATCCAGCAGATCGAGGAGGCGCCCAACATCACGGTGCGCACCTGCACGGTCGTCGACGCGGCGCACGGCACGGACCATCTGGAGCAGCTCACCCTGCGGGACGTGACGAGCGGGCACACCGAACTCGTCGACGCGCAGTGGATGTTCGTGTTCATCGGCGCGGCCCCGCTCACCGACTGGCTGGAGGGGACGGTGCTGCGGGACGGGCGCGGATTCATCCCGGCGGGTCCCGACATGACCATCGACGGGCAGCCGCCCAAGGGCTGGGAACTGGACCGGCCGCCGTACCACCTGGAGACCAATATTCCCGGCGTGTTCGTGGCCGGGGACGCGCGTGCCGAGTCCGCGAAGCGGGTCGCTTCCGCGGTCGGAGAGGGAGCCATGGCCGTCATGCTCGTCCACCGTTATCTGGAGCAGTCATGAGCGGGCGGCCGATGCCGTGCGACATGGGGGAACTGAGCACGCTGTTCCTGTTCGAGAAGCTGGACGCGGACCAGCTGGGCCGGCTGTGCCGGGAAGGCCGGGTGGAGGAGTTCGACCCGGGTCCCGTCTACCTTGAGGGCGATCCGGCCACCTGCTTCTTCGTGCTCCTCGAAGGCACCCTGGTGATGTCGCGCCGGGTCGGGGGCGACGACGTGGAGACCACCCGCAGCTCCCAGCGCGGGGTGTACGCGGGGGCCACCCAGGCCTATGTGAGCGGGCCGGACCAGGCGAACTACCGGGGCTCCCTCCGTGTCACCGTGCCCTCCCGGTTCTTCATCCTGCCCGCCGAGACCTTCTCCTCGATCATGCGGGACTGGTTCCCCATGGCCGTACACCTGCTGGAAGGGCTCTTCTACGGCACCCAGAACGCCCAGCGGACCATCGGGCAGCGCGAACGACTGCTGGCGCTCGGTTCGCTGTCGGCCGGGCTGACGCACGAGCTCAACAATCCGGCCGCGGCGGCGGTCCGGGCCACCTCGGCGCTGCGGGAGCGGGTCGCGAAGATGCGGCAGAAGCTCGGCGTAATCGCCGCGGGCCCCTACAAGCGCCACACTCTGGAAATCCTGGTCGAGATCCAGGAGCGCACCGCCGAGCGGGTCGCCAAGGCCACGCCGCTGAGCCCGCTGGAGGCCTCCGACCGGGAGGACGCGCTCGCCGACTGGCTGGACGACCACGACATCGCGGGTGGCTGGCAGCTCGCGCCGACGTTCGTACAGGCGGGGCTCGACACGGACTGGCTGGACCAGGTCGCGGCGGCCGTGGACGAGGAGACGCTCCAGGGAGCGGTCCACTGGCTGAACTACACCGTGGAGACCGAGCTCCTCATGAACGAGATCGAGGACTCCACGACCCGTATCACGCACCTCGTGGACGCGGCCAAGCAGTACTCGCAGCTCGACCGCGCGCCCTATCAGGTCGTCGACGTCCACGACCTCCTGGACAGCACGCTGATGATGCTCTCCGGGAAGATCGGCTCCGGCGTCAAGGTCGTCAAGGACTTCGACCGTACGCTGCCGAAGATCCCCGCGTATCCGGGCGAGTTGAACCAGGTATGGACGAACCTCATCGACAACGCCGTCTCGGCGATGGACGGCGAGGGGACCCTGACCGTGCGCACCGCACTCGACCACGACCAGCTGCTCGTCGAGTTCCGCGACAGCGGTCCCGGGGTACCGCCCGAGATCCGCGACCGCATCTTCGACCCGTTCTTCACCACCAAGCCGGTCGGTGAGGGGACGGGGCTCGGTCTGGACATCTCGTTTCGGATTGTCGTCAACAAGCACCACGGGAGTATTCACGTGCAGTCCGTCCCGGGCGACACCCGCTTCCAGGTACGCCTTCCCCTGACCGTCGCGGACACCGAAACACCCGAGGAGTCTTCATGAGCCTGCCCGCCGGAATCGATCCGAGTGTCCCGCCGAGCGGTCCGGGGTGCGGGGACTGCGACGCCGCCGGCGGCTGGTGGTTCCATCTGCGCCGCTGTGCGCAGTGCGGCCACATCGGCTGTTGCGACGACTCGCCCGCCAAGCACGCCACGGCGCACGCGAAGAGCACCGGCCATCCCATCATCCGCAGCTTCGAACCCGGCGAGGCCTGGTTCTGGAACTTCGACACGTCCGAGCTGTACGAGACCGGCCCGGACCTCGCTCCCCCGCTGAGCCACCCCGAGGACCAGCCGACACCGGGTCCCGCGGGGCGGGTGCCGGCGAACTGGATGAGCGCGCTGGGCTGACCTGTCGGCCCGTACCTTCAGCCCCGTGCCCTCCGCCCCGTGCCCTCCGCCCCGCGCCTTCAGCGGACGTCAGCGCACGGAGTGGCCGTACATCTCGCCCAAGGGCTCGGCGAGGAGTTCGACGCGGGCGCCGTCGGGGTCGCGGAAGTAGAGCGAAGTGCCGCTCTCCTCCTCGTAGTCGACCCCGGCGGCGTCGAGCCGTTCGCGCAGCCGCTGCCAGGTGGTGGGGTCGACGGAGATGGCCAGGTGGTGCAGTCCACCGAGCACCTCGGCGTAGGGGCCGAGGTCGAGGCCGGGGAAGTCGAAGAAGGCCAGCAGGTTGCCGTTGCCGACGTCGAAGAAGAAGTGGGTGGAACCCTTGTAGTCGCGGTTCTCGATCACCTCGGTGAGCGGGAACTCCAGGATGCCCTGGTAGAAGCGGACGGTCCGCTCGACGTCGGCGGAGAGCAGCGCCACGTGGTGCACTCCGCGTGCGGAACTCGCCGGCCGGTCGGAGGCCAGATGCGTGTCGCGGATGCGCGTGCGCTCCGCCTCGATCGCCGCGAGGTCCAGGGGCTCCAGTGCGCTCATGGGAAACTCCGTTCGCTATTCAACCACTTTGTCCTCACTCTAGACCTCGCGACCGCACGCGGGCCACCGGTCGGTGGCGGCCGCGGTGTCCTCGGTCGGTCACCCCCGGGGTGCCGAAGCCGAACCGGCGTCACTGGTCACCCGGATCGCATCATCGACCATCTCGGCCCGACGCTCGCGCTTCAGCCCCGCCAACGGTTCGCCAAGGACACCGTGCTCATCGTGGACGGCACTGCCAGGACGCCGTCACCCAGCGAAACGGTAGCTCGCGGCGAGGGCCCGCCCCAACATCGCGCGGGCCCAAGTACGCCATCAACACCGCGCCCGTCTCAGCCATTACCGCCGCCGGGGCCACCGGCCTCGTAAGTTCCAATGCAGTAGCAGGCCGTGGGCGGGGCCATATTCCGGTGGCGGGCGGAGCGCCGCTCGGACATGATCGCGCGCATGGGCTCAACGGTGACGAACATAGCGATCGACTGTGCGAACGCCTACCAACTGGCGCGGTTCTGGAGCGATGTGACCGGACAACCGCTGGATCCCGAGGACGAACCGGGTGACGACGAGACCGAGATCATGCTGCCCGGCGGCCCGGCCTTGCACTTCAACGAGGTTCCGGAGCCGAAGTCGGCCAAGAACAGGCTCCATCTGTGCCTGCGCCCCGACACCTCGCGGGACGCAGAGGTTGAGCGGCTGCTGAGCCTGGGCGCCTCCCTGGTCGCCGATCGCCGCAAACCCGACGGCTGGGGCTGGGTTGTTCTCGCCGACCCCGAGGGCAACGAGTTCTGCATATTGCTGGCCGAATCCGAGCGCGCCACATTGTCCTAGTGATCTCAGCCCTTTCTCGAACCCAGCGTCAGCCCCGCGATAAGTGCCGCTGCAGTACTCGTATTCCAGTCAAGGTTCTCCATTGCCGCTGGTCAGAGGCCTTGTTTGGAGTGTAGTTGACTGACGCACTGTCAGGGCGGTGGCAGTTCGTGCCTCACCCGATCGGGGCGCGTGCGGCGTTGGTAGTGGCGGTGGCGGGCAATGGCTTGGTGGCGTCGGCGCCAGCAGGACCAGTGGAGCCGGTGTGAGGGTGGCTGGAGCCGGGTCGTCGGGGAGCGGGCAAGATCCAGGAACCAATGTGCTGCACCAGCGTCAACCCGCCCGCACGACTCGTCCGGTCGGCGGGCCGTCTCTCGTTCCGGGTTGGTCCGATTGGTCGGATCTGCCGGTGGGTCGCGCCGGGACGTTCCGGGCGGCGGCAGAGCCGAGGTTATGAATGCGTGACCTGACCATTCATGAGCATCAACCTCAGGAGCCACACGATGCGCCCCATGAGAGCAGCCTGTCTCGGCACGGCCACTGCGCTGGTTACCCTTCTCGCCTGCGCCCCTGTCGCGGCCGCCGCCGCGACGGACACCGATTCCGCCCACGCCAAGAGCGGAGACCGGGTCATCACACTCATCGGCCGGCTCGCGCAGCAGACGCGCTTCCCCGTCAACCCCGGCGGCGCCCCCGCCCAGGGCGATCGGACCGTCTTCCGCTCGATCCTCTTCGACCAGTACGGCAACCAGGTCGGCGACACCGACGGTACCTGCACCACCACCCGGGTCGACAACAGCGGAGCGGAGGAGTGCGTCGTGACCTACAACCTCCCGGGCGGCCAGCTCTCCGTGCAGGGAATGGTCTTCGGCATTCTCAACCCGGGCCCTCCCCCTTCGTTCGACAACGGGATCACCGGCGGCACCGGAGAATTCGACCGGGCTCGCGGCTCGGTCCACGCCGACACGATCGCTCCGGGCACGAGGCGCTTCACGATCGACCTCGACCGCTGACTGGCCCTGCCCCCGGTGAGAAGGCTGACCCGTCCACCTGCTCTTCGTGGTGCGGGTCGGCGGGTACCGGCTCGGAGGTGCCCGGTGCCGGCGGCGGGCCGCCAGGCTTGGGCTGTGGCGATGCCGTCGGCCCGGTGGCGGTGACCGTCCAGGAACAGCCGCGGTCGGTGCTGGTCCGGAGGGGGTGCGTCAGAGGCGCGCGCAGTGGGCGAAGCTGGAGCCGCTGCTCCCGGTCGGAAGGAAGCCTGGACGGCCACCGGTGCACACCAAGCGGGCCGCACTTGAGGGGTGGGTGCGGGGTCGTTCCACGCCGCAGGCGTGGGCCTTGCGGTGTCGGATCACCTGGCCTGGGCGGAAGGCGCCTCGAACAAGGACGTGGCGGCTCAACTCGGTTCCACGCCGCATGCGGTGGGCCGTGGGCGGGCCAGGTTCGTGCAGTACCGGATCGCCGGTCTGGGTGACCTTTCGGCTCTCTGCACCGCAGGCATCGGGCCGAGGAGTTCAAGAAGTTCCTGGCTGAACCTCGTCGAGCGATGGTTCGCCGAACTGACCAACAAACAGATACGGCGAGGCGTTCACCGGTCCGTGCAAGCCCTGGAGAAGGACATCCGCAACTGGATCGCCGCATGGAACACCGACCCGAAGCCCTAAGCCCTACGTCTGGACGAAGACCGCAGACGAGATCCTCGAACGTCGCCAGCTATCTGAACAGGATTCCTGACTCAGGAGACTAGTGGGACGAGGCGTCCTGGCAGCCGCACGCTGACCGCCGAGTAGGGCGCGACGGCTTTCCGCCGCCCTGGACGTACGGCTTCAGCAGCCGATCGGCCGACTCGGCTCCGGCAGATGGGTCTTCGCCCACTGTGCGAGCTCTTTGAGCGCAGGCTCCAATGCCGCGCCCGCTTCCGTTAGTTGGTAGGACACCCGCAGTGGCGGCCCGTTGTCCACCTCGCGCACGACAAGTTCCGTGGCGGCAAGCTCGGTCAGGCGGTTGGAGAGCATGCGCTCGCTGATTCCGGGGATCGCCCGGCGCAGGTCGGCGAAGTACGTCGGTCCCGTGATCAGCACGGACACGATGGGGCCGGTCCAGCGCTTTCCGAGGAGTTGGAAGACGCGTGTGATGCCCTCGTCGACCTGTGTACGGGTCTCCGCATCGTGACGGGCTGCGCTGTCGCCGGCCCGGTGCGTCGGCCGATTCATACGCCGCGGCCGTGGCGCAGTGCCGCGGTCATGTCGGCGAGGATGCGTGGGTCGAGCGCCGACTCGGAGTTGGGTCCTCCGTGCAGGTACTCGGCGGGTGCGGGTGCGGCATGGAGGGATTCATGGGCGGTGTCCCGGTCACCCTCACCGAGACAGCGGGCCCATCTCGTTCGTGTGGCAAGGAGGTTCGACATACGAACTGCTCCGCAGGCGTCGTGCGCGGTGCTCGGACGTCGGAACATGGCCCGCTGGGGAGGGGCGGAAGCCACGGTGTGATCTCGTGGTCGCATGCGTAGGTCATAGGCGCCTCCTCGGCGGCCAGATGCTGGTACGGCTTGGGACGTTGTGCGCTGGCAGGACGATCAGTCGTGGGTCAGCCTCTGAATATTCGCTCGGCCTGGTCCCGGTTGGTGGTGTGCAAGTGCCAGTAGATAGGAGCGAGTCGGTCGGCCGCGGCCTGCGGCTGACCGTAGAAGGTGGAGGCGCCGATCGTCACGTCGAGGCCGATGTGGGCGGCCTGGATGCCGGTGTCGGCAAGCTCCTTGTGCAGGTTGATCGCCCAGTTGCGCAGTGCGGCCGTGGCTGTGTCGATGTTGGCGGTCGGTGGTTGGGGGTTCATGGAGCCCGCGCCAGTGGTGAACAGCAGCGTGCCGGTGCCGGCCTCGCGCATCGCGGGCAGCACCGCCTTGGTGGCGGCCATGGCGCCGTAGAGGTGAAACTCGATCTCGTGCTGCACGTGCACGAGATCGGCCTCGGCCGGGGTGGTCATCGCGCTGGTGTCGAGCTCGGCCAGCGGGGAGTATTCCAGGACGTCGATCCCACCGAACTGTGCGGCGGCGTCCTTGAGCGCCTGGGTGAGGGCGTCGCGGTCCAGTACGTCCGCAGGGAAGGCGGCGGCGGTGATGCCCTCGGTGGTGAGGGTGCCGACGAGGGCGTCGAGCTTGTCGCGGTTGCGGGAGATCAGGGCGACGTCGAAACCCTGAGAGCCGAAGGTACGGGCGATGGCCAGACCCAACTGGGGGCCGGCTCCGACAATGGCGATGCTGGTCACAGTCATCCTTTCAAAGAGGGGTGGGGGTCTTTGCTGGCGTACCGTCACCACCACCTGGGTTCCGGTTTCGTCAGGACGGATCGGCAGGTTGCCCGGCTGGACGTGAGAGGGATCCTTGGCTCTCCGAGGCGGGGCCGCCGTCCCGACCTCCCTGGAAGACCTCCCTGAGCAGCGGCATGACTCCAGCCGCCAGAGAGTCACCTTTGGCCGCCTGCACCATCCGCAGTAGATCGGCTGCCGTGTCGAGGTCCTCGACCGTCAGGTCCTCTCCGTCGCGCATGCGGACCAGAGCGCCTCTGAACGCCTCGACGAGACGGGCCGAGTGGGGGTCGAACGACATCGAGTCAATGTCTGGCAGGTCGGTGGCTGTGGTCATGTCTGCTCCCTTGCGAGGGGGGAAGAGCCGGAGGCGGGTATAGAGCCGGCATCCATGGGGCTGTTGGCCACCAGCGGCCCGTGATGGGCCGGTCAGAAGGCGTGGGGTCCGAAGCAGCCCCACATGACGATGGCGGCGGGGATGAGCAGGATCGCGTTGAACGCGATGCTCGAGGGCTCCTTGCGGCAGGCATCATGGATGCCCATGGCCAGGATCATGATGGCCGTAAGCCCCGTGGCAGCCAGGGGCGTGAGTACGGTGGCGATGTTGAGGGCGGCCGGGAGGATCAGCCCGAGGGCTGCGGTGAACTCGGCCAGGCCGATCAGGCGCACCGCCGCAGCCGAGACATCGCTCACCCATGGCAGCTGTGGGCTGAGCTGCTCACGGGACTTGGTGGTCTTGAGGACGCCGGAGGCCGCGAAGGCCACGGCCAGCAGGCTCTGCACGATCCACAGGCACGCGTGCTTCAGAGCGGAAGCCCTCTTCTGGGATCGCGACGCGGCGTGGCGGGCCGCGGCGCGATTAGGGTTCGACGAGGGAGCTGGTGTGGTGTCAGCCGCGGGGGAAGCCCTCGGCATCGAGCTTGAAGACGAGCTCGTCCTCCTCGCGCTTGGTGGTGTGCAGCTCCCAGTACATCGGTGAGATCTGCTCGGGCCGGGCCGCCTCCACGCCAGGGAGGACGGAGACGCCGATCGACGAGTCGATGCCGACGTGGGCTGCCTGGATGCCGGTGCCGACCAGCTCCTTGTGCAGGTTCATCGCCCAGTTGCGCAGCGCCGCCGCGGCGGCGTTGACGTTGGCGACCCGCGGGTCAGGCCAGATCGAGCCGGCGCCGGTGGTGTAGAGCAGGGTGCCCGCGCCGGCCTCGCGCATCGCCGGCAGCACTGCCTTGGTGGCAGCGATGGCCCCGTACAGCTGGAAGTTCATCTCAAACTCGACATGGGACGGTTCGGTTCCGGCCGGAGCAGTCAGCGTGGTGATGCCGAACGTGCCCACTGGGGAGTACTCCAGGACGTCGATCCCACCGAATTGTGCGGCGGCGTCCTTGAGCGCCTGGGTGAGGGCGTCGCGATCGAGTACGTCCGCGGGGAACGCAGCGGCGGTCATGCCCTCGGCGGTGAGTGTGCCCACGAGATCGTCGAGCTTGGTGCGGTTGCGGGAGATCAGGGCGACGTCGTAGCCCTGGGAGCCGAAGGTACGGGCGATGGCCAGACCCAGCTGGGGGCCGGCTCCGACAATGGCGATGCTGGTCACAGTGATCCTTTCATGGAACGCCGTCGAGGAGACACGAGCGGCGCTGAGGAGACGGGGAGATATGGAAATGGCTATCCGTTTCGAGATCCGGATAGCCCTTTCCGGTTCACTGCAACCACCGTAGCACAAGAAATGGATAGGGCTTTCCGATTGCTAGACTGCCCCCATGAACCCCGGCGACCAGCACTCCGACGCCCCCGCAGCCCCGCCTGTGCGCAGTGACGTCGAGCGCAACCGGGGGCGGATCCTCGCTGCCGCGCGCACCGTGTTCGCACGCGACGGCCTGGGCGCCTCCATGGCCTCCGTGGCCCGCCAGACAGGCGTCGGAATCGCCACCGTCTTCCGGCACTTCCCCACGAAGGAGGCGCTGGTCGCAGCCGTCTTCTCCGACCGCATGGACGCCTACGCCGACGCGGTCGCCACCGCCCTCGAAGACCCCGACCCCTGGCACGGATTCACCGGCTACATCGAAGCCGCCTGCGCGATGCAGGCCGCCGACAACGGCTTCGCCGACGTCCTGACCATGACCTTCCCCACCGCCAAGGCCATGGAGAAGCGCCGGAACGAGGCGTACGAGGGCATGGTGCAGCTCATCGGCCGCGCCAAGTCCACGGGCCGACTGCGCGAGGACTTCGACCCCTCGGACCTGGTACTGCTGCACATGGCCAACCTCGGCGTCGTCAACGCCTGCGGCGACGCGGCTCCCGACGCCTGGCGACGCGTCGTCGCCCTGATGATCCAGTCCTTCGAGGCCCCGGCCCGGGCCCCCCTTCCCGCCTCGCCCGAGCACGATGACCTCTACAGGGCCATGCTCCGCGCCGTCCCGGCGGGCGACACCGCACGGAAGCCGGAGCAGAACCGCTGACCCGCTGGGCCGCGCCGGCCTGTCCGCCCTCCTCAGCTGACGGAGGGCGTTGCCGGCAGGTTCTGGTCGGCGGTCCAGGATCAGCTCGCCGACCACCGGATGGTTGAGGGTCTTCGTGCCCCTTCTCAGCGAACCAGGCGAGGTGCTGTTTCACCTCCTTGTGGAGGAAGGGTGGGAGGACGACCGCATCCGGGCCATCCGCCCTGACCGAGCTGAGCTGGTCGGGGCTGCGGGTGTCGGCAATCGCTGTGGAGCCGGACTGCAGCCAGAAAACGGTTCGCTGCTGGCTGCACCGCTTCAACCGCTTGGGCCTGCAAGGGCTGGAGGATCTGGGCGGGCAGGGCCGCAAGGGGCGGCGGATCACCGAAGAGGAACGATCCCGGATCATCTCCCTGGTCAAGACCGTGCCGCCGGGGCGACTGCGGTGGGAGCCCGTCGGGGAACTGTGGGCCTTCGATGAGTCCGGACCATCCGAGTGGACCCTGGATTCCCTGGGCGCGGCAGCACGGGCCGAAGGGATCGAGGTGGGCCGCTCACAGGTCAGACGCGAGCTGCTCGCCGAAGGAATGCGGTGGCGCGGCGCCCGGTCCTGGATGCGATCGAAGGACCGGGACTTCGTCCCAAAAGGACAAGGATCATCGGCCTCTACACCCACCCACCCGCCCGACGACGCGACCGTGATTTGCGCCGACGAGCTGGGGCCAGTGAGGCGTCTCGTGAAGGCCGTGACACCTGAGGTTTGCAGCACGTCAACGGGGTTACGCATGAGTCATGGGGGAGGCTGAGAGTGCAACAACTTCCGTTGTCACGACCGGGACGGAAGTGCGGGAGGTTCCGCCCTGGCTCAACTTCTTGCCCATGCGGCAGAAACCGGTCGCAGATGGCCTCCAGCCAGTCACGGACAGGGTTGGAGGCCATCTGCCATTGAGCGGCCGAGCGCACTCAGGGGGCTACTGGTTCCGCCTGCCGCCAGTGCCCTTGGACCTGCTCTCACCAGGCTGGCCCTGCTGCTCGATCTGCTCCTGCAGGCCCCGTGCCTGCTCCTGAAGCTTCTGACGCTCTTGTGGGTCGGTCGCGCGCTCCGCGGCTTCGGTCAGCTTCTGGGCCTTCTCGCGCATCTGCTGGGCTCGGTTGCCGGATTCGCCTGCGGCACTCATGGTCACTCCTTGGACAGTCGGGAAGATCGGACCATCAGCCAATCAGCACCCGATAACCCCCGCATCCCGAACCGTCACCGTGAGCTATCACCACAGGCCCGTCGTCCCAGGACGCGGTCATGGAACCGTCGCGTGACGACGGCCATCGGTTCCCATCCGTCCTGGATGGGCAAACCGACGAAGACGCCGGGCCCCTGAGCGCAAGAGGTCTACGACATGCTGTGGTTCTGCCTGCGTGAGGCGGAGGACATGACGGGGCGCGGCTATCCGGTGGAGACCATGTTCGGGTACGACCGTCCCCGCGGGTATCTGCTGCACTGCGAGCAGGACCGGCGCACGCCAACCCAGGCGATATGGCGCAATTACCTCCTTGGGATTCAAGGGGCGGGTGGTCAGCGGCGCGCGAGTTGCCTCTCGCCCCCTGCGCCTGGTCGGTAGGTCATGTCGTAGCACTGGAAGATCGTTTCTTCTGCCTCGGCGGGTCGTCCATGCCGACCGAGGGCGCCTTCTCAACCAGTGCCCTGGCGTAAGGGACCTTGACGTAGTCCGGCCCGAGGATCGCGTCGTTGAGGGGAAGAAGGCTAGACGGTGAACGTGGGCAGTCCGGTCCGGGCCGTGGCCCTGGCCGGTTCGTCGTCAGTGATGGTGGCCATATAGATCGCTTCGCGGGCGTCGATCTTGTGGCCGCCAGGATCCACGACGTTGTGGTTGGGCCACTCACGGACATCGGCTTCCTGGATCAGGGCCTCCTCCTGAGTCGTTCGGGAAGTGTGTGACTGAGCGCATCACCTGGCGAGTTAGCGCTTGAGTCGGCGAGGCTGCGTATTCAGTCAGCGCGCCTGCTCATTGGCTTGTTGCGGAGCCGTGGCGGAACCCGCCGCCACGGAGAATCCTCCCGCGGCGACGGCTCGGATGCGGAGCGGTCGTGCGGCGGATCGCGATCAGGGCGGCGTCGTCGTCGAGGCGTCCGCCGACGTGGGCGAGAAGATCGCGCCGCATGTGATGCAGAAGCGTCTCGGGGCTGGCGTCGGTCCACTGGGCTGCCCGATCCGTGAACGGGTAGAACATGCCAGCAGGGTCGCGGGCTTCGATGACGCCGTCGGTATACAGCAGGAGGGTCTCCCCGGGCTCGAAGGAGAACACATCGAGGGTGTAGTCCTCCGATCCAGTGCGGCCAACCCCCAGCGGGGGCGCGGGGTGCACGAGAACCGTGACCGCTTCGCCCGGCCTGAGCAGCAAGGGCGGAGGGTGGCCGCAGCTGATCAGCCGGGTGATGGGGTCCTCGTCGGGGATCTCCAGCAGCAAGGTGGTGGCGAAGCGTTCCCCGGCCTCGTCCTCTGGTTCGAAGTCGGTCAGGTAGCGGGCGACGCTCTGTTCCAGCCCAGCGGCCAGCGTCGGCAGCGTGGTGTGCTGGTGGGCGGCCTCACGGAAGGCGCCGAGCAGCAGGGCGGCCTCGCCGATGGCGGGCAGGCCCTTGCCTCGCACGTCACCGATCATCACGCGAGTTCCGTGCTCCGTGCGGGTGGCCGCGTACAGATCGCCGCCGATCTGGGCCTCGTCCTCGGCCGCCAGATACAGGCAGGCGACCTGCAACGGCCCGATCTGGTCCGGCAGCGGCCACAGCAGGACATGCTGCGCGGCCTCCGCAACCGACCGCACCTGGGCCAATTGCCGACTGCGCCGCTCGCGCACCGCACTCAAGAACACAACCAAAACCGAGAGCACCGCGATGGTGACCAACTGCACCACGTGGTTCGTTGTGGCCAGCCCGCCGTGAAGCACGCCAATGATCACTTGGGCCGCCAAGGCCAGAACTCCGATGAAGCCGGTCAGCCGGGGACCGGCGAACGAGGCAGTGATCGCGGGCGCGATGACCAGCGCCGGTCCCAGATGGACGTCTGGGGGAGAGTGGATATCCACCAAAGTGATCACCAGGATGAGCACAACAGGGATCACCAGCAGCGCATGGCTGGACTGCCATGACTGCCGCAGACCGGCAAAGCGCTGCTGGGCTGCCACGTCTCCACCCTGCACCCCCACGGGGGCGGCTGCGAGCCCGGACATCGACACGGCATCCCCCGCCAACTCACATCCTCAGCCTCGCCGACCCAACCGCTCACTCGCCAGGTGAAGCGCACGGTCACAGAAGCTGTGCGTCGCGCCCTCGCGGGGCGCCGGTGTCGACCGTGGTAGTCGAAAGGCATGCCGATGAAGACCTCGGGTGCCGCGGGCCGTTCCTCTCTGTTCGAACGGCTGGGCCGCGTGATCAGCCATTCACCAGTCGGACGCGGATGGCGGCGGAGCAGCGATCTGGAGTTGGTGCAGCGTTCGCTGGGCTTCGCGGCGCTGGGGTTCCTCACACTGGTGCCGCTGCTGATTATTGTCTCCTCGGCCGATCCAGAGCATGGTCGGGGCTTCGCGCAGTGACGATCATGCCTCGTGGGTCGAGCCCCAAGCGGGAACGGCAGTACGAACACATGTGGTTCCTGCGGGCCACCGCAGCGTGGACCGAGGGAGCCACCGGACAGACCGCGGACAGCGGAGCACCCGCAACATCTCGTGTTCTACGGAGGACTCGGAGCGCTGACCGTAGCCGGGGCCCTGGAATGGCCGGTCGCCCTGGCCGTCGGCGGTGCCACCTGGCTGCTGCGCAGCGGGCGGCAGGAGAAGCACGACGCAGACGTCCAGCCGTAGGCTTCCACACATACGGGAAGAGCGGCGCCCGGCGGCGTGCTGATGCGGGCGGTCCGTCTGGGGATGACGGTACGCCGACGGGAGCCGAGGCGGCCCTGGCCGGGGCAGCGAGAACCAGGACGTCTCCCGATGGGACGCAAGCTCCACCGGCTCCGTCGGCAGCGGCGGTCCTAGCAAAATGTGACCAGGTGGGAAAATGAGCCGATCCGACGATGCCCTCGCCGACCATGACCCGGGGCCCGACGCGTACGACGCCACCCCTTACCTGCCGAAGCGGGGCGGCCTCCCCGCACTCCGGCGTGCGGCGGCGGAGTGCCGGGGCTGCCCCCTCCACGAGAACGCCACCCAGACCGTCTTCGGCAAAGGCGCAGCCACGGCGCGGCTTGTCCTCGTCGGGGAGCAGCCCGGAGACCAGGAGGACAAGAGGGGCGAGCCCTTCGTCGGCCCGGCCGGCCAACTGCTGGACAAAGCCCTGGCGGAGGCCGGGATCGACCGGGAGACCACGTATGTCACCAACGCCGTGAAGCACTTCAAGTTCACGCTCGCCGAAGGCGGCAAACGCCGTATCCACAAAGCGCCGGACCTGCGGGAGCTGACCGCCTGCGGGCCCTGGCTCCACGCTGAGTTGCGCCTGATCCGGCCGGCTGTGGTGGTGGCCCTGGGCGCGACGGCAGGGAAGGCGCTGCTCGGGCGGCCGTTCAGCGTGACGAAGGACCGCGGAACGCTCATTCCGCTGCCTCAATGGCGACTCCGCAACATCTGCGCCGCGACTTGCAGGTCTGATACCAGTCCCTCGTACGCGGCAACGGGAGGGGACTCGTGCTGGTCGATGGCGGGTTTCTGCAGTGAAATTCGTCTGTCTGGTGGGCTGGGGTGGTGGCAACGGCTAGCCGTCAGCTTGCCGCTGCCCTCCACTCAGCCCTGTACGGCGACCTGGAACCCCTGGAAGCGGCCCTGGCCACGCAGACGTGAACGGGCATGCGCCATCGCCGCGGGCCGCCGCCTTGGTTCCCTGGGCCGCCCAGCTGCCGCCGTCATGGACCGGGTTCGCCCGCGCATTCCCCGAGTCTGACCCGTCGCGCCCAGTGCCGCAGACACAGTGGGGCCGTCGCCCCCGCGAGGCCCCCGTCATCGGCAGCCCGCGTGAAGAAGTAGCGCCTCCAGGGGGCGGACGAAGCACGCAAATGGACTCGAGTGATTACACATCGACTGAAGACGTGTCTTCACCGCAGGGCCAGATCCGTCCGTCAAAGCGGAGCTAGCTCAGCGGGAACCTCCGGCCGGTTGCCGGACACGTACAGAGCATGGAACTGAACGATGCTGGTCCCGCCGTACCGGCCGGAGGGATATCTGACCGAGAGCTGTGGGCGAGGGCCGTCGACGGCGACCGGGAGGCGTTCGGTCGGATGTTCGACCGCCATGGGAAGACCGTCTACAACCACCTGTTCCGGCGCACGGCCGACTGGTCCGAAGCTGAAGACCTCACGTCGACCGTGTTCTTGCACGCCTGGCGTCGGCGATCGGAGACGGTGCTGGACCGCGACTCGGCCTTGCCGTGGCTGCTGGGCATCGCCGACGGCCTGCTGTCGAACACCAGGCGGCGGCTAAGGCGGGCCGAGGCGTTGCTGCGCCGGCTCGTCTCGCATGACGAGCCGGTGGGCGACCACGCGGACCGTGTCGCCGGCCTGGTCGACGACGAGCGTCGCATGTCGGAAATCCACCGGGCGTTGGCTCGGCTGCCGCGCCACGAACGCGATGTCGTCGAGCTCTGCGTGTGGTCGGGCCTGGATCAGCAGGCGGCTGCGGCAACGCTCGGGGTGGCGGTCGGAACCGTGAAGTCCAGACTGCACCGGGCGCCGCATCAACCAGAGCCTGGTGGAGGACGACGCCTTCTGGTCCTGGGCGGTCATCGAAACCTTGCGGCACACCGGAGTACACGCCCCACGACTTCCGCAGGATGTTCGCCACCGAGGCCGTCACCGGCGACTCCTCGGGGATGTCGACGGTCGCCCCGCCAGGACCTCGATGTCCCAGGTCCAGGCGTTCTCCCGGTCGCCGGGGTCGGTCACGTCCAGTTTCTCGACCCGCAGCTCCGCGCCCCGCTGTCGGGCCTCGGCCCGTACCGCGCCGACCTGGGCGATGATCGAAGGAAGTCTACGGCCGAGGCGCAGGCCGTTCCCGGCGGCTGCACATCGCGCGGCCTCCACGCCCACGACGGCGTGCGGTTCTGGCCGGCCACTTCCTTACGTGCCGAGCAGCGCGGCGGTGAGGCATCGGTGCAGCCAGTCGGCGGAGCGGGCGAGCGGCCAGTGGCAGTCGTCGGTCAGTGTGAAGTAGGAGGCGTTGCCGAGGAAGTACCAGAGCACATCCGCAGCCTCGTCGACGGTGACTTCGGCACGCAGTGCGCCCAGTTCTGCGAGCCGGGCCGCAGTGGCCCGCAATCCGCGGCGCAGGCTGTCGTGCGCCGCGCCGACGGTCTCCCGGACTCCGGCGTCCTGGGGTGCGACGGCGATCGCCTGACGCATGATCGGCGACCAGAGCTCGAACTCGCTTCGAGTGCCGTCCACGAGCATGCGAAGCAGCGCGCCGGGGTCGGTCTGCGCAGCGATCCGCTCGTAGATGCCGCCGGCCTCAGCGGCACGCACCCCGTCCTCGATGAGTGTGCGTAGCACACCGCTCTTGCCTCCGACCGCCGCGTAGACGGTGGGCTCTGCTACCCGCGCCGCGCGGGCGATGTCCTGCACCCGGGTGTCGAAATAGCCCCGTTCGACGAACAGTGCCCGCGCCGCCAGCAGGATCGCTTGACGGGTCGCTGCCGCGTACTCGGCCCGCCGCCCGGCCTCTTGTGTCACCACCCCTATGACTGTAGACCCTGCCCGATCGTTGATCGTTGACAGTAGCCTACACTCGATATAGTCACCTATCAGAGAAAGTGGTTCCATGATCTTTCCGGTACTCAAGGACCTGGCTCACCAGTTCCCCGGCATCACTCCTGAGCAGGACAAGCTCCCCACACCGTGCGACGACTTCGACGTGAGCACGTTGCGCCGCCACCTGCTGGGCTGGCTCACCTACTTCGACACTGCCTTGACTGACCCGTCCGGCAGCGACCGGCCCGACCCGTCCGCGTTCACCGGCCCCGACCACCCGAGTGCCGTGATCGCGCACCTCACCACCACGATCCGATCGGCCCTGGCCGGCGGCCTCGCGACAGCTACCGTGAACGTTCCGCTGCTGGGCGGCGCCTATCCGGGCTCCGTAGTCATCGACCTGCTGTTGATCGAAACGCTCGGCCACGGCTGGGACCTGGCCCGTGCGACCGGCCAGCGATGGAACCCGGACCCGCAAACCTGCCAGCATGCCCTCACCGTGCTCGAAGGCGTGATCCAGCCGGAATACCGTGGCCCCGGCATGCCCTTCGGCCCCGAAATCGCCCTCGACGCAAGCGCACCACCTCTGGACCGGCTGGTCGCTTTCACCGGCCGCAACCCCGCTTGGGCGCCCCCCGTTCAGCTGCGCTGATGAGCGCCTGCGGCGTCGTCCTCGCTTGACGGACCGGCGGGGCGGGCGGCAACTGCCGCCCGCCCCGCCGGAGCTGTGCGCCCTGGATCATCCGCACGCCGAGACCCGCCGGGGGCGCTGCCTCGTCAGCAGGCTCGCGGCCCGCTGGACGGTGTCGCCCCAGCCGGATTCCGCGCCGGGCCGGACGCTGTGGGCCGGGGTCAACCCCGTGAGACTGCGGGTTCGGGCGCGGCAGCGGGCTCGGGCGCGCTTTCGCTGAGGCCGAACCGGCCGTGGAATCTGCGCAGGAAGCCGGGCGCGTACCAGGCCGAGTCGCCGAGCAGGCGCATCGCGGCGGGAACGAGCACACCACGGATGGCGACAGCGTCGATCAGGATCGCCAGTCCGCTGCCGAGACCGAACATCTGCATGAAACTGAGCTTGGCCGTACCGAAGGCGAAGAAGCTCACCGCGAGCAGGCAGGCGGCGGCGGTGACGATGCGCCCGGTGTGCCCGAGGCCGTTGGTGACGGCGGACTCGGTGTCCTCGCCCTGGTCGTGGAGTTCCTTGATCCGGCTGGTGACGAACACCTCGTAGTCCATCGACAGACCGAAGACGATGCAGAACATCAGCACGGTCATCGACATCTCCATCGGCTGCGCCGTGAAGCCGAGCAGGGAGGAGAGATGGCCGTCCTGGAAGATCCAGGTCATGATGCCGAGCGTCGCCACCAGGGTGATCGCGTTCAGGGCCAGGGCGCGCAGCGGCTGCACGATACTGCCGGTGAACAGGAAGAGCAGGACGAACGTGGTCAGGACGACCAGGCCGATGGCGAGCGGGATTTGGCCGCTGATGGAGTGCTTGGCGTCGACCAGTTCGGCGTCGATGCCGCCCACCAGCGGGTGGGTGCCGGGGGGCGGGGTGAGCGCCCGTACGTCGCCGACCAGGCTCTGCGCCGCGTCGGACTTCGGCGTCAAGGAGCTGACGACGCTGAACCGTTGGCCGTCGGGGCGGCTGAGGTTGGCGCTGCCGGGACCGGCCGCCGATTCCTGCCCGTGGGTGTAGGTTCCGGTGCTGGTCTCGACCCGTACCACGCCCTTGAGCTGGGACAGTTGATCGGCGTACTTGTCCAACGGGGCTTTGTCCACGTTCTGGCCGACGTTCTGGCCAATGACTATCTGGAGGGCGGCGTTGTCGTTGCCGTTGAAGTTCTTCTGGAGCGTCGCGGAGACCTGGCGGCTCTCGGCGTCCTTGGGCAGCACGCGTTCGTCCGGGGTGCCGAAGGTGATGCCGAGCAGCGGGCTCGCCGCCACCAGCAGGACCGCGAGGACGGGCAGCGCGGTGAGCGCGGGCCGCCGCATGACGGTACGCGCCAGCCGCGCCCATATGGAGACGCGCGTGGTGACGTTCGCGGTCTTCGCCCAGGGCATCTGCCCCTTGTTGACCCGGTGCCCCAGGACGACGAGCAGCGGCGGCATGACGAACAGCGCGCTGACGGCCGCGATGGCGACGACGCCGACCCCGGCGAAGCCGAACGAGCGCAGGAAATACTGCGGGAAGACGAGAAGCGCCGCGAGTGCGGCGGCCACGGTGGAGGCGGAGAACGCGACGGTGCGGCCGGCGGTGTGCACCGTCCGGCGGACGGCGTCCTCCACGCTCGCGCCGGTTGCGAGCTGTTCCCTGAACCGGCTGATCATCAACAGGCCGTAGTCGATGCCCAGTCCCAGGCCGAGAGCCGTGGTGAGGTTGGTCGCCGTGTTCGAGACGCTGGTGACGTCGGCGAGCAGGGACAGTTCGGCGAACGAGCCCAGGATGGCGATGACGGCGATGGCCAGCGGCAGCAGCGCGGCGACCACGCTGCCGAAAACGAACAGCAGCAGGATGAGGGTCAGCGGGATCGCGATCAGCTCGGCCAGTTCAAGATCCTCGACCACCTGCGTCGACATGTCGTTGCCGACGGCGGCCACCCCACCGGCCCGTACCGTGAGGGCTTTGTTGTACGTGCCGTCGTAATCGTCGAGCAGGCTCGTGGCGTTCTTCTGCTGCTGGGTCGGGTCGCCCTTGACGTGGGCGAGGACCATGGCCTCGCGGCCGTCCTTGGACAGGAGTTGGGCGCTCCGCGTGTCCCAGTACGAGACGACGTTCGCGAGCGTCTTCTCCTTCTTCAGGCTCGCGACCAGTGCCTTGCCGTTCTGCTCGGCAGACGGGGTGTCGACCCGGCCGTCGCCGGCGCGGACCAGCAGCACGAGGTTCGTCTCGCCGCCGAATTTCTCGTCGATGAGATCGCGTGCACGGGTGGACTGGGACGCCGGGTCATCGAAACCGCCGCCCAGCAGCTTGGTGAATGCGCCGCTACCGAGGGCACCCATGAGAGCTGTCGCCACGACGGCGACGATGAGTACCAGCCGGGCCCGGCGGATCGCCAGCTCGGCTATGCGTTCGAACACGCGGAATCTCCTTTGAGGTCAATGTGTCTGCGGGGATGCGACGACGCTAGGGGAGACCATGGGAAAGTTGGCAGTGCGAGATTTACCTGACAGTGCTCGGTTTATGTTCAGGTGTCAGAGGCGCACCGTAGGGTGGGCGCATGCCCGTACCCGAACTGCCGAAGACCGCCGCCCCGTCTGCTCCCTCCGCCCCGGCTGCTCGATCCGCCTCATCTGCTCCGCCCACGCTGCGGGAGCGACGGCGGGCCACAGCGGTGCGGGAGATCCTGGACGCCGCCGAACTGCACATCACCGAGCACGGTCCTGAGGGGCTGTCCCTACGGGCCGTCGCGCGCAGCCTCGGCATGACCGTGCAGGCGCTCTACCACTACTTCCCCAACCGGCATGCCCTCGTCACGATGCTCGTCACCAAGGGGTACGAGGACCTGTTCGCCGCCGTCCAGGCCGCCGTCGACTCGACGGCCGACTCGGCTGCGGGCGCTGGGGGCACTGCGGCGGACTCGGTGGCGGACCGGCCGTTCGTGTCGCGTCTGCTGGATGCGGCCGAGGGCTACCGGGGCTGGGCCATCGCCCACCCCGAGCGGTTCAAGCTCCTGTTCGGGACACCGCTGCGGGGCTACGCGGCCCCGGCCGACGGCGCCTCCACCATGGCCGCCCGCCGGATGAGTACGATCTTCCAGCGTGAGCTCTTCGGCGGCTTCAGCCTGGAGCAGCTCGCGGCGGCCGACATGCCCCCGCTCTCGCCCCAGTTCCGGGCCTACCTGGACCAGCTGCCCCCGGACGGGCCGGGAGTCCTCCCGCCGCCCGCGATCGCCCTGCTCATGGAGGCATGGGGGCGCATGCACGGCATGGTCGTCCTCGAGGTGTTCGGACACACCTCGTTCCTCGGGGACCACGAGGCTGAGCTCTTCCATCTTGCGATGCGCAACATGCTCGCGGACATCCACCGGCGAATCCCGGGGCGCGCGGGCGCCGTTGAGGCCGGGGCGGTGTGAGGCACCGTCAAGATGTGACGCTCGTCCGGGCGGTGGCGTCAGAAGCGCCGCTCGTGCGGCAACGGCGCGCACGGCCCGCGCGTCCACAACTGGGCGAGGGCCGAAGTCCGCCTCCTGGCAGTGGCCCGGCCGGCAGCACCGGGTGGCCGGCCGCCGCTGGGCGGCCGAGGCGTGCTTCGGGCGATACGGAGCCGCTTGAACTGAGTGAACTCACCGGGGCGCGGAGCAGGTCGGGCCACAGGCCGGCCGGGAAAGGGCTGTATGCGGCTCGCCCCGTATCTGGGAGCACCTGCTGTCGTCACCTGCCTTCACGGGGAAAGGCGCTTCGCAATCGGGCAAGCAATCCGCAGACCTGCGAGCGCCTGGCCGATCCGTTCACATGTGGTGGCGTGCCCACCGCACTCCCGGACCTCCCACCTGGTCACAACCGAGGTGGCGCCGGACCCTCGCCGGCGGCGGCGAGGGTCCGCACCATGCACTGCATGCTGGACAGCAGCTCGTCCGTGTGGGTGGCGGGCGATGAGGTCCATGGCGAAGAGCGCCCTGTCGTGGATGCGCGGGGGCGAGGCGGTCGGCGTGCACGACGTCGAGGATGTGTCCGGCGCCGCTTGCCCGCAGGGGACGGGACACCGCATGGATGTGGCCGGTGACCCGCCGGCCTGGGCGCGGCTGGGCCCTCCCAGCCGCGCTGGCCTGCCTACCAGGGCACCTCCCCGTTTTCGTCCTGGAAGGTGCCGGTCGGGCCGTCCGCGTCGAGTGTGGCGAGACGTACGACGACCCTCGCGCTCTCCTCCGGCGTCCTGCCGACACCGAAGGCCGCCGTCAGGTCCGTCGCGGTGGTGCCGGGTTCGACGGCATTGAACTTGATGCTCGGATGGGCCTTGGCGTACTGGACGGTGAGCATGGTGGCGGCGGCCTTGGACGCCGAGTACAACGCCAGCGGCAAGGCGTACTCCGGACGGTCCGGGTTGGTCACGGCCCAGAAGGATCCGGCGCTGCTGGAGACGGTCACCACGGTGGGGTTCGCGGACTTGCGCAGCAGGGGCAGCGCCGCTTCCGTGACCCGCACGAGGCCGACCGCGTTGGTGTCGAAGGCGCGCAGGGCGGTGGGGCCGTCGAGGGTTCCGTCCCCCAAGATGCCTGCGTTGTTCACCAGGACGTCGAGCCGGCCCTCGGCCGCATCGATGGCCGCCAGCGCGCTGTGCACGGAGGCGTCATCGGTCACGTCGAGCTGCACGAATCTCGCGCCCAACGCCGCCGCGGCCTGCTGTCCGCGCTCGACGTCCCGCGCGCCGAGGTAGACCACGTGGCCCACCGCCAGCAGCTGTCGGGCGGTCTCGAAGCCGATGCCCTTGTTGGCCCCGGTGATCAGTGTGATGGTCATGCAGATCCTCGCAAGTGAAGTGCCCGAGCGGGCTATTGTCGGTATGCGGACATGTCTAAGTGGGGCAAGCGCGAACGTGCAGGTCAGCCGGTCAGCTGCCGGCGCAGTTCACCGGCGTCGTGCAGGGCGGTCATGTGCACGAACCGCCCGTCGCGGACCTGGTAGATGGCGTACTCGACGATCTCGAACGAGGCGCCGGTGGGAGCCACGCCGAGCCAGGGCTTCACGGGCGTGCCGGTGTTGACCAGGCGCGCAGCCAGACGGTCACCGTCGAAGAGCAGCTCCTGCAACTCCCAGTGCAGGTCCGGTACCGCGTCCACGTCCTGCCGTTGCACGGCCAGGAGGTCGTCGCGGGTGGCGGGCTCCCCGTTCAACGTGGTCCGGTCGTTGATGAATGCGTCCATGCCATCGAATTGGTGGGCGTTGAGCGCTTCGAGGTAGCGCCGGTAGAACGTGCGCAGATCACTGTCGGACATGTGAGGGGCCTTTCTGTGGGGTGGCTCCGGATCGGGGCCGCGCGTGGAGGGTCGGAGCGGGGATGCCCGCCGCGGCCGCGCCGGACGGCCGCGGCTGCGGAGGGGGCCCGTCGGTCAGCGTCACGTCGGAGCAAGGCGCTGTGCTCGGCTCAGGTTGGCGATGAGCTCGTCGCGCGTTTGGTGCGCCAGCGCGGTCCAGGCGGGTTGACCGGGGGCCGTGCGCCACGAGGCGCTCAATGGACTGTTGTTGACGGTGTCGAAGCCGAACTGGTCGTAGAGCCGGGTCACGAGGTCGACGGCGTCGGGGAAGTTGCTGGAGGTCGGAAGCGCCAGCCGGTCGGGGGCGCCCGCGGGGCGGCCGGCGGTGGTGATGCGGGGAGCTTGGATATGGGTGAACGCCTGGACGACCCGGGAGGCGGGCAGGTGCTCTTGGCGCAGCTCGAGTACGGTCGTCTCGCCGGAGTCGATGCGGGCGAAGTGACCGTCGCGCCAGATCATGTAGTTGTTCGTATCCAATACGATCTTGCCGGCGAGGGCGTCGACCGGCAGGTTGTTGACCGTTTTCAGCGGGACGGCCACGACGGCGAAATCGCCGGCGGCTGCAGCGTCCGCGGCGCGGGCGGCCCGCGCGGACGGGCCGAGTTCCGCGACCAGGTGCTGCAGGGTTTCCGGTCCGCGCGAGTTGGCGATCACGATGCTGTAGCCGTGGGCCAGGGCCGCCCGGGCGATCTGGCTGCCGACCTCGCCGGCGCCGATGATCCCGATGGTGGGCATGGGGTCCGCCTCTCAGATCTGGTTCAGGCCGCCGTCGACGTACAGGCTCGAACCGGTGATGAAGCTGCTCTGCTCGGATGCCAGGAAGGCCACGGCGGCGGCCACCTCCTCCGGGCGCCCGAGCCGGCCCAGCGGCACCCGCGTCATCAGGTGCTGCTTGAACCGTTCCGGGTCGGGGGTCAGCCCCGCCAGGGCGGGGGTGTCGGTCGGGCCGGGGGTGAGGGTGTTGACCCGGATGCCGCGTCCCTTGAGTTCGTTTGCCCAGGTCCGGGCGAACGAGCGCGTGGCGGCCTTGGTCGCCGCGTACACGCCGAGCTCCGCATCGCCGACGTCCCCGTTGGTCGAGCCGTTCACGATCACCGAGGCGCCGTCGTTGAGCAGCGGCAGGGCCTTTTGGACGGTGAACAGCAGGCCACGGACGTTGATGCCGAACAGGGTGTCGAAGTGCTCCTCGGTGACCTGCTCCAGCGGAGCGAGCGCGGCGACGGCGGCATTCGCGAACAGCACGTCCAGGCCCCCGCCCCGGCTGCGGATGGTGGCGTAGAGCCGATCCAGGTCGTCCAGGTTCGCGATGTCGCCGGTCACCGCAGTGGCCGCAGGACCGATCAGGTCGACAGCCGCGTCGAGTTCGGTCGCGCGCCGGCCGGTGATGAAGACGTGCGCGCCTTCAGCTGCCAGCCGGACCGCACTGGCCAGGCCGATGCCGGCGCTGCCCCCGGTGACGAGAGCGCTCTTTCCGTCGAGCAGTCCCATGTGTGCCGCCCCTTCCATTTCTGCAGCAGTCGCTACAGAAGTGGACCGTAGCACTTCTGCAGCGAACACTGCGGAAGGGGTAGGGTGTGGGGGTGGAGACGAAACCGACCGGCCCGATCGGCCGACCGCGAGGATTCGACGCCGACGCCGCCCTTGAGCGCGCCATGCTGGTGTTCTGGCAGCATGGCTACGAGGGGGCCAGCACCGCCGGCCTGACGCACGCGATGGGGATCTCCACCACCAGCATGTACGCCGCGTTCGGCAACAAGGAGCAGCTGTTCCGCAAGGTGTTGGAGCGCTACACCGACGGCCCGAGCGCCTACCTGGCCCAGGCCCTGGAGCAGCCGACTGCCTTTGACGTCGCCACCGCCATCCTGGCCGGCACCGTGCGCACCACCACCCGCGCGGCCCACCCCCACGGCTGCCTGGGCGTCCAGGGGGCGCTGGCCACCAGCGACTCCGGCCAGGATGTCCGCGCCCTCCTCGTCGACTGGCGCACTACCGGATACGCCCGCATCCGCGAGCGGTTCCGGCGCGCCGTCGATGACGGCGATCTGCCCCCGCAGACCGACCCCGGCCTCCTGGCCCGCTACCTCACCACCCTCGCCTACGGCATCGCCGTCCAAGCCGCGAGCGGCGTCGCCCGCGACGACTTGCAGGAGCTGGCCGACGCCGCCTTGCGCCACTGGCCCCTGTCCTGACACCGGCGTGGCTGCGGGGGGCCGTGCCGTGTGAGCCTGGCGGGCGATCATCTCTCGGCGGCGTGATGGGCAACTTCCCGGGTTGTCGAGCACCGGCTCGTGGCGCGGCGGTGCGGATGCGCGACGGCGACCTGCGCAAATGCTCCGGCCGGGGTGGACGCGCCGGTGCAGTACGGGCCCCGGCTGACCGCGGTGGTGGCATATCTGCACCCCGTCCGCTCGCTCCAGCTCCTCCATGAGCCGGACATGGCCGAGGGCCGGGTCGAAAACGTCGCCGGTGCCGGGCTCGGAGTGCAGCACCCACACCACCAAATCCCCGGCCTGGCGCGACAGTCGGACCAAGCGGTTCACCTGCTCGGCGATCTTCAGGTCAGCGGTCCAGCGCACCTTCGGTGCGCGCCGGGGGCGTGGTAAATGCCATCGCGCGCGCTGGAGGTGCTTCTGTCTGCCCTGACGTGGGCTGATGCCGGTCCGAGACGCTGGAGGGGTTCGTTCCGGCCGAAACCGATACTTCTGTGATGCTGGTGAGCTCGCAGGTCAGCGTGGTGCTGGGGGCCGTCCACGGGAACCGTGGAGTGTTGCTGCGAAGCACGTGCGTCAGAATTCCTGATTCACCCTGGCCCTCCCGGAACGGCATACGACAGGTCCGTCGCCAGGGAGGGAGCAAGGTCATGGACGTGCTGCACGAACGCTGCGTGGGCCTCGACATCAGCAAGAAGGACGCCAAGGCGTGCGTCCGCACCCCGAGTACGAAGCGGCGGGGGTCCTTCACGACCGAGACCACGACGTGGGGATCGACGACGAACGCGGTCCTCGCCCTGCGGGATCATCTGCTCGCCGCACGGGTGACGCTGGTGGTGATCGAGGCGACCTCGGACTACTGGAAACCGTTCTACTACGTGCTGGCCTGCGAGTTGAACGTGATCCTCGTCAACGCGCGGCAGGTCAAGAACCTGCCCGGCCGCAAGACGGACGTCTCGGACGCGGCGTGGCTCGCCCAGCTCGGCGCCCACGGCCTGGTGAGGCCCTCCTTCGTGCCGCCCGAGCCGGTCCGCGAACTACGGGACCTCACCCGCGCCCGGACCACCGCCACCCGTGAACGCGGCCGGGCGGTCCAGCGGCTGGAAAAGCTGCTGGAGGACACCGGCATCAAACTCTCCGCAGTCGCCTCCGACATCATGGGCGTCTCCGGCCGGGCCATGCTCGAAGCCCTCATCCGCGGCGAAGGTGACCCGCAGGTCCTCGCGGACCTGGCAAAACGCAGGCTCCGCAACAAAATCCCCGAACTCACCGAGGCCCTGACCGGACGCTTCCGCGAACACCACGCGTTCCTGGCCCGCCTGCATCTGGACCACTACGACCAGCTCACCACGATGATCGACCAGCTCACCGGACGCATCGAGGAGGCGATGGCACCCTTTCGTGGCGCCCTCGACCTGCTCGACACCATCCCCGGGATCAACCGGGCCGTCGCCGAAGTGATCATCGCGGAGACCGGCGGCGACATGAACCGCTTCGCCACCGCCAAACACCTCGCGTCCTGGGCCGGGGTCTGCCCCGGCCACCACGAGTCCGCCGGCCGCACCAAAAGCACCAAAGTCCGGCCCGGCAACCCCTACCTGAAGGGCGCCCTCGGCCTCGCCGCGTTCGGCGCGGTCAGAACCAAAGACACCTATCTGCAGGCCCGTTACAAGCGCCTGACCGCCCGCCGCGGCCCCCTCAGAGCGCTGGTCGCCGTCGAGCACTCGATCATCACCGCGCTCTGGCACATGCTCACCGACAACGTGCCCTACCAGGAACTCGGCGGCACCTACTTCACCCAACGCGACCCCGAACGCGCCACCCGCCGCGCGGTCAACCAGCTCAACCAGCTCGGCTACACCGTCACCCTCAACCCGAGGGAGAACCCCGCCTGACCCGGCAGCCCCAGACACCCGGCGACCCACCGCGACCACCGGGCACTCAGCCCTGCCCACACCCATCCTGACCAGGATCTATTTACGCGTCAGAGGTGGGCTCCCACCGCGGTCGACCAGCTGGAGGCCGCGGCAGGGCTTCGGGCTGTTCAGGCGGCCGGCAGCACCAGGCCCGATTCGTAGGCGAAGACCACCGCCTGGACACGGGCGCGGGCACCGATCTTGGCGAGGATGTTGCTGACGTGGGCCGTGACGGTGGTCGTGGCGATGGACAGCCGCGCAGCGATCTCGGCATTGGACCAGCCGGAGGCGACGGCGGTGAGCACGACACGCTCCCGCTCGGTGAGCGTGCCGATCCCGACTTCCCGCTCGGCAGGGAGCGCAGGTGGCAACTGTCGGACGGTGTCGATGAGAGCGCGGGTCAGGCCGGGGGGGGATGACGGCGTCCCCGGCGGCCACGACACGGATGGCCGCGGTCAGTTCGCCGGGGGTGGCGTCGTGGAGAAGGAAGCCACCGGCACCGGCGCGCAGGGCGGCGTAGGCGCGCTGCTCGTGGCTGGCGGGGGTCAGGATCAGCACGCGTGGACGGTTCCCTTGCGTTCTGGAGAGTTCGGGGGTCCAGGGGAGGGTGGGAGGCCGTGTGATGCGGCGGATGGTCTCGGTGCCGTCCGAGTCGGAAATGTGGCTGTCCATCACCACGACGTCGGGGCACAGTGCGGCGCTCATGCGGACCGCCTCGGCCCCGCTCGAGGCCTCGCCGACGACAGCCAGGTGGGGCTCCTCCGCCAGGAGCATGCGCAGTCCGCGGCGCTGCAAGGACTGCTGATTGACAATGAGTACGGAGGTCATGGTGGGCGTTCTCTCAACGGGAAGCGGATGATCGGCGCGGGCAGTGATCGCTGCGAGTGGGTGTGTGCTTCGTTTCTCTTGTGGTCTGAGTCGCATCTTCGCCGGATGCCGCCGCGCGCTCAGTCGGCACCGAGGGCTCGGTGGATGGCGGTGAGTGTCGCGATGCCAGGGCTGTGTGCGTGCCGCATCGCGATGGCCACCCCACAGGTCCACCACGTGGTGCGTCTCCGCGACAGGTGCGGTTCCACGAGGCAAAGAGCTTGATCACCTCGACCCGCGGGCCCAACAACTACCGCGACTACAGCGAAGCAGCCCTGGGCCGCGCCCAGCAGATCCGAGAACTGCTCAACGCGGCCCTGTCGACGCAGGCAATCCGCGCGATCCTTCCCTGCCTGCAATCACCGCGCGATCCGATCGTCTTCAAAGGCGTCACATCCGAGACGGTGGCGGCTCTCGAACGAGAGCGTGACAGTCTGACCGAGCGCATCGACATCCCGGCCCGCAACCGTCACGCGATCGCCGACTACCTGGCCGAGCTCCAAAAGCGTGCGGAGTGAGCCGCCGCGAGCTGTGATTTCCCCTGTGTTTGAGACGGGGGGTGTGAAGCGGGCGATGGCGTGGTGCCGGTCCGCTCGGTCGCCGTTTTCCGTTCGACAACAACGCCGCCGAACGGGAAGTCCGCATGGTCAAATTCCGGCAGAAGATCTCCGGTGGCATGCGGACCCTGACCGGCGCGGAACACTTCTGCCATCTGCGTTCCTACCTCGCCACCGCCACCAAACACGGCATCAACCTGCTCGACGCGCTCGTCCGATTGGCGTCCGGCCGACCGTGGGTACCCACGATCAACTGACCTGATTAGTTACCTTAGGATGAGACGGGCGGGACCGGACTCACATAGAAACGAGTCCAATTTATCCGACCGTCGCGGACGGTCATTACTACAGGTCCGACCAAGAGAGCGGGTAGTCCTTCAAAAGAAGTTCCACTCATTTCCCATTCGGACCACACCTCTGACCCCGAAACCGCTGTCCGCAGAACTCTTGCTTGCAGATCGGGCACTCGGGTAAATATCAAGGACCAGTTCATCAGAACACGCTCCCGCCCAGTAAAACTTTCTGCAGGACGGTGCGGCACCTCCGCCGCGTAGTCGGCAGTGAAGCAGTCGGCGACTCGTTGCGCTGAATGCGAATTGATGGCGTCACAAAGGCGACCTACCGCGTCAATTAGGTGCACAGAACTGCTCCTTCTCAAGGATTGCGTGTCATTCGATGCTGGCCTGGCCGCAGCGTAATATCTGGCCAGGGCCTCACCGAGTCGGTGCCATAACTAGCGTAAAAGTTATCGAGGGTATTTCATATTCACCGACTAGGGCTCTCTACGCGAATTTTCGCTGCGCCAGGACCTCCACCGCGTATCCTCGGAAATCGGTCCGTGGCGGAACGATTTATCCGGAGTTCGAGGATTGAGGTTAGCGCAATCCGATCGAATAGAACGGGATCGGAGCGACTACATGGGCAGCACGGTAAGCGCCGGAGGTAGTCGTAACAATAGTATGAGCAGCGCGGTTCCGATCGAACGATCATGCCCGCGTCGGTGCAGGTCGCGACGCTCGGAGTGGAACCGCAATACGCCGGCATCGTGGGCGCCCTCGTGAATACCAGCCAGCAGGTCGGCGGTTCGATGTTCCCAGCTGCGCGGCCAGTACCAGCGTCGCGATCATCGGCAGGAAAGCAACGCCGGTCCTGACCGGTGGGAATCCGAGCGTTGATTGCACATAATACGTCGCGAACAACAACACGGCGAACAGGCCGATGCCCGCCACTATTACCGAGACGAAGGACGCTACTCGGTCGCGGTCGCGCAGTATCAGCAGCGGCAACAATGGATACGCGGCATGGCGCTGTCAGAGCACAGAGACAGCGAGTAACACAGCGGCTCCGACGAGGAAGCCCCGCGATGCCAGCGAGCTCCAACCATATGATTCGGCGTTTGAGAAGCCTGACACCAGGCCGAACAATGCCGTAGACACTAGCAGCGTGCCAGCATCTTGCTCGAGAAAGTCACGTCATCTCTCTCTGCTGGTGACGAAGTCGGATGACGTCTGCTCTACGGCGATTGCGTCACGACCGGCAGGTGCCGTGTGCCTTGCTGCGTATACTTGCCGGTCGTGACGTGCTGATTAGTCGTTCGCGCCGGCGCCGCGAAAGTCTGGGACGGCCGAAAGCATGCCGGGAACCTCCGGGTTCAGGGCGCTCCGGCGGCGGTGCAGTTCTTCGATTTTCGCGTACAGGTCAGGGTCATCGTCGTCGCTGATGTCGAAGATGTCGAGGCGTTCGAGCAGCGCCAGGCCCAGATGCTCAGTCCCGATAGTCGCGGGGTGGGTCAGGTACTCGTAGAGGCCGTCGAAGTCCTCAACGACGAAGACACAGCTGTAGTCGAAGTCCCCGCCGAGATCGCGGCCATGAAAGACTTCACGGCCGGGTTGGACCGTCCTTGGTTGCGCCAACTTTCCAAGGCAGCCTCGATTTGCTCGGGGGTGACTTCGGCCTTAGCCTTCGCGCGGTTGATGTGGTAGATCATGGCTACTCCTGTCGTTGTTTCTCACTGCCGAAGAGGGATACCTTTCACGACACAGCCCAGATGGTGGGCCTCATCGCAGGATTTACTCAAATGCGATAAGGACCGATTCTCCGGACGGGTCATGAAGAAGCGCAGTGCCGGAATCGCTGCTTGCTGTCGAAATCGGGAGGCGGGATCAAGCCGCGGCCGCGCTCACCTGATTATTGATAATGATGTCTAGGTCGGTGGCGGTGAGGCCGAAGGCGTCAGCTGTTTTTGAGGCGTCCACGAGGAACGGCGAATACCACTGATAGTCCATTTCGGCCATTTCACGGGCTGTCGGCACGAAAAGCCCAGCTGTGCGCATTGCCGCGCGTGGCAGCGGGATCAGCTTGACCGGGGGCCGACCTGCAGCGGCGGCGTAGCGCCGCGCCAGTTCACGGATGCTGATGGCCGGTGGCGACGGCACATGCCACGCCTGACCCCACGCACGCTCATCATTTCCAAGTGCGACCAGGGCCTGAGCCATGTCTCCGTTGAAGGTGAAGGTATGTGGCGCGTCTAGATCGGCAGGCACCCAGGCTGCTCGGCCCGTCTTCATTGCCGGCTCAATGATTATAGAATACAGGCCATTCGAGCCCCTACCGATGTAGTCGGACCCGCGAACCTCCACAGTGCGGACTCCGGCGTTAAGGGCCTGCTCCCACAGCCGTTTACGGAGACGGCCTTTAGGCCCAGTGGCGGCCATGGGGGTGTATTCGTTCATCATACCGCCAGGCTGCGGGCCGTAAGCGTACATGCTGCCAGTAATTGCCAGCACGGCCCTGTTTGCTTTCGCGGCTGCGATGACCGCATTCTGTATGGGCGGCAACAGCCGTTCCCACATTGTGTAGGAAGGCGGGTTCGCACAGTGATAGATTACCTTTGCGCCGCGAGACAGTTCGGTCAAGCGGCCCGGGTCGGAAGCATCCGCGGCGACCCGTTCGATCTGCGGATACTCCGGGCCCGAGCCGCTGCGCGTGACAATGCGGACGCTTTCACCGCGGTCGGCGAGCAGGCGAGCGACATTCGTGCCGATGGAACCGGCGCCGATAACGACATGTATGGCCATGATGGGCTCTTTCATATAGATAAGCGTCCCGGGTCGTTAAAGACTCAGAACAAAGTTCGTCGATGGCCGTTGTGGAAACTAATCCGGCCTGAGCTTTGGCCGCAGGGCAGACCTCGGATCGGCGGTTCTTCACGTTGCCGTACGCTGCCGCCTGTCAGTGAGCTAAGGACTCGTATCAATCTCGTCGTCCGTCTTCGTACTTGGTCACCGGTGGTGTCGCACGAGTCGTGACGCTATCCGGGCCTCGCTGCGATTTGGCAGGGATAGATTTTTCTAACACTGTCAGGTACTACCTCAGGTCTTGTGACTGCGATCGGTGCTGACCGTTGTCCGGTCATGCTGATGGATGTGAGGGTGGAGCCCGTTGAGGGGTGGGCAGAGGAACTGGCTGCCCTGACGGGCGGGTTGGGGCATCTGTTCGCCCGGCCGGAGCCATTGAGCTCGTCGTACAGATCATGTATGCGCAACGCCTGCTGCAACAGGTCTTCGAGGCTCACCACACGGCCCCTCCTGATCTGGGTCGAGAAGACGATCGGGAGACCGATGGTGAGCGTCCGGTGCTCAACAGTGGTTGGCCATTTCGTTCAGAGATAGCTGGCCACCTCGGTCTCGACCGGTTCCCTTCGGAGAGTTCAGAGGGGCCGTGCCCGGATTGGTAGGGCTGTGAAGCAACCGCATTGCGGTACCTCACGGTGCGGATCAGTCCTGTCTCGCGCAGGACAGTGGCGGCGTGTTCACTGGCACTGGCCGATGCGAGGCTCGTGAGGGCGGCAAGCTCCTTGGTGGAGCAGCCAGGGTGCTCGGCGATGCCGGTGAGCAACAACCGGTGCGACCGCTGGCGGGATCATCGGCAGGTGATTAACGGGATCATTCACCGGCTCGGCACCGGGGTGCAGTGGCGCGAACTGCCCGAACGCTTCGGCCCGTGGAAGACGGTCCACAAGCGCCATTTGCTGTGGTCGGCCGACGGCACCTGGGAGATGCTCCTCCAGCACGTCGAGGCCAGGGGCGACGCCGACGGCGGCCTCGACAGGAACGTCAAGATCATTTCATCTGCACGCGCACATCACCCTGCGGCCCCTGCTGAAGGAGGCGGTGCGCCAGGCTAGGCCCTTGGCCGTTCCCGCGGCGGGCCGACGACCAAGATCCATGTCGTCGCGGAGGGCCGCTGCCGCCCGCTGACGCTGCTCATCACGCCGGGGCAGCGGGCGGACTGCGCCCAGTTTGAGCTGGTGATGGACAAGATCCGCGTTCCCCGCAAGGGGATCGGGCGTCCCCGCCGCACTCCGGACAGCGTGGGCGCCGATAAGGCGTACAGAACCGCAAGATCCGCACCTACCTCCGCAAGCGCGGCATCCGACACGCCATCCCGGAGAAGACGGACCGCAAGGCCGCCCGCTTGCGTCGGGGTTCACGCGGCGGACGGCCTCCGGGCTTCGACAAGGACCGGTACAAAGATCGCAACACGGTGGAGAGAGCCATCTGCAAGCTCAAGCAGTTCAGAGCCGTCGCCGCTCGATATGACAAGCGAGGGTACGTCTACCTCGGCACTGTCACCGCCGCTGCTCTCCTCATCTGGCTCCGATCATGATTCGGCAGGCAAGAGCGCGGCGATTTCGCCCAGCACTCGGGCTGCCGGTGCCGGGTCGATCAGCCACTTCAGGTGGCTGCTGGTGAGCGTACGGACGTCGTAGGGGTTCTCCGGCGTCAGCGCGTCGCCCTCGCGGATCATCCGGTCCTGCATGGCGAGCGGCACGCTGGTGTCCTCGGCCAGCCGGACGTATGTCTTTGGGATCCGCCCCCAGCTGTCGGGCTGCGCCCGGTCCTCGGGTGTGCCGGCGTCGAGGTTCTCGTCGGGCTGGAAGGTATTGAGGAAGACCATGAACTCCTCGTCCGTCCCATCGGCGAGGAAAGCCGCCTTGAAGGCCGCGAGGACGCCAGGGTCAGCGGTGCGGAAGTTGGAGCGCAGCAGCCCGAGCTCGGCAGGGTTCCCGACCATCGCCGATGCCAGCCCTGTGGCGTCGACCGTGGCCATCTCGGGCTCGGCATAGTAGGCGCTGACGTCGAGGTCGACGGGGCACCAGGCGGAGACATAGACGATGCGGTCGATCAGGTCGGGCCGCCGGTTGGCTGCGACGGTGGCCGTTATGCCGCCGCGGCTGTGCGAGACGAGGATGACGGGCCCGTTCCGCTTGGCTCGCTCCAGTATCCCGATGAGGTGCGCGGCGTTGTCGGCGAGCGTGACGCCCTTGATTGCCCCGGGCGCGGTGGCGAGACTTCCGAGATCCTGCGGCGCTTGGTAGGCCCGCGGGTACGTCGCGGCGAACCCGTGCCCCGGAAGATCGACGGCGACCGAACGGTGTCCGAGGAGGCCGAGTTCGGCCTGGAGTGGCGCGAAGGAGAAAGAGTTCGCGAAGGCTCCGTGAACCAGTACGAACGTCGGTTGCATCTGTCTACACTCACTTTCTGGTCCTCTGCGACGTCGGCGGCACGCATGTCGCTCTTCCCGAAACCGCGAACCACCTCACGGCCGAGGAACGAGACGTCGTCTTGCGGCCCACCATCCAGCCGCAGAGACGTCTTCGGGCGTGGCAAGCGTCAGCGGTCAAGCGGCGGAGTCACGAGGGCAGCGCGCGAACTGCGGCCCACTATCCGATGATTCACACTACTCAGTGAAAGATCATCCGCACTACCCGAACGAGCCCTTCCGCCTGTGCACTTCGCCAACCACCCCCGCACGGCCTCGGCTTCGACGGACGGGCCTTCTCATCACCGCTATTGCGCGGGGACCACCCCTCCCACCATGGCCAGGTTTGCGGGCAATCCCGTGTGAAACCCGTGGAACCCAGGCCACTGTGATCGGGAAGCCCGACTACAACCTCTGGGGGGGGCGCCTCTCCGCCGAAGATCGAAGAGACGCTGCCTAGTCCC
This sequence comes from Streptomyces sp. NBC_00271, assembly GCF_036178845.1. Taxonomy (NCBI): domain Bacteria; kingdom Bacillati; phylum Actinomycetota; class Actinomycetes; order Kitasatosporales; family Streptomycetaceae; genus Streptomyces; species Streptomyces sp. NBC_00271. The sequence continues at coordinate 10,718,368 of NZ_CP108070.1, read as the reverse complement.
TGCTGGGACGTCTGCCCTTGGCCTTTCCCCTGCGCCCGCCCGGAGCCAGCACCGGGCGCCCCTGCCAGTCGATGCTGTCGTCCTCCGACAGGCTCGCCGCATAGGAGAGCGCATGCTGGATCAGCAGCGACAACAGGCGCTTGGACTCCGCCGAGGGAAGCTCACTCTGCCAGGGGCAGAGCGAGTACCAACCCTGGCCCGGATCCGTCAGGGGCGGGCAGGGCTCTGCAGGTTCCAGGGGCTCGGCCGGCGCTTCGGGTAGGCGCACCAGCAGCATGCCCATGCCCCAGGCGACGACCGCGGCGATGCCCTTGCCTGCAAGCACCGGCACCCCGAACGTCACCAGGACGGGCCACTGGGGAGCAAGGTCCTCAAGCCTCTCGACCAGATCGGGGTGGGTATGCAGCTCCCACCCCTCGTGGACGTAGGCACCGCGCTCCTGCGGAACGCCCTGCTGCCGCAGCAGGTCGAGCAATGGCGCGTTCTGAGGCAGGTCCGGCAGCAGCGTCATGCCTCGACACGCTACGCGCCGTTTGCAGTGGGGGCAGCGGTGGTGCTCCTCTCCGACAGGCCCACCGGACCTGCACCATCCGGCAGTACTGGTACGGCCCGATGGTGTCGGGGCCGCTCCCGCCCTCCGGCCGCCACCGGGGCGAATCCGCAGAATGATCACGACTCGATACGCGCCCTAGCGGTCAACGCTCCCTGGTTTCTGAACATCGAATCCACAGCTCATGCGGATTGTCCCGTCTCATCCGATCTTGCCGCCGAGCGGTGCCCTGACCTACGAAGGAAGAGCGTCCAGAGTTGCAGCCGGTGCGGCAGCCCGCTGCCCCAGCAGCCAACGGGCCTGTGCCTGAAGCGGAGACTGTCCCGAGCCTACGACCGTGCGGGTTGGTTGGCGATCAGAAGGGTGATATCGGCAGTGCGGAAGCCCAGGCGGGCGTAGATACGGGCGATGACGTCCTCCGCGTAGGCGAGGAAGACGGTGCGCATCCCGTGGTCGCGGGCGTGGGTGGCCAGGGCCGCCGTGACAGCGGCGGCAAGACCCTGGCGGCGAGCGGTGGGCAGGGTGCCGACACCGCCGATCTCGGTCGTGCCGTTCGCCGGGTGGTAGTGGCCGGCGGCGAGCGGGGTGCCGTCCGGGGCGAGGGCAGCGATGAGTGTCTTGTGCCCGGCGCGGATGGCGGGGCGGATCGTTGCGACCGTGCCGTCCACGGTCAGTTCCTCGGCCGCCGCCGACAGTTCAGCGCGGCCCGCCGAGCCCACCGCAGTGCCCGCCTCGGCGAAAGCCAGGCGGGGAAGGGCGAGGGCTGCGGGCAGCGCCGGGTCCTCGGCCGACAGCGCGCGGATCGTGACGCCGTCCGGCAGAGGCTGCGGGAGCACCGGGCGGTGCGGGTCGAGGGCCATCAGCGGGCGTGCTTCCACCGGGAGCCCGACGGCCTCGATACGGGCGCGCAGCATCGGCGCTGCCTCAGCGAGCCACTCGAAGGCTTCCGGCACGCCGAGTTCGCGCTGCCGGGCACGCACCCGGGCGATGTCGGCGGCGGTGACGACCGCGGAGCCCTCTGCCGTGGGCTGAGCGTGACTCGGACCGCCGTAGTACGGGGTTCCTGGCTCCTTTCGTACAAACAGCCGCAACGGACCGAACGTTTCGGCGTCGGCGAACAGCAGCGGCACAGTGGCGTAGTACTGCTCGATCCGGGCACGCAGCGACAGGTCGCTCATGCAGCGCATCCCACCACGGAGCGGCGGCGTGCCGCATCCGAAAATTGCCGTCCGGAACCGCCACAACCTCACCCAACGCGTCCGCATAGAGACACTGCAGCAGTGCCAGAGAAACGAGGTGCCGCACCCGGGCCTATCGCCAGAGGCGATCGCGTTCAGACAGCGTCACGCCGTGACGCCTTCATGTGACGCTATGGGGCTCAGAAACCGGCACTGCCCATCCCCCGTTGTGGTCCGGACCGCTCCACCGCCATGTCGGTTGGCTGACACGCTCCCGTGGCTTCGGTCACGAGGATGGGAGGATGGACAGCACTTGTACGCCAGTTTGAGAGGCACCTGGATGTCGCCGGTTTTTCGAACGGTGGGTGCCAGCCGAATCACCAGCCGAAGGCACCGCCCTCGATGAGGATGAGCAGGCCGATGGCGATCAGGACCAGGGGCAGCAGGATGTGGCCCCAGCGGGCGAGGGCCTTGGCGATGACCGGGCGGGTGGCGAAGAACCGGCCCGCGAAGCACCACACGGCCACCAGCACGAGGAACACCACGGCGTACACGCCCATCCCGCCGATGCCGGCGGTTGCGAAGACGGGCACGTAGACGCCGATGTTGTCGCCGCCGTTGGCGAAGGTGACCGCGGCGACCTCCAGCGGGCTCGGGCCGCCCTCCTTGGCCTGCTCCTCCTCGCCCCCACCACCCTCTCGATGGTCCTTCCACGCTTGCCAGGCGGCCTTGAGGCCCAGCGCGAGCGGCAGCAGACCGAGATAGGGGATGGCGGCCTCGGGCAGGAAGGTGGCGCCGAATGCGGCGGCCACCGCCACGGCGAGGATCGCGGCGAAGCCCAGGTACTGGCCGAGCACGATGCGACGGGTAGAGCCACAGCGCCCGGCGCCCTGGGCGAAGAACAACGCCAGGATCAGGATGTCGTCGATGTTGGTCACGGCGAACAGCCCGGCTGCCTGCCCGATGATCCCCAGGTTCACGAGTGGGTGCTCTCCTCCGAGGTGGGTGTCCCGGTGACGCTACCGGGACCCCGTACCGAGCCTCTGGCGGAGCCGAGGTCCAGTGCTGCTCCTTCTCGGGTTCTGGCTCACTTTCCGTGGAGGGCTGACTGAGTGTGATGTCGGTGGTGCGTGGTGGGATGGCCGGACTCTGCTGCCGTGACCTGCTGGGAGACATCCTTCATGCCCGTGTACTCGTCTCTGACCCACGCCCTGGCCGCAGCCTTAGTTGATGTCCTGTGGTTCATCGAGGGCAGTGAGGACGAGCAGATGGATCCGGACGACGCCGTCAAGGTCCTGGAGGGTGTCGCCCACCTGGTGAGCAAGCTGTCGAGTGACCAACGGAGCGAACTGATCGATCTGCTCGGGACGATGGCCGAAGCCGAGTCCGACCCCGCGCGGCGGGAGTTCCTGGAAGGGTTTCCGGAAGGCTTCGGGCTTTTTGATGATGCGGTCTGACCTGTGCATCACGAGTAGAGCAGGACGCGCTTGCGGAGAAGACGAAAGCCGGCCCGGTCGAACATCTGGCGTTTGAGCATCTTGATGCGGTTGACGTGGCCTTCGACGACCCCGGAGCTCCAGGGCAGGGTGAGGCCGGCGATGACTGCATCGCGGTCACGGTCGATGCCTGCGGCGAGGGTGTGGAGGCCGGGGAGGTTGTCTCGCCGGACGGCATCGAGCCACTGCGGCAGCCGTTCACCTTGGGGCTCGGTGAGCATCTGGCCGAATGAGCGGACGTGGCCGGTGAGGGCGTCCAGTTCAGGGCAGTGGACCAGAACGGCCTTGAGCCGAAGGTGCTCCGTCTCGGTGAGGGTCTCCGGCCGGCGGAGGATCCGTCCGGCGACGACCCGGGGTGACGGTGGCCGAGCCGTGACGGGACGTGGCGAGAGCCGCTTCTCCCGGAAATGGGCGCGAACCCGCTGGTAGCTGCCCTGATAGCCGAGCGGCACGATCTCCTCCCACACCCTCCAGGCGTTCGTGCAGCCTTGGTTCCAGCGGTCATCGAGGTAGGGCTTGAATGCGTCGAGTTTGGATGGTCGGCCCTGCCATTGCCCCTGGAACAGGTCCTCCGGGGTGGCTGCGTCGGCGAGGAGCTTGACAGTGCGGGAGGTCATACGGAGTTGGCGGCCGATCGCCCTCCGGCTGAGCCCGGCTGCCAGCAGTTCGTGGACGGTCGCGTGGTTGACACGGGTGCGGTCAGCGAAGCGGTGTCCCCTAGGCCAAGGCGAGCCGGAGGGGTCTTCGAACTTCTGCGGCTCGGGGGCAGGCTGGGCTGGATCTGGCGCCAGGACGTGCAGGCATCTGCGGTGGTCTGCGACGCACCGCTCCGCAGCCTCGCTCAGGTTGTGCCCAAGATGCCACCTGTCCGCGACCTGCACCGCTTGTGGTGCCCCGGCCGTGGCACCTTCGGCGAAGAACGGTGCCCGATCGCGGCAGACCACCTCCACCCCGGGCCGTCCCGCGAGCCAAGCTGCGAGGCTGGACGCCTCCCGGTCAGGCAGCAGGTCCAGTGGACGCCGGCTTTCGACGTCGACCAGGACAGTCCCGTAGTGACGCACTTTGCGGGGTCAAGCCAAGGGTCCGCCGGCCTGGTCGGCGGACCCTTACCTGGCCGTGGTCATCCGAGGGCGTTCCAGAGCGTGCAGTGGTGGCGGGACTGTGCCGTGCGGGTGGAGACGATGCGGTCCGGCGCCAGGGACAGCACCGTCTGCCGGGACCAGCGCGGGGACGACGGGCCGTTGGGGTCGGCCGTGCCGGCGAAGCCGGCCCAGTAGTCGATCATGGTGTCTGCCAGCCGGTGCTGTGCCGCGGTCAGGTCGCGGGGGCGGCCGCCCAGGTCGAACAGGTAGGGCAGTTCGCTCGCGTGCGGTGCACCGAGCGGGAACGGCGGCGTGCCCGAGGTGAGCGGCGGGGCGTCCTCGTCGGCGAACTCGTAGCGCCAGACGGGCACCTGGGCGGCGAGCAGGCCGCCGGTGCGCGCCGTGGGGCAGGCGAAGTCGGCGTCGCCGATGACCGCGCCGAACACCGGGCCCCCGTTGGTGCGATGCACCGGGTACTCGCGGACGATCGCCTTCGCCTGCCCCGGGGAGGGGAAGAAGGAGGCCACGACGTCGGGCCAGGTGCCGGGAGTGACGGGATGGCCGGCCTGGATGATCCCGGCTGCCCAGCCGTTGCCCTCGTCGTGGTTGTTGCCGATGAGCACGGGGACGCGGTGGAAGCGGCCGGCCGTGATCGCCGCTGCTGGGTCGCGGGGCAGCAACGGGGTGGCGTATGCGGGCTGTTGATCGGTGTCCTGAGACGCGAGCAGACGCGAGACGTCCACACGCCGCAGGCAGGCCATCACGTCGCGGGCAGAGCCACAGTCAACCTTCGCCGCGAGGCCCGCGCCCGTGGCGCGCGCCGCGGACAGGGGAACGGAGGATGGGGCGAACGGCCGGTCGGGGCGGCCTGTGCACGGGCCGCTCTCGATGATCGCCTGGTCGAAGAGCCCCGCGGCGGCGGGTGAGGCGAGCTGGGCACAGACGCTGTAGCCGCCCGCCGACTCACCAGCCAGCGTCAGGTTGCGCGCGTCGCCGCCGAAGGCGCCGATCTCGGCGCGGACCCAGCGCAGCGCCGCCTGCTGGTCGGCCAGGCCGAAGGTGCCGGAGCCAGGCAGCCCGCTGTGCGCGAAGAACCCCAGGGCCCCGAGGCGGTAGTTGACGGTGACGACCACGACGTGGCCGCGGGTGGCCATGCGGTGGGCGTCGTAGGAGCTGCCCGCTCCGGTGGTGAAGCCGCCGCCGTGCAGCCACACGATCACCGGCCGGGGACGCGCGGGTCCTGCGTCGTCGGGCGTGGTGACGTTCAGATGGAGACAGTCCTCGTCGGTGCTGCCGCCGGGCACCTCGCCGGCCGACTGCGGGCAGGCGCTCGCGGGCCGGGTCGCGTCCCATACCCCGGGCCAGGGGACCGGGTGATGCGGCGGCGCCCAGCGCAGCCTGCCGACCGGGGGCGCCGCGTAGGGGATGCCCTCGAAGGTGCGGTAGCCGTCGTGGGCGGCACCCCGCACCAGTCCGTCGTCGGTACGTACCGTCGTGGCGGTGGCGGTGGCGGGCTGGGTTGGTGGCGCTGCGGACCCAGCTGTCGCGAGCACGGCGGTCAGGGCGTAGCCCAGGGCGGTCAGGACGCGGTGCATGTTCATCGTCTCCCCGTTCGGTCAGCTGCCGCCCATGCCGCCCTGCGCGGCGATCATGGTCGTCGGCAGGGCGCGTACGGCTTTCTCCAGGCCGGGCGCGAGGGCGCCGAGATGCCCCGTACAGGCGTCGATACGGGCCCGGAAGGTCTTGTGGTCCTGCCGTGAGACAACCGACCGGATACGGCCCGCCGTGGCCAGCGCCAGCAGCGCGGCGTCGGCGGCGGGGATCTCCCTCACGGGGCCATCGCCGTGCAGCGCCGCGGACACGCGGGCGCGGAGTGCGGCGCGCACGGCGTGGTCGGTCACGGTCATCCGCCGTGTGCCGAGGCGGGTACGAGGCGCCTTCACGGTGAGAACTCCCGCCGCGGCGAGCCGGTTCTCCACTTGGATCAGGGTCTGCTTGCGGTGGCGGCGCACAAGGCGCTTCCATCCGTGCCCGGCGGCGGCATCGCGTAGCACGCCGTCCAGGACCGGGTCACCGGTCGGCTGTGCGCCGGACACCGTGACCGTGCCGCCGCCGTCCTCCTCCAGCCGGCCGCGCAACGCGAGGTCGACCAGGGCGGCGGTCCGGACCAGCAGCTCCGTGCGGGAACGGTCGTAGGGGCCTTCGGCCGCGTCGTCGTAGGCGAGCAGATACATGAGGCAGGCGAGGTCATCGTTCACACCTCGACGCTATGGCCGGGCGCCCCGGCCCCGGATCGGCCACGGGAACGGAACGGCACTGGGAACGCAGGAGGACCGCGGCCCGGTCTCCTCCTTGAGGAGGAGGCGGCGTTGTCAGGGGCGGCGCGGCTGCACGAGGCCGTGGTCGTAGGCGGCGACGACGGCCTGGACGCGATCGCGGAGACCCAGTTTGCGCAGCACCGCGGTGACATGGTTCTTGACCGTGGCCTCCGACAGACGCAGCCGCTCGGCGATCTCCGCGTTCGACAGCGCCTGCCCGATCAGGGTGAGCACCTCCCGCTCGCGTCCGGAGAGCTCCTGCAGGGAGGGCGGCGGCGCCGCGTCGGGCGTGGTGCGCAGGAACCGGTCGAGGACGCGGCTGAGTACGGCCGGTGCCAGCAGCGCGTCGCCGCGCGCGGTGAGGCGGATCGCGTCGACGAGTTCGGCGGGGCGCATGTCCTTGAGCAGGAAGCCGCTCGCCCCGGCCCGCAGAGCGGCGACCACGTGCGCGTCCACGTCCCAGGTGGTCAGCACGAGCACCCGGGCTCCACTGCCCGACTCAGCGATCTGCCGGGTCGCCTCGATGCCGTCCACGACCGGCATGCGTACATCCATCAGCACCACGTCGGGCGCCAGTTCCCGCGTCAGCCGCACCGCCTCCCAGCCGTCGGGCGCCTCACCGACCACCTCGAGATCGTCCCGGGCATCGATGATCATGCGGAATCCGGTACGGACCAGGACCTGGTCGTCGGCCACCACCACACGCAGCGTCATGACACGTCCTCCACCGGCAGCCGCGCCGCCACCTCGAACCCGCCTCCGGACAGCGGACCGGCACGCAGACTGCCACCCACGAGCCGCGCGCGCTCCTTCATCCCCACAAGACCGCGCCCCGTCCCCACCGCAGCCGAACTTCCCTGCGACGTACGCCCGTTGTCGACCACCGTGACCTTCACACACTCCCCGTCGACAGTCACGCGCACGCTCACCTCGTCGGCGCCGGCCGCGTGGCGCAGCGTGTTGGTGAGGGCCTCCTGGACGATCCGGTACGCCGCCAGGTCCACCGCGGCCGGCAGCCCGTCGATGGCGCCCTCGCGGTGTACGAGCACGGTCATCCCGGTCGCGCGCACGGTGCCGACCAGCTCGTCCAGACGCGCGAGCGAGGGCCCCGGCTCGCGCTGCTCCCCGGCTCCGTCCTCTCCCGCGTCGGACCGGAACGCACGCAGCAGCAGCCGCAGCTCACCCAGCGCCGAGCGGGCGCCCGTCTCAATGGCCCGCAGCGCCTGTCGGGCCTGTTCGGGCCGCTGGGTGAACACATCGTCCGCGGCACCCGCCTGAATGACCATCACCGACAGCGTGTGCGCCACGACGTCATGCACCTCGCGCGCGATCCGCGCCCGCTCCTCCACCACAGCCCGGCGCATCTCCGCCCTCATCCGCGCCCGCTGCGCCCTGCGCCACTGCCCCGCGGTCCACGCCAAAACCACCGTCAGCAGATAGACCGCCAGCCCCGCCATACCGCCCGCCCCGAACGCCAGCGGCGCCGGCAGACACACCGCCGCCAGCGCCCCCACCGACACCCGCCGCGGCCTGATGGCCGACAGCACGCACAAGGAGACCTGCGCCGCGAGCAGCGCCCCCGTCAAGGTCACCGCGGGCAGCAGCGCCCACACCGCGAGCCCCGTCGTCGCATTCACGGCCAGTACGGCAACCGGGGCACGCGCCTGCCACCTCAGGGCACAGACCTGCACAAGAACCAGGGCCACGGCCACGAGCAGTCGCCAGCCGCGCTCCGCGCCGGCGACGAGCACCGAGGCGCCGAGGACAGCGAGCACCAGACCGGCCGACCCCCACCACAGCGCCCGGGCAGCCCGGGGCGACACCTCTCCCCACGCTTCCCCGGCGAACACGTCGTCCGACTGTCTGCTGCAGCGATCCACGCCCCGACCCTAACCAGGCTCGCGGGCCTGGCCGCTCAGTAGACCATCGCCTCACGATCGCCGTCGAGGCCGACAGCCGTGGGCTGGGTCCACGAAAAGCGGAACAGGCACTGAGCTTGAGATCTATCCCCTCAGGGCGGGCGTCACTTTCCGAGCCCGACCCCCGGATTTCACGTGGGCATCGCACCACACGTTGCGTGTCCGCGTACGAAAGGTGACGCTCCAGTCCCTCAAACGGCCTTCAGGGTGGAGACCTCGTTCACCCAGGGGTGCGCCGAGGGTGACAAGCCGATGGCTCAACTTGTAGGGATCGAGCCGGGACTCCTTGCGTTCAGGTCGGGCTGCACGCTGTCGTACAGAGCGGGGTCTCGGTAAAAGAGACTGGACACTTCCCGGCGAGCTTCTGCCACGGCATCACCGCGTTCACGCACCAGGCTTTCGTAAACCGGCAGGTGATCATTTTCGGCCGGGTCGGATGTCACAGGGCTCGTCCTCCTTGGTGTCGTACTTCTGTGCCGCCTGAACGGACCCTGAAATCCTTGGTGACTTCAAGGGCAGGAATGCGGTCAGACGCAACTGAGCCGCACAGCGATCCCATGGCCGACGAGCACATAAAGCAGGGCGAGCAGACCGTAGTTGAGGAGAACCCGAAGGGCCTCTGCGTCCATGGTGAAAATGTCCTGTGACCACCAGGCCAACAAGTCGTAGCCGAGCGGCCGGTGATCGGCCCGTTGCACCGCTCACACGACGCGGCCTCGGGGGCCCGCTCGGGTTCCGGGTCAGGTTCCTGAGCCCAGCGCTCTCTCCGCGGCCCGCTCCTGTTGCCGTCGCTGCTCTGCTTCCTCAAGCGGCGGATGCGGACGGGGTCAAGCCGCCCGGGACTGCCGTTCGTGCTGTCGGCGTGCCGCATGGTGAGCGGTGTGCTGCCGGCCGCCGGGAATCAACCGCAGGCGGCGGCCGCCGGCATGACGCGGCTCTGGCGGCCTGGCGGTGAGACGGTCCTCGACGCGGTCCATGCCGTACAGCAAAAGCCCGAGCAGGGGCAGCAGCAAAACAGCAATGACGATCACGGCATAGGTCCTTCCCGGCTGACTGCACCGCCCCGGGTACCCACCACGAGCACGGCCAGTCAGCGGGATACGTGCAGGCCCGGTAACCGCGGCAGCAGGAGCCCAAGATCGGAGACAGTGCGGAACGTGCCGAGGCCGGATGACACCGGACGCCGTCGGCAGGGAAGGACCCTTCGACCTCCCCAGGTGTCATGGCCCTTCCCCGTCCGGCTGAGGACGACTACCCGCCCGCCCCGGGCTCATGCTCACGCGATCGCCACCTCTCGACGGCCGTCTGCAGATGGTTCTGCAGGTCAGGCGGCATCGATTCCGGCCCGGTCACCGCCGCAGTCACCACATCGGCCACCACCCGGAGCTTGACGTTGCTGTTCTGGGAAACCTCCACCGAAATCTCCCACGCGTCCTCGGCCGGACAGCCGAAGGCGGCCATCAGCGCCCCGGGGCCAAATCGATCACCGGACGGCTCTCGAGCGCATACCTGAGCTGCTCGTTCTTGTGCTCAAGCCGCTCCATCCGCTCAGACACGCCGGAGACGGCACGGGTGCCCACCGGTTCGTCGTATGCCGGCCAGACGGTCGGCACGCTATACGGACGCCAGGAGGTATGACGCTGGGGAAGTCGCATGAAAGGCGCCTGCCCCACTCCCCCACCAGCACACAGTGTTGTCACCCGAAGGCTGGTAACCGCATGGCTTTCTCACCGAAGGCCGAGTGACCGTTTGCGGCGGAAACAGAGATGGAGCGGATCGCCTCCCGTACCGCGCGTCCGCGCGCCCTCACCTCGCTCAGCCGGACCCGACCGGCTGACAGCGGGAGGCGCAACTCCGCAGGCCTGTCCTTCGGTGTCGTTCCTGGTCGCATGGATCATCCAGGGGGATTCTGGAGCTGTGGCAGGGAAGAGCGTCCGGACTTGCAGCCAGTGCGGCAGCCCGCTGCCCCAGGGACCGGAAGTCACGCCGGTACTGCTCAGCGGCCTGCCGCATAACAGCGTGGAGATGGAAGCGTGAGCGGCAGGAGTGGTGGCGGAGCAATCTGGAGTCGCCACCGCCTTGCGCGAGGGCCGTCCGTTCCGCCGGCCCAAGAAGCGGTACCCGGTCTGCAAGGGCTGGTGGTTCGTCGGCGAGGTCACGGGCGGCAACCGCGAGCGAGTGGATGCCCCGTACTGAGCTGCTCATCGCCATATGGGTGGTGACGGAGCAACCTGCCCGGCCACTGGTGGACGGAGACGCGAGTATGCGGTCATGCATGCATCGAATGATCAATCTGGCGTCGCACGCCGCCGCTTCCTGAAGGGCACGCTCGCTACCGCCGCGGGTGGCCTCCTGGTACCGGCCGTTGCGAGTCGCTCCCAGGCGGCCGCTGCCCTCCCTGTTGTCGGGCAGACGGTCAACCTGTCGGTCAGCGTCTTCGGCGCCGTCATGACGAGTTCGCTTCAGTCTGGTGAGCAGACGCTCAACTTCATCGGCAGCCGGGTGGTCAAAGCGTTGGCAGGAGGCCCCGACTTCGTACGGTTGCAATCGCTCGACTTCACGCTCGAGGCAGCTCACCCGCTGTTCGGCAAGATCACCATGACGCTTCCGGACGTCGACGTTTCGCCGTTGAGTACCGTGCGGCTGTCGTCCAGCGGGTTCACCGAGACCTGGTACGAGACCTCCAAGATCAAGTTTGAAAGGTCTGGAAACCTGCCCGGCCCGTTCGAGTTCCAGAGCGAGAAGCCACTCACGGCTACCGCGACCATGCCCAACTGGCCGCCGCCCCAGGCTACAAACCCAGACGGCTCGCCCACAGGCGGCGTCCTCTACTCGGTTGTGCAGCCACCGACTTTCACAGGCGGCGACCAGCGGGTTGACTTCACGGCGTTCCCGCCCAACGTCGGCCAGCTGCTGGCGCCGTAACCCAGTCTCACCTCCGCAGCTGAGGCGCACCAAACGCCTACCTGACTGCGCGGATCAGGGACTCGGGGACTGACCGATTGGCCGCCGTTCATCAGCGCGGGCGAGCGCGGCTGCTCTTCGATCACGGCCGTCGCTGTGTCTGCGCGCGTTGAAAGCGAGCCTGGTGGCTGCCCGGCACGCTGCAGGGTTTCCCCACTGGAGCCTTGCAGGTGGGGCACGACACGTGTGGCACTCTCCGGGCCAGGTCCTCGGTCGTGGTCCCGCTGCTGTGCGAGGCTTCGGTCCCGCCGCGTTGCGCCCGTTTGTCGGCGGCGGCCTTTTTCCGGGAGGCGATGACCAGCTGGAGCCGTTCGTCGTGACCGCCCATGCGCCGCTGCGGCTGACCATCTGGGACGGCGTCGAAACACTCCTGCCCCGGACGGGCGTTGTACGTCGGGCACTTCCGAGCTCACCAAAAGCGAGGCCCTGACAAAACTCGCCGTCCTCAGCGCACTCCGCGGAAAAGTCTCGGCAGACGGGTCGCGGCCGCTTCTACCCTCAACCGGTGACTACACCGCCAGAGCGCCTCCTTCCAGTGCTGCGCCGCTGGATGGGCGACGGGCAAAACCACCAGCGCGTGAGATCGCTTCCAGGCCGTACGGCGCGGTGAGTTCCACGCCCCCTGTGGTCCGCAGTCGGCTTTCCTCGCCGGCTGTCCGTTCTCCTCATGGACGAAGCCAACCCCCGCCTGCGCGGGGAGGACCAGAGAACACATAGAGGTTGTGACCGCGCTTCCGTGAACCCTTGTACGGACCGTGTAGTGCTGGTTCGTCAACGTCCGTACTCGTCAGGTAGTGCGGTCACAACCGGGTCCTGGCCAGGCGGAGTCGCGATCCGCGAGCGGGAGATGCGGCCGGGTGCCGAGGCTGTGGGTCCACGATCTCGTCATGGGAAAGGATTTCTCGGCAGCATGTCGATCGGTGGGTCCCCCGTTCGACGCTTGGGTAGAGGCGCGACTCGCGACGCAGAATCCGGACGGGCCGCGGCTCTGTGATCAGCAAGTGCTGTCCATTCGTCGACCAGTGGTTCGGGTTGCCGGCTGCATCGCCGCCGCGCCGCCGGGACGCCCCGAGGAGAAATCATGCAGATCCGCGCCCGTATGAGCATGAGTGCCGATGGCTACGTGACCACACCGAACGGGTGGCCCGCCCTGACTGCCGACCCCGCGTTCGTCTCCGGCGAAAGCCACGGTATCCGGGAGTTCCTCGAAGGCTGCGAGGCGGCGCTGATGGGCCGCACCACCTTCGAACCCGCGCTGGCCAACAACCGCTGGCCGTGGCCGGACCTCGACGTGTTCGTACTCGGCTCACACCGTCCGGACGGCACCCCTGACCACGTCATCACCGACAGTGACCCGGTGCGGCTGCTGGAGAAGCTCCGCTCGGCCAACCGGGGTGGCGACGTCCACCTCATCGGGGGCCCGCAGACGATCGGGACGTTCCACGCCCTTGGCGCACTGGACACCCTCGAACTGGTCGTACTGCCGATGCTGTTCGGCGGTGGGATGCAACTGACACCCATGCTCAGTCCCGACACCGGGCTGACCTTCCAACGCGAGCGTGCCCTCCCCGGTGGTTCAGTGGAGATCGTCTACTCCTGCCGGGGCAGTCGCACTGACCTTCCAAGCAAGCCTGCCAGCCAACGCTGATCTCGGCCAAGACGCAGGTCGCACACGGGGGAGATGCCGAGCCTAGGGCCTGTCCGGCGGATCAAGTCGCAGGAAACGGACCGTGCCTCATCAACGCTGGTGAGCGGGGCTTGGTGCGTGCGGCTGCAAGGCGGAGGAGGGAGTCATGGCGGAGCCATGGCGACCGACGACAACGCCGCAGATGGGCGTGCCAAGCCCCGCGTCTGCGGCATGATCCGCCGGACAGGCCCTAAGACGGTCTTCCGCGCCCGGACTGCAGGACTGTCCCACCGGGGAATCCCTCCACCATGGGACTGGAGAGGCTCAAGGGCATCCTCTTGCCGGAGCTGAACCTCATGGTTCGGCAGGTCATGACCGTCGATGGCAACTTGATGGTCGACGCGGCGGCATGCGGCCCTCCGGGCAGGTGTCCTCGGTGTGAGCGTCCTGCTACGCGGGTTCACAGCCGATAGTGGCGTCAGGTATGCGCGGTTACGTGTAAGCGGGCGGGGGCTGACCCTCCGTCTGCGCGTGCGCTGGTTCTTCTGCGGGCACAGCCAGTGTCACCGCCGGACGCTTGTGGAACAGGTGGCGGGCCTGACCGAGCCGCGGCGCCGTTCCTCACCGGCGGCGCGGTCGGCCATGAGGGCGGTGGCGGTGAAACTCGGTGGGCGTCCGGGACAGTCGCGTACACGGCACCGACCGACTGCAGGGTGCTCATCCTGCCCAGGGCCGGCCTGCTCCAGCACCTGTACCGAACCCGGCTGCCGGCCCTGACCGTCGCCCCCTCCACGGCCCCGGAGTCCCGGCTGCTTCTCGCCCATCTCGACGCCGCCTGGTCCCTCGCGGAGCAGCTCGGCCCGGAGGCAACGCATGCGGCCGGCGAGGCGATGGCCATGCTGCTGACCGGACTCATCCGGACACACGCACCCATCGCGGTCCCACCACAGTCACTGCGGGCCGCGGCCACCGCATACGCCGACAGCCGGCTGAGGGACCCGGACCTGGCTCCGGCCACCATCGCTCGGGCGCTGAACGTCTCCGTCCGCACCCTCCACCGTGCCTTCGCCGACGGCGAGACCGTCATGGCCTATGTGCGACGCCGCCGCCTCGAAGGCGCCCGCCGCGAACTCGACTGTCCAGGCAGCCCGTACACCGTCGCCGACGTCGCGGCACGCTGGCAGTTCGCCGACTCCAGCCACTTCCGCCGGGCCCACCGCGGCACGTAAGGACAGTGCCCCTCGGCGACAGGGTGACCGAAGCACCTGCCTGGATGATCTATTCCAAGGGGTTCAGTGGTTCGTGCGTCGAGCGTGGATACCGCTCGCCCACGGTCAGGCGCTGTCCGGTGCTGCGGATACCAGTCGTGCCGCTGGTGGTAGCGGTGCGTGCTGAGGGCAGGCTTCGAACGCCTGGATCGCCAACCCTGCGAAGCGTCGGGAGGCCATGACCTGGGTGTCGGTCGATCTGGTGTGGATCCCCTTGTTGGCCATGAGGATGAGAATGAGGTCGTCCAGGACGAAGTCGGACCGCAGGCGCCCTGCGTCCTTGGCCCGCTGGGCCAGTCCGGCGACCGCTTTCACCGTGTACTCACGGCCCGCGACATCCGGCGCCCCTGGAAAGGCCGACATGAAGGCTTCGCTGAAACCCCGATCCCGCGCGTGCAGCTCACAGATCTTCTCGATCACCAGGCAAAGGCCACGCCACGGATCGGGATCGGCGCACCCGTCGTCGACGATGGTGTGACATGCGCGCAACTGGTCCGCGAAGGCTTCGGTGGCCAGCACCTGCTTGGTCGGAAAGTGACGGTACAAGGTGGCAGGTCCGACCCCCGCGCACCGCGCGATCTCCCGCATCGGCACGTCCAGGCCGTCGGCGGAAAACAGTGCCCGGGCCGCGTCGAGGATGCGCTCGCGGTTGTCCAGCGCGTCGGAACGCAGGGTGTGAGGCAAACGGTCGATCACGCTCTCACTTTACCTAAACGGACGGGGGCGTCCGTTAGCGTTCAAGACGTAGCAGCTCACCGAGATCATCGGGGCGCACAGCACCGGAACCGAACCCCTGCCGCGCCGTGAACCCCCTCCCGCCGTCGGCGGCGATCGGCGGCGGGTACGGAGCACGACCGCACATGATCGGTCCGAGAACATGGGAGACGACACTGAAGGCAATCGCGATCCAGACGTACGGAGGTCCTGAAGGTCTGGCTGTTGTCGACCTGCCGGCTCCCGCACCTGCTGCCGGACATGTGGTGATCGCCACCGAGGCCGTGGGCGTCGGTGGAGTCGACACTGTGATCCGAAGCGGGGCCCTGGCCGCCTACGGCTTCAAGGAGGGCCACATCCCGGGCAGCGAGGTGGCGGGCACCGTGACCGCGGTCGGTGACGGCGTCGACGCCTCGTGGATCGGCGGGCGGGTGTGGGCCTTCACCGGCACCGGCGGAGCCTACGTCGAACAGGCCCTCGCACCGGTCGAGGAGATCGTTCCCCTGCCCGTGAACCTGTCCGCGGTCGATGCGGTGACACTCGGCAGTTCCGGCGTCGTGGCCCACTTCGGGCTCCGCCACGCCCACTTCGCCCCCGGGGAGACGGTCCTGGTGCGTGGTGCGGCCGGCAGCATCGGGATCATGGCCGTGCAACTCGCCGCTCGCGGCGGCGCCGCCGCGGTGGCGGTCACCACCTCCTCGGCCGAGCGCGGCGAGCGGCTGCGACGTCTCGGCGCGACCCACGTGCTGGACCGCTCCGGCGACGGAGGGCAACCAGCTCCCGCAGGGTATGACGTCATCATCGACGTGGTGGCCGGCAAGGACATGCCGTCGTTCTTCGACCGGCTCAACCCGAACGGCCGCATGGTGGCCGTGGGCGCTGTCGCAGGCCAGCCACCGCCGGACTTCGGCACGAAGATCATGGCGGCGTTCCAGAAGTCGATGTCCTTCGCCGCTTTCAGCGCAGCCACCGTCACCGGAGCCGACCGGCGTGCCGTGCGGAGCGAGCAGTTCGCCGCAGCGAGCCGGGGTGAGATCGAAACAGTGGTGCACGAGGTGCTGCCACTGGACGCAGCCGTGCTGGCGCACCAGAAAATGGACGCGGGCGAGGTCTTCGGCAGGATCGTGCTGACACCGTAGTCGAAGGTACCTACGCCGGGATTGCCACGATCCCCTGCTCAGTCGAGGCGAGGGAGTCCCATGTCGGTGCATGAAGACAGAGTTGGACTCCCTCGCGGCCGCGCTCTATGTGAAGACCGATGATCTGCTGAAGGGTTCGCCGCAGTTCGGGCCAGGTCAAAGGGCTGGTGTGACCGGTACTCAGGGTGCTCACGCTGGTCGTGGGCGGGAGTCTCTGGAGTGGTTCGTCTGTCAGCGGTTGACTTCGAGGTCCGCCGTTCTCCGCCAGAGGCGCGCCACCGGCGCGCAGCCGAGCATGTATCGTCGGGCGGCAACTGGGCCCCGGCTGCTTTCCTCAGACGCTGTTGCCAATTCGGGGTCTGCTTCGCCCCGCTGATCATTGGTCGAGTGGGGGCGCAGGCAGTGCCCAGTACTGAACCGTCCGGACGCCGTGGAGCGGACGGTCGAGGCGTTCACCAACGGCCCGAATAAGTCGACGCCTGAGCAGGCGTAGGAGCTGAACGAGGTGATCCGCACGTGCATCTGTGATCACGAAACCGCACAGGCAGCCCCAGTCAGCTTCTCGGCCGGCGGGGGCTTCGTCGTTTCTACCGGCCCGCTGCCAGTGGACGGGAGGGAACGGCCAATTCCACGACTGAGAACCGGACAAACAGCGGAAAGTTCGCGCCACGGATCTTGTGTGGCGCCTGTGAACCCATGAGGGTGGTCGGTGGCGCAACACGCGTTCGATTTTTCTCAGGGGGAAAAGTGAAAGCACGTTTTGTCGTCCCGCTTCTCGCGGCAGGGGCCCTGCTGGTGCCGGCTGCCACGGCGTCGGCTGCGGCAGCTCCGAGCGGCAGCACGGGAAGAGCCGTCGCGAGGACTGCTGCCTTTCCCGTGTGGTGCACGTTCCAGGGTGAGAAACCGTTCCAGGTCACCCATGGCGGCCCGCTGTACGCCCAGGGCCATTACACGGGTTGCTCAACTCCGGCACCCGACCAGTGCCGGGTCCAGGTCGATCTTCAGGAGTACGTGCGCGACGGGTACTGGCGCGCGGTGAAGCACAAGGACAGCGGGTGGACGAGGTGCAGCGGGCGCTACACCACTCCAGGGCTCACGTGCGTGCATGATGGAGAGAAGGAAACGTACAACACTCAGGTGACCCTTCAGGTCGAGTACCACGGACGCTTCAGCGAACCCGGAATCGCAGACACGCACAACACCGTGATCGACTGCTGAAGTCCGTTCACCCGTAACGGCCTGCCGGATTGATTCGGTAGGCCGTTTTCGGCTTCGGTCGCACAGATGAAAGTGAGACAGCAGCATGCACGTTCATTTTGAAGCAGTAGACCCAGAGAACATGATCAGGTTCTGGGGCGGCATCCCGGGTTGGGGTGGGTACAGCGTCGGCGAAGCGGAATCTCCGGCTGTGCTACCGGTCGTCACCGTCCTTGTTGGAACGATCGCCGAACAGGTTCAGACGCTGATCGCCAAGGGCGCCTCTCTCGTGGAACCTCACGATTGTATGCACGCCCTGATGACGGATCCGGAAGGCAACAGGTTTATGGTGGTGCTCGACCCCGACCACGAAGCATGACGTCGTCCAGCGTGGATGCGGCCCGGCGTACGGCACAATCCAGGTCGCTTTCTCGGCGGCCGGATGGCGCTGGGAGACGGCCTGCACCGCCACGTGAATCAACGACGACGCGAGGGCGCCGACAGCCAGCGCGGGTGGAAGACGTGCGGGAGGCCGCCGAGTAGGAGCGGACAGCTCTGCGGTTCCCGCTCGCTGAGGCCGGGTGGCCTTCTACGACCCAGTGCATGGATCCCGAGCTGCTGGAACGGATCACCGCGCGGCGTGCGGAACTGGACGAACTCGAAGAACAGCTGGCCGAGCAGTTGGCAGAGGTGCGGGCCGAGCGGGACGAACTTGCCGTCGCCGAGCGGGTCCTGGAGCAGGTGAGCGAACAACTCGCCGACGAGCGCGCCTCAGCCGCGCCGATGCCCGGGCAGGTGGGTGGACGGTCGGTGATGCTGATTCCGCACCGCGAGCCGGACCTGGAGGAGACCATGCTCCCGCCGGACTACCAGCGCGTCCTCGCCGCTGTGCGGCAGACTGCCGGACCCGTCATGGCCCGGCATGTCGGCGAGATGCTGGGAGTCGACGTCAGCGTGCGGGCCAAGCGGGAACCGCTGTGCGGGAGACTGGTCAGACTCGTTGATCGCGGCTGGCTGCGCAAACTGCCCGACGGCCGGTTCACCACCCGCCTGTGACCGGGGACGCTGTCGCCCGGAGCAGTCCGGCGCGAGCGTAACCGCGGTGCCCCCGGCGGCCGTTGGAATTGTGTGACGAAAACCAAAGGACGCGCCGAGGACACCTGCCCGCTTGTCTACCAGTGCCGTCTGCCGCTGTCCACGCACACCGTCAACCACCTCGCCGGTCTGCTGCGCCGCCATCTGAAGGCGATACGGTCCAGGTGGCGGATCCTACCGCCCGGCCGGATCGCGGTGATCGTCCTGGCCGTGCTGCGCCACGATCAGCGACTGGCCGACATGGCCGGCGGCAACAACGTGTCCGAGTCCACTGTCCGCCGCTGGCGCGACGAGCTGATCACACTGCTCGCAGCCCAGGCACCGTGCCTGGACCGCGCCTTGAAGAGGGTCGCTAAGACAAGGCGGGGAGGTGGTCCTGATCGACGGCACCCTCATCCCCACCCAACGTCGCACCGGCAAGGCCAACCGGCGGAACTACTCCGGCTGTGAGCATGATGATCGTGTCGTTCCGGCCGTGGCCTGACCCGTACTCTGGCTGGCTGCTTGTGCCTTGTGTTTGATCTGTCGACCCGGTCGGAGCGGCGCATACCGGCACCGGGCCGGCGGAGCGTGTCCCGATAGGGGCCTTGGCCTAGAAGGCACCGTCACAGTCCTGACCGCTCCACCGACCGGCGCTGGTCATCGGCACTGCGTCGTCGAACAGGAGCACCGTGACCACCCTCAGCATGCCCGCTGCCTTCCACACCCTCCAAGCCGCCACGGCCGCTGCCGCGCCGGGTTCGGTGGTGCTCGGAGTCGACACCCACAAGGATGTGCACGTCGGCGCCGTCCTTGACCATCTGGGCGGGCTGCTGGACACCGGGGAGTTCCCGGCCACCGCGGCGGGCTACGGCCAACTTCTTGACTGGACGCGCCAGTTCGGAACCGTGCTGCGGGCCGGTGTGGAGTGCACCGGCTCCTACGGTGCTGGACTCGCCCGCTACCTCGCGACCCAGCGGGTGCCGGTGGTAGAGGTTAACCAGCCCGACCGATCCGCCCGGCGTCGCCGCGGCAAGACCGACGCCGTCGACGCCGAGTCCGCCGCCCGAGCCGCACTGTCGGGCACCGCACGGGCGCTGCCGAAGAGCGGCGACGGGCAGGTAGAGGTGCTGCGTATGCTCCGGTTGACGAAGAACTCCGCGGTCAAGGCCCGCACCCAGGCGCTCAACCAGCTCAAGGCCGTGCTGGTCAACGCTCCATCCGCCCTGCGCGAGGAGCTGGAGCCGCTCTCGAATGCGGTACTGGTCCGCCGTTGCGCGGAGCTGCCCGATCCCTGCGACGGCAACCCAGCAGCCGACACGGCAGTCTTCACGCTCCGGCTGCTCGCACAGCGCGTCTCGCGGCTTCGGCAGGAGGTCACCGAGCTTGGGCGGCGAATGACCGCAGCGGTCCAGGCAAGCGCACCCAGCCTGCTGGAGCGGTTCGGGATCGGGCCGGACAGCGCCGCGGCCCTGCTGATCACCGCCGGCGACAACCCTGAGCGACTGCGCAGCGAGGCGTCCTTCGCCGCGCTGTGCGGCGCCAGCCCTGTCGAGAAGTCCTCGGGCAAGTCCCGGCGCCGTCGGCTCAACAGGGGCGGAGACCGACAGGCCAACGCCGCGCTGCACCGCATCCTGGTCACCCGCATGCGCCAGGACGAACGCACCCGCTCCTACCTGGAGCGACGCACTACCGAGGGGCGAGGCAAACGCGAGATCATGCGCTGCCTGAAACGCTACGCGGCCCGCGAGGTCTACGCGCTGATACGCGCCGACATGACCGCATGCCACCACCAGCCTGACGATCCATCAAACCTCACAACCGCAGCTTGACAAACATAGGGGCATCAAACACCACCATCACGGCCTGCACTTCCTCGCCTTGACCGACGAACGCGGCCGCGTGATCTGGATATCCGCCGCCCGGCCCGGCCGCACCCACGACATCACCGCCGCCCGCCACGACCACATCCCGGCCCACCTGCGCGCCGCCGGCCTCGGCTCCCTCGCGGACCTCGGCTTCCGCGGCCTGGACAACGACGTACTCGACCCCGTGATCGTCACCGGCTTCCACGCCAGCCGCACCCACAAACTCACCCCCGGCCAGAAGGAAGCCAACCACGTCCTCGCCGTCGGACGCGCGCCAGTCGAACACGGCTTCGCGCACCTCAAGAACTGGCGGACCCTCACGAAGCTCCGCACCGACCCCGCCCGCGCCACCCGCCTCCTGCGAGCCTTGCTCGTTCTGACGAACCTCGAAGTCAACCGCTGACAGACGATCTACTCCACAGGCTCCCGCCCACGACCAGCGTGAGCACCCTGAGTACCGGTCACACCAGCCCATTGACCTGCGACTTCAAGTTGGCGGAGGCTCAATGATGCAGGCCACGCTCGGCTTCACCTGCGAGGCGCGGTGGCTGAGGCACGCTCATGCCCACCTGCGGTACCTCTTCCCCTACCTGCCCAAGCAGCCCGGCTACAACAAGCGCCTGCGCAAGTCCGCAGACGTCGTCCGCCACGTGACCCGCACGCCGGCCCGGGACACCACGCTGTGGAGCGACGACGTATGGGTCGTGGACTCCACGCCGATTGAGTGCGGCCGTTCCCGTGAGACCGTCAAGCGCTCCGACCTGGCCAGATGGGCCCAGTACGGGTACTGCGTCTGTTGAGGCGGAAATACGAAAGTGCCTTCCTGGCCTGGGACGATGAACCTCGCTGAGGGGTTCTGTCGGTCCAGGCGGAGGGCACTTTCTGCGTGCAGGCTATCGGGTTGCGTCCCAAGGTCCATCTCAGTGCTGATGGTGCTGGGTGGGGTGGTCGGGCATGCCGGTGCACGGTTGCCGGCAGATCTCGCCGATGCCACGGGGCTGATCGCCGGGTACTCCACCACTCTCAGACCGCTTCGGCCACGCGGGACCGGATACGACCCGGGACGGATAGCCACCGACCTGGCGGTGATGCTCGCCGACGGCGGCGAGGCCATCGCGGACCTGGCTGTTCTGCGGGACCAGGCAGGGGTCTTCGGCCCCATCGCCTCGACACCGACGGCCCGGCGCGGAGGTGTGTCGCGAACACCGAGAGACAATAAAAGAGGGCGGGAGTCAGTGAGACTGACTCCCGCCCTCTTCTATCCGCATCCGCCCCGGCCAACGCTTGATTTCTACTGATCCTAGGCGAGTGCCCCGGAAGCCGAAGAAGTGCAGGGCCGGGCCTCTGGCCTGCGGCCATCTAATCGATCAACACTGGACTCGCCGGTATCGGTGCCGCTGTTACGCTGACTCTCTGACCGTATTTCGGCGCACCGTGCCACACGGTTTCTGTCGAAACGGCAATCCAAAAGAGCGCCGCTTACGTAACCAAAATGCAGCCGCAACCAAGGATACGTCCCTAGCCCGACGCCGATCGCCTTAGCCGCGATGATCAGTTCTTTCCATGGAGACCCGACGAGCGCGATGCACCCCCTCGCACTTCGCAGGCGTGGGCAGCGGCCGGATCCTCCCTCATTGCGCGCCGGAGTGGCGCCGACTTGAGGGGCTGCAGCTCCCACTCCCTGTGGAGGTCGGGGTGAAAGTTGTCGTTGAACTTTCCCGATGCGAGGGGTATGCGCAGCGCGCGTTCCTGGCTCCGGAGGCGT
Organism: Streptomyces sp. NBC_00271; assembly: GCF_036178845.1. NCBI lineage: Bacteria > Bacillati > Actinomycetota > Actinomycetes > Kitasatosporales > Streptomycetaceae > Streptomyces > Streptomyces sp. NBC_00271. Next base: position 10,696,209 of record NZ_CP108070.1, on the reverse strand, counting down.
TCCGGATGCACGGTGAGAAAGCGCTCATGTACGACGCGAACCCCGACGACGCCCGGCGCGACCAGGTGCTACGTGCCGCGGCGGCCTGCCCGGTCCAGGCGATCCTGGTCGACCAGCTGGATGCGCGGCACGCACCGACGGAGGCGTCGCCGTGATGACCAGTGCCGACAACCTGCGTGCGTTCAATCGCGATGGCCGCGTCGTGATCGTCGGGGCGTCGCTGGCAGGGCTGCGGGCCGCGGAGGCTCTGCGCGACGAGGGTTTCACCGGATCGTTGACCATGATCGGTGACGAGTTGGGCGAGCCCTACGACCGGCCTCCCCTGTCCAAGCAAGTACTGACCGGGTGGGTGCCGGCCGACGGCACCACTTTGCCCCGCCGTCGTGGCATCGATGCGCAGTGGCTGCTGGGCGTGCCCGCCAGCGGGCTGGACCTCGCGACCAACCACGTACATCTCGCCGATGGACGCGAGGTTCCCTTCGACCGGGTGCTGATCTCCACCGGGGTACGGGCCCGGCCGTGGTTCGTCGAGTCCGAGGCGGCCCTGGCCGGAGTGTTCGTCGTACGTACGCGCGAGCATGCCGAGAGCCTGCAGCGAGCCCTCGCCGCCGGGCCCTCCCGCGTACTGGTCATCGGTGCGGGATTCACCGGCTCCGAGATCGCCTCCGTCTGCCGCGAGCGGGACATCCCGGTGACCGTCGCCGAACTCGCACCGGCCCCGCTGGTCGGCGCACTCGGCGCCATGGTCGGCGAGGTGGCATCGGACATGCAGCGCGCCCACGGCGTCGACCTGCGGTGCGGCGTCGAAGTCACCAAGCTGGAAGGCGACGCCCAGGGGCACTTCCGCCGCGCCCACTTCTCCGACGGCAGCACCATCGACGCCGATGTGGCGGTGGTGGCGCTCGGGAGCATCCGCAACACCGAGTGGCTACGGGAGTCGGGACTGGCGGCGGGCGTGTGGGGAATCACCTGTGACACGGGTTGCCGCGCCCTCGACATCCATGGCCGCGTCGCCGACGACGTCTTCGCCGCGGGAGACGTGGCACGTTGCCCGAACCCCATCTACGAATACCGGCTCATCGCACTGGAGCACTGGTCCAACGCCGTGGAGCAGGCAGAGGTCGCGGCACACAACATGGTCAGCGCCCAGGCGGACCGCCGGCCCCACCTGTCCATCCCGCTGTTCTGGTCGATCCAGTTCGGCGTCAACATCAAGTCCGTCGGCGTGCCGACCTTCGCCGACGAGGTGGTCGTCACCCAGGGATCGCTGGACGACCACCGTTTCGTCACCGCATATGGCTATCGGGGCCGCGTCACGGCCGCCGTGAGCTTCAACAACGGCAAGTGGCTGGACCACTACCGACGGTTGATCGAGACGGCAGCACCTTTCCCGCCCCCCTGCCCAACGCCGGACCAGCCGGCCGACATGAAGCCGGTGCCCGTCGACTTCCCCGGCCCCGCCCGGCTCGCGCAGGGCGCCACGGTGGTCGTCACAGGCCATGACCCGGGTGAGCGCCGCGTCACGGCCGGTCAGCGGCATCGGCATCGGCAGGAGGGAGGCCGGACGAGCGGGACGCCCGGCACGTCCGGCACGCTGCAACGGATCTTCGACTACTCCGCCCGGGCCGACCCCTACCCGTTGTATGCCGAGTTGCGCAGGACGCCAGTGGCTCGGCAGGAGGACGGCAGCTACGTCATCAGCGCCTATCGCGAGATCACGGACGTACTGAATGACCCGCATCTGAGTTCCGACGTGCGCAATCTGTCGTGTCCGATGCCCTCGGGCGACGGAGGGGCCCCGTCGTCGTTCATCCACATGGACTCGCCCGAGCACGATCGCCTGCGGCGTATGGCGATGCGTCACTTCGGCCCCCCGCACACCCCTGGGCTGGTGACCGGACTTGAAGGTTTCCTGACCGCCACCGTCGGCAGCCTGATCGACGATCTGGCGGGCAGGGAGCGGATCGACGTCGTCGACGACTTCGCCTTCCCGCTTCCCGTCACCGTGATCTGTCGCTTGCTCGGCGTGCCACGCGAGGACGAGCCGAGGTTCCACCTCTGGGTGAACGACATCATGAACTCGATCGACTACGACCCCAAGACCGACCCGAAGGAGAAACTGGACAAGGGCGTACAGGCCCGCAAAGATCTGCGCCAGTGCCTCGGCGAGCTGGTGGAACAGCGCCACGGACGGCCGGGAGTCGACTTCCTGTCACGGCTGGCCAACTACGACGGACCCGACGGTCGGATGGCCGACGCCGACATCGTGGCCACCGCCAAACTGTTCCTCATCGCCGGCCATGAGACCATCGTCAACCTCATCACCAACGGCATGCTGACGCTGCTGCGCCACCCGCAGGTGCTGCAACGACTGCGAGACGAACCGGACCTGATCGTGCCGCTGGTCGAGGAACTGCTGCGCTACGAGCCCCCCGTGCACATCATTCCCTGGCGGGCGGCGTACAGCGACATCACCGTCGCTGACACCGTCATCCCCAAGGGCTCGCAGATCATGCTCATGCTCGCCTCAGGCAGCCGCGACCCGAAGCGCTTCCACGATCCGGACCGATTCGACCCGGATCGGCGTGACAACCAGCACCTGGGGTTCGGCAGCGGCATCCACCTGTGCTTCGGTGGCCCGCTGGCCCGGCGTGAAACCCAGATTGCGCTGACCGAGCTGGTACGCCGGCTCGACCGACCCAGGCTGGTCGCCGATCCGCCGCCGTACCGACCCAGCCCCGTTCTCCGGGGTCCGATCCATCTGGACATCGAGCAGGGTGACGGTTGACGCGGCGGCCGAGGGCAGTTGGAAGGTCACGCCGCGGCCGGCCGGCTCTGCATTCGACAGCAACCGCTACCCTCCTCAGCTCCCATCCCGCTTCGCTTGCTGATGCAGCTGAGCGTCCCACCGAATCCAGGTAGCCACACCGACATGGTGCCGTGGGCGGCACCGGAGCCGGCACAGGGGTAGGTGTAGGTGTAGGTGAACTGACTCATCTTTTCCGAGTAGGCCGCCACCAGGTCTTGGGCAAGCCGGGGGTAGTTGTGGTCGGTGGTAAACCGGGAACGCAATTGCACTACATCCCTGAGTCGCAGAGTGACCCAGATATTCGGCGGCGTGCGTCGGCGGTCGGACGCGGCAACGATCACGCGTCTGCTCACCGAGGCTCCCCAGGTAACGGTGCCGGACCGACAGCTCGCACCCTTCGACGGCACGGTAGGCGGATGGGCCCTCGGCGGAACGGGTCCCTTCTTCGGGTAGGGCGTCCCGGTGCACACGATGGTGCCGATCTTTTCGTCGGTGAAGCTGTGTGCCTCGGTGCTCCCCAGCTTCTTGGTCGACCGGCCGTCGTTACTGAATCGCATGTGATCGGCGCCCGGTTTGCCGTAGCGCACCGCGTCGTAGACCACATAGGTCTTGCCGACGCTCTCGGTCACGGTCTTCGTTGTCTGCTTGGTCTTCGTCGTGGCGTTCTCCGGCGGTCTTCACCGCGGCTGTCACCTCGGACATGAGCGTCGTCCCGGCGTCTTGTCCAGGTCGTCGCGTACGGAGTAGTAGTCGGTCTTGGCCACGTCCAACAGTGGATCCGCAGCGATCGCGTTCTCCACGTCGATGTCCCACAGCTCCAGAGCGTGGTAGAGGCGGTAGATGCCGACCTGCTCGCTCCAGCCGGCGGCAAGGGCCAGTGCGGCGGCTGAGGTCGTGCGGATGTTGATGATGTCCCCAGGGGTGTTGCGGACTCGCCGGCTGCCGCACCGGGGAAGTCACCCTGGTCGGCCGCCTGCCCCGTTCCTGCGGCCCGGGCCAGCTCGTCCTGGCCGACCGTGAGTTCCTTGGTGTCCCGTTGTGGCAGGCGTTCACCGCCACCGGAGCCGATCTGCTGTGGCGGGTGCCCGCCAACCGCATCCTGCCCGTCGACAAGCGACTTCGCGACGGGTCTGGCTCTCCCACATCCATGCCTCCACCGACCCGGCCCCGCCGGGATCCGGTCGAGGTCCGTGTCCTTGCCTACCAGCTCAAAGCCACCGCCGACGGCTACCGTCTTGTCACCAGCCTCCTCGACGCCCGCCGCTACCCGGCCCGGCAGCTGGCCGCCCTCTACCGTGAACGCTGGGAGATCGAATCTGTCTTCGCCGAGATCAAAACCCACCAGCGGGGCGCGGGGGTCGTGCTCAGCAGCAAGACCCCTGAGGGTGTCCGCCAGCAGATCTGGGCTCCTCTCCTGGTCCACCATGCCCTGCGTGAGCTCATGCTGAGAACCGCGGCCACCCGTCAGCTCGACCCCGACCGGGTCTCCTTCACCGAAACCCTGCGGTCCGCCCGCCGCAGTGTGACCGTCACGCCAGGCAGCTTGTCCCCCTCACCTCCTGGTCAGAGCATCGCGAATCCTCCAACAGGACCTTCTGGAAAGGCTCCTGCCCGTCAGACGACTCCGCAGCCAGCCCCGTGTGGTGAAACGCAAGATGTCCAACTACCGGCTCAAGCGGCCCGAACACCACACATGGCCCCAACCCACCCACACCGGCACTCAAGCCATCCTCATCACACGACCCCAGCCCCCGGACCAATAACGCAATGGCATTGCTTCTAGGACGTGTCTGACAAAACGATCACGGTTCACGGAATTCGGGGCGAACCTGCCTCCGCCACCTACCGGTGGAACGTCGACCTGACACAGGTACCGGGCCGAGGTGCCGTACGAGAAGATCTGTCTGTGAGGACGGCCGAGCGGAAGGAGCTGGGGCTCAGCAGTCCTCGACCGGTGCGCCGGCGGGCAGTGCGAAGTGCGCGCGGGCCGCGGTCTCCAGCGCGGCGGGCGTCCCGGCGTCGTCGTCGAGCCGGGATTCGGCAAGGAAGCTGAAGTGGTTCTCCTCCCACTCGGCGTAGCCGGCGCCGTCCGGCGGCTCCTCCTGCGCCACGACGCGGTAGCCGCCGTCGGTGTCCCGCTCCAGCCGCACCACCTGCGGGAAGTGAGCACCGCCGCACTCCACGAGGGCGCCGTCACGCACCCCGTACTCCAGGCACAGCGTGTCGACCCCGGCCCGCACCCGGTCTCCGTTCTCCCGGAGGTCCAGTGCTTCCGCCCGGCAGAACCACTTCGCCCTGAGGGCAGGCGTGCTCTCCCCGTAGCCGCTCCCCGCTGCCTGAGTCACGAGCCGGGCCTCGACCACCGGTCGTACCTCGGACCACAGGCCTGTGTCCACGCCCGCCGACCACCGCGCCCACGCCCCCGTCGCCAACAGCACTGCCACGGCTCCCACTCCGGGCCCCCACATGCGTACGGACATCATCGCGAGCTCCTCACCCTGCCGCGCGCACTGCGCCGCTCCTGCGGGTCAAGACACACGCGAAGGGCGCGGGGTTGCGTCTGAAGTCTGCCCGAGGGCTCCGAGTCTCTCCTTCCGAAGGGGGGTCCGGTGCCCCGTTCCGCTCACCGCGTGCCGCCCGGACAAGCCCCTGACCAGGCCGGACAGGCCACGGGTGTCCCGGACATGTCCTGGACACTTCAACCCATTGATGACCTCGAACACCCTGGCCAGCCTTTCGGTCTGTCAGCCGGACCCGCCTTCGGGTCCGGTACGGATCGGATGGAAGGAAGCACGGGATGTCCGCAAGGAACACGGTGAAGACCACAGCCGTCGCGGGGGCGGCCCTGGCCATGACACTGGGGAGCCTCGTCATGGCCGCCCCGGCCCACGCGGCGACCGCTCCGGGGGCGCTGATCGCCGAGCAGGCGCTGGGCCAGTACACGAGCGGCAACGCCGAGGTGCAGAAGCGGAAGTACGAGGGCGACGCCAAGGACGGCGACACCGAGAGGAACAACTGCAACTTCTACACCGGCTTCTGGACGGCGAAGGCAAACCTCCAGTGGGACCACACCAGCGCGCCCCGCACCGGCACGATCGTCAACCGCCAGGCATGCGGGACGAGCAAGGGCTACATGTACATCAAGGTCAACGGCGCCTGGACGAAGACCTGGACCAGCGTCAAGTGGACCTCGCGCGCCTGGTGCGCAGATTTCGCCAAGTACACCTGGTACTGGGGCAAGGCGAAGATCACCGGCCTGAACGCGGCAGCCGACTCCTTCCGCACGTACGGCAGGTCCAACGGAACCTGGCACACCAAGGCGCAGGTGGCGGCGAACACCTACAAGCCGAGGCCCGGTGACGTCGTGAGCTACGACAACAACGGTGACGGCCGGGCCGACCACGTGGGCGTCGTGACCTCGTACAACACCGCCAGGAAGGTCTACAACTCCGTGGAGGGCAACACCTCGCTTGAGCAGCTCACCTACAAGAAGACCCAGGCCGCCACGGCGGGCAGGGTCATCGGCTACACCTCGCCGAAGGCGCGGTAGTCGTCCGGTGATGTTGTCCTGAAAGGGTTTTGTTCCATGGCAGGCGCACGACAAGTATGGGTCGCATGGAACAGAGGGCGCTCGCGCTGCAGGAGTTACGGACCGCGACTGAGCTGAACGCGGAGCTGCGCGAGCTGAAGGCGCGCTCCCGGCTGACGTATCGACAGCTGGAGGAGCGCGCCGCCCGGCATGGGGAGCTGCTGCCGCGCAGCACGCTGGCCGACGTGCTGCGCAACGGCTCACTGCCGCGACCGGAACTGCTGGCCGCGTTCGTCCGCGCATGCGGGGAGGGCGATGACGTGGACGAATGGCTTGCCGCCCGGCAGCGTGCCGCCGAGTCTCCGGCGCCGTCCTCGGAGAGCGGTGCCTCGGCAGCGAACGCCCCTGGCACGGTCCGGCGACTCACGGACGCCCGCCGCACGCGCGTCGTCGCCGTGTCCGTCGTCGCCGTCGCGGTGGTCACGGCCGCGTCCTGGGCCGCCCTTCGTGACTCCGGCGGCTCGGGGACGTCCGAGTCCGCACCGACATCCGCGTCCACGCAGTTGCCGCGCGACCAGGTCCTCATCCGGCCGCTCGGGTCCCCCGGCCTGTGCGTGACGGACGGACAGGTGGCGGACAACCGGTACGGCTCCCTCGTCGCCGTACAGCGCCCCTGCGGCGAGACGGAGCCGCAGACGACGACCCTGGAGCCGGTGGGCAAGAACGCCTACCGCATCTCCTGGTTCCGCCCCGACCAGGGGAAAGGCTGCCTGAAGGCGCTCACCTCCGGGCCCGGCAAGGATCTGCTCGAACCCTGGGAGGCATGCGACCGGACCACCGCCTTCCGCTTCGTACGCATGGAACCCAAGGAATCCGAGCAATCCCGGGAATCCGGGGAATCGCGGGATTCCGGGGTCTCCGGGAAGGCCGCCGGCCGGACCTATCTGATCCATGTGACCGACGAGAAGTGCGTGGGCATCAGAGCCGCGAGCACCGTCGCGGGCGCGGAGGCCGTCGTCGAACCCTGCTCGGGCACGGACGCCCAGCTCTTCGTCGTCGAAGCCTCGCTGTGAGCCTGGCCGTGGTTCACGGGCGGCCGAGCGAGACGCCCCGCGATCGAGACGGGGGCGTGAAGCGGGCGTTGGTGTGGTGCCGGCCCGCCTGATCGCCGTCCTGGCAAGATAGCGGCATGGAACGTGTGCTTGGAATCGGTGGGTACTTCATGCGGGCCTCCGACCCGGCGGCCCTGAACGCGTGGTATCGCGACTGCCTGGGCCTGGACGCCGATGAGAACGGACTGTGGCGTCAGGAGACCGGGCCGACGGTGTTCGCGACGTTCGAGTCCGAGACCGACTACTTCGGGTCCCGCGCCCAGCAGGCCATGCTCAACTTCCGGGTCCGCGACCTGGATGCGATGCTCGCGCAATTGCGCGCCAAGGGAGCGGACGTGTCTGAAGAGACGCAGGACATGGAGGGTGTCGGTCGATTCGGCTGGGTCACCGATCCCGAGGGCAATCGGGTCGAGCTGTGGCAGCCCGCCTGACCACGTCTTCACGCAGGTGCGGAAGTCGCACCGTGGCGACAACCTTGGCGCGGGCGAGGAGGATCAGGCGGCGCCGGGCGTCCGCTTCCCCTCCTGTTCCTCCCGCTCGGCGAGCAGCGCGTCGAGGACGTTCGAGGCACTCCAGGTCCGTGTCATTCCGAATGGCTCGGTGGCGCGGACGGCGGCGCGGACCTCATCCGGCGTCGCCCCCGCGCCCAGTGCGCGGCCGATGTGAGCAAGGGTGACGGAGCGGCGCGGCCCACGGCCCCGCACAGGCTCAGCCGCCGGAGGACACCGGCGGCAGGGACGTGTCGTTCTGTCGTAGTTCTACCAACAGTTCGTTCTGCCCGGCCAGCAGCTCCGTGAGGATACGGCGGGCCGCACGCAGGAGCTCCGCGACGTCACCGCCTGCCAGTGCGTAACTGACGGTGGAGCCCTCGCGGATGGACACCACGATGCCGGAACGACGCAGGACGGCCAGCTGTTGCGACAGGCTGGACGGCTCGATGTCGATGTCGGCGAGCAGGTCCCGCACGGGGACGGGGCCGTGTTGCAGCAGTTCGAGGACCCTGATGCGCACGGGATGTCCCAGCATGCGGAAGAACTCCGCCTTGGCCTGGTAGAGGGGGACCCGCATCGGTGCTCGCTCCCTGCCGCGTGGGGATGGTCGTCACCTGGTGCGGCGACACCCGGAAGGCGCCGCCGCACCATGTGTCCGTCGCTGTCGATCCTTCTCGCTCACGGCCGTGCGCATCCACTTGTTGGGGTGATGCTGATGTGGTGACTTGAAGAAGTCTTCACATCGTGGGCACACGTCGGGCCGAGGATCCGGCCGACCTAGACTTCCAACTGCTCCTCGACGCGCTTGAGTTGATGGCGGGCCATCGCCAGGTTCGAACGCGCCTTGTCGAGCACGAGGTAGAGGAACAGACCGTTGCCGTTGCGTCCGGTGACCGGTCGGATGAGGTGATACTGCCTTTCGAGAGTGATCAGGATGTCCTCGATCCGGCTCTTGAGACCCAGTTGCTCCATGGTCCGCACCTTCGCGCGGACGACATCCGTGTTTCCGGCGGCCGCGATCGTGAGGTCGAGGTCCTTGCCCCCGCCCAGTGTGCCCAGCGCCATGCCGCTGGTGTAGTCGACGACGGCCGCCCCCAACGCCCCCTCGGCCGCCGTCATCATTTCCTTCAGCGACACTTCCACACTCGCCATAGCGCCTCCCCTTGGTTGTCGGCTGTACGGCGGGATCGGCGATGCCCGTCCCGCCGCCGCGTGACCGCACCGTATGCGGACGACCGAGGCGCCTACGGGAGTATCTCCGAGGCTGACCTCCGGCGATCGGAGATGAGCGCGGCGGCATCGTTTTCCGACCACTACTGCCCTATTGCGGCCAGTGCGGCGAGGGCGGCGTCGAGGTCGGTGGCACGGGGCTGGTTGAGCGGGAGCTTGGCCAGAACACGGGCCATGGCGCAGCTGCCACTGACGGCCGAGTAGACCAGGCCTCCCGCGACGCCGACGGACAACCAGCGGGCGACCGAACGGCGTTGTCCGACGGCGAGTCCGACGAGGACCAGGGACCCGGCGACGAAGCGGACCTGACGGTCCATGGGCCAGACGCCGCCGGCGTCGGCGGGACGGTGCAGGTCGTGTCCGCGCCGGCTCCAGGCGGTGGTGCCGCCGATGAGGGTGGCGGCGGAGATGCCGTGTGCGGTGAGGGTGGCGCAGGCCTGCGCGGAGCGGGCGCCGGAGGCGCACACCATGACGAGGTCACCGCGCTCGGCGGCGGGCTTCAGGACGGGCGCGGCCGCGTCGAGATGGTCCAGGGGGACGTTGTGGGCGCCCGCTATGTGGCCCGAGGCGTACTCGCCGGGCGTGCGCACATCGATGACGGTCAGCTCGTGGAGCCGGGCGTGGACCTGGTCGGGGGCGAGGGAAGTGGGGGTCACGGGAATTTCCTTCTCTTTCTGGTGCTTCACCCCACGGACAGGATACCCGCGGGGGTATATCGAGGGAGTGCTTGTGGAACTGGCGATGGCAGCCGAGGAACTGAAGACGGTGGTCAACCGACTGCGCCGGGCGCAGGGGCAGATCGCCGGAGTGATCAAGATGATCGAGGAGGGACGGGACTGCGAGGACGTGGTCACCCAGCTCGCCGCGGCCTCCCGGGCGCTGGACAAGGCCGGGTTCGCGATCATCGCGACCGGCCTGCAGCACTGTCTGACCGATGCCGACCCGGCCGCCGACGGCGACCGTGAACGGATGCGGGCCCGTCTGGAGAAGCTGTTCCTGTCCCTGGCGTGAGTCCGCCGGGACCGGCCGGGGTCAGGTCAGGGCGTCGACGAGCATGAATGCGGCGACCGCCAGCAGGACCACGGCGAAGGTGCGCTGAAGGAGGCGGCCCGAGACCTTGCCGGCCAGGCGTCTGCCGTCCCAGGCGCCCAGGATCGCGGTCCCCGTGAAGGGTGCGATCAACGTCCAGTCCAGGCCCGACGTCGTGGCACCGCGGGTGAGCAGCGAGGCCAGCGAGTTGACCGAGATGATCAGCAGGCTCGTGCCGATGGCGGCCTGCATCTCGAAGGCCAGGACGGTGACCAGGGCCGGCACGGCGAGGAACCCGCCGCCCACCCCCAGCAGTCCGGTCAGCGCGCCCAGCCCCGCTCCGGTGCCGAGGGCCCTGGCCGGCCGGACAGCGCCGGGCTCCGTTGCGGACGTCGCCCGCGAGGGGCGCAGCATGCGAGTGGCCGCCAGGGCGGCGACGGCGGCGAACGCGGCGATCAGCAGCGGCTGCGGCAGCCGGGCCGACGCCGCTCCGGCCGCCACGGCCGGGAGGATGCCGGCGGCCGCGAACAGGGTGCCGGCCCGCCACCGCACATGGCCGCTGCGGGCGTGGCCGAACAGGGCCGTGAGCGAGGTCACGGTGACGATCAGGAGGCTTGCGGTGGTGGCCGCCGCCGGGGTGAAACCGAGCAGGTAGATCAGGGCGGGCACGGCGAGGACGCTGCCTCCCCCGCCCAGCGTGCCCAGCGCGAGTCCGACCAGGGCCCCCGCGACAAGCGCAAGAACGAACGCGCTCACGCTATGGCACCGTCGTCTCCGTCCGGGCCGGCCACCGGCAGACCGGCCCGCGCCCAGGCGACCATGCCGCCGGTGACATCGGTGGCCTTCGTGCCGCGGCCGGACAGGATCTCGACGGCCTGCCGCGAACGGCGGCCGGAGCGGCAGATCGCCACGACGGGCCTGCCCTGGGCGGCCGGCGGCAGGGCTTCCCCCGCCACCAGCCGGGACAGGGACAGGTGCAGCGCATCCGGTGCGTGTCCCGCCTCCCACTCGGCGGTTTCACGGACGTCAAGCAGGACGGCCTGGCCGTGGGCGGCCCGCTGGTGGGCCTGGACAGGGTCGAGACGACGGGAAGTACTGCTGTGACTGCCACTGCGACTGCGGAAGAACATGGGTTCATCACTCCGAAGGGGTGTTGCGGTGGGGGGCGGGGGGCCGCGCGGGACTGACTGAGGTGCAGTAGTCCATACGGGACCGGGTGCGGTCGGGACCGGTGCGGGTCAGTCCGCGCAAGACCGGCCGAGGGACGGTCGGTGCCGGACCAGCCGCGGGTCCGTCCGTGCCTGACCAGATGGAAGTCAGTCCGTACCGGACCAGGTGAGGTTCAGCCCGTGCTGGACCTGGCGGGGATCAGCCCGTACCGGACCAGGTGAGAGTCAGTCCGGCCTCGACAGCGGCGTCGAAGCCGTCGTCGACGGCGACCACGCCGCGTCCCGTGGCGTCCAGGAAGGAGGCGGCGATCGCCGCGCGCATCCCGCCCGCGCAGTGCACCCACACCTCCCCCGCGGGCACCTCGCCGAGACGACCGGGCAGCTCATGGATGGGGATGTGCACCGAGCCCTCCACGAAGCCGCCCGCACGCTCGGAGTCGCGCCGCACGTCCAGCACCACCACGTCCTCGCCGCGACCGCGGCGGGCGGCGAGGTCGGCGAAGGTCGCGCGTGGGAAGGACCGCGGCTCCACTCCCCCGGGCACCCAGTCCCACGGGCCGCCGGTGGCGGCGGCGACCGGCCGGTCGATGCCGACCCGGGCCAGCTCCCGCTGTGCCGCGGCGATCCGCTCGGGTGTGTCGGCGAGCAGCGTGACGGGCTTGCCCCACGGGATCAGCCAGGCCAGGTAGGTGGCCGGCTTGCCGTCGCCCTCGAAGTTGAAGGAGCCGGCGACGTGCCCCTGGGCGAACGCGACACGGTTGCGCAGGTCGACCACCCATTCACCGGCCGCCAGCCGCTGGGCGATCTGCGCGGCGTCGGCCGGACGTGGCGGGGTGAGGTCGACGGGAGCGGGGCCCGCGGCGTTGACCGGGCCCATGTGCGCGTAGTACGCCGGGACGTCGTCCAGACCGGCGAGCAGGTCGGCGACGAAGGTGTCCACGTCGCGGGTGAGGGCTTCGTTGGTCTTGCGTTCCCGCCCGATCGTGGAGGTGTCCCCCTCGGCCTGGGATCCGGAGCAGAAACTGCCGAACCCGTGCGTGGGCAGCACCGGCACCTCGTCGTCCAGCTCCTCGGCAAGACGGTGGGCCGAGGCGTGCTGGGCGCGGGCCAGCTGTTCGGTCAGCCGCGGTTCGACCAGGTCCGGCCGGCCCACCGTACCGATCAGCAGTGATCCGCCGGTGAAGGCGGCCACGCCGCGCCCGTCCTCTTCCAGGACGTAGGACGTGTGGTGCGGGGTGTGGCCCGGGGTGGCCAGTGCCCTCAGGGTCAGACCCCGGTCGACCGTGACGGTGTCGCCGTCGGCGACCGAAGTGCGGGCGAAGGACACCGAGGCCCCGGCCGGGACCAGATAGCGGGCACCGGTGACTCGGGCCAGTTCGAGCCCGCCGCTCACGTAGTCGTTGTGCAGGTGCGTCTCGGCCACGTACGCGATCCGTACGCCTCGCCGGGCGGCCGCGGCGATCACCTGATCGATGTCCCGCGGGGGATCGACCACGACCGCCTCGCCAGGGCCGCCGGCCAGGTAGCTGCGGTTGCCCAGGCCCTCGAACTCCAGGGTGTCGATGAAGAACACGGGTTCGGCTCCTTCCGAATGAAAGTACCCCGGGGGGTATCTGGCATCCACCGTAACAGAGATACCCCGGGGGGTATCCCGAGGGATATGAGCGGAGGTGTTTCAGCGACGGCAACCGGCCGACGACCGTGAGCGACGCCGAGGGCTCCCTAGACGAGGCCCTTGAGCATGCCGCGCCAGTACAGGGCAGGCAGGCCGTACCGCTTGAGCAGCCACATGTCGCGGCGCTCCTTGGTGGTGTCCAGCAAGGGGATGCTGGGGGCGGGACGCTGGTCGTAGTCGAACTCGGCGAGCAGCACCTTGCCGCGGGCCGTGACCAACGGGCAGGACGTGTAGCCGTCATAGCGGCGCTGTTCACGGTGCTCGCCGTTGATCTCGGCCAGCAGGTTGGCCACCAGGACGGGGGCCTGCTTGCGGACGGCGGCGCCGGTCTTGGAGGTGGGCAGGTTGGCGACGTCGCCGAGGGCGAAGACATTGCGGTGCCGTGGGTGTTGCAGGGTGTGCTTGTCCACTTCGACGTAGCCGTAGGGGCTCGCGGGATCGGTCAGCGGGCCGCGCTCGACCCAGCCCGGGGCGCGCTGCGGCGGTACGGCATGGAGCAGGTCGAACGCGAGACCGTCCTCGGTGCCGGTGGAGTGGTCGGCCACGGTCAGCCGACGGGCCGCGCCGTCGACGGCGGTCATCTCGGAGTTCAGCCGGACCTCGATGCCGTAACGCTCGGCTACGCGTTCCAGGGCCCTGCGCCAGACCGGTACGCCGAACATGGAGTCGGCGGGCAGCACAAGGACCACCCGGATACGGTCCAGGACCCCCTGCCTGCGCCAGTGGTCGGCGGCTAAATAGGCGATCTTCTGCGGGGCGCCACCGCATTTCACCGGGCCGCTCGGCTGGGTGAAGACCGCGGTGCCCGAGCGCAGGCCACGGATGAGTTCCCAGGTGTAGGGGGCGTACTCGAAGGCGTAGTTGCTCGATACGGCACCGTGCCCGACGGCGGCGTCGAGTCCGGGGATCGCGTCCCAGTCCAGTCGGAGACCGGGGGCCATCACGAGGTGGTCGTAGCCGATGGTGCGGTGCGCGGCGGTGGTGACGGTCCGCGCCTCGGGGTCGACGGCGGTGGCGGCCTCGCGGATCCAGTGCACCTGCCTGGGCATGACGGAGGCTTCGGGGCGGCGGGTGACACCGAGTGGGGCCCGGCCGCCGCCGACCAGGGTCCACAGCGGCTGATACCAGTGGACGTCGGCCGGTTCGAGCACCGCGATGTCGCGGACACCGGCGCGCCGCAGGCGGGCCGCGACGGTGATGCCCGCGGTTCCACCTCCGACGATCAACACCTGGAAGTGGTCGCGGGCGGCGCCTGAGGCGGAGTGGGTGGAGGGCATGGAGGGCTCCTCGCAATCCTCGGGATATACCCCCAGGGGTATTGGGTAAGCCCGATGCTAGGCCACGCCCGACGACGGGACCAATGTGCGGTCGATTAATTGCCATCCAGGCAAGGGGAGTTGACGTACATGCCGACCGTCGACTAGGCCCAGGCGCTGAGGATCGGCCGTGGGGCGTGTCCCGCGCGCGAAGACGGTCCGCCCGTCGAACACGGTCCGGCCGACCTCGACGGAGGTGACGTCGGGGAAGTCGGCGGACAGCGGGTCGTCGTCCAGTACGTCCGAGGACGCCGACTCGGACACTGAGGGGCAGCGCTGCCGCCAGGGCTGGTTGCACTCCGAGCGGGTGCGCCCCGCGGGTTTCCGCGACGAGGTCACGTGGGCGCTGCGCCACCGGGGCCGTCACCTCGGCCTGATCCCCTGCGGCTGCGGCCACCGTGACAGGTGGGGCGCGACGACTGCCCGGGGGTACTGCGCCGGGCCGCCGTCGTACGGGACGCGGTCCCGGTGCGAGCGCCTGCTCGGCAGGACGGGCACCGCCTCCCTCGCCGAGGCCACCGCCCGCGCCCGCGCCCGACAGAACGGTCTGCCGCGGCCGTCCCCGGAGGACTTAGACCACTTCGCCCAACGCCACCCGGGCCGCTGAGCCGCCGTGTCAGCTCATGGTGAGCACCATCCTGAAGCGGGCGGCACCGGAGAGCATCTTCTGGTACGCATCGTCGGTCTCACTCAGCGTCACGACCTCGGTCATCGGGCGGATGCCGTGCAGGGCGCTGAACTCCATGGTGTCCTGGATGTCCTGCGAGGTGCCGCTCGGGTGGCCGCTGACGACCTTGGCCGCCATCAGCAGCTGGGCCGGGGTGATGCCGAGCGGCTCCGCGTCCAGGCCGATGACCACCAGCTCACCGCGGTGACGCAGACCGTCCACGGTCGCGGTGATGGCGGCGGAGTTCGACGCGGTGGCCAGGACGACCTGGGCACCCCCGAGGGACTGAAGCGCCTCGGCGACCGGAGTGCCGGCCGTGCTGTCGATGTAGTGGTGCGCGCCGAGCTGCTTGGCGAAGTCGGCCTTGTCGGCACCGCGGGCGATGGCCACGGTCTCGAAGCCCATCGCGGCCGCGTACTTCACCCCCAGGTGCCCGAGGCCGCCGATGCCGAGAACGGCGACCAGGTCACCCGGCCGCGCCGAGCTGCGCCGCAGCCCGTTGAACACGGTCACGCCCGCGCAGGCCAGGGGCCCCGCGTCGGTGGCCGCCAGCGCGTCGGGGATCCGGGCCAGCGCGTCCACGGGCACGACCGCCGTCTCCGCGTATCCACCGTCGTACGCCCAGCCGGGGACCTGCAGGTTCTCGCACACGATGAAGTCGCCCTGCCGACAAGGCGTGCAGTGGCCGCACGCGCCGCCGAACCAGCCCACCGCCACCCGGTCGCCCACCTGCCAGCCCCAGTCCCCCGTCCCCTCGCCGAGTTCCGCGATCCGCCCGGCGATCTCATGCCCGGGGACCACCGGGAACGTCACGCCGGGAACGCCGGCGTTCACGAAGAAGGTGTCGCTGTGGCACACCCCGCAGGCGTCGACGGTGACCCGTACGTGTCGGGGGCCCGGCTGCGGTACCTCACGCTCGACGACCTCGAACGAACCGCCGGGGGCGGTCACCTGCGCGACGCGATAGCTAGTCATCCGGATCCCTGCCTTGGAGAGTCGGTCTGATCTCGAAGCGCTCCGCCCGCAGATGGTCACGGGGGCTGGTGCCAGGCGCGCGGGCGACACACGGACCACACACGAGCCCGACCGGCTTGCTTCACTCCGGTGGTGGTGTTGTCGGTCGGTGGCCGGGCGGGATCCGTCTGCCGGGTCTCGGCAGGCCACGGGCGGACGGGCGCGGGTAGCCTCACGCTACTTCAGGTCACTGCAGGGCGCTCGGCGAGCTCGCCGTCCACCGCGTGCCCTGGGCAAGTGCGGGCCGCCACCCACCGCCTACTACCTACCTACCGGACAAGGGCACCCGGCTGTCACAGCCGATCCCCCACGGGCGCCCGGAGCGAGCGCAGCCGGCCGCCATGGATCGGTGTCGTGTGCCAGCGCACGGTGAAGGTGCCGTCCGGCAGTGAACACGTCACGGTCAGCCGGTGCGGGGTCTCCAGGAACAGCACGTCGAGGCGCAGCGTGTCCTGGTCCGTCCAGCCTCCGCTGACCGCCGTGGGCGGACCGTCCACGGCGACGGTCCAACCGGTCGCGCCGAGCCGCAGCTCGATGAGCTCGTCGTCCTCCGCGAGCGACACACCCCAGCCCTTCCCGTCCGCATCGGCGCTGACCGTGACGCCCGTCAAGGTCCGCTGCTGCGGGCACTCACCGTCCTCCGGTGCGAACACGACGCTCTTCCAGTCGTCGCCCCGCGCGGGCGGCTCGGGGCTCGCCTCGACGGGCGGCAGGGCCAGCTCCGCGAGGCGGCGGCGCACGCCCTCGTCCGCCGCGCCCGGGAGCAGTTCAGCGCCGAACGCCGGGAGGAGGTGGCGCCACACCAGGTTCAGCAGACCCTGCATGTCCTCGGTCGCCGCGGTCGTCGCGATCACCGCGTCGTGCTCGGGCAGGACGAGACAGTACTGCCCGTACGCGCCGTCGCCGCGATACCCGTGCCCGTGCCTGCTCCTCCAGAACTGGTACCCGTACCCCTGCTGCCAGTCCGACAGCGCTCCCTCCTGCGTACCGTCCGCGGTGGAGATGTGCGCGCGGGTCGCTTCCGCGATCCATGAGGACGGAAGCAGCCGCCGCCCCTCCCAGACACCGTCCTGCAAATAGAACTGGCCGAGCCGGGCGATCGCGTCCGTCGTGGCGTGCAGACCGCTGAAGCCGAGGTCACGCCCGGGCGGCCGTTGGAGCCAGGCCGTCTCGCCGATGCCCAGCGGGTCGAACAGCCGGGGCCGCAGATACTCCGTCAGCGACTGGCCGCTCACGCGCTGGATGATCGCGGCGAGCGTGTACGTGCAGGGCTGGTTGTACGCGAAGACGGTCCCGGGGTCCCGGTCCGGCGGGAAGAGCAGGAACCCCCGTACGATCTCGTCGCGGTCGCGCCGGATCGAGGTCGCGTAGGTCTCTTCGAGGTGGCCGCTGGCCATCGATGCCACATGACGTACGAGCATGGCGCGGCTGCGCGGGTCGGTGATGTCGGCCTCGAACTCGGGGAAGTACGAGATCACGGGGTCGTCCAGGCGCAACAGCCCTTCGGCGACGGCGAATCCGGCGGCCGTGGACGTGAAGCTCTTGCTGAGCGAGTAGAGCAGGTGGCGGCGGTCGGGTGTGTAGGGCGCCCACCAGCCGGAGGCCACCAGGTGTCCGTGGCGCAGGATCATCAGGCTGTGCGGTTCGATGTCCGGCGCCGCCTCGACGGCGTCGAGGAAGGCGTGGATGCCCGCGGCGTCCACCCCCTGGGCGGCGGGGGTGCTGGCGGGCAGGGGACGGGCGCTCATGAAGGCTGCCTCCGGGCGGCTCTGGCGGTGACGGGAGCGGGGCACTGTGTGCATTTGGCATCTTTCCTTCGCCGGACACCGTCTGTCCACGAGGTGCGTGCAGGACTCTTGAGGCTGAAGAGACGGGATGCGTAGGATCGTTACGAGCGGAATGAAACGTTTCAATTCACCGCTTCACCAACAACGACTTCATCAACGCCTTCACCAACGACTCCACCGTCGACTTCACCATCGAGGGGCGACACATGGCCAAGGATTGGAACCGCCGCGTCTTCCTGCGCAGCTCCGTCGTCGGAGCGAGCGCCACCGTCGCGCTCGGGTCCGGAGGCGCCCACACCGCCTCCGCGACTCCCGGATCGAGCGCCGACGCCCCGCGGGAGGGCGGTCTGCGCATCGACCGCACCACTGTCGAGTACGCCGAGACGCTGCTCGGTACCGAGGTCGAACACCCCAGACTCACCTGGGAGTTGAACGCCCCCGGCCGGGGGGCGCGGCAGTCCGCGTACCGGGTGCGGGTGGCGCTCACCGAGAAGGACCTGCGCGAGGGGCGGCGCCTGGTCTGGGACTCGGGGCGGGTCGAGTCGGACCGCAGCGTCGGCATCGTCTACGCGGGGCCCGCGTTGCGGCCCCGTACCCGCTACCACTGGCAGGTCAGGGTCTGGGACGGCGACGGCCGCCCGTCGGCGTGGAGCGCCCCGCGCTGGTGGGAGACAACGTTGCCGAAGGACGGCTGGCAGGGATTCTGGATCGGGGCGGCGGCCCTGCCCGAACCGCCCGGCTTCGACGGGGCGTCCTGGATCTGGTCGCCCGGCTCGACCACCGGTTCCGCCCCCGTCGGGCCCCGCTGGTTCCGTACCGCGACCACCCTCCCCACCGGCAGTGAGGTGCGCAGGGCGAGATTGGTGGCCACGGCCGACGACGACTTCACGCTCTACGTCGACGGACAGCAGGTCCTGCATCAGCCCCAGCAGACGGACGCCTGGCGCACCGGACATCTCGCCGAGGTCACCGAGCAGTTGCGCGGGGCGAGTGGCGGGCGGATCGTGGTCGCCGCCGTCGCGACCAACCGCGACAACGGGTCCGCCAATCCGGGCGGGCTCCTGCTCCGCCTGATCGTGGAGACCACGTCCGGCGACACGGTCGAGCTCGTCACCGGCGACGGCTGGCGCTGCGCCGACAGCGAGCAACAGGGCTGGCAGCGGCCCGACTTCGACGACACGACCTGGTCCGGAGCAGCCGTGCTCGCACCCTGGGGACAGGGCCCCTGGGGCACCGGCGTGTCCGTCAGCGTCCCCGAACAGCCCGCTCCCCTGCTGCGCCGGACGTTCAGCGTCCCGAAGGACGTCGTGCGCGCCCGTCTGCACATCAGCGGACTCGCCTACTACGAGGCCGAGATCAACGGAGTCCGCGTCGGCCGTCAGGTCCTCGACCCCGGCTTCACGGACTACGAGGAGACGGTGCTCTACGCGGTGCACGACGTCACGGACCGCGTCCGGCGCGGTGCCAACGCGATCGGGGTGACGCTGGGGCGCGGCTTCTTCGGCCTGACCAGCCCCACCGCGTGGAACTGGAACCGAGCGCCCTGGCACGGTGAACCCCGGCTGCTGGCGCAACTGGAGATCGACCATCCGGACGGCTCGCGCACCACCGTCGCCACGGACGGCACCTGGCGGATCACCGACGGACCGACCCTCTCCAACTCCCTCTACGCGGGCGAGACCTACGACGCCCGCAAGGCGCCCCGGGACTGGACGCGCCCCGGCTTCGACGACCGCTCCTGGCAGGAGGCCCAGCGGCAGACCGCGCCCAAGGGCACCCTGCGCGCTCAGGGGCACGACCCGATCGAGGTGGCGGAGACCGTACGCCCGGTGGACATCCGTGAGTTGAGCCAGGACGTCTACGTCGTCGACATGGGGCGGACGCTCGCAGGCTGGACCCGGCTGACCGTGCGCGCCGAGGCGGGGACGACCGTCCGGCTGGTCCACGGGGAGCGGCTGAACTCCGACGGGAGTGTGCTCGCCCGCAACGACCTGGTGCCGGGCCGCTGCCAGACGGACGAGTACGTGTGCGCGGGCGGCGGTGCGGACGAGGTGTGGGAGCCCCGGTTCTCGTACAAGGGCTTCCGTTACGTCCAGGTCAGCGGGCTGCCCGCGAAGCCGGGGCCCGAGCAGGTGCTCGGTCGGGTCGTGCACACGCGGGTGGCGTCGACGAGCACGTTCTCCTGCTCCGAGCCGTTCTACGAGCAGTTGGACCGGGCGATGCGCCGCACCGTCCTGAACAACCTCCACGGCATTCCGACGGACACCCCCGTGTACGAGAAGAACGGCTGGACCGGCGACGCGCAGCTGGGGGCGCCCGTGATGGCGTACGCCTTCGGTGTGCACCGCTTCCTGACGAAGTGGCTCGGTGACCTGAGAGACAGTCAGGACGCCGCAGGGCAGCTGCCGGTGATCGTGCCGAGCGGCGGCTGGGGCTACCACGATCTGGCCCCGGCTCCCGAGTGGACGACGGTGTACCCCTTCCTGCTGCGCGAGATGTACCGCGTGTACGGGGACGAGCGGCTCGCCCGTGACCACTGGGCGCCGCTCATCCGCTATCTGGACTGGGAGATCGGGCGTCTCCAGGACGGGCTCGCGGTGACCGCCCTCGGCGACTGGCTGCCGCCGGGCTACGGCGGCAACCCTCCCGAGGACACCAGGCTGACCGCCACGGCCTATCTGCACCGCGCGCTCACCGGGACCGTGGAACTGGCCGACCTGCTGGGCGACACCGAGGTGGCGGCCCGCTACCGCAAGACGGCCGACGCGCTGAAGGAGGCGTTCAACGCGGCGTTCCTCGGCGCGGACGGCCACTACCGCACGGCGAAGGACCCCGACTACCGCCAGACCAGCAACTGCGTCCCGCTGGCCTTCGGGCTCGTCCCGCCCGGCGCCCGGGCGAGCGTGGTCGACTCGCTCCTGGCCGACATCGCACGGCGTGGCAACCACCTCAACACGGGGGCGCTGGGCACCAGCGTGCTGCTGCGCGAGCTCTCGGCCCAGGGGCATCCCGAGGTGGCCCACGCCCTCGCCACCCAGCGCACCTACCCCGGTTGGGGGTACTGGTTCGACAACGGCGCCGACACCATGTGGGAGATGTGGCCGCTCGACTCCCGCTCCCGGGACCACTACTTCCTCGGCACCGTGGTGCAGTGGCTCTACGAGAACGTGGCGGGCCTGCGCCCCGGCGACGCGGGCTACCGCACCTTCACGGTCCGCCCGGACGGCCGTACGGGCGTGGACTGGGCCCGTACCTCGGTGCGGACCGTGCGCGGCCGGGCGGCGGCCGCGTGGTCCGTCGTGGACGGGACGACCCGGCTGTCGGTGGGAGTGCCGGTCGGGGCGACGGCGGAGGTGCATGTGCCGGCGGCCGACCGCTCGGCCGTCGCGTCACCGTCCGGCGCGAAGTGGCTGCGCTCGGAGCCGGGGTTCGTCGTGTACGCGGTACCGCACGGGAGTTGGGAGTTCGTGGCGCGCGCCTGAACAGCGCCCGGGGGCACCGCGGCACGTCGGCGCGGGCAGGTGCGGGAGGGGTTGTGCGAGCCGTGTCAGAGGGTTGCGCAGGCGCGGTGAGGGCTCGTCGGGTCGCCACCATAATGCCGGGATGATCAACCCCTCCCCCACATCCGCGCCGGCACCGCGCGTCCCCGTCGTCATCCTCGGTGCGGGACCTGCCGGGCTCACCGTCGCCAACATCCTGCGGGCCGCGTCCGTCGACTGCGTGGTCCTGGAGACCGAGAGCCGGGAGTTCGTCGAACAGCGGCCCCGCGCCGGCTTCATCGAGGAGTGGGCGGTGCGGGCGCTGCGTCGACAGGGGCTGGCCGACCGGCTGGTGGAGCAGGCACAGGCGCACAGCGAGTGCGAGTTCCGGATCGACGGCGAGCAGCACCGCTTCCGCTACGCCGCGCTGACCGGGGACCGGCACTTCGTCTATCCACAGCCGCTGCTGGTGACGGACCTGGTGCGCGAGTACGCCGATGTGAAGGGCGGCGAGATCCTCTTCGGTGTGCGGGACGTCGCCCTCCATGGCATCGACGGCGACCGCCCGACGGTGCTCTACACCGATCCGCAGACGGGTGAGCGCCGACGGATCGACTGCGACATCGTCGCGGGCTGCGACGGCGCGCGCGGAGTGACCCGCACCCATGTGGCCCCGGACCGGAGCACGGTGGCCCGGTACGACTACGGGGTCGGCTGGCTGGCGCTGCTCGCCGAGGCACCGCCGTCCAGCGACTGCGTCGTCTTCGGTGTCCACCCGCGCGGATTCGGCGCCCATATGGCCCGCAGCCCCGAAGTCACCCGCTACTACCTGGAGGTGGCGCCCGGTGAGGGCCCGGAGAACTGGTCGCACGACCGGGTGTGGTCGGAGCTGCACGCCCGGCTGTCGGCCGCCGGGGTCCCGGTGCTCAACGAGGGGCCGCTGATCGAGAAACGCGTCCTCGACATGCACAGTTACGTCGTGGCGCCGATGACGTACGGGCGGCTGTTCCTGGCCGGAGACTCCGCGCACCTCGTCGCGCCGATCGCCGCGAAGGGCATGAACCTCGCGCTGCACGACGCCCTGCTGCTGGCCGACGCGCTCGTCGCCTACTACCTCAGGGGGGACGCCGACGGGCTGCGCGGCTACTCGGCGGCCTGTCTGCGGCGGGTGTGGGAGTACCAGGAATTCTCCCGGTGGTTCGCGGAGTTGCTGCACGGACCGTCCTCGGGCGATCCCTTCCGGGCGGGTTCCGCGCGAGCCCGCCTCCGACGGATCCTCGGCTCACCCGCGGCGGCGGCCACCTTCGCCGAGTCGTACATCGGCAAGGACACCGGCCTGATGTCCACGACGACACCGTGAGATGAACTGCGGTGGATGAGGCCTGAATTCTTCGCACGGGTGCGCTACGCGCAAAGAATTCCGGAAAACCGGGCCCCGGAATCGCCTGCCGTTGAACACACAACGTCACGCCCGCCGTACATCCGGGAAAGGTGAGAGTCCGGTGCGCAGCGAGGGATGACCATGGTCAAGGTGCAAGTCTCCACGGATGAGTTGGTCGCCGGAAGATACCGACTGCTGGAGGGCGTCCACCACGAGGAGGGGCGTGAGGGCTGGCACGGTCAGGACGTCGAGTCCGAGCGGCCGGTCGCTCTGACGCGCTCCCGGCTCCCGGCCCATCTCCGTGAGGAGGCGGAGCTGCGCACCGCCGTCCGGATCACCCGGGAGTCCGAGGCCCTGGGGCTGGTCTGCCCCGGGCGAGTGTCCGTCGTCTTCGACGTCGTCGAGGACAAGGATTTCCTGTGGACGGTCACCGCACGGCCGGAGGGCGTTCCGCTGAGCGCGCTCCTCGGGCACGGCCCGGTGGACTACGTCCGCGCGGCCCGGATCGGGCTCGGCGTCCTCGACGTCCTGGGCGCGGCCCATCAGGAAGGGATCACGCACGGCGACCTCAGCCCTGGCCAGATATGGGTGGAGGAGCAAGGCGGGGTCACGGTGGCCGGCTTCGGGCTGATGGGGGCCAGCGCGTCCCCGCGCCTCACGGCACCGTCGTACGCCTCTCCCGAGCAGGCCCGTGGCGAGGGCGGTGGACCGGCCACGGACCTGTGGGCGCTGGGCGCGATCATGTACGCGATGGTCGAGGGCCGGCCGGCCATCCGGGACCGGGGAGGGCTCGAGGCGACGTTCCGCGCCGTGGAACGGCTGCCCATCCGGGCCCCGTTGAGCGCCGGGCCGCTCAGTCCGGCCATTCAGGGGCTCCTGCGCAGGGATCCGGTGGAGCGGGTGCCCGAGTCGGTCGTGCGGGAGGCGCTCACGCGCATTCTCAAGGCGGAACTCGACGACGACTCGATGCCCACCGAGACCCTCCCGATCTTCCGGGACCTCGACGCCCCGCCGACGAGGCGGGTGTGGGGCAAGGTGCCCCTCAGCCGCCCGGTGCTGCTGGGCGGGGCGCTGGCCGTGACGGTCGTCTGCTTCGCCGGGCTCACCGCGGCGGGCGGGCTGTCCGAGCGCGGCACCTCCGCGTCCGGTCCCGCGCCGTCCCCCAGGGTTTCCGCCACACCGTCCCCCACGCCGAGCGCCTCGCCCAGCAGCACCGTTCCCCAGCAAGCCCCGTCGACGTCCCCCTCCCCTTCTTCTTCCTCATCCGCCTCCCCTTCTCCGTCCCACACCCTCACCGAGGACCCGCCGACCGCCTTCTTCCGCTACACCGCGCCCCAGGGCTTCTCCGTCGAGCTGCCCAAGGGCTGGAAGCCGGTGCGGACCGAGAATTCCGCCGACGGCTCCTATCGGGTCACGCTCGGCGCGAGCGGGGACCCGCGCACGCTGGTCGTCACCTACAGCACCCAGCTCACCTCGGACCCCGTCGCGGTCTGGCGCGAGGTGGACACCTCGCTGCGCGGCGACTCCATCGCCTACGAACGACTGGGTGACATCCGCGCCGTCACCTACCAGGGCTACAAGGGTGCGGACATGGAGTGGCTTTCGACGAACGGCCAAGTCCGTGAGCGCACGTTCGGGCGCGGCTACCTCATCGGTGACCACGAGGGCTTCTCACTGAGGTGGACGACCCCGGCAGCCGACTGGGACACCGCCGCCAACCGGGCCGCCCTGGCCACCTTCCTGCGGACCTTCAAGGGCGGATCACAGTGAACCCGTATGGCAACAGCCGTCCCTGCGCATCAGCCGCCCCACTTCGAGCCAGTCGTCCTCGGTCGTGGCGCGCCACCGCTCCGATGCCGCCGTCGCCGAGACCTGCGACGGCGGCTCGAAGGCGGCCACCAGGTCCTGCGTCACGTACGGCGTTCCGCCCCTCAGCACCGACACCGTGCGGACGAGGGTGTCGAAGTCCTCGAAGGGATCGCCGTCCACCACCGTGAGATCGGCGAGTTTCCCCGGCTGTACGGTGCCGAGGTCGCCGTCGAGACCGAAGAGGCGGGCCGGCAGGACGGTCGCGGTGCGCAGCGCCCCGGCCGGGGACAGCCCGCCGCGGTGCAGGGCGCGCAGACCCAGGTGCAGGGAGAGCCCGACCGGTACGAGGGGCTGGTCCGTGCCGAGCGCGACGAGACCGCCCGCGGCCAGCACCCGCCGGTAGACGTCCGTCTCGGTGCGCAGGGTGGCCAGTTGGGCCGCGGTGGGCGGCACGCCCGCGGACCGCCGTACGGCGGCGGAGTCCCACGGGGGCATGACGACGGTGACGCGGGTGTCGTCGGCGAGCCCGGGATCGGCACCGAGCAGCGGGGCGGAGGTGAACGGCGTGGCGACGAGGGCGAAGTCGGCACCCTGCTCGGTGTAGATCTCCACGACGTCCTCGTAGGCCCGCCCCGTCGCGCTCAGCGCGTGTCCGAACTCCCCGCGCTGAGTGGCGAGCAGATGGGTCGTCAGGTCCTGTCCGCTCTGGATGCCGGGTGACAGGAGATGGCTCCCCGCGCGCACCCCGAGCCGCTCGTGCGCAAACCGCGCCGCTTCCTCCATCACCCAACTCGGCGCTCGTACATAGGTCTTGACGAAGTCCCAGTCGAGGGCGGCACCCCGCTCCAGCGACCTGCGCAGACCGTCCCTCGTGCGGTGGGCGCGCCCCATGCTGTAGGCGACCCGCGAGCCGTCGAGCAGTTCGCCGGTCGTCAGCAGGCGGGGTCCAGCGAGCTGACCGACGGCCACCGCCTCGCGGATACGGGCCTGTTCGTAGGCGAATCCGCCCAGGGAGACGGCCGTCGTGATCCCGTAGGTCAGTTGTCCGACGGTCTGGCGGCCTCCGTAGGTGCTCTGCCAGGGGTGGGTGTGGGTGTCCCACAGCCCGGGGATCACGGTGCGGTTCGAGGCGTCGATCCTGCGGAGGGCGCCACGGCGGCGGGCCCGGTGCGGCGCGACTTCGTCGACGCGTCCGCCACGTACGACGATGTCCACGTCGTCCCTGGTCGACTGGCCGGTGCCGTCCCACAGGCGCCCGGCGTGCACCACCGTGTCGGCGGGGGCGGGCCGGTGCTGGTCGAGCGGGACCCGGACGGTGCGGTGGCCCTGCCCGTCGATGCCGATGAGCCGCAGGCGCCCCGCCGAGAGGTACAGGAGGGTCTTGGAGTCGCCGGACCAGGAGGGGTGGTCGGCGGGTTCGGTGGCGAGGGTGCGCGGGGCGCCGGTCGGGGTGCCGTCGGGGGCGACGGGCAGCAGGCACAGCGCGGACTCGACGACGACCGCCATCCAGCGTCCGTCGGGTGACCAGACGGGTCCGGAGTCGTAGCGGTCGGCGATGCAGACGTGGGGTGCGACGGCGTGGAGGCGGTCGGTGCCGGTCGTGGTGTCGACGATCCGGATGACGTTGTAGCCCTCGCGGAAGCGGAGGTTGAGGCGGTTGCGGTCGCACAGCGCGAGGTATCTGCCGTCGGGCGACCAGCTGGGGCGGCCGGGCAGCCCGCCGCCGCCGAGCGGGGTCACCAGGACACGCTCCTCACCGCTGCCCAGATCGCGCAGGACGAGCCCTCCGGTCATGTCGAGACAGGCGAGCCGCATCCCGTCGGGCGAGAGCGCGGGATGGACCCGCCCGCCCGTGGCGAGCGCGGTCTCCTCTCCGGTGGCGAGATCGCGCCGGTACACGCCGAGCAGTCCGTCGCGGTCGTCGGCGTACACGAGGGACCGTCCGTCGCGTGCCCAGACCGGTGCGAGCAGATAGCGGGTGGGCCCGGACTTCCGCAGCCGCTCGGGCGGGCGGCCGCCCGAGGTTGCGGCCAGCCAGAGCGAGTTGAGGGCGGCGAAGGCGATCCGCCGTCCGTCGGGGGACAGCGCGGGCAGGTGGATGCCCCGCACCGGGCGCACCCGCTCCTCGCCGAGGTCGTACTCCTTGGTCCGGTACCGCGGCCGGTCCACCGGCAGTTCGCCCTCGAAGGGGATCGGCTCGGTCCGCGCCGGCTTCTCCGGTCGTACGAGGGTGAAGTGGCCGTCCACGGTGAGGAGCAGTTCCCCCGCCGCGGTCCAGCGTGGCGGCACGGGTGCGAGGTCTCCGGCGAGCGCGACGGGCGTGCCGTCGACGACGAGGGTGCAAGAGGCGCTCGGGGCGGCGGTGACGCGCAGGTACGCGAGGCGGCGGCCGTCGGGGGCGAGGGCCGGGGTCATGACCTGTGCGGCCGTGGTCTCCGTGTGCTCGACGACGACCGGGCCCGCGGCGCCGGACGGTACCGCGGCGATGGTGCGGGCTTCGAGGCCGGGTCCCGTGGGCAGGGTGACGGCCTTCGCACGGACGAAGAGGACGCGTCTGCCGTCCGGTGACCAGGTGGGGTCGAAGTCCTCCCAGGGGCCGTCCTGCAGCGGGCCGTCCTGACCGGTGAGCCCGGTGACACGGGTCAGTTCGCCGCTTGCCAGGTCCAGGACGTGGATACGGTACGGGCTGCCCTCGACCGGGTCGCCGCCCCGCTCGGAGGCGAAGGCGATCCGGGTGCCGTCCGGGGACCAGGCCGGGGCGCGGTCGTCCCAGGGGCCGTCGGTGCGCTGGCGTACGTCCGAGCCGTCGGGGCGCATGGTCCACAGGTGGTAGCCGCCGCCCTGGTACGCGCAGAACGCGATGAGCTTGCCGTCCGGGGAGTGCGTGGGCCGGTCGGGTTCGAGGCCGGCCGGGGTGAGGGGTACGGCACGGCCGCCGGTGCGCGGGAGCGACCACAGCACATGCTGGATCTCGACTACCAATCGGTCACCGGCCGGCGAGAGCGTGGCCGCGCCGTTGGTGGCCTCCGAGAACGACAGGGAGAGCGCGGCGCTGCTGCTCGCCGCGGCCGCAGCGGCACTGAGGACGGTGGAGGAAACGCCCACGACACCCGCGACGCCTGCCACGGCGAGGAGTTGACGGCGGGAAGGACGAGAGAGAGGGGAAGGACGAGAGAAGGGGGAGCGTGCGGAAAGCGGGGAGGGACGGGAGGTGGGGAAGCCTTCGGGGCTCCGGTCACGTTCCATGACAGAGAACGCTTACTCATCTCAAAGCCCGGACGCAACAGCGCCATTCACGCCAAACAGGTACCTCCGGTACGCGAGGCCTTCCTTCCGACGCAGCTCTTGTCGCCGCCTCACCGCCGACCTAGACTCCCCTCTGAACTGAAGTTGGTTCAGTAAGTGCCTCGTGCCACGGACGGGAGCAGACCGCATGCTGGATTCCGACCGGAACGCGCGGACCGCCGCTCTTACGGCCGAGTCGGTACGCGCCGCCGGGGCGAAGCCCGAGGTGATCGTGTGCGATCTGCGGGTCCGCGACGACATCGAGACGATGGTGACGCGTGCGGCGGAGCGGTTCGACGGGCTGGACGTGCTGGTCAACAACGCCGGGGTGATCGAGAGCACGGTCACGACGGACCACGACCGCGCCGTCGACTCGCTCTCCGAGGAGGTCTGGGACGCGGTCTACGAGGTCAATCTCAAGGCCGCGTGGCTGACGACCAAGTTCGCCGCGCCGTATCTGCGCCGCTCACCGCGCGGCCCCGCCATCGTCAACGCCGCGTCCGTCTCGGGCCTCGTCGGCTTCCCCGACTCCCCCGCCTACGGGGTCACCAAGGCCAGGGTCATCCATCTCACCAAGGTCACCGCCGTCGATCTCGCCCCGGTGCGCTGCAACTGCTTCTGCCCCGGCGTGATCGACACGCCTCTGGCACGGAGTTTCTTCGCCGCGGGCGAGGATCGGGACCCGCGGGAACGGGAGTTGACCGCACCGCAGTCGGTGGACCGGCTGGGGCGCCCGGAGGAAGTAGCGCGGCCGGCTTGCTTCCTGGCGTCCGACAGCGCGGCGTTCATCACGGGTGCCGCGTATGTGATCGACGGCGGCGCGCTCGCCTGGCGCGGCGTCAAGGGCTGACGACGGAGACGGGAGTGGTCGCGATGGAAGCGAGACTGACCGGGAGGGCGGCGCTGGTGACCGGCGCCACCGGAGGCATCGGCGAAGCGGTCGTCCGGCGACTGGCGGCCGAGGGCGCCGCGGTCGTGGTGACCGATCTGGACGCCGACCGATGCGAGAAGCTCGCCGAGGAGGTCGGGGGCGGCGCCCTGGGCCTTGCTCTGGACGTCTCGGACGAGTCGGCCTGGCAGAAGGTCGTCGCCAGGGCGACGGCCGCGCTCGGCGGGCTGGCCGTACTGGTCAACAACGCGGGGATCGCCGCGATGGGCACCGTGGAGACGGAGACCAAGGAGACCTGGGACCAGGTGCTCGCGGTCACCCAGACCGGCGTCTGGCTCGGCATGAAGCACGGCGGCGCGGCCATCGAGCGCTCCGGGGGCGGGTCCGTCGTCAACGTCGCGTCGATCTTCGGCACGGTGGGCGGGTTCGGCGCCCAGTTCTCGTACCACGCGGCCAAGGGCGCGGTCCGTCTGATGACCAAGAACGCCGCGCTGCACTGGGCGCAGCGGGGCGTACGTGTCAACTCGCTGCACCCCGGCTTCATCGAGACGCCCCGCTCCCGTGAACTGTGGCGCGGTACGCCCCGGTTGACCGCGATGCTCGACGGCACCCCGCTCGGCCGGCTCGGCACACCCGACGAGGTGGCGGCCGCGGTCGCGTTCCTCGCCTCCGACGACGCGAGCTTCATGACGGGTTCGGAGCTGTACGTCGACGGAGGCTGGACGGCGCGCTGAGCGGGCCGGGGGCCAGGGCTACGACATCACGACGGCGGTGTAGCGCAGGACGCCCTCGGTCTCCGCGCGCGCGACCCGGCCGCGGGCCACCAGCACGTCCAGGTGTGCGGCCGTCTCGTTCACGGCGAGCATCTGGTTGAAGGCGCCGAGGTCCGCGAAGGGCAGATGCCGCCGGGTCCACCCCAGCTCCTGGGCCACCGCGTAGGCCGTGAGCGTACGGTCGCCGAGGACCGCCAGGGCCTCGGCGAGACGGTCGTCGTGGTGGTCGAGCAGCTCGCCGACGCGCGTGTGGACGCTGGGGCCGACCGGGCCGTGCGCGGGCAGGAGCCGGGCGTCGGCGAGGGTGGTCAGGAGGCGCAGCGAGTCGAGGTAGTCGCCCAACGGCAACGCGGTGGAGCCGAGTTCGAAGCCGATGGACGGGGTGATGTGCGGCAGCACGTGGTCCCCGGAGAAGAGCAGCCCGCGCGCCTCGTCGAGGTAGACGACATGTCCCCGGGTGTGTCCCGGCGTCGGGACGACCCGCAACCGCGTGTCGGCGAAGCGGAGTTCCTCGTCCTCCAGCCAACGGTCCGGGGCCTCCCACACGCTCGGGTCGAAGCCTCCGTGGTCCATCGCGGCGACCCGCTCGGCGAGTTCGTGGGCCCCGGCCCGGCGCAGTGTGTGCAGCGAGCCGGACGGCCGGTCCGTGCCCGTCTCTCCGAGCAGTTCCAGGCTGCGTCGCTCGCCCGAGCCGAGGTGGACCCGGGAGCCGAGCAGCCTGCGCAGTTCGACGGCCTGGGTGTAGTGGTCCCGGTGGATGTGGGTGACCAGGACATCGCTGATCTCGCCGAGGTCGTGGCCGATGGTGGCCAGCGCGTCCTCCAGCGCCTTGCGGGACTCGGGGATCGACCATCCCCCGTCGATCAGGACCAGCCCCTCCGTCAGCCCTTCCAGCGCGTACACGTTGACGGCCCGCAGCCCGTCGTCCGGCAGCGGAAGCGGGATGCGGTGAACGCCGGCTCGTACGGTCTCGGCTCCGGCGTCCGCCCAGCGGCCTCGGTCGAAGCGGGCGGTGTGAGCCGTGGGGGTGGTCATGCATCTCCTTGCCGGTGCTGTTCGTGATCCGGTTGTCCGTGCTGTTCCTGATCCGCTTGCCGATGTGGTTCGCGATCCGTGTGTCGGTGTGGTTCCTGACGCGCGGCGAGCCGCGCGTGCAATTCGTGGGCGAGTCCGCGGGCTGCGGACCGGTCGAGCTTGCCGACGGTGGTTTGCGGCAACTCGCTTACGGAGAAGGCGAATTCGGGCCACTTGGCCTTGGACAGGCCGGTGCGGGCGAGGTGTTCGGTGATCTCGTCCAGTCCGATGCCGGCGCCGCCTCCGGTGCCGTCTCCCTCTCCGTGCGTCCCCGCCTCCGCCTCCGCCACGACGAGAACGGCGGCGCGTTCGCCGAGCAGCGGGTCCGGTACGGGTGCCACGCAGACCCGGGCGACTCCCGGATGGCTGGCGACGGCACGCTCGATCTCCGTGATGTCGAGATTGCGGCCGCCGCGGATGATGACGTCCTTCTCGCGGCCCATCACGGTGACCGTGCCGTCGTCGCCGGTCATGAGCAGATCCCCGGTGGGGAAGAAGCCGTCCGGGGTCAGGGCCGGCGACTCGACCTTGCCGTCGTGGGCGTAGCCGAGGAAGAGCGAGGGCCCCCGGACCTGGGCGCGCCCGGTCCGGCCCGGCCCCAGGGCGGTGCCGTCGGCGTCCACGGCGCGCAGTTCGGTGCCGGGGAACGGGCGGCCGTCGCGGCCCAGCCTGATCCCCTCGGGGTCGTCGGGCCGCGGCGAGGTGTGTCCGAGGCACTCGGACATGCCGAAGACCCGCAGGATCCGGGTGCCGAGGGAACGTTCGGCACGGGCGAGAGCCCCGCGGTCCATGGGGCCGCCGCCGACCGTGATCGAGCGGACCCCGTCGAGGACGCGTGATCCGGCCGCCGCGGAGCCCATCTGGAGGGCCATCGTCGGGACGCACATGGTCCACCGGACGTTGTGGGCGGCCATCCGCGCGAGCGCCTGTTCGCGGTCCCAGCGGCCGCTCAGAACGAGCGGTCCGCCGAGCATGAGGGCGAGGCAGACCCCGAAACAGTAGGCGGCGGTCGAGGAGAGCGGGACGACGGCGGCCACCGCGTCACCGTCGCGCAGCCCGTTGACATCGATGGTGCACGTGCACGCGTACCGCAGCGCGCTCTCGGACTGGACGACCCCCTTGGGCCGCCCGGTGGAGCCGGAGGTGAGGCCGATGAGGGTGCCGCCCGACCAGCGGGAGACGTCTCGCGGACCGCGGCCCGCGAGGACCGTCCAGCCGTCCAGCGCCTCGGCGGGCCGTGCGCCGGACAGGGGCGGGGTGCCGCTGCCCGGCGCGTGCCACTCCTCGAGGGCGGAGGGCTCGGCGATCACCGCGTCCGGACGGATGTCCTCCAGGGCGGCGGCGAACTCCGCCCGGGTCGTGTGCCGGTTGACGAGGGCCAGGACCCCGCCGGTCATCCCGATGGCGAGGGTCGCCGCGACGGTGCGCCAGGAGTTGTCGGCCTGCAGCAGCACCGTCCCGCCCGGCGTTCCGTCCGGTGTCATCGCCTCGGCCAGCTCGGCCGCGCGGTCCAGGAGGTCGCGCGCGGTGTGCCGGCCGTGGTCGTCGACGACGGCCGTGAAGTCGGCGCGCTCGGCCCGCTCGTAGAACTCCCGTACTGTCTGTCGCATCCGCTTCCCCGCCTTTTCGCGAAGGGTGGTGGAGCCCCGTTGCTCGGCCGGTGTCAGGCCCGTGTTCGGCCCGCCGGCGGGGCGTGCTCAGCCCGCGTACATCTCCCGCTCGCCGCCCATGACGGCGATACGGCGTCCCCGCATGTCGCCGACCTGGGCGACGGCGGCCGCCCATTCGGGGCTGTCGAGGGCCTTGCGCAGGTCTTCGGGGGTGTCGAAGCCGAGGACGGAGAGCCCGTCCCAGCCCTCCGAACGCGGTTCGAGCGCCGCGTCGAGGTCGGTGTGCCGCCAGGACCTCAGTCCGGGCAGTCGGCGGGTGAGTTCGGCGTGCTCGCCGCGCCACCAGTCGATGAACCGCTCATGGGTCCAGTCGGGCGGCCGTGCGGCCAGCAGGACGAGGTTGTACATCGCGCCCTCCTCAGGTGAACAACACTGCGGGCGAACGCCCGATGAGCAACCGCCGCACCCGGCCCGAGCCGTCGAGCCGCGCCGAGGCCACGAAACTCGCCTCCAGCTCGCCGAGGCGCCGTACCTCGCCGAGGAACAGCTCGTCCCCGCCGACGGTGCTCGCGGCCAGCACATGGTGGGTGCGGACGCCCACCTCGCGCTGGTCGAGGTAGCCCTCCAGTTCGGGCCGGCCGCCGTGGAAGTCGGTGGCGCCCTCGCCGCCGGTGGAGAAGAGGATGGAGAACGAGAAGTCCTCGCTGATCATGTCGAGGATCCGGTCGGCGTCGGCGCTGTCCAGGATCGCGAACCAGGTGGTCAGGAAAGAGGCGGTGGACTGTGTGGTCATGGCCGGTCCACGAGGTCGAAGTCGGTGGTGAAGAAGGACTGGTAGCGCGCCATGAGCCCGTCGGGCGACAGGCGCACGGCGGAGAGGAACGCGCCGGTGGTGACGCCCTTCTCGACCACGAAGCCGTACGCCGTCTCGACGTCGCCGTCGGCCGCGTACCGCCTGATGTCGTGCGTACGGTCCACCGCCTCGCGTCCGGCGATGTACGCGGCGAAGTCCTCGCGGGACTCCCCCGTGCGCTGCCCGCCGGGCAGGGCGATGAGGAATCGGAAGCCGGGTTCCAGGAGTTCCAGGACCTTGTCCGGTTCCTGGCTGTCCATTCTGGCCATGTAGTCGCGAAGCACCATTGCTGATCGCTCTCCCTCAGCGCCGAGAAACAACCTGAGTTCAGTTCAGTTTGACTGTAATCCGGATGCCCCGACCCCGACAAGGGGCGGGACGCACCCGGAGTTCCGGAACTATCCGGCGACCATGCGCACCACGCACTCCTCGATCATCTCGCTGATCTCGGTGAGCGGGATCGCCCCGGTCGGGCGGTACCAGCGCCAGACACTGACGATCATGCCGAGGACGGCGAGGCCGAGGGTGTGCGCGTCCCGGACCGGGAAGGCGCCCTTCGCCATGCCGCGCATCAGCAGGTTCGTCCAGTCCCGCTCGACCATCTGCACCAGCTGCCGGGCCGCGACGCGCTCGGTCTCCTCGCGCTTGGACTTGCGCGCATTGGCGAGCAGGGACATGTTGGCCTGCAGGATGCGCATCTGGCGAATCTCCTGCTCACTGACCGCGAAGGCCGAGCGCACCGCCGCGCGCAGCTCCTCGACGGGATCCACCGCGTCGGCCGTCGCCTCCGTGAACATGTCGTGGGAGCGCTGGAGTTCCAGGCGCATGATGGTGAGCAGGCAGTGGGCCTTGGACTCGAAGTAGTGGTACAGGGCGGTCTGCCCGATCCCGACCCGGTCGGCGACCTCGGACCACTTCGTGCTCTCGTAGCCGTCCTCCCCGAACCGCTCCACGGCGGCCACGAGAATGGCCGCGCGCTTGGACCTGGGCCCCTCCTCCGGATCCACGATCCGTGCCCTCGCCATCGTCTCTCCCTCTGCTCCACGACCGCTGTCGATCGCCGCCCGGTACCGATCACCGCTCGGGGTCGATCACTGCTCGATGTCGATCACCGCTCGGTCGTCCGAGAGTAGACCCTAGTTCAGCTCGGGTCACCGTGGTCGCCATGGTCCCCGTGGTCCCCGGGCGGCGGGTGGACGAAGTCCGGTCGGCGCTTGGCGACGAAGGCGCTGACACCCTCGCGGCCCTCCACCGAGACAGCGGCGGCGGCCAGCCCGCGGGCCTCGGCGTCCAGATGCTCGTCGAAGGACGCCGACAGAGCCCCGGAGACCAGCCGCCGCGTCACGCCGTACGCCCCCGTCGCCCCGTGTGCCAGCGCCCTCGCGGCCGCCGCGGCCTCCGTCGCAAGCCGCTCCGGTGCGACGACCCTGCCGACCAGTCCCATCGCGAGCGCCTCGGCGGCCGTGATCCGGCGGTTGGTCAGCAACAGGTCCCGTGCCCGCCCGGGGCCCACGAGCCGGGGCAGCGACCAGGTGACCCCGGCGTCGGGCGAGTACCCGATCCCGGTGTAGGCCGCCGTGAAACCGGCGTCGGACGCGGCGAAGGCAAGGTCGGCGGCGGCCGTCAGCCCCAGTCCGGCCCCGGCGACAGCCCCCTGTACGGCCACCACCAGCGGCGCGTCGAGCCCGGCGAGGATCCGCAGCGCGCCGTGCAGGGCGTCGGTGACGTCCGTGAGGTGCCCGGCCAGCCGGTCCCCGGGCACCGCCGCGAACTCCCTCAGGTCGCCGCCGACGCAGAAGGACCGGCCCCGCCCGGTGAGCAGCACCGCCCGGGCCCGCGCGGTCTCGCAACTCCGGGCGGCGTCCAGCAGCGCCCGGGCCATCGCAAGGTCGATGGCGTTGCCGTCCCCGCGGCACATCTCCACGTGGGCCACCGCGTCGCCGTCGACCTCCGTCGTGACCCTCATCGTGCCGTCCACCCGCCGTCCACGGTCAGCACCTGTCCGGTGCAGTACGAAGAGGCGTCCGAGGCCAGGAAGAGCAGCGCCCCGTCCAGTTCGCCCGCTTCGCCGCCCCTGCCGAGCATCGTGCCGCGCTCGACCCAGCGTCGGGACCGCTCGTCGGCGAACAGCCCTTCGGTCATCTCGGAGCGGAACCAGCCCGGGGCGAGCGCGTTGACCCGTATCCCCGATCCGCCCCACTGCCCGGCCAGTTCACGGGTGAGTCCGACGAGCCCGGCCTTGGAGGCGGCGTAGGCCGCACCCCCCAGCGGGGCGCCGGAAACCAGCCCGAGGACGGACGACACGTTCACAACCGATTTCGTACGGGCGGACGGAGCCTGGGCCAGCAGCCGGGCCAGGTGGAAGGGAGCGACGAGATTGACGTCGAGGACGTGGGCGAAGTCCTCCGGGCTCTCGTCCTCGGCGCGTACGGATCCGGGTGCCCCCGCGTTGTTGACCAGCACGTCGAAGCCGCCGCCGTGCTCCAGGACGGTCTCGACCAGCCGCACCCGGTCCGCGTCCCGGGAGACGTCACAGACGACCGGGCGGATACGGGGATCGCCGTCGGCCAGTTCCTTGAGCCGGTCCGGGCGGCGCGCCGCGGCGAACACGGTGGCACCGGCCGCGGCCAGCACGGCGGCGAACCGGGCGCCCAGACCCGAGGAGGCCCCGGTCACCACGGCGGTCCTGCCGTGCAGCGAGAACAGGTCCGTCGCCAGGTCCGGGCCGGCCGTGGTGGTCATGCCTCCACTCCGATCGGCAGCGCGGTCGCCCCGCCGTCCAGGACCAGCGTCTGTCCGGTCATCCACGCCGACGCCTCGGAGGCGAGGAACACCGCCGCGTTGGCCACGTCCTCCACCGTGCCTAGCCTGCGCAGCGGCAGCCTCGCGGTGAGGATCGGTTCCCTCGGCTCCCAGACGGCCCTGGCCAGCTCGGTCTTGATCAGC
This sequence comes from Streptomyces sp. NBC_00271, assembly GCF_036178845.1. NCBI lineage: Bacteria > Bacillati > Actinomycetota > Actinomycetes > Kitasatosporales > Streptomycetaceae > Streptomyces > Streptomyces sp. NBC_00271. The sequence goes on along the minus strand of NZ_CP108070.1, from coordinate 10,660,282 downwards.
CCGGGCGCGATCGCGTTCACCCGGACGCGCGGCCCGAGTTCGTACGCGAGCTGCCGGGTCATGTGCAGCATCGCCGCCTTGGTGGCGTTGTACCAGCCGATGTGCGGATCGACGACCAGGCCGCCGACGGACGCGATGTTGATCACCGTTCCGCCGTGCTCGCTCATCCACGCCCGCCAGGCGCAGCGGGTCCAGGCGATGATGCCGTACTGGTTGACCCGGACGGTCTTCTCCGCGCGCGCCAGGTCGAGATCGAGCAGGTCGCCCATGTACGGGTTGGTGGCCGCGTTGTTGACCATGACGTCGAACCGTCCGAGCCGGGCCATGGTCTCGGCGACGCACCGCTCGGCCTGCTCGGGCTCCCCCGCGTTCGCGACCAACTCGTGCACCTCGCCGTCGCCCTTGACGCGCAGCAGCTCCGCGCGGGCCGCGGCGAGTCCGTCCGCCTTTCGCGCGGCGATCACCACATGGGCGCCCGCCTCACGACAGGCCTTGGCGATGCCCAGGCCGATCCCTCGCGAGCCCCCGGTGATCACGGCGACCCTGCCGTCCAGTGCGCGTGCGCTCATGCCGACTCCTCGGGATATTTGGCCAGTTCACGGCGGGCGACCGTACGCAGATGCACTTCGTCGGGCCCGTCCGCGATCCGCAGCGCCCGGGTGATGGCGTACAGCCGGGCGAGTACGGTGTCGTCGCTGACCCCGGCCGCGCCGTGGGCCTGAACCGCGCGATCGACCACCCGGTGGGCGACCTCCAGGGCGGCCACCTTGATGGCGGCGACCTCGGTACGGGCGGCGGAGTTGCCCGAGGTGTCCATCAACCAGGCCGACTTGAGGACGAGCAGCCGCAGCTGCTCGATCTCGATGCGGCTGCGGGCGATCCACTCGCGTACGACGCCCTGTTCGGCGAGCGTGCCGCCGAAGGCGGTACGCGTCAGGGTCCGGCGGCACATCAGCTCCAGCGCCCGTTCGGCGAACCCGACCGCGCGCATGGCGTAGTGCATCCGCCCGGGCCCCAGCCGCCCCTGAGCCAGGGCGAATCCCTCCCCTTCGCCGCCGAGGAGCGACGACACCGGCACCCGTACGTCCTCGAAGAGCACGTCGCCGTGGCCGCAGCGGTCGGTGTAGCCGAACATCGGCAGATCGCGCAGGACGGTGATGCCCGGGGTGTCGCGTGGAATCAGCAGCATGCTCTGCTGCCGGTAGGAGGGCGCGTCCGGGTCGGTGACGCCCATCAGGATGATCAGCCGGCAGTCCGGGTCGAGGATTCCGGAGGTGTACCACTTGTGGCCATTGACGACATAGGCATCTCCGTCACGGGTGATCCGGGTACGGATGTTGCGCGCGTCGGAGCTGGCGACCTCCGGCTCGGTCATGGCGAAGCACGACCGGATCTCGGCCGCGAGGAGGGGGCGCAGCCAGCGGTCCTGCTGCTCGGGCGTGCCGAACAGGGCGAGCAGTTCCATGTTGCCGGTGTCGGGGGCGGAGCAGTTGAAGACCTCGGGGCCGATGACCGAGCGTCCGGCCAGCTCGGCGAGCGGTGCGTACTCCAGGTTGGTGAGCCCTGCGCCCCATTCGCCGTGGGCGAGGAAGAGGTTCCACAGGCTTTCCGCCCGTGCCTTCTCCTTCAACTCGCGCATGACCGGCGGTAGTTCGTGCGGGTTGTCGGCCTCGGCGAGCTGCCGCTCGTAGACGGCCTCGGCGGGCACGACGTACTCCTCCATGAACGCGGCCAAGCGCGTGCGGAGTTCGTCGGTCCGCGGGGAGAGTCCGAAATCCATGGTGGCGCTCCTTCAGAGCCGTGGGGCGAGGATGTCGCGTGCCGTGCGGATCATCGCCGCGATGGTCGGCGGCAGCCGCTCCTGGTCGGGGTCGTGGTGCTTGCCCTCACGGTGTCTGCGCAGGTTGTGGCCCATGATCGCGGCCATTTTGGTGCGGGCCAGGGCGCGGAACCAGTCGAAGGCGGGGGGTACGGGGCGACCGTCGAGATAGCGGGTGAGCAGTTCGTCCTCGGTGGGCAGGCCCGGTACGGCACGGCCGAGCCGGGGGAAGTTCCGGTGGTCGGCGAAGAGCAGGAACCAGCCGAGGTCGACGCGCGGATCACCCAGGCCCCAGATCTCCCAGTCGACGACCGCGGACGGGCGCTCGCCCCGGCAGAGCACGTTGCCGAGCCGGAAGTCGCCGTGGATCAGCACGGGCGGCAGGCTCTCGGGGATCCCGGCGGCCAGGAGGCCCAGTACCTCCTCGGCACCCGGCCGCAGTGGGGCCGGTACGGCACGCATGGTCCGCGCCCAACGCTCCAGCTCGGCCGCCGGATCCAGAGGTTCGGCGCCGTCGAAGTGCGTGCGGTGCAGGTCGCGCAGGACACCGGCCAGCGCCAGCATCCGTGTGCGGCACAGCTCCGGGTCCAGGCGGTGCTCGTCGAGGACGGGCTCGATCGCCTCTCCGGTCACGAACTCCATGGCGAACCAGGCCGGATCGCGCTCGTCGACGGCGAAGACCTCCGGCACGGGCACCGGCGATCCGGCGAGGGCGCGCAGGATCCGGGCCTGGCGCAGTACGTCGTTGCGCCCGACGGGCCGCTGCCCCGGGGGCACGGCTTTGACGACGTACGCCCCGGTGCCCGCGCTGATCGCGTAGGTGAGTCCCGAGTGGCCGCCGGGGAGGGTGCGCAGATCGCCGAAGGGCTCGTTCGGGTGCCGGGCGGCGAGCCCAGTGCGGACCCGGGCGGCGAGTCGTGTCACCTCGGTCGCGGTGCTCAACGCCCCGCCGCCTTCGGTTCCTTGGGCAGTCCCAGCACGCGTTCGGCCAGGATGTTCCGCTGGATCTCGTCGCTGCCGCCCGCGATGCGGTAGCCGGGTGCGCCGAGCAGGTGCTCGGTCCAGGCGAAGGTGCCCCACTCCCCCGTGTCGGCGGCGAGGCGCGGTCCGAGGAGCTGTTGGACGAGGTCGGTGGTGGCGCGCAGGGTGGCGGTGGCGTGGAGCTTGCCGACCGAGGCCTCGGCGCCGGGTGCGCGTCCGGCGGCCAGCGCCGCCGTGGCCCGCAGGCCGGTGAGCCGCTGGACCAGGCTGCGGACGAACAGGTCGGCGGACCGCTGCTGTTCGCCGTCGGTCAGCGGGCGGGGCAGGTGCCGGGCGAGGTCGAGGGCCCGGTCGGCGTTGTCCAGGCCGAGGCCGCCGGAGTCGAGGCGTTCGGCGGCGAGGACGGTCAGCGTGACCCGCCAGCCCTCGCCGACCGGACCGAGCCGATCGGTGTCCGGCACGAACACGTCGTCCAGATAGACCTCGCTGAAGCTGCAGCCGCCGGTCATCTGCCGGATGGGCCGCACGACCACGCCCGGCGCGTCCATCCGGACCAGGAAGACGGTGATGCCGGCGTGCTTGGGCGCGTCCGGGTCGCTGCGGCAGACGGCCACGCCCCAGGTGGCGACGCGGGCGCCGGAGGTCCAGATCTTGTGACCGCTCAGGACCCAGCCGTCATCCTGACGGACGGCCCGGGTGCGGACGGCGGCGAGGTCGGAGCCGGCTTCGGTCTCGGAGAAGAGCTGGCAGGCGAGTTCGTCGGTGCGGAGCATGGGCCGCAGCCAGCGCCTCCGCTGTTCCTCGGTTCCCCAGATCCGGATCGCCGGGGCCACGAGCTGCTGGGTGACCGGGAAGACCTCGGTGCGCCGGGGCACGTCGAAACCGGATTCCTCGGCGCGGTACAACTGCTCGTAGTACGGCGGGAGTTCGCGTCCCCCATGTTCCGGTGGCCAGTCCAGCGCGCCCCAGCCGTGGTCGAAGCGGGTGCGCTCCCAGTCCCGTATCCGGTCGGTGTGTTCCCGCTCCTCCGCCTCGGTCCAGTTCTCGAAGACGGCCACCGAGTCGTCGCCACGGCCCCACTCCCGGCGGTCGGCGCGCGCCGCCGCCACACCGGTCAGCCATTGCCGGGCCGCGGCGCGGAACTCCTCGGGTTCGGGGATACCGCTCATGTTCCTCCTTCCGTACGGGGTCTCAGCGGGTCAGTACGGTGCAGGCGCTGACGCCCGGCGCCCCGTACACATGGGTGAAGCCTGTCGACGGGCGGTCCGCCAGCTGTCGTTCGCCCGCACGGCCGCGCAGTTGTTGGACGATCTCGTGGACCTGGCGCAGGCCGGAGGCGCCGATGGGTTCGCCATTGGCGATGCAGCCGCCGTCGGTGTTGACCGGCAGGGCGCCGCCCGGCGCGGTCGCGCCGGCGGGGATGAGCCGCTCCTGCTCGCCGTGCTCGCAGAACCCGCACTCGGCCAGGTGCATCACCTCGGCGCCGCTCTCGGTGTCCTGGAGCTGGCACACGTCGATGTCCGACGGCCCCAGCCCGGCTTCCTCGAAGGCGAGTCGCGCGGCGTCGGCGCTGACACTGGTCGGGGTGCCTACGGGCGCCCAGGGGCTGAACACCTCGAAGGAGCCGAACCGCCGGGTGCGGACGACGGCCGCCCGCAGCGTGACCGGGGTCGCGTCCAGTTCACGGGCGACCGCACGGCTGCACAGGACGAGCGCCACGGCGCCCTGGCCGGGCGAGCAGAACATGTATCGGGTCAGTGGGTCGTTGACCATGCCGGAGGCCAGGATCTCGTCCGCGTCGAGCGGTGTGCGCCGCCAGGCGTGGGGGTTGCGGGCCCCGCTCGCGTACGCCTTCTCCGCGACCAGGGCCAGGGTCCTGGCGGTGATCCCGTGGTCGTGCATGTACCGCTGGATCTTCATGGCGAAGAACTGGGTGGTCACCATCAGCCCGTCGCGTCCGTAGGCCTCGTCGAGCCCCCAGTCGGCGGGCCGTGGATCGAAGGCGCCGCGCGGGTGCTTGTCGAAGCCGACGGCGAGGGTCACGTCCGCCGCCCCGGAGCGGATCGCGTTGACCGCCGAGACCAGGGCGCTGCCGCCGGTCGCGCAGCCGTTGCGGACGTTGACGAACGGCACACCGGTCAGGCCGAGTTCGGCCACCAGTGTGTCGGCGTTGCCGGCCGCGTCGCTGCCGCCGTAGGCCGCCCGGACGCGGGACCAGGGCAGTCCCGCGTCGGCCAGGGCGGCCCGCACGGCCCGCACGGCGAGCTGCCGGCCGCTCACTTCCGTGCGGGCGAAGGAGGTGATTCCGGCACCGCACACGAGCACCTCTTCGGTCGTCATACGGCGACTCCCCTGGCCCGTGGAACGCCGTCCGTCGCCGCGACGGTCACCGGCATACCGATCTTCAGGTCCTCGGCACGCAGGTCGAGCACGGCCAACACCCTTACTCCTTCCGGAAGTTCGACATAGCCGACAGCAAACGGCTCGAACCCGGCGGCGGGCTGGACGTACGGCGGAGACTTGGGCGCGTGGCGCTGCACGGTCCACGTCCACAGCGTGCCCGTACCGGAGAGGACGACCGGCTCGGCCGGTCCGCCGCAGCGCGGGCACGACGGGTCGGCGGGGTGGACGGCCACCGCGCAGTCGGCGCACCGGGAGCCACGCAGCGGGCCCCCGGCCTCCGGCAGGGGGCTCAGCGCCCCTTCCACTGCGGCTCCCGCTTCTCCAGGAACGCCGACACGCCCTCCGCCGCGTCCTCGGAGTTGAGCATCACACCGACCGCGAGGTGCTCCATGACCATGAGCGACTGGATGTCGGCGTCCAGGCTCCGGTCGATGGTCATCTTGGTGATCCACATGGTGAACGGGCTCTTGTCGACGAGCTGGTCGGCGAACTCCTCGACCGTCGCGTCCAGCTTGTCGGCCGGCGCCGAGGAGTTGATGAGACCGAACTCGGCGGCCTCGACCCCGGTCAGCAGCTTTCCGGTGAGCATCAGCTCCTTCGTCTTGCGGACGCCGATCATGCGCGGCACCCGGTAGATCGGCCCGGCCCCGCCGAACAGGGCTCGGCGGATGTGGAAGTCGCCGATCAGGGCGTCGTCCGCGGCGATCGCGAAGTCGCACGAGATCATCAACTCGAAGCCGCCCGCCGTGACATGGCCTTCGAGGACCGCGATCGACGGGGTCTTCATCGAGTACAGCCGGTCACAGACCTTCGCCGACTTCACGGCGACGTCGATCGCGTTGGACCTGCCGACGAAGTCGGCCTTGAGGCTGTCCAGGTCGAACCCGGAGCAGAAGGTGTTGCCCCTGCCGCGCAGCACCAGTACGCGCAGCTCGGGGTCGGCGTCGACCTCGGTGATGATCTCGTCCAGCCGGTCGAGGATCGGCACCGTCACGCAGTTCTTCTTGTGCGGCCGGTTCAGCCAGACCCGTGCCACGTGGCCGTCCCGCTCGAACTGGATCTCGTCTTCGACTGCCATGAGCTCCTCCAAACTGAACTGAATTCATATTGATTCTGTGGGCGTTGGATGCCCCTGTCAATGGACGGGTAAGCGATTCCCGAAACGGTCCGGCGCTCAGTCCGTACGGCTCGCTCGGTTCGTACGGCTCGCTCCGTTCGTACGGCCGGTGAGGCCCAGCAGCCCGGCCAGCCGCAGACGATGGTCGTCGGCGGTGCCGAACAGCGCCTCGTCGGCGCGGGCCCGGCGCACATAGAGATGGGCGGGGTGCTCCCACGTGAAGCCGATCCCTCCGTGGAGCTGCACGTATTCCGCCGTCGCCAGCCGATAGGCGCCGGAGCAGGCCACGGCCGCCGAACTAGCCGCCACCGGCAACTCCGCGCGCCCGCCCGCGAGGCAGGCCGTCGCGTACGCCGAGGCGGACCGCGCTCCTTCGAGGTCGACCAGGAGGTCGGCGAGCCGGTGCTTGACCACCTGAAAGGACCCGATGGGCCGCCCGAACTGGGTTCGATGCCTGACGTACTCGAGGACGGCGTCCAGCGCGTGCGCCGATCCGCCCACATGCTCGGCGGCCAGCGCCACCCGCCCCGCGTCCAGGACCGCCGCCACGATCGCGGCGGCCTGTCCGGCCTCACCGACCGGCTCGGCGGGCGTGCCCCGGAAGCGTACGAGCGCCTGCCGGCGCGTGGGATCGAGGACGCGTCGGGCCACCCGCTCACAGGTCCCGGAACCGACACCCGGCCCGGTCCCGGTCCTGGTTCCAGTCCCGGTCCCGTGGTCCGGTTCGCAGGCGAACAGCCGCGTGCCGTCCGGCGCTTCGGCCGCGACCAGGATCAGATCGGCCCCCTCCCCGTCGAGTACGAAGTCGGCCTCGCCGCGCAGCACCCAGCCACCGGCGCCGCGCTCGGCGGTCACGTTCGCCGCCTGCGGGAATCCGGCCACCGTCGCGGTGAGCGAGCCGTCCGCGATCCCCGGCAGCCAGCGCTGACAGGCCTGCCGGTCACCGCTTCGCAGGAGCGTGTGCCCGGCCAGTACGACGGTCGGCAGCAGCGGCGCCGGGCACAGCACGCGCCCGGTCTCCTCCAGAGCCACGGCGAGTTCGGCGAAGGTGTAGCCGGCGCCACCGAACTCCTCGGGGACGGCGAGCGCCTGTACCCCGATCTCGCCCGCGAGCCGTTCCCACAACAGCCGGTCGTGACCGCGGGGCCCCGCCGCCTGCTTGCGGACCTCTTCGGGTCCGCAGGTTTCCTTCAGCAGTTCTCGCAGCACCTCGCGGAGTTGGCGCCGCTCCTCGCTCTCCAGCAGCAGCGTGGGATCGGTGTCGAGCCGGAACATATGAGCCTCCCTAGACCGTGAAGCGTCCGCCGTTGGCCAGCAGCACCGCGCCGACGAGATTGGCCGCCGCGTCGCCGGCCAGGAACAGCGCGACGTCCGCGATCTCCTCGGGTGTCGCGTAGGGGCGTACACGCGGGTCGGCGAAGCCCCGGCGCAGCGCCTCAGGCGTCCTGGCGGCCATCCCCGTCTCGGTCGGCCCGGGTGCCACCGTGTTGACGCGGATTCCGAACGCGATCGCCTCCTTGGCGACGGACTGGCTCAACGCGTGCGCTCCGGCCTTGGACGCCGCGTAGTGCGGATAGCCGGCCTGGGTGTCGAAGGCCGAGGAGGAGCCGACGGTGACGACCGCACCGGAACGGTTCCCCACCATCGCCCGCAGTGCGGCGCGCAGGACATGGAAGGTGCCGTCGAGATTGACCCGCATGACGCGCCGCCACGCGGCCTCGCCGAGCCGTGTGGTCACCTCGGGCGGCCGGTCGGTCAGCAGGGCTTCGGCGATCCACTGCTTCGCCCCGGGGTCGTCGACTCCGGCGGCGTGCACCACGACGTCCAGGCGTCCGTACTCGCGCACGGCCTCGTCGAAGACCCGGTCGACCTGCCCGCCGTCCCCCACGTCCACGGTCACGGGCCGCGCTCCAGGCAGCTCCTTGGTGACCACCCGGGCCGCGGCGGCGTCGATGTCCGCCACCAGGACCACGGCGCCCTGCGCGGCGAGCCGCCGGGCGACCGCGGCGCCGATGCCGGAGCCCGCGCCGGTCACCAGCGCGATCCTGCCCGTGAAGTCTTCGTGTGCCGGGCCCTCGCCGTCCATGAGATCCACCGCCCCATTCGGTTGCCGTGCCCGGTTGTCACACTCGGCCACGGGACCAGATACTGAACTGACTTCATTTTTGCTAGCCTCTCGCGTATGTCAACAGGCGAGACGAGAGCGATCCGACTGACGCGATGGGGCGGTCCACCGGTGCTCACCGAGGTGGCACGGCCGGTACCCCGCGGCGAAGAGGTCCTGGTGCGGGTCGAGGCGGCCGGGCTGTGCCGCTCCGACCTCCATGTCCTGGACGCGACACCGGGCACCCTGCCGTACCGGACGCCGTTCACCCTCGGGCACGAGGTCGCGGGCCGCGTGGCCGCACACGGTCCCGAGGCCTTCGGCCCCGCGATCGGCGAGCGCGTGGTCGTCTACGGCCCCTGGGGTTGCGGGCGTTGCGTCCGCTGCTCGGCCGGGGCGGAGAACCACTGCGACGCGCGCCCCGCCCTGGACGCGGCATTCGCCGGTACGGGGGCGGGGCTCGGGCGCGACGGCGGAATGGCCGACCACCTGCTCGTACCGTCCGGGCGGCTGCTGGTTCCGGTGGGCGACCTGGACCCCGTGCAGGCAGCGCCTCTGTCCGACGCCGGACTCACCTCGTACCACGCCGTGGCCGGCGTCCGTCCGGCACTCGGGGAGGGCGCGAGCGCGGTCGTCCTCGGGGTCGGCGGGCTGGGGCATCTGGCGGTACGGATCCTGCGCGCCACCACGTCCGCGTACGTCCTCGCCGTGGACATACGCGAAGAGGCACTCGCCCTGGCCGCCTCGTGCGGTGCGCACTTCGGCACGCTTCTGGGGCCGCGCACGGCGGAGGACCTGCGCCGGCGCATCGGCGGAACCGGGGCGGACGTCGTGCTCGACTTCGTCGGCAGCCGGTCCAGCCTGGAGCTCGCGACCGGCGTCCTGCGCGCGGGCGGAGAGCTGGCCGTCGTGGGGAGCGGCGGCGGGGAGCTGACCGTCCGCAAGTCCGACGCGCTCCCTCCGGGGCTGCGGATCTCGCTGCCCTTCTGGGGCACGCGGCCGGAACTGGAGGAGGTCATCGACCTGGCGCGCGAGGGGGTTTTGACGGTGGAGACAGAGCAATTCCCGCTGTCGGGAGCGATGGAGGCGATCGACAGGCTCCGCTCCGGCGACCTGCGCGGGCGCGCGGTACTGGTACCCGACTGAGTCCGGCGCCGGACCGCCCTCAACTTCGCCATCGCCCCCACCCTCGGCCTCGCCATCGCCATCACCCCAGCCCTCGGCCGAGCACGGCCGCAATCATCTGTCGTCCGGACCCTCGACTACAGAAGTGAGTTCAATTAGGGTCTAGTTTCACGCAACGACGCGACAAGGCGGTGGGCCGCTGTGCACGCTCGAAAAGTGGATCTGCTGGTGATCGGCGGTGGCATGGCCGGCCTCTCGGCCGCCGCCAGGGTGGCGCACGAGGGCGGCTCCGTCGTCCTGGTGGAACGGGCGGAGCGTCCCGGAGGCTCGGCGCGCCTCGCCGGTTTCGTCTGGACGGCCCCCACCCTCGACGAGTTGCGCCGGCTCAACCCGGACGGCGATCCGGAGCTCGCCCAGGCGCTGTTGGAGGGGTTCGCCGAGGGGGTGGCCTGGATCGGCTCGCTCGGTGTGGAGTGCCGCCCACCCGTCCCCGTACTCGGCTTCGGCCGGGGACACCAGATCGACACCAACCACTATCTCGACACCTGCGAGCGGCTGGTCCGCGACCGGGGCGGGGAAGTACTGACAGGCACCGAAACCCGCACGCTGGTGACGGAGGACGGCGTGGTGAAGGGTGCGCAGTGCGTACTGCCGGACGGATCCGTACGCCGGATCGACGCCGCCTGGACCCTGCTCGCGACCGGCGGCTTCCAGGGTGACCCGGTGCTGCGCGCCGAACACGTCCACGACCAGGCCCGCGACATCGAACTGCGCGCCAACCCGCACAGCCGGGGCGGCGGGCTCGCGCTCGGCCTCGCCGCGGGGGCGGCGTTCGGCAAGAAGGACGCGGGGTTCTACGGACACCTGATGCCGGCGGGCGTATCCCTGTCCGACCCGGCGCGCTTCGTCGACCTCGCCCTCTACTACAGCGAGCACGCCCTGCTCTTCGACCTCACGGGCGAGCGATTCGTCGACGAGACCGTCGGGGACCATCTGACCACCATGGCGCTCCTGGAGCGACCGGGGGCCCGGGGGCTGTTGGTCGCCGACACGCGGGTGCACAGGGAGTGGATCTCGGCCTCGTACGTGGAGGGGATCCCGGGCGTGGACAAGTTCCAGTTGTGCCACCGCGCCGGTGCCCGTAGCGCCGTCGCGGAGAGCCTGGAGGACTTCGCTTGGATGCCTGAGGAATGGGGCTATCCGGGCGCCCGGATCCGGGACCGCGTCGAGGAGTTCAATTCCGCCGTGCGCGGGGGCGGCGAGACGGTTCCCGGGCGGCTGCTCGACCGGCAGCCGCTCGACGAGCCGCCCTTCTACGTGATCGAGGCCGCTCCCGCGATCACGTTCACCTTCGGCGGTCTGTTGATCGACGCCGAGGCGCACGCCCTGTCCGCGGACGGGCGGCGGACGGTCCCCGGCCTGCTGGTGGCCGGTGCGGACGCGGGCGGACTGTACCGGCGCGCCTACGCCGGCGGCCTCGCCCCCGCGCTGGTGTTCGGCCTCGCGGCCGCTCGGACCGCGCTCGGCCGAGGCGGTGAAACGCACTCCGACAAATCCGGTGCAGCGGTCTTGCCCGGCCGCCATCCGAGTGTCTAGCTTACCGAATTGAGTTCAATTCACCTAAGCGGTTCGTGGCACGAACCCGCTTCCTGAAGAGGGAGGGACTGTGAGTCAGTTCCTGCTTGTCCTGGTCAGCGGTGTGGCCGGCGGAGCCGTGTACGGGCTCATCGGACTCGGGCTGGTCATCATCTACCGGGCCACCGACGTCGTGAACTTCGCGATGGCCTCCCTGGCGACCCTGGGCCTGTACGTGGCGGTCTCCCTCCGGGACCGCGGTGTGGCCACGGTGCTCGGCGTGCTGGCGGCGATCACGATCACCGTCGTGGCGGGCCTCCTGGTCCGCGAAACGGTGATCAGGCCGCTCGGCCAGGGGCAGTTGTTCTCGGCGCTCGTCCTGACGATGGGCGTCTCACTGGTGGCCGAGAGCACGGCCGGTTCGATCTGGGGCGACCAGCCGAAGGCCTTCCCCAGCCTGGTCGACGGAACGGTGCGCTGGTCGGGTGCGGCGCTGCCGGCCCAGAGCCTGCTGACGATCGCCGTGGCCGCAGTGGCGATGGCACTGGTCGGCTATCTCTTCGGACGGACCACCCTCGGCTCGGCCATGCGTGCCGTGGCCGAGAGCGCGGACACCGCGCGGGTCGTCGGGCTGGGCGCACAACGCCTCGCGCGGATCGCCTGGGCCCTGGGCCTCGGCCTCGCCGCGCTCGGCGCCTGTCTGTACGCGCCTCGGGCCGGGCTGGTGCCCACCATGCTCAGCGCACCGCTCTTCCGCGCCTTCGCCGGGATCTTCCTGGGGGGTCTGACGAGCATGTACGGGGCTGTCATCGGCGGACTGACCATCGGTGTGCTGGACAACCTGGCGGCGAACTACGTCTCCGCCAGCCTCCGGGACACGTTCGTGTTCTCGTTCACTGTTCTGGTGCTGCTCGTCCGACCACAGGGCATGTTCGGCACCCGCACCTTCCAACGGGTCTGAGGGATCTGAGGAGTCGCATCCATGGTCTTCAACCGTTCCGTCCTGGCGAGGGCGGCACTCGGGCCGGCCGCCGGCGCGGTGCTCATGGCCTTCATGGCGTCCGGTGCGATCCCGGCGTACCAGATGTATTCGGTGGCTCTCGCGGCCGTCTACTCGATCGTGGTGCTGTCGGTCGGCCTGCTGGCCGGCTGGTCGGGCATCTGGTCGGTGGGGCATCCGGCGTTCTTCGCCATCGGCGCCTACTTCGCCGCCTACGGCAGCGGTCACGACTGGCCGCTGGAGGCAGTGGTGCTCGCGGCGGTCACCACCGGCGCCGTCCTCGGCACCTTCCTCGGCTACGCGGGCGCCCGGTTCTCGACGCTCTACATCGCCCTGCTGACCCTCGCGTTCACGATGGTGTCGCTGGAACTGATCAATCGCTGGAGCAGCGTGACCGGCGGTGACCAGGGAGCGCCGGTGCTACAACTGCGCAGCGTCCTTGGCCTCGGCACCCTCGCGGGCGGCGGCACCGAACCGCAGTACCTCGCGGTGGGGGCCGCGGCCGTGGTGCTCGCGCTGGCCGTGCCCGCAGCCGCCTCGGGACTGCGGATGCGGCTGGTCGCCGCCAAGTCGCATCCGCTGGCGGCCCGTACGATCGGGATCGCGCCCGAGGCGCAGTCGGCCCTGGCATTCGCGGCGAGCGCCGCGTGCACCAGCTTCGCGGGCGTGCTGCTCGGTCTGATCACCGGCTTCGTCAGCCCCGACCCGTTCTCGCTCGGCTTCGGCATCGCGCTCGTCTCGGCCTGCGTCCTCGGCGGGGTGGGGACCGTCCTCGGTGCGGTGGCCGGTGGTGCCTACCTGACCTGGAACCCCTCGCTCTCGTCCGCCGTCGGGCTGCCGCAGCCGGTCGTGCAGGGCCTCGTGCTGATCGGTGTACTCCTCTTCCTTCCCGGAGGCGCCGTGCCCTTCCTGGCGCGGCCCGCGCGGGCCCTGCTCCGGCGTGCCCTGCCCCGGCGCGAGGAACGGCGGCGGGCAGCGGCCCTCTCGCTCGTCGGTCCCGCCGCCGACCTGCCCGGCGAAACCCCGCCACCGGTGCGGGCGGCCGCCGCGGACTCCCCGGCACTGCTGCGGCTGGAGCATCTGTCCGTCGCGTACGGCGGACTGAAGGCTCTGGAAGACGCCTCGTTGTCGGTGCGCCAGGGTGAGATCCTGGCCGTCATCGGACCCAACGGGGCGGGCAAGACGACCCTGTTGAACGTCCTGTCGGGGCTGACCGGCAACGGCCGGGTCAACGGCAGCGCCGACTTCGCGGGCAGGCCGCTGCTGAGGACCAGGGCGACCGCACGGCGTCGGCTCGGCATCGGCCGCACGTTCCAGCACGCGGAGGTCTTCCCCGAACTCACCGTCGCCGAGAACGTGTTGTGCACCCGGCGCCGGATCACGGCCGAGCACCGGGCCTCCGTCGCGCGGCTGCTCGACGCCGTCGGTCTCGCCGACGTGGCGGACCGCCGCCCGGCCGAGCTCCCGTTCGGCCTGCAAAAGCGCCTCGACCTCGCCCGCGCGATGGCCGAGGAGCCGAGGCTGCTGGTGCTGGACGAGCCGTTCGGCGGCCTGGACGCGGGCGAACGGGCGCTCCTGGCCGACCACATCAGGCGGCTGCAGGCCCGCGGCACCGCCGTCGTGGTCATCGACCACGTGCTGGACGACCTCTTCTCCGTCGCCCACCGGGTGCTCGCCTTCGACTTCGGCCGCACGATCGGCGAGGGCACTCCGGACACCGTGCTGGAGGATCCCGCGGTGCGTTCGTCGTACCTGGGTACGGTCGGTGGCAAGGCGGAACTGCCCGAGCGGGTCGGCGAGCGGTCGGTGATCCGGCTCCGCGGGGTCGGTCACACGTACGGCGGCGTGGTCGCGCTGCGGGATGTCGACCTGGACGTCCGGGAAGGGGTCGTGCTCGGTGTCACGGGCGCCAACGGCGCGGGCAAGAGCACGCTCGCCGGGGTCCTGCACGGCTCGTTGCACCCCGCGCGGGGCAGCAGGGTGACGGACATCGGCGGGGGCGGGACCGCCCGCACCAGTCTGGCGCCCGAGGGGCGGGCCCTGTTCAAGACGCTCTCGCTGCGGGAGAACCTGGAGGTCGCGGCGTACGCGGCCGGCATCACCGGAGCGCCGCTGCGCGAGCGTCTCGAGGAGACGACCGAGTGGCTGCCGCCCCGTCTGCGCGACCGGATGTCCACCTCCGCCGCCGCGCTGTCGGGAGGCGAGCAGCAGATGCTCGCCATCGCCCGCGCTCTGATCGTCCGGCCGGACGTCCTGATCGTGGACGAGCCGGCGCTCGGTCTGGCTCCCGCGCTGGTCGACGAGGTCTACGACCGGCTGGTCCGGCTGGCCCACGACGGACTGACGGTCGTGCTGCTGGAACAACTGCTCAGCCGGGCGATGTCCGTGTGCCACGAGGTGGTCGTGCTGCACGAGGGCGTCGTCGCGGCCCAGGGTAGGCCCGGCGACCCGTCGTTCGCCGTCCTGGCCGAGGCGGTGTATTTCAGCGGGGACCGGGAGACCGCCGCGACCGCCCCCTAGCAACTGCCGGAACTTCCGCCGCACCTGTCGGAGCTTGCGCTGCGACCGCCGGAGCTTCCGCTCACTGTGAACAAACCGAACTCAGGTTGAGAATGAGGTGGAGCCGTGCTCCGGAGAACCAGTAGATTCCGCCGCACCGCCGGGGCCGTCGCCGTCCTGGCCGCCGTGGCGCTCACCGCCGGCGCGTGTGCGGGGCAGGACTCCGCCGAGGCCGGCAGCGGCAAGCAGTCGGCCATCAGGATCGGCGCGTGGATACCGCTCACGGGGGCCGTCGCCGCCTACGGCGTGCCGCAGAAGGCGGGCGCCGACGCCTACTTCAAGATGCTCAACGCCCAGGGCGGGATCAACGGCCGCAAGATCGACTGGACCGTCAAGGACAACGCCTTCGACCCCCAGCAGACCGTGCAGATCGCGCGCCAGCTGATCGGCCAGGACAAGGTCGTGGCCATCGTCAACGCCAACGGAACGGCTCAGGCCGAGGCGGCCTTCCCGTTCGTCCTGACGCAGTCGAAGGTGCCGATCGTCGACGAGCAGGGTGGCTCCGAGTCCTGGTACAAGCCGCCGCGCCCGGGGCTCTTCGGTACGCAGACCCTCTACGAGGACCAGGCTGCTGCGGTCGCCGCGTGGGCGGTCCAGGACGGCGCGAAGAAGATCCTCGTCGTCCACAGCGACCCGGCCGCGTTCGTCAACGTGGCCAAGCAGGTGGAGCCGGTCGCGAAGAAGGTGGACCCGTCGGTGGAGGTCGACCGGCTGGCGGTCAAGTTCCAGACGACGGACTACACGCCGGTGGTCAGCAAGGTGAAGGCCGAGAAGCCGGACGCGGTGATCCTGATCCTCACCTCGCCCGAGGCGGCGGCCTACCTCAAGGAGGCGAAGCTCCAGGGGTTGGCGCAGGCCACGTACGGCTATGCCCCCGTGGCCGCGGAGTCGACAATCGCCCTGGCCAAGAACGCCGCCGAGGGGCTCAAGGCCGTACAGCTGGTCAAGGCTCCCTCCGACGCCGAACCCGCCGTGCAGGAGTTCAGGACCGCGATGGCCAAGTACGAGCCCGGCCAGGACGCCGGGTTCCTCGCGCTGTGGGGGTGGAGCAACGCCAAGGTGTTCGCGCAGATCGTGAAGACCATCAAGGGACCCGTCACCTCAGCCGCGATCACCGAGGCGTACGAGAGGGCCACCGCGGTGGATCCCGGCGTCTCGCCCGTGATGCGGTTCGGCGCGAACGATCACCTCGGAACCCGGAGCGTGCAGCGCGTGGTCGTGAAGAAGGGGGTCTGGGTCTCCAGCGGCGACTTCTACACACCTCCGGCGCGCGACTGAGTCCCGCACGGCGGACGGGGGCGCCACCTCGACGCGGTGCCCGCCTCGTGAGCGAGGTCGGGCCCCGCCACACAGGTTGAAGATCAAACCAGGTCGACGCGCGTCAATGACCCTTGGCGGTCGGCCTTCGCTGGGAGAGCCACAGGGCGACCGCCTCCGAGATGGGTTGGCCGGTCTCCAGTTCGATGAAGCCGAACTGGCCGCCCTGGTTGCCCTCGAGGAACCACCAGACGCCGTCCTCGTCCTCGGCGAAGTCGAAGGCGGCGTACGCGAGTCCGGTGAACGCGGTGTACTCCTGGACCGAGCGGGAGATGCGGCCGGGCACCGGGGTGGGCTCCCAGCCGTGTCCGGTCTCGCCGAAGCGCCCGTCGACCTGCCCGGCCTCGGCGACCTTCCGTGCGGCGAACAGTTGGTTGCCGATACAGGTGAGCCGGATGTCGGCCCGCTTGGGGATGTACTGCTGAAGCAGCGCGGGACCGGCCGCGACTCCTGTGAAGTCCGCGTCGGGGCCGATCAGTGTGGTCGGCAGGGCCACCGGGGGTTCGCCGGGCGGCGGCCCCGAGGCGGACTTCACCACGACCTGCCGGTACTCCTCCACGAACTGCTGGGCCACCCGGGGAGCAGTGGTGATCACGGTCGGTGGGACCGCGAAGCCACTGCTGTGGGCGACCCGCAGCTGCCAGGGTTTGTGCCGGGCCTGCTCGGCCCGGCGCGGGTGGTTCATCCAGCGGGTGGAGGCGGAGTAGAGCATGCCGAACAGGGCCTGCTTGGTCTCGGCGGTGAGCCACGGCGAGGGCTCCGCCGCGTGCGCCGCCGGTTCACCCGGACGGCGTACCCACACGGAACGCAGGCCGCCCATGCTGAGCACATGGCCGTTGACCGAGAGGTAGCCGTCGAAGTCGCCGTGCGCGTAGTCCGCGGACAGCACCGCCTTGCCCGGCAGGTCGGCCGGATCCAGGCGCACCATGGGCACGCCCTGTTCGTGCAGCCTGGCCACGACCATGTCGGCGGTGACGTCCTGCTCCGCCGTGAGAATGAGTACCGTCATGTGAGTGAGGGACCGTCAGTCGTCGAAGTGCGTCTGGGAACCGGCGGTGGAGGTGGTCGTGCCGGTGGCCATGAGGAGAGCGTGATCGCTGACGGCCGGGCGGCCGTCCGGCAGCACGTTCAGTTGCAGGGACACGTCGAAGTGGTACGGGGGTATTGCGGCCGAATGCCCTGTGGGCAAGGCGTAGTTGAGGGTGAACGGTCGCACGAAAGTTCCTCCCGCCATCTCACAATGTTCTGCACCCTTCCCTACGTGTCACGACCGTAAGGAATTCATCACTTTCCGCCACATCGGGGTGAAGGGCATCACATCGCGTCGATTCAGGCTTACTAGTTTCCGTATTGCACGTGTGTGTGCTTGGTTGTCTGCTTGACCCAGGCCGAAAGCTTCGGCCAAGGCTTCATTCTCTGTAATCTAGACGCCGTCCCACCCAGGAGAGTTCCCGGTGACCGTAGTTCTCGATCCGAGTGCCCAATCCGCCCCGATCCAGGGCGTGTTGGACCCCATCTCGTGTGACGCACGCGACTTCGGGGCCTATGCGCGAACCGGCGGCTGGACCTTCGCCCTGAAGGTGGCGCGCAGCGTGCGCCCCGGTGGGCAGTCCGCGGACGAGACGCCGAAGGTGTCCGCGAAGGAGTTCGCCGAGCTGGCCGGGTGCTCCCCCGAACGGGTGATGCGCTATTACAAGGCGTGGGACAGGGCCGCCGACGAGGGTCTCGTCCCGCACTTCGAAGTCCTCGTCCCGGGCCAGGACATCGAGCTGCCGGACGCCGAGGCGTGGCAGACGTACTACGTGTCCCGCTCCAGCGCCACCTCCGAGCGCGGCAGCGCCATCACCGAGGCCGCCACGGCCGAGGGCATCCGCCCCACCAAGGCCCTGGAGGTCGCCGAGAACCCCACCGCGCTGCGGGCGGCGATCCTCGCCGACCCCTCCACGGCCCAGGCGGCCCGGGCCGCGCTCCTCGACCGGGTGAAGGAGGACCCGGCGCTGCAGGCCGAGCTGGCCCGTGACATCGCCCGCACCGACGAGCTGAAGAAGGCGGTCGCCACCGAGACCAGGGCGGCCGACCGGATCGGCTACGTCCGCCAGATCGCGGAGAAGGGCCAGATCAGGACACCGGCCGGACAGACCCTCGACGCCCCGGCCGAACTGCGCTCCGAGGCCGAGCGCCACCTCTCCCTCCTCGACGAGCTGGACGAGGGCGAGGACACCGGCGAGTGGGCGACCGAGGCGTACGACACCATGAAGAACCTCGTCGTCGAGACCGTCGAGGCGGACCCCGAACTGCGCGTCCAGGAGCGCCGCACGAAGTTCTACAGCAGCCTGCAGAAGGCCACGAAGGTCTTCGAGGAGCTGACCTTCGACGACGCCGACGACATCTACGAGGACGACATGGTGCAGCGCCTGGAGGAGCTCCAGCAGGCGATCGGCTCCTGCATCACGGCACTTCGCAGCGCGGCTCCCCGCCCGTGAGCCGTGCCGGTGGTCTCCCGGGAACGGCCTGTTCCCGGGAGACCACCGGTTTCACCGGGGAAGACCGGACGGGTCGGTCGCCCACTGGGTGTTGGGCTGTTCGGCGAGCCGGAGGGTGATCCTGCCGCCCTTCGTCGTCAGGTCGGCATCCGTCCAGGAGCGTTGCGTGGGTCGCCCGTTGACGCGTACGGCGTCGACGTACGGGTGTGCGGCGTCCGCGCCGGGCGCGGCGATGACGAGGTCGGCGCCGCCCGGACGGTCCACGACCGCGCTCGGGAAGAGCGGGGCGCCCAGCAGCATCGAGGCGCTGCCCGGGCTCTGGGGATACAGACCGAGGGCGGAGAAGACGTACCAGGCGGACATGGTGCCCAGGTCGTCGTTCCCGGGCAGCCCCGAAGGGCCGGTGCCGTACACGGTGTTGAGGATCTGCCGTACCGTCGCCTGGGTCTTCCAGGGCTGTCCGAGGGCGTTGTACAGCCAGGGCGCGTGGATGCCGGGTTCGTTGGTCGGGTCGTAGCGCAGCGGGTCGCCGCCGCGCACCGACCAGGAGCCGTCCGCCGCGTGGAAGAACCCGTCGAGGCGGGCGGCGGCCTTCTCCCGGCCGCCCATCGCGGCCGCCAGACCCTGGACGTCCTGCGGCACCATCCAGGTGTACGTGGCGCTGGTGCCCTGGGCGAAACCGAGGTCGCTGCCCGGGTTGAACGGGCCCACCCAGGAGCCGTCGAGCCTGCGGGCCTGGATGTAGCCCGCGTCGGCGGTGGCGGCGGGGTTGAAGACATTGCGCCAGTAGGCGCCGCGCTCGGCGAACACGGCGGCCTCCTGGTCACGGCCGAGCAGCTTCGCCCATCGCGCGAGCGCGGAGTCGGCGACGGCGTCCTCCAGGGTCTCGGCGGCGCCGCCCCAACAGTGGCAGACGTCCTGCACGGCGTAGTGCGAGGTCAAGTACTGGGCGAGATTGGGCCGTTGGCCCACGCACTGGCCGGGGCAGCCCGCGTCCGAGAGACCGTCGGCGTTCGGCACGGTGGCCTGCCGGACCAGCGAGTCGAAGGCGCCCTCGTAGTCGAAGTTGCGGACGCCCATGGCGTAGAAGGTGGCCAGGGTGGCCGCCGAGGGATCGCCGGTCATGACGTGGGTGGCGCCGCTGATGTGCACCCAGCGGTCCCAGACCCCGTTGTTCTGCTGCGCGAAGTTGTAGAGGGACTGGGCGAAGTCGCCCGCGATCCTCGGTTTCAGCAAGGCGAGCAGCTGTATCTGGGCGCGGTACTGGTCCCAGCCCGAGAAGTTGCTGTACTGCGCGCGCTGGCCGCGGGCGAGGCGGTGCACCGCGCCGTCCATGCCGTAGTACCGGCCGTCGGCGTCGCTGATCAGGTCGGGCTGCATCAGCGCGTGGTACAGCGCGGTGTAGAAGGTGGTGCGCTGGGCGGAGGTGCCGCCCCCGACGCGTACGGTGCTCAGTTCGCGGTCCCATGCGCGGGCACCCGCGTCGGCCACCTGGGCGACGCTCGCGTGCGACGGGATCTCCCCACGGAGGTTGGCCTCGGCGCCGCCGAGACTGACGTACGAGATCCCGATGCGCATGTGGACATCGTTGTCAGAGCTGGTGTCGAAGCCGACGTATCCGCCGGAACCCCGGCCCGCGCGGTCCGCCCCGGTGGCGTACCCCTCGCCTCCCGAGGCGGAGGCCGAACCCGCCGACAGCGTGCCGTCCTTCCACGTGCCGAAGTCGGAGAAGGCGCGGTCGAAGGAGGCGCTGAAGTACAGCTTGTAGTAGCTCTTGCGGTTGTTCGTGCCGCCGTTGGCGCGGCGTCCGCAGAAGGCGCCGGTGAGGACCCAGCCGGTCACCTTGCGGTGCGCGGTGTCGATGTCGACGTGCGCGTCCTGGCTGCCGTTGAGGGAGTTGGAGACGCGGAAGAGCAGGTTGGCGGGGCGGTCGCTCGGGAAACTGAAGTCGGCGACACCGGCGCGCTCACTGACGGCCAGGTCGGCGGTGGCGCCCGTCTTGAGACCGAGGGTGTAACGCCCGGGTACGGCCTTCTCCTCGGCGTGGGTGAAGTCCGCGGCGTAGACCGCGTCCTTGGTGTCCGCCGAGGGCGAGGACGTCACGTCACCCACGAACGGCATGATCGGTACGTCCCCGGCGGCGCCGGGGTTGCAGCCGGCGCCGTTGACGTGGGTGAGGCTGAACCCCCGGATGCGGGTGGTGTCGTACTGGTAGCCGTTGGCGGCCCCCGTGCCGGTCTGATCACCGGTGGTGCTGGTCGGGGACCAGGCGATCATCCCGTACGGAAGAGTGGCGCCGGGGTAGGTGTTGCCGCCGTTCGCCGATCCGATCAGCGGGTCCACGGCGGAGACCGGCCGCTGGGGCGGGGGGCCGGCCGCGCCCACCGGGGCGGGAAGGGCGAGGACGACCGCCGTGGTCACGACCACCGCGGCGGACCTGCTCGCGGTGCGACCGCCGAACCGTCTTGCTGTGCGCAGCCATTGAGGGCGCATACGTGGTGTCACCTTCCGTTGGACGAGGAGGTGCGATGACGGGTCGGACCGGGCTGCCCCCGACGACTGGCCGCCTCGGGCGCCGGTCCGGGCGCGAGGATAGAAGGCGGCCGGGAGTGCCGGAAGTGGCGCGTGCGGACTGCTGGTTACGGGGTGGTGAAGGGTGCGGGCGGGACGGGCGGACGGGACGGGGATGCGGGCGGGACGGGGGTGCGGAGCTCGGGCGTGCAGAGTTCGGGCGTGCGGGGCTCGCGGGTGGCCTCAGTCGATCGCGTTCGCCATCGCCGTCTCGGCCGCCGCACGGTAGAAGGTCATCTGGTCGACGAGCGGCTGGGGTGCGTGCGGGGCGAAGCAGAGGTCGAGGTTCTCCGCCGATGCGGCCGCCGCGGACTCGCTGCGTGGGAAGAGCGCCTGCTCGTACGCCGCCAGGGCCTTCTCGGTGTCGTCCGGGTGGGCGGCGATGGCCGTCCCGAGTTCGGCACCGTCGAGCATGGCGAGGTTGGCGCCCTCACCGGCGAACGGGGACATCAGGTGCGCGGCGTCTCCTAGCAGGGTGACACCCGGGACACGGTCCCAACGGTGCCCGACCGGCAGGGCGTGGACCGGGCGGGCGACGAGTGCCCCGTTCGCGTCGGCGATCAGCGCCCGCAGCCGCTCGTCCCAGCCTTCGAAGTGCTCCAGGAGACTCGCCTTCGCGGCTTCGACGTCCCTGAAATCGATGGGGCCGGACGTGGCCCAGTCGGCGGGCGTGCGCAGCGCGGCGTAGACGTGCAGTGAGCCGCCGGGGGTGCGGTGGGCGAGAAAGCCATGACCCTCGGCGAGCGCGAACAACATGCCGTTGCCCACGACGGCGGCGCTCTCCGGGTGCCGGGTGTCGGCGTCGAGGAGGTGCGCCTCGACGAAGGAGAGGTCGAGGTAGGCGGGGGTGGCGTCCGAGACGAGCGGCCGCACCTTCGACCACGCGCCGTCGGCGCCGATCAGCAGATCGGCGGTGATCGTCCGCCCGTCGGCGAACGTCACCTCGTGGCGGCCGTCCTCGAGCGTCCGTACGCCGGTGACCTTGGCGCCCCAGCGGATGGTGCCGTCGGGCAGGGAGCCGAGGAGGAGGTCGCGCAGTACTCCCCGGTCCACCTCGGGCCGTGTGCCGCCCGCGCCGTCGTCCGTCATCCGGACGGTGGCCTCCCGGTCGAGGATGCGCATGGCCTCGCCGCCGGCGTGGATGACCGCCCGGAACTCCTCGTGGAGACCGGCGGCCCGCAGAGCGGCCTGACCGGATTCCTCGTGTATGTCCAGCATGCCGCCCTGTGTGCGGGCGGTGGGTGAGGCGTCCAGGTCGAAGACGGCGGACTCGATGCCGTTCAGGTGCAGTACGCGGGCGAGCGTGAGGCCGCCGAGACCGGCGCCGATGACGGCGATGGGGTGGTGAGGGGACAAGATGTCGCTCCTTCGGAATGGGTGACGCGGGTCGCTGTCACCCCTCAAAGGTAGCGAACATGTTCGTTGCGAACAAGTGCGTTGCGATCGCGTTCGTTCTCCTTGGGTGTAACTGCTCGAGGTGCGGGAGGGTTGTGTCGGTAGGTGGGGCTGTCGCCAGGAGGGCGAACCAGGAGCACGAACCAGGAGGGCGGACGGGCCCGCCGGAGAACCGGTGACAGGCAGCCACGCCGGAGGCCCTGTGGCGGGCAGCGCCGACCAGGACAAGGTGCCGAGGGGCCGGAAGGCCGCGCAGCAGCGAATCGCCGCCGAGTAGATCTCGCGGGCGGCCGAGGGCTACGGACCAGGCTCGCGCGGGCCCGATCCGGTGGGAGCCGCGCCGGTCAACTTCGTGGCGGGTGCCGTCTGTGGCCTCGGCTGTGCGGGAGGTCGGAGGGCGGCGTCGGTGGCCTCGGTGCCTGGCGTTGCCCTCGCGTAGGCGTGGCCTGCGGATTGAGTCCCCCGAAAGTCACCCGCGCGGAGCCGAGGCCGGGGACGGCAGCCACCCCGAAAGTCACCGGCGCGGGGCCGAAGCCGCAGACGGCACTCCCCCGAGGCCGGCCCGACGAGCCGGACCGCCGGCCCGACGAGCGGGGGCCACCGACGGCAACCGCCGCGCGGCCGGCCCCCGGAGAGGTGCTACCAGCGGCCCTCCACCTGCTCCTTGATCCGTCGGTCGTAGAGTTCCTCGATCGCGTCCAGCGTCTCCGCCGGCAGCGCCGGCAGCTTCGCGGCGGTCGCGTTGGCGTGGGCCTGTTCGGGCGAGCGGGCGCCAGGGATGACCGTGGTCACTCCGGGCTGCTGGATGATCCAGCGCAGCGCCAGCTGGGCCGGGGTGACGCCCTCTGGGGCGAGCGCGGAGAACTCGGCCGCCGCCTCCACGCCGGTCACGAAGTCGACGCCGGAGAAGGTCTCGCCCTGGTCGAAGGACTCCCCGTGACGGTTGTACGTCCGGTGGTCGTCCGCCGCGAACACCGTGTCCTTCGTGTACTTGCCGGAGAGCAGCCCGGAGGCAAGCGGAACACGGGCGATGATCGCGACGCCCGCCTCCCGCGCCGCCGGCAGGACCTGCCGCAGGGGCTTCATGCGGAACGGGTTCAGGATGATCTGTACGCTCGCCACGTTCGGCCGCGCGATCGCGGTCAGCGCCTCGTCACACGTCTCGACACTCACCCCGTACGCGGCGATCCGCTCCTCCTCGACCAGCGCGTCCAGCGCGTCGAACACCTCGTCCGACGAGTAGACGGGGGTCGGCGGGCAGTGCAGCTGCACCAGGTCGATGCGGTCGACGCCGAGGTTGCGCCGGGAACGGTCGTTCCACGCGCGGAAGTTGTCGAGGACGTAGTTCTGCGGAATCTGCTCGACCCGGCGCCCCATCTTCGTCGCCACCATCACGTGCAGGTCGGGTCGGGCACTGAGGAAGGACGCGACCGCCTGCTCACTGCGCCCGTCGCCATATACGTCCGCGGTGTCGAAGAACGTCACCCCCGACTCCGCCGCCGTCTCCAGCACCGCCTCGGCGTCGCCGGCGCTCACGTCGCCCCAGTCGGCGCCGAGCTGCCACGTACCGAGACCGATGACCGATGCCTTCTGGCCTGACCTGCCGAATTCACGCTCGTCCATGCCGTCAGTCTGACATCTCCACCTGCCCGCGCAGGACGCCCACCCCGCCCGCGCCCACCCGCGCCCCCCAGGCGGACGCAACAGCGCGTCATTCACTCGAACGGGTGAGGCCTTTTGACGGACAGGTGATGCGTGTCAACCGTCACCTACGGTGAACCGGGTGACCGACCATTCAGAAAGTGAAGGGCGCACCCCTTGGTCCCGTCGGGGGTTCCTGCTGAGCGCGGCCTCACTCACCGCGCTGCTGCCTCTCGCGCTGCCGGACCGCGCCGCCGCGGCGCAGGAGCTTCCCGGTTTCCCTGAGGGTGTCGACGTCTATCGGTCCGCGTACCGCAACTGGGTCGGCGAGATCACCGCCACAGGACTGTGGGCCTGCGCTCCGGCCGACCAGGACCAGGTGGTCGCCGTGGTCAACTGGGCCTGGAGGCAGGGCTGGTCGGTGCGCGCCCGGGGCAGTTCCCACGGCTGGTCCCCGCTGACGATCCCCACGGGGACCGAGGCGGGCGCTCCCGTGCTGCTGGTCGACACCGCCCGGCATCTCACCGGTGTGTCCCTGGAGTCCACCGACCCCGCCGTCGTACGGGCCGGTGCCGGCGTCACGCTGGAAGCGCTGCTCGGTCATCTGGAGGACCACGGCCTCGGCCTCACGGCGACGCCCGCGCCCGGCGACCTGACGCTCGGCGGCGCCCTGGCCATCGACGCGCACGGCACGGCCGTTCCGGCCCACGGCGAGAGCCGACTGCCCGGGCACACCTACGGCTCGCTCAGCAATCTCGTCCTGTCCCTCACGGCGGTGGTGTGGGACGCGGACAGCGACGCCTATGTCCTGCGGACGTACGAAAGGGACGACCCCGACGGTGCGGCGCTCCTCACGCATCTCGGCCGCGCGCTGGTCACCGAGGTGACGCTGCGCGTGGGCGCCAACACCCATCTGCGCTGCGTCAGCCGAACCGACATCCCCGCCGCCGAACTCTTCGCGCGGCCGGGCGGCCCCGAGGGCGGACGCACCTTCGCGAGCTTCCTGGACGAGTCGGGGCGTGCGGAGGCGATCTGGTTCGCGTTCACCGAGCACCCCTGGCTGAAGGTCTGGAGTGTCGCCCCCACCCGGCCGCCGGCCTCCCGCCGCGTGGGGTCGCCGTACAACTACCCCTTCTCGGACAACATCCCCACCGTCGTCGCCGATCTCGCCGGGCGCATGGTGGCCGACGCGGCGTGGTACCTGGCCCCACTCCTGGGCGCCGCGCAGCTCACCGCGGCGACCGTGGGACTGACCGCCACCCTGTCGGCCGACCTCTGGGGACCGTCGAAGAACACGCTGCTCTACATCAGGCCCACCACACTGCGGGTGACCGCCAACGGGTACGCGGTGCTCACCTCGCGTGCCGAAGTGCAGCGCGTCGTCGCGGAGTTCACAGCCTTCTTCCGCGAGCGTCTCACCGCTTACGCCGCCCAGGGGCGCCACCCCGTCAACGGCCAGGTGGAAATCAGGGTGACCGGCCTCGACCACCCGTCCGACGCCGACTCGGCGGGCGCCCGCGCGCCACTGCTGTCCGCGCTGCGCCCTCGCGCCGACCACCCCGAATGGGACACGGCTGTCTGGCTGGACGTGCTGACACTGCCCGGGACGCCCGACGCGGCGGCGTTCTACCGGGAGTTGGAGCGCTTTCTACTGACGACGTACGACGGCGGGTACGCCCTCACCCGCGTCGAGTGGTCCAAGGGCTGGGGCTATACGGACGAGGCAGCCTGGGACGACGAGGAGGTGCTGGGCACCGCGGTGCCCGCCTCCTTCCGGGACGGCGTGGGCCCGGGCTGGGACGAGGCGGCCGCCGTCCTGGACCGGCTCGATCCTCACCGGGTTTTCGGCACGGCCCTCCTCAACCGGCTCTTCCCCTGATGTCCGGTCCCGCGAAGCGCGGCGGTCTCACTCGACGGCAGCGGTCGACTGCTCGTGGTCGGGCGTACTCGTCTCTCGGAAGAGCAGACGCACGGGAACCGTGAGGAGCCACCAGTACTTGGCGGCCGTCGGCGAGGCGAGCGACACCGGAATCGAGGTGGCGAAGACGAGGACGGTCAGGAGGCCCCTCAGGACCGACTGCCTGATCTGTGCGGGGGTCACGGTCGGCTTGGCAAGGGCCGGACTGGCCCACAGGCGGGCGGACATGGCCGTGAGCAGCCCGACGGCGAGGACGATCGTCGCCGCGTAGACCGAGGTGGCCACGGCGGTGTTGCCGTACTCGCTGATGAGACGCGTGGGGAACGGGAGCGCGGCCACGACGGCGAGCAGAGCGAGATAGAGGCGGAGCAGCCAGTTGTCGAGCGCGGCGATCTGCCGGAAGAGCGCGTGCTGGCCCAGCCACAGGGCGCCGATGACGGCGAAGCTCAGCAGATACGCCCCGAACTTGGGCAGGGCGTCCCTCAGCGCGGCTCCGACCTCGCCGTCGGCCAGTCCCTCGGGAACGGTGATGTCGAGCGCGAGCAGCGTGATGGCGATCGCGATCACCGCGTCGCCGAAGGTGACGAGTCGATCGGGATCCATCATGGCGTCGCGGCGGGGCAGGCGCGGGACACGGTTGATCATCAGGAGGGCACCAGGGGTGTGAGGAACGCCTGTCGGCGTCTACGGGGGCGACGAGCGGTCAGAGTACAGGCGCCGCCGCAAAGCCCGCCCGATCGGCACCTGTTGGACCTCCCCGGTATGGCCGCTGCGTTCAACTCCTCGTGAACCCCGGTCAATTCGAAGCCCGCTTTGCTTCATCTCTTGACGAGTTTGGTTCAGACCTTTAGGTTCACCGATCACTACAGCTCCATGAATGCACTCCAGATTCACGGACATGAACGTCCCCCCACTTTCAGCCTCCCCGAAGGGCTGTGACCCTCTGATGGCAAGACAATCCCTCGCGCGCTCCACCGCGCTGCGCGCCACCCTGACCACGGCGGTGTTCGCTCTCTCCGCCGGCGCCCTGAGCGTCTCCCCCGCCTCCGCCGCCACCGGGACCATCACCGGACTCGCAGGCAAGTGCCTCGACGTGGCCGGCGCGAACTCCGCCAACGGCACGGCCGTTCAGCTCTACGACTGCAACGGCACCACCGCCCAGCAGTGGACCGTCGGCTCCGACGGAACCGTACGGGCCCTCGGCAAGTGTCTTGACGTCGCCGGCAACTCGACCGCGGACGGGGCCAAGCTCCAGCTGTGGGACTGTACGGGCGGCGCCAACCAGAAGTGGACGGTCTCCGCCGCCCGCGACCTCGTCAATCCGCAGGCGAACAAGTGCGCCGACGTCACCGGCAACACCTCGGCCAACGGCACGCCGATCCAGATCTGGACCTGCACCGGCGCCGCCAACCAGAAGTGGACCGCGCCCGCCGCCGACGGCGGGGGCACACCCCCCTCCGCGCCGATGGCCGTCGCCCCCTATCTCTACAACGGCTGGGGCAACCCGCCGAGCCCCACCACCGTCATGAACGCCACCGGCGTCAAGTGGTTCACGCTCGCCTTCGTCCTCAGCAACGGCTACTGCAACCCGCAGTGGGACGGCGGCCGCGCGCTGACCGGCGGCGTCGACCAGCAGACCATCAACACCGTGCGCTCGGCCGGCGGCGACGTCGTCCCCTCCTTCGGCGGCTACAGCGGCAACAAGCTGGAGAGCTCCTGCTCCAGCGCCGGAGAGCTGGCCGCCGCGTACCAGAAGGTCATCAACGCGTACGGGCTCAAGGCGATCGACATCGACATCGAGGCCGACGCCTACAGCAACACGACGGTCCAGCAGCGCACCGTGGACGCGCTCAAGACGGTCAAGGCCAACAACCCGGGCATCAAGGTGTACGTCACCATCGGCACCGGGCAGAGCGGCCCCGACACGAGTCTGATCAACCGGGCCGCGTCGTCCGGGCTGACCGTGGACGCCTGGACGATCATGCCGTTCGACTTCGGCGGCGCGGGCCAGAACATGGGCACGCTCACCCAGCGGGCGGCCGAGGGTCTCAAGACCGCGCTGAAGAACGCGTACGGCTACAGCGACGACGCGGCCTACCGGGACATGGGCATCTCCTCCATGAACGGGATCACCGACAACAACGAGACAGTCACCACCGCCGACTTCCAGACCATCCTCGGCTACGCGCAGACGCACCACCTCGCGCGGCTGACGTTCTGGTCGGCCAACCGTGACCGTCCCTGCCCGGGCAGCTACCCGAACGACGACACCTGCTCCGGAGTGGCCCAGAGCAACTGGCAGTTCACCAGCATCTTCGCCAAGTACACCGGCTGACGGACGCCCTCCGACCTTTCCACCCCACCCCCCATCACCACAGGAGAATCCGTGCTCAGACGGAAGAGACTGACCGGCCGCCATCGTGTTCCGAGAGCGCTCACGGCGGTCGCGCTCGTGGCGACCACCATGACCGGCATCGAGTTCGCCGCGCAGGGTTCGGCGAGCGCGGCGAACACCGCGGCGGCGGCGATACCGACCGGCTACACCACCGTGGTCAACAAGGGCAGCGGCAAGTGCGTCGACGCCCGCTCGGCCGCGAGTGCCGACGGCACCGCCGTCCAGCAGTACGCGTGCAACGGCAGCACCGCCCAGAACTGGCAGCTGGTGGCCACCAGCGACGGCTACTACCGCGTGAACAGCAACCTGGACGCCACAAAGGCGTGGGACGTCACCAACGTCTCCACCGCCGACTCCGCGCCCGTCCAGCTGTGGACGTACTCCAGCGGCAACAACCAGCAGTGGCTGCCCGTCGCAGAGGCCGACGGCGCCTACCACTTCGTCAACCGCAACAGCGGGAAGTGTCTGGACGTCCCCAGCGCCTCCACCGCGGACAGCGTGCAGTTGGCGCAGTACACCTGCAACGGCACCGCCGCGCAGTCCTTCACTCTGGGCGGCGGCACGACGAACCCGCCGGGCACTCCGGACTTCGGTCCCAACGTGACGGTGTTCGACCCCTCGATGTCGGCGTCCAGCATCCAGTCCAAGCTGGACTCGGTCTTCTCCCAGCAGGAGACCAACCAGTTCGGCTCGGCCCGCCAGGCCCTGCTGTTCAAGCCCGGCACCTACAGCGCCAACGCCAACGTCGGCTTCTACACGCAGGTCGCAGGCCTCGGCTTCTCGCCGGACGACGTGACGATCAACGGTTCCGTGCACGCCGAGGCCGACTGGTTCCAGGGCAACGCCACCCAGAACTTCTGGCGCGACGCCGAGAACCTGTCGGTCAACCCCACGGGCGGCACCGACCGCTGGGCCGTCTCCCAGGCCGCCCCGTACCGGCGCATGCACGTGCGCGGCAACCTCGCGCTGGACGACGGCGGCTGGTCCAGCGGCGGCTTCATCTCCGACACCAAGGTCGACGGGCAGATCCAGTCCGGCACCCAGCAGCAGTTCCTCACCCGGAACTCGCAGATGGGCAGTTGGTCCGGCTCCAACTGGAACATGGTCTTCGTCGGTGACCAGGGCGCGCCCGCCCAGTCCTTCCCGACGTACACCAACGTCGCAAGTTCGCCGACGATCCGCGAGAAGCCGTTCCTGTACGTCGACAGCGCGGGCGCCTACCAGGTGTTCGTGCCCGGTCTGCAGTCCAACGCCGTGGGCACCACGTGGAGCGGGAAGACCCCGGCGGGCAAGTCCCTGCCGATCGACCAGTTCTACATCGTCAAGCCCGGCGCCACCGCGGCCGACATGAACTCGGCCCTCGCGGCGGGCAAGAACCTGCTGGTCACCCCCGGCGTCTACCACCTCAACCAGACGATCAACATCACGCGCCCCGACACGGTGGTGCTGGGCATGGGCCTGGCCACCTTCGTGCCGGACGGCGGGATCACCGCCGTCACCACCGCCGACGTGGACGGCATCCAGCTGGCGGGCCTGCTGATCGACGCGGGCACCACCAACTCCTCGACCCTGATGCAGATCGGCCCGTCCGGTTCGTCCGCCACGCACGCGGCCGACCCGACGCAGCTGTCCGACGTCTTCGTCCGGATCGGCGGCGCCACCGTCGGCAAGGCGACCAACTCGCTGGTGATCAACAGCGCCAACACGATCATCGACCACACCTGGATCTGGCGGGCCGACCACGGCAACTCCGGCACGGTCGGCTGGACGACCAACACGGCGGACAACGGCCTGACCGTCAACGGCAACAACGTGACCGCGTACGGCCTGTTCGTCGAGCACTACCAGAAGACCCAGGTCATCTGGAACGGCAACGGCGGCCGGACGTACTTCTTCCAGAACGAGATGCCCTACGACCCGCCGAACCAGGCCTCCTGGATGAACGGCAGCGGGAAGGGCTATCCCGCCTACAAGGTCGCCTCGTCCGTCACCAGCCACGAGGCATGGGGTCTTGGCAGCTACTGCTACTTCAGCGCCAACTCGAGCGTGGTCGCCGATCACGCCTTCGAGGTGCCGAGCGTGTCAGGGGTCAAGTTCCACGACATGGTGACCGTCTCGCTGGGCGGTGTCGGCACCATCAGCCACATCATCAACAGCACGGGCGGACCGTCCAACTCCAGCACCAACGTCGCCTACCTCACCAACTACCCGTAAACCGCACGGAAAGGATCGATCAGCAGATGCACACCATCAGATCCGGTTCCACCCGCGCGGCCCTGAGAATCTTCCTCCTGCTGGCGGCGCTGCTCGGCCTCGCGGTACCGCCCGCCGCCCACGCGAGCACCGCGGCGACCCCGTTCAAGGTGCTCGCCCTCTACAGCGGCACCTACGACGCGGCGCACATCGACTTCGACAAGGAGGCCAACGTCTGGTTCCCGCAGCAGGCCGCGGCGAACGGCTTCACCTACACGGCCAGCACCAACTGGGACCTGCTCGCCAACGGCGGGGTCAGCGCGTACCAAGTCGTCCTGTTCCTCGACGACTTGCCGCAGACCACCGCGCAACGCACCGGGTTCGAGGCGTACATGAGGGGCGGCGGCGGCTTCATGGGCTTCCACGTCTCCGCCTTCACGACGGACGCGGCGAGCTGGTCCTGGTACCACAACACGTTCCTCGGCTCGGGCAACTTCGTGTCCAACACCTGGGGTCCGACATCGGTGACCCTGAAGGTCGAGGACCGGACGCACGCGGCCACCAAGAACCTGCCGGCCACGTTCACCTCGTCGGTCAGCGAGTGGTACAGCTGGTCCAACGATCTGCGACAGAACCCGAACATCAGGATCCTGGCCTCGATCGACCCGAGCAGCTTCCCGGTGGGAACTGATCCCAACCAGTCCTGGTACAGCGGCTATTACCCGATCCTGTGGACCAACACGCAGTACAAGATGCTGTACGCGAACTTCGGCCACAACGCGATGAACTACACGACCAACACGCGTCTGTCCTCGACGTTCGCGAGCGCGACACAGAATCAGTTCCTGCTGGACGGCCTGAAGTGGCTGGGAGGGGCCGACACCGGCACGCCTCCGGCCGACTCTCCCTCGGAGACCGCCTGGTACTCGCTGACGAATGCCGGCAACGGCACCTGTGTGGACGCCCGTTCGGCAGCCACGGCGAACGGGACCGTGATCCAGCAGTACGCCTGCAACGGCACCCAGGCCCAGCAGTTCCAGTTCCGCTCGACCGACAGCGGGTACCGGCAGGCGGCCATCCGTGTCAATCCACAGCAGGTCATCGACGTGACCGGTGTCTCGACGGCCGACAACGCGCCGCTCCAGTTGTGGAGTTACTCCGGCGGACAGAACCAGCAGTGGCTTCCGGTGAAGGAGAGCACCGGGCGCTACCACTTCACGGCTCGCCACAGCGGCAAGTGCCTGACCGCGGCGAGCGCCTCGACGAACAGCGTCCAGCTCACCCAGCGCACCTGCGACGGCTCCGCGGCACAGAGCTTCACGCTCACCGCGCAGCCCTGACAGCGACAGGCCGGTGCCCCCGCCGTATGTGGCGGGGGCACCGGTGCGTCGCGTCAGGGTCCGGCCAGGCGGGCGAGTTCGGTGCCGGCGAGCAGGAAGGCGCCCACGCCGAAGTTCGCGGTGCTGTCGTAGGTGACGGGCTGGCTGGATTCCGGGCGGTCGCCGACGTTCTGGACGTAGCCGAGGAGCCCGTCCGGGTGTACGGCCGTGCTGACGAGGCCGTTCCAGGCGCGGGCCACGACCGGGAGGTGGGTACGCCGGTCGACGAGGCCGGCCCGGATCGCGTAGGAGGTGCCGTAGAGGAAGAAGGAGGTGCCGCTCGTCTCGGGGCCGGGCAGATGGGTGGCGTCGGCGAGGTTGACGTTCCAGAAGCCGTCGGTGCGCTGGATCCCGGCGACGGCCGTCACCAGACGTACCAGGGTGTCGCGGTACTCGCCGGTGTGCCGCTCGGCGGGCGGCAGCGCCTTGAGCGTCTTGGCGTGTCCGCCCGCCACCCAGCCGTTGCCGCGCGACCAGACCACCGGCTTTCCCGCGGGCGAGAGGATCCCGCCGGGGACCCCGGGGAGGAACCGCTTGTCCCGGTACCAGAGCCCCGTGCCGGCATCGTAGAGTCCGGGTCCGCCCTCCACACGCTTGGTGTGGTCGTAGAGGGCGTACAGCTTCTGCCAGTACCCAGGGTCGCCGCGGAGCACCCCGATCCTGGCGAACGGAGGCATCGCCATGTGCAGGGCGTCGTCCCACCACCAGTCGTCGTTCTTGTCCGGCTGGTCGGTGTAGACCATGCGGTGGAGCGACTCCTCGATGGCGGAGATCTTGCTCTCCTCCGGCTCGATCTCGTACAGGTCGAGGTAGGCCTGCCCGGCGTTGTGGTTGTCGGCATGGCGCGTGGTGACCCCGCCGTTGAGGCCGTACGCGTGCTTCTCGGCCCAGTTCCTGGCGTACGCCAGATAGCGGGGGCTGCCGGTCAGGCGCTGGAGAGCGAGCAGTCCGCTGAAGAAGGTGGCGTTGGCCCAGCCGTTGTCGCCGGGGTCCGTGTGCGCGCCGATCCACTGGTCGGCCACGCGCCGCAGGACGGCGACGACCGCGGCTCTGGAAGGCAGCGGCGCGGCGGGCGACGGAGCGGCTTGCGCGGTGTCCGTCAGGGCGGGCTGGAGCGAAGCGGCGGCCGCGAGGGCGGCTCCACCGGTCAGCAGGCGTCGTCTACGCATATGAACAACTCCTACGGATGGGGACTCCCATCCTCAACACCCGTCTCAGTCCCTGTCCATGGCGCGTCGTCAACTTGTCGCGAATCAGGCCAGGTTCACATCCTGATGCGATCTTCATGGAGCAGAACCCAGGCCGTACGGCCTCCCGATCGCACCGGGCCATGTCGCCCACCAAGCCCCCGACCTCACGTTCCACGCCCGCCGAGCTATGGCGTGTGGTCATCCATGCCCTGGTCAGCACGGTCCGTGAGCTATGTTGAGTTCTCGTGGGACACGAAGGAGGCACATCGGTGCCATCGCCGCAGCAGGCACGCGCTCAGGCGTCTGCCATCACCTCGGGGAAGACTGCTCCGGAGGTGGGCGCGGCACCCACGTCCCAGCTCAGGGAGTTGTTCGACGGCCCCCGGCTCTCGCCCGGACAGCGCCGTATCGCCCAGTACCTGATCGAGCACATCACCGAGGCGGCGTTCCTGTCGATCACCGATCTCGCCGAGCGCGTCGGGGTCAGCCAGCCTTCGGTGACCCGCTTCGCCGCGGCGGTCGGCTTCAGCGGCTACCCCGCACTGCGGGAGAAACTGCAGGCCATCGCGCTCAGCACACTCTCCAGCGCCCCGGGCGCGCCGGCGGAGGACCACGGCAACGAACTGCAGTTGGCGGTGGACGCCGAGATCGAGAACCTGGAGAACCTGCGCCGCGACTTCGCTGATCCGGACCAGGTGATCACCATCGGCCGCGCGCTGTCGCAGTCGACCCCGCTCACCGTTCTCGGCCTGCGCATCTCGGTCTCGCTGGCGGAGTACTTCGCGTACGCCGCCCGCCGCATCCACCCCGATGTGCGGCTGGTGACGCGCGGCGGGAGCGTCGCCTACGACGCGCTGCTCCAGTCGCGCGAGGCGGGCGGCACCTGGCTGCTCGCCTTCGGAATGCCCCGTCATGCCCAGGAGACGCTGACCGCGGTGCGGGTCGCACGCAGCGCGGGGCTGAAGGTCGCCCTGATCACCGACCTGGCGCTCGGACCGCTCGCGGACGAGGCCGACGCCACCTTCACCGTAGGCACCGGGGCCCGGCTCGTCTTCGACTCCTACGCCGCGCCCGTCATGATGTCGGCGGCGCTCCTCCAGGCCATGTCCGACGCCGACCCGGAGCGGACGCAGGCGCGGCTTGAGGAGTACGAGCAGATCGCGGAGCAGCACCAGTTCTTCCTCAAGGACTGACCCCGCACGGCTCCCCCTTCCCCCCTACACCCCGTACGCCCCCTGCCAGCACGGCATCACGGGATCATTCGCCCATATCGCGCATGAATTTTTTCATGTCCTTGCGTATCCGGCGGTATATATAAATACTTCTCGCGGATGCGACCAGGAGGCCTCCGGGTCACGTCCTACGGCCATCCGGGGCCGTCCGCTCCTACCCGCATGGGGCCCCGGATGTTCGGACGGGCCCCGCGTGAGCGGGTGCCCGTGGTGGCGGCCCCGGCCATCCCCTAGACCGGGGCCGCCCCATAACCCGCACCCTTGCCGCCGACGTAACCCGGAAGCGATGAACATGGCCCTGACAACGTACTCACCGATCACCTCGGACTGGCCGTGCCAGGTCAAGACCCCCGGCAGCTTCGACTGGGAGCGCTCCGCGACCAAGTGGCTGCGCGATCTGGTGCCGTCCCGCTACGCGAGCTACCCCGTGCTCATGAAGCACCCCGTACTGCTCGCCCGTCACGCCCAGATCCAGGTGCAGCACGAGATCCGGGTCGCCCGGACCGCCCTGCAGACCGCCCGGGCCGAACTCCCCGCTCTCGGCCTGCACGAATCGGTCATCGAGCACACCATCAAGATGTACGCCGCCGAAGTGCTGCAGCTCAACCACATCGCCCGCAGCGTCCGAGCGGTGACCCAGGCACTCGTCGACCACAACGCCGGGCGACACTGAGGTCCCGGGTCCAGGTGGTGGTCCCGGCGGGATCATCACCGGGAGACGTCGTGGACACCCAGAGGCCGAGGACCGAACAGACCGCTGGAGCAGCGGAGAAAGCCGCGGGCGCGCGGGCGCTGGACGTGCGGTGGATCCACGGATCGCCGTCGGCCAAGCACAACACCGATCCCGACATCCAGGTCCACGCCCACGACGCGCACACGATGATCCTGCGGCAGAACATGGCCGTCGACTACGAGGCGCCGTTCCTCTTCCTGCTGTTCGGCGAGGCACGGGCCGTGCTGATCGACACCGGTGCCACGGCCTCGGCCGACTGCTTCCCACTGCGCCGGGTGGTGGACGAGCTGATGGAGACATGGCTGACCGCCCACCCCCGGGCAGGTTACGAGCTGTTGGTGCTGCACACCCACCCCCACGGCGACCACGTCGCGGGGGACGGACAGTTCGCCGACCGACCCGGCACCACGGTCGTCGACGCGGCCCTCGACCAGGCCTGGCCGTTCTTCGGCTTCGACGGCGACCCCGAGGGCGTCGCCCGCGTCGATCTCGGGGGCCG
Organism: Streptomyces sp. NBC_00271; assembly: GCF_036178845.1. NCBI lineage: Bacteria > Bacillati > Actinomycetota > Actinomycetes > Kitasatosporales > Streptomycetaceae > Streptomyces > Streptomyces sp. NBC_00271. Next base: position 10,624,653 of record NZ_CP108070.1, on the reverse strand, counting down.
GGTCCTGGAATGCCTGGCCACGCCGGGCCACCACGCGGCCGCGGTGACGTACTTCGACCCCTGGACCGGCTTCCTGCTCACCGGTGACACGGTCTATCCCGGCCGTCTGTACGTCGAGGACTGGGCCGCGTTCACCCGCACCGTCGACCGCCTGATCGACTTCTGTGCCGAACGGCCGGTCACGCACGTGCTCGGCTGCCACATCGAGATGTCCCGGCAACCGGGTGTGGACTATCCCGTCCGCACCACCTACCAGCCCGACGAGCCGCCCCTGCAGATGACGACGGGCCAACTGCACGACATCCGCGCGGCGATCGACACCGTCGGCGACCGCCCCGGACGGCACGTCTTCGACGACTTCGTTCTCTGCCGCCGTGACGTTCCCGAGGGCCGGTAAGAGCCGTACGACCGGATTGTCAGAGGCGCGCAGTACGGTCCTGTCATGGCAGCCAGAATCGATCTGACCCTTGACTGCGCGGACGCGACACTCCTCGCCGAGTTCTGGAAGACGGCACTCGGGTACATCGACGAGCCTCCGCCCGCTCCCTTCACCACCCGCGAGGAGTGGCTCGCGCAGTTCGACCTCCCGGAGGACGACTCCGCGGACGACGGCGCGTGGCTCTGCGACCCCGACGGCGTCGGCCCCCGCCTGTCCATCCTCAAGGTTCCCGAGCCGAAGACGGCGAAGAACCGCCTTCACATCGACGTCCGCGTGCCGGGACACGGCGGTCCCGAAGAGCGGTGGGCGCGGATCAGGGCGGAGGCCGAGCGGATCGTGAAGGCGGGCGGCTCCGTCCTGGAGGAGTTCGACGGGCACCACGTGGTGATGGCCGACCCGGAGGGCAACGAGTTCTGCGTCGCCGCCGGCCCGGCCTGAATCGGCCGGTGTTTCGGGGGCGGTACGAACCGGGCGAGCGGGAACACGAAGGGGAGGAACTGCCCTACGAGAGCTCAGGACGGAACTCATGGACTCCACGACATGGACGGTGGTCCTCATCGTCGCGATCCTGGGTGCCGCCGCACTCGGGGTGGCGATCGCGGTCCTGGTACGGCTCGTGCGCGCCCGCCGTGACCTCAGGCGCGCCGGGCTTCCGACCGGGTCCCGCTGGGTCTTCTGGGGTGCCGTCGCCTATCTCCTGCTGCCGACCGACCTGCTGCCCGACCCGATCTACCTGGACGACATCGGCGTACTCCTGCTCGCGCTGCGGTCGTTGCGCCCGCCCGAGGCGATCGACGCACGCGGTGCCGCGGAGCGCGGGAACCCTCGGGAGCGAACGGGACGTTGACGGGGTGAGCGGGCGGGAAGCGGGCGCGCCCGTGTCGGTGGTCCGCGAGGACCATCCCTTCGACGGGCGGCACGATGAGCGAGTTGGTTCCCGGGGGCAATGTGCCCCTGCCGGGCGGCACCCTGACGATCCGGGTGCCGGGTCCCTTCGACGTCTCCGCGCTCATCACCGACGACAGCGGCAAGGTGCGCGGCGACGCCGACTTCGTGTTCTACAACCAGCCGACGGTGCCGGGCGCCCGGCTCACCGGGGAGCACCTCACCATCGACCCGGCGCGCCTGCGGTCCGGCGCGAGCCGCGTCACCGTGGTCGTCAGTCCGGCCGATCCCGGTACGCCGCTCGGCCGACTGCCCGCGCCCACCCTGCACGTCAGCGGTCCGGGCGGCCACACCCTCGCCCGGTTCACGCCCCCGCGCCCACAGCGGGAGACCGTTCTGCTGCTCGCCGAGATCTACCGACGCGGCACGGCGTGGAAGCTGCGCGCACTGGGCCAGGGATACGCGGACGGGCTGGCCGGCATCGCGCGGGACTTCGGGGTCGAGGTCGCCGAGGATGCGGCCGGGGACGATCCGACACCGGTGGCGGCTCCCGACCCGGACGGCTTCCTCGACCTGGTCAACTCCGTGCGCGGCGCGGCCGGTTCCCCACCCGTCTCCCTCGACGCGCGGCTCGCGACCGCGGCCCGGGCCCACGCCTCCGACATGGCGGCACGCGGACTCCTCAGCTCCGAGAGCGCCCAGGCGATCTCCGTCTACCAGCGCATCACGTCCGCCGGATACGCGTATCTGACCGTCGGCGAGCACCTCGTCTCCGGCCCGCGCACCCCGGGCGAGTTCGTGGAGTACTGCCTCAGCACCGAGCAGTCCCGCGACACGCTGTACAACCCGGCGTACAGCCAGGCGGGGCTGGCGTACGTCCCCGGCCGGCGCTCCGGCGACATGTACTGGACAGCGCTGTGGGCCAAGCCCTTCAGCCGCGGGGGCCTGCAGCGGACGGCGGGTGAGGTGGTCGCACTGACCAATGCCGAGCGGGCCGCGGAGGGCCTGGCGCCGCTCACCGTCGACGCCCTGCTCACCACCGCGGCCCAGGCGCACAGCGACGACATGGTGGGCCGCGCCTTCTACTCCCACACCTCCCCCGACGGCAGCCAGCCGTGGGACCGGGCCGCCGCCGCGGGCTCCGAACGCCGCACCATCGGGGAGAACATCGCCTGCGGCCAGCGCTCCCCCGCCGAGGTCGTCCGCGGCTGGATGAACAGCCCGGGCCACCGCGCCAACATCCTCAAGCCCGACTTCACCCACATAGGCATCGGCCTCGCGGGCGGCGGCACGGCGGGGACGTACTGGACGCAGCTTTTCGGCCGCTGAAGGATCTTTTCCGCTTTCCTTCGCGTGACATGCAACCCATCTGCCTCTCCTGCGCGTACAGATGGTGCCGACGTTCGCATCCGCGGCGCGGTACACAGAGGGAACTCGGGAGAAGAATCAGATGGTCTCAGCAATGGTGGGCAGAGGTACGGCGCTGGGCGCGGCGCTGTTGGCCCTCCTCGCAGTCCCCGCACAGGCCGGCACCGCCGCGGCCGCGGATCTGCCGACACCCGACGACGCCGGTCTGCAGGCGGTGTTGCACACGGCTCTGTCCCAGGGCGCCCCCGGTGCGATGGTGCGGGTCGACGACAACGGCACGGTCCACCGGCTGTCGGAGGGAGTCGCCGACCGGGCCACCGGGCGTGCGATCACCACGACCGACCGGTTCCGCGTCGGCAGCGTCACCAAGAGTTTCTCCTCCGTGGTCCTGCTGCAGCTGGTGGACGAGGGCAGGCTCAACCTGGACGCTTCGGTGAACACCTATCTGCCCGGGCTGCTGCCCGACGACCGGATCACCGTGCGTCAGGTGATGAGCCACCGCAGTGGGCTGTACGACTACACCAACGACATGTTCGCGCAGACGGTCCCGGGCTTCGAGTCCGTCCGCAACAAGGTCTTCAGCTACCAGGACCTGGTCACCCTCTCCCTCAAGCACGGGGTCACCAACGCACCGGGCGCAGCCTATTCGTACTCCAACACGAACTTCGTCGTCGCGGGCATGCTCATCGAGAAGCTCACCGGCCACTCCGTGGCCACGGAGTACCAGCACCGCATCTTCACGCCGCTGAACCTGACCGACACCTTCTACGTGCACCCCGACACCGCCATCCCGGGCACGCACGCCAACGGCTACCTCACGCCGGACGAGGCCGGTGGGGCCCTGGTGGACTCCACCGAACAGACAGTGTCCTGGGCGCAGAGCGCGGGCGCGATCATCTCCAGCACACAGGACCTGGACACGTTCTTCTCCGCGCTGATGAGCGGGCAGCTCATGTCCGCCGCGCAGCTCACGCAGATGCAGCAGTGGACGACGGTCAACAGCACCCAGGGGTACGGCCTCGGCCTGCGCCGCCGTGACCTGTCCTGCGGTATCTCGGTGTACGGGCACACGGGCACCGTGCAGGGCTACTACACGTACGCCTTCGCCTCGAAGGACGGCAAGCGCAGCGTCACCGCGCTCGCCAACACCTCGAACAACGTGAACGTGCTGAACACGATGGCCCGCACGCTGGAATCCGCGTTCTGCGGCAAGGCGACGACCACGAAGCTGCGCAGTGCGACCTCCTCGGCGACCCCCGTGGAGCGCCACGAGGACATCGCGCCGGGCATCGCCCGCGACTGACGCGCGAAGGTGCGGCCGGACCCACCCGTCCGGCCGCACCCCTCCGCCGGACAGGCCCTGGGCCTGGTTCATGACTTCTTCAGGTCCGACCGGTAGGTCCGGTACAGGGCGCTGCCGTCGCCGCATCGCCTCGGGGGCTCGCTGCACTTCTGGCAGGCGAGCAGGTGGTCGAAATACGCCCGTTGACTTGCTCCCCCTGCTGCAGCAGGGAGATTCTGGCCTTCCTCACCGGGTCCTGTGCCGCTGCGCGGCACGAGTTCCGGTGTGGATTCCGTGGCTTCCTGCTTCTTCGCGTTGTGCCGGAACGAGTTCCGGTCTTACCTGCGCTCGACAGGCTGTCACCGCCAGTCCGGCGGCCTGTTTGACGTTCTTGGCGGCGTTGTGGTCCCGGTCATGGACCGTGCCGCAAGGCGTGCACGTCCAGGTGCGCACGTGCAGGGGTTTGGGCCCGTCCTTGACTCCACAGACCGAGCACACCTGACTGGTGGGCTCGAACCGGCCGACCTTCACAAAGACGCGCCCGTACCGGCCGGCCTTGTACTCCAGCATCGCGAGAAACTGCGCCCAGCCGGCGTCGTGCACGGATTTGCCGAGCCGGGTGCGCGCGAGGGCTTTCACCGCCAAGTCCTCCACCGCGACCGCTTGGCTTTCGCGGATCAACTGGGTGGAGAGCTGGTGGTGGAATTCGCGGCGGGCGTCGGCGACCTGCGCATGTGCGCGGGCCACCTTCAAGCGGGCCTTCTCCCGGTTCTTCGACCGCTTCTGCTTGCGGGACGACTCCCGCTGGGCCTTCTTCAGCTTCTTCTCCGCCCGGCGCAGGAAGCGCGGGGAGTCGATCTTCGTCCCGTCCGACAGGACCGCGAAATGTGTCAGGCCCAAGTCGATCCCCACAGACGGCAGACCGTCGGCATCCGGCATCCGTGCCAGGTCGGTGTCCGGGTCGGTCTCCACGACGAAGGAGGCGAAGTACCGGCCGGCTGCGTCCCGGATCACCGTCACGCTGGACGGCACCGAGGGCAGGGTGCGTGACCAGCGCACTTTCACCTCGCCGATCTTCGGCAGGAGCAGCCGCCCCGCCTCGGTGATCTTCCATCGGGCGTTCGCGGTGAACCGGATCGCCTGGCGGGCATCCCGCTTCGACTTGAAGCGCGGCGCCCCCACCCGTGCCCCCTGGCGGGCTCCTTTCAGAGAGGAGAAGTAGTTGGTGTAGGCGCGCTCCACGTCCCGCAGCGCCTGCTGCAGGATGACTGCCGACACCTCGGACAGCCACTGCCGCCCGGGGCCCTGCTTCGCCTCGGTGATCAGCGTCTTCGACAGCGCGCCCGCACTCGGAAACGCGGCACCCTCCCGCCGGGCCCGCTCCCGGGCGGCGACCGCGTCGTTGTACACCACCCGCGCACACCCGAACGCCCGCGCCAGCGCAACGCGCTGACCGGGCCCCGGGTCGAGGCGGAAGGCATACCGAAGCTGCATGATCCGGACGCTAACACCCACCACCGACAACCCCGACCCGATCAGCCGAACCCAGCCACGCCGGAACACCTCTGCACTGCCGTCATACGGGCAACACCGGCCCGGACAAAGCAATCCCCGGCTCGCCGGGCAGCCCTGCGGGCGCTCCGCGCCCGCCCCGCCCGGCACCGCGACGCTCCGCGTCGCAGCCACAGGATGCGCTTCACCCCCAGGCTGAACCCTGGAGCACTGCACAAAGAGTGCGGTAGCTGTGGGGAGCGAGCGTAGGGCGTTGCTGCGGCATGACGTTCTCCCCGTGGACGGCGGCTGCGACGCCCGTTATTGACCAATATTCAACAGCTTGATGAGCATAGGCGGAATGACCGGTCCCAGACCCGAGGTCGCCGGAGCCTGGCCGAATCCGACTCTCGCAGCCTGATACTGGTGGCATGGGATTCGCCGTCTTCATGACCCTGCCGGGACTGGTCATCCTGCTGACTCTAGCGGCCTTCGCGGACCAGCTGTTGCTGCGCGCCGGACGGGCTGGCCTTCTGCCGTGGCGGAACGGCGTGCGCCAGGGCCAGATATCCGCGACCGGCTTCGAGCAGTTGCACGCGAGTCTCTCGCCGGGCAAGCAGAACGAGCTCAAGGAGCGGCAGTCGGCCCTGGTGCTGCGGGACGACGAGGAGGACGGGGCACCCCCGCACCGTACGACGATCGACCTGGAGGGCGGGACGGCGGTCGTGCGCAGGCCGCGCTCATGACCTTCGACGACCTCGTGGAGCGGGCCGCGGCGCTGGTGCGCCCCGGTCGGCGTGCGATTCTCGGGATCACGGGAAGCCCTGGCGCGGGCAAGACCACGCTGGCCGAGCGCCTGGTCCGGGAGCTGAACGGCGACGCGCCCGGCCGGGTCGCGCATGTGCCGATGGACGGGTTCCATCTCGCGGACGTCGAGCTGGACAGGCTGGGCCGCCGGGACCGCAAGGGCGCTCCTGACACCTTCGACGCGGCGGGGTATGCGGCGCTGTTGGGCAGGCTGCGTGACGAGGAAGAGGACGACATCGTCTACGCGCCGGGCTTCGAGCGGACCTTGGAGCAGCCGATCGCGGGCGCCGTCCCGGTCCTGCGCAGCGCCCGCCTGATCATCACCGAGGGCAACTACCTCCTGCTGGGGGACGGGGCGTGGGCGCGCGTACGGTCACGGCTGGACGAGGTGTGGTTCTGCGAGCTCGACGAGGAAGAGCGCGTACGTCGTCTCGTCGAGCGCCACGAGGAGTTCGGCAAGGACCACGACACGGCGGTGGCCTGGGTGCTCGGCACGGACCAGCGCAACGCCGACCTGGTCGACGCGACACGGGACCGTGCCGACCTGGTCGTCGGCGCGGAGGTCACCGCCGCAGCAGTTCCAGCGCGGGTTCCCCTCGGTCATCACCCGCGGGATTCCCGATCAGTGCGGTGAACGCCTCGGTGCGGATCGTCAGGCCCGCCGGTGTGTCCGCGAAGGTGGGGGCGAGGGGGCCCGGGGAGCCGTAGCGCACGACGAAGACGTGCAGGTCCTGCGGGGCGCCGGGAGCCGGTGCGGCTTCGAGTGCCGTGGAGGCGACGAGATGGCACCAGCCCTCGTCCGGGTTGCCGTAGCCGCGCGGGTCGGCGGCCAGGGCGAACGCCGCCAACTCCTGGGTCGTCTCGGAGCGGGCGTCGAAGTGGTCGACGCCCTCCGTGCGTGGATGTGTCAGCGTGAGCGGGCCGGCGGAGGTCACGGCGGCCTCGGCGGTCCTGCGCACCCGGTCCCCGTCGTCGGTGGCGTACGGCAGTCCGGCGAGCAAGTACGGCGTCCCGTCGAGGCGTTCGACGGCGACCGTGGTCCACAGGCTCACGCCGTCGGTGACGTACAGCGACCGGACGTGGCGCAGCACGTGGTCACGGCCGACGACCGGTTTGGTGACGAGCTTGGCGCTCAGGCCGTCGATCTCGAGGTCGCGCACCCGTACCTCGCCCATGGGGCGGCTGAGCAGGAAGCCGTCGACGACCGGGCCGAATCCGTGCTGTCGGTTGACCGCGGCGGGCAGGTAGTACGTGCCCGCCGCCTCGACCAGCGAAGGGGTCATCCGCTGGTCGAAGGCCACCGAGACCGTGCCCGCGCGCAGTTGATGCCGTACGGGGTTCCTCGACGGCGTCCGGTGCCACTGCGTGGCGTCCTGGATCTGCCAGACCAGCATGAACGCGAAGTGGCCGTCGAGCGCGCCGTCCGGCCCGACCGCGTGCCGGCCCCAGCGGGTGTCGCCCCGGTAACGGCCGAGGTCGGCGCCGATCCGACGGCCGAAGTGACGCAGGCCGAGCACGGCCTCGAAGCCGGAGTGCTGTTCGCTGTAGCGCGGCCCGCCGATGTCGAAGCCGCCCACCGTCAGACGAGCGTCGAGATACCGGGCGAGCGCGTCCCCGTCCTCGGCGAAGACCGGCTCCCCGCTGACCTTGTGGGCCTGGGCGAGGAAGGAGAGGGAGATCGGCCCGTAGTTGTTGTCGTACGCGCCCCCGTGCTCCGGGGGCAGCAGGGCACCCCGGTCGCGGACGCGGCGGGCGCGGATCTCGTCGGCGTACAGACGCATCGCCCGCGCACGGACCGACTCCCCTTCCTCCGTGGGGAGATGGCCTGCGAGCATCAGCCCACCGACGACACAGCCGATGGCCTGGTTGCCGGCCTCCTGCGGGTTGAAGAAGGTCGCGTCGGTCAGCCAGAGCCAGTAGCCGTGCGCCAACTCGACCAGTTCACGGCGGTCCTCGTCGGGGACGATCGGGTCGGCCGTGCCCAGGATGTTGACCGCTTGGAGCAACGCCCACACCGTGCTCGGCCAGTCACCGATGGGGTGGGCGCCGTCCTCCAGTACGTAACGGGCGTACGGCAGTCCGGAGCCGCGCCTCCTCAGGTTCGGGTAGCCGGGGTTGTCCTCGGTGAAGACCCGCTCCCGCAGATGGAAGCGCAGACCGCGGCTGACAGCCTCCGGCAGGCGCGGGTCCTGCGTGCGCCGCCAGGCGAGCGCCAGCAGGGAGGTGACGCCGAGGGAGGTGTCACCGACGTCGTCCACACAGTCGGGGTGTTCGAGATTGCCCTCGGGCGTGAGGCGGGCCAGGGCCTGCTCCACAACGTCGGCGAGGACCGCGTCGTACGCCTCGGGCGTGTCCGGCAGGTCGTGCAGCGGGCCGAGCTGGCGCGGCAGGTGCATGGGTCGATCAGCCCTTCATGCCGGAGGTGGCCATGGCGCGGTTCGTCGGGGTCAGACGACAGGCGAGGGACGGCGGGCGCGCAGCGCGACGGTCAGCGTGTGAGGGCCGTACCCACCGATGTAGACGCGGTTCCCGGTCGCCGCGTCGGTGGCGCCGACCACGGTCTGGTCCTGCCCCGGGTCGTACCGTAGTACGTCGCTCCGGTCCGGCCCGGCGAGCGGTTCGCCTGCCTCGACGCCGGCCTCGACCCGGATCTCGTCGTCGCCGACCCGGTAGGTCATCGGCCCGGTCGTCAGGCACCAGCGTCCGTCGCCGATCGGTACGGCGCCCTCGGGCACGCCGCCCGGCCGGAAGGTCAGTTCGAGGGCCCAGGGCACCCTTGGTCCGCTGATGTCGATCCGCAGGTCGGCACCGTCCTCCCGCAGCTCCGCTTCGACGCGGGTCGTGTGGGAGACCTCGTCCCGGGGCCGGTCCGGGAAGGCCATCGCGGCGGAGAAGCGTCCCTCGTCCGCCATCCGGTAGGCGCCGTCGTCGCGTCGCCGGTCCGGCGGGAGCGGCTGGTAGTAGGCGGCCGTGAGGGTTTCGGTGAGCCGGTACCGGTTGTCGGCGAGCTGTTGCATGTCCGCGGCGTGGAACGGGCCCAGGTCGAAGAAGCCCCGTGAGAGGCGGACCGCGTCGAGGACGGCGTCACCGGCGAACAGGCGCAGGAAGGTGGGATTGCAGGCGAGGCCCGAGCGGATGCGCCGGTGCTCGGGCACGTCCGAGCCGCCGTACAGGACGCTGTGCGCGGTGGCGGAGGCACGTGCGGCAAGGCGCGCCGTGGCGAGGTACCGGTCGCGGGGAAGGGGTTCCGGCGCCGGTTTCGGCAGCACACGGCACAGGTCGGGGGTGAGGAGGGTCTCGGCGAGCAGGTCGGGGGCGTCGATGCCGCCGGCGGCCGCCAGCCGCGCCGCCCGGCTGAAGTCGCCCCGGCCGGTGCGGATCGCGAGCAGCCGGTAGTGCGGCAGGTAGGGCGCCAGCGGGAACGGGTGGTTCTGGTCCTGCCGCCGCGAGTGGACGGTCTCCACCGTGCCGTCCGGTCTGATGAGGTCCAGGGTCGCGGTGAGGTTGCGTTCGACGGCGTCCCACAGGTCGGTGCGGCCGAGGACGTCGGCCAGGAGCAGCAGCGACGGGTTGGACACGTGGGCCGCGTAGTTGGCGCTCCGCTCCGAGTACAGGCCCTCCGCATCGATGTCGACGCCCTCGGCGAGCCACGCGTCGATGCGGTCGAGCAGCCGGCTGTCCGGGAACGACCGGTGCAGCCGGGCCAGCGCCGCGCACAGCTCCCAGCGGTGATTCGGGGTGTGCACCCCACCGGCCAGGAGACTGCCGGAGGCGGCCCCGGCGATCTCGGCGAGCGCGGCCGTGACGTCGCGCAGTTCCGGCCCCGCGCCCGCGGCGAGGACGTGCGCGTCGCACACGTCGTTGACGGTGAACGCGGAGTCCGGCGGTGACTGCACGTTGTCGCCGCCGGCGAAGAGGCCGGTGGTGGTCTGCGCGGCCCGGAGGGCGCCGAGGTGGGCCATCATGGCGGCGACGACCTGCCTGCTGCCGTGCAGTGCCGAGTCCGTGGAACGGTACGCCGCGACCATGGTCTTCACCCGGCGTGCCAGAGCGCGGTGGGTCACACCGGCAGGTTCCGCGTCGGGGCCGGCCGCCAGCGGGGCGGCCAGCCGGTCGGCTGCGCCGGCCACCGCCCGGACGAACTCGTGGTCGAGCGGGGTGGGCACGGTCAGTCCTTCAGGCCGGCATTGATGTCGGCTCCCATGACGTAGCGCTGGAAGACCAGGAAGATGACGATCAGCGGGATCATGGAGATGACCGATGCGCCGAGCAGGACCGACCAGTTGATGTTCTGCGCGCCGACGATGCTCTGGATGCCGATCTGCACGGTGAACTTGTTGGGGTCGTTCAGCATCAGAAGCGGCCAGATGTAGTCGTTCCACCGCCACTGGAAGGACAGGATGGCGAGGGTGAGCATGATGGGCCGGGAGAGCGGCACCATGATCCGCAGGAAGATCGACAGTTCGCGGGCGCCGTCGATGCGTGCGGCTTCCACGAGTTCGTCGGGAACCGTCAGGAAGAACTGGCGGAACATGAAGCATCCGGTCGCGGTGAGCACGGCCGGGAGGATGATGCCGGCGAACGAGTTGTAGAGGCCGAGGTTGCGGACCACCAGGAACTCCGGGGCGAGCATGACCTCGGACGGCAGCATCGTGGTGGCCAGGATGCAGATGAAGAAGACCTTGAGCCATTTGTTGTCGTACTTGGCCAGCGCGTACCCGGTGCAGCAGCTGACTCCCACCGTGAGGATCGTCGTGATCACGCACACGATGGCCGTGTTGACGAAGTACTGGGAGAAGTTGGCACTGCGCCACGCCGTCAGGTAACCCGACAGGGTGGGGTTGTGCGGAACCGGCGTCAGCGGATAGGAGAACAGGTCGCTGGCCGGCTTGAGGGAGCTGAGGATGAACCACAGCACCGGCAACCCGTACAGGCACGCCAGGATCCACAGCAGTGTCGTCGCGGGCACCGCCCGCCGGAGCCCACCACTGCCCGCCTTGCGGGGCCGCTTCTTGGAGACGGCCCGTTCGGGACCGGCGTCGGCCGGGCGTGGCATGTCTGTGGTTGTCATCGGTTCTCCACCCGCCGGTTGACGATCAGCTGGATGATCGCGACGGCCATCAGGATGAGCATGAGCACGAAGGACGCGGCGCTCGCGTAGCCGATCTGGCCCCGTTTGAAGCCGGTCTCATAGATGTACTGGACGAGCAGGTTGTTCGACGTGCCGGGTCCGCCGTTGTTGAGGGCGACGAACACCGGGTATTCCTTCATCGCGTTGATCGTGTTGAGCAGGATGACGATGAACGAGGTGGGCGCGATGCTCGGCAGCGTGATGCTGATGAACTGGCGCCATGGGCCGGCGCCGTCGAGCGAGGCCGCCTCGTAGTAGGACACCGGTACGTTCTTGATCGCCGCGATGAACAGCAGCATCGAGAAACCCGTCCAGGCCCAGGACGCCGCCATCACCACCACTATCAACGACAGGTCCGCGTTGGACTGCCACGGAACGGCACTTCCGCCGAGCTTCTCGATGACGTAGTTGACCAGTCCGAAGTTCTCACCGAACAGCCACCGCCACAGGACACCCACGACGATGGGCGACAGAAGCCATGGGATGAAGAAGATGACGCGGGCGACCGACGCGCCCTTGGCGTGCTTGCTCACCACCAGGTTGGCGGCGAGCAGCGAGAGCGCGAAGTTCAGCGGTACGAAGAGCACGGCGTACAGCAGCGTCCGGCTCAGCGCGTCGTAGAAGGTGGAGTCCCCGAACAGGTTGTGGTAATTGTCCAGTCCGATGAACTGGAACGCCCCTACACCCGTGTAGTTCGTGAAGGAGTAGACGAGCCCGATCACCGCCGGCCAGACGAAGAACAGCGCGAAGAGCACGACATTGGCCGCGATGAGGACGAGCGGCGCAAGGGTGTACTTACTGCGCCTCCTGGGCGGGCTCACGGACACGTCCGAGGCGTGTTTTGTCATCTTCCTGACTCCGTGCTGGTGGAATGGATTGCTGTGGGCTCGGACCATGAGCCCGGCATCACGTGGGCGCCCAGGGCCGGGCGGCAGTGTCTCGACCCCGCCGCCCGGCCCGCCGGCCTACGATCCGCCGCCGACCTGCTGGTTGTAGCCGGCCACGATGTTCTCCAGGGCCTTGTCGGCCGACTGCTGACCGTTGATCGCCTTGCCGAGCTCCGTCTTGGTCGGGTCCTCGGTGAGACTCTTGCCCTTCAGCACCCAGTTCGTCTGCGCGCCGTTGAAGTAGCCCGAGATCGGGGCGTAGAGCGGGATCTCCTCGTTGTACAGCTTGAACGCCGCCTGCGCCGCTTCGGACTTGAAGGGGTACGTCGGGTTCAGACCGCTCTCGACCGGCAGGAACCCGGACGCCTCACACAGCGCCTGGTAGTGGGCCGGCTCGTACAGCCAGGACAGGAACTTCGTCGCGGCGGTGGCCGCGTCGGCGTTGTTGTTGAAGCCCACCGTCATGCCGCCGCTGTTCACGTCGCTGGCCTGCACCGGCTGGGCGGGAGTCGGGACGCTCGCCCACTCGAACTTCTTGATGCTCTCCGCGAAGGCGGGAACCTGCCACACGCCGGACCAGTAGGCGACCACGTCACCGCTCTGGAACATGGCCGACGGGTCGGCGCCGCTGGTCCACACCGACTTCGGCATGGTCTTGTCGTCGTTCAGTCCGACGAAGTAGTTCACGGCCTTCTTGGTCGCCGCGTCCACCGAGAACTTGCCGGAGGAGTCCGCGTGGACGTACTGCCCGCCCATCTCGTACACCATGGCGCGGAGTCTGGACGGCGACTGGTCGAACGTCAGGGAGTACTTGGCCTTGGTCTTCTCCCGGACCTCGTCCGCCGCCTTGATGAAGTCGGTCCAGGTCCAGGTCTTGTCGGGCGAGGTCGGGAAGGAGACGCCGGCCTTCTCGAAGAGCGACTTGTTGATGTACAGGCCGGACGCGGTGACGTCCGAGGGGATGGACAGCACCTTCCCTGACGAGTCCTTGGCGAGGAAGTTGGCGTTGATCTTGTTGGTCTTGTTGTTGGCGATGGAGCTGAGGTCGATCAGCTTGTTCGACCAGATCGGGTCCAGCGCCGGCACGGCCGCCACGTCGGGCAGGGAGTTCGCCTGCGCGGCGTTGTGCAGCTTCGTCGTGTAGCCGTCGTAGGGGATGTTGACGAGCTTGACGTCGACGCCGGTTTCCTTCTTGTACTGCGCCACCATCTTCTTCCAGCCCGCGTCCTGCCCCGGAACCGTGGAGATCCAGAACGTCAGCGACTTGGAGGTCCCGCCCGAGCCGGATCCCGACCCGCAGGCGGAGAGCAGCAGGGCTCCTGCCGTGGCCACGGCAGCGAGAGGAGCCAGGCGGCGCATGCCGCCGCGGCCGAGTCGGCGAGAGCGCCGCACACCCACACTGGTCATCTTCAATCCCTTTTCGTCGTAGCGGAAGAAGCACGGCGCCAGCCGAGGCGGCACGGGTGCATTTCGAGGGAGATTTCGCTTTCCGGGGGCACGGCCTCGCCCGGCCGTGTCGCCTTGACGGGTGGGGTCCCCAGCCTCGACGGCCGCCGCCCGCGAGCACGCCCTCGCCGGGCTGCCGTACGTCTGGGTACGGCCGGGACGCTCACCCCAAGCCGACGTCCCGGCCGACTTAGAAAGCGCTTGTCCGGACATTGGCAGACCGATAAGGAAGCCGTCAATCCTTCGCCTGCGCGCCTTCGGTCACGTTTTGGACTCCCTTGGTCACGGCGAGCCGGGCGGCACCCACGACGGTACCGAGATCTCCGATCTGGCTGCTGACCACCTCGGTGGGCCAGCTGAGCCGGCCCAGTTCGGCGCGCACCCCCGGCAGGAGCTGCGGATCGGAGCCCGTGCTGCCGCCCAGCACGATCAGCCCAGGGTCCAGTACGGCGGTCACGGCGGCGGCCAGCCGGCCCACGTCGGCGGCGTGCCGGGCGACGAGCCCACGGGCGGGTTCCCGGCCCGCGGCGGCCAGCGCGAAGAGCCGCTCGGCGGTACGGGGGCGCGGGCCGTCACCGGCCCGCCAGGCCCGGGCGGCCCGGCGCAGCAGGGCGTGCGAGCCGACATAAGCCTCCAGAGCCTCCTGACGCGGCTCCCGGTCGTCGTCCCAGGGATACGGCAGCCGGGCCAGCTCACCGGCCGCGCCGTTGGCGCCGCGCAGCACTTGGCCGCCGATGACGATGCCGAGACCGATACCGACGCCGATCCGCAGATAGCCGAAGGTACGACGGCCCCGCGCGGCGCCCTCCTGCAGTTCGGCGAGGGCCGCGCAGTTGACGTTGTTCTCCAGGTGGACGGGCACGCCCTGCGGCAGCGCGACGGACACGGCGTCGAAGACGGGCCCGGCCTTGGCGGTCGCCGGGCGCATGCCGGTGCCCGCACGGTCGGGCTCGGTGACGTCACCGACGGCGACCACGATGGCCCGCAGCGGGGCGCCGGCGGGCAGCGCGGCCAGCGCCTCGCGGACGGCCTCGGCGGCCCGGGCCCGCGGGGTGGCCGTCTCGGTGAGCAGGGTGCCGTCCAGGGCGCAGCCGCGCACCCGGGTGCGGGCCGGGCCCAAGTCGACGGCGAGGACCGAGCCGGAGGCGGGCCCCAGGCCGTATACGGCCGCGGAGCGGCCGGTGCCGCTGGACGCGGTGCCGGAGTGGGTGGCCAGCCGGGCGCTCTCCAGTTCCGCGACGGCGGCGGAGACCGTCGGCTTGGACAGCCCCGCGAGGCTCGCCAGCTGCGGCCGGGTGGCGCTGCCGGCCTGGGCCAGGACGGCGAACACCGCGCTGGCGCTCTCGGTGAGGCGGGGGGCTTCAGTCACGACGTGTTCCACAGTTCCCCCATGGGTCAGGGGCCGCGCTCCCCGGGTGACGGAATGCGGCGATGCGATGCCCTCGTGCCGCGCGGTCCCGCCCCCCGGCGGCGTCCCGTTGATCGACTGCGCGACAACTCTTGACGCACTGTACTTCGTTAGTTAATTTCCTAACGAAGTGCGGTACTCGCCTGCCGTGCTCCGTAAGAGGCCCGTCCCGGGGCTTCCCGACTCGCTCAATTCCTGTTCGACCAGACACGGTTCGCCCGCCGTCTCAGCACAGTGCCATGTTCTTCGGCGCTCTTCGCCCAGACGACGAAAGAGGATCCGTGCAGGACACTCCTTCATCCCCGCTCGTGGTCGGCATCGACGTGGGTGGCACCAAGACCCATCTCCGCGCCCTCGTCGGCGCGGACCCGGTCGCCGATCACGTCCGGCCGAGCAGCGGCTGGCGGCCGCACGAACCGGCCGCCGCCGCCCGCTGGCTGACGGCACTGATCCACGAGGCCCTGCCCGTCGACACCCGCCCGGCCGCACTGGCCGTCGGCGGGCATGCCTGTGAGACCCCCCGCCAGTGCGCGGGCATCGCCGCCGCGCTGCGCGAGGTCCTCGACATGCCCATCCTGGTGGTGGGCGACGCCGAACTCCTCGTTCCCGCCGCGGGGCTGGACAAGGGGGTCGGTCTCGTGGCCGGCACCGGTTCGGTGGCGGTGGGGCGACTGGCCGACGGGAGCGCCGTTCAGGTCGGCGGCTGGGGCGCGGCGCTCGGTGACGAGGGCGGCTCCGCCGGTCTCGTACGGGAAGCGGCGCGCGCCGTGTGGGCGGCGCACGACCGTGGTGAAGCCCCGGACGAACTCGCCCAGGGGCTCATCGCCGCGTTCGGGGTGAGCGAGGTGCCCGCCCTGGGCGCCGCGCTGGAGAGCGCCACGGACGTGTCGGCCGAGTGGGGCCGGCACGCGCCCGTCGTGTTCGCGGCCGCGGAGCGGGGCTCCCGGATCGCGCGGTCGGTGATCGCGGACGGGGGCCGGTCCCTCGCCGCGCTCGTCGTGCGGCTCGCCGAGCGCGGGGTCGCCGTCGACGACGTGGTGGTCGCCGGCAGCACCGTGCTCTCCCAACCCGCCCTGTACACCTCCTTCACGACGTCACTCACCGAGTACCTACCCGGGGCACGGCCCAGGCCGCTGCGGGCGGCGCCGGTCGAGGGGGCCGTGGCGCTGGCGCATGCCCTCATATGAGGGGACGGGATGGCGTGACGCTCGCGAGACAACCGGCGCCCCGCGGGGCAGCGCGCGTCGCCGCGGTGTGGAGGCCGGACAAGTAGCTTGCGCCGGAGGCGCGTTCGTTCGTACAGCGGGCGCACAGGGTAGGCGCATTCGTCCGTACGACACTTCACCGCCCCCCGCGCTTCGCAACCGTGACATGAATCAGCCGTAGATCTTCGCTCGTATGACTCGTCCTCACCACAGGGGCACAGTCGCTTCACGACTTCACCCGGCTGTCGGAGGACCCATTCCACTCAGGAGAGGCACATCCATGCCATCACCAGCCGGGCAGCAGTCCGTCCCCTCGGTCCCCGCCCGTGAACGCGCCCTGAACCGACGGGTGTTCCTGCGCAACTCGCTCGGCGCCTCGGCGGGACTGCTGGCCGCTCCGACCGTCGTCACCTGGCTCTCCGCCGCGGACGCGAAGGCCGCGACAAACCCCGCCGCCTTCGTGGACGACTACACCACCAACGTCCTCGCCAACCTGACGCCCGAGACCAACGCGGTGGTCCGCATCCTCGGCGGCATGAGCAAGGTGTGGAAGACCGGCGGTGCCTGGAACACGGGCACGCCGCTCATGCCCGAGGTGCTGCGCGCCAACATGCGCTACTGCGCCCGCATCACGCACGCCCGCACCGAGGCACAGGCGAAAGAGGCGTTCATCTACGACCGGCAGCACCAGAGTTACGCAATGATCGCCGGCCTGGGTCCGCTGGCCGACCTGTACAAGACCGGCGCCAAGGCGGTCACCTCCATCACCAGCGCTCCTGACGGCACTCCTTCCGGCAAGATCAACGACGCCGTGCCGGCCGACGCTCCGGCGGGCTCCGCGCAGGGCGCCGGTTCGCACGACTCGGCGCTCGGCAAGGTCGCCGAGCTGGTGGACACGGTGCGCGGCCCGTACGCCTCCGGCAACCCCGGCAAGTACGCCTTCCAGTACCCGCGCCCGTGGCGTATGAACGAGAACAGCGAGGTCGTCGACACCGGGAAGGTCGACGCGCTCGGCTTCCCGGTCTACGACTCCGACGTGATCGTCGCTCCGCAGCTGCTGTGGCAGCGCGGCACGACCGCGGTGGACGACGGCGGCTTCCCCAGCGGCCACACCAACGCCTTCCACCTGGCGGGACTGGCGTACGCGTACGCGGTGCCCGAGCGCTTCCAGGAGCTGGTGGCGCGCGCCTACGAGCTCAGCCACACCCGGATCATGGCGGGCATGCACTCCACCGTCGACGTCATCGGCGGCCGGATCATGGCCACGGCCCTGGCCGCCGCCACGCTGGCCGACCCCGCCAACGCCACCCTCAAGGCCGCCGCGCGCGCCCAGGCTTCCGCGTACTTCCAGCAGCAGACCGGTTCGACGGCGGACACCCTGTACGCCTACGCGCACTCCGCGGACGTCGCCACCGACCCGTACGCCGACCGGGCCGCCAACGCCCGCGCGCTCACGCCCCGGCTGACGTACGTCCTCACCCGGCACGGCCGCTCCGAGGGCATGACCGTACCCAAGGGCGCCGAGGTCCTGCTGGAGACGCGGCTGCCCTACCTCGACGCCGCCCAGCGCCGCGAGGTGCTCCGCACGACCGCCCTGCCTTCCGGGTACGTGCTGCTCGACGGCTTCGAGCAGTGGGGCCGGCTCAACCTGTTCGCCGCCGCGGACGGGTACGGGGCCTTCGAGTCCGACGTGCACGTCACCATGAACGCCGCCGACGGGGGCTTCAGCGCGACCGACACCTGGCGCAACGACATCTCCGGGTGCGGCCGGCTGGTCAAACGCGGCACCGGTGCACTGACCCTGACGGGCCACAACGCCCACACGGGCGGCACCGTGCTGGCGGAGGGCGTGCTGACAGCCGGTTCGTCGGATGCGCTGGGGTGCGGCGACGTGCGGGTGGACGGCGGGACCCTGCGGGTGAGTGCGGCGTCGTCCGTACGCGTGCACGGCAGCTACACGCAGGCGTCCGGCGCGAGCCTGGAGGCAACGCTCCGTGCGGGCCGCGTGCCCGCGCTGACGGTGGAGCGACGGGTGGTACTGAGCCGGGACAGCGCGCTCACGCTGCGGCTGGACGCCGACCGGCCGCCGGTCCCCGGCACCACCGTCCCGGTGCTCCGGACGTCGTCGCTGCGAGGCCAGTTCGCCCGTATCACCGTCGAGGCGGACGGATACCGGGCCGTGCCCGTGTACTCGGTGGACGGGCTGTCCGTACGACTCGTACGGCACTGATCCCCGCCTTGGCGACGAGCTGAGCGACAGGACCCGTGGACCGTGCGTGAGCGGTCCACGGGTCCTCTTCGTTTCCGTGCGCCTTCATTTCCGTGCGCCTTCATTTCCGTGCGCTTTCGGCCCCGTGCGCCGCGTCCGATTTCCGCCAGCCAAGGTGGCGGCCATGGCGCAGAGTGGACAGCGGAGACACACTTCGAAAGGACAGGACCGATGCCGGTGTACACAACGTTCGACAGCCCTCTGGGCGAGCTGCTGCTGGTGGGCGAGGAGTCGGTCACCGCGAAGGGCGGCACGGCGCTGGTCTCGCTGTCCATGCCCAGCCAGAAGTCCGGCGCCGTCGTCCAGGACGGCTGGACCAGGGACGAAAAGGCGTTCGCCGAGATCGTCTCGCAGCTGCGCTCGTACTTCGACGGGGTGCTGACCGACTTCGACATCGAATACGTGAGCGGCGCGGGCAGCGACTTCCAGCAGCGGGTGTGGAAGGCGGTGGAGACCGTCCCGTACGGCACGACCGTCAGCTACGGAGAGATCGCCGCGCGGATCGGCGCGTCGAGGGCCGCCGTGCGCGCCGTGGGCACGGCGATCGGCGCGAACCCGCTGCTGCTCGTACGCCCCTGCCATCGCGTGATCGGCGCCAGTGGCTCCCTCACGGGGTACGCCGCCGGTCTGGAGCGCAAGCAGCAGCTCCTTGACCTGGAGCACGCACGCCCGGCCACCTGAGGATCGCCACGATCATGAACACGCTCGACACCACCCACCTGGCGGGTCCGATCGCCGACCGCGTCGCGGCGAACGACTGGACCGCACTGACCGACGAGCTGAACGAGCACGGACACGCACTGACCACTCGACTGCTGACCCCCGACGAATGCCACGGAGTCAGGGCGCTGTACGACGAGCCCGACCGCTTCCGTACCACCGTCGACATGGCCCGCCATCGCTTCGGTTCCGGCCAGTACCGCTACTTCACCCATGAACTGCCCGACTTGATACGGGAGTTGAGGGAGTCGTTCTATCCGCGGCTGCTGCCCGTCGCCCGGGACTGGGCCGACAAACTCCGGCAGCCCGCCCCCTGGCCCGAGGACCTGGAGGAGTGGCTGGCGATGTGCCACGCGGCCGGGCAGGCCAAGTCCGCTCAGATCCTGCTGCGTTACGGGCCCGGCGACTGGAACGCGCTGCACCGCGATGTGTTCGGCGCGATGGTGTTTCCGCTCCAGGTCGTCATCGGCCTCGACGCACCCGGAGTCGACTTCACCGGCGGCGAGTTCATCATGACCGAGCAGCGGCCCCGGGCGCAGTCGCGGGGGTCGTCCACGACTCTCCCGCAGGGGCACGGGCTGATCTTCACCACCCGCGAGCGGCCCGTCGCCTCCCGGCGCGGCTGGTCGACCGGACCGATGCGGCACGGTGTGAGCACAGTCCGTTCCGGGCGGCGTCACACACTGGGCCTGGTCTTCCACGACGCCGCGTGACCTCCGCGCCGAAGCGGCGGTGGCGGGTGACCAGACCGGCGCCCGGCGAGGGGCACGCCTTCGGGCGAGCCCCTTCCCCGCAGCGCGATGTTCAGCCGATGGCCGTCTCGCAAAAAACGCGGTGGTGTCCCACCGAACCCGCTGGTTAGGGTCGCCGGATGAGCACACGTACCTTCCGCGTCACCGTCCGCGGCGTCTTCGACGGGCTCGGCGCGGAGCAACGCGCCGAGCTCCTTGCTCGCGCGTCCGAGCACGACGTGCTGCGCGCCGCCTTCACCCCCGAGGGGCACCTCAGCTACGACCTCGCGGCCCGGCCCGCCTTCACGTTCCGGTTCCTGGACTCGGGAGAGGCGGAGGAGGACATCCTTGAGGCGACCGAGCGCGCCGAGGCCGCCGCGGGGGCGTGGCTGACCGAGCGCGGCTACGGATACAAGAACCTCAGGTCGAAGGCCGAGGACCTGTCCCAGGCCCCCCTCGGCAAACGGCAGCGCCGCGCCGCCGCGCACGGCTCCTAGGACGCTTTCGGCCTATCTTCGACGCGCCCCGTGGCCACGGGGCCGGTTTTGCCGAATCGGCAACAGGCTTGGCTCGCGACACACCGACCGACGCATGATCGTCGGTAGTACCGGAGGCCGCATGCCGAACGGGCCGCTCCGGCCCCTTCACCGCAGCGGCCACGCGTCGAGCCCCCTGGGAGGATCCGTGCCGCAGCCGTCCGCAACAGACCGCGTCCACCGTCTTGTCCCCTCGCCCGCCGGGCGGATCCACCTGGTGGAGCAGGGGACCGGCCCGCTGGTTCTGCTCGTCCACGGTTTTCCGGAGTCCTGGTACTCCTGGCGCCACCAGCTTCCGGCACTCGCCGCCGCCGGCTACCGGGCGGTCGCCATCGACGTCCGCGGCTACGGCCGCTCCTCCAGGCCCGAGGCGCCCACCGCGTACCGGATCCTCGAGCTGGTGGAGGACAACGTCGCCGTGGTGAAAGCCCTGGGTGAGGAGTCCGCGATCGTCGTCGGGCACGACTGGGGTGCGAACATCGCCGCCGTCTCCGCCCTCGTCCGCCCCGACGTGTTCGGCGCGGTCGGACTGCTCAGCGTGCCCTACGCCCCGCGCGGCGGCCCGCGCCCCAGTGAGATCTTCGCGCAGATGGGCGGGGGCGAGGAGTTCTACGTCTCCTACTTCCAGGAGCCAGGCCGGGCCGAGGCCGAGATCGAGCCCGACGTCCGCGGCTGGCTCGCGGGCCTGTACGCGGCGCTGTCCGCCGACACCATGCCCGCACCCGGCGCGCCGGACCCGCACTTCGTGAGCCCCGGGGGCGCGCAGCGCGACCGCTTTCCCACGGAGCGGCTCCCCCACTGGCTCGATGAGCACGACCTCGATCTCTACGCGGGAGAGTTCGAGCGGACCGGGATGACGGGGGCCCTGAACCGCTACCGGAACATGGACCGGGACTGGGAGGACCTGGCCGACCACGACGGTGCGCCCATCACCCAGCCCTCGCTGTTCATCGGCGGCGGTCGGGATGCGTCCACCACCTGGCTGGCCGACGCGATCGCGGCCTACCCCACCACCCTGCCCGGGCTGCTCTCCTCCCACCTCCTCGACGACTGCGGCCACTGGATCCAGCAGGAACGGCCCGAGGACGTCAACCGCATCCTGATCGACTGGCTCACCCGGGTCGCAAGCGACAAGTGACGTTCCCGCCCGAGGCAATCCCTCGATCGGGACTCACCTCGGGCGAGTGGATCGAAGGCCACACCCGGTCGGGCGGGACGGCCGTGTTCATGTGGATGGTCAGCCCGGTGCCGTCGCCGAGCCGTAGCTGCACCACGGAGCCGGCGGGGGCCCACTCCGGCCCCGGCTGCGAGCACACCACCTCGCCCGGTCCCCGATGCCTTCGCGGAACCGCCGGAGGTGTTCGAGCTCATTGCCGTCAAGAGCTGCTTGGGGTGTGGGCGACGGTGCACGGTTCCGGCTCGGCGATCCGGTCGAGGGCGCGCAGCCGGGCTGCCGGGCCTTCCTCAAGGACGTAGGGCGGTTCACGGTCTGCCGTGGCCTGCTGGTCGCCCTATCGGATCTGGCCGATGCCACCGGGCTGACCACGGCGTTCACCGACGCGCTGCGCCGGTTGCGGCCGCAGCCGCGGGACACGCTCCAGGGCGAAGCGCTGTGGCCGTGGCAAAGATGCTCGCCGACGGCAGCGAGGCCATCGCCGACTTCCTGAACCAACTGCTCTGCGACAGGGCGCACCTCGCGCGCGCCGATGACAGCGTCCGCCGGCTGACCGGGTAGGTCCCCTTACGTCACGGACAGTAGCGCGCAGTCCGCCTCCGGGAGTAATGCGAACCCTGGGTACGCCGGGCAGTCTGGAGGTGGGAGCGCATCGTGTGTCCGCAAGCGGCATGGCCTATGGCAGCGACGTCACTGCTGACGCCAGGCGAAATGGGAAGAGGCCCCATGAACGAACACCCGCTGATCGAAGACCACGGACTCATCGGTGACCTGCAGACGGCCGCTCTGGTCTCCACCGAGGGAACGATCGACTGGTTCTGCAGCCCTCGATTCGACTCGCCAAGTATCTTCGGAGCGCTGCTCGACGGTGAGAACGGTGGTCACTGGACGATCACTCCCCAGGCGCCGACGTATGCGACAAAGCAGCTGTACTACCCGGACACCTGTGTGCTGCTGACCAGATTCATGACCGAGCAAGGCGTCGGATCGGTCGTGGATTTCATGCCGCCTGCCTCGCCACGCAATCCGACAAGCCACCACCGGTTGGTCCGCATGCTGCGGTGCACACGCGGTGAGGTGTCGTTCGACATCGAGATCGCCCCTCGGTTCGACTACGCGCGACAACCGCATGAGGTCACCTCGCGCAAGGGCGGCTGGCATCTCGGCAGCCGAGATATGGACTTGACCATCCACGTGGTGGACACACTCGACGACGAACGCCTGGACGACCGGAGGATCCGCGCCGGCGACGTGTTCATGACCGTAGGGCTGCGAGCCGGTATGACCCGCGGCCTCGTGCTGGAGACGTTCGCCGACGGCCCGCCACGCATCATTCCGCCGGAGGAATGCGAGCGTCTTCTGGAGGACACCATCACCTTCTGGCACAACTGGCTGGCGCGTTCACGCTACACCGGACGGTGGCGGGAGATGGTCAACCGCTCCGCCATGACGCTCAAACTCATGACGTATGCCCCGTCCGGGGCCATGATTGCGGCTCCGACCACCAGCCTTCCGGAACAGGTCGGAGGCGAGCGCAACTGGGACTACCGCTACGCGTGGGTGCGCGATGCCTCATTGTCCCTTCATGCCCTGCTCGGGCTGGGATTCGCCGAGGAAGCCGTGGCATTCACCGAGTGGCTGGGTGACCGCGTTCAGGAACACGCCGGTTCGGGTGAACACCCTCTGAGGGTCATGTACCGCGTCGACGGCTCCCCCGACCTGGCGGAACAGACCCTGGGGCACTGGGAAGGCTACCGTTCCTCTGCTCCGGTGCGGATTGGCAACGGCGCCGCTGACCAGTTGCAGCTCGACATCTACGGATCGGCACTGGAGTGCCTCCATTTCGCCGAGCAACGCGGTCTGCCGACGACCTGCCGCATCTGGCAGGCGCTGATCGACACGGTGGACTGGGTGTGCGAGCACTGGGACCGTCCCGAAGCCGGCATTTGGGAAACGCGCGGCGGCGACAAGGACTTCACCTACGGGCGGCTTATGAGCTGGATCGCATTGGACCGGGCCATCCGCATGGCCGCCCAGAGCGGCCGCCCCGCCGAGCTGGAGCGCTGGACCAACCAGCGCAACGCCATCTACTGGCAGATCATGCAGCGAGGTTGGAGTCCGGAGCGTGCCGCGTTCACGCAGTACCTGGGCAGCGACGTGCTGGACTCCGCGCTACTGCGGATGCCCTCCGTCGGGTTCATACCCCCGCAGGATCCGCGGTGGCTCTCGACCTTGGACGCGATCAAGACAGATCTCGTGTCTGACGGCCTCGTATACCGCTACGACCCCTCTTCGTCTCCGGACGGGCTACTCGGTTCTGAAGGCACCTTCTCGGCGTGTACCTTCTGGTACGTCGAAGCCCTCGCCCGCGCCGGCCATCTGCGTGAAGGGCGACTCGTCTTCGAGAAGATGCTCACCTACGCCAATCATCTCGGTCTGTACTCCGAGGAAATCGGGCTGACCGGCGAGCAACTCGGCAACTTCCCCCAAGCATTGACCCATCTCGCCCTCGTCACCGCCGCGCTGAGCCTGGATGCCCATCTCGACGCCGCCACGCCGGGCTTCCCTCCTACCTCACCGCTTCCGGTTCCATATCGCTACCCGCAACCGATGGCAGCAGGGACCGGAGGTCCACCACTCACGCTGTCCACCCCATATCCGTCGGACGACATCATCCGCAGGTGAGCGCACCACCCTTTCCCACAACAGTCGCTGCCTGCGGTAGAAGGCCGTGTCCCCCGGTGATGGCAAGCCGGTCATGGTCCCGGCACGGCGACAAGGTGCGATGATCGATCTTGGTGGGTTCGCTCACCCCGTCGCGCAGTGGACGCCGTTTCGCCCTGGCGGCGAAACGACTACCCCTGCCCTGCACCGCAGGAGTCGGACCAACCCGGTGATCAGGCCGCAGCGGGGATCCAGGCGTCTCGCGCCGCGCCTCGCGGTGGCGCGGCGCCATGAGGATCTGCGTATCCGGACCGCGTCGCACCGCCCGTGCACTGGCGTCAATCACCGGGGCCTGCCCGGCTTCGCACCTCACCCCCGGCAGGGAGACTCACGGTCGGGCGGACGGCGCCCCTGCGGAATTTCAGGCTGCTGCGTGGCGACGGGGGCGGTGGCGGGAGGCAATGGTGGCGGTAAGAGCCTCGACGGCGTCGATGCTTGCGGTGCTCAGGTCGACGGCGCGGCTGGTCGCGGCGCTGCCGGAGCCGTCGGACGCCGCAGCCAGCAGGCCGGAGCGGGCGATGAAGGAGTCGAACACCGACCGCAGTGCCCCCGGGGCCACCGTCTCGGCTCCGGCGGCGGCACGGGCCAGGGCGGCGAGGTGTTCGTGCAGCGGATCGGCCAGTTCGGTCAGCTCCGGCACGACGTCCTGCGCAGTACGCGGCAGGTGTTCGCCCAGCAGCGTGGCACATCCGGCGACCGCGGACACCTGGGTCCTGATCTGCTCCAGCTGCGCACTCGACCAGGGGCCGCGGTGCTCGGCCGGCTCGGCGTGCGCCTGCTCCACCGAGATCTCCAGATGCTCCCTGACCTGCCGTGACCGCGCCCGCAGTTCGTCGATGGCGGCCAGGTCGGTCGCCCCGACGTCGGCGTAGCCGGTCAGCAGCTCGGGGAGCAGCCGGTCCTGTACCCGCAGCCACTCCGCGAGCAGGCCCGGCAGCCGCCGGCTGGACCAGGTCGGCCACACCAGGAAGATGAGTACGGCGAGCGCGGCGCCGACCACCGTGTCGGCGGCGCGCGCCCAGGCAGTGGGCCCGGGCAGCCCGCCGACATGGTGGATCAGGAAGACGATCCAGGTGGTCAGCCACAGGTTGAGCATCAGCTGCCCGGTCCGCAGGGTCACGAACGACGCCGCGGCCAGCACCACCGACGCGACCGCGAGGCCGGTGGGCGACCAGTGCGGCAGGGACAACACCCAGGCGAAGAGACCGCCCAGCACGGCCCCAGCCGCCCGTCCCCAGCCGCGGGCGATAGTGTGCCCGTACCCGGGGAAGAGCACCAGCATGGTGGTCAGGGCCACCCAGAAGCCATGCGCGGAGATGCCCAGCCCGCCCCACCCGCCGATCGACCGGCCGATGACCTCGGCGAGCACCACGCCCACCGCGAGCCGCACCGCATGGCGGAAGATCGGCGACTGGGGACGCAGCTGCGCCCGGATCCGCCGGGCGGTGCGGGCCACGGAGGGTGTGCCCGCGTACAGGCCCGGCACCTCGGTGTGGGGTTCCAGTACATCGCCGAGGTGGTCCTCGGTCGAGCGCTGGGCCAGTTGCTCGGCCAGCCGCAGCCGCGCGGCCAGGTCGCACGGGCCGTGCACGGGCGAGACGGCCGCCCACGACTCCAGGAGGGTCCAGACCTCCTCGGGGGTACGGTTCTCGCGGCCGGAGGCCACCGTACGGGAGATGTTGCCCAGCACTTGCGCGGTGCCGTCCCGTGCCTCCTGGTTCCCTGCCGCTGCCGCCACGTACACCGTCACTCGTACGGTCTGCAGTGCTCTGCCGATGCGCTCGGCCTCTCCCAGCAGACCGAACATGGCCGCCGCCGCCGGTCGGCTGAACTGCGGCAGCAGGTCCAGGGCCTGCCGGGCCGCCGTGAACGGAGCGGACCGGTCCAAGGCGGCGGAGTCGGCCGCGACCGAGGCCTCGGCGAGCGCCTGGTACAGGGCCGCGAGGGCACGGCGCTGCGCGGCGAACCGCGGACCGTACGGCGGGAGCAGCTGCGCCACAACGGTGAGTCCGGTCCCGACCGCGATCCATCCGGCCATCACCAGTCCGCCATGTACGTCGGGAGCGAGATCGGCCGTGATCATCAGCCCGATGACCGCGAGGCAACCCCGGATGCCGGGCGCGACGCCCAGCGTCCACCACAGCCCGGCGGCGAACGCCGTGACCGCGAGCAACAGCAGGAACAGCCAGGTGGTGCCGTGCACCGTGGCGCCCAGCACCGCCATTCCGCTGAAGGCCGCGGACATCCCGAGCGCGTTCACCGCAGGGTGGCGCAGCGGGCTCAGCAACGTACCGATGCCGCAGATGAACGCACCGACGCTGGTCATGGCCCCGGCGACCGGGTCGTCCAGCAGCCGGCCTAGGACCGTGGCGAGCAGCACGGCCAGTACGGCCCGTGCGATCGCCGAGGGGGCGGCGAATGCCCGCTGGATGAGTAGCCCGTCCCGTCCTGTCGTGATCAGCGACGACCACCAGCGCATGTCCGGGCCTCCTTAGCGGCACGGCGCGGGAGCAGCGCTCTCATCCTCTGCCAGTCCCGGCGTGGCTGCCACTCGCTGCGCTGGGACGGCGCCGTCTCCCGGGGGAGGGCGCCGCCGTCCTGGGACTCTGCGGTGCCTGCCGGTCAGGGCCGGCGGGCATCTCCAGCGTCGGCCTGGGCGAGCAGGGCGGTGAACACCCGCTCCCAAGTACCGTTGATCGCCCAGTTTCACAGCCGGGTCCCCGCGTCGTGCACGTCGCGGCGGGCCTTCATGCAGCAGGCCCTGCGCAGCCGCGGTGACATGGATGCCAAGAGCAGCCTCGTTCGTGGCACTGGCAGGTCCGCATGTACGGCGGCAGGGCGTCGCGCCGGGCATGCCCACCCTCGGCGCTCATGCGCGTCCCGCAGCCGCCGGCTGGACGCCAGGACGGGCGATACCCGTCAGCGTCCGCCCGCCCCGCTCGGCCACGGTACGGATCAACACTTCGATGCCCTTGGCCTCGTCGCCGTCCAGCAACTCCATCAGGTAGTCGACCTGGAGCGCGGTGAACGGTTCCAGATATGTGTCACGCGTCGTGGACGGGTCCGCGTGCCCCATCAAAAGCGACAGCGCGTACCACGTGTCCCTCCCAGCCCTTCACCTTCTTCGGCAGTCCGTTCGGCGACAGCCACACCGCCAGCGGTTGGAGTCCGGATGCGGCCCGACGGAACAGCAGACGCCTCTCATCGGGGCTCAGAACGCCAACCGACAGCGAGCCGCCGCCCTCCACATACAACACACGGCTTCGGGTGTTGTAGCCGCTGACCACCCGCAGGTACGCGAGCCGCTCGTAGCTGCCCCGACGCCGGGCCCTGCGTATCACCTCCGTCCGCGAGCCTTCCAATGGATCGGCGTAACCCTCGACTTCACGCAGCACCGCTCGCGGAATCCGATACCACCGACCCTCCTTCGCCCCCCTTCAGGCACGCTGCCGCCAGCCAGGCCCGCGAAAAGACGCGCAGTCGAAGAGCGCAGCAGCCTCCACGTCAAGGACGCTGCCCCACTCCTGAAGACGCAGCCCGGTGCCGTACAGGCCGTCGACGAACGCCACGTCGCGATCCTCGTTCCGTCCGCGCCATCCGGCCCGCCGCGCACCGTCGAAGCCGTAGCCACTCAAACCGACGTCACGCCACTGCTCGAAGGGCACCCGAAGCATCCGCTTCACCTGCCGCCGACGGGAGCTCGACGGCCGAATTCCCCTTCCGCCGGCGGCGCCCGGCACCGAGATCTTGCCCGGACTGGCCCCCTCCAGCACACCCCCGCCCAGACCCGGCGGCGGCTTCAGGAAGTCGTAGAACGCGACACCCCAACGATCCGACACTTCTCCCCCAGAAGATCCATGAGCAAGGCAGACGACAACTCCGGACAGCCTGGAGAAAGAAACGCAATTGGCTGTTCGACACCGGGCCCGGCACGCCGGCGGTGGTCGATCTGGAGCGGGCCCGGCCGCATGCCGTGGTCTTCGACATCGTCCGCCTCGCCTGCGGCCCGTGGGTGGGCCGGCCCGACCTGCGCGCCGCGTTCTTCGAGGGCTACGGCCGCGAGCTCACCGACAAGGTGGAGCGCTCCCTTCGGTGTCTGGCCGCGCTCGATGCCGTGAGCGCCATCTCCTGGGGTGTCCCCCACCACGATCCCGAGATCGTCGCACGCGGCCGCGCGACCCTGGCCCGGCTGGAACGGGGGATGCCGCGTGAGCGAGCCGTTCGCCACCCTCACCGGCCTCGTCGGCATCGCTAAGCGCGGGTCGATGCCCTGACGTTCAGTGCGACGGGCAGGGTGCGCACGGTTCCCGGTGGCGTCCGGCCGGACAGGATCTCGCAGAGCAGGCGGGCGCATTCGGCTCCCATCGAGCGGGGACGCAGGTCGATCGCGGTGATCGCCGGCTCCGCCGTCCGCATCGCCGAGCAGTCCACGCAGGACGCCAGCAGCAGATCCCCGCCCACCGTGCGGCCCGCCGCGCGCAGTTCGGGCAGTACGGCCGCGGCGGCGCCGTCGGGAGCGCACACGACAGCGTCGGTCCCGGGTTCCTGGGCGAGCAGGTCCCGCGCGATACCTCGCAGTACCTCGGGGGTGGCACCGACGGGCGCCTTGCGCAGGACGAGGGGTACGCCGTGATCGGCGCACCAACGGGCGTGGGTCCGTTGGAGGGTGAGGGACCAGTCGGAGGTGGCCTCGGAGGCGATGAGCGCGGGCCGCCGGGCACCGGAGTCGCGCAGATGGTCCAGCAGTTCGGTCATAGACGCCTCGTGGTCGGATCGGACCACCCCGGTCGGCTGCTCATCACCGGCGTACCGCTCGGCCGTCACGACCGGCAGCCCGGTGTTCATCAGGTGCCGGACCACCGGGTCCTCGGGGGCCGGGTCGCACAGCACCAGCCCGTCCACCTGGGGTGGCGCCGTGCCGTGCTGCGGCAGATGGCCGGAGGACAGCAGGGTGACGTTCAGGCCCGCGCCCGCGGCACGCTCGACCACTCCGAACACGAACGCCATGGAGTACTCGGCGCTGGTCAGGAACTCCGGGAAGTAGAGCGCGACGGTGTCCGTGACGGAGGTGCGCAGGCTGCGGGCGCTGCGGTTGGGCGCGTAGCCCAGCCGCCGGGCCGCCTCCAGCACGGCATCCCGGGTCGGTCCCGACACCCGGCCGTGACCGCGCAGGGCGTCCGAGGCCGTGGTCTTGGAGACCGCGGCCGCCCGTGCCACGTCGGCGATCGTGGCCGGGGTGCCGGGGCGTGGCGCCGGCACGGCCGCGGATCCGGGGGTCGGCATCTCCCGTGTCACCAGCCGTGCGTCAGTACGTCGTCCAGCGCGTCGGCGAACACGTCGGCGCTCCGCCGGGTCAGACACAGCGGCGGCTTGATCTTCAGCACGCACTGCCGGTCCGAGGTCGGCTGGACGATCACCCCGAGTTCCCGCAGCCGGTCGCAGATCGCGGCCGTCTCCTCGGTCGCCGGTTCCAGGCTCTCGCGGTCCCGGACGAACTCGACGCCCAGATACAGCCCCGAGCCGTGCACCGCGCCGATCAGTGCGTGCCGCTCGGCCAGTTCGAGGAGCCGGTCCTTCAGGTGGGCGCCGATCTCACGGGCGTTGGTCTGAAGGTCCTCGTCGCGCAGTGCGTCCAGGACGGTGAGCCCGACCACCGAACTGACCGGGCTACCGCCCGCTGAGGAGAAGAAGTAGCCCTGCGTACGGTAGGCGTCGGCGATCTCGCGTCGGGTGATCACCGCGCCCAGCGGATGCCCGTTGCCCATCGCCTTGGCGACGGTGACGATGTCCGGCACCACGCCCTGCTGTTCGAATCCCCAGAAGTGCGAGCCGAGCCGGCCGTAACCGACCTGGACCTCGTCGGCGACGCACAGCCCGCCGACGTCGCGGGTGGCCTCGTACACCTGCCGGAGATATCCGTCGGGGAGGGCCATGCCGCCCGCGTTGCCGTAGTACGGCTCGCACACGAAGGCGGCCAAGGGGCGCCCCTGGACGGCCAGTTCGCGGATCCTGGCGGCGGCTTCGGGAGCGTACCGCCGCGACTGCGGTCCCCGGTGGCGGCCCCGGTAGGAGTTGGGTGCCGCGACGGTGTGCACCCACGGCGGCCGTGAGGCGAGCGCGTTCGGGTTGTCGGCGATCGAGGTCGACACCGCGTCGCTCGCGTAGGTCCAGCCGTGGTACGCCTCCTCCACCGCGACCACGTCCTGTCGTCCGGTCGCCGCCCAGGCGAGCCGGAGCGCGAGGTCCACGGCCTCGGAACCGCTGTTGACCAGGAACACGGTGTCCAGCTCGGCCGGAAGGAGTCCGGTGAGTCGCTCGGAGAGCTCGACCACCGAGGCGTAGTGGAAACGGGAGTTGGTGTTCAGCCGCTGCCACTGCCGGTGCACGGCTTCGCCGAGCCCGGGGTGGCCGTGGCCGAGGATGGTCACGTTGTTCAGCATGTCGAGGTAGCCGCGGCCCCGGGTGTCCACCAGGTGGTGCCGCCAGCCGCGTTCGATCTGGGGCGGCGTCTCGAAGTAGTGCTCCTGGACGGTGGCGAAGGAGTGCTCACGCCGCTCCAGCAACTCCGCTTCTGTGACGGCCTGTTGGGCGTCGCGGGCGGAGAACGGAACACCGTCGGGAGCGGAGGACGGCGCGTCAGGCGCGTCAGGGGCGTCAGGGGCGTCAGGGGCGAGGAAGAGGCGGGTCGGGTCGGGGCACACCTCCAGCCATCCGGCGGCCAGTTCCGGCGGCGCGAACCGTGGCGGTCGGCCCCCGGTGGCGCACGGCCGGAAGAGCTGGACGCCCAGCACCCGTACGCCCCCGTGGGCGGCCACCGTCCCGAGCTGCTGCCCGGAGACGACGGGACCCGGCTGGACCTCCGCGTCGACGCCGTCCAGCAGCAGGTCCAGGCCTCCGGTGTGCAGCGTCACGCCGGTGTCGCCGTGCCGGGTGACCGTGCCCGCCCAGGGTGCCCGTATCTCCGCCGGACCGGCGAGGTGGAGCTCCACGCCGAGTGCGCAGGTCGCGGCGGGGACGGAGTCGTCGACGGTGGTGCGGGTCAGCCGGAACTCGCCGTGCCGGGTTCGTACCGCCTTGTGGCCCGCCGTCAGGGCGGCCCGGGCCAGGGCGGTTTCGGCGTCGGGCGCCAGCCAGCGTCCCGTGTGCAGCTCCTCGCTCGACACGGACAGGTCGAGGCTCGCCACGTCGTCCGGCAGACCGGGCAGCAGCGTATGTTCGGCCACCGGCAGGAGCTGCGCCGACGGGCGGCCGAGGGCGTGCCGCAGCTGGGCCGTCATCACCTCGGCCGGGACGGACACCGCGGCATCGAACATCGCCCACTCGCGGTCCAGCGCCACCGAGGCGTAACTGTTGCCGGGGTCCAACAGAGTGTCGTACTGGCCGCTCACCACCATGACGGAGGTCCGCAGCACGACCAGCGGCCACAGCGCGTCCACTTCCTCGTTCGCGAGAGGTCGCACCATGTGGAAGGCGTGCACGGCGGGCAGCACGGATGCCGGTCCGGCCCCGTGATGATGGAGCACGGAGGCGCAGGTGACCGCCAGTTCGGCCACCGTCCAGCCGAGGCCGAGGTCACCGAAGTCGATCACGCCGACCGGCATCCGGCGGCCGTCCGGAGCCGGTTCGCAGACCACGTTGTTGTCGGTGACGTCACCATGGATCACCTGTACCGGCAGGCGGTCCACGAACGGCTCCAGCAGGGTGTGCGCGGCCCGGGACGCCCGCAGTACCCGAGCGGCCCGTTCCTGGTCGGGCAGGTGGGGAGCGAGCGTCTCGACGACGGTGAGCGCGTTGCGCAGATCCCACAGCAGGGGCCGTTCCTGCTCCACGCCCGCGAAGTCGGCGAGCCCGGCCACGACCCGTCCGGCGAGTTCGCCGAGCCTGGCCACGACCGGTGGTGCGAGATAGCGGCTGTCCATGATCGGCTCACCGGGCACGTAGTCCAGCAGACGGCATACGAGATCCACGCCGCCCGCGCCGAGCCGCTGCACCACCTCGCCGTCGACGCCGGCGTGGGCTCGCGGCAGCCTCAGCCCGGACATCGCGTCGGACAGGCGTTCCACGGCTGCGCACTGGGCGCGCAGCGCGGCCGGGTCCGAGGCGGGGTTGGCGATCTTGAGGACGTAGTCCCCCGTCTCCGTACGCACGCGGTAGTTGCGGTCCTGCTGACTGCCCAGGTCGTGGACGGTTCCCGTCACTCCGAAGCGCTCCGCGAGCACCGCCGACACCTCGGCCTCGTCGACAGGACCGATCGGCCGCACCAGCCAGTCGGCGGACGGGATACCCATGGGGTCGCTCGCTTCCGTTCGGCACGCCGCACGCGCGCGGGGGACCGGCTCAAGGGGTGCCGGAACGTTCCGGCAACCGTAGATTCGCCCGCTGAGGTGTGTCAACGGTCCCGTGGGCGATCCCATAACCGCCCCGTAGCCGCCTCCATGGTTGCTGCGTGGCCGCCCCTTGGCCACCCCGCAGCAGCCCCGTGCAGAACGGCCGGGAAGCGTAGCCCGGCCGCTCGGCGGGTTGCCTTAGCGTGCGCGATTGAACCGGTTCAGCTTCCTCACCGGCATCACTGGGAACCCCGCTGCACTGGGCCCCATTCGACGCCCTGACCTGCGGTTATCCGCCGACCTGCACAAACGTCCACCGCTTCGGCCCGTATCGACCCGTTCCGGCCCGCATCAAGCCGTTTCAGCCCGCCGTCATGTTCCCACGGGAACACCACACGGGAACCGTGAACGCGTAGACGCCTGACCTGCAGATATCCCGCTCCGGCTTCCACGAGTCCGCACCGACCGCCAAGTTGCCCGAAAGCTATCGCCCACCCGCCTCGCCCGTTGCCCGCCAGGTACAGCAGCAGCCATCCGACATGCCGGCAGACAGGGCCGCGCCACGCCGCCGAAAGGTCACGAGCGCGCGAGTTCGTCCCAGTACAGACACCGGCGGGTGCCGCTCACCTGGCAAGGTGGGCCCGCGCTGATGGCGCCGTAGACCGAGGCTTCTCACGGACAACGGGCTCGATCTGCTGCCCACCGCCGTGCCCGGACCCCGCCGGGCAGGCCAGGACACGGTCCCGACGGCTTGAGTGTCACCGTGTGACGCTCAGTTCGGAGTACATCCCGGCGGCGTAGTGGCCTCGGAGGTTGCACACCAGCTCGTAGCGGCCGGGCTGGAGCGTCAGTGTGGTCCAGGCCATGGCGCCGGAGGTGATGCCGTCGCCTTCCCCGGCGGCGCAGGTGCGCGAGGCTTCGCCCAGGCTTCCGGTTTCGGCGATGCGCCCCTTGGCACCAATGGGCCGCTCTCCGACGGCTTGGCCGGCCGGCAGCGGGAGCACGACGACCTCATGTGTGAGGGCTCCAGCGTTGAACACGCGCAGCGACACCGTACCGGCAGGGACCGTGCTCGGGGTGGCGCGCAGCCACATCATGCCCATGCCGTGCTGGCCAGGGCCGGCGCTCGGGGTGTGACCGTGGGGACCGCCCATCATTGCGCCCATCATGTCGCCGACGGTCACGTCCGCCAGATGCCCTGACAGTGCGGGCGGGCTGCACCGTGCGCCCGACGTCGCCCAGCCCGCTGGAGCGGCGTGGCGGAGGGCACCTGTGGTGGCGAGCGTTGCCGTCGTCGCAAGGCCCAGGACCAGGGCTGCCAGTGCCCCGGCGACGGTCAGCCACACCCTGCGGCGGCGCTTGGCGGTCACCGGTGCTCCCGCAGCAGCGCAAGGCGGCGTTTGTACTCGTCCTCCTCGATCTCCCCGCGGGCGAACCGCTCGGAAAGCAAGTCCTCCGCTCGCCTGCCTCCCCAGCCGGAATTCCCGGAGGAGGGCAGGCCGACCTGGTGGCCGTGATGGCTGCCCGTGAGGTAGCGGACGAGCGCGACGATACCGGCGATCACCAGTGCCCAGAACAGCACTATGAAGATAGCCATGAAGATCCAGCCGCCCCAGCCCCAGCCGCCGTCGTACCACATCATGCCGATCGCCTTCTTCGACTGGTGGGCAAACCTCACCTCCAGAATGCGTCACCGGAGGCCGCCACGCCTTGCCTGCTCACCACCCTCCCGCAGGGCAGAGGGCCGGAGAAGGGGCCGTTCGGACCGCCCCCGCCGACGACCGGCCCACAATCTTTGACCGCGGTCGGGATACAGGCCAGCCTCTGCCGCCGTTGTCGAGCGAGCCGGGGCCTTGGGCGCGGGAGTGACCGGCCCACCTGGGCACCGTCAGCAGCCGCCTTCCTCGCCGCGCCAGGACTCGACGTCCTCGCGTACCGCGAGGCCAGCGACGCATAGGACCACGACCGGGTCGAGCCACCACAGGCCGAACAGCGCGTTGGCGAGCAGACCGGCCAGGACGGCGGCGGCCAGGTAGGTGCACTGCAGGTTCTGGGTGCCCTCCCTGCACCGGCTCCGGCACAGTGCGCTGACACACGAAGCGGAGGAGACCACCTCCACGCCGATGCTGCTGGCCCGCTCCCGCCACGTACGGCCCGGGGGCGACGCAATGGCCCAGTCGGGCGGCTCCGACGAGGGATCGGAGTCCATGGGACATGACGTGGGCCGCATGTCCCCGCCGGCATGTTCGTCGCTCACCTGCTGGTCGCGCTGCTGCTGGCCTGTGGCGTGCGTACGGCGAACGAGCCGCGCCCCGTCTCGCCGGAGGGCTCGTCGCACCGCTGCGCCTGCTGTTTCGCCTCCCCGTGCCGGCTTCGCCTCGTCCGCGCGTCCGCGCCAGCGGCTGCTGCGGCCCGGCCGGGTGTGCGGGATGAGCCCGGATCGCCAAGCGATCCGGGCCCTCGGCGGCGGCGAACACGTCAGCGCGGTGCAGATCCGCGTTCCCGCAGCAGGTCGGCCATGACCTTCATCTCCGACTGCTGGGCGTCGACCATGCCCTGGGCGAGCTTCTTCTCCTGGGGAACCGCGCACTGCTGGGCGCAGGTTCGGGCCATGTCGATGCCGCCCATGTGGTGGTCGTACATGAGCTGGAGGTAGAGGATCTCCGCCTGTTTGCCGTTGAGCTTGCCGAGTTGGTTCAACTCGGTGTTGGTGGCCATGCCCGGCATGAGGGAGCCGTCCTTCATCTGGTGGCTCATGTGGCCCATGGGCATCCAGGTCATATAGCCGTCGGGAGATGTCACGGGCAGGTTCCACAGGGAGAGCCAGCCGAGCAGCATGCCACGCTGGTTGGCCTGGGTCTGGGCGATGTCGTACGCGAGGCGGCGGACGTCCTCGTCGGTGGTGCGGTCGCGGACGATGTAGGCCATCTCGACGGCCTGCTGGTGGTGGACGGCCATGTCGCGGGCGAAGCCGGCGTCGGCGGAGTCGGCCGTGGGGACGGCGGCTGACTTGTTGTTGCCGTTGTCGGTCACGGCGAGCAACGAGAGGGCCAGGACGATGGCGACCAGGGCCGCCGCACCGATGACCAGCCAGCGGGTGAGAGCGGGCTTGCGGTCGGGTACGTCGCCCAGGTCGGTCTCGTCCGGTGCGGTGGCGGTCAGGCCCGTCATGAGGCGGTCAGTCCGTTCGTGCAGGCGGCACCCGGTTCGGGGGTCTGCGCGCCCTGGACGTACTTGGTGAGGAACTGCTCGACTCGCGGATCGGAGGCTGTGTTCACACTGAGCTGGTGGCCCCAGGCCGACAGCATGATCGTCCCGGACTCGGTCTTGTCCGGGCTCATCAGCGTGTAGGGGGTCTTGGAGACCTTGCCTGCGAGGGTCTTGATGTCGGCCGCGCTGGCCTTGTCGTTGTACGTGACCCAGACCGCGCCGTGTTCGAGGGAGTGGACGGCGTTCTCGTTCGCGATGGCCTTGGTGTAGACGTCGCCGTTGCAGGTCATCCACACCGGAGCGTGGTTGCCGCCTACGGGTGGGTTCATCGGGTAGTCGACCTTGGTCTGGACGTGGTTGCGCGTGAGCTTCTTCGCATCCCAAGTCTTCTCGCCGCTTATCGGCTTCGCCGCGGCGGCGGCCTTCTGGTCGTTCTTCTCGTTGGCGTTGTTGATGGCGTACGCGCCCCAGCCGGCGAGTCCGGCGACGATGACCGTACTGAGCGTGATGGTGATGATGCGGTTGCGGCGCTCGCGGGCCTTTTCGGCACGGCGCATCGCCTCTATGCGGGCCTTGCGGTCGGCGGCGGCCTGCTTCTTGCTCGTGTTGGGCATGCCTGGGTGTCCTTGTCCCCGCCGCGGTGTCGTCGGCGGCGGTGGGTGCAGGGGGTGGACGGATGTCGTTCGGCGCATGGGCACGCGTGAGCGCCACAGCGCCATGCCATCCGTCTAGGTCCGCTGCACCTGGAGGACGTGGAGATCGGGAGCACTGTCAGCCGGCGGAGGCTTGGCGAGGAGCGTGGGACCGGCCTCCCGCCTGGGGAGGCTCGGCATGCGGGGCAGAAGCACCGGCAGGGGGTGCACGGGTGCGGCGAGCACCGCTGCCGCACCGTGGACGGCGGGTGAGCAGCACACGTCTCCGGCGGGACAGCCACCCGGGTGCGCGACCGGCATTGTGTGGTGCTCGGCCGGACTGCCTGTCTGCATCTGCGCGTGGAAAACGCCGGTCATGGCAGCGGTCGTGGAAGTGGCCCGGTCGCCGCTGGCGGCGTGTGCCGCGGGCCCCAGGCATATCACCAGAGCCGCGAGCAGTACGGCCAGGGCAGGACAGAGCGCCGCGATGTGCGTGGTCCGCCACGCGCCGCGGGCCGTGTGCTGCGTCCGGCTGCTCATCACGCTGAATGTTAAGCGGTACTTGTGAACGCGCTTTCGATCGGGCCCGGGTGCTCAGTGCTCATGGCCCTCCTCCCCCGTCTCCGGGTAGACGAAGGTGCGGGTGACCAGGTGGTTGGGGGCGGTCAGGGTCTCATGGAGGATGCGGCCGGTCTCGTCGAGGGTGAGGTCGAGCTGGGTGTGCTCGGCGGGGTAGGCAAGGGCGAGACGGCGGTGGCCGTTGTCGTCCGGCAGCCGGGTGATCACGGGTGCGGTGCCGCTGCCGTACGGCTCGGCGGCCAGGAACTCCTTGCCTGTGATGGGGAGTTGCTTGAGGTCGCCGAGGCCGAGCGTGGTGTTGCTGGTGACCAGTTCGTGCAGGGTGAAGCGGGGGGCTTTCTTCATCGCGCCGACCGTCTCGCGGAGCAGGGCGGCGTCGGGGCGGGCGGGCCAGGTGATGGCCAGGCCCGCCCGGCCGCCCGCCCATTCCTCGCCCGCCGAGGCTGTCAGGGTGAGGTGGCTGGTGCCCTCGCGCCAGGTGAGCTGGGTGTAGAAGCAGCCGGTGCCGCAGCCGCGGAGTTTCAGGGCTCGGCGGGTGCCGCGCGGGTCGGCGAGGGTGGCGGACAGGCCGTACGACTGGTCGTCGGGGTTGCCGACCTGGGGTGCGGTCAGCTCGACGATGAGCTGACCGGTGCTGGCGCGGGCGCTGATGCCGATCTCCCCGGCGCGGGTGCCGGCCGGGACGACGGGGCCGGTGGTCGGGGGTGCGAAGGAGAGGGGGCGGTTGGCGTCGGCGGGTGCGCGCAGCACCGTGAGGGTGGCCGACACGGCGAGGACGACGATCAGGGCGGAGGCTTCGACGCGGGCGGGACGGTACGGGAGGCGGCCGGGTGCGGAGTGCAGGCGGCGGCGCGCGAGGTAGGCGAGGGCGGCGGCCCCCGCGACCAGCGCGATCTTGGCGAGGAGGACCTGGCCGTATGTCGTGTGGAAGACGTCGCCGAGCGGGACGAGCAGCAGGGCGGCGATGACGCCGGTCGTCACGACGGCCGCGAACAGCCAGGCGGCCAGCCGTGCGTAGGCCGACAGCAGGCCGCGTGCGGCGGCCCGCTCGCCGCGCCAGTCGGCCGTCGTGCGCAGTACCTGCACCAGGGCGCCCAGCCACAGGGCGGCAGCCGCGAGGTGGATGAAGGTCAACATCGGTCCGGCGACGGCCTGTTGGGCCTGCGGGTGCGCGCGTAGTGCCTCGGCGATCACGACAGCGGCCAGCGGGACGACCGCCCATGAACGGTGGCGTACGCCAACGGCAACGGCTGCGAGGGCGAAGCCGGCCACCTCGATCAGCGACAGGACGCCGGGGCGGGTGTCGATCACCGAGCGCAGCGAGCCGTCGCCGATCACCAGCGCCGTCAGACCGAGGGCGGCGGCGCAGCCGACGAGGGCGGCGGGCAGCGCCCAGGAGCGGGGTCGCCTGACGGGGGCGTCGGGGACGCGGGCGGCGAGGTGGCTCGTGGTGAGCTCGCCGAGGAGCAGGGCGAGTGCGGCAAACAGGAGCCAGCGCAGGATCGTGGTGGGGACGCGGTCCTTCGCGGTGGTGGTCTGGCCGGAGGTGAGGGCGACGGTGCGGGGGCCGACGGCGAAGCGGTAGCTGCCGGTCATGATGTCGCCGTCCTGGGCGGTGACCGTCCAGTCGACGGTGTGCACGCCCTCGGTCAGCGTGCCGCGTACGGGCACGGTGACGGTGCGACGGCCTTGGCTGAGGGCGGCCGTGCCGAGGCCGGCAGTGGGCTGCAGCCGTACGGTGCTCCCGCTCAGGCTCACCGGCTGGTCGAAGACCAGGACAAGCGACTTCGGCGAGTCGGCGACTGTGGCGTCCGCGGCCGGGCTGGTGAACAGCAGCGTGGCGTGGGCGGACGCGGGGGTGGCGGTACCCAGGAGCGCGGCCAGGGCGAGCGCGGCCAGGGCGAGGAGGACCCCGGCCGGGCGTCGGAGGGATGGTGCGAGTGCGGTCACCGGTTCAAGGGTCTCCGGTGTCCCGGAGACAGCACTGCCCAGCGGCCGCCGCAACCGGCCTACGCCGACGGTGACCTGGCGACCCTGCAACAGTCGACTGGCACCCCAGTCCCGGCGGTCCCACACCAGCGCGAGCAGGCACAGCGGGGCGACCATCCCGGCCACGTACGTCAGCGACACGGCGAGCGCGGCGGGGAAGGACGCCGCGGCGCCGGAGAGCACGGCGACCCCGGCGAGCACCGGTGCGCAGCAGGAGCTGGCCGCTCCGGAGAACACGCCGAGGCCGTACACGGAGCCGAAGCCGTGCCCGTGCGGCGCCCGGCCCGCGATCATCGGCAGCTGCGGCTTCCACCCGGCCAGCAGTGCGAGCCCGCCGAGTGCCATGGCCGCGCCACCGATGGAGAACACCAGTAGGTGGTGGCCGGAGATCAGCGAGACCAGCGCGGTGGCGCCGAGACCGATCGGCACGATCACCGTGGCCACCCAGGCGGCGAAGACCAGCGTCGCGGCCAGGATCCCGGTGCGGCGCCGGAAGCCTGTGGCCAGGTACGCGGGCAGCATCACCGACACACAGCAGGGCGCGAGCAGAGCCACCACGCCGCCGAGGAACGACGCCAGCAGCGTCGTACCGAACAGCAGGTCTCCCATGCGGACGACACCCTCCTCAACCAAAAACCTGAGCTCCTAAGGAGATTAGGTGACTGATGATGGGGTGTCCAGCCGGAGGGCACAGTGACGGTCAGCGCATGGAGGTGACCTGGGCGGCCGGGGTGCCGTTCGGGCAGTAGTTGAGCTGCGTCGCGGCCGCCGCCGGACCGCCGACGATCAGCAGCGGCACGGCCAGCGCCACTGCCGCGGTCAGCGAACCCGCCGCGATGCGCAGGCGGCCCAGCGGGGCGTGCGCTTCGATAAGGCGGCGCACCCGGCGCGCCGCGGTGGAACCGCCGGCGGCGAGCGCCACGGCCGGAGTCGGGCCGCCCGCGACCGCGAGCAGTGCCGCGGCGGTGGTCAGCCGTCCGGAGCGGGCGGCGGCCACGTCGTCGGCTCGCATCTCCACCAGCCGCGCGATCTCCGCCTCGGCCGTACGGAACAGCGGAACGCGGGGAAAGGCTCGGGCCAGGGCCTGCGTCCAGGCCAGTACGGCGTCGTGGCGTTCGGCCTGGTGGGCGCGTTCGTGGGCCAGGACGGCGGTGAGCTGTTCGTCGTCCAGGGCGTGCAGAGCGCCCGTGGTGATCACTGTGCGGCGGTGGCGGCCGGGCAGGCAGTAAGCGGCGGGTTCTTCATGGTCGAGGACGACGACACCGCGTACGGGATCGGCGCGACCGACCATGTCGAGGACCTCGCGGTGCTCCCGACGCTCCCGGCCGATGCGCAGGAGAGCCGTGCCCGCACACCAGGTCACCCGCCCCAGCACCGCGAGCGCGAGCACGGCCCCCGCGGCCCCGGCGGCGGCGCCGCCCGGCGAGGCGTACTGCGCGGTCAGCGCCATCACGCACGCCTGGAGCAGCTGCGCGAGATCGGCACTGACCCTGACGGTCGGCACGGTCAGCGCGAGCCCGGCCAAGATGGCGGATGTGAGCGCCGAGGCGCCCAGCACCTGCCAGACCACGATGCCCAGCCGGGGTGCCCGCTCAGCCCAGCAGGCCCCGCGCAACAGCCGGGGCGCCAAAGTGCACAACAGCACGGCGTAGGTGAAGAGGACGGCGGCGACGATCACGAGGACGCCTCCCCCGCTTCCCGGGCCACGGCCTGTCCGAGCAGCCGGTGCAGTTCCTCGGCCTCGCCGGGCTGCATCTGCTGCACGAAGCGGGCCAGCGTCGCGGTGCGGTCGTCGGCCACGGACAGCGCCTCCCCCATCAGCCCGGCGACGTACTCCTCACGGCTCTGGGTGGCTCCGTACTTGTAGGCCCGGCCGTCCTTCTCCTTCGCCAGCCAACCCTTGCGGTAGAGGATCTCGGTGACGGTGTGGACGGTGTTGTACGCGGGCTCCGGGTCCCGGTCCAGGCGCTCGAGAACCTCGCGGACGCGCAACGGTTTGCCCGCGGACCACACCGCGTCCATGATCGCGGCTTCCAGCTCGCCGAACTGCGTCATGGCCCTCCTCCCCGATCGGAATGTTCTCCGGACATCCTAAGCGGCCTAGGTGGTCGGGCGGGCGGTACCGATGATCGACGGGGATGCGGGGTTGGCTCGGCCGTTGATCAGGAAGTAGAAGCGGCGGATGTCCTCGACGGTGAAGCCCGCCTCCTGGATGGCGCGTTCGGTGTCATGGGTGAGGTGGCAGCCGCCACCGATGAGCCGCCACGGCAGGGCCAGCGACTTCTGCACCCGGCGGAAGCCGGGCCGCTCGGAGCCCACATGCTCGTAGAAGAGCAGCTTCCCGCCCGGTTTCAGCACCCGCCTCGCCTCGGGCGAGGGCGCCCGGCACGTCCGCGAAGGTGCAGAGCACCAGTGAGAACACCGCCACGTCGAAACCGTCGTCCTCCGACGGCAGCTTCTCCGCCCGGCTCGCCGCCACCTCCACCGACACGGGCGTCTCCGTCGTGGCTTTATCTGCGAGAGCCCGGAGTCTCGGTTCCGGCTCCACCGCCACCACCTGCGTCACCTCGGGCGGATAGTGCCGGAAGTTCGCCCCCGTCCCGGCTCCGATCTCGACCACCCGACCGTGCACACCCGCCAGCAGCTCCTGGCGGTGCTCGATCGAGCCGTGCGCCTCGGTGAAGGCGATGATGCGCGGGTAGATGCGGGCGAAGAACGGATGAGACACCGCTTTGACCATGATGTCCTCCTCGGTGATGGCGGAGCGGACACCCTCAATGATTCACCTTAGTAGGTTAGGAATACGCTCGCTCGGGCCGCCCGACATGGCGCCGCGTCCCCTACCCCCTGCCCTGGAGGCCGTCCGTGAGTCAAGGCATATCCGAGCTCGTCGCCAGCGGCCCGCTGCTGTTGGCGGCGCCACTCGCGCTCCTCGCGGGCGCGGTCTCGTTCTTCTCGCCCTGCTGCCTGCCACTAGTGCCCGGCTACGTCTCGTACGCCACCGGCATGTCGGCGGCCGACGTGCAGGCGGGGCGCGAAAGTCGGGGTCGGATGGTCGCCGGGACGGCGCTGTTCATCCTCGGCTTCTCCGCCCTCTTCGCGAGCTACGGTGCCGCGCTCGGCTATGTCGGCAACACGCTGTTCGAATACCAGGACCTGATCACTCGGATCCTGGGCGCGCTGACGATCCTGCTGGGACTACTCTTCCTGGGCGCCTTCGAGCGCATCCCTTTCGCCGGACGTACCTTCCGCATCAGCTACCACCCACGGGCGGGCCTGGCCGGGGCCCCGCTTCTCGGGGTGATGTTCGGCCTCGGCTGGACCCCGTGCATCGGCCCCAC
Source organism: Streptomyces sp. NBC_00271 (assembly GCF_036178845.1). Lineage (NCBI taxonomy): Bacteria > Bacillati > Actinomycetota > Actinomycetes > Kitasatosporales > Streptomycetaceae > Streptomyces > Streptomyces sp. NBC_00271. The sequence goes on along the minus strand of NZ_CP108070.1, from coordinate 10,582,072 downwards.
GCTCGCCGCCGTGATGAGCCTGTCCTTCAACACCGGCAGCGCGGGCCGCGGCGCCCTGCTGGCCTTCGTCTACAGCGTCGGCCTGGGCCTGCCCTTCCTCGTAGCCGCCCTCGGCTTCCGCCGTGCCCTGCGTGCCTTCGGTTTCGCTCGCCGCAACGCGCGGGGCGTGATGCGCTTCGGCGGCGCGATGCTGGTGGTCGTCGGCGTTCTGCAGGTCAGTGGCGCGTGGACGTATCTGACCGGGCTGCTGCGCTACTGGGTCGCGGGCTACCAGCTGGCGCTGTGAGCCCCGCAACGCCGACGCCGGAGGGCCTCGGCACGGGTCGGAGTCGCATCGGCATCCCGTGGCGGGGAAACGTTGTGCGCTTCCGCGCGCCGCACCGTCCGCCATCCGGGTGACCTCTCGGCGGTGCCGCTGGCCCTGGCCCACGAAGTGGTGCATCACTGCCTCATGCGCCAGCAGCGTCTCCCCCGCGACCGTGCACGCGTGGGCGCCCCCCGCGCGGTCGGCGTACTGCTGCTGGTACTCGCGCTCCTGGGCTGCGCCTCCGGCGTCGGATCCGCTGCCGGAACAGCCATGACGGAGCCGTGCGCGGGCCGTTCGGCCGAGGCCACCGTGGTGGTCGCGTCCCCCGGGGACACGTCGTCCACCGGCGAGCACTCGTGCATGTCCGACCACGACCGGTGCCCCGCCTCCCGCGCCGAGCCCGCCCCGCGCACCCCTGTGCCTGGCGTCGACCGTGACCTGCCGCTGTGGACCCCGCCCACGACGGTGTCGCTCGATGCCTCTCCGGGCTGGGAGCGTGCTCTGGGCTCCGAGGGCTCCTATGAGCTGTGCGTGATCCGTACGTAGAGAGAGGCACACGCCTCAGTCTCACCACCCCACGGACCGCCGTCAGAGTGCCTGCGTTCGGCTGCTGAACTGAGCCGGCACGTCCGCCCGGTGCCGTACACCGACACGCCCCTCTCCTCGTCCAACCGGAGTCCGCCATGCCCTCCGAGTCCGTGTCCACCGAGCCTGTCGACCTGATCCGCGCAGAGCCGCTCACCGCCCAATGTCGGACCGCCTTCGCGGGCCGCGCCCACGCGTGCCTCGGGATCAGCCCGTTCAACAGCCACTTCTCCGCCCAACGGATCGCCGACCTGGTCTGCTGGGGGCTGTCCACCTTCACGGACGTGCACTTCTTCGTCCCCGACACCGCGGCCGCCCACACCCTGGAAGCACTCGGCTATCCGCCGGAGAAGGCCGCCTGGAAGGCCCGCCGCCAGGGCCAGTACGTCCGCAACAAGATCACCAAAGCCCTTGCCGACAACGGCGTACTCGACCCCGGCCCCTACCTCCTCGACGGCCAGGCGCTCGCCTCGAACCCCGCCTACGAGGAACTCACGGCACATGAGGAGCACCGCTTCCGCAAGGACACCGGCTTTGCCCAGGCGTGCCTGAGCGCCTCGGCCTGGGTGCTGAAACGCCGACTGCCGCCCGGCCGGCAGCCCACGCAAGAACAGCTGCGGGGCGCGGTGCGGTACTTCCTGGCCGAACTGCCGCTGTTCCTGGACACCCCGCGCATCGCAGGCGCGGCCGCCTCGGTGTTCTGCTACCACGAGGTCCCGCAGCTGCTGGCCGACCTGTACCACCACCGGCTGGCCCTGCACCCGGCCCCCGAGCAGGGCTTCTGTCATCTGCACAGCGCCGTAGAAATCCAACGCCCAGGCGTCCATGTGCCGGATACCGTGCAGCGACGATGACCTGGAGCAGCGCGTGCACGAGGCGCCCGGTCTGTCCGCCCGGGCGCCTCGATCAACTTCTCTGTCTGCACACCTACTTGAAGGACCGCAGTCGCAGGCTGTTGGTCACGACGAAGACCGAGGAGAAGGCCATCGCGGCGCCCGCGATCATCGGGTTGAGCATCCCGAAGGCGGCCAGCGGCAGGGCTGCGACGTTGTAGCCGAAGGCCCAGAAGAGGTTGCCCTTGATGGTGGCGAGGGTCCTGCGGGAAAGGCGGATCGCGTCGGCGGCGACGCGAAGGTCGCCGCGTACGAGGGTCAGGTCGCCGGCCTCTATGGCCGCGTCGGTGCCGGTTCCCATGGCAAGACCCAGGTCGGCGGTGGCGAGCGCGGCCGCGTCGTTGACGCCGTCGCCGACCATCGCGACCGTACGGCCCTCGTCCTGCAGCCGCTTGACCACGCTCACCTTGTCCTCGGGCAGGACTTCGGCGATCACCTCGTCAATGCCGACGGACCTGCCCACGGACTCGGCTACGAGCTGGTTGTCGCCGGTCAGCAGGACGGGCTTAAGACCGAGCCTGCGCAGATCGGCCACCGCCTCGGCGCTCGTCTCCTTAATCGCGTCGGCGACCGTGAGAACACCGCGCGCCTCACCGTCCCAGGCGACGGCGACGGCCGTACGCCCCTCGGCCTCCGCTGCGGCCTTGGCCTCGGCCAGCTCCCGGGGCAGCTCGATGACCCACTCCTTGAGGAGCCTCTCGCGGCCGACGAGCACAGCGTGACCGTCCACCACTCCCTGCACGCCGAGCCCGGCGTTGTTCTCGAAGTTCTCCGGCACGGGAAGGCTTCCGGCCCGCTCGACGGCGCCAGCCGCGATCGCCTGCGCGATGGGGTGCTCAGAGGCGTGCTCCAACGCGCCCGCCAGCTTCAGCAGTTCGTTCTCGTCCACGCCCGGTGCGGTGAAGACGTCCTGAATGCGCATCCGGCCCGTGGTCACCGTTCCGGTCTTGTCCAGGACGACGGCGTCGACACGGTGCGTGGACTCCAGTACCTCGGGGCCCTTGATGAGGATGCCGAGCTGGGCGCCCCGGCCCGTGCCGACCATGAGGGCGGTCGGCGTGGCCAGACCGAGCGCGCAGGGGCAGGCGATAATCAGCACCGCGACCGCGGCCGTGAACGCAGAAGTGACGTCACCGGTCACAAGCAGCCAGGTCAGCAGGGTGCCGAACGCGATGAGGATGACGACGGGAACAAAGACGGCCGAGATCCGGTCGGCGAGGCGCTGCACCTCGGCCTTGCCGTTCTGGGCGTCCTCCACCAGCCTCGCCATCCGCCCGAGCTGCGTGTCCGAACCGACGCGGGTCGCCTCGACGATGAGCCGACCGCCCGCGTTCACGGTCGCCCCGGTCACGGCGTCGCCGACCGTCACGTCCACCGGCAGGGACTCGCCGGTCAGCATGGAGGCGTCGACCGCCGAGGCGCCCTCGACGACGGTTCCGTCGGTCGCGACCTTCTCGCCGGGTCGTACGACGAAGCGGTCACCGACAGTCAACTCGGCGACAGGGAGGCGTACTTCCTTGCCGCCCCGCAGCACCGCGACGTCCTTGGCGCCCAGCTCCAGCAGCGCCCGCAGCGCCGCACCCGCCTTGCGCTTGGACTTCGCCTCCAGGTAACGCCCGGCGAGGATGAAGGCGGTCACCCCGGCAGCGGCCTCCAGGTAGATGGAGGAGGAGCCGTCCGTACGGGAGACGGTGAGCTCGAAGGCGTGCCGCATGCCCGGCATCCCGGCGTGCCCGAAGAACAGTGCCCACAGCGACCAGCCGAACGCGGCGAGCGTGCCGATCGACACCAACGTGTCCATGGTCGCGGCGCCGTGCCGGGCGTTCGTCCAGGCGGCCTTGTGGAAGGGGAAGGCGCCCCAGACCACGACCGGTGCGGCGAGCGTCAGCGACAGCCACTGCCAGTTGTCGAACTGCAAGGACGGCACCATCGCCATCAGGACGACGGGCGCGGTGAGCACGAGTGACACGTAGAGGCGCTGCCGCAGGGACAGCGGCTCCCCGTCCGCGACGGACGGGGCGGCCTCGCCCTCGCGCACGTCGGCGGTGGTGGAGGCTGGCGGGGGCGGCTCCTCGGCGGTGTAGCCGGTCTTCTCGACGGTGGCGATGAGGTCGGCGATGTCGACGGCCGCCGGGTACGAGACCTTCGCCTTCTCGGTAGCGAAGTTGACGGTCGCAGTGACGCCGTCCAGGCGGTTGAGCTTCTTCTCGATGCGGGCGGCGCACGAGGCGCAGGTCATACCGCCGATGGAGAGTTCGACCGCGTGGGCGGGCGCGGGCGCCGTTTCGGGGACTGCCTTTTCGGGAGCGGTGCTGGTCATGGGCGTTTCTCCTGGGTAAGCCAGGACGTACGGCGTCCGTATCAGCGGAGCGGTATGCCACGGCTCTGGGAGGGAACTCGCGTTGCCGGGGGGTGAGGCCCCGACGGAGTCGTCAGGCTCGGCCGACGAGCTCGTAGCCGGCCTCGTCGACAGCGGCGCGGACGGCCTCTTCGTCGAGCGCGGCGGTGGATGTGACGGTCACCTCGCCGGTCTTGGCGACGGCGGTGACCGCGGTGACGTCGTCCAGCGCCGAGATCTCCTGGGAGACGGCGTTCTCGCAGTGGCCGCAGGTCATGCCGGACACCTGGTAGACGGTAGTGATGCCGACGCCGCGGACGTCGACCGTGGCACCGGCGCCGGAGCCGCAGGAACCGGAGTTCGTCTCGGTGGTCATGGCTTCTTCCTCAGGGTGTAGACACGTGTGCAGCTTTCCGGGACGGCATCGTTCCCCGTCCCCTCCTGCCATGCCAACCATATACCCCCTGGGGGTATTCCCTAGCTGTGGCTCTGTTCATATGGACCCGGCCACACCTCCGAGTCCGAGGAGAGTGAACGCCGGAGCGGGCGCATCGAAACCGGCGTGTCAGTCCAGGGCGCTGCCCTTCCTCCAGGTGGCCCAGTCGACGTTCCAGTCGCCGTAGCCGTTGTTGACCGCCACGGTGTCGACGGAGTTGACCACGGTGACCGGGTCGCCGAGGTGGACCTGGTCGTAGAACCGGTTGGCGTCACTCGTACTCATGCCGATACACCCGTGACTGCCGTTGACCACGCCGAACTTGCCCGCGTTCCACGGCGCCGCATGCACATACGTGCCGGACGTGGTGAGTTGCACGTCCCACTTCACCGAGCCGAGGTTGTACGCCTCGGGGCCGAAGATGCCGACCGTCCGGGAGTTCATGCGGATCGTCGGCACCTTGCTCAGCACGACCATGGTGCCGTTCCAGGTCTCGAAGCCCTTCTTGCCGGACGAGATCTTCAGAGTTCGGAGCGTCCTGCCGTTCTTCGCCACCGTCATGGTCTTCTTGCCGACGTCGACGGTGCTGGTCACGGCGTCGCCGATGGTGAAGGTCACGACGCGCTGCTGGGTGCCATACACGCCGCCGCCCGCGTCCACGCCCGCGAGGTCCATGGTCAGGGTGACGGCGGTGCCGGACTTCCAGTACTTCTCAGGCCGGAAGTCGATGCGATCCTTGCCGTTGCGGTCCTTCATCCAGCTCCAGGCGCCCGCGACCGCGGGTGAAGCGGTGACCTTGAGTTTCCGCTCCACCACCGCCTTGTCGCGGATCGGCTTGTTGAAGGTGATCGACACCGGCATCGCGACGCCGACCTTCGCACCCTTGTCGGGGTAGTACTCGCCGACGAAGGTGTCCTTCGCCGCCTCGGTGGTGAAGGAGGCGGTCTTGTTGAGGGCCGCCCCGCCGGACGTCTTGCCGTTGGCTTTCACCGTGTACGTGGCGCCAGGGGCGAGTGGGGTCGTGGAGGTCCACACGGACTTGCCCTTCGACCAAGTGCCGGAGAGTGTGCCCGGGCCGGGCGAGCCGACCTCGACGGACGACAGGGAGCCGCCCCGGGCGCGCACCGTCACCTTCTGGCTGACCGGCACCCTGGCGTTCGCGTCGCCGGGCTCCACGGCTATCGCGGCCGGTCCGGCGTTCTTGCCGTCGTCCGCTGACGCGTTCGTGCCGCTGTTCGACTTGCCGCCGGTGCTGCACGCGGCGAGGACAACGACGGCGGACGCGGCAAGCGCGAGCGGTTGCACAATCCGGCGGACGGGCCGTGGTGTCGGGCGCTGTCGCATGGGACCCCCTCTTCATTCCCTAATAACCTAAGGTTATTCGTAGACGATCGGCGGCCCTTCGTGGTTCCCTGCTTCACATGCCCCTACGGGCGAGTCCACGCAGCACCTGCGACACGAAGGCCAGTACCCCCGGGGGGTAAGATAGCGACTCCGGCTCGCGGTGCACACGGTGAAGGTGGAGCTCATGGGGATACGGACAGCGCGCAGCGGCGGTTCAGCCGTTCGCTGGGCGTACGGGGTGCTCCTCACCCTGTGCGTCGCGCTGGCCGTGCTCGTTCACCATGAGATATCCGGGATGACCGACTCGCCGATGCCGGCCACGGCCCACGCGGCCATGCCGGGCGCAGCCCATGACGCTCACGTGCTGCCGGACGGCACGGCGTCGTCCGTCTCGGACGCATCCACACACAATCTCAACGACGGCGGATGCGCCACGCCAGGCATGCAGCACTGCAGCTCGGCGAGCGTCACCACCGTGCATCTCGCCATACCGGGGCAGAGCGCGTTCGACGCCTCGGCCGATCTCCTGAGGGCCTTGTCCCGACGCGCACCGGGCTCCGTGGCGAGCAGAGCTCCGCCCGATCTGTCCGTCCTCTCTCAACTGCGCATTTAGGCCGCGCCGGACGGCGCGCGATGTGCCGTCCCTCCGCGACCACATCGGCAGTTACGACACAGAGGACACCACGTCATGAACAGCATCAACCGCCGCTCCGTCCTGCTCGCCGGGCTCGGAGCCGCCGGAACCGGCGCCCTCGCCGCCTGCAATGGCGGCTCCGGTAACACCGGATCCGGCAGCGGCAGCGGCAACGCCCTGGTCAGCCCGACCGCCTCGGCGGTCGCCGCCGCCGAGAAGAAGCGCACGAGCAGTGGACGGCAGCGGAAGCTCACCCTGACCGCGTCACCCGCGATGATCGACCTGGGCGGCGGCGTCATGCCCAAGACCTGGGCCTTCGACGGCCGTACGCCGGGCAAGGAGGTACGCCTCTCCGTCGGCGACACTCTGATAGCCGAGCTGTCCAACCAGCTCCCGAACAAGACGGCCACGTCGATCCACTGGCACGGCATCGCCCTGCGCAACGACATGGACGGCGTGCCCCCGGCCACACAGACCGCGGTCCGGGCCGGATCCACCTTCACCTACAGGTTCATCGCCGACGCCCCGGGTACGTACTTCTTCCACCCCCATGTCGGCGTCCAGCTCGACCGTGGCCTGTACGCCCCGCTGATCGTCGAGGACCCCAAGGAGCCCCTGTCGTACGACGACGAGTGGGTCGTCCTTCTCGACGATTGGGTCGATGGCGTCACCGGCACCCCCAACGAGGTCTTCTCCGAGCTCAAGCTGGGCATGGCCGACATGAGCGGCATGGACATGAGCAGCAGCCCGAGCCCCAGCAGTTCGGACAGCATGGGTGACATGGGCGGGATGGACATGGGCGGTTCCGCCTCGGCCTCCGCCTCCTCCGGCGGCATGTCCAAGAAGTTCATGCTCATGGGCGCCACCAGCAGCCTGCTCGGCGGCGACGCCGGTGACGTGAAATACCCGCACCACCTGATCAACGGCCGCGTGGCCACCGACCCGGATGTCTACACCGGCAAGCCCGGCAAGAAGGTACGGCTGCGCATCATCAACGCCGGCTCGGACACCGCCTACCGGGTCGCCCTCGGCGGCCACAAACTGACCATCACCCACACCGACGGCTTCCCCGTCCAGCACCAGGAAGTGGACGCCCTGCTGGTCGGCATGGGCGAACGCTACGACGTCCTCGTCACCCTCGGCGACGGCGTCTTCCCGCTCGCCGCCCTGGCCGAGGGCAAGAACGCCAACGGCCTGGCCCTGATGCGCACAGGCTCCGGAAGCGCACCCAAGGCATCCGTCCGTCCGCGGGAACTCGACGGCATGATCATGACGGCGTCCCAGCTGCGGGCCGCCGACGATGTGCGTCTCAAGTCCTCGAAGACCGACGTCACGCACCAGATCAAGCTGACCGGCAACATGATGAAGTACAACTGGGCCATCAACGGCACGCCGTTCGACATGAAGAATCCCGAGGCGCACCCGATCGTCATCGAGGAGGGCCAGCGGGTACGGCTCGACTTCGTCAACACGACCGAGATGTGGCACCCGATGCACCTGCACGGCCACACGTACCAGCTCGGAACCTCCGGGCCGCGCAAGGACACCACGATCGTGCTGCCCAAGAAGACGGTGTCCGTGTTCCTCAACGCCGACAACCCGGGCCAGTGGATGATGCACTGCCACAACGCCTACCACGGCGAGGCCGGAATGATGGCGAACGTGGCCTACAAGGCCTGACGTTCTCCTCGTGCCACCTGGACGGGCCCACCGGTCGCGTTGCCGTTCCTCGGCATTGCCGAGGAACGGGTTGACCGCGCCGGCCGGGCCCGGTCCCGATACTGGGGCAACGAGCCTCGGAGGGAGCCTGTGGCGACGTGGTCGACCGTGCTGTTCGCCTTCACCGCCGGGTTGCTGCAATCGGTGGCCACTGCGCCGGCGGGCGTTTCCGGCGCTGTGTTCCTGCTGCCCGTGCAGGTCAGCATCCTAGAGGTGCCCAGTCCAGCGGTGACTCCGACGAACCTGCTGTTCAACGTCGTTGCCGGCCCCGGTGCCCTGCCGCGTTGCCACAAGGCGGGACGGCTGGGCGGGCCGCCGGCCCGCCTGCTGATCGCTGGCACCGTGCCGGTGGTGGTCCTGGGCACGGTGATCCGGGTGTTCGCCGTCCCTGGCCCGCGCGTGTTCCGTCTGTTCATCGGCGTTCTGCTGTCGCCGCTGGCTGTGCTGGTGCACGGTGCGCCCGGCCCGTATCCACCCCGCTGCCGCCCAGTCCTCGTCCCGTGCCACCGTCGCGCCGGCCGCAGCCGTCGGGGTCACCGGGGGAATCTACGGGATCGGCGGCGGCTCCCTGCTCGGCCCGATGCTGGTGGGCCCCGGAGTGCCGATAGCTGCGGTCGCGCCTGCCGCTCCGGCCTCCACCTTTGTCACGCCTGTTGTAGACGCAGGCGCCTACGCCGTGCTGGCCATGACCACCACGGGCGACATCGCTCCGCATTGGCTTCTTGGTCTCACGGACGGGCTGGGAGGACTGGTGGGCGGCTGCCTCGGCGCCCGCCTCCAGCCCCGGCTGCCCGTAACCGCACTCCGTCTCCTGCTCGGCATTCCCTCTCGGTATCGGCGTCCGCTACGCAGTCCAGGCACTGAGCTGACCCGGCCGGACCACGCGGTCCTCGGCGGCGGCCGTCTCCGGACAAGCCGGGTGCCTGGACGTGAGTGGGCCGCGGCCCCAGGGCGGCGACCCGGCGGAGGGGACGAGCCGGCCCTGCGGTGGCCGCGATGTCAGTCGAGGCCGATGCTGAAGTCCCAGATCGCGATGGCCTTGCCGTCGTGCCGCCATGTCAGTTCGGCTGCGCCCGAACAGACCGTGCCGCGCAGCGTCATCCACGCCGCTCTTCGGTGCCCCCACGACCGTGCGTCTGGGCTCAGCCCGACATGGTGGACTTCTTGCCGGACGGGGTGACGGCGTACCACATCTTGTCCTTGGCCTGGCCGTTCATCTGTCCGGCCGTCGTGTCGCCCATGTACCGGTACAGCGGCCAGCCGCCGAGGGTGAGCTGCTTCATGCCGTCCCGGTGGACCGTGCCGAGGAGACTCTTCTCAACCCCTGTGGTCTGCACGGAGTCCTCCACCATGACGGGCATCCACGTCTTCGTACACTCACCGGCGCACGTCCACTTGGACGGATTCGCCTGGTCCATGTCGTAGCGGTAGAGGGTCATCCCCTTGTCGTCGGTCACCACGCTGCCCATGCCGCCCATCGCCTTGGCCATGAGCATGGTGGTCGTGGCCATGTGCCCACTGCCGGAGTCACTGCTGCCGGTCGGTGCGGGGGTCGCGGATTGCGAGGCGGCCGTGGCGACCGGAGCGACGCTGCCGGGGCTCGTACCGGTGGAGGTCTTTTCCGTCGAGCTGCCGCACGCCGCCAGGAGGAGCGCCGAGGCGAGCCCTGCGGCCGAGAGGAGGACAATGCGTTGCTGGATCACGGAGTTTCCCTTCGACGGACGTTCTACTTACCCCCTTAGTACGTTGGGTAACTCCCGTCCGCTCAGCCACCGGCACCACATGGTGAAGCCTTGACCAACCGCGGCGCCCGGGGGGACGCTCGCAGATGCCCCCTCACCCCGGCGGGGAACTCAGGAAGCAAGCGGCGCCAGTTCGGCGAAGGTCCTGCCTCCGTCGCATGACTCGCACACGCCCGTTCACGTCGCAGCAAGGACGTGATCGGCGTCGACATCAGTCAGCGCCTGGGCCTGTCCCCCGGGCACGGCCATGAGCGGTTGCCACCGTCGGTGCTGGTAACACGATGGGGTCGCAAGTAAGTCTGAGTCACCGCCGCCTTGTCCGGTGTCGTCAGCCGAGGCCGGGCGGGCAGGCGACCAGTAGCGGCAGCAGCGGAACCGCCGCAGCCAGGGTGGCCACGGAACCCCAGAAAGCGGGGTGAGGGGCCCTGCGCGGGCCGAGGACTCGCTCCAGGCGGATCAGGACCGTGTGACTGCCCGCCGCGAACGCACCCTTCGGGGTACGGGCCGCCGCCATCTCGTACATCGCCGTGGCCAGTACCTCACTGGAGTGGCTGCGCAGAGCGCGGTCATCGGCGACCATCTCCAGCAGGAGCGCCGTCTGTTCCCGGGCATGACGGGCCAACGGCAGTCGGCGGAACACCGAGTGGAACGCCTCCGCGGCGGCCAGGGCCAGGTGGTGGCGCCCTGCGATGTGGCCCTGTTCGTGTTCCAGTACGGCGTCGAGCTGTTCCGCCGTGAGTTCACGCACGGCGGCGTCGCTGATCACGATCCGGGGGCGGCGGCCGGGCAGGCAGTACGCAGCGGGGATGCCGTACGGCAGAATCGTGGCGCGCAACCTGGCGGAGCGGTGCCCCACCAAGTCCACAACCTCGCGGTGCCGGGCCCGCGCCCGACAAGCTCGTACGACGTGGAAGGTGAAGCTCGCAACCAGGGTGATCCCGATCGCGGCGGGCAGGACAAAGGCGAGCCAGGCCGCCGATTGGGGTGCGGGCTCACCCGCGGCGGCACCCGGGCCGACCTGCAGTCCGCAAAAATGGAGGAAGCCCGACAGACCTGCCTGCAAGTGATGGGCCGGCATGGCCAGGTTGTATGCGGCGAGCGCGGCACCGATCGAGAACGCGACCACCAGGGCGTGCCACACCGCCGCCGCCAGGGCCGGGGCCCGGTGCGGCCAGCGGGAGCGCAGGAGCAGATACGGAGCGGCGAAACCCACGGCCGCCGTGTAGCCGACCAGGACGGGAGCCGCGTTCACGCCTCCGCCTGTCGTCCCACGTTCCGCAGGGCCGTGCGAAGAGCCGCCACCTCGTCCTCGGACATGTTCTCGACGAAGTGGACCAGCGCAGCAGAGCGATCCTTGCTCTCCCCCAGGCCATCCTCCATCAACGCGGCGGCGTACGCCTCGCGGCTGCGGACCGGCGTGTACAACCAGGCCCGACCCTGCTTGCCGCGCAGCAGCCAGCCCTTGCTGTAGAGGATGTTGGTGACGGTCATCACGGTGGTGTAGGCGACGGGACGGGTCTTGTTGATATCGTCGACAACCTCACGCACCGTCGCTGGACGGTCCCACGTCCAGAGGCGATCCATGATCTCCGCCTCGAGATCCCCCAGCCGCCGCATGGCCCCGACTCCCTTTCACCGCCAAATACGTAAGGCCATAGTAGACGGGCGATCTGTCCAGGCTTCCAAGCGGAAGCAGCGAGGGAGACGGCCCCGGCGCAGCTCCGCGAGCCGCGTGGTCTCTGGCCGAGGAGCGGAGAGCCAAACCTCCGACCGACCAGACGACCAGTCGTCCGAAGGGGAGCCGTCAGGGCCTGGTCGGCAGCGGGCATGGCGTGTCTTGCCAGGAGCTGGCCAAACGGCCGTCCCACCGAGATCGATGCGCAACTCCACTGCGGCGAAGCCAAGTCCACGACAAACCGGTGTTGAAGACCAAGGGCCGCGTCACGTTGATCGACGGCCTGCTGGCCGCCGCCGCCCTGCTAGGCCTGGTCCTCAATTCCGCCGTCGGCTGATGGTGGGCCGACCCGGCGGCCGGTTACATGCTGGTCTACTTCGCCGCCCGCGAGGTCCGGGAGATCTTCTCCGGCGACCACTGAACCGACATCGAGCCCTCATCGTCCGCGTCCTTTCCCGGTACGTGCGGCATCCGCCGACCGCAGGTCCGGCCACCCTCCCGGACGCCGAGAGGGGTAGCAGCCACCACACAAACAGGACGCACGATCCACGATTCCCTGAATTCAGGAATCTATGTATCGTTGGGCTTGTGTTGACCATCGCTTCCGACATCGACGCCCTGGCCCGCTTCGGCCGTGCGCTCGCCGACCCGATCCGGTGCCGCATCCTTCTGGCTCTGCGGGAGGCGCCCGCGCACCCGGCGGCACTTGCCGACCAGCTGGAGATCTCCCGCACCCGTCTGTCGAACCACCTCGCCTGCCTGCGCGACTGCGGCATCGTCGTCGCCGTCCCGGAAGGGCGGCGCGTGCGTTACGAGCTGGCGGACGCCCGCCTCGGCCACGCCCTGGACGACCTGCGCGGTGTCGTCCTGGCCGTCGAGGCCGACCGCACCTGCGTCGACGCCGACGAGGAGGGCTGCTGCTGATGGCGACGTCGGTCTCCCTCGGCCCGGCACCGGACCGCCGCGCCCAACTGGTTCGTCGCATCCGCCTGCTGGTCGCCGCCACCATCACCTACAACATCATCGAGGCGATCGTCGCGATCACGGCGGGCACCGTCGCCTCCTCCACCGCGCTGGTCGGCTTCGGCCTGGACTCGGTCATCGAGGTTTCCTCCGCTGCGGCGGTCGCCTGGCAGTTCTCCGCCTCCGATCGCGACGTACGCGAAGCCCGGGAGAAGACCGCGCTGCGCATCATCGCGTTGTCCTTCTTCGCGCTCGCCGCGTACGTCGCGATCGACTCCGTCCGCGCCCTGACGGGAACCGGAGAGGCGCAGCACTCCACGCCGGGGATCGCGCTGGCAGCCCTCTCCCTCGCGATCATGCCGTTCCTGTCCGCCGACCAGCGCCGCGCCGGACGCGAACTAGGCTCCGCCTCCGCCGTCGCCGACTCCAAGCAGACCCTGCTCTGCACCTACCTCTCGGCCGTCCTCCTGGTCGGCCTGCTCGCCAACTCCCTGCTGGGCTGGACCTGGGCCGACCCCATCGCCGCCCTCGTGATCGCCGTCGTCGCGGTCAAGGAAGGCCGCGAGGCCTGGCGCGGCGACGACTGCTGCGCCCCCACCGGCCTCACGGCGCTCAAGGAGACCGACGGCACGACGGATCCCTGCGGTTGCGCCCCCGGGTGCTCGTGCTGCAACTGAGCCGACCGCGATCTGCGGCCGCCCCTCAACTCCCCTAGCCGAGAGCTCAGCCCACAGCCCGACCACCCGGTGAACCACAACGCAACGCCGTGACTCCGGAAGGCACCAAGGCACGGCGGTGCGGCGGCAGCAGCTTGCTTGGCGGCACCGCGCCCAAAGTCACCATGTCAGCCCTGATAGCCAAGTCCTCGATGTGGCCTCGAAGGCGTTCAACGAAGCCGAACGCTACCCACCGCCAGGGCGACCCGCCCCAGATACGCGAGGAGTTCGGCCACAGCCGCTGATCCCACCAGCCGGAAGGAGCCCCAAGGCACACCCACGAGCGGAGACACGAAACGAGCCTGCGCACTTCCAGCACCCGAGCTCGCCCACATCTCCACAGGTCAGGACCCTGACAGTGGTATCGCGCCCTGCCCTGACACCTCAGACGGTCCGTGTGAGTAGCAGATTCAAAGCTGCTCCGTGCGTCGGGGCCAAAGCCAACGAGGCAAGGAAGGAACCTACGCCACACCGTTCCACGCCCTCCGGGCCACTGTAGGGCCACTTGATCTTGCTCTGATGGGACAAAGAGAGCCACCAGGTAACCCTCAGCAATCCCGATCGTTCACATCACCGCAGGTCAGGACCTTGAATGTAACGATCACGCGGCGCCAGCGGATCCAAGAGAGAAGCTGCGAGCAGCAGATTCCCTCCGTTGAACCAAAGTTGACACTTCGACTGCCCGGGAAGATGTTTCGCAGGTCAGGGCATGCTTCTGGTGGGGCGGGTGGGACTCGAACCCACGGCCGACGGATTATGAGTCCTTTGAGGATCGTCCGCGATCTTGCCGATCCTGCCTTAAGCTTCCCTTTTTCGCAGGCCAGGGCCATGTGTTTATACGGCGACACTCAGGCCCTTCCTGATCTCTCCCGGTCGTTCCGGCCCCTTGCAGGCACCCGGGCCCCGTCCGGGCCCCTGCAGGCCACTAGGGGGAACCCCCATCAGGCAATTTGGATGGGACTCGGCTGCGCAGCTCGACCGCTTCCTGACGGCCTACGAGGAGGTCTACGCCGACGCTCCGTACAACGAGGGCCCCTCAGATGTCGCCGAGTTCATCGACCACTACGCCGTACACGCCCGCCGCGTCGGCATGCGGCTCGTCCTCGCCGCCGAAAACCAGGAAGTCGTCGGCTTCACGTACGGCTACTACCTGGCCCCAGACACTCGCTGGTGGCGCAACCTTCAGGACGTCACCCTGCCCGACGACTACACCCGCGAGGACGGCCGCCGTACGTTCGTCGTCATCGAGCCGGCCGTACGCAAGGCCTGGCGACGCGGCGGCGTCGCCGCCGCGCTGCACGCGCAGCTCATCGGGGACCTGGACGCCGGGCGAGTGACCCTGACCGTCCGGCCGGAGGCCGAAGCCGAGGCCGCCCGGAGTGCGTACAAGGCATGGGGATACCGAAAGGTGGGCGTCTCCCGCCCGTGGGTCGGGCACCGCTGTACGACTGCATGGTTCGCGATCTCAGCTGAGCTCGCTGCAGTCCCGAGGGTGGACGCGCCGTTCTACGACGCAATGATGCTCACCCTGGGCTAGGGAGCGTTTTATAAGTTGGTGGCGTGCTCCGGGGGCCAGGTGTGCGCCGTAGACGGTCTGGAGAAACGCGTTCCGCGTCAGTCACTGTCAGTGGTCCCGCATACGGTTCTCCAATGGGTCATCAGCGGTCGTCGCCTCGCCAAGAGGACAACTTCACAGTCCGGGAGACCGGGCAACGCTCCCTGCGAGCCAGCGATATGGGTGGGTGTGTTCCACGGATGTGCGCATCCTGCCTGGGTGGAGATCACACGTGAGCGAAACTCCGATGCACGAGGCAGGAGACGTACGAGAGGCGTGGGGCCGGGTAACCGCGTGGCTTGAACGGAACGACCCTGAAGCTCTCGCTGCGCTCGGCGGCCCGGGGAGCCATGCGGCCATTAGCGAAGCCGAACTGCACATGGGTCTGAAGCTGCCAGGGGAGATGTGGCAGTGGCTGCTGGCGAACGACATCGATGCCGGCAGGCAACCCGATGGCCAATCGTGTCTGGTGACGCTGGGGTGCGAGGTAGCAGCCATCCCCGGCGGCCATCTCCTTCTTGGCCTGACGAATATTCAGCGGGTCTACCTCAGCCAGATGGGCTTGGAAGAAATGCGGCCGTCCGCAGACCTCAACTATCCGTTCTGGCGTCGTGAGTGGGTGCCAATCGCCGCGGAGCGCGACGGTCTCTACGGGACGTTTCTGGACACGCTCAACGGAACCATCGGAACGTGGGCTGAAGCCTACGGTCCCGAGGAGGGCATATACGCCTCGTTGTTCGCTTTCTTCCAAGAGGCAGCGGACCGGCTGGAAGGGGTCTCCTCGGGAGACTGGAGAGGCCCCGGCAAGTCTGCAAGACCCCGTAAGCTCGATCCCCGTCCGGAAGACGAGCCGATACGCCTCTGGGCACGCACCAACGGCTATCTGGTAAATGATCGTGGACGCATCCCTGCGGTCATCCGCGAGGCTTACGAGGCATCACGGAGGTGAGCACCAGAGCCGGCTGTCCCGTTCAGCGACCATCGGCTGGTCACAGCCATTCGTTGATTGCAGCAACGAGGACGGTGGCCTCGAAGCGGACCGCAAGTTTGTCGAAGCGGCAGGCCACCGCCCGGTTCCGCTTCAAGCGGTTGATTCCGCACTCAACCGCGTGCCGGGGTGCGATTGCACCACCAGCGCCAGCGACCGACCGCACCATTACGTGAACGGCCGATCACTTTGAACCTATATCACTCACCGTCCCGATGGGTAGGTTCGTCGTCACGCTTCGTCATGAGCAGCGCTCGCTGCCGCTCGACGACGATCCGGAGTCGTGCGGGGAGGAGTCCCAGGGGCACGCGCTCCAGGAGCCACCGCGTGACATCGCGGGCGCGGCCACCGGCGTACAGCGCGGCCACGGTCTGGAAGACGCCCATCAGGAAGCCGCCGCCAGGCCCTGGGAAACCGCTGCCGGACCCCGAGAGACCGCGCCAGACCGCGAAGGCGATACCGCCGAAGCCAACTACCGCGATCATCGCGGCGGTCGCGGCAGACGACGCGACGTCGCCGAGGACTCGGGCAGTCTTACGCGCGGCAGAGCGAATCGACCCGCCCATGCCGTTGCGACCGTTGCCACCCTCGGGCGACCGCCCGGCTTCCGCGAGGACCTGAGCGTGGAGCTCCTGCCACACCTCCTCGTCCGGGAAGTCGTCCGAGTCCGGCGATTTCGCCGCGTGCACCTTCCGCATGTGCTGGGTGAGCGGCCGGAAGAAGCCAGCCCATGACGGCACCGACTTGCTGCCGGTGGCGAACCGCGACCAGCCGGACGGGGACAGCTTGCTGTCTTCGCAGAGCGACTTGCGGGTCTCCCCGGCCGGAATGTGCTCGTCCAAAAGCCGGACGAAAAGCTTGCGGGCCTCGCCAGCCTCTGGAGGCGGATTCTTACGGGGCCGGCCTCGGACGCCCTTGACCGGATTCTCGTTGGTCGTCACAGCCACCCCAGGGCGTTCGCGATACCCACGGCGACGAACACGGCCACTACCTGGAGGGCGAAGAAGGTCAGCGGCTTGGTGACGTCGACGGCCTTGATCCGCTCGATGAACAGGGCAGGGTGGACGGGTGCGAAGTTCAGGAGTTTCGCCATCCGTTCGGCCAGGACGGCGAAGAGGAGGGCCATGATCACGTGACCCCATACACCCAGATCTTCGAACATCACTTCTAGAAGATGAGTCATGACTCTCCGCAGTCGCACCACACTGTGCCGGTGAGCCGAACCCGCAAAACGTGTACGGGGGCGGCGGGAGATGCGAGACTGCGCGTGCGTGCGTAGGGGGCCTTGCTCCTCGGCCTACCAAACGTCTGGCGCTTGGCCCCTTTCGCGTCCTTGCTGATTCACCGGCTCTCAGCGGGTTGCGAGTGACAGTAGCAACGCCGGTGCCTCTTCTCCGCCTTGAAAGCCGTCATCGGCAAAGTGCGCAATTAATCGGGGCGTTGGAGCTGGCCGTCCCTCTTCGCCTCGGCCAGCCGTCACGGTTCATGAACGCAGGTCACGGGCTCGATCGCATCGTATGGCTGTCCTGAGTGACGGTCACCGACCCGGCCTTTTGCAGGAATCGGCTCACTGCCCCAAGGAATGCGGGCTTCTGTCAATTCGGTTCCGCAGCCATCCGGAATCGGGGCTGGAGCATGCCTGTGGCCGCCTTTCGGCGGCCACAGGGAGAGGGGAGAGGACTCGGGGGCTGGTCGGCTTGGACGGGCGTGGGCGCCTCGAACAGCCAGGCCTGGCCCGGGTGGTGAGCCGGGGCGGGCTCGTCGGCCGCCTGGTGGGCGAGGTGCTCGGCGACCGTCCAGTTCCACCAGGCGGGCCGGCCGTTGCGGGGCCCGCCGGAGAGGATGAACCGGTCGGCGCGGACGTCGTGCACGGTGCCACCAGCCAGCAAGACCAGTGATCGAGTGCCCAAGCCGCTTCGGAGGCGGCCACCGCCGTGGCAAGGTCGGCGCGGAGGGCTTCGTCGCGCTCCCAGCAGTTGCCCCTGGCGGCGGCCGCGGGGCCGACGCCGACGTCCGGACGTGCCCACGTCCAGGCGCACCCGGACGGTGTCCTCCCTGGTCACAGCCTTGCCGAGGACGACGCCGTCCCCGCACGACTCTTCCAACTCGCCCCACCTACTGGGGGCTTCGGCCTCGAGTAGCACCCGGTTGGAATGTGGACGAGCGTTCTCGGGCCCGATGTCAGGGGCCGGCCAGCAGCGCCTCCAATGCCAGCGCCGTATCGGGATGACGACCGAGCAGCGCCGCCCCGGACGAGACGGGGGCCGCCGTCCGCCACGTACCGTCGCAACCCAGCAGACTCGCCACCGCGTCGCACGTCGCGGGGTGGGCGGCGAGCAGCACGGCACCGGGGCCGTCGTCAGCGCCGCCCGCCGAGGGCGCCTGCGGCTCCGACTGTGCTCGCCACGGCGGCACCCACGCGTCCAGCGCCGCCAGCCGGCCGGGGAAGATGCGTCCGGCCTCCCGGATCAGCAGCGGGGCCAGCTCTGTGCCGCTCGCACGCAGAGTGGTGATCAGGGTGGGCAGCCAGGGCAGGAGCACCGGGTCCGGCAGCCGTCCGAACGCGTTAGACACCGCTTCCACGACGAAGTCGGTGAGGGCCGGGACGGGCTCCAGGGCGTGTACGAAGCCGCTGAGGTAGCGCGGATAGGCGGGCACCACCAGAGGGTTGCCGAGCAGTTCGTCGCACCTCGTGCGAAGGTCGGCGCGGGAGAGGTTCCCGAGCTGTGTCTGCGCCGCCCACAGCAGCGCCGTCTTCGAGGGGTCCGCAGGATGCGACTGGCCGACGGCCAGCTCCAGTTGGGTACGGTCGCAGCCCAGCGACAGCGCCAGGCTCTCCATGCTGAACAGGAAGCCGAGCATCGCCGCCACGTGCCGGACGGTGGCGTCCTCGTCGGTGAACGCCGTGGGCAGCAGGGTGCAGTAGTGCGCGTACCCGGTCTTGACGAAGGACTCGATCCATGGGGGCAGCGTCGGTTCGCTGGTGCGGTAGTACGCCAGCAGCCGTCGCGCCCGGCGCAGCACCTCCGGCGCGCCGTCGACGCTGCGTTCGGTCGCCAGCACCTCCAGCGCTCGGGTGCCCAGTTCGTCCGTGAGGCGGCGGCTGCGCAGATACAGCGTCGCGTCCTCGACGGTCCCCAGTACGGTCGCCGTGGTGGCCTGCGGGCCGTACGCCGTCCGCCGCAGACGCTGTTCAAGGACCTGTTCGATGCTGACGCCCTCGTAGCCGAGCTCGATGAGCGCCCGCTGGTGGGTGCCCAGCGCCAGGTCCCACGACTCCTGGATCGACCGCTCCCCCAGCGTCCGCTCGCCCATGATCGGCCGCGCGGCACCCTGGGGCAACAGATGGCGGAGCATCCACAGCACGTCGGAGCAACGCTCCAGTTCCGGCTGAGCGGCTATGTTCAGCAACGCCCTCTGCACGCCCCGCTGTTGGAGTTTCAGGTTCAGCGGCGCGAGCCGGTCGTGCACGTCGCGCGCCAGCGGTGGCAGCGCGTCGTAGCCGACCTGGCCGACCCGGTCGCCGCCCATCATGATCTCCACGAGCCGGCGTACATCGCGCCGGCCCGGCACGGTGTCCTTCTCGATGCAGGTGACGGCCGCGTCCTGGAAGTCGTACGGCGTCGGCCTGGCCCGGTCACGCATCCCGGCCAGCAGGATCGACGTCTCGAACACGGCGATGGCGTCGGCGGTGGAGGCGAGGTAGCCGTTACGGCGCGCTGCCCGCACGATCTCCACGGACCAGCCGAGCAGTTCGTCCTCGTCCAGCCGGTCGAGGACGGGCGGCCGCCGCAGGAAGCCGGTCAGCTTGTCCGCGGGTGGGAGCGCCGGTACCGCAGCCGCCGCGGCCACGGTCTTCTTCGCCCTCGACTTCTTCGCGCCCGCCTGTCCCGCCAGGCGGTAGGGTTGCACACGGGTGCGGCTGACGTTCTTCGCCCAGACGGTCGCGGCGATCGACACCGAACCGGCGGCGAGGCCGAACTGCGCCTCGATCGCCGCGTGGCTGGACGGGATCAGGCCGTGCTGCCACTTGGTCGCGCTGCGCGGGGCGATCTCGAAGGTGTCGGTGCCGTGAACGCCGAACTCCTCGACCCGGCTGGCCGCGTGGAAGGCTCCGCAGACATACAGGCAGTCGTCGGGATCGGTGCCGGTCGCCGTCAGGTGCTCGCGCATCCTGGTCCACATGTAGCGCTCGCGGTCCTCGTCCACCCGCACCCGGTGCGGGTCGCCGGGTGCGAGGCGCCGGAAGAGGCTGCCGATCAGGAGCATCACCTGGCGGTAGGTGTCGTGGTCGCTGTCGCCGAGCGGCAGTTCGACGTACTGGTGCCACCACTCCGACCAGTGCCGCACCCTGCCGTGCCGCAGCAGGTGTTCCTCCAGTTCGGCGAAGCGCGGGCGCAGGTCGCCGATCTCCACGCCGACCGCGTCGCCGTGCAGCGCGGCCTCCTCCTCGACGGGCGGGGCGTCGGGGTCGGCGGGCTCGTCGGTATGCGTCCCGCGTGCGTCCCACTGGAAGACGTGGTCCGAGGAACGGTCGACGAGGACGAGTTCGACGCCCGGCGTGTCCAGTGCGTAGGCGATCGCCTGGTACTCGGCGGAGGCCTCGGTGATCGGTGCGACCACCGACAGCGGGGACCACTCGGCCGGAAAGCCGTCGATCTCGGTCGCGAAGGCCTGGACCGCCACCGGGAGCCTGCAGTTGCGCAGTTCGGTCAGCAGCGGCGCCATGTCCTCACACAGCTCCAGGTACACGACCTTCGGCTGCTTCTCCCGCAGACGGCGTGCCATGGCCAGCGCCGAGGCGGGCGAGTGGTGGCAGACGGGGAAGATCTCCAGGGGCTCGCGCACCGCGCGGTCGACGTCCTCGACGATGCCGAGGAGGATGCCCTCCAGGGCGTCGGGCCCGTCGGCCAGCGTCGCGGCGGCCCCCTGCAACTGCGCGCGCAGCGCTTCGAAGGTGCCCTCGTGCGTGGTCTTGTGCGTGCTCTTGTGTGCGCCGCTCATGGTCCCGTCCCGCGTGCTCTCGGGCGCGCCGCTCATGACAGGGTGGCGATCGCGTCGCGGCCGCCCTCCAGGAACTCCGGCCAGGATCCGCCCTCTTCCTTGCTGCGCGGCTCGACCACGCCGTGCAGGTACTTGTTGAGGATGGCCAGGTCCTCGGGCTCGCGCCGGGCCAGTGACCCGACGAGCGAGGAGGCCAGGGTGTGGGCGGTCAGGGCGCGTTCGCCGAAGAAGTTGCTGTGCAGGATCGCGTCCTCGAGCACGCCGATCTGCTCGGCGGTGGACAGTGCGGACTCCAGCTTCTCGTCGTCGCTGCCGGCCGCGGCCGCGGAGGCGCGCAGGTCGGCGAAGCTCTGCAGCAGCACGTCGAGCAGGGTCGGGGGCACGTCCAGCTCGATCTGGTGACGGCCCAGCAGTTCCTCGGTGCGGAAGCGGACGATCTCCGCCTCGCTCTTCTTGTTCGTCACCACGGGGATGCGTACGAAGTTGAAGCGGCGCTTGAGCGCCGAGGACAGGTCGTTGACGCCCCGGTCACGGCTGTTGGCGGTGGCGATGATCGAGAACCCGGGCTGGGCGAAGACGATGTTGTCGCTGTCCAGCTCCGGGACCGAGATGTACTTCTCGGACAGGATCGAGATCAGCGCGTCCTGGACGTCGCTGGTGGAGCGGGTGAGTTCCTCGAAACGGCCGATCGCACCGGTCTCCATCGCGGTCATGATCGGCGAGGGGATCATCGACTCCCGCGACTGCCCCTTGGCGATGACCATGGACACGTTCCAGGAGTACTTGATGTGGTCCTCGGTGGTGCCGGCCGTACCCTGCACCACCAGCGTGGAGTTGCGGGAGATCGCGGCGGACAGCAGCTCGGCCAGCCAGCTCTTGCCGGTGCCGGGGTCGCCGATGAGCAGCAGACCGCGGTCGGAGGCGAGCGTGACGATGGAGCGTTCGACGAAGCTGCGGTCACCGAACCACTTCTGCGAGATCTCCCGGTCCAGGCCGTCGGAACGCTCGGAGCCCAGGATGAACAGACGGACCATCTTCGGGGACAGCCGCCAGGAGAAGGGCTTGGGGTTGTCGTCGATGGACTCCAGCCAGTCCAGTTCCTCGGCGAACTTGATCTCGGCGGGGGCGCGCAACAGGTCGGACATCACGGGGCCTTTCTGAACGGAGAAAAGATGAGCGAGGAGTGTCTGAGCGGGCGGGACGCCTAGGCGAGGAACGTCTTGAGCTCGTGGACGAGCTTGCGGATGTGGCCGGAGAGCACCGGCGTACCGAGGTCCTTGAAGCGCTCCCGGAACCACGGGTTGACGCTGCCGCGGCCGGAGCTGGTCACCGAGCCGACCGGAATGAACTTGGCTCCCGAGCGGTGGATGGCGGCCATGCTGTCGAACAGCGGCTCGGACCGCCATTCGTAGAAGTCGGAGATCCACACCACGACGGTGTTGCGGGGCTCGGCGATCTTCGGCTGGGCCAGGGCCATGGCGACCGTGCCGTCGGTGCCGCCCCCGAGGTTGGTGCGCAGCAGGGTCTCGAAGGGGTCGTGCACCCATGCGGTGAGGTCGAGCGCCTGGGTGTCGTACGCGATCAGGTGGACGTCCACCTTGGGCAGTCCGGCGAATATGGATGCCAGGATGGTGCAGTTCACCATCGAGTCGACCATCGAGCCCGACTGGTCCACGACGACGATCAGCCGTTGGGGCGTCGTCTTGCGTGCGGTGTGCCGGTAGTAGAGGCGGTCGACGTACAGCCGCTCCTCCTCCGGGCTCCAGTTGGTGAGGTTCTTCCAGATCGTGCGGTCGAGGTCGAGGTTGCGGAACACCCGCTTGGGCGGGACCGAGCGGTCCAGCGCGCCCACCGAGGTCTTCTCCACCTGGGTGCGCAGTACTTGGGCGACCTCGTCGACGAATCGGCGGATCAGGGCCTTGGCGTTGGCCAGAGCCACACCCGAGAGGTTGTTCTTGTCCCGCAGCAGCTGTTCGATCAGCGACATGCTCGGTGTCAGCTGCGCGGCGAGCTTGGGATCGGCCAGCACCTCGCGCAGGCGCATCCGCTTGACGAGATCGGCCTCGATCGCGCCGAGTTCCGGGCCGATCGCCGGAATCAGCCGACTGAGGTCGGGGGTCGTGCCCGGGCCGCCGGTACCGGTCGGGCTGACCCCGGGTCCCGCGGCGCCTGCCCCGGACCCCGCGCCGGCGCGGCCACCGCGCAGTTCGCCCGGCTTGCAGCCGAGTGCGCGCTCCAGCCAGCCCGCGTCGGACTGCCAGCGCGCCAGCTGTCCGGCGGTGACCGTGCCGGAGCCGGCGGCGAAGACGTTGAGCAGCACCTTCGACACCATTGCCGCGCGCCGCACTTCGGCGGCCCGGTCCCGGGCCTCGTCGTCAGCCTCGGGCACCGTCAGACCGTCGAACTCCTCGGCCAGGTCCGGATGGCGCTGCACGATCGAGTCGACGGAGGCGCCCGGGTCCAGCAACGCGGACGGCAGGCCGATGTCCTCGACGACGGCGAGGCTCGCCGACTCCAGCGTCGCCTGCTCCTCGTGGTCGAAGAGCCGGGCGAGGAGCCGCCAGTACAGAACCTGACGACGGTTGTCGTGAGGGGCGTGAGCGTCGTGGGGGTCCGCTTCGGGGTGGGGTGAGGTCGTCGCGTCGGTCATCTGATCCCTCCGTGGATACTCCGCCCTTCAGGGCGGAGAGGAAACGGACTCCTGCGGAGCCGTGCAGGGAAAGACGATTCGCCGCCAGGGCGGATCGTCGTTCGCGACCAACTTTCCGCAGATTGCCGCAAGTTGATGCGATAGTTTGTGAGCTGTGAGCACTCACGTGAAGCGGGCGTATCGGTACCGCTTCTATCCGACGGATGCGCAGGCAGCGGAGCTGTCGCGCACGTTCGGGTGCGTGCGGAAGGTCTACAACCTGGCGCTCGCAGCCCGCACCCAGGCGTGGGTGACCCGTCAGGAGCGGGTGAACTACAACGCCACCTCCGCGATGCTGACGGCATGGAAGAAGACCGAGGAGCTGGCCTACCTCAACGAGGTGTCCTCGGTCCCCCTCCAGCAGGCGCTGCGGCACCTGCAGACGGCGTTCACCCATTTCTTCGGCAAGCGGGCGAAATACCCGCGGTTCAAGTCGCGCAAGAAGTCGCGCAGGAGTGCGGAGTACACCACCAGCGCATTCCGCTTCCGTGACGGAGCGCTGACACTGGCGAAGATGACCGAGCCGCTGGCCGTCGTGTGGTCGAGGCCGCTGCCCGAGGGCATGGCCCCGTCCACCGTGACCGTCTCGCAGGACGCGGCGGGACGCTGGTTCGTCTCCCTGCTGTGCGACGACCCCGGCGTCAAGCCGCTCCCGGCGAGGGGGAATGCGGTCGGCATCGACGCCGGGCTGGAGCATCTTCTGACCCTCTCGACCGGGGAGAAGATCACCAACCCCCGGCACGAGCGCCGTGACCGTGCCGCTCTGGCCAAGGCACAGCGTCGTCTGGCGAAGAAGGAGAAGGGCTCGGCGAACCGAGCCAGGGCCCGGCTCAAGGTCGCGAAGATCCATGCGCGGATCGCTGACCGGCGCCGCGACACGCTGCACAAGCTGACCACTCGACTCGTTCGTGAAAACCAAACGATCGTGATCGAGGACCTGACCGTGCGCAACATGGTCAAAAACGGGAAACTGGCCCGCGCCATCAGCGACGCGGCGTGGAGCGAGTTCAGGAGCATGCTGGAGTACAAAGCCCAGTGGTACGGGCGCGAGGTGATCGTGGTGGACCGGTGGTTCCCCTCCTCCAGGCTGTGCTCCGCCTGCAACACCCTGCAGGACACGATGCCGCTGCACGTCCGCACCTGGACGTGCGACTGCGGCATGACCCACGACCGCGACGTGAACGCGGCGCACAACCTTCTGGCCGCCGGGCTGGCGGTGACAGTCTGTGGAGCTGGCGTAAGACCTCAACGGAGTACTCCGGACAGGCAGTCGGCGACGAAGCAGAAACCCTCACGGCGCGAGCCGTAAGAATCCCCCTCCTTCAGGAAGGGGAGAAGTCAATTCCGCAGCAGCCTTCCGGCGCGCTCCCGCAGCATGGCCACGGCGTCGGTGGCGGCCTTTTCGGCCTTGACGCCGACCTTGTCGGTCGTGCCCCCGGCCCATGCCCCGGCGTGGAGGGCGACGGGCTTCTTCCGCACGGTCGTCTCGACGGCCAAAGGCTGGACGCGATACGTGCCGGCGTCCCAGCGGAGCAGCCCTATGCAGGCGTTCGACGTCGCGACGGCCTCGGGGGTGAGCGGGCCGGCGGTAGGAACGCGGTCGGTGTCGACGGCGAGGGGGTGCCCGGCGACCGTGAACGTCATCGTCTCGTCCTCCTTCTGGACGGCGTAGCCCTCCAGGAACACAGGGACGGCGATGCGCGTCGGGTGCCGGTCCAGCGGTGCGGTCGCCGGGTCGGTGGCGGTGGGCAGGGCGACGCGGGCGGTGGTGAAGGCGTCGGCGGGCTCGCTCGGACGGGCGTGCTCGTCGCTCCAGATCAGGTCGCCCTCGGCGGTGACCGGCATGTCGCTGAGCTCCATGGAGCGGCCTTCGCCGGCGGCTGCCAGAAGCGACATGTGCGGCCGCAGCAGCTGCCAGAGGCCGGCTCCGACGACCGTGTCGGGCTTCGGCACCGACACGGTGGCGCGCACCAGGCCGGGCGCGGAGCCGTCGGCGGGTTCGAACACCGCGTGGACCTGGGCCTGTGCCGCGGTCGCGTGTTCCTGCAGGTCGACTCCCAGGGGCAGCAGGCGACCGGTGGCGGTACCCGGCGCGGGCGCCTCGGCGGCACCGGGCAGCGTCAGCAGCATCCCGCGTGACCAGAGGTCGCCCCAGCGGCGCGCCGGGATCCTCTCGAGGGCGGAGCCCGGGCAGGACGCCGCGAGTTCGGCGGCGAAGCCGTCGAGGAGCGTCGCCGGTCGGCGCAGGGACGGGTCCGGAAGCATCGCGGAGACGACCTGCGCCGCCCCGGAGACCACCTCGTGGTCGATGCCCTGCCATCCGGCGCGTGCGAGATCGCAGAGCCAGGCCCGAGCGGCGGCGAGCAGGTTCGCCGCCTGCCGCCCACCGGTTGCCGGGACGGTCTCCTCGCCGCGGGGGCGACCGGTCGCCTCGGTGACGCGGGTCATCAGTGCGTCGTGGACGGAGCCGAGCAGTGCGGTGCGGGCGGCGGCGAGGGCGACGAAGTGGTCTTCGCCCGCTGCTCCGGCCGCCGCCTTCGCCGCCGCCTCGGAGACCCGGGCGGCCAGTGGTGTCCCCGCGACGGCGTGCGCGAGCTCGGTCAGACCCGCGGCCTGGGCGGGTTGCGGACGGAGCAGGCCCGCGACGAGAGCCTGGTCGAAGGCGTCGACGGCCGCCAGCGCTTCGTCGAGGCCGGCGACGGGGTCGGAGAGCAGGTCCGCGCGCATCACGCCACCGCCCTGGTCGGCGGGAACCACTGCATCTCCGGCAACGGCGCGGTGGTCGGGGCGAGTTCGAGATAGGCCAGGTGGCGCAGGAACCGGCTGAAGACGGGCGCCGCGGCCTTGGTGTCTCCCTGCGCCGGTCGTGTGGTGTCCATGGCGTGGGCGATGGTCTGTCCGCTCAGCTCGCCGTCCGCGAGCTCGACCCTCAGATAGCGGGCGACGCGCTCGGCGCCGTACTGAAGCACCGCCTCGTTGATCAGGGCCCGGATGTGATTGCAGAACATGCCCCGCGCGCCGCCGCAGGGGCGGTTGTTGTTGGTGCTGCAGGCGAACGCGTAGGTGCCGGCCGCGACCGACGAGACGTAGACCCGCTCGATGTCCGAACCGCTGGACACCACACCCTGGAGGCGTCCGTCGGCCAGCTCGACGAAGGGCACCTTGGCGAGCTTCCGCGGCCGCGCGGGCACGGTCACCCGTGCCGTACTCGACCTCTCCCAATCCGACAACGCACCATCTCCTATGCATCAGAGGGGACTTCCACACCACTTCGGCGGGACACGACTGAACATAGCGGCGACCACTGACAACGCCGTTTCGCGGACGACCGCCGAGGTGGGCAAGGTCGGTGCGCGACGCCTGCTCATCGACGGACCGCGGCATATGGTGCCGATCACGACCGGCGAGAAGGACTCGAAGCCGGCCTCGTCTCGGTGCTGCACAGGCGAGGCAGACACCGAACTGAGGGTTCTCCGTCCTTCCTGCGTCGCCCGAGTACTGCCGCTGCACGCCTGTCGACCACATGCCCTTCTTGCGGATGCCGTGCTGAAGCGCCCCGCTCCCCCGGCATCACGCCAGAGGAAAAGCAGGTGCCTCCTCATGCCCCGTACAGGCAGGATGCCAACATGTCTACCGACGTCAGTGGCATGATCGAGTGTCGACCAGGTGCCCGCCTCTGGGGTCCCGACGACGAGGACTCCGTGTGGCACGCCGCCATCGACCTCTTCCTGCTCAACGACGGCAACGCCTACGGCGCCCTCGCCTGCCTCTTCGGTATCCGCAATTCCTTCGGCTTCCGCCCTCTGGCCGAAGGCCGCGGCTTTCCAGGCGACGCGTCCGAGGGGCTGAGAACCGAGTACGCGGCCTACGGCGGCTCCGCCGACGTACATGGGACAACGCGGATCACCTGGGCCGAACTCGCCTCCGCCGGCTGGCAGGAAGCAGACAGCTCCGGCACGCGGAGTCGAGACATGGTGGCCGGAGACGGCACCCGCTGGGGACCTGTCTGGAGCGTCATGCGCACACTCGGCGAACTCCACGGAGCGGACAACGTCCGACTTGTCGTCTGGTTCCACTGACCCCTGTCAGCGGCGGAGTGCCGCCTGACCCACGGAAGGCAGACATGGCCGAACGCGACGTCATGCTCAACGAACTCGCCCAGGGGCTGCGCCCCATGTCGCAGGGCATCGAGTGGTTTGACGCACTCGGCCCGGAGGAGCAGTCAGAGACGCTGCGGTTCTTGTCCCACTACTGCGTCCAGGCTCGCGTCGCCGCCGAAGACGGACCGGATAGCGTCCGCCGCGCCCGACGCACACGCCCGCAGTACTGATCACACGCGGTCGGATCGACCAGCAGCTGAGCAAGATCGCCGGCCTCGCCCCTCTCGACGAACGCCGGAAGGCGTTCCGGCTGCTGATCGCCGTACTCGCGATTGTCGACGGACGGCGCCGCGAACGCTTCTGCTCCAACGGGTGCGCCCACTGGTGGCACAGGCTGTCCGTCGCTGACTGATTCTGATGTCGGACGTGGCTGGCACGATGCTCCCCATGGAACTCGTACACCCGCTCGACGACCTGGACTCCCACCCCTGGTCCTCCTTCAGCCACGCCTACGGCAGTGCGGAGGATCTCCCCGATCTGCTGCGGGCCCTGGCCGACAGCGACGCGGGGGCGGCGGGCGAAGCGCTGTCGGAGTTGTACGGAAGCGTGCTGCATCAGGGGACGGTCTATGCCGCCAGTGCGGAAGTGGCGCCGTTCCTGGCCAGGATCGCGGTGGCCGGCCGCCAGGTGGCTGACGTGTTGATGCTGCTCGGAGGCATGGCCGAGAGCGAGGACGAGCACGGCGTGACACCGGGCACGGTCCGGGCGGCAGTAGCCGGACAACTTCCGCTGCTCCTGCCCCTGCTGGACGCCGCGGAGCCGGAGGTCCGCCGGACCGCCGTGTGGGCGGTGTCCCACACCGGTGCGACCGCGCTCGTGCTCCCGGCCCTCCACAGGCGCTGGGAGGAGGAGGCCGAGCCGCTGGTGCGCGCGGAGGTCCTTTCCGGGATCTCGCGGCTCGACCCGCCGGCCGGCGCGGTGGCGGCCGCCACCGTTTTGGACCCGTCCCAGCCGGCCGGGATACGCATGGCCGCCCTCTTCGCCTGCCTCGATGCGGGCCTGCCCTGGACCGAGGCGCATCACACGACGATGCTGTCCCTTCTGCCGACCGAACCGCTCGGCGGCGACTGCCTCGACCTCGAACGCAACGAGCCGTTCACGGCCGTCGTGGAGGCCCTGCTGAACAGGGACCGCCTCGCGGACCGGGAGGCGGCGTTCGCGCTGGTCGACGCGGCCCTGCGGGATGACCGGGCCAAGGTGCGGGCCGAGGCCGTGTGGACGGCCGACCGCGCCTGCATGCTCTCCCGCAGCGCTCCACGGCAGTTGCTGGCCGGCCTGCTCGCTGCGGCCGTCGACGAGGAGGCCGTGGTCGCGATGGCGTCGCTGCTGGGCCGTCTGGGCACCGCCGCCGCAGCGGCCGCGGACGTCCTGGCCCCACTCGCCGGCCGGAACCCGGACCAGACAGATGACCACGCGGACCGTGCGCTGGCCGCGCTCGTCCGTGTCGCGCCCGCCCAGGCCTCGCCGTTCCTGACAAGCGGGCTCGGACGACGGCCGCGGGCTCTCGACGCCGCTGCCGGCTTCCTGCGTCCGGCGGACTCCACCTTCCCGTACGACGACGAACTCCTCGACGCGATCCGGCACCGCCTCGTCCGGCCCGAGGCCCTGAGCGGCAACGAACCTCGACTGCTGACGAGCCTCCTGGGCGGGTGGGGAGCCCGGGCCGCGTCGGCGCTGCCCGAGCTGTACGAGGCACTCGTGCACTTCCCGGGCCAGGTCGCCCCGGCCATCGCCGCCATCGCCGTCGACAGCGCGCCCGGCGAACGCGCCGAGGCGGTCACGGTGTTGCGGGCGGCGGCCGGGGAGGGCTCGCTCCCGGCGGCGAAGGCCGTGTACGAGCTCGTCGGCGGGCACGAGCCCCTGGTGCACTGCCTCGACCGGGAGCTTCGCAGCGGTGGCCGCCGGCTCAGGGAGGCCGTGGGGACGGTCGGCGCGCTCGGTCCCCGGGCGGCGTCCCTGGCCCCGGCCCTGCGCGAGGCGCTCAGCGGCCCGGACGGCGAAACGGCCACACCCGCGCTGGACGCGGACACGGCGCTCGCCGAGGCTCTGTGGCACGTGACGGAGGACGCCGACACGGTGGTCGCTGCTCTGGACTCGGTCTTCGCCCGGGCCGAACAGAACTCCTGGTCCCAGTGGTCGACGGTGCGGGCCGCTCGTACGACGGCACTCCTCGGCCCGGCGGGACGGCCGCTCACCTCCCGCCTGAAGACCCTGCTCGACCATCCCGTGCAGGTGCCGACCGCGGTACTGGCCCTCACGGCCGTGGCGGCACCCGCCTCGCTGGACCGCACGGCGCTCGCCTCGGCCGTCCTGCGGTCCGCCGAACAGGAAGCCGACCCGACAGGTGCCTGCGACGCCCTGGAGGCCCTCGGTGTCGCCGCCTTGACCACCGACCACCTGCGCCGGCTGTCCGCCCTCGCCGACGGCGACGCGCGGATCATCCGCTCGGGAGTGGAAGACCGCATCATTCGCCAGGACGAAGCCTTCCGGAACCGCGCCCAGGCGATCGTCACCACCTTCACGGCCCCTACTCCTCCCCCTGCTCCCACTGCCCCCTGACGCAACCGGGCATCATCCGCCGCCGCAAGGCCGTCCGAGCGTGGCCTCGCCCCATCGGGGGCGGTGAGCGGCGTAGTTGGCCGTTTGGGCCGCACTACGGCGCCCGGTCGCACGGGCGACAGGAATCGTCAGAACCTGTGGATCAAGTCAATTGGGCTGATCCCGGTGTTGCAGCCGACGGCTCGCCGCGTTTCGTACGCGGCGGGTTCGTCCGCGTTCAGCCAGCAGCCTGAGGGCCTCGGGCGACGCCACGATCTGCAAGGTTGTGGCCATGCGCTGGAACCAGTCGGATGCGCTGGTGAGATCCTCGGCGGCCCACGGCCTGCCCAGGGCGATGGTTCTGAGCAGGGTCCACTCGCGCAGATGGAGGGTGAGGAAGTCGCGATCCGCGATCACCCCGGTCATTGTCCGGGCCCAGGCCGTGAACGCAGGGCCGGTCAGCAAGTCGGCAGCCCGGCGATCCAGATGGCGACCCACTGCGCTGTCCGCCATCGTCGTGTCCTGGTCGCGCAGGACTGCGGCGACCAGGTCGGCCTCGTCCGCTTCGGCGACGGCCTCGAGGGCCTGCAGGTAGCAGGCGAAGCGCCGGTGCTCGGCAGGCTCCTCGGCGGACCCCTCGTCTGGCTCCTCGGCGGTGTGGGGGCCGGTCATGCCGCGAGTCCTTCCGGCTGTTCAACAGGCTCGCCGCGCTCGAAGCGTGCACCGATCCGGACCAGGGAAACCAGGCGGGATGTGTTCACCGCGTGCCGACGGACCTGCGCGGATCGGCAAATAACCGTAAGAGCCACACCAAGGTCCCGGAGCACATGCTCCGGGACCCTGACATACGTCCTGGCCGCGAGGTCAGGCGGGCGTGATGTTCTCCGCCTGCGGGCCCTTCTGGCCCTGGGTCACGTCGAAGGTGACCGCCTGGCCCTCCTGGAGCTCACGGAAACCGCTGGCGTTGATGTTGGAGTAGTGCGCGAACACGTCCGGTCCGCCACCGTCCTGGGAAATGAAGCCGAAGCCCTTTTCTGCGTTGAACCACTTGACGGTTCCGCTGGCCATGCTGGTGCCTTCCAGTCGATATCGGGTTCCGCACCGCGCGGACCCGGAGGTGATCGCCCTGGTCCTGCACTGCACAGCAAAGCGCCCACGCCGGAGCGCGGGCAGATACTGCGAACCACGACATCTGAGAGCGACGCTACACCGCGAAACTGCCCACCGCCAGAGAGCAACAGTCATGATCCGCACGGGTCGCACGGGACCCCGCGGCAGTCCCATGGCCGGCGCCATGGTCGGGCCCGCCACGATCATCACGGCGCGTCCACGGCGTTGCCGAGCAGCTGTAGGGACGCCGCCACCAGCCCGCGTGTGTGTCGCGCCCGTATGCGTTCGCCGACCGTAGACGTAGACGTAGACGTAGACGTAGACGTAGACGTCGATGCCGGTCCAGGCAGCGCCCCGGCAGGGAAGGCCAGCCCGTCGGGGAGTCTGCCCGGCGCTCAACGCGTTCTCGGTAAGCCGACGGGTCCCGGCGATCATGGTCTCGGGGCCGGGATAATTGGCGTAGGGTAGAGGAATCCGACGCGGGGTGGAGCAGCTCGGTAGCTCGCTGGGCTCATAACCCAGAGGTCGCAGGTTCAAATCCTGTCCCCGCTACTGAAACCTGAGGGGCCGGCACGATGTGCCGGCCCCTCAAGCATGTCCAGCCCCGGGGCGCGCGGCGTTGCAGCACGCGCGCCGGACAGGCGCCGCTCAGGGGAGAGCGGGGCGGCTGACGCCCTGTTCCGGGCGGCTGGTCAAGTCGTACTGCGACACAGTGCACCGGCCTTCCTTCCGTGCGGTTGGTCACGGTGGGTGAGATGAGATCCCCGGTTCCGGTAGCTCGGCATTCCGAGTGATATGGGTGCGCATCTCCAGCTCAGCCATGCGCGCACGTGTCGATCACCGAAACGACGGTGGCTGGCGGTGTCCGTGAGGCCGGTGTCAGAGGCAGGTCCTAGCCTCGTCCTCGAAGGACTGACGCCTGTAACCGGAGGGCAGCGCCATGGCCTCGATGCCACAGAAGATCACCACTTTCCTCATGTTCGAGGGCAGGGCGGAGGAGGCGCTGACCTTCTACACGTCGTTGTTCGACGACGCCGAGGTCGTCGACATCTCCCGCTACGGCGCCGACGGCCCCGGCGAGGCCGGCACGGTCCAGCGCGCCACGTTCTCGCTCGCCGGACAGCGGTTCATGTGCATCGACAGCTACGTCAAGCACGCCTTCGGGTTCACCCCGGCGATGTCGCTGTTCGTCGAGTGCGACACCGAGGCCGAGCTCGACCGCCTCTATGGTGCCCTCGCAGAACAGGGCACGGAGCTGATGCCGCTGGGCTCGTACGGCTTCAGCGCCAAGTTCGGCTGGGTGAACGACCGCTTCGGCGTCTCCTGGCAGCTGAACCTGCAGGAGTGACAGTGGTACGGCGCAGAATCAGAAACGGAAGATCGTAAGCGGCTGCCACTCAGCAACTACCGAACGTCACCGCAACACGGTGCGACCCCGTACGGCCTGCAGCATCTGTTGTCGAGGGCGGAGTGGGATGCCGCCGTGTTCCGTGACGATCTCCGCGGCTTCAACGCCGGGCAACTGCACGATGAGGAAGCGGTGTTGGTGGTCGATGAGACCGCCGACCTGAAGAAGGAGGTCGCCACGGTGGGCGTGCGGCGCCAGTACACGACACCGCCGTCACCGGCGTCCGAGGCCTCGATCGACGGGTCGCCGACGGGTCGCCGCCAGGTCAGACGTACTTCGTGAAAAACGGCGACAGGTGGGCCGTCACCTGGTCGACGTACTCGGGAACGTCGTAGAGAGAGACGTGTCCGGCACCGTCGATGACGGCCAGCTCCTTGGGGCTGTTCACGCGCGGCAGCAGCTGCTCGGCCTGCCACAGGGAGCCCGCCTTGCTGCCGGCGACCATGAGCAGCGGCTGGGTCAGCCGTGACGGCGTTCTCGCCGGGTTGTGCCCCGCACCACCCACACCTCGACGAGCAACTCGACGAGCAAGCCGGTCTCATGCACAGTTGGACCCGATCCGGAGGTCGGTCGCTCATGCAGGAACCGGGGTCCTACGACTCCGTCCGGTCGGCCGAGACCGTAGAGAAGTGCCATGCCAAGAGCGGCGAGAACCTCCACCACCAACGGTAGGGCGAGAGTTACTGTTTCAGCGCATCCGCCCCGTCGCGATGCGCGTCTCAGCGGCCCACTGGGCGCGTCGGTGAGATGGCCCCCGGACCCCACAGATCGCCCCCTCAGCCATATGTCGTGAACACCGGATTGGTGAACGGGTTCCCGGCCAGGCTGCTGTCAGCATCCGCGAACCCGCTTCCGAGGCCGACATCTGATGCGGCGTCAGTTGCTTGAGTGTGGCGGTGTCCCCGGGGTGTCCGCACGGCGGGACCGGAAGCACTTGAGGAGGAGCGCCGTGTCCGCAGCAGCGAGGAGAACGCCACCCGCAGCCCAGGCCACCACCTCGGTGCGGGATGTCCCGGAGGGATGCGCCGCCTGCTGCGTGGGGCAGGTGGTTGTTGTGGAGGCAGGGGCGATGCGCAGGCGGGCCCAGGGCTGGTTCGGGTGGTTTCTCACCTGGTCGGGAGCGTGCCGGTAGACGGGGCAGCGGAAGGATCTGACATCCCATTCCGACTGGGGTCAGGTGGTGTGCGCCGCCCAGTGTTCCTCCCGGTCGGGCTTGACCTTGTTGCGGCAGGCGCAACGCGCGGCCTCGTCGGTCATTCAACGCGTACGTGTGCCCACGGGGCCGCGTGCTCGGCCGGGCGTGCGGCTCCGGCACTGGTCAGCGTGAGCGGGTAGGTGCCAGGCCGGGCGTCGCAGGCGATGGTGACGGCGGCCGTCAGCCGGGGTGCCGTCATCCGCATCCGCCCGGCCTTCTGCAATACCGGGGAGTTAATGGTGTCGCCGTTCACGGCCTGTCCACTCGCTGCCGTGACGGTCAGCGTGTCGCCGGGATGCACGGACCGGACACTGCCGAGCGGCAGCGGCAGCGGTGCCGGTTCGGCGGCAGAGGCCGGGCCGACGGCCAGGAGGGGCAGCAGGAGCGGTAGTGCCACCACTGCCGCGGTGCGAATCGGTCCATTGCCATGCCTGTCTGCCTTATGACGCCACGTCAAGCCGCATGTGACGCTACGCTACCAACCATCACACCGAACATATGTGCGATTATATGGGATCGACGTCGCCCGTCGTTCGGCTTCCTCCAAGACGGAAAGACACCTCGTTGCGTTCCAGTTCTAGATGGATTCCGGCCCTGGCGCTCGGTCTGTGCGCGGGCATACTCGGCACGGGCCAGGCGCCTGCCGCGACCGGTACTCCCGTGCCGTCGTCGCCTGCCCCCTCGGCGACGCCGACACCCGCGCAGCCCAGCCACCCGCCCGTAGCCCCGACCTCCTCCGGCGGCCCAAGCCTGAGCGAGGAGGAGAAGTACTGGACAGCCAACCGCATGGACAACGCGGTGCCGCTCGACAGCCCACCCCGCCGAGCCCCCGCAGCCTCGGCGGCGCGCATCGGCACGCGCAGCAGGCCGCCGGCCGGCACGCCCCGTCCCGAGCACTTCGGCGGCCACCCGATGGTGGGCACGTTCTTCTACGACGGCAAGCCCTTGGGCGGCAAGAGCACGTACTGCACGGGCAGCGTGGTGCACACGGCCGCCCATGACATCGTCCTGACCGCCGGGCACTGCGGCCGCGGTCTGCAGAGGGCCACCCACCGCATCTTCGTGCCGCAGTACCGCGACGGGCTGTCCGCCGCGAACCAGCCGCGCGGCGTCTTCGCGGTGTCGCAGATGTACATCGATCCGCGCTACGAGGCCAACACCAAGAAGCCCACCTCCGACCTGGACCTGGCCTTCGCGCAGGTCGATCCCAACAGCCGGGGCAAAGTGGAGGACGTGACGGGCGCTCTGACGTTCACTCCCACCACCAAATACACCCACAAGGTCACGGTGATCGGGTATCCCAGCTCCGAAAGCGTCAATTCGAAGCACCAGGCGATCCGCTGCCCCGTCACCACCTCGCGCCTGCCCGGCTACCGGCAGGTGCGCATGACCTGCACCGGCTTCTACGGAGGGGTCTCCGGCGGCCCGTGGATCGAGGACTACAACCGCTCCACCGGTACCGGCAAGGTCGTCGGCAACACCGGTGGGTACAACGGAGGTGGCAACGACGCCAACGACGCCTGGGTGACATACGCGCCCATCTACGGCAAGGACGCCAAGGACCTGTTCAACGACGCCGCCGCCCATCGCACGGTGGGCGCGAGACCGCCCTACCAACCGTCGACGGACAGCCCGGTCCTGCCCGGTTCGGCGGGCACCTGGACACACGCGCGAACCATCACGGCCGACGACTTCACCGGGTCCAACCGGTTCGACCTGATGGTGCGCTGGTCCGACACGGTATGCCGAAACCGAGCGTCATCCGTGCCGGGTCACTTCACGAAGCGGTACTTCACGTGGGTGGCAAGGGGCGTGTCAACCACCCTGACCGGCTCAAGGTTCCGCCGCCCGGTGCCCAGTCCCTCGAAGAGCAGCAGTCCCTCTCCGAGGAGCACGGGCACCACGTGCAGCTGAAGCTCGTCGATGAGCCCCTCCCCGAGATACTGCTGCACCGTGCTCGCCCCGCCCGCGATGTCGACGTTCCTGTCCCCGGCGGCGGCCTTCGCCCGGTCGAGGGCGCTGTGGATGCCGTCGGTGACGAAGGTGAAGGTGGTGCCGCCCTCCTTGACCAGGGTCGGCCGGGGACGGTGGGTGAGCACGAAGACCGGGGCCCTGAACGGCGGGTTGTCACCCCAGAACTCCTCACCCGTGTCGTACATCATCCGCCCCATGACCACCGCTCCGGTGGCATCGAACCACTCGCGCATCAGCGCGGAGTCACGGTTCTCCTCCCCGCCGGTCATGCCCTGCCGCTGCCGCCAGCTCGCCAGGTTGTGGATCCACTCGAAGAGCGGCTCGGCGCCGTCGCCTGCCGGGTTGTCGATGGCGACGTTGGTGCCGGCGATGCACCCGTCGAGGGAGATGGCCATGTCCGCGGTGACGGTCACGATGGGTTGCTCCTGAAGTCCTGGGATGTGCTGCCTTTACTCTCACGTCGATCGGGAGCCGACGTATTCGACATGCCCGGGGACATTCGACAGCTCCGCCCGCCAGAGGGTGCCGTCGCGGCGGTGGAACGCCAGGTCGGATTCCCGCCAGCTTCCGACACGGGTCCCAGCAATGCTCAACGTCATGAACCGACTTGAAGGAAACGTGGCCTTGATCACGGGCGGAAGCCGGGGTATCGGTGCCGCTGTGGCATTACGACTGGCCGAAGAAGGTGCCGACCTCGTCCTGACCTATGAGAACAACGCGGAACGCGCCGGCGAGGTCGTGGAGCAGATCAACGCCAGGGGGTGCCGAGCTCTTGCCGTCCGAGCCGACAGCGCGGTCCCTGAGGCACTCACCGCCGCGGTGGACGAGGCCGCCGCGCTGTTCGGCAGACTCGACATCCTGGTCAACAACGCCGGGGTCTTCCTCGTCGGCCCACTTGAAGACCTGGGGTCGGCAGAGATCGACCGCACTCTGGCGGTGAACGTCCGGGCGGCGTTCACCGCGTCCCAGGCCGCAGTGCGTCATATGGACCAGGGCGGCCGGATCATCAGCATCGGCAGCAATGTCGCCGAGCGTGCGGTCTTCCCCGGACTGGCGCTGTACTCGATGAGCAAGACGGCTCTGGTCGGGATGACGAAGGGCCTGGCCCGGGAACTCGGCCCGCGTGGAATCACCGTCAATCTGGTGCACCCCGGCCCCACCGACACGGACGCCAACCCCGCCGACGGGCCGAACGCCGAGATGATCGCCGGCTTCACCGCTGTTGGCCGCTATGCGGAAGCGGCCGAGATCGCGGCCACCGTCGCCCACCTGGCAAGTGCGGACGGCGCGTACATCACTGGAGCCTCGATCCACGTCGACGGCGGCTTCACCGCCTGACACGCGAGCTCTGCTCCAGCAACCAACTCTTCGCCGACCGCGGCCACGACACCAGGCTGGACATCCAAGAAACGTTCCTCGAACGGGCCTGCCCCTCATCACCCACCGACAACTTCCTTCGACGAAACGGGCCCGCGCTCCACGATCGGGTGTGCGCGGTGAGCGCGCGCCGATCGCGGAACCCGGGCAGGACCGGGCCAGGATGACGGGCAGCGGGACGGAACCCGCAAGATCCCGCCCCGTGGGGTCAGTTGACGCCCGTCGGGCACCGTCCGACGCCGGACGGCGCTACCGAGCATCCCGTGTCCGTGTTCACGCGTCGAGTGTCTTCTTCAGCGCGGCCAGACCCTCGGCGTAGATGCCGTGGAACAGGGTGATCGCTTCGTCTTCGCTTGTCCCTGCGGGTGTGAAGGTGCCGGACCACTCCACACGGCTCTGCCCGCTGGACACTTCGTGCACGGTGAGGGTGGAGCGGTAGTCGGTGACGGGGAACGGGGCCTGGAGAATGGAGTAGCTGTACGTGCGCGCCTGGTTGTCGAACGCTTCGAGGCGTTCGACGATGACGCCGCCTTCCTCGTTCTCGAGGCTGCGGACGCGGCCGCCCTCACTGAGCGCGCTCGTGGGAATGTAGGGCAGCCAGTCGGGCAGGGAGTCGAAGCCGCCGATGAGCTGCCAGACGCGCGCGGCGGGCACGGGGATGTCGATGGTTGCGGTCGTAGTTGCCATGGTCGTCTCCTGAACAGGTGAGGCAGAGGTCAGGCGCTGGGTACAGGGGCGTCCTGAGCGATCAGCCCCTCCGCGCGCAGAGCCGTCCAGAAGGCCGCCGGGACCCTCTCGCCGAGTGCGGCGACGTCCTCCACGATGCGGGTCGGCCGGGAGGCACCGGGAATGGCCGCGACGACCGCGGGGTGCGCGAGGGAGAACTGCAGCGCTGCCGCCTTGATGCCGACGCCGTGCTGCCCTGCGAGTGCCTTGATGCGCTCCACCTTGGTGATGATCGGGGCGGGGGCCTTCTGGTACTCGAAGTGCTGGCCGCCGGCCAGGACGCCGGAGCTGTACGGTCCGCCGACGACGATGTCGACGTTCTGGGCCTTCGCGGCCGGCAGCAGCCGCTGCAGGGCGCGCTCGTGGTCGAGCAGCGTGTAGCGGCCGGCGAGGAGGAACGCGTCCGGCTTCGGCTCGTCGAGGTCCAGCGTCAGCTCCAGGGGCTCGACCCGGTTGACCCCGAGGCCCCAGGCCCCGATGACGCCTTCGTCGCGCAGCTTCTGCAGTACCCGGAATGCGCCGGTACGGGCGGTCTCGTACGCGGCGAGCCACTCGTCGCCGTAGAAGTCCTGCGCGACGTCGTGCACCCACACGATGTCGAGGCGGTCCGTCTTCAGTCGCTTGAGGCTGTCCTCGATGGACCGCAGCGTGGCGTCGGCCGAGTAGTCGTTGACGATCTTGTTGGGGCGTCCGTGTTCGAACAGTCCGCCCTTCTCGCCCAGGTCGCGGGCGGAGGGGTCCTCGATCTCGTCGAGGATGACGCGGCCGACCTTCGTGCTCAGGACGAACTCGTCGCGGGGGCGGCCGGCCAGGGCTTCACCGAGCCGGATCTCGGACAGGCCCGCGCCATAGAAGGGCGCGGTGTCGAAGTAGCGGATGCCGTTGTCCCAGGCGGCATCCACGGTGGCCGCGGCCTCCTCGTCGGGTATGGCCCGGAACATGTTGCCCAGCGGTGCGGTGCCGAAGCCCAGGCGGCCGGGCAGGGAGGACTTGATGGCCATGGTGCGGATCCTTGCTGTACGAGTTGCGACGGATGTGACTTATGCGCTGTTCGCGCGATCCGTCGGTCTGACTCGTTCGAGGCTAGGATCTAAACTTGAGACTGTCCAAGACTTACTTGGACATACTTGAGTCCCTAGAGGTCTAACATGCTTGACCTGCGGCAACTCCGCTATTTCGTCGCCGTCGCCGAGACCGAACACGTCGGCCAGGCCGCCGAGCGGCTGCACATGTCCCAGTCACCGCTCAGCCGGCAGATCGCGCAACTCGAGCAGAACCTGGGCCTCGCCCTGTTCGAACGGGGCCAGCAAAGAATCCGGCTCACCCGGGACGGCCAGGTCTTCCTGGCCGAAGCCCGTGCGCTCCTGCGGCATGCTGATCGTCTGGAGAACCTGGGCCGACGGCTGGGCCGCGGAGAAGAGGGCGGCCTGTGCATCGGCTACGTCGCAGACGCCATGCACACCGGCATCCTGCCCGGCGCACTGCGCGCTCTGCACAACGAACGCCCCGGCATCCACATCGCTCTGTACAACCTTCCGCCCATCGAGCAGTTCGTAGGCCTGCGGCAGCGCAGCCTCGACATCGCGCTCGTCCATGAACCTCCGACCGCGGATGACCCTGACCTACTGGCCGCACCCCTGCTCGAGGACCCGCTGCTCCTGGCCCTGCCCGCGGGGCATCCACTCGCCGACCAGGAAAAGGTGACTCCCGGGGACCTCGATGGTCAGCCGTGGATCGCAGTCGAGAATGCCCAGGACCCCGCCTGGCGGGACACATTCGTCGCCACCTGCACGGCAGCCGGCTTCACCCCCGACATCCGCCTCGACGCCGCCGAGCCACTGACCGCGCTCGGCCTGGTCGCCTCCGGACTCGGACTCGCACTCGTGCAGAAAAGCATGGTGCGCGCCACCACCGAGGATGTCGCGGTGCGCGAGCTTCCCTGGTACGACACATGCATCCAGCTGTGGGCCGCATGGCACCGAGTCGACCTGCGGCCCCTGGTGACATCGTTCCGCGCCACGGTCCTGCGCACCAGCAGCACCGCCTAGTTCTAGGGCCTGCCTCCACCACCTCGGCACGCCGCCGCCGTACCCGAGCCACCCTTGC
Organism: Streptomyces sp. NBC_00271; assembly: GCF_036178845.1. Classification (NCBI taxonomy): domain Bacteria; kingdom Bacillati; phylum Actinomycetota; class Actinomycetes; order Kitasatosporales; family Streptomycetaceae; genus Streptomyces; species Streptomyces sp. NBC_00271. The sequence goes on along the minus strand of NZ_CP108070.1, from coordinate 10,541,890 downwards.
CACGAGTTCGGGCCGGGCCTCGGATACCGCCCGGAAGACGACATGCTCGGGACCGTACCGTTCTAGGACCTCGGAGAGCCGCTCGGCAGGGTCCGCTAGATCTCCGGCCGGAGTACTGGTCAGGTCGCAATAGGTGATCGCGTCTACCAACTCAGGCTCGGCGGGCCCAAACTCGGTGAGCGCATCGTCCAGCCCAAGTTCAGATGCTTCCCACGGAGAGGACGTGTGGAAGGCCACGATGCTGCACAGCCGCGGGTCACCCCCCATGACGTCGCGCAAGTACCGGGCCCCGTCGATCATGTGGTGTCCGGTATCGACGGCGGCCCGGGCATACCCGACGTCGTGCACGATGGCGGCGGCCGCCAACCGCTCGGCGTCCTCACCCAGCGCTGGTGCCAGGGTCAATGCCTGGGAGTAGACCCTCTGAGAGTGGGCCCACCGCCGCGGCAGACTGTCGGCCAACAGCGACTCAGCAAGGTCGTGGGCCCACTTGACCAGTTGCATTTTCCACTGCCTCCGAGGCAATCGGGAGTTCAAGAAGGAGAGCTGACGAACGACCAACACCGTGCCGCGCCTCGACGTGGCCGGCGGTCTCCAGTTCACGCACGGCGCGGCGAACCGTGCCGCGAGACACCCCGTACTTCTCGACGAGGTCCGCTTCGCTCGGAAGTCGCGTACCCGCAGGCAGGTCGCCCTTCCGGATCTGCTCCAACAAGTCCGCCATGATCTGTTCGTACGGTGCGGTCCCAGCGCTCCCGGCGACACTGCGTCCAACGCCAGCAACGGTCTTGATGTCCCCCGATTCTTCGAGGGCATGCAGAGCACGCCGCACCGTCGTACGGGCCACTCCGAACTCGCGCCCGATCTCGGCCTCGGACGGCAACCCGTCGAGGTAGGCCCCAGCGGCAATCCGCTCGCGCAACGCCTGAGAGATCACCTGATACGTCCCGCGTGGGCTGGGGCTCGGCACGCATTCCTCCTTCGGAGTCCGTTGTGTTCCAGCTTCCCACGCACACCAGTGCAGGTGGAGTGTCCCGGCTGTCCGGCTGTCCGGTTAGGCCTGTGAACTGCGAAGATGGACCGGACAGCCGAGATCGGAGCTGTCCGGTGTGTCCGGCCTTAGCAATCGCACTCTTTCGAGCCTAGGCAGTCTTTCCGATCATCAACGAACCTGTCACCGTGGGGACATGACGGGCCAGTTAGCGGTGCGCATCGTTGATGGACACGTAGTCAGAGAACCTGGCGTCGGGCCTGTGGCCATGGTGTGGCTCCCGCTGCACGGGCAGGTCAGCGCCGCCTCAGCGGCGCGTACCTCGGGGGCTCCGAGGATGGCGCCGAAGCCTCTTACGGAGCTGTTTGACCGTGAATCCCGTTGGGTTCTCCGCGCTGAGGAGGCATTCAAGGCGATGCACCAGGCCAAGGGCACTGCCAGTCTTGCGGACGCACTGGACGCCGTATTCCGCGGGGCGTACGAGGCAACGCCGCTGGAGGACGAGAGCTAGCGTCGTTTGCGCCGTGCTGCTCTTCTCCGCTGCTGCCGAGGCTGCGCCCGTAGCGTGCCGCACAGCGGCTGACCGGAGGTCTGGACGTGGCCGAACGCCGATCGTCCATCGCTGAAGGTGTGGTCGGCCGGGTCTTGGCGGTACGCGCGGGTCATGGCGCGGCAGAACTGGGCGGACGGCAGGGCGCCCTACCAGGTCGAGGTGGACTTACGCAGCGACACAATGGTCACGATCCGTACGTGCCAGTGGCCCCAGCCTGGCTTGAGGAAGGGGCGGGCGAGCGGCTCGGAGCCGTCCAGGGCAGCCGACGAGGGGCACCGGGGGGGGAGATGCCCCGTCGGGCGTAGGTGGGGTCGTCAGCGCGCCAGTCTGAGACGTGCCGTCTCTGCGGCATGGGACGCGGCTTCGATCAGCCCGAGTTCGCCGGCGAGCGTCGATACAAACGCATCAACCGCCTCGATGGCGCGGCCCTCCATGGTGTCGGGCTCAGCAAAGTACGCCGCGAACTCTCCGGCGCCGATGGTCGCCAGGGCGGGCCGACGAGCCTGATAGTCCGCCCACATCGGCCGATAGACGGCGCGCACCCGGTCGAGCTCCAGTTCGTCGATCTCCTCGTGCCGAAGGCGGCGGATCGTCTGCTGTCTGGCCTTCCATATCGCGATGTGGTACTGGACGGGGACGGGCCCGAACGGGCCCGGAAGGGCTCGTTCGATCCTCGGCATGCCGGGCTGAACTGGCCAGGGCGAGTACAACTCCGTGAGGACCGACGTCAGTCTGTCCACGTCGATCCGCCCGGTCCGCTCGCCTTCCTCGAGGACGAGCTGAGCGGCGCGCCGTTGCTTGAGGCTGGCTGAGGGGTGGGCGAGTTGCTCGACGATTGCGCGGACGTTCTCGCTTCGCCTGACGGCAGTCGTCTGGCCAGTGGCGCGCGCATGGGTACGCCAGGCTCGGCGCGCCTGCGGGGTGAGGACCACCGTGTCGTCGATCAGCCACAGGTACAGCACGACGCGGACCAGCGAGCGTTGCGGGATGCGCCCCAGCGGGGAGCGCTCTCGAGCTTCCAGAAGTCTGGTGAACAACTCGCGTTGCTCGGGGGAAAAGACCCGCGGATCGCTGCCGTGCGCGCTGGTCTTGCGTGGCTCGGGGTTGGCGAGCATCCCGTCCTCGACCCAGGAGGTCACCATCCTGGGACTGGCTTTCACTCCCAGGGCGAGCGCGTCGGCGACCAGATCGGCCGAAGTTCCCTCGACCCACGCGTTGGCCCGATTCCCGTTCATGGCGCCGAACTTACATCGAGATTCGAGCTCCGGGAGCTGCATTCAGCGGACGTCAGCCATAAGGCTTGGGGCAGCAGAAACTGCGCCCCGCACCGTATCCCGGCCAGGAACAAGCGGTGCGGGGGCAGTCGACTCATCCCCTGAACGGAGACCGTCATGTCCCACCGTACGCACCGCCCCGACGTGAAGCGGCAACGCACCCGCCATCGTCTTGTCCAGGGCTTCGGGCAAGCAGCGTTCTATGCCACTTCCACCACGTTGGCCGGTGTTCTGGCCCGCGCGCTGCTCCACCTGCTCCGTCTGTCTGTCTCGTCATGCTGACCGAGCGTCCGGCGCCTGTTACCGACGGGCGGGGAGTCGGCCACGCCGGAACCCGGGATCTGCCTTACCCGTGATCAGTATTTAGCTTCTTCAGAGCACGGGCGGTGAGCTCTACTGCGATCAAAACTGTGGCTGTGTTGGAAACGGTAACGGCAACTTTGTTGTCGTGCTTGACGTCAAGGAAGCGGACGCACTTCTCGCTGCGGAAGTCATTGGCGTCCTCATGTTCAAGGCGGATTTCGATCGTGCCAGGGCCGGGCATCGCGTAGGCGACGGCTGGCAGTGGCTTGGCAGCGCGGTAGATGCGGACGTAGGTCGGGTCGCGGGGTGCTTGCTCGTTGGGTTTACGTAGGTCGCCGCTGAGCTCTCCGCTCTCTAGGACCCGGCGTACATAGTCGTCTGTGTTGGCTGCTGCTTGTGTATCCGCTTTCTCTCGTCCCCATATGAGTTGCATGATTCGGTACTGCTGGTCTGCGGGAAGGTGTCTCAAGAGGGCCCCTGCTTCCTTGGTCGCCAGTGCAACGGGATTTTACTGATCAGTCAACTCATGAACCCCTCTCAGGGAAGAGTTCGTTCAGGTGTAGCGCATGGCGCTGACGGTGGGGGCGTCTCGGCTGGGTAGAAGCCGAGACGCCCCCGGGAACTGGACTACGTGGCTAGTAGGACTCCGTTAGGTTGCTCTGGCTCTTGAGTTTGGGCTGGTGGTGGCTGTTCTGGGCAGGGGGCGGTGGCAGGTGGTGCAGGTGCCGGTCCAGCAGTTCAGCAGGCCTTGGATGGCGTCGAGGATCTGGTAGAGGGTGAGTCCGCTGTATCGGCTTTTGGGGCCAGGCGCTGTTCGGTGAGGAACGCGTGGGCGGCGGTGACCAGGGTGACATGGTGATGCCACCCCGCCCAGGAACGTCCCTCGAAGTGGTCCAGGCCGAGGCCGTGTTTGAGTTCCCGGTAGTCGTGCTCGATCCGCCAGCGGATCTTGGCCAGACGGACCAGCTCGGGCAGCGGTGTGCTGGTGGGCAGGTTGGACAGCCAGTAGTCACTGGGTACTTCGGCTTCCTCGGGCCATTCGGCCAGGAGCGTCGCCTCGGGCAGGACACCGTCCCAGTGGCCGTGTTCGGCGGTGGCGGCGGCCCGGGCCAGACGGCGGGCCCTGACCCCAGCCGGCCGCACCCGCACTGCCAGCAAGTGCGAGCGCATCGGCCCGCGGGAGCCGTCACGCCAGGTCACCTCAGTGAACGCCTGCCGCCCCCGGCTGGCCGCCAGCGCGGACAGCGGGGACGGCTTGTCCCGGTAGCGGGGCTGCGGCTTGCGGCCGTGGCCCGACCACGGCGGCGCGAGGGGCTCGGCGCCGTGCGGGTGGACGGTCACGTCCGAACGGACCGCCACGACATAGCCGATGCCCCGCTCGCTCAGGCCGGCCCGGAAGTCAGCGTTCTGCCCGTAGGCGGCATCGGCCACCACCACCGGCGGCACCAGACCCCACCCGGCCAACTCGTCGATGGTGTCCAGGGCCAGGCGCCACTTCTCCCGATGCCCGACCTCCTGCGGAATCCCGGTCTTCTTCCGCCGTCCGGCATCGTGCGCCCACTGCTGGGGCACGAACAACCGCCACTGCAGCGGACAGGACGCGGTGTCGGAGACCGCGTGCACGCTCACCGCGACCTGGCAGTTGGCCTGTTTGCCCAAAGCCCCGCAGTACTGAGGGGCGACCGCCACCGACTGATTCCCGTCCTTGGGGAATGACACGTCGTCGACCGCCCACGCGTCCGGGCCGATCTGCGGCACCATCCGCTCCGCAATCCGCCGCCGCACAGGCACCGGATCCCAGGTCGACTGGTTCACGAACTGCTGCAGGTTCTGCTCGTTGCCGTCCGGCAGCCGCTCTGCCATGGCCTGGATGGACTTGCGCCGCCCGTCCAGCATCAGTCCGCGCAGATAGCAGTCACCCTTCGCCCGCTGATCCTTGCGCGGCACCGACGCGAACACATCAGCCACGAATAACGCCAACTTCGCCCGAGCACGGTTCACTTCATGTGCGTCCACACCCCCACCATGCCCTCAAACAGGACCGCGAGACAGACCTAACGGAGTCCTACTAGTGTCCTGCGCCAGTAGTTGATCGTTAGAAGTTGCGTGACTTCTACTGCTGGTGCGTCAGCTCCTCGTCGGGGCCCGAAGCTGGAACCGTTGCTGCTGTCTGATGACGAGCGGGCGGTGTTGGAGCGGTGGACGCGTCGGGCTACATCGGCCCAGGCGCTGGCCCTGCGCGCGCGGATCGTGCTGGCGTGCGCGGGCCCGGAGGTGCCGCCGATCGTCGCGGTCGCCCGGGAACTGCGGGTGACCGCGGACACCGTCCGCAAGTGGCGCCGACGCTTCCTCGCCGAGCGGCTGGACGGGCTGGCGGACGAGCCCCGGCCGGGCCGGCCGCCCACCATCAGCGTCGATCAGGTGGAAGCGGTGGTGGTCACCACGCTGGAACAGCTCCCGAAGAACGCCACCCACTGGTCGCGGACATCGATGGCGCAGCACAGTGGTCTGTCGAAGTCGACCGTGGGCCGGATCTGGCGGCAGTTCCAGCTCAAGCCGCATCTGGCGGACACCTTCAAGCTGTCGACGGACCCGTTGTTCGTGGAGAAGGTCTACGACGTCGTGGGCTTGTACTTCAACCCGCCCGAGGGTGCGGTGGTGCTGTCGGTGGACGAGAAGTCGCAGATCCAGGCACTGGACCGGTCCCAGCCGGTGCTGCCGATAATGCCGGGCATGCCCGAGCGGCGTACGCACGACTATGTGCGCAACGGCCTGACCACGTTGTTCGCCGCGTTCGATGTCGCCACGGGTGAAGTCATCACTGCCCTGCACCGCCGGCACCGGGCCGTGGAGTTCAAGAAGTTCCTGATCCGGATCGACAAGGAGGTGCCCGCGCACTTGCAGGTCCACCTGATCGTGGACAATTACGGCACCCACAAGACACCCGCGATCAAGGCTTGGCTGGCCAAACACCCGCGGTTCGAGCTGCACTTCACCCCGACCGGCTCGTCCTGGATCAACCAGGTCGAGCGGTGGTTCGGCTACCTCGCCCACCAGATGATCCGCCGCGGCGCACACAAAAACATCCAGGCCCTGGAAGCCGACATCCGGGCATGGGTCAAGGACTGGAACGAAGCCCCCAAGCCGTTCGTCTGGACCAAGACGGCCGAAGAAATCCTCGACTCCCTCGCCCGCTTCTGCCGACGGATCTCTGGCGCAGGACACTAGAAAATCTGTAGCAGTTGTCACCCCCATGTGTTTCCCCGTTGACGCATCTCCCCCGGCCCCGCGCCGAGGGCTCTCTTCGAGGCAAGCACACCACCATGCACAGGGTCAATCCCTAGAATTGAGTACAACTCGGGCACAACATCAGGCGTCCGCGAGGAGACGTCGTCCAGGACGTCCCGTACATGGCCGAAAACCTACGCCCGGTCCGTTGCAACCGGCGTGTGTCGGACCGCCGTTCGGGATCGCCCGCCACAAGTCCGAAAGCGGCCGGGCGGCATACCGCTGACACCCGAGTCCGGCGTTGGTCAGTCGGACTGTTCGGGCCCCGTGGACGGGGTGCTTTCGGCTGGCCCCCCGAAGTCCGGGCTGGTGAAGTCCGGGCTGGTGAAGCTCGGGCGCGGACCCGCCGCGGGTCCGCCGTCGGGGCTGCTGAAACCCGGCCGGTCGTAGCCGAGGTGCGGCATGCGGCCGGTGGTCGGTGTCGGTGACGGACGCGTCAGTGCCGCCGTGGCCGGATCGGCGAGGGCCTCCCGGAGGAACGGCATGATGCCGCGCTCCAGCAGGGCCTCGCGCCAGGCTTCCCTGGCCCGGGCCACCTCCGCGTCGAGCTCGCCGGGCGCTCCGGCCTGGAGCGAGGACGAGCCGTTGCGCAGAGCGGTGAGCAGCAGCCCGACCGCGGCGACCAGGATCGCGGCCGCCGTGACCGCGCCGAAGACCCACCCGGTGGTCAGCAGGGTCTGGGCGAACGCCAGCTCGGGGGTGAGGACCTTCAGGATGAATCCCACGAGCAGGAAGATCGCCGCGGCTGTTCCGGCGAGGACGGGCGCGAGCACCGCGACGACGGCGATCGCGCCGGCTCCGGCGGTCTCGTCGTGCTCTCCGAAAGTGGCCGCGAGCCCCGTCGCGCCCGCGTCCGGCTCTACGGAGGCGGGCGCGTCGGCGGACCATGGGGTGGACGGCGCCGGACGGCCCAGTTCCTCGCGGACGTTGGCATAGTGCTGGTACTCGGTCGCCGCGGCCGCCGTGATGAGTGCGGTGGCGTTGAGCGCCATGGTGCGCAGCTGTTCGGTGTTGAGCCGCTGGCCGACAGCGGCGAGTTCGGGGCGGTGTGGGGCGGAGCGCAGCGCCTCATCGAGGATCCGCTCGTATTCCTGGCGGTCCTCGCTCAGCAGATACTGCGGAGCCGGGTCCTCCCACCGCGAGCCGTGTCCCTGGCGGTCCTCGCCCGGCTCGCGGGGCGGCACGCCACCGCCTTTGTGCCCAGGGCGTCCCTCCTCTTGCGCGCGTGGTCGCGCGCTCGGTGTGTGCGGTGGTGGGACGGGGCTGCTCGTGCGGTCGGTGAACTGTGTTTTCGGCTCCCCTTCCGACTCACTCCGTACGGATGCGTCGGACGCCTTCGCCGGGTGCACCCGGATGCCCCGGACTGAAGTCAGCAGACGGCGTGCAAGGGGAGGTCGGCGCGGGCTCGCGACACCACTCGGCTTTGCCGCAGCGCGGTTCGTGTCGGTTCGGGTTCCTTCGGGCGGTTCGGAAGTGCTGGAGGGCGAAGGAGTTGGCGAGATGACGGTCCGTACCCGAGTGTCGACCGGCCTGAACGACCCGGTGGGCGGCCGAAAGCCTGGTGAGCGGCGCGAGATGACGGCCAGGACGCGGCCGGCGAAGGATTCAGCGGCCGGCGTCATACCTGCCCCCCTGTGGCGCGGTGATGCCTGTGTCCGGCTGCGCACTGTCTGCGGGAGGGCCTGCTGCCTGTGGCCGGAGAGGAACACCGTTGGCGTGGCCGTAACCGTACGTCTGCTGTGCTTGGCCCTGAAGGGCTTGCTGTTGTGCCTCCTCGGCCACACCGCCCAAGGCGGCCCGGCCGGCGCTCTTGACCGCCAGTGGCACCAGCGTGGCGAGCTGTTGGACGGCGGACAGTGCCCCTAAGCCGACCATGTAGGCCACGAGCGGGTTCACGCTGTGCGGGTAGGTCGCGGCGAGGGCGCCCGTGGGGGCCCCGCTCACGAACAACCGCAGCACCGCGGCGACGCAATAGCCCGGCCAGCCGGGCGCGGGCAACTGCTCCTCGCCGGGCCGTACATCGGGCCGGCGCCGAGGAGGCTCGATCGTGTCCGGCTGCACGTTCCATGGCATCTTGCGGTGCCACTTGACGGACTTGATGACGTCGACGGCCTCCATGGTGGCACCACCAGCCACCCCCACCCACGCGGCCATCAACCAGTCCATGAGCTGAGATTAGAAGGCCGCGCAGTGTCAGGGAACGACCTCGCAGTATTCGCCAAAGTCACACGGCATCTTCACCCTGCGTGATCACGACGGGCAACATCACCGGCCACGCCGACTACACGGAGCAGGGCAGCATGATGCGGTCCGCCGGGGATCATCGCCGTCCACGCAGCACCCGCGGGCGCCGTCCGCCGTGCTACGTCGATCCCGGCGACCAGCAGCTATTGAGGTTCCCTGGGTCGGTTGGACCTCGGCCCAGCCGGCGTGACAGGCCGGGCTCCAGCGCAGCGTCAGGGTCCGCCCGAGCGCCCGGAGACGGTGCACCGTGACCGCGTCCTGGTCGCACCGCTGCCGATACGGATCGAGTCCCCGGCAACCGACCGGACGGCACGGCGTACCCGACCGGGACGCCGTCGGGTGCAGCGGCCAGGGCCAGGTCGGCGCGCCGGCCGGCGCACCCTGCGGAACCGGCGCGTAGTCTCCACCCCAGTGATGCCATACCAAAACGGCCGCCAGCGCACACACCCGACCGCCGCGGCCGCCGCATGCCGTCGGCCGCGACGCCGCTTACTCCCCCGCAGGAACGGTCGCTTCCTGCCCCGCTCCGGTCTTCGGCGACGGGCCCCGGTCCAGTGCCCTACGGAGTCGGTCGGTATCCGCCCAGACGTCGGCAGCCGCTTCCCAGACCACCCGTAACCTGCCACGTTCCGCTTGCCCCAGCCGGCCCAGCGCGTCGACGGCTTCCCAGGGAGGCAGCGAGCGGCCGCCGAGGTAGCGAGCGACCGCCGAGGTAGCGCTGCCAGGAGCTGACGCTGAATCCGGTCTTGGCGGCGAGCGACGTCAGGCTCAGCTCACACCGGTCCTTGCACGGCCGCAACTCTCCCACCAGCCGCTGCAACTCCACCGGTGCGTCGTCGCGTTCGCGCCGCCGACGGGCTGCCGTCCGCTCCTCCCACCCCGCAACGGCAGCGGGCCTGCCCCACCGCGCCATCGTACGAGCGCGCCGAGCCACTGCCGTCCGGGTCCGCTTTCTGGCACCGCTCCCGATCACATGGAATGGGAGAGCTGTTGACGCACCCATTCAGGATCGGGGTTGACGTGCGGTCGGCCCGCCACGACGACGGTCGGCACGGTCTCATTGCCATCGTTGGCCGCCCTGACCGCTGCCGCTCCAGCCGGGTCACGCCAGATGTCGACCCAGTGCAACTGGCGGGCGCTACGGCCCAACCGGATGCGCAGCCGCAGGCAGTACTTGCAGCCCGACCGCCAGAAGACGACCGGCCGGCCGTCGACCGCGCTGCGGCGTTGTGCCTCCAGCGCACCGATCGACCTCGGGAAGATCAGAGGTGAGTTGACGCCTGCGAGCAACACAAACGCCAGCAGGAGCGCTGCGGCTGCGCCGGGTTTCCCCCTGAAGACCAGCCCCGTCGCAACGACTGAGCCACAGAGCACAAACAGCGTCGGCAAGATCCAAGCGCGCGTCATGAGGACTCAGGCTATCGGCGAGCCGAAATGCAGCTCCAACCAGGCCGCTCACCTGGGCGTTCGCCGGACGGCCGGGCGGCCTTCGGCCGATCGTGTGCTCCGACCAAGGATGCACGTGACCACGACGAAGGCCGTGAGGGTGAGTCTGCTTCCCGGGGCCGATCCGGGGGAAGCGTTCGCGGTGGCGGCACGCTTCGGACATTGGTGGCCGAGCATCGACGCGGGCACGGCGCCAGGTACGAGGCGTTGAACCGCAGGCTGCCAACGGACGCCTAGGGAGCGTCCTTTGATCATCTCGGATCAGGCCGCGGCGCATGGTGATCGTGATCCGAGAGAGGCGCGTCGGCGAGGGACGGCCGTTATTGCAGCCATATCCCGTCGCGCATGATGACTCTCCCGCGTAGTTCCGGCTCGCCGCGCCAAGCGCGCACGGTCCTCGGGACGACTCGTAGATACAGAAAGGAACCCTCTTCCACGCGTGGATCCCACCCGAACTTGTCGGCGAACGCCTCCGCTGCGCCTCCGGGCACCTCTTGGTCCGGGAAGCACTCCGCCTCACCTTGGAGGAGCACTACGTCGAAGGTGTCCGGTAGTGCCAGGCGCACGCGCGGCTCTTTGCGGACGTTCCGCGCAGTCACGGAAGTGGCGCTGGTGCACATCCACACTGCTCGCCCATCCCACAAGAACCACAGCGGCACCTGGTGCGGCCCGTGATCAGGGTGAGCCGTCGACACCCATACATCCCGCTCGGCAACGAGCCGCTCCAGAGCGTCGCGCATACGCTCCGCCGTCTGGCGGCGAACGATTCCCGTGGTCTCCATGAGGACCGACCCTAGCCAAGCAGGCACGAAGCGCGCCTGAGGCGCAGGACCTACTCCCAGCGACCGATGCCACCGAACTCGATGGGCAGGAAATCGGCGGTCCGCCTCCTGGGTGGCCGGGCCGGCTCGAGTGGGCCGCCGATCGGTGGCCGTCTTTCACATGGCTGTCCGGCCGAACTGGTGTGGCCCCGCCCGGGAGCGTGGCCGTCGGGAACAGTGGACTCGGCGGGGCAGCCCGTCCCCGGGAAGACACGGCTCGCTGACACCTCGTACCGGGGTCCGGCACTCGGCACCCGGTGGGCCGTGTTGATCGCCCACCACGGCATGTCGCCGATCCAGTCCCCGACACCGCCGGGAGGAGGGTGGGTCAACAGGCCCGGGAGACAAGCGCCTTGTACTCCACGTCGGACAGGTCTGTGGCCTGTACGTGGGCCTGGACACCGTCGAGCAGGTTCCGGAGCGTGCCGTAGCCGGAGGAGTGCGCGATCCTCTCCTCGGCGTTCGTCCCCGCCGGGCACCAGGAGATCAGCACCGTCTTCTCCTGACGGTTCCCGTCCGCTGTGGCGAAGTGCAGGTCGTGGACGACGTACCGGGGCTCGTCGGGCGGCAGGGCTTTCAGTAGTTCGTCGTGTGTCAGGTTTCCCTTGGCGTCGGGGATGACGGTCTCCAGGTTGTCGCTGAGCCGGTAGATCACTGTGTTGATGTCCCGCCTGCTTTTCAGCTCCTGGAAGGCGCTGATACAGCTGTCGTCCACTGGGATACCACCGCTCACGACGAGTCCTTCTGATCATTGGGAGAGCAGGCCAAGCGGATCAACGAACCGGCTCCCCGGGAGGTTCTGGCCCGCTTGCCCGGTTCGTTGCGAGGGACGATCGTGATCAAGCGGTCAGGCCCTGTCCCTCCTGGTCTGGCCGCACTCGCGGCGGTGGTCCAGACGCCCGGCGTCAGCGGCTTCTTCGGCCGTACGCCCCTGCTGTACGCCCCTGGGCCCCTAGGCCGGGCCCTCGCCCTCACCTCCGCGACCGAGCGAGGCCCCGGCCCTCGACCTCAGCCCTTGCCGAAGTGCTCCGCGGGGAAAGCGCCCGCTGCCCTGAGGGTTCTGGTGAAGGCGCCGGCCAGCTCGGTGAGGCGCGCGGTGGCGGCAGGGCCGAGGTGGTCGTACGGGGCGGCGTCGAGGCGGTCGGTGAGCGCTTCGGCCTCACCGCGCAGGGCCGCGCCCGCGTCCGTGAGGTCCCCCGCCTCATCCAACAGCCCGCGCTCGCACAGCCGGTCCCGGGTGGCGGACCACTGCTGCGCGGACCACCCGCGGGTCCGCATGAACAACGCCGACGTCGGCGCCGTACCGGTGGCGTTGTGCAGGACGAGGGCCTCGATCCCGGACAGTCCGGCCACCGCCAGAGCGGCGAGGTGGCCGTCGCCCCGGTGCTCGCGCAGCAGCGTCGCGGCGTGCCACAAGGCCAGGTGCGGTTGCTCGGGCACGGAAAGGACGGCGTTTGCGGCGTACAGCGGCCGCGCCTCGCGACGGCACGCCTCGGTGGCGCGCAGCGCCAGCTCGGCCGTCTCGACCATCTCCTTCGACATGAGGGCCTCCTCCCCGAGCAGCCGTCGTAGCGTCCCGTCCGCGCCGCGCAGCCGGGCCGCGAGGACCGCCTCCGGCGTGGTGACGGTCCACGCGGCGGGGATGTACCGGGCCACGTGCTCGTGGTTGAAGTTGTAGAACGTCGCTGTGACGGTGCCCGCGCCGACCTCTCCGAGTGGGGCCGCGCGGCCCGCGAAGTAGGCCATGGCGCCGCGCTCCAGTCCGAGCGCCGCGAGTTCGTCCTGCTGCTCCGGTGCGAAGTACACGGATGTGTGCACGGGATTGACGACGTTGTGGCAGCGGCGTCCCGCGCTGGCCTCGAATGCAGTCATCTCGAATGAAGTCATCAGGACGAGCCGCCCGGAAGGATCGGCCGACCGTACCCGGGCCTCACTGGCCGGCCCACGGTACGAGGACGGCTCGGGCGAGCGTGTGCTGGAGGATGAAGAAGCTGAGGGCGGCCGGGGTCGACTCCGGGGTGATGCCGAGGGCCGTCACGGACGGTATGTCGAGTGCGTTGACTGCGATGTAGTAGCGGTGTCTGCCGGTTCCCGGCGGTGGCGCGGCGCCGACGTAGGCGGTCGCGCGTACATCGTTCGAGACGTGGAAAGCGCCGTCCGGCAGGCCGCCGTTGCCGGGCGTGCCGGCGCCGGCGGCGAGGGACGTCACGTCGGCGGCGATGTCGGCCGCCGCCCAGTGCCAGAAACCGGACGGGGTCGGGGCGTCCGGGTCGTACATCGTGACGACGAAGCTGCGGGTGGCGGCCGGGAAGCCGCCCCACGACAGCTGGGGGGAGCGGTCCTCGGCTCCGGCGGCGCCGCTCATGGCGGCGAACTGAGCCACCGGCAACGGACCCCCGTCGGTGACGTCCGCGCTCGTGACGGCGAACTCGGGAACGGCGGGCGTGGTGTCGTACGGACTGCTCATCTGGTCTCCCAATCAAGCCAGGCTTGCACCTTCTGACTTTCAACAATCAACCATACTTTTAAAAATGCTGCCAGCTGTCAAATGTCGTAGGATCCGACCCGTGGCGAGAGAAGCCGGGCAGCAGACCCGCAGCGAGGTGGTACAGGACCGCATCCGGGCCGACATCCTGGGCGGCCGGCTCAGGCCTGGCCAGCGGTTGAAGTTCCCCGAGCTCAGCGAGCAGTACGGGGTGAGCACCGGCGCCGTACGCGAAGCCCTGCTCAAGCTGGTCGCCAAGAACCTGGTCAGCTCCGAGGCGCACCACGGTTTCCAGGTCACCGACGTCACCGCTCGCGGGCTGGCCGACCTGACCGACACCCGCACCGAGATCGAGTCCCTCACCCTGAGCCGCGCCATCAGCGAGGGCGGCCTCGCGTGGCAGGCTCAGGTGCTGGCCGCCCACCACACTTTCGAGCAGACCCCACGCGGCGACGGTGACCAGCCCAGCGAGGACTGGCTGATCGCCCACGCCAACTTCCACACCGCGCTCCTGGCCGGCTGCGCCAACCCCCGGCTACGCGACCTGGCCGCCTCCCTGAGAGAAGAGGCCGAACTGTACCGACGGTGGAGCCGACCCACACCGGCAGAGACGCAACGCTGGACCGACCAGGCCGTCCACAAAGAACACCGCGACCTGCTCGACGCGGTCATGGCCCGCGACAGCGAGCGGGCCGACGCCATCCTGCGCCGCATGATCAGCTCCACGTCCGGCATGGTCCTGGACACCGAGCCGCACACATGATGCCCGGCTGACGATCGTTGCGAGGTGGAGTGCGGCGGCCGTCCGCCGAAGCTCGACCCGGAGGACCGTGCCGGCCACGTATGAGGAGCGGTCACTGAGGGGCCAGGCTGCGGCCTGGACGATCTCCTGCGGGTCGGCCGTGCGGCGCAGCGGGGTGTGCGCCGTGAGTCGCGCTCGGAGACCTGGGGATCCCTCTCCCAGGTGCGTATCATCTCGGTCGCCGTGGCGCCGGGGGCGATGGCGTTGACACGAATGCCTTCCGCGCCGTAGGTGACGGCGGCCGACTCGGCGGGCTGTTGACCGTCCGTTTCATCGCACCATAGGCGGGCAGCTCGGGTGACCCATCAGGCTCCCGACGGACGAGCGAAGTCGCGACACAGGTGTTCTTCCAGATCATTTGAGCATGCGGACAGACTGAACTGTTGAGATCGCGGCATGATCGAAGAGAGCCGCGGGTTCGCACGACAGCCCAGGTGGTGCACGTCCAGCCCCATAACATCCGTCACCAGGGAACAGGGTGAACGGGGCAGCGAGCACCTCGCCGACAAAGAGGTCCCCCCAGGATCGCGCGCCGCTGGCCGTAGGGCCGGGCGAGCAGCTCGGTGCCCCCGGTCTCAATACGTCGAAAACGATCAGGTAGGCGGGGCGTTCGACCGCGGCCTGGACGGCGCTGCGGCCCAAGGCACCGAGCCCGGCGCTGCAGCTCCCCGAAACGCAGCCGTCCCTCGTGCAACCCAACGAGCTCACCGGGCTGGCGTCTGGGAGCCCGAATCCGGTTCCGGCTGCTCGACGGGGAGCAGCGCGCGCAGGCTGCCGAAGACCCAGGTGTCGACGGTCTCGGGGTAGCACTTGATCCAGTCCGTCGGCGGGAGCTCGTGCGGTTCGTCCAGCCCGTGGCACCACTGCGAGATGATGTTGCCGCCGTGCGCGAGGTCCTTCACTGCGGACCGCAGTTTGACGGCGTGTCGCAGGATGCGGTCGCTGTTCGGGGTACGACTCATGCTCTGTGCGCCGTGAACTTCGGCGCCGCCGGATTCTGCCGGTGATCTCCCGCAGGGGCCCCGAACATTAAGAGCCTGGGAAAGCTCCGCTACGTTGTCGAGCAGACCTTTGCCCTGCTGCACCAGTTCAAGCGCCTGGCCGTGCGGTGGGAGCGACGCCTCGACCTCCACAATGCCTTCGTCTCGCTGCGCTGCGGCCTCATCTGCTGGCGACGGCTCAACAAGGCTGCCGGACCGTGATCGCGGAAGCCCCCGTGGCGGCAAGTTCCCTTGTAGAGGGCGGCGAGTACGCCGGGGCACCCTTCGCGCGCTCGCTCGCTACTCACCTGTCTCGTGCTCCGAACGATCCATGGCCGGAGGCTCGTTGTAGGTGATCACGACCGGCGCGTTTGCCTCCGCCCGTACGCGGTCCGACGCCGTCGCGATCTCCTCGTAGGTCCATTCCCTGTACAGGCGCTCCCCGTGGGCATCGGTGATGTCGATGACCACGCTGGTCCACTCCTCGGCGGGCTGTTCGGGGACGAGTCCCAGCTCGTACGTAGCGTCCTGGAGGAGGGATTCGGTGACGCGTATACCGGTGAGCCTCTCGGCCAGAGCGAGGACCGCCGCCTTCCGGTCGACGTCCGGGGCGCTCTCGTCGTGCTCTCCCTCGGAGGTCAGAGGGAAGCCGACTTCCCGCAGCAGGGGGACCAGTTCATCGGGGGTGTTGCCGTCGCGCGACGAGGGGCCCTCGAACGTCGTACGGAGCTCACCGTCCTCGAACCAGTGGAAGAGGTGGATGGGCTTGCCGCCGTTGGTCGAGTGCGCCACGACCCGGCCGCCCTTCGACAACGTCTCCACGCACGGCGCCGCAATCCCCAGGCCACCGTCGAAGCCGAGGACGAGTGTCCAGTCGTCGTTCTCGCCCGGAGCGCTGAAGGCGCCCGCGACGTAAGACTCGTCCCAGTAGTCGTAATCCACCTCGGCGCGGTGAGCGTCGTCCGCCTCGATCAGCCCGGCCGTGCCCTCCCCGGTGCCGCGCGGCTCCGCCTCCATCGCGCGCAGCACCTCGCGCGGGGTCCGCCCCCGTATCAGTGTCAGGGTGTATCCGCTCTCCAGCATGTGGCGGAAGAGCGGCGAGGTGCGGATCCAGGCGTAGTCGCGCGCGGTCACCAAGTTCATACGGCGCAGTGTGCCTGATGCCTCTGACAACGCCCGGTACAAGCTGGTTCTTACAGCTGGAGCTGGTCCTCGGGTCGCGCCGCCAAGTCCGTGTCAGCAACATGATCGTGTTACGAGCTCTGAGCGCGGAGCCTCACCGGAGAGTTGGGAAGAGTCACTTCGAAGCGAACTCTTCGAGCGGTACTCTCACATCAACGCGGGCAATTCTCCGCGTGGTCGAGCCTCGGTGCAGCAAGTGACCGTGGAGGTTGCGGTGCCCGTTCGCGTACCTGAAATGAGAGGACCGCCGACAGTCCCGTGCTGCGGTACTCGACTCTTCCCATCCGAGAACCGCAAGGCTTCCTCTCTGGTGAGCGATCCCAAAGAGAGCCAGTGGAAGGCTGATTGGCCTGCCGGTGCATCCCCCGTCGCCGGCAGGCCATCCATCAGCCACTGACTCTCGTCCTGGAAGGCTCAACATGGAAGCTGCCGGGTGGGTGACGGCCGCCTTGGCCGGCATCGCAGGAGTGGTATCCCTTCTCGGCTACCTCTTCGATCAGGTGCCGCCGCTGTCGCAGAAGGCGATCCGGGCCGTCCGCTCCCTCCGTGCCCTTCGCGAGGAAGTGAAACGCAAGTAACGCAAGTGATGTGAGGCCGCCACACCGGGACCGGTGTAGCGGCCTCACCGTTGCGCGCCTCCAAGCCACCTACCAACTTCGATGTCAGATCAGCGACATCTGTTCGCCTTCGCCGGGCCTCTTCGGCGGTACGTACTCAGGCGGGGCATCCGGCGCGTTGCGCTCCGTCCGCAGCCGCTTCTTCCCTCGGATCGACCCGATGGTGTTCAGCGCGCGCGGTGTCGTCCCCATCGGCTATGCCGCCCTCGCCTTCGCCCTCGGCGTCCTCTTCCGCCGAACCCTGCCGGCGATGGCCACCACTCTCGCCGTCTTCACCGTGGTCCAGATCGCCATGCCCCTGTGGATCCGGCCCCACCTGGGCGAGGTCCGCGACCTCCGCCGTCAGCGTCGTCGGCAGCGCGGGGTACTGCGGTGCCGGCGCCGGTGGGACCTCCGTGCCAACAAGGCCCCTCGGATAGCTGTTGCCATCTTCTCGGTGCGGCTCACGTTTACCGGGAGTGTGGCGGTACCGCTCTCCGCTTCCGTGTCGTGACGTGCATCACCTGGTGGCGGGTGCGGAAAGTTGTCGGAGGCTTCAGCCGCCATTCCGCTTCACATGAATCACACAGGTCCCGCATGAGATGTGCACATGAACGACGTATTCCGGAATGGTTCTCGTCTCCCCGGAGCGGTGTGTGCGTGTGCCTGTAGGCCCTGAATTTTCCCTGTTCTGTTCACGTGTTCTGTGTCTATGGTGAGCGCCGTGTGCGGTGGATCTTGACCAATCCGGACACACGCGTCTGTCATTCGGCGACCGGGGGAACACCGTCGCCCACGGGGAGGGGCTGCTTCGCCATGCCGTCATACCGGCCGTCCGCGCACGCTGGTCCAGCCCGCGCTGTGCGCCCCTGACTCCCGCTCAGGACCGCTGTTCTCCCCTTGTCTTCGACCGGGCCTGACCGGGCCCGCCCCCCTTGAACGAAGAAGGAGATGCTCTGTTGCGCCCCAGACCGTGGTTCCGTATGCCCGGAACACGAAGATCCAGATTCTTCACTCCCGTCGTCACGTCCGTGGCCACCCTGGCCGTCCTCGGCGGCCTGGCTATCCAGCCCGACCTGCTCGGCCGTGGAGCGGACGCCGACCCGGCAGGCGCCTCCTACGACTGGAATGTGGACACGGCTGCCGAGCAGTTGCGGCAGGACCAGTGCCTCATGGCCGATGTACTGCGGCTGGGCGGCCCGTCCATGGCCACGACCGCGCAGGACGGCCTGAACCAGCCCGCGGACAAGCTTCATACGCTGGCCGACCGCAAGAGCTGGGAGAGGACCCCGCTCGCCACCGCGTACCAGACGGACCGGGACACGGCGGGCAAGGAGCTGGACGCCCTCCACGCTCTGCGGACCGGATGGCAGAAGCCTCTCGACGGTCTGACGAACCCGGCCGGTTTCACCGAGACCGACTTCCACTGGCCACCGGGGTCCCCGGGAGACGGCAAGGAGGACTTCTACGGCCAGACCGGTCTGACGAAGTGGACCGCCGACCGGTTCTGGAAGAACGACGGCGACTTCTACGCCGACTCCACGCCCACGGCGGACGCGGCGACCCTCAAGGCCGTCGACGACCTGGGCAGCCCCCTCTACGGCAAGGACCCCGACCCTGTCGGGCTGCCGACCGACGAGTGGAACCGGGCCCTCGCCGAGCGGGACGCGTTCAAGCAACTGCACGGTGTTCCAGGGGAGAACGCGGGCGCGGACAACGCCCGTATGTTCCTGGCGTCGGGGGGATTCCCCCGCACCGCCCCGCAGCCGGGCACGGCGGAGTACCGGATCGCGGTCGAGGACCTGAAGTCCCGGTTCGCCGCGTGCGCGTGGCGTGACCCGATCGATCCCGACAACGTCCTGGGCGACGTCTCCGGCACGGCCGCCACGGAGTGGCAGCAGGAGATCACCGCTCAGGCCACGCAGCGCAACCAGATCCTGAACGCCAACAAGGACGCCACCAAGTCCCTGGCGACCGGCGCCAAAGCGCTGGGTGACCTGCTGGGGTACTCGTGGGTCGCCGACCACCTCGCGCGCTGGCAGGACTACTGGTCCGCGGGCGGAGCCGGCTGGGTCGGCGACGCCCCGGCGGTGATCGAGGTGCACGCCGCGCAGGGCAAGTGCCTCGACGTCGAGGGCGCGAAGAAGGACAACGGCACCCCCGTCCAGCTGTACACGTGCAACGGTTCGGCGGCGCAGGAGTGGAAGGTCTACGGCGACGACCGGGGACTGCACCTGCAGAACGTCAACTCCCTCAAATGCCTGGACGTTTCGAACAACAACCCGGCCAACGGCACGAAGATCCAGATCTGGACGTGCAGCGGCTCCCCGGCGCAGACGTGGGAGTTCAACCTCCGCGCCACCGGCAGCCTGCGCAACGTCGGCACCGACAAGTGCCTTGACCTGCACGAGTACACCAACGGCTACAACTCGTGGCTGTACACGTGCAACGGCAGCGGGCCGCAGCAGTTCGACGTCACACCCTCCGGGCACACCGGCACCGTGCCGCCCAAGGCCCAGTTCGACAAGGCCAAGGCCGGCATCACGGCCGCCCAGACGGCGGCGAAAAAGCAGCTCGACGTCCTCAGGACCCAGCTCACCGCCGTGAAGAAGGCCGCCACCGCCTCGAACACCGCCGAGCAGGCCTCCTACACCATCGCCGACACCAACGGCGCGCCGCGGGGACGCGGTCTGCTGGTCGGGCAGCAGAAGGCACAGGTCACCCAGGGTGCTGCGGCCGCACTTGAGGCGATGGTGAAGGCCGGCGAGACCGCCGAGGCCGCCACCCGCGCCTCCGGCGGCGACAGCCAGACCATCGCCGAGCGCGCGCTCGCCCAGGCCGCGCAGGTGAAGGCGGAGTTCCGCAAGAAGGCCGCGGAGAAGGCCGAGTTGCAGGCCAAGGCCGCGGCCGACGCCGCGAAGGTGCACCGCGACAACGCCAAGAAGGACAAGGAGACCGCGGAGGCCAAGCTCACCGAAGCGGTCAAGGCGGAGGGGGATGCGAAGGCGGCCGCCGCCGACGCGCACGCCAAGCGGCTCGCGGCGGAGGCCGAGGAGAAGACGGCCAAGGCGGAGAAGGAGAACGCCGCCGCCAGCCGCGCCGAGGCCGCCGAACACCGCAAGAACGCAGAGTCCCAGGCGACGAAGGCGAAGGACGCCAAGGACAAGGCGGAAGCCTCCGAGAAGACCGCCGAGGACCGGCGCGACGACGCGGTCA
Organism: Streptomyces sp. NBC_00271; assembly: GCF_036178845.1. NCBI lineage: Bacteria > Bacillati > Actinomycetota > Actinomycetes > Kitasatosporales > Streptomycetaceae > Streptomyces > Streptomyces sp. NBC_00271. The sequence goes on along the minus strand of NZ_CP108070.1, from coordinate 10,521,709 downwards.
AGGCGAAGGACCACGCCCAGTCCCTGCGGGACGACGCCTGGGACGCCGAACAGAAGGCCGACGCGGCCCGCGCCAAGGCCGACGCCAAGGACGCCTACGCCGACTCCCTCGACTCCGGTGACGCGGCGACCGCTGCCCGGGCCGCCGCGAACGACGCGGACAAGGCGGCCGACGACGCCGAGACCGCGGCGGGCAGGGCCCGCTCCGAGGCCGACGCCGCCACCCGGGCGGCAGCCGACGCGGATGCCGCGGCCACCCGCGCCGAGGCCGCCGCCAAACGGGCCCGCTCCGACGCCGACGCAGCCCAGGCCGACAAGCTGAAGGCCGACGCGGCGGTGAAGACCGCGACCAGCGCGGTCGCCGACGCCATCAAGGCCTCCCAGGACGCCGCCGCCGAGGCCAAGACCTCGGTCAAGCTGGCCAACGAGGCCCAACAGCACGCCAAGGACGCCAAGACCCAGGCCGACGCCGCCAACGCTGAAGCCGTCAAGGCCGTCGCCGCAGCCGCGAAGGCGGCCGGCTACGCCCACGTCACCGCCCAGGCGGCCGTGGACGCCGGCCAGGCAGCGGAGCAGGTCGCCAACCCTGCCAACGACGCCATCCAGCTCGGCTCCCCTTATATCGACACCGACTCCGCCGCCGGCCTGGTCGTCCTGACCGGACAGGCATCCAAGTCCATCGCCGGCCAGCAGCGGGCCGTCGCCGAAGCACACGCCAAGAACGCCGCCGCCGAGGCCCAGGCCGCGAAGAACCTCGCCGACCAGGCACAGGGCGACGCCAAGGAGGCCTACCAGCACGCGGCCAACGCCGCCCAGTACGCCGCCGACGCCCGCACCTACTCCAAGGACGCCCTCGGCTACGCCGCCGACGCCGCAACCGCCGCATCCAAGGCAGCCGCCTCACTCGCCCGCACCATCGACTACGACAAGCAGGCCGCCGAAGACGCCGCAGCCGCCGACAAGGCAGCCGGGAACGCCGAAAGCTACGCCAAGGACGCCCGCGCCTCCGCCGACCAGGCCGAACTCGACGCCTCCGCCGCACGGGCGGCAGCCTCCCAGGCCGAACAGGACGCCAAGGACGCCCGCGCCGCCGCCACCCGCGCCGACGCCGCCGCAACCGAAGCCGAACAAGCCGCCAAGGACGCCGACACATACGCCAGACAAGCCCAGCAAGCCGCAACTGAGACAGAGAACAAGAAGAACGGACAGCAGATCCAGACGGGGACCATCCTCGACTCGGACGGCCACATCGGCAACGTGTTCTATGTAGTCGACCACTACGAGAACGTCGGCGAGCCGGAAACCCTGTCCAAGACGTCGGCCTGCGACGACTGGAAAAGCAGGATCGTCTACACGGGCGACTGCACTATCACGGCGCAAATCACCTACAAGGCGATCCTCGACCTGTACCTGTGCGACACCGAAGACTTCAACCCGGAGTACAACATCTGCCCCTCCGAGGCGGCGGTGTATCTCGGCCAGCAGCCGTCCAAGGAGATGACCAAGGAAGTCACGCACAACATCACGATCGCGGAGTTCAACGCGAACGTCGACCCGATCGACATCCTCTTCGGCAGCTGGATTGACTGCGGCAAGAAGATCGGCTCGATGCTCAAGATCTCGGGCAGTGGAGGAAACTGGGGCGGATGCGGCTGGGCTGCTTTCGACGTCGCCAGCCTGTTCGCGGGCAAGATCGTCCGGCCGATCGCCGACGCGATGCGTGCCGTGGATGCCTCCCTGCGAACCGGCATCGGCATTGCTGACGCTGTGAAGGCGCTGCGTACGCTGAACCTCGACGCGCAAGCAATGGCGCGGATCGAACGTTGGGCGGAGATTGCAGAGAAGACGCGTACGGCGTGCCCGACTAAGACTCCCCCCAGCACCACACGCGGACTGATTGCTGGAGCCTCGGCCAAAAATGTCCAAGGCGGCAATGTTGGCTGCATTGTGACAGCCGTGGAGGGTCTCGAATCTGCGGCAGTAGCTGTTGGAAAGTTCAAAAAGCCGGGAAACATGAGCGGAGCCCTGTATCTGGAAGGGCTTGACGAATGGCTTGCCGTATCGAGTGGACGTGGAAATCTTCCCGCAGGCTACATTCGACCTTCGGGTGCAGGAGACTTCTACCACCATCTAGAGGCTCAAGCAGCAGCTGCAATGCACAGGACAGGAAGAAAGTTTGGGCGCCTCTTCATCAGTGGCGACTATATCTGTGGCGCATGCGCCGACAGGCTCCCGAAATGGCTTCCTAAAGATGCGGTTCTCGAAGTGACCTACCGCACGAGTGACGGAGCGATAGAGACTGTCCCATTCACCGGAGTAGGGTAGAAAAGCGACCGACCCCGACAGGTCTTCCTGTCGGGGTCGGAGCCGGTTACTCCCGATGACATCGCTTCGCTGCATCTACTCGATGCGTCCAGATTTCAACCAGTCGAGGTTGGAAATCTTGTCCAGATAGGTCATGGCGGCAGGCTCCTTGCTTCCGATTTGGATCTGCACATACCCGGACTTAAGGCCCCACGGAGCATGATCCTGAAGCGCTGGGCCGACATCCGCTATCAGCGAATCACCCATGAATACTCGATGTCCAGCACGCGGCACTCGCCACCCGCGGAAAGAAACTTCCGTCATAGGTGCCAAAATTTCTGAAAGCAGCTCCTCTTTCACTTCGTCGCACACCCTTCGGGATGTGGCATTGTGGGCTGCTTCATTGAGGGCGTTGTGAGTCAAGAATTCGGGAAGGCTCTCTGCGCACTTTCCCCATTCTTCGTAGAGCTGTCCCTCGTAGACGTCCGTGGGGCTGCCTGGATCGAAAGCCCATACCTCATCGCCAGCGTCTGTCATGAAGATGGCTTTTCCGTCTTCTATTGTGATTTCCTTTGGTGCCCTCATTCTTCTTAGAGTCATGAGCGGCCTTGTCCATTGAGAGGAGAGCTCATGCCAGTCCTTCAATGGCTCAGGCAGCCATGCATGCGGGCCCGACAAGCGGCTTGACGAGGCGTCGGGCGGCCCGTACCAACTGGTGAGAAATTGCGCCAAGTCGACGCTCACGGGATCAATCATGAGGTGATTGTCTCACGGATGGGATGGGGGATATGGGTCCTGCTTGATGCAACCGCATTCCAGTCAAGGTAAGTGGCAAAGTGGCCCTCCAGGCCTACCTACCCAGCCTGTGAATCTGGGCAACGCACGTCCCAGCCCTGCTCTGGGCAGTGGCGCTATGGAGAGCGCCATCGCTGGGACACTCGCAGAAGCAGCGGGCCCTGGAGACCACGTTTCTCAGCCTGGCTGTGGCGATGACCTTCGCGATACCTGCCGTCAGCGAGAGGGCGGACGCCCTCACGGGCGTAAGCAGCCTCGGCTACCTCATGAAGCACATGCTCGGAGTCGTCTCGGCAGCTGCCCTCCTCGACTTCATCATCGTGGTGAAGCGGCCCGAAGGATGGCATCAGCGGCTTCGGCACATCATCGCGGCCATGTGTCTGACGCTGATGTCCGTTGCCTTCGCCCTTGCGCCCAGTCAGGGTCGGGAACCGGACGAAAACTTCAGCGAACACCGTCCGTCCACCTGGGCACTTGCGCATGTCGGCCTCTTCGCCATGTACATCGGCATCGCGATGATCTTCACGACCATCCTCTTCGCGACTGCAGCCCGTCACTCCAAGGACCGATGGGTTCGCACCGGCCACTCGATGCTGAGCTTGGGCGGAGCACTTGGCGTCCTCTACGCACTCCAACGCTTGGGCTACCTTGGCCGTGTCGCCCGAGGGCCCATCACGGCGGCAGACTTCGAGCACGCCGCCATGGTCTCAACTGCCCTGAACCGGCGGGTCGCGCCGCCCACCGACGACCTGAAGCCACGCGTCGGCGCTGCGTACCCGCATCGCGGAGCTGGGCGGAGCCGCCGCCGTCAATCTCTCCGCCGGCGTCACGGACGTGATCCTCCTGGCCGACGGGGCAGGGGACCGCCGCATGCCCCACATCACGGCACGCGGGTTGCCGGTCCACGACGCCCACTGGCTCACCACGCTCACGTCGCCATCGGGCAACACCGAAGAGGCGGAGAGGAGCGACCCGGCATTCCTGGGACCCTTGCGGGCCGGGAGGGCGCGCATCCTGTCCGCGACCGTGCGGCACGAACGCGGTCGCTGGTTCGTCTCTTTCCAGGTCGAGACCGCGCGGGAGATCCGGCGCGTCACCCGCCCTGACGTCGCGGTCGGGATCGACCTCGGCGTGAAAACGCTCGCGGTCCTGGCCGACAGCACCGGTGAAATCCGCACCATTGCCAACCCCCGGCACCTCGACACAGCGCTCAGGCATCTGCGCCGGGCCTCCCACGTCGCTTCCCACCGCCGGACCGGCCAGAAGCCGTCGAAACGGTGGGAGAAGGCCGACCCGCCGCAACAAGGTGCATCACCGGGTGGCGAACCTGCGCACCGACGCCCTGCACAAGCTCACCACTGCCGTGACCGCCGAGTTCGGCAGCGTCGTGGTCGAGGACCTCAACGTCGCCGGGATGCTCCGCAACCGGCACCTGGCCCGCCGGATCGCCGACGCCGGGTTCGGGGAGATCCGCCGTCAGCTCACCTACAAGACCCTCAGGAACGGCTGCCGCGTCGTGGCCGCCGACCGCTGGTTCCCCTCCTCCAAGACCTGTTCCGGGTGCGGCGCGGTGAAAGCCAAACTGCCGCTGCACGTGCGGGCCTACGAATGCGACGCCTGCGGCCTGGTCATCGACCGGAACGACAACGCGGCCCGCAACCTCGCCGCCCTCGCAGCAACAACAGCACCAACTGGTACCGGAGTGGCCGCAGACCAGGACACCGCCAAGGTGTCGAAGCCTCGTGGAGCCGACCACAAGACCCGCACCACCCGCCCCCGCCGCACGACGGGGACGGGGCGGGCAGGCGGCGCAACCCTGCCGCACCAGCGGCAGACAGAAGCGAGAGACCGTACTCAAGCCCAAGCCCCCAGGCTTCGGTGATGTGACGGACCATCCAGGCCGAAATGCCCGGATTGCCGAGACCTGACTACAATCTCGGCAACGGCGTAGTCCAACAGCTGTGCCAGGGCTTCCCGGACGAACCGGCGGCTGCTGGCGCGTTTGGCCTCCACGACCTCGCTGCCGTCCGGCAGGGCCAGATGCAGGTCGGTGATCCCGGCGGGGGTGCGCAGTCGCTGCGGCCGGTCGACGCCCAGGAAGCCGACGTACTCCTGTACCAGGAACGCCTCCGTGCGATGGACGATCAGCTCGCGCTCCTCGAGGCGGTAGCGCGTGCTCGGTGTGCGCAGGACCTCGCCGTCGACGATGTCGGTGTGGGTGCGCAGGGCGCGGGCGACGGGTTCTTGAAGGCTGTCGTCGTCGCGAGCCTCGCTCTGTGTCTCGATGCCCAGGCCGTCCAGGACGGTGGCGGCCTTCTCGGGGTCCAGGATGCGAAGGCCCATGAAGTTGTCGCCTGCGTTGAATCCGGGGAGGTCCCAGATCTCGGTGTAGGGGATCTCGACAGGAGTGAACGACAGAAGGCTGTAGACGTTGTGCCAGCTGCCGTTGTCCTCGTCGGCGCCCCACATGCTGTCCGCGAAGGCCGCGTTGCGAAAGAGCGCGCCGATCTCGCCGATGCCGCGCACATGGTTCAGGCCGGTGAACAGGACGACGTCTCCCGGGCTCAGGCGCTCCATCTTCCGGTCCTGACGGCCCGTCGCCCCCCAGAACCGGGCGGATCCACCGGGGTGGAACCCCTGCAGTTGCTCGCGCTGCGAGGGGGTCAGAAGAGGTGCGCGCACGGTGTCGGTGAAGTCGACGACGTTGTCAAGCGTGTCGCGCCAGTGCTGGCGGGCTGCAGGGTTGCCGTAGGACGGTTGGATGACAACGAGCGGCACGCGAACCTCCGGTACATGACGGCGTATCCGATCAAGGATGTCATCCACCGTCGACAGGCGCCCGCGTGATCGTCGGGTCTTGCCGCCAACTGTCCCCAGCCGATGGTGCCCGGAGGGGGCATTTGGCGTGTGGGTGTTGCCGACGGCGCCGTCGGCAACACCGAATCGCGACTCGGTCCGGGCCTTCCCGATTCGTCGTCCGGCCGAGAAGTGCGTGAGGGTGTCGGCCTCCAGATCTCGCGGTGCCTGCCGAACAGCGCCGGCGCCGGGGAGCGGTCCGCCGCTGTTCGGCAGGTGCGCAGCCGCTCACGTCGCGGGCACCGTCCGACGCACCGAACACATTCAGCGCCGATCCCGAATGAATTGCAACATGCCCGGTCGGACCTGTCGGCGATCGGAGAACTCTTCGGTCGGCTTCTTCCGGATCTCGTCAATCCACCTTCTAGACACCGAAGTTCAAGGGATCCCAAGAATGCTCGGTGAACTTAGGATTTCGCGATCGCAGCCACGAACTCCGTCTCGATATGCAAATTTGCGACCGGTCGGAGAGGTCCGCATCGACGTGAGCGAGCGCATCCCGGCTAAGACAAAAGTGCATGAACTTCGCGATACCCGCACATCGCCCGAGTTTGCCATCAACCCGAAATATTACTCAACTGTGGGCCAATACTGACTGCCCGTCACAAGGCTGCCTATCAGGGTTGATTGAACCCCCTCCAAAGGTCCCGTCTGGCGTCGGTGACCGTTGTCAAGGGTCCTTGCTCGGATCGAATCGCATGGTTAGGGTGTGCTCCGATGGGAAACCAGCCACTTCACGGCCGGTTCCGTAAGCCCGGGGGGGCCGTCGCACATATAGAGCCGCGCTGCGCTTTTCTGTCGCCATGTCAGCGATAGGGAACGCCTTTCGAGTCGAGCCTTCCGACGGGGGTTATCACGTCCGGCATCGAGGGCTGTTTTTCCCATGCGATCGGGGTATTTTCTTTCATGTCTGATTTCGAGCTCGAGGCGGACGGCGTCGTCAAGGTCGTCGAGGAACTGTCGCAACGGGTTCTCAACGTCTACCGGGCCGATCCCGGCCATGTCCTGGAGCACGCGAACAACGAGCGGCGCATCACACAGGGCGGCTACGGCGAACGTCAGATCTATGAGCTCGTCCAGAACGGCGCGGACGAGAACATGGAGCGCCAGCCCGGCGTCGTAAGCACAATCCATGTCCTTCTCGCCGACAAACACCTGTACTGCGCCAACACCGGCACACCGATGACCCCGGGCGGCGCCGACACGATCCTGCGCATGGCCGTGTCACGGAAACGGACCGGGAAGATCGGACGCTTCGGGGTCGGTGTCAAGTCGGTGCTGAGCGTGTCGGACACCCCTCGCTTCTACAGCGCGTCCGGCTCGTTCGGCTTCGACAAGGACTGGTCGGCCCGTGTCATCCGGGAAACGGTCCCCGACCTCTCCAGGCTGGATCCCACCCCGGTGCTGCGGATGGCGCAGCCACTGGACCTGGAGGCGGAGCGTCGGCGTGACGAGCGACTCGACGAGCTGATGACGTGGGCGTCGACGACGGTGGTGCTCCCACTGCACGACGGGGCCGAGGACCGGCTGGGGCGGGACATCGTCAACTTCCCTGCACATTTCATGCTCTTCTCGCCCCACGTGGACCGCCTGGTCCTGGAGGACACCCGTACCGGCCACGAGGTGTGCCGGGAGATCACACAGGACACGCAGGGCGTCGAGCACCGTGTCGTGGAGCAGCGCGACGGTGCTCCACGCAGCAATGAGCGCTGGTTCGTCTTCAGCATCGACCACGAACCCAGTGCGAGCGCCGCACGGACGGCGGGAGAGCTGCACGATCGGCCTGTCGTCACCATCTCCTGGGCTGTCCCCGACAAGGGTGTCCCGCAGCGCGCGAAGCGTGGCACGTTCTGGGCCTACTTCCCGACCAACTACGACACGACTTTGACCGGCCTTCTCAACGCGCCGTGGAAGACCCCCGAGGATCGCCAGAATCTGACCAAGAGCGATTTCAACGAGGAGTTGGTGACCAGGGCCGCGGAGCTCGTGGTCGACTCGATCCCCGATCTGTACGAGGAGAAGGACCCGGGGGCCTTCCTGACCCTGCTCACGGCGCGTGGTCGCGAGGCCTCCCAGTGGGGCGACGAGATGCTCAGCCAAAAGGTGCTGCAGGCGGCCGCCCGTCGGGCCTCCCTGCCGGACCAGGACGGGATTCTCCGACTCCCCGGAAAGCTGCGGCTGCATCCGGAGAATCTCGCACCGGCCTGGCTCGAAGGGTGGGCGTCCCACCCGGGGCGTCCCAAGAACTGGTGCCACCACAGTGTGGAGGGTCGCGACAGGCGATCGAGGGCGAGGGACATCCTCGACCAGGCTGGCGTCGCTGCGTCCCCGCTGCGCAATTGGCTGGAGGCACTGGCCTCGGACCGCAGTGTGGAAGGTGCCAAGTGCGCGCTGCTGCTGGCGGCGTCTATCGTCGAGACCGGCAATTCGGCTCAGGCGGCCGAAGCGCGAAGCGCGAAGATCCTGCTCACCGAAGGCGGCGCCTTCCGTTCCCCTTCCGAGGGCACGGTGTTTCGTCGGCACGACGGCGTGCGGCTCGCCTACGACACGACGGTGTACCTGCACGACGCCATCGGACAGGACCCCGAGACAGTCCGCGCGTTGCGGATCCTGGGGGTGGAGGAGGCCAACGCGGCCGGACGTCTGCGGGCCGCCGTCACCGCGGGCTTCGACCGGTATCGGAACAACGACTGGGAGGACTTCTGGACGCTGACACGCACCGTCGAGCGCGACGAGGTGGTCAAGGTCGTCAAGGAGCGCCACCCCGCACCGGAGACGGTGCTCAAGGTGCGCACCGCCACCGGCCAGTTCCGCCTCGTGCGCAACTGCATCCTGGCGGGACCCGTCGTGCCCGCGGACGGACTGCGCGACGCCGCGGTCCTGATCGACCCGGCCTTCCACGCGGCCGACACGGAAGTGCTCAAGGCGCTCGGCGCGGTGGATCGTCCGGTGCCCCGGATGAACCCTCGCTCGGATCCCTGGTTCAACGACTACAGCGCTGTCATGTACAACCAGTTCTGCGCGTGTCTTCCACCCAACAGTTCCCGTCCTCGGCCGTCCTCCGTGAGCCTGATGGGTCAGGACCCTGCCGGGCCTCTGCACCTCCTGGCGGAGCTGTCCGCGGAAGGCAAGGCCGCCTTCGTACGAGAGCTGCCCGACCCTGGGCTCGTGCCCGACTGGCGATGTTCCCGAACCTCCGGTCAGGGGGGCGACCTGAGCGTCGAGTCGCCTTTGATCTGGATGCTCCGCGAGCGGGGCATGCTGGCCACCTCTCTTGGTGTGAGGCGGCCGAAGGCCGCAGTGAGTCCCGAGCTGGAGGTGGACGACAGGCTCCTGCCCGTCGCCGAGGTTGCTGCAGCCCACGCACGTGCGCTGCGGCTGCCCTCCAAGGTCCAGGACGTGCCCCCTGCCTTGTGGAGCGAACTGGCTCTGCGCGCGGACTCGGGGACCGACATCGGATTCGTCGGAAGCGCCTACGCGTTTCTCGCAGGCTCCGGCCCCTCGGACAACCTCGGAGACGGGGCACGCCTGTTCCGTTGCAGGGTGGGCGAGGACTGGGCGCTGAAGCAGCGCGAGAGCATCGCCGTCACGTTCGAGCAGGACCAGTTCGAGGTCCTGCTGCGTGAGCGTGTGCCGGCGCTCCTCGTCCCCGCTGACGTGGACGCGCAACTCCTGGTCGACCGGTTCGCTTTCCGGAACCCGTCCGATCTTCTGGTGGAGGAGATCCACTCCGTGCCGCTCACGGAACCGGTTCCTCTGACGGACGTCTTCCCTCGGCTGCGTCAGGTGCTTGCTCGGGGAGCGGCCTGGAAACTGGCGCACTGCACCGAGTTGGTCAGGATCGTCCGTGCCCCGGAGGGCAGACGAGAGCAGACACTGACCGAGACGCTCGACGGACTCACGGTGCTGCTGTGCGGGGAGCGCGACGACGAGTCGACCCTGCGGGCCGTCGATCGGCTCCTCGGGCTGCGGCTGGGAGCCGACGGATGCCGCGGCCTCCTGCGCCAGCAGGCGCGGGACCGGGACGACAAGAAGATGCTGAAGGTCCGCCAGGAGACCGATCCGACCAGAAAGCTGCTCCTGGCCATCGGCGAGGACCGGCTGACGGCCGAGCTGCCGCCGGGGCTGGCGCTGGCCGACGCACAGCTGCGCGGGCGACAGGTCAACGGCCTGCGAGCGGCCGAACTGCTGATCGCCGCTCACGGGGAGGACATCCTGCGCGTCCTGGCACCGGCGCTCGCCGACGCGGGCTTCGACGTGCCGCGGATCTGGACCGGCGCTTCGCCGGCACGACGCTTCGTGCGCACCTACGGCTTCCCGGAAGCGTGGGCCGGCGACCCGCAGACCCCCAGCAGCCCCAAGCCGTACGAGACGGTCCCGGGACCGCGAAAGCCGCTGAAGCTCCACCCTTACCAGGATGCGCTCGTGCAGCGGATGTACGAGCACCTCGCCCAGGGCGAGGAGAAGCGGGCCATGCTGCAGATCCCCACCGGGTCGGGCAAGACGCGGATCGCCGCCGAGGCCGGTGTCCGCGCGCTGCGCGACGGCCTGCTCGACGGCCCGATCCTGTGGATCTCCCAGAGCCAGGAGCTGGCCGAACAGGCCATCGAGACCTGGGCCTACGTCTGGCAGACCGTGGGAACGGACCAGCCGCTGCGCATCACCCGTCTGTGGGGCGGCATCCCGGACGCCGTTCCCGTCGTCGACGGGCCGCAGGTGGTGGTCGCCATCGACGACACGGCCGTCAAACGACTCCCGAAGGAGGACTACGCCTGGCTGCGTGAATGCTCCCTCGCCATCGTCGACGAGGCTCACTTCGCCGTGCCGAAGACTTACACACGGATCCTGGACGCTCTGGGCATCGACCAGTACCGGACCTCGCGCCACCTGATCGGTCTGACGGCCACCGCCTTCCGCGGGGACAGCGACGACGAGACGCGGACCCTGGCCTCCCGTTTCGGGCACAAGCGTCTCGACTTCGGGGTGTTCGACAACGACGACGCCTACGGGCACCTTCAGGCGTTGAAGGTCCTGGCCAAGGTCGAGCACGAGGAACTCCTCGGCGGCTCGTACACGCTGACGGCCCAGCAGGTGGCCGAGACGCGCAGCACGAACGCGATGACGCTGCCGGCCGAGGTCGTCAGTCGCCTCGCCCAGGACGTCGAACGCACCCGGCGCATCGTGGACCGGATCGAGGAACTGCCCGCCGACTGGCCGATCCTGGTCTTCGCCACCTCGGTGGAGCACGCCCAGGTCCTTGCCGCACTGCTGCAGGATCGCGGCATCACGGCGGCCTCGATCGACGGGAGGACGCCGCCGAGCATCAGGCGGCGCCGCATCGCCGCGTTCAAGGACAAGAAGATCCGAGTCCTGACCAACTACAAGGTGCTGACGCAGGGGTTCGACGCCCCTGCCGTGCGTGCCGTCGTGGTCGCCCGCCCCACGTTCAGCCCCAACACCTACATCCAGATGATCGGCCGGGGTCTGCGCGGCGAGCTCAACGGGGGCAAGGAGTCCTGCCGGATCCTCAACGTGGCCGACAACATCGAGAACTTCGGTCGTGGACTTGCCTACACACGCATGGAGCATCTGTGGCACAGGGCGAACCGGTGACCGGCTCCGTGACCGGCACGGTGGAACTCACGACGGCTCAGCGCCGCGTCGTCCAGGAGCCGGCGCAGTGCAAGGCGCTGGTCACCGCAGGCGCCGGAACCGGCAAGACCTTCACACTGGTCAGGCGGATCGAACACTTGGTCTCTGAAGGTCTCGCGGGCGGGGACCTCCTGGTGCTGACCTTCTCGCGCGCCGCCTCGGCCGAGATCCGCGACCGCCTGCACCTGTTGGGCGGCAGGTCCCGGCACGTGCGCGTGTCGACGTTCGACGCCTGGGCTCTGAGTCTGCTGCGTGAGGCCGCGCACGACGAGAACTGGCACGCCCGCTCCTTCGACGAACGGATCCGTGCGGCCATCGAACTCGTCGAGGACGAGAGCCGCGCACCGCAGTCGCTCGACGAGGTCCGACACGTCGTCATCGACGAGGTACAGGACCTGGTCGGTGATCGACGACGACTCGTTCAGGCCTTCCTGGAGGCCTACGAGTGCGGATTCACCGTGGTCGGCGACCCCGCCCAGGCCATCTACGGATTCCAGGTCAAGGATCCCGAGGAGCGGGCGGGCGAGACGGGCAGGTTCTTCTCCTGGCTGCGCGGGCGGTTCGCGGGCGAACTCGTGGAATGCACTCTCGAGGAGAATTTCCGTGCCGCTTGCGACGAGGCCGCCTGTGCCCGCCCCTACGAGGCCGCGGTGCGTGCCTGCACCACGCGTGCGCAGGCCGACGCGGTGCACGAGCAGCTGCGCACGGAGTTGGCCTCGAGGCTGGACTTCGGCGACCTGCAGGTTCCCTACCTGCGCGCCTCGCTGTGCGAGGCGGAGGTCAGCACCGGCGTCCTGTGCGCCACCAACGGCGACGCGCTGCTGATCTCGCGATGGTTGGCGGATCTGGGCATCGATCACCGTGTCCGCAGAGGTGCCGAGGACCACGCCGTGCCCGCGTGGGTGGCCCAGGTCGTGTCCCGGCTGCCGGACGCTGTCTCGATCCCTCAGGACCGGTTCCTCGAGGCCTGGCAGGCTCTGGCGCACGCACCCGATCCCGACCAGGGCCGCAGCGCGTGGCAGCTGCTCCTGCGGGCGGCGGGCGACCGCACCGGGCGCGTCGTCGAGCCGAGGCGGCTGCGTGAAGCCGTCGCCCGCGGGAATCTGCCGGACGCTCTCGTGACACCGCACGAGGGCGGGCTGCTCGTCTCCACGTTCCACCGGGCCAAGGGTCTGGAGTTCGATCGGGTGCTCGTCGTCGACCCGGGCCCGTTGGAGGACGAGCACGAGCAGGTGGACGCCGACCGCTGCGACGCCGCCCGGGCCCTCTACGTCGCGATGACCCGGGCCCGCCACGAGCTGTATCGCTTGCAGCCGCCCGAGGAACACCTCGCCCGTCGTCGTGGTTTCCCGCTGGTACGCAAGGTCAGGGGCGTGCAGCGGTGGGGACACTATGGCTACAACGCGAGCTGGCGATTGGGGCTCTCGTTGCTCGGTGGGGACGTCCATCGTGGCCATCCCGCAGGGCTCGAGCACGTCGCCTGCGACCCGCGGCAGATTCAGGAGTACCTGGCGGCCGAGGTGATGCCCGGCGACGAGGTGGTCTGGACGCGGCTGGACGACGTGCCCGCGGCCCATGACAGCCGAACGGCCCCCGGTTACGCCCTTGTGCACGACGAACAGATCGTCGCTGTCGCCTCCGAAGCCTTCCGCCGCGACCTCTACCGCTTCATGCAGCAACGGCCCGCGCATCGGCCGACGGCCTGGCCCGGCCGCATCACCGGAACGCGGATCGACCTCGTCGAGACCGTCGCCGGCGAGGACGCCGCGGCCGTCCGCGCCGGTCTGGGCCCCTGCGGGCTCTGGCTCGCACCGCGGCCGATGGGAATCGGCCGGTTCCACTACGACCGCAAGGACGACGACGCATGACGGACGATCACACGCAGCACTACCGGCTGCGTGGACAGTTGGCCCAGCAACTGAAGTCGGACCTGCTGGGCCCCCACGGCGAGCACCACCAGGACGTCGAGATCCTCGACGACTGGCCCGTCACCACCTACTCCACGGGGGTGCTGTTTCCCCGCGTCGTGGACCCGGCGCAGCAAGAGCACCCCGAACCGGACCCGGACGCCGCGGTGCAGGACCTCGACGACGCCGACTCCACCGTGACGGTGGACGAGACCCCCGACGGGGGCATCGTGCTCGCCAGGGTCGCCCGCCCCTCGGCGACCGGCCTCACCTTCGCCGTCGACCCCGCGCGCAGCCCTCACGTACTGGTGCACGCGTTCGCCGCCGTGTACGACCCGGTGGACGCCGCAGGCGAACCGGCCGCGCCCGAGCGAGCCGAACAGCGCAGCACCCGGCAACCCGAGGTGCGCTGGCGCCGCCGTCCCCTGCAGCTCACCGTCACGCCGGTGGATGTCCTGGACCCGCCCCGCAAGGCTGTGGAACTCGCCGAGGGCCTGTCCCTGCATCTGCGGGTCCGTCCCCCTCGCGGACCCCGCGGCACGATCTCCGTGACCGCCACCTTGATGAACACCCACACCGTGGAGCAGCAGGAGATCAAGGATCCCAGGTGCTTCTTCCAGGTGGGACTGCGGATCACGGTCCCGGACGGAGTCCCGGCACTCGTCGAGCGGCCCACGGTCCGCGATCTCGACGACGAGAGCCGGCTCGCCCTGCTCCTGCATCGTCATGCCCCGACCTTCGCCGTCGGCCACGGCTGTGCCGCGAACTGGTCCTGGTCCCCCTCACCGGTCGATCGACCCGAGCGGCACACCGCGCCCGCGGGAATCGCCTGCGTGTGGACCGAGCACGTCCCCGTGAGCGAGGTCCTCCTGTCCGACTCCAACTCCTCCGTCCCCGTGGAACTCCTGGGAATGCAGCACCTCGCCCAGGCCCCGAAGCACGAGCTGATCGGTTCTCTTCGCACCTTCGTCGCCCTGTACGAAGAGTGGATCATGGAGCGGAGCGCGGACGCGGATCTCCTGCGCGAGGGAATCTACGGCGATCCCGCCTATCTGCGCCTTGCGGAGGAGCAGCTGGAGCACTGCCGCACCGCACGGCAGCGCATGAGCGCGGGAGTCGACCTCCTGGAACGCGATCCCGATGCGTTGGAGGCGTTTCGGCTGGCCAACCGTGTCATGGCGGTGCAGCGCGGCAGAGGCCAGTGGATCAAACGGGAGCGGGCCGGTGCGCCCTCGCCCGAAGGCGCGTGGAGGCCGTTCCAGCTCGGGTTCGTGCTGCTGTGCCTGAACGGCACCGTGGACGCGGCCCATCCCGACCGGGCCGTCGCCGACCTGCTGTGGTTCCCCACCGGTGGCGGCAAGACGGAGGCCTACCTCGGGTTGATCGCCTTCACCGTCTTCCATCGCCGTCTGCGCCACGGCGCGGCCGGGGCCGGGGTGAGCGTGCTCATGCGCTACACCCTGCGTCTGCTGACCCTGCAGCAGTTCGAACGTGCGGCCCTTCTGATCTGCGCGATGGAGCGCGTGCGGGCCCAGCAACCCGAGCGGCTGGGGCAGGAACAGATCTCCATCGGCATGTGGGTGGGCAAGGCCGCAACA
The DNA here is from genome assembly GCF_036178845.1 of Streptomyces sp. NBC_00271. Lineage (NCBI taxonomy): Bacteria > Bacillati > Actinomycetota > Actinomycetes > Kitasatosporales > Streptomycetaceae > Streptomyces > Streptomyces sp. NBC_00271. The sequence goes on along the minus strand of NZ_CP108070.1, from coordinate 10,506,598 downwards.
CCCAACAGGCTCAAGAACGCCGACAAGGCACTGAAGAAGCTGGCGCGAGGCGAGAAGCTCCAGGAGGAAAACCCCGTCCAGCTCAAGAACTGCCCCTGGTGCGGCACTCCTTTGCTGGTCCGCAACCATACGGTCGACCTGGCCGCAAAGCGCATGGTCATACAGTGCGACGACCGGGCATGCGACTTCTCCGCCGGGCTGCCCGTGCACGTCGTGGACACGGAGCTCTACCGGGTGCGCCCCACGCTCGTGATCGCCACCGCCGACAAGTTCGCCCGCATCGCCTGGCGCGAGGACGTCGCGGCCCTATTCAACCGAGACGAGGACCGGCTCTGGCAGAAGACTCCACCGCCCGAGCTCGTCATCCAGGACGAACTGCACCTGATCTCCGGCCCGCTGGGAACTCTCGCCGGTCTCTACGAGGCGGCCGTGGACATCGCATGCGCCCAACCGAAGATCATCGCCTCCACCGCGACGATCCGCCGCGCCCAGGAGCAAGGACAGGCCCTTTTCGGCAGGGGCGTGGCGCAGTTCCCGCCGTCCGGCCTGGACGCCCGCGATTCGTGGTTCGCCGTCCAGGCACCCGCGGTAAGCAGGCCCTCGCGTCTCTATGTCGGCCTTCTCGCGCCCGGGCTCTCCCAAGCGACCCTCCTCATCCGCGCCTACGCGTCCCTGCTCCACAACGCCCAGCACCTGCCGTGCCCGGACGAGGAGGTACGAGACGCCTACTGGACGCTGGTGGGGTACTTCAATAGCCTGCGCCTGCTCGGCGCCGCCGAGCTGCAGGTCAACGCCGACGTCAACGAACGGCTGCGGACGCTCGCCGCGCGTGACGGGGTGGAGCCCCGGCAGGTCCTGCCGACCGAGATCACCAGCCGCGTTCCCTCCAGCGACCTTCCCGCACTGCTCGGCGCCCTCGGGCGATCCCTGCAAACCGGATCGGCGTTGGACGTGCCGTTGGCGACCAACATCATCTCCGTCGGTGTCGACTTCGACCGCCTGGGCCTGATGGCCGTGACGGGGCAGCCGCAGACCACTGCCGAGTACATCCAGGCCACCAGTCGTGTCGGTCGTGCCCACCCCGGTCTCGTCGTCACCCTGTTCAACGCGGCACGATCCAGGGACCTGTCCCACTACGAGAACTTCGTCAGCTACCACTCGGCCCTCTACCGACAGGTCGAGTCGACCAGCGTGACGCCGTTCGCCGCCCGCGCCCGCGACAAGGCCCTGCATGCCGCCTTCCTCGGACTCGCCCGCCTCCTGCATCCGGAGATCCGGGACAACACGGACGCCAAGAACGTGAACGAATTCGCCTCCCAACTGAACTCGACCCGCGAGCAGTTGGTCGAACGCATCCGCCGCGTCTCGCCTGCCGAGGCCGACCACGCGGATGCGGAGATCCGCGTCTTCGTCGACCAGTGGCGTCAACTCGTCGAGACCAACGAAAAGCTGGAGTACGAGGCCGCCTTCACGTTCAAGGCCAACCCCCGCCGCCGGCCGGACCTCGCCCTGCTGCGCACCCACGAGGACCACGACCTCACCAAAGCCCGTCCCACCCTGTGGAGCCTGCGCGACGTCGATGTCGAGTCCCACCTGTACCTGGAGAGCTGACATGCCTCGCAGAATCACCCCCGGCACCACTCCCCCCGGCGACGAGCGCAAGCGCCCCTCCGTAGGCTCTGTCCGGCGGGCTCAACAGATCACGACGTACGGCGTGGGTGGCCTGCTCGCCGTGGCCGACCAGTCCTACATCGTCAGCGGCCTGGACACCTGGGACGTCACGGGCGAACCCGACCTGCGAGACCAGCGCCTGGAACCGATGCTGCACGTCAACGGGTTCAGACGGCCGCCCGCGGCGCGCGTTGCCACCGGGCGTGGCGTGCGCGTGCGTCGTTTCCCGGACACCTACGCGTGCCCCCAATGCAAGGCGCTCAAGGCGTTCCGCGACCTGAGCGCGGCAGAGGGCGACAACCGTTGCGCGCAATGCGCGACCCTGCTGACGCCCTCGCGCTTCATGGTGGCCTGCGAGGACGGGCATCTCGACGAGTTCCCCTACGAGGCCTGGGTCCACGCCGACCCGGAACACAAGGACACTCACCCCCGTACGTGCTCGCAAGCCACCAGTGAGCTGACTTTGGAGACCGACGGTCGCACCGCCAGTCTCCGCAGCATCGTCATCAGCTGCAGCTGCGGGCGGAAGGCCTCGATGGAGGGTGCCTTCGGCAAGGCGGCTCTGCGCCGCCTGGGCCTTCGCTGCCGCGGCACCCGCCCGTGGCTGGGCCGCGGCGCCACGGAGCGCGGATGCAAGCGTCCCTTGCAAACCCTCCAGCGCGGTTCCTCGGCAGCCTGGTTCGCCGACCTGCGCTCAGCCCTGTCGATCCCGCCGTGGCACACGGAACTGATGGAACTCGTCGAGGCGCACCGCAGACACCTCGTCGGCAAGAGCGACGAGCGCATCGCGGAGTTCGCACAGGACGAAGGCTGGCTGACGCCCGGCGGATACTCCGCCTCCCAGGTACTGCGCACCGTCCGCACCCTTGAGAACGCAGTCCAACCCGAGCCTGCGGAGGACGACGAGGACGAGATCCGATTCGCCGCCGGCGAGCCGCTCCGGCAGGAGGAGTACGAGCAGCTTTCCAAGGTCACCGAGGACACTCCCGAGAACAAGCACTTCGTGTGCGAACCCCCACAGGACGCGCAGCGATCCGATGTCCCGGGCATCGACCGGGTGATGTTGGTCAAACGTCTCCGCGAGGTTCGGGTCCTCACCGGCTTCACCCGCATCCGCCCCCCGCAAGGCTCGAAGGCCGATCGTGATCGCATCGGTCGCCTGAGCCGGAACACGGACCTCGACTGGCTCCCGGCCATCGACGTCGTCGGCGAGGGCGTCTTCCTCACCCTGGACCAGGAGCGACTTCACCGGTGGGAGTCGGCAGTGCTCCGTATCGACTCCAACCGGACCGACCGCATGCGAGCCGCGCACGCGGACCTGCTCCGGGAACAGGAGTGGGAGAATCCGCGCTCGCCGCTGACGTCACGCTTCGTCCTCCTGCACACCCTGGCGCACGCGCTGATCAACGAGTGGAGCCTGGACTGCGGCTACCCTGCGGCGTCCCTGCGGGAACGGCTCTACGTCGACGACGAAATGTGCGGGGTCCTCCTCTACACGGCAACCAGCGACTCGGCAGGAAGTCTGGGCGGCATCGTCGCACGAGGAGAGGTCGCGGAGCTGTCGAGGAGCCTGTCGCTCGCCGTGGAACGCGCCGCCTGGTGCTCCTGCGACCCTTTGTGCATGGAGGCCGAAGCCAACGGTGTCGGGGGGCTCAACCTGGCCGCCTGCCACGCATGCCTCCTGCTGCCCGAGACAAGCTGCGAAATGAACAACACGTTCCTCGATCGTGCGCACCTCGTCGGAACACCCGCCAAGGACTTCCCCGGCTATTTCGCTTGAGCCGGCGACACGGCGCCCTCCCCCGGCGGACGTTGTGCAAGGTACGCGATGTCCACCGTCCGAAGCGGTGACGGCCCCGGCGAACCGGCCGGGGCGCACCGCGGTCCGGGTCGGTCTTCGCCAGCCTCACTGGAGCGCGACGTCCCCGACAGACTCCGGGAGCGCGGCAGAGCAGGGACGTGTCTCGATCGGAGGGGCACGGCCCGAACGTGATCGGGCCGGACCTGCGGCCTGGGCGGGGCCTGCGAGCCGACCGCGGCTGTGGCCCGTCCGTCGAGGACGGCCGGGGGTCGCCGAGCGACCCCGGGGAGGCATCACGGCTGCCGGGTCAGCCGGTGAGGTTGCGGGTGTAGAAGGAGAAGCGGGCCAGTTTGGGGCACCACTGCTGGTACACGGCGGTATCCATGATCACGGGCCGGCCGGTGGTCATCTGCTCGATCAGGTCGGCCGCTTGGGCTTGGCTCCTGCGGGGACATCGGCGGGGAGGTCGCGCAGTGCTTCGGTGATCTTGCTGGTGGGGGGGTGCCTCCAGGATGTGCCGGAAGACGGTGGCTGCCTGGTCCGGGCTGCCCACGAGCAGGGCCAGCAGAATCTGGACGACCTGGTGCTCGCCTCGAATCGCTTCCGTTCCCACGAAGGCGGCCAGGTCGCCCGGATCGACCCCGATGCGTGCCGGGCGGTAGAGGTTGACCAGCTTCTTGGCCGCCCTGGGAGTACGGGTCAGGCCGCCCATCTGGGACATGAACGCAATCTCCGCCTCCTCGAGCTGCAGTTGGACGGGGGTGGGGTCGGCGTCGGGGCCTGGCATCAGGTCGCCGACCGGCTCCGGTGCGGGGACGGAGGCGGTCCGCGGTGTCGGTGCTTCGGGCTCCTGCGCATCCGGCAGGCCCCCGGCGTCCGCAGGCTGTGCCGGGCCTTCGGGGCCGGGGATGTCGGGGTTGATCAGCAGCGCGCGGATGAGGCGTGCGGCCTTCTCCCGGTGGTCGGCGGGACCGCAAAGGGGATCTGGAAAATCTTGTCCAGGTAGTCGAGCGCCGTGGCGGTGTCCTTCCTGTGTGTCGGCCCAACCGGACGTGCTGTCGCGCGAGGTGAACAGTTCCCGGTCGTGGTGCTCGAGCGATGTGAGGAGCCAGCGCGGGTCGAACGCCACGACCACGACGAACAGCGGCAGCGCTAGCATCAGATGCACGGCGGCCAGCACCTCCACCACGCGTGCAGGCGGACACCGGTCGAGGTCGTCGATGTAGAGGACGATGCGTTCCAGGGGCGGCGCCTGCCGGGAGTGGGCGCCGGCCCATTCGGCGCGGGCCTCACGCAGTCGCTCGTCGAGCTGGACCAAGTCGTGGTGGACCGTACCCAACAGTCCCCGGTAGGGGTGTGACCGAGATACGCGCCAAAGGGGCAACGGGATGATCTTGAAGCCCTGATCCGCTCGGATATACGTGCGGCGACGTGCAGCGGGGTCGCGTTCGGCGACGTGCCGGGCGACCGAGTCGACGCCGGGGCGGGCGTACCGCTCCAGGGAGCGGACGGAGGCGTGGCGGGAGCGGGCCAGCAGCATCGGGGTCGAGGTGCCGTCCTCCGCGTCGTGCGTCAGGGCACTGTGACGTAGTCGGTGAAGCGTCCAGCCGTCCAGATCCTCGATGTCGTCGGGTGAGGCGAGGGGGTTGGCCAGCAGCCGGGTGTTCTCCTCGAAGATCTCCTCAGCGCGGCGGTAGGAGAGCCGGGCCCGGCGGGTCTCCGGGCACACGTCGAGCGTCGGTGTTCCGGCCGGGGCCTTGCGGTCGGTGAGGAACAGCGGGCCGCGGGTGCGGCGGGCCATGAGTCGGGGCAGCAGCTGGGCGGTGCCGGACTGCCAGTGAATCCACTCGGTCGCCCCGCCCTTGGCGGTGATCTTCCCCCGCTTGTCCTGCGGGTAGAGGTCTTCCACGTTGAGGCACAACACCTCGTCGGTCCGTGCGGCGGACTCGTAGAGCATCTTCCACTGCGTCTTCTCCCGCAGCGCGACGTCGAGGCGCCACAGGGCGGCGATCTGCTTCTCCGCGAGAGCCTTGGTGCGGTCCGGCGGTGCCGGCCGCCGCTCGATTCCGATCGTGGGATCGCCTTCGATCCAGCCCTGGCGCTGCCACCAGCCGATCGCCTTGCGCGCGATGGACAGCTCCCGGTTGACGGTGTCGGCGTCCATCTCGTCCGCCCGCGCCGCCGCCAGCTCGGCCAGGAGCTCCGGCAGCGCCGGGTCGTCGATCGCGGTGACGGGGAAGACGGGCGGCTTCGCGCCCCGGCGGGCGGGTCCGGTCGGCGCGAGTTCGCCGGCGAGCATCCATCCCCACGTCGTCAGCGAGATCCGGTAGATACGCGCGGAGGACTTCGCGATGCCCGCGCCGGTGAGGTAGCGCTCGACCGCCGCGGTGTACGACGCGGGCGGGCCGGACAGAGGTACGACCCGAGCGCGCGGCAACCGAAGTGCGCCCCCACTCCCGAGTTCGGTCACCGGTTCGATTGTCACGCTGCCCCACCCTTCCGGTACTGCCGCAGTAAATGCGCACATCTCGCCCCGACGGCCGGAATGGCTCGCCGCAGGTCGCGGTGATCACGGCAGGGGCTCCGTCGCAGTAAATCCGGCATTTACTGCGGCACCACCCTGACGGTCCGCCAATGAACGAAAGTCCGATAAGCCGCTCTTGAAGTGGAACAACTGCTACCGCTATCCGCCGCACCGCCGCCCCTCGCGCCGATCGCAGACCTGAGCGTTACGCAGCGCTACACGCCACCTGGCCGTAGCTATACGAGAACAGGGCCGAGACTTCGCCCCCACCCCCATGCCATGAGCGACTGGCCGCAGGAAACAACGGAGCAGCCGTTACCGCTAAGCGCTTGATCTTGGTCGTCTAGCAAAGCGGTTCGCGCTTACGAAGGGGACCGGACCGGCCTGTTCAGGCGGTTGCCCTACCTGGCGCTGTCCTCGTATAACTGCGGCGAACGGACATGTGGCTCTGCGTTGCGGCGGATCCTTGTGAGCGGCCGTCTGTCTGCAGATCCAGTTCAGGGGATGGACCTGACCACGCCCGGCGAGCAGTTGTACGTTAGCGCGTTGTCGAATGCCGCCGGGGACTCGCTGTCCGAGCCGTATCGGTTGCGGAACCAGATGTCGCTCTCGCCCTCGAGCTGGAAGTCGTAGCGAAGCGCCATCTGCAGGATGATCGAGACACCGCGCTGGCGGAGGTCCCCCATGTTCGCCGTGAACCTCAGGGTCGGGGCCCAGCCGCCGACACGGTGGGCATTCGCCTGGCCTACCGGAGGTTCGTCTTGGAGAGAGAAGATGTTGGTCTGCGACGAGTCCCCCGTCAACCGCTCGCCGGAGCTGAGCACGAGGGTCGCCTCGTGGGTCTCCCAGCACTTCGACCACTTGTCGTCCGCGGCAAAGAGCCGGTTGTAGTAACCGGTCCAGCCAGAGACAAAGCCGTCTACTTCCGCAAGGGAGTTGACCTCGAAGGTCGTCCGGTTCGTGTTCTCCATGCGCTCGGGCGGGAGGGTGAACGTCACCCCGAGGCCCACCGAGCCATTGAAGAGTTCGTCGCTGCTGTAGTTGACGTGTCCCCAGATCCGAAAAGGATCCTGAGTGTTGTCGTAGTTCATCTTCGGGGAGAACAGGAACCCGGACCGCGCGACCCTCCACAGTTCGCCCATGTTCGGGGGCTGCGTTGGCGCTACCACCACCTTTTCCGGGGGAGGTAGGGGATGGTAGGACGCGCCTCCCGGCCCCAAGAGGCTGCCTAGCGGGTATTCGTACCCGAGACCATCAGTTTTTTCCAGCGGCACCAAGCCATGCGTGGGCCACGCAGTGCCCTTGAGTCTTTCGAGCTCAGGCATGATCCGCTCTCTATGAGCGCGACCACGCTCCTCCAGATCCGAGATCGAGGACAGCAGCACCTCGCGGGTCTCCTTGGCGAGCGACTTCCGGAACTCTGTGAGAGCGCCGTAGCCCTCCGGCGTTCTATCGGCTGCGATGGAGGCGTTGAGGGCGTCGATCGTCGCTCTTTCCTCCTCGGTGACCTGTATCCGGCCGTTGTACACGGTTTTGACGGCCTGGCTCGCTGAGCTCATCGATGTCCCTTCCGGATCCCGCCGGATCTGGCGACCGGATCTGGCGACTCAAGGAAAATGGCGCTTAAAAATGACCATATAGGGCCAAATCTGGACCAGCCACCCAGCGGATGTGTCGCGCCTGCCCGGCGTACTCGCACAGAGCTGTCACACAGCGCCACGCGTCCCTTCGCCGTAGCTATACGAGAACAGGGCCTCCTACGAAGAGCTGGGCACCAAGCTGATCGCCGCCGAAGCGGGAGTCTCGGTGGGCGTGCTCTACCGGTACTTTGCCGACAAGGAAGCAATCGTCGCCTCCCTGGTTCACCGCTGGTTCCAGATGGACGTGCAGATTGCCGAGCGGATCACTGAGGAGCCCTTGCCCCAGCGCTCGCAGGAGCTGCTGGAGAAACTGCTCAGCGCCTACGCGGACCGCTTCCGCATGGAGCCCGGCTACCGGCGCGTCTGGTACCACGGGCCACGTATCGCCGCGCTGCGCGCGGATGGCCGGCAGACGGACCAGGCGATCGCTGAGCGGGTACACAAGGCACTCGTCCGCGGTTACGCGATGCCCGACACCGAGCAATTCCGGCGACGCGCTCGACTCGCCGTGGAAGTCGGGGGCAACCTGCTCGACCTTGCCTTCCGCGAGAGCGCCGAAGGCGACCCCGAGATCCTCGCCGACGCCGCGCTCATGATGGACCGCTACCTGTTCGCACCGTCCACCGACTCAGGGTCTCCAGGAACCGGGTGAAGCTGCGGCAGAACCCCTTCGGTGGACTGTCAGGCGGCCTGACCGAGAACAGCAACGGTCAGGCCCTGCTCACGCAGCGGGGCGAAGTCGACGTCCAGCTTCGGGTCGTACGCCTCGGGCTGAATTCCGAGCTCGTGGGTGCTGTACTCGCCGAGACGACGCTCAACATCACCACCAACGACACTGCACCGGCTGGACGTCACGTCGCCGAGGTGCCAGGCCGATCAGGGACTCGACGATCTCCCGCTCGGCGAGCCGGACCGGGCGACGCGGACATCCTCGTCGTCATGGGCACCGGCTACGACGTCACTCCGGCGCTGGCGCAACCACGATCTGGTCCGCGAGTTCCACGACCGGCTCCGCTGCGGACAGGGTTCCGCCGATCCGGCATCATCACCCGACCGAGTAGCGATTCCCCCGGCTCCGCGCCTTCACTGGTTCGTCGTCAACCGTTTTACTCGGCTGCCCTGTTGCGTATGGCGCTGCTGGCATCTCCCCGAACGAGTGAGTTCGGCGGTTCTCAAGCGCTTGGTGGGGCGTCTTGCCTAGGCTGCGGCGGCATGGAGGAGCGGCAGCTGGCGGCCGTTCGGCGGCGATGGGTGCGGGAGAGTGCGGGTGGACGGCAATAGCAAGCTGGTACGGGATCGGATCCCCGAGATCATCCGGTCTTCAGGCGCGGAGCCGGTCGTCTATACCGCCGGGTTGGTGGAATACCGGCGGCGGCTGCGGGACAAGCTCGGTGAGGAGGTCACCGAGTTCCTTGCCGCAGACGAGACGAAGGCGCCGGAAGAACTCGCGGACGTCCTGGAGGTCGTGCAGGCGCTCGCGACCGAGCTGGGAATCGATCCGGCACAGCTGGAGAAAATCCGTGCAGCTAAGGCGAGGGAGAGGGGCGGCTTCGCTGACCGGATCATTTGGACGGGTAACCGCTGACCAGCCGGTCGCCGAGGGGGCTCGGTGGCATACGGCTCCGCGCGGCGCGGCTGAGGGTGTTCAGCATCCTGCCTCATGTCTGCGGCTTGAATAGCACCGTGTGGCACACACCGGGCAGCGGCAGTACCGGGGTGTCGGCAGCGGGGACGAGTCCGGCCTTCCGTGCGAGCGCGATGATCTCGTCGGCGTCGATGCCTCGTTGGAAGGTGCCTTTGCTCTTGCTGGACCAGAAGCCGTCGTGGTGAGCGGTCCAGCCGCCGTCGGCAGCGGCTTTGGCGATCTCTTCGGCAGAGCGGGTGACGACCACGATATGGCCGCCGGGGCGGGTGAACGAGGCGGCGTCTTTGAGGGCCTGAATCCGCTGCCAGGGGTCGGGCAGCACGTTGAGGACGAACGCTGAGGTCACCAGGTCGAACCCGGTCCTCTCCGGCCGGGGCCAGCCGAAGGCGTCATGCGGGTCGAAGCCGTCGGCGTCCAGGCCGGTCGAGCGGTAGTGGGCCACGTCCGCGCCCCGGCCGCAGCCGTGGTCCAGGAGGCTTCTGACTCCGAGCGGGCCGGTCAGATGGCGGGTGACCGCCTGGGATGCTGGAGACGGAGTCTGGCGGCTCATGGCCGTTTTGTGGGGCTGGTACTCCCTCTTGGCGGAGGAAGTGGGGCCGTCGCTGATGAGTTCGTTCAGGGAGAACAGCACGTCGTGGGGTTCGGCGTTGTCCAAGGTGACTGGCACGTCGATCAGCAGGGCGGAGTGGTCGGTGAATGCCTGCGGGCCGGTTCGTACGGACGTGTCTGCGGTGACCGTGGTCGCCAGGGTCAGGTGGTCGCTGAGCAGGGCGAGGTCGCAGCGGAAGCGGCTGAGCTGGTTGGAGACGAGCCGTTCGAAGGTGAAGGCGGGTGGCTGGTCGGCGGTGGTGTCGGTCAGGCCGGCCGTCTGTATCAGGCTACGGAGGTGGCCGCGTTCGGTTTCGGTGGTGAAGGAGCTGGTCTCTTCGCCGAACAGGCCGTCCTCGGGGCGAGGAGCGAGGTTGAAGTCTCCGCAAATCAGGAGTGGGCGGTCGTTCTCGGCGGCGGCCAGCACGGTCAATTCGGCCAGCTGGGCGGTTCGGGAGGCTGCCGTATACGCGTTGAGGTGCACTTGATAGACGGCCAGCCAGTCCAGTTCGATCCGCAGGAGCCATGGCTTGGGTGAAGTGACCTGAGGCGGGGCGAGGTTTTCGCTGATCCAGGCGGCGAGGTGTCCGTCGCCGCCGGCGAAGGTGAAGCCGGGCAGCGTGGGCGGCGTGCGGTCGACGGGTTTGAAGGGTTCCTGGGCGAGCATGGCGTGGACGCGGTGCTCGCGTAGCCAGGAGGCGAGACGGGAGCGGGCGCTTGTGGCGCCGAGGCGCTTGTTGAGGTTGACCGAGGCCAGCAGCATCGAGGGTCCTCCAGGTTCACAGGGGCAGGGGCCTGCCGGAGGCGGCCTCGTCACGGAAGGCGTTCCACAGGATGTTCAGTGGGTGGGAGGCGTCGTAGGTCTCGCGTTCGCCCTTGCGGGCAAAGACGCCGGAGACCAGTTGGAGCATGGGGTCGAAGTCGTCGGCGAAATCGATCAGTCGGAAGTCGTCGCTGGTGGGCAGGCGCCCGTCCACGGCGGCCTGGCCGATGGAGCGGGCGCAGAGCATGCAGCCGTAGGTCATGCGGGATCTGAGCAGAGCGAGCCCGTAGTAGATGTCGTCGATCTCGGCGGCGAGCTGCAGTTGGGACCGGAAGTCGGGGCCGTACCAGCGTTCGACGAAGTCGGTGATGACGCCACGGGAGGGGATGATCAGAGGGAGAGTCCGCAGCCGGGCCACGCCGACGGTCTTGGCGGCCAGTTCGCGCACGGGAAGGTTGGTGAGCAGGGCCAGGCCCTCGCGATGCCATTCGAGGAAGTCGTAGTCGGGGGCAACCTGTTCTTCGGTTGTCTCGGCTGCTAGGCCTCCGCACAGCAGGTCGACCTGGTTGGAGTCCAGCCGGGACCAGAAGTCACGGGTGCGTACGTGCACGACCTTCAGTTCGATCTCCCGTTCCAGCAGTTGCGGGGCGACACGTTCCCATACCCGGCCAAGGAAGCCGAGGGTGAACTCGGTGGTGCCGATCGTCAGCGTTGAGCCAAGCCTGCGGCGGGAGTCGGCGACGCCCTGGAGCCATTCGGCGAAGGTGATTCTGGCCCGCTCGACGACCTCCAGCCCGGTGGGAGTGAACAGGAAGTCCTTGCCGCGGCCCTGTTTGACCACCAGTAGCTCGCCCGTAAGGGACTGGAAGTTGCGGTTGAGGATGTCGAGTTGCTTCTGCACGCTGGACTGCTCTCGGCCGAGGACTCTCGCCGCGGCCAGCGCGGTCCCGGCTTCCTGGACGATGATCAGCGTCCTCATCTGATCCCAGGTCAGGTCCAGCAGGTCCGGCGAACACGACAGCAGATCGGCGCGGAACCACTCGGGCCCTGGGATCCTCAACGGGCCTCCGGATGGCAGTGACGTCACCATCGCCTCTCCCTCCCTGACGCGTCCTCATCCAGCCTGCACTGTCCGCGCGGCCAGCAGAGCTGAACTTCTCCGCATTTCACCCCAAGAAAACCTTTAAATGCCCGATCGGACATATGGATATTCCGAGCTGGCCCAGAGAACATTCCAGCAGACGCCTTCGATCCGAAGGTGGCGAAAATCGTCGCTGCTGATTCCGGGGGTGAGCCATGCTTTCAGCCGAGTCGATCACCTCGCTGATGGGCCAGGGCGCGTTGGAGTGGCGAGGCCAGCTGCGGGACGACGGGCTGTTGCTGACGCTGGGATCGCCGTTGCAGCCGCTGGCGGCGCCGAGTTCGGGAGTGGTCGACCTGGCCGACCAGTCCAGCATCGACGGCCTCTACGGCGATCCGCTCGCCGAGTGGGTGAGTTACGAGCTGACGCCCGGGGAGATGCTGCTGGGAGCCGTCGAGGAGCCGCTGCGGTTCGGTGCCGGGCTGATGGGCATGATCGGCGGGCTGAGCCACCTGGCCCGCGTCGGACTCGCCGTCCACGTCACGAGCCCGTTCGTGCTGCCCGGCTGGAACGGGCACCTGACACTGGAGCTGGTCAACACCGGCCCGGCCGTCCTGCGGCTGCACCACGGCATGCCCCTGGCCCGCCTGCTCGTCTTCGCGCTTGACGGGGCCTGCGCCGCCGACACCGCATCCCACCCCTTCTACGGCCGCCAGGCCGACCTGAAGAGCCGCTACGCCGAGGAGTTTTCCATCGGCCCGTTCCGGAGGTGACCCATGGACTGCCAGTTCTGCACCGAATTCACCGCGTGCGAGACCACGACCCGGATCATCACCGAGACCGCCGGTGGCTGGGTCCTGCTGCCCACCATCGGCGCCCTCGCCGCCGGCTACTGCCTGTTCATGCCGCTTGAGCACCTGGATGCCGCCGCCGAGCTCACCTCCGCCGATCTGTCCGCGGTCGCCGCCGAGGCGGAGCGGATGCGCACGGTGATCGAGGCCCGCTACGGCCCGGTGATCCTGGCCGAGCACGGGCCGCGCGACTGCGAGTTGGGCGCCTCCTGCTGCAGCCACTGCCACCTGCACCTGATACCCGTCCCCGACCCGGATGCTGTCCTCGCCGCCTACGAGAAGACCGGCGGTACCGGGCGACGGATCACCTCCCTGGCTGATCTGCCGACGGTCGCGGACGGCTCCTACCTCTATCTGTCGCCCCGACCCGGCCAGCACTACTACTGGCCTTCGGCCGGCTTCGCCCGCCAGTTCGTCCGCCGCGTCTGCGCCGACCAGCTCGGCCTTGGCGAATTCTTCGACTGGCGCGACCATCCCTTCGCCCACAACCGTGAGCGCACGTTCAGCGAACTGTCCGCCGATCTGCGGCTCGCAGCCGCCTGAACCGGGAGGGGAAACACTCCGATGGCGACAGCCTTACCTCTGCCGTTACATGCGCTCAGCACGAGTGAGCTCACGGCGGCCGCCAAGGACCGGCGCTGGCCGAAGTGGCAGACCATGGCCCTGCTGCACTCCCTGAAGCTGCCCGTCCTCAACGCCTGCCTGATCCCGCCCGGCCAGAGCACCGCTTCCGTCCCCGTCGCCGCCCACGCTCTCGCCGCCGCCACTGGAACCGAACGGCTGATGATCCGCTCCGACGGAGGCGTGGAAAAGAAGCAGTACTACCGCGGCGGCAACACCTTTCCCCTCGATGAAGTCCCGCCCCGTGCCGCCGGACTGCTGGCCGACGGCCGCGCCGTGATTCTGGCCGAGCCCACCAACCGCTTCACCAACCGGCTCACCGTCCTGGTCCGCATGGACCGGCCCGCCCGCGGGTACCCCGGCTCGCTCACCCTGGAAGCCCTCGGCCCCGGCTACGACGTCGCCGACCTCACCCGCGGCCAGATCCCGCCGCAGGTCACCGCCCACCTCGACGACGCCGACTGGAACCGCTACCAGCCGCCCCGCTGGCACGAATGGAAGATCACCGGCGACCGCTGCCCCGGAGGCGAGGACGCCCGACGGCACCGCCGTCTTGAGCGGCTGGCCGCCCAACCCCTGAGCGACAGCGGCCACCTTCACGGCGCGGCCGGCGCCGAGCACGCCGAGGCATGGCTACGCGAGCGCGGCTTCCTCCAGCTGTTCAGGCCCCAGCCCACCCGCGAGGCCCTGGCGAGGCGCATCCGCCGCCTGTTCGACGACGCCTTCCTCCTCGCCCGCGCCCACCCGAACCAGAACTGGCACTGCCTGGCCACCGCGTTCTCCGTCCTCGACGAGCCCCGCACCATCTACTGGGACCTGGTCGACGGCGAACGCAAGTACGCCGCGATCAACCCGGCCGCCGCGCGGAACGAGGAGCGAGCCGCGTGACCACCAAGCCGATCTACCTCGATCACCAGGCCACCACCCCGCTGGACGAGCGGGTCCTGAAGGCGATGCTGCCGTTCCTCACCAGCGAGTACGGCAACCCCTCCAGCCCGCACGCCTACGGCCGCACCGCCGCGCAGGCCGTCCGCACCGCCCGCCGACACGTCGGCCGCCTGGTCGGCGCCCAGAACGAGACAGAGATCGTCTTCACCTCCGGCGCCACCGAGGCCAACCACCTCGCCATCCTTGGTGCTGCCCTGGCCGCCCGGCCCCACGGCGGACACGTCGTCACCACCGCAATCGAACACAAGGCCGTCCTGGCCGCCTGCCAGCTGCTGGCCGACCACCACGGCTACACCGTCACACGCGTCGGCGTCGACCTCCACGGCCGCGTCCACCCCGACGACATTGCCGCCTCCCTCACGCCGCACACCGTGCTCGTCTCCGTGATGCACGCCAACAATGAGATCGGCACCCTCCAGCGGCTGGCCGCCATCTGTGAGATCACGCGCCCACGCGGCATCCTTCTGCATACCGACGCCGCGCAAAGCGCCGGCTGCGGCCTGCTCGACGTCAACGAACTAGGCGTCGGCCTCGCTTCCCTGTCCGCACACAAACTGCACGGCCCCAAGGGGATCGGCGCCCTCTACGTTCGCGCCGGCACCCGCATCACCGCCCAGCAGACCGGCGGCGGTCAGGAACGCGGGCTGCGCGCCGGCACCCCCAACGTCCCCGCCATCGTCGGCTTCGGCGCCGCCGCCCACCTCATCACCAGCGCCCCCGCCCCGCCCCCGCCCCGCATCCGCGCCCTGCGCGATCGGCTCCAAACCCGCCTCCTGACCACCATCCCTACCGCCAGCGTCAACGGTCACCCCGACCAGCGGCTGCCCGGGAACCTCAGCCTCACCATCCCTGGCATCGAAGCCGCCGACCTGCTCGACCGTCTCCCGGGCATCGCGGCATCCACTGGCTCGGCCTGCACCACCGGAAGCGGTGAACCCTCCCACGTCCTCACCGCCATCGGCCTTACCCGCGGCCAGGCCCGCGCCACCCTCCGGCTCAGCATCGGCCGCACCACCACAGCAAGAGACGTCGATCAAGCCGCCGAGCTCATCACCAGCGCGGCCTGCACCTTCGCGGACTACGCGTAACAATGTCAGTGGCTCCTGATACAGCTGGGGTTGTGCAACGTCATTTGAGCTCATTGCCGTTGGCCGGTGTCGCAGGCTGGCGCGTCCCCTACGGTCGGGCGGGACGCGTGATGGAGGAGGACGAGTTGCCGGCCGTCGCCGGTGTCCGGTGGCGCAGGAAGCCGTTGCGGTTCTTGCGCAGGTGGCGTGGCTGTCGGCGGGGTCTTGCCGGTGGCGTGAATCTGCGCGGGAACAAGGGGCGTTGGCCGGTGCACCCGTGAATGCGCGTGTGGAGGCTGTGCTGTGCAATCCCTGCGAGAGGACCGAATGGAGAACTGGCATGCGTGACGGGGGACTTGCGCCGGGGTGGGTGTGGGTTCGTCTGGCGGACGTGTTGAGCGAACCGTTGGCGAACGGTCGGTCCGTGCGGACGAGGAAAGGGGGTCTTCCCGTTCTGCGGCTGACTGCCCTCACGCCACGGGGTGTCGACTTCTGCGAGGTGAAGGGCAGTGCATGGGCGTGGGAGGCGGTCGCTCCCTTTCTCGTTTCTGAGGGTGATTTTCTCGTGAGTCGCACGAACGGGTCGCGAACTCGGGTCGGACGAGGTGCCCTCGTGGGGTGTGTCCCCGCGCCGACGGCTTTCCCAGGCACCATGATTCGTGTTCGAGTGCACCCGGAGCTGATGTCTGCCGCATACCTGGCGCACGTCTGGGAATCGCCCGTCGTGCGACAGTTCCTGGAAGAGAATGCCGTGCGTACGGTCACCGGCATCCACACAGTCGGCCAGGAGGTCCTACGAGGTATCCGCTTCCCGCTGCCACCGCTCGCAGAGCAGCATCGCATTGTCGAAAGGCTGGAGAAGCACCTCTCTCGGCTGGAGGTCGGCCGACGTGCCGTCGAGCGCGTCATCGAGCGTGCGCCGGAGCTTCGTGGAGCCATTCGCCATACCGCAACGTCGGGAGATCATCCATCCGCGGGCGGCTGCGACGGTTGGAGGCGGGGAGCACTCCGCGACGTGCTCGAGCGGGTCGAGGCCGGTCGATCCATCCGCTGCGACCCTCGTCCGGCCGGGGACGCCGAATGGGGAATGATCAAAGCCAGTGCCATGACGTACGGAGAGTTCCGCGCCGATGAGCAGAAGGCCGTCCCGTCACGGACGAAGGTCGATCCGCGGCACGAGATCAAGCGGAACGACATCTTGGTGAGCCGCGCCAACACCGCCGCTCATGTGGGTGCCACGGTTCTTGTCGGGGACTGTCGTCAGAGGTTGCTGCTCAGTGACAAGAGTCTTCGTCTCGTTCCGCTGGCCGGAGTCGACAGGCAGTGGCTGGTCCAGGTTCTGTCGTCGCCGGGTGTGCGTGAGCAGATTTCGTCCAGGGCCACCGGGACCATCAGCTCCATGCGCAACATTTCGCAGCGCAATTTGATGGACATTCGCATCCTCATCCCACCGGCCCGGGAACAGTCCGGCATCGGCAAGTCGATCAGGGCTCAGTTGGAACGCATCGACCGACTGGCCGAGCAGCTGGCGGCGTCGCTCGATCGGTCGGACCGTCTACGAGAGTCTCTCCTGCAGGCGGCTTTCGCCGGCCGGCTCGTGTCTCAGGACCCGACTGACGAACCGGCCGGGATCCCGCTCGCGCGGCTGCGGGCCGAGCGGGAAGCTCGGGAGTGTTCGAGTCGGCCGGCCCCCCGTCCTCGCAGAGCAGCACGCGCCAGGGTGTCCTTGGCGACCGCCCCTGCCGTTCAACTGGAGTTCGAGCTGTGACAGACGCGTTCATGCCGCAGGCAAACGGTCGGGCCAATCCTGTGTCTGGTGCGTTGTGGAGGTGTTTCTGCGTTCTTCGTGACGGCGGTTTGTCCCCTCTCGAGTGTGTCGAGCAACTCACGTACCTGCTTTTCCTCAGGGAGGCCGACAGGGTTGCGCGCAGTGCCCGCGCGGCGGGCAGCGACTCCGCCGTCCTGCCGGTCGGTCGCGACTGGAGCTCACTGGCCGGCAGGAGTGGCCCGGACCTCGAGTTCCACTACCGTGAGCTCCTTTCCGAGCTCGCCGGGAGGTCTCCGAAGACCCTTGTGGGCGCTGTCTTTGCGGGGGCCCAGTACCGCATCCCCGGCCCCGCTGTGCTGCAGGGGGTGATCGTCGACCTGAGCCTCGACGACGGGATGCGACCCAATGCGGGGCTCACGGCCCAGGCCTACAGGGGCCTGCTGGACAGGTGCGCGGAGGACGTCCAAAGCGGTGCGGGGCAGTACGTGACGCCCCATCCGCTCGTCGAGGCGATGATCGAGGTGGTGCAGCCACGGCCGTCCGACACCATCACCGATCCGGCCTGTGGCACCGGTGGTTTCCTTGTCGCCGCACACCGCTACATCTGTGAGCATCACCTTCAGGACCTCTCCGTGGAAGGGATGCGAAGGCTTCACTCGCCCAGCAGCATCTGGGGACAGGAGATGGTCGCCAGCACCGGCCGTCTGGCCGCGATGAACATGCTGCTGCACGGCACCGGGTCCGCCGAAGGCCCCTCGCCCATCACGGTGGGCGACGCTCTCGCCCGTCCACCGAGCCGGCAGGCCTCCGTCGTCCTTGCGCACCCGCCCTTCGGAACACGCACCCCCGACACGGGTGACCGGGCCGCAACGGGTCACACGCCCCATCAGCGCGACGACTTCCCGGTGACCACCACCCACCAGCAGATCAATTTCCTTCAACACGTCATGTCGCTGATGCAGTTGAACGGCCGTGCTGCTGTCGTCCTTCCGGACAACGTCCTGTTCGCGAGCCAGGAATACGCCGTGGTGCGCCGCCGTCTGCTCGAAGACTTCGATCTGCACACGATTTTGCGGCTGCCGACCGGCATCTTCTACGCCACCGGAGTCAGGGCGAATGTTCTGTTCTTCGACAGGAGGCCGCCTCGCGCGGACGGCGGTGCGGGCACCTCGAAGTTGTGGATCTACGACCTGCGCACCCACCAGCAGTTCTCGCCGAAGCACACTCCACTGCGCCGGGCGGATCTGGAGGATTTCGTCGAAGCGTACCGACCGGGCAGGCCACGTACGGACCGGGAGGAGACGGAACGCTTCCGCTGCTTCGACTACTCCGAAGTGATCGCTCGTGAGCGGACGAATCTCGACATCTCCTGGGCGCAGGACTCGACGCCCCATTCCCCGGAGAGTCTGTTGCCGCCCGAGGTGATCGCCGCTGAGATCATCGAGGATCTTCAGACTGCTCTGCGCGAGTTCGCTGCTGTCGCCGAGGCCCTGGACGAGGCGACCTCGGCCGAGACAGACAGGAGGCAGCAGGAATCCGGGTGACCGTGCTCGGGCGGTGTCACGTCGGGAGGACACGTGGTGTCCCGGCAGCGAGAGGAGGCGGGCGGCGTCTGCCGGCCGCTCTTGGGGGCGGTTCGGGTGTGTCGCTCCGTGCTGCCCTCGGAGGCAACACGGTTGATGTGCACAGGACTTGATGCAGGGCGTCCGACTTCCGCGGAGTATGATCGATACGCAGTCCCATGTCGTCCGATGGCAGTCGAGTCGGGCCAGTTGAGGCTGCACACGATCTCAGCGTCTCCCCCAGCGTGGTTTCTGGTGGAGCTTTGGAGCGGAGTTTTCATGGCCCACACCGGCTACATCTATGTCCCGGCGCCCTCACGTAGCAATCTCGCCATCGGAATCGACCGCGGCGTGTGGGGATGGCGTTCCGCAGCTCTCGCCAAGGGTGGTGCGCGCGAGGCCGTTCGCTCACTGCGCAAGGGCGACTTCCTGATCCTGGGCCACAAGGGACCCAACAGCCGTGTCCAGCCGGGTGGATGGGCCGAGGCGACGCTACGGCGGGTTGTCGTCGCGCAGGTCACTCGACCGCTGTATCGCGATGACGAGCCCGTGTGGCCCGATGCTGCGTATCCCGAACGCCTGGGCATCGACGTCCTTGACGAGGAAGAACACGTGTCGGGCGTGGCTCTGGGCGCAGAGGCCATGGAGTGTCTGAGGCTGTCCGCGAACAAGCAGGGTGCCGCCGTTCTCCTACCGGGCGCTGCTCCCGTCGCCCGGCTGGTTGCTGAACTCCCGCCGGCCGACGGCAGCGTCGGACACGAGGGGCAGACGAACGCCGTCGCCCAGGTTCTGGTCCGTCGCGAGCAGGCCAAGCTGCGCAGGAGGATGCTGGGGAGCGCCGAGCAAGCTGCCTGCACGCTGTGCGGGCGGGTCTTGCCGGTGCGTTTCATCCGGGCTGCGCACATCAAGCGTCGCGCGGACGCCTCCGGTGCAGAGCGACTGCTGATGGCTAACGTCATGCCTGTCTGCCTGCTGGGTTGTGACGAGCTGTTCGAGCATGGCCACATTTATGTCACCGCTGAAGGGATCGTCGCCCGTCGCACCAAGTCCGGCGACACTCCGGACCTGGACGGCGCGGTGGCGGCGTTGGTGGGGCGCAGCGTTGCGGATTCCGGCGGTCATCGGGCGCCCTTCTTTGCCTGGCACCGCAGCCACGTGGCCTGCTGAGCCGCTGTGTTCGCAGCCTGTCCCGGCGTGGTGCAGGCACGCCGGGACAGGCAGCACCGTCGGCGCGACTGTCATGGATGCTCGGCGGGGAACGTGGAGCCGTCGAGCGCGCGAGGTCGAGGCGGGTGCGGACGGTCGAAAGCCGTGCTTGGCCGAACTACTGATGCAGGCCAGTGGTCGGTCGGGGGCGGCCGGGTGCTGGGGGCTTGTGACGTGGATGGGGCAAGGAGATCGGTCATGAGCGAGCATGACGTCATGCTCAACGAACTCGCCCGAGAGCTACCCCCGATGCCCCAGGACATCGAGCGGTATGACACCCCTCAAACCGCGAGCGCAGTCCAAGACAGTGCTGTTGCTGCGTCGCGACTGCATCCAGGCGCGCCATCACGGAAGACGGTCTGGGAGCATCCGCAGGGCCAGGCTCCGCCCGACGAACGCCGCCCCGTGGTCAAGGACCTCGGGGGTCCAACCATGAGGGCTGGGACAGGGTCAGCGGCAAGGCTCTGACGCGCCAGTTGCAGGTGGACCCGGACTGTGCTGGGGCTGATGCACGATTGTTTCTCACCCTCTTTGAGGTGCGTGCCGGGGCTCACAGCCAGCGAATCCTTCGCCGCTTTCGAGCCACCAGACTGCAGACCCGCAGGCACTCTCACTCTATGTGCGCCATACACAACCAACTTGCAGGACAGCAGGACAGCAGGACATGCCCTGCCCGTCGGCAAGGTACTCAAGCCTGCATCAGTCCATCTGTATGACTACAGATAGGAGACGTACAGCTGTCTCAACAACATTGAGACCTCACAGTGGCAGAAACCGAGAACTCACAGGGGCGGCTCGCCGGTGACGGTCTGCTTGGAACGCAGGTCCGCAACCTCGTCCAGGACCGCCATGATCTCAGTGTGGTTGGCTTTCGCTGCCTTCAGGTGTGCCCCCAAGGCGATGAGGGCGTCGGCCAGTTCCGGCTCGTAGGTCTGGGGATCGTTCAGCGCCAGGTGGCGGTAGTCGTCGACGGCCGCAGCCGAGGCGGCTACGGCTTCGGCAAGGCGGCCCGTCTCGGAGTTGCGCAGCCCAAAATTGTAGCGTGCCATGGCCTGTTCGGGACGCACGCGGGCCTGGACCTCGGCGGGAAGCGCCTCATACATCTGGACGACTTCCTCAGTGACGGACAGGGCCTCGTGTCGACGGCCAAGCGCAGCGAGCAACACCGAGTATTGGTTCAGGGTGCGGGCTAGCGTCGGGGTTGCGGTGGTTCCCGACTGCGTGGCCATCAGCCGCTCGACGGCAATGGCCTCGGCGCACACGGCCTGTGCCGCATCGAGGTGTCCGACCGGTTGCAGGAGGCTGGAGACGACCAGCAGGGCGTGCCCTGCTTCGGGCAGGGGCATCGCGGGCTGGTCCGCCACGTTGAGAGCGCGCAGCACTGAGGCGAGGCCGTCGACACAGCTCTCCAGTATGCGCACCGCGGCAATGTACAGCAGGCCCACCATGCGGAGCCACGGCGCGCGGTCAGTGCTCATCATGGCACGGTGCAGGCATGCCGCCCTGGACGCGGCCGTAATCGCCTCGTGGTCCAGAGACGCCTCAAGGTGTGCGACGGCCAGCTGCTCAAGCAGTCTGGTCAACCCCTGGGCGATTGCGCTGTCCATGGCGGCAGGGTTGTCGAGATACAACTCGGATGCCTTCACAGCATCCGCGAGTGCGTCCTCCACTCGTCCGTTGTTCGCCCGGAGACCGACCCTGGTGGCCAACGAGTTGGCCAGGCTAGGCGTGTGTGCGTCCGGGTCGTCGGCCGCCAGTTCGCTGCGCAGCGCGACTGCCTCGTCGATCGCCTCGAGCGCCTCGGCCTGAAGATCC
Organism: Streptomyces sp. NBC_00271; assembly: GCF_036178845.1. Taxonomy (NCBI): domain Bacteria; kingdom Bacillati; phylum Actinomycetota; class Actinomycetes; order Kitasatosporales; family Streptomycetaceae; genus Streptomyces; species Streptomyces sp. NBC_00271. The sequence goes on along the minus strand of NZ_CP108070.1, from coordinate 10,485,047 downwards.
GCCTGGACGAGACGGTTAGACAGGTTGTGCACCAGTCTGGCGAGGTGCGGGGTGTGTTCCGCCGCGTCGGTGGCAGCCTGGCTGCGGATGATCTCGACGGCCTCTCGGGTGAGGTCGAGTGCTTCTTCGAATAGTCCTGTCCCTGCCAGGGCCTGTGCCAGACGATTCAGGCCCTCGGCGAACTCCGTCTCGCCTCCCTGCTGCGGATCGTCGATGCCAGCCCGGCGTAGCGCTCGGCAGGTCGCCAGGGTCTGCTGTAGCAGCGGCAGGTCGCGGGTGTCGCCGCGCGGCCGTTCGGTCAGCACGCCCAGCAACCGGTGCAGCGAGGTGAGGTGTCCTGCCCGGTGGCGTTGGTCGGTGTCGGCCAGTGCGGCCAGTCGTTCGGTGCTGGTGCGTGCCTGCGTGACGGCCTCGTCCAGGCGTTCGGCCCGCGCCAGGCACCGCGCCGCGCGGTATTCCGCCTCTGCCAGCAGCTCACTGAAGCGGGCGGGATCGTGGGCCACGGGGGCACGAAGCCTGGTGATGAGGTGGTCAGCCCGAACGTGGCCCTCGTGGGGCCGATTCAGTGTCTCCAGCAGACCGATCCTGGCCAAGCCGAGGCCGGCCAATCTCTCCAGACCGTCTGGTTGCTCAGCGGCAGGGCCGTCGCTGAGGGTGTAGGCCTCGTCCGCAGCCTCGAGCGCCTCCGGGATTCGTCCCAGGGCGATCAGACGGCCGTGCAGCCGCGTCAGCGCTTGGACAAGGGCGGCGGGCTCGGCGTGGCCCCCTGCGTCCGCGTAGCGTCGCAGCACCTGGACCGACTGGCCCGCGGCGTCCAGGGCGGCCTTGTGGTCGCCGATGTCCGCGTATGTGTCGCACAGCAGCTGCCACCACAAGGACAGGCGCGGCAAATGGTGCGGCTCGTCGCGGACCGACAGCTCCTGCAGGACAGCACGTGCCTCGAACAGCAGGGGTGCGGTGCGGTCCGTCTGGCCGAGTGCGGCGTGGATGCCCGCCAGGCGGGTCAGAGCGACGGCCATGCCCTGGTGGTGGGCGTCGGGATCGTCGTCGGCGAGCCGGCGCAGCACTGCGACCGCTTCGAGAGCCATGGGGAGCACGGACGGCCCCTCGCCGGTCACGGCGAGGCAATTGGCCAGGTCCACCGTCGTACGGGCAAGGCGAGCCTGATAGAGAGGGTGGCGTCGGCTGTGCTGATGGTGCTGCACCAGTGTGTCCAGACAGTCCTGGGCCTCGCGGAGATGACCGAGGGCCTCTTGGTGGCGAACACGCTTGGCCAGCAGGGTGCCCAAGTTGTACACCACCATGCTGCGCAGCGAGACGTCGTCCTCATCGTCGGAGTCGGCGTAGTCGGCGCTGAGCGCTGCGGCCTGCTGCAGCACGGTGAGGGCCTTCGTCTCCCCACCCGACTCCAGATGGGCGGCGCCGAGATTGTTGAGTCCCAGCACCAGCGGAAATCGCACCGCCTCCTCCACCACGGGCAGGCGGCGGCAGAGAGTGACGGCGCGCTGGGTGGTTTGCGCTCCAAGGTCGTGGCGACCGGCGTCCGTCTGCCGTTTGCCAAGGCCGACGAGCCCGTTCACGAGGCGGGACATCCACCTGTCCGGGTCGCTGGGCAGCTTCAACTCACAGACCTGGACGTAGAGTTCGGCGCTGCGCACGGCGAACGACAGTAGGGCGGTAGTCTCCTGCGGCACGGCGTTCAGGATCTCGCCCAGCAACTCGAAGGGTTGATCGTCTTCCATCAGCCGGATCACAGGGTTCAGGAGCACGGCGGGCGACGGGCTACGCGTGGCGACGGTCACAGCGTCAGGGGCCAGCCGAGGAATCTTCAGAAGCAGTACCTCGGTGCCGGCGGCCACGTCCGGGCGGTGCTGGGCGGCTCGTGCCAGGACGGTCAGGGCGTTGGTGCTTTGGTCTGTGGAGGCCTCGTGCAGCAGGGCAGGCACCAGGCGGGGGCGTTGGGTCATGACGCTGGCAACGAGGTACTCACCGAGCCGGTCCGGCTGCAGTGAGCCCCAGAAGCGACGGGTGGTCGGATACAAGCTGCGCAGCCACCACGCAATGGTGGGCCGGTCGTGCACCGGCAGATCCAGGGCCTGCAGCAGACGGCCCAGGAGGGCCACGCCCTCCTCCTCGTCGGCGGCGCCGCACAGGACCGCTGCCGCCACGGCCCACCTTTGAGCGTTGCCCGTCAAAGGCACCGCCTGGACCTCAGCGGTGCCTCTCCAGTACCGGGCTTCGTGATCAAGGATGACTTCTTCGGCGCTGAGCGGTTCACCGGACGCCTTGATGTGCGGGCTGTCGACGGCGCCGAGGAGTGCTGCCAGTGCGGCCATCTGCACGCCCAGCGGGGAGCCGTGGCGTTCCCCGTTCAGGTCGGGCGGGTGGGCCTGGTCGGGTGGGCGGTGCGCCCAGCCGCCGGGCAGACGCTCCAGGCCTAGTGCCAGGTCCCGCACGGCTCGTCGGAACGACGCCGTGCGTGCTTCGGGTTCGTCCTCCAGATCCGGCAGGCTGTCGATCTGCGTGCTGGCGAGGGCCTGCCCTACGTCGTGGGAGGTGGAGCGCAAGGTGTTCCACCAGTCGTCGGCCGACCGGGCGAGGAGAAGCAGCCTGATGCGGGCACGGGGTCGTCGGCTGTGGCGGACCAATTCGGCGATCTGGTTCGGCCGCATCTCGGCGTAGTCCGCCACGACCAGCAGTCTTCGTCCGCAGCCCTGCAGTCGCGTGAACATCTGCCGGTCCGCCATGCCGTCGCCGAACGACTCGCCCACAAATCCGACCACCCAGCCGTCCGCGCCCAGCTCCGCGGCCAGTTGCCGAGCCAGTCGGGACTTGCCCTGGCCGCCCGGCCCGATCACCAGGCGGGCGGAGAATCCGTCGCCCGCACACCAGTCGTGCAGACTCCTCAACTCCTGCTGGCGGCCGTGGAAGCCGACGACCTCGGAGTCGGCCCGCAACAACGAGGCCGGCGAAAGGGCCGGGCGACGGATCGGGGAGTCGAGCAGGCCAGCGAGTTCCGCCGGTTCGGCGAGCGGTTCGCTGCCGCTCGCTCGGTGCACCAGCGCACGGAAGCGGGGATCGTCGAGGATGGCGTCAACCGGCACGATGGTCAGTCGCTGTGCTCCGTAGCGCGGCGCCTCTTCGACGATCACACCCGTGACGAGATCACCGTCCGGGTGCGTCACGCGCACGGCCGATCCGGACATGCCGCCCCAGCGCAGGCCGTCCGGCCGGCGATCCGGAACGGGGCCGTCGAGGTCACCGCTCAGCATGCCTCGCACCCGGCCGGTGCCCAGATTCACCGTCAACCGGACCTGCTCACTATCGCGCCAGCCGTGCGCGCTCTCCTGCGCCCAGGGAAACCCGCTCGACTCCGCATGATTGCCGCTGCTCGTGCCGACAAAGACTCCCCACCGGGCCGGGGCGACTCGACCATGGTCTGCCTCGTGGACGATCTCGAGCACCGCCACGTCCAGATCGTCGGTGGCCCGCCATGCCAACCGGCACTGCCGGTCCCGGCCGTCGTGCAGCAGACGCACCCTCGGTCCGTCCAGCACGCGCCCGTCCTCGCCGCACACCACATGGGCGGCGGTCAGCACGAGTGACGGCGCAATCAGCCGGCCTGACCCCCGTGACACCCTCATGTCGTCGAGGTCCGCGAGCACCTCAACGTCCGCCTCGTCCATCACACCCCCGCCTTGGTGCGGACCGGTCAGCGCCGGGCCTGAGGCCGTACGGGCGCCCCGTTCGACCGGTCGCTGATGCGCAACGGCAGCCCGCTCTCTCCGTCCACGGCCTCGAGCGTGACACTGATCCGATGCGACGAGCCCGTCGTCGCGGCGCCGTCGCCGGCGGTCACATAGAAATGCAGACTGTTCCCGGCAGGCCCCTCCCGGCGCACCTCACCGCCGAACTCGACCACGACCGAGGCCACATCGAACCGGATCCCCTGCCCGTCACCACCGACGCGAGCCTGAGCCAGCTCCGACCGCACGATCTCAATCGCCTCGGCAAGCCCGACGTAGTCGTCTCCCGGCACTGCACCCTCCCCACACGTCCTGCACGCTACGCCCACCGTAGAACATGCAAACAGTCAACATCCGGTTTCACCATAAAATGAACGCAGTTGACGGAAAGTCAGAGCATTCGGCGTGAGCATGGCCTCAAGCAAAGCGGCGCCGGTGGGGATAGGCGGTCCGTGGCACGGAGGAACCCGACCCCACCGGCCCCCTGTTGGCACCACCGATCCTCCCTCGCGCTGCCGAGCGACGGCCGGACACCCATCCGGGAACGCGGACCAACGCCCCCTGAGCTTGCGCCGGTGCACCAACCGGCCACGAACCCGACCAGGGCAGGTCACGACGTCCCACCGGCGGGCATCGACAGTGCATGGCAAGGGGTGTGCGGCGGGGCGGGGCGGTTCAGCCGGCGACGGGCCGGCCAGCCAAGCCCACCGTGCCGCCCACGGCCAGCAGCAAATGGTCCAGCGCGGCCAGAACTGCCGGCACCTCCTCGGTCGGCAGCTGCGCCGTCGACAGCTCGTGCAACAGCCCCTCGGTCACGTCCTCCCCTGCCGCGGCATAAGCGCTGTACCAGCCCTGTACCGCGTCATCGTCGCGGACCACGACGTGCCGTAGAGCCAGCGCCGCCAAGCCCGCCCCCTTGCCCCGCTCTGCAACGGTCTCCAGCACCTGCCCCAGATCTTCGGCCATCTGCACCCGCCACTCACCGGTCAGCAGCACCAGTTCGGAGCGGACACGCTTCTGCTTGCTCTTCGACAGCCCCCGGGCGAGCTCCACCGCCTCCAATGCGAAGGCATCGATGGCCCAGCCCGTGAATTTCTCTGCGCCGAACGTACCGGTCTGAGCCAGCCGGGCGTTGGCCAACCCGACCTCCCGGCGCAAGGCAAAGACAACGCGCCGCAGCGCGAGTTCCGCCGCGGCCTGGTGCTTGCCCATCTCCTGCCGTCGCGCAAGCAACACGGCAAGGAAGTATCCCAGGACGATCGTGGTGAGTGCGGCAACCGGGACCGCCTGTTCTGCAGTTGCCCATGCGGACTGTGCGCTGATCATGTGGTGCGTATTCCCCTTCCCGCGACAGAAGTAGAACTCTGCCCCATCCTGCGGGCAGTAGAGCAACCACGTCTCAATTCCTTCCGGGGGGGGCTCCCGCAGGTCCTCACCCGGGGCAGACTCCACGGTCGTCACCGGCTTTCCCGTCCCGCTACCGTCCGGTTGGGAGTCATCCCGTTCACGGCCTCGCTGAAGATCCCGCCGACCGGAGGCTTCTGGATCCATGACGAACGACTCGTCATGGTCGAGGTCTGGCACGCCGAGCTCTGGATCGAGGACGCCGACTCGATCGCGTTGTACCTGCACACCTGGCGGACCCTGCGGGAGTCGGCCGTCTTCGGCGCCGAAGTCCACAACCTGATCAGCCACGCGCGCCGGGGAATCAACATCACCTGATCTGTAGATCCGACCCGGAGTAAATCTGAGCCGGCGATCCCGCCAGTCTCGTACGCAGCGCCTTGGTGGAGTGACCACACTGCTCACCCCATGATGGCGGCAATCTCCGCATGTCTATCGCCGCTGCGGCCATCCCTCTGATGGGATGACTGGCTCAAGTTCACCCCAGGTTGACTGGCCTTTGCCAGGGCCCTTGGCAACGGCTCGACATCTGAAAGTGGCGGGACTATCAGGCTCGTGCCCGCCTATCCCCCGCTGACGTCCCGCGCACTACGGCGTCCGCCGGCCCGCGGCCGCTCGGTGGCGTTGGCGAGCATCCGGCGGACGGTCTTCGGTGCCCGTGATCACCGTGCTTCGGTGGAAGCCCTTCGGTGTCCCGGGTTGCGGGAATCTCTCGGTAGGGCAGCTCGTCCTGGTCGCCGAACCGGCAGGTGGAGAGACGAGGGCCGATGAGGAACCGCGGGTGAGGATGAGCGGACCGGTCTGCCGGCCATGCTGCAGCGGAGGCCGCCTGTGACACATCGTGCCCGGACAAGCCCCCCGGACCTGCCGGGCACGATGTGCCAGAGCTACGTCGGCGAGGAGCCATATCGACACCTCCGCGCTATCCAGCCTGGTCTTCAGCGCAGCTTCCCCTCCCTGACAGATCCACCCGAACTGGGCGCGGCGGAATTCGAAGGTGAGAGTCGACGAGCTGGTGCCTGCGGGGCTACAACCTGACCCAAGAATCGAATCACCAACGCAGGAAATGGGGTTTGATCAGGTCACCGCCAGGCCATGGCAGATACGGCCGTGAGTCACGGGCGGGGCTGCAGGAGTTTTTGATTCGTTGCCCTTGAAACGGGATCAGAAAACACATGGCCAAGGCATCGACCGCACTGATGCTTACGATTGACTGCTACACCGAACCCCCTTGCTGAGGTCAAGGAGAAACCCTCAGACATGGGTTTGCATTTCCAGAAGCGGGAATTCTGGGCCATTGAGACGTGCGGTGCGCGCACGGGTCAGCTCCCAGCCCCTCCTGTCAGTGATGCTCGCACACCGCCCAGCATCAGAAAATCACCAATTTCACTATGAATCAACATAATTGACACTCTCTCTTGTCACCGAAGCTTCACGCGTTCTAACCTGGTCCCGCACACTTCGAGCCTCCCCACGCGGCTCCGTGGCCAGCGAGGGAAGCCGCCATACCTGTGGGTTGACGCACGACCGCGCGTCCCCTGGGCGTGCGTGGTTGCCTGTGTCCATGTGTTGCGCAGCTCCTGCTTCACCTCATCGAACACGATGCCGACCCTGGCGATCCGGGGCCAAAGGAGTACGCGCACTATGCAGGCACCCGAGCCTCAGTTGCCGGAGTCTCAGTTGTCGGATGTCGTGACAGCTGTACGTGAGTTGTCACGGCGCAGTCTCAACGTCTATCGAGCCGATCCACGGCATGTTCTGGAGCATGCGAACCTGGAACGCGACATCTCCCGGGGCGGCTACAGCGACCGGCAGATCTACGAGTTGGTCCAGAACGGCGCCGACGAGATCGACGCAAAGAGTGAAGGGCGTATCCATGTCGTGCTGACGGATACTCATCTCTACTGTGCGAACACGGGCTTTCCGGTTTCTGCGCAGGGGGTGGACACGATTCTTCACATGAGTTCGTCGGCCAAGCGCGGGGGAAAGATCGGGCGTTTCGGCGTGGGCGTGAAATCCGTCCTGAGCGTCTGCGACACTCCTCGTTTTTTCAGCAGCAGCGGTAGTTTCGGCTTCGACAAGGTGTGGTCCTCCCAGCTCATCCGGGAGACCGTGCCGGTTCCGGAGAGTCAGGAGACGCCGGTCCTCCGCATGGCGCAAGTGTTGGACGAAGCCGCCGAGCGAAGATCGGACAGTCGTCTCGACTCTTTGATGGAGTGGGCCTCCACGGTGGTGGTGCTGCCGCTGAAGCCGGGCGCTGCCGACCGGCTCGGTGGGGATCTCCACAACTTCCCCGTGCACTTCCAGCTGTTCTCCTCCCACGTGGACACGGTCATGCTGGAGGACGGGCGGACCGGCCGTCAGCACCTGCGCGTCATCAATCAGAGTGCTCTCGGCGACGCACACACCATCCGTGAGCAGGTGGACGGGCGGCAGGTACGCACGGAGCAGTGGCACGTCTTCTCCCGCGATCATGCCCCCTCCCCCGAGGCGCTGGACGCGGCCGGGGACCAGCACGGCAGACCCACGATCCGGATCTCTTGGGCGGTGCCCGGCAGGGGCGTGAAGAATCGCTCCGAACGCGGCGACTTCTGGGCGTACTTCCCCACGCACTACAACACGACGCTCACCGGTGTGCTCAATGCGGCCTGGCAGACCAGCCCCGACCGCCAAAACCTCCAGACGAGCCCGTTCAACACCGAGCTGATCCGAGCAGCCGCGGAACTGATCGTCGATTCGGTGCCCCAGCTGCTCGAAGCGAACGATCCTGGTTCGTATCTGCCGTTGCTGACCGCGCGTGGACGAGAGGCCGCGCAGTGGGCCGACCGGCAGCTGAGCGCGGACGTGTTGGATGCCGCGGTCGCGCGTCCCTCGGTCCCGGATCAGTCGGGCACCCTGCGCGAGCCGAGGACGTTGCGTCTGCACCCTGAGAACCTGCAGCAGGAGTGGCTTCGGCTGTGGGCCGAACTTCCCGGTCGTCCGGTGGACTGGGTGCATCACAGCGCCGAGGCCCAAAATCGCCGCTCGCGCGTCCGCGACATCATGGAGCTGGCGGACAGACCGGTGGAGTCCGTCGAGAACTGGCTCGAGGCGCTGGTGTCGGACGGCAGCCCCCAAGCGAGCATCCTCGCTCTGCTGATCGCCGCCGACATGAAGTCCAAGGGTTCCTCACACGCTGCGGACGCAGCCCGTGCCCGCATCCTGCTGACCGAGGACGGCGAACGGCACGCGCCTCAGCCGGGAACCGTGTACCGGCGTGTCACGGGTACCGGCGCGCTCCACGACGGTCAGCGGTACGTGCACCCCGAGGTTGCCCTGGACCATGAAGCCGAAAAGGCCCTGTCCGTCCTGGGCATCACCGAAGCCAGTGCTGTCGGCCGTCTGGAAGCCGTGCTGGACATCGGCTTCTCCGGCTACGGGGACGGTGACTGGGCGCAGTTCTGGGAACTGACACGCCACGCCGGCGGCGCCCCCACCGTGGCGGCGATCCGAGCACGGTGCCAGGATTACCGAGAGACGATAAAGGTGCGGTGTTGTGACGGCCGTTTCCGGCCTCTGCACACTTGTCTCCTCCCCGGTCGTGTCGTCCCCTCCGATCTGTCGAGGGACGCGCATGCGACCATCGATCCGCGTTTCCACGGCCCCGACATGACCGTGCTCAAGGATTTGGGGGCAACTGAGGTCCCGGCTCTCGCGCGGGTCGACCGGGGGGCGTCATGGTTCGGCGACTACTTCGCCTACGCACTCGGTGTGTTCAACCGTTCTCTCGCCTCCGGTGCCCGACATGTCGGCGTCAAGGCGGTATCCCTGGAGGGCTCCGACACGGCAGGTCCTCTGGAACTGCTGCTGGGGCTGTCCGAGAAGGGGCAGGCCGCCTACGTCCGCGCTCTGCCCCGTCATGGCGTGCCGCACCACTGGACGGTGCGACGCCCGAGCACCGGCGCGCAGCAGACGGTCGCCTCCCCCATCGTGTGGCTCATCCGCAACAGGGTGAGCCTGCCGACCAGTCAGGGGCTGCGCGGTGTCAGCGAGTCGGTCGCTCCCGCGCTGCGCGCGCACGGCGACCTGCTACCGGTGGCCGAGGTGGACTCCGAACTCGGTGCGGCACTGGGTCTGGCCTCGACGGTCCACGACATCCCTGCCGGTGCCTGGGCAGGCCTGTTCGAACAACTCGCCATCAGTGACGACGATGCGCTCGTCGGCCGTGCCTTCGCTCTGCTTGCGCATGCGGTCGAGGACGGTTCGGACATCCCGTGGCCGAGCCAGGAGGAGACGCGGTGCCGCGTAGGTGAGGAGTGGGCGTTTCGGCAGGACAGCGAGATATATGTGACTCACGATCGTGCCAAGTACCGTGCGCTGCAGATCCATCGGCTGCCTGCGCTGCTGGCGCCTGCGTCGGAGGATGTCGGGCGTATGCGCGAGCTGTGGTCGATGCAGGACGGCGAGCACGCCATCAAGGAGGAGATCGAGCACGTACCCGCTGGTGATCCCATCCCTCTCTTCGACGTCTATCCCCGGCTCAAGCAGCGTCTGCCGCACGACTCGGACCTGCGGATCGTGCACTGCACGTCCCTGGCACGCGTGGTCACCACCGAGGGGCATGGAAGGGAGGAGGAATCGCTGCTGCAGACGCGCTCCGGTTCCGACATCCTGGTGTGCGGCCCCGAGGATGAATTGTCGGTCCTCATGGCCGTGGTCGCAGTGCTCGGTCTTCGACTTGATGCGTCTGCGTGTCGGGCGCTGTTGGCGCAGCAGGTCAAGGATCGGGAGAACGAGAAGTTCGTCGCGGTGCGCCGTGAGCCGGACATCGCCCGCAAACTGCTGCTGGCTGTCGGCGTCGAGCGGCTTCGAGATCGTCTCCCGGCAGGTCTGCTCCTGACCGACGCGGAACTGCGCGGTGCGCTGGCCGACGACCTGCGGGTGGCGCGCCTGGTGGTGGCGTCCTACGGTGCCGACGTCCTGCGTACCCTGGCGCCGGCGTTCCGCGAGGCGGGGTTCGACGACACGCCTTCGCAGTGGGTGGGTGGATCGCGGACCCGTGCGTTCCTGCGTAGCTATGGGTTTCCCGCCTCCTGGGCAGGCGACCCGGACGACACCCCTCCTCCCACCAGTTTCGCCGTCATGGGTCCTCGGACCGTCACCGATCTGCATGACTACCAGGTCACGGTCGTGGCGAACATGCGCCGCCTGCTGGCCCAGGAGGCCCCGCAACGGGCGATGCTGAGCCTGCCGACCGGAGCGGGCAAGACTCGTGTCGCAGCGGAGGCGGCCATCCGTGCCATGCGCGACGGCCATCTCGTCGGTCCGGTTCTGTGGATCGCGCAGAGCGAGGAGCTGTGCGAGCAGGCGATCGCCACCTGGGAGTTCCTCTGGCCCCATTTCGGGGCCTCCTCCAAGCTGCACATCAGCCGCATGCGGCAGGGCCATCACCCCGAGCCGTTCAACGACGGCCATCACCTGGTGGTGGCCATCGACGACACGCTCGTCCAGCGTCTGGCCGACGAGCAGTACGCGTGGCTCCGCTATGCCGCGGCGGTCATCATCGACGAGGCTCACTTCGCAATCCCCAAGACCTACACCAAGATCCTCGACCTGTTGGGTATCGACCAGTACCGGGTGTCCCGTCCTCTGATCGGTCTAACCGCGACCGCCTATCGCGGCCGCAACGACGAGGAGACCCGACGTCTGGTCAAGCGCTTCGGCGAGCGCCGCCTCGACTTCGGCGCGTTCGACGGCGATGACGAGAGTTCGGCGCACACACACCTGCAGCGCTTGGAGGTGCTGTCGCGGGTGGAGCAGCGTGAACTGCCCGGCGGCAGTGTCTCGCTGTCAGCGGCCCAGGCGGAGAAGGCGTTGCAGCACAACAGCATGGGCATCCCCGACGACATCACCAAGAAGCTGGCCGAAGACGTGTCCCGGACACGGCGCATCGTGGAGGAGATCGAAAGACTCGACGCGAGCTGGCCGGTCCTGGTCTTCGCGACCTCCGTGGAGCATTCCAAGGTCCTCGCGGCGCTCTTGAGCGACCGCGGTGTCCCGGCCGCCTACATCGAGTCGAAAACCAGATCCAGCATCCGGGCCCGACGGATCCAGGACTTCCGCGACGGGAAGATCCGAGTGCTGACGAACTACGGAGTCCTCACTCAGGGATTCGATGCACCGAAGGTCCGTGTCGTGGTGGTGGCCCGGCCCACCTACAGTCCGAACACCTATGTGCAGATGATCGGTCGTGGACTGCGTGGTCCCGCCAACGGTGGTGAGCCCGAGTGCCTGATCCTCAACGTCCGCGACAACATCGACAACTTCGGGCGCGACCTGGCGTACACGGAGTTCGAATACCTGTGGAAGAAGGCGTACTGACGGACGTGCGCGAGGCGCACAACGCGAAGCGGACACGGCGCTGCTGCGCGCGCACAACGACGACGACCTGACCCGTGCCATCGACACCATGTGGAACTTCCGCGACGTGGACGTCGAATCCGACCTGTACCTGGAGGCCTGAGGTGGGACTTCGTTCGGGCAGCCGCCGACGCCTCGACCAAGAGGCTGGAGCACAACCCCAGGGCGTGTTGGGACGGCTCGGCGCGGTGCGTCAGGCTCAACAGATCACCACCTACGGCGTCGGCTCGATGGTGGCCATCGGCGACCAGTCCTTCCTTGTCAGCGGACTCGACAGCTGGCACATGGGGTCGGATTTCGACATTCGCGAGCCCCGGCTCGAGAGCGACCTGGGCGTACGAGGAATCCACCTGCCACCGGCGTCCGATCCACCGGCCGGTGACGGGGTGCGCGTGCGCCGCTTCCCGATCACCTACTCCTGTCAGGAGTGCGGCACCCTGAAGCCCTACAGCGGCTTCAACTCGCCAAAGGGCCGCGGATACTGCGGTCAGTGCGACCGCACAACCACCCCCTCCCGTTTCATCGTGGCGTGCTCAAAGGGCCACCTGGCCGAGTTCCCCTACTGGGAGTGGACCCATCGGGGCCAGCACACCTCAACTCGCGGATCGGGCGAGCGATGCCGGATGCAGCTGACCTCCACCGGCCGCACCGCATCCCTGCGCTCCATCGTCATCCAGTGCAGCTGCGGCAAGAGAGCCTCCCTCGAGGGCGCCTTCGGCCGCAAGGCGATGGCCCGCCCGGCCATCAGCTGCAGGGGCGAGCGTCCCTGGCTGGGCGACGAGGCAACGCAACCCGGCTGCGGGGAGGGCCTGCAAGCTCTCCAGCGAGGCGCCTCTGCCGCCTGGTTCCCCGTGGTCCGCTCCGCCCTGACCATCCCACCGTGGCACAAGACGTTGATGCAACTCGTACTGCGACGCGAGCACCGCCGCCACCTGGTCGGCAAGGGCGATGCCCGTATCGCAGAGTACGCCGCGGACGCAGGCTGGTTGGCCGACGGCCGTTCCCCCCCCACCCCCCACCGACATCGTCGACGCCGTCCGCACCCTCGAGGCCGCCGAACGCCAGGAGGCCATCGACCCCGAGAACCCCGACGCCCTCGAGCTGGCGGACCGGCTGCGCACCGAGGAGTTCCGCCAGCTCAGCTCCACCACCGAGGACACCCCTGAGAACCAGCACTTCGTATGTGTCCCCGCAGGCGCCACCCCCGGTTCGCCGACGGTACCCGGCCTCGAACAGACGATGCTGGTCAAGCGGCTGCGTGAGGTGCGCGCCTTGACCGCGTTCACCCGGGTCACCGCTCCGATGCCGTCGGACCCGCCCGGGCGACGAGCCCGCCTGCACCGAGGCGGAGTGTCCTGGCTTCCCGCGATGGAGGTGATCGGAGAGGGCGTGTTTGTTCGACTGGACACCGCGCGTCTGCGCGCCTGGGAGGCCCATGTGGAGTCCGAACCTGCTGGCGCGCGGGTGGAAGGCCTGCGCCGGCGACATCTGAGAATGCTGCGCGAGCGCGGCGACACACAGCCCCGATCACCGGTGTCGGCCCGGCTGGTCCTGGTCCACACTCTGGCACACGCGATCATCAACGAGTGGAGCCTGGATTGCGGCTACCCTGCGGCCTCCCTGCGCGAGCGGCTGTACGTCTCGGACGAGATGGCGGGCTTCCTCCTGTACACGGCGACCAGTGACTCGGCCGGCAGTCTCGGCGGCACCATCGCCCAAGGAAAGCCCGAGCGGCTCGCCTCTTCACCCGACTCGGCGCTGCGCCGCATCTCCTGGTGCTCGGCCGACCCGCTCTGCATGGAAGCCGACGCAAGCGGCGTGGACGGCCTCAATCTCGCCGCATGCCATGCCTGCATCCTGCTCCCGGAGACCAGCTGCGAGTTGAACAACATCCTGCTCGACCGTGCTCTGCTCGTCGGCTCCCCGGAGCTGGGGATCACCGGCTACTACCCCCATACATCCGAGTGATCCGCCCACGTTCAGCGGCCCGGTGCCCCGTTCCCGTGCAGCGTTGCCGGCCAGGACGGGGCAGCAGCCTGGGTCGCGGTCGTGATCACGCCCGGCCCGTGGGGCGACGCCCTTGGTACTGGTTGGCCTGCTGGTCACAGTGGCCTCGCTATGGGAGCTCATCACTGCATATGAGACAGAGGACAAAGGTCATGTGTGGTGCGGGGGAAGCAGCCGGTCCAGGTACGCCTGAGTGGGTTCGTCGGTCGAGTAGAAGCGGGTGCCTCGGGTGCCTCGGGTGGCGAGGACACGGTAGCTGTTGAGTGCGTATCGCACGTAGCGCTGCGGTGGAAGGCCCCGAAGCTGAGGGTCCCGGCTCGCGTCGGGCTCGGCGATCCAACGCTCGCCTCGGCGGACGAGGTCGCCGCCCATGATCACTGCGTTGTAGGCATACTCCATGCCTTGGGCGGTGTAGATGCAGCCGACCTGGTGATGACCACCAGGGTCGGTGGCCCAGAACGGGCGGGCCGGTACCTCGGGATGGTCGAGGTCGGGTGCGTCGGCGCGGGAGTTCCAGGGGCGCGCCCAGATGCGGCGCTGGTCGGAATCGCCCCAGGCAATGTCGACCTCCGGAAGTAGGGGCGGTGTGGGCGGGGAGTCCCAGGGCCAGCAGAAACCGGCCGTGATCCGGGCGGTGGCACCGTGGCGGGTGTGTTCGCCGACCCAGGCGCTGAGCTGCTCGGGGTCGGACGCGACAGCCAGGTCGTAGTCGGATGCCGTCCATGCGGGGGCGGCTCCTTCGGGCGCAAAGAGCTGGTCGACCCACTGGTGGTAGGCGCGTGAGCCGTTGCAGCGGAACTGGGTGACGAGGTCGACGTGGGCGAAGGACAGGCCGCTGTGCAGGGCGTGCTGGCGCAGTTCCTCAAGGGTGATGCCCTCGGTGGGGCGTACGGTCTGGCGTTCGTCGAGGAAGAGCACGGTGACGGCGGCCTGATCGATGAGTTTGCCGAGGGTGAGGGGGAAGCCGGCGCGCCGGTGGTCGGGGTAGGTGCGGGCGCGGTGGGCCTCGTCGAGGAGGACCACGCTGGAGGGGGTGAGGGTGGCGGGGATCTTGTCGAGGAAGGTGGTGATGAGTCCGCGGAAGTCGTCGCCGACGGTCCGGCGCAGTTGGCGGGTGAGCGTGCCGGAGGGCGACAGCAGGCGTGGGTTGGCGTCCTGCTGTCGGCACAGGTCGCCCAGCAGGCGGCAGGCGATGACGGTCTTGCCGGTGCCGGGGCCGCCGGTGACGACGACGATGCTCTTCCTTCCCTGGTTTTGGGCGTCGGCGACGGCGTGCAGGACTTCCTGGCGGGCCAGGTCCTGGTCCCCGATGAGGGTGAAGGCGTCCCGTCCCTCGATGACGTCGCCTGCCCGGGCCAGCAGCGTAGGTGAGGGGCGGTGTTCGGTTCGTAGCAGCTCGTCCACCCGGTGCCGGCCAGTGGGGCGCAGGCCGGCGCAGCCCAACCGGGCGGCCAGGGCGTCGGCGGACGGGGTGGCGGTCAGATCGGCCTGCCCGAGGAGAGGGAAGGCGGCGGACGGCCCGTGGGCGGCTTGTGTCCGCAGGGATTCGATCAGTTCGGTGGGGGCGTCGTGCAGCACCGCCACGCCGCGCACGCTCAGGGGCAGCTCGTCGCGGCTGACCCATTGCTGCAGGTAGTGGACGTAGCCGCCGACCTGGCGGGCGGGATGGACAACGGTGCGCCGGCCGACACGGACCATGCCGGGCCGGGCAGACGTGAGGTAGGCGCGCGTCCACTGCTTGAGCTCGATGGCGACCATGCACAGACGTCCGTCGGTGTCCTCGCCGACGACCAGGGCGTCGATGCGTTCCCCTGTGGCGGGCAGGGAGTACTCCAGCAGCAGGTGCAGGCCCTCCAGTCCGGCGGCGCACAGGGCCCGGGTGAGGGCCGGCCAGCTGCGGCTCCAGCTGTGCACCTCCTGGGTGCCGGCGGGCACACCGAAGCGTTGCGCGAAGCGTTGCGCGGCCGTGGCGACGAAGGTGTCCTGGCCCACCTGGCGGGCGGCCTCAGCCACCGTGCCCCCGTAGAGATACATATACGATCTATACCAGCAACAACTGGCCGAGCGAGAAGGGTATTTGGCGGGCCGGTGGGGGTGTCGGAGGATTCTGATACAGCTGAGGTCATGACACTTCAGGTCCTGCAGGATGAGCTGGCCCGGTTTGCGGCCGAACGTGAGTGGGAGCAGTTCCACACTCCTAAGAATCTGGCGATGGCGCTGGCCGGTGAGAGCGGCGAACTGCTGGAAGTCTTCCAGTGGCTGACGCCGGAGCAGTCTGCCCAGGTAATGGAGGATCCCACGCGTGCCGTTCAGGTGCGTGAGGAGATGGCGGACGTGTTCGCCTACCTGCTGAGACTGGCCGATGTCCTTGGCCTCGACCTCGAGCAGGCGCTGACGGAGAAGATCGAGACGAACCGCCGCAAGTATCCGGTGCACCTCGCGCGGGGCCGGGCGGACAAGTACACACAACTGGGGGGATGATCTAGACCATGCTCATCGTGATGCAGCCGGCCCGGCGGTCGGAGAAGGACGTCGAGCAGCACTATCAGGACACGATCGTCCATCCCGTGGTCTTCGATGAGCACGCCGATCTGCTGGTTGCCGCGACCGTCGACCAGCTCAAGCAGCTCTTCCCCGACGGCAGCGCATCGATGTGGGGCGTCGTCCCGGGCAAGAAGGACGTCAACGTCTCCCGGATCAAGAAGATGCGTGCCGGGGACTGGGTGTTCTTCAGCGGCGACAAGCGCCTCTACTTCGGCGGCACGATCGCGCTGATGTGGCGTAACAAGGCGCTGGCGACGCGCCTTTGGGGAACCGACGCGGCCGGAAATACCTGGGAGTACATGTACGCCCTGTCCGGGACGCGCGGCTTCGACATCCCCATCGACGAGATCCGCACGCTGCTGGGCTGGAACCCGAACCGCCACATCATGGGGATCTCCGTCCTCGACGAGAACGACAGCGACACGCTCCAGACCCTGCTCACCCTCGATCCCGCCACCGCAGCGGCCGTCCCGGCCGACGTGGAGAACGACGAAGCCGCCGTTTCCGCCTTCGACGGGGAACTCGAGCGGACCGCTCAGCGGGCTCAGCGCGGCGAGCAGACCGCGCTCAAAAGGCGCCTCCTGCAGGGCTCCATGGGGCAGTGCGCCCTGTGCGGGCGCAGCCTGCCCGGCACCTTCCTCATTGCTGCGCACATCAAAAAGCGCGCCCTGTGCAGCGATGACGAGAAGCGCGATCTGGCCAATATCGCCATGCTCGCCTGCACCTTCGGCTGCGACGCCGTCTATGAGCACGGCTACGTCACCGTCGCTCCCGGCGGAGCGGTTCAGGTCAGCCCGCTGGCCGCGCACCTCCCCGAAGTCGACGCTTACATCCAGCAGAAACTGGCGGGACGGACCCTCCCCTGGTGGACTCCTGCCCGCGAGCCCTACTACCAGTGGCACCGCACCCATACCTACAAAGACACTCCCCCGTCCTAGCTGGCACACCCGGCGGGCCGCGGCAGATCCGGGGCGTGCGTGCGGCCAGGTGGAGTGCGTTTGATGCAGGCTCCGTCACCGCGACGGAGCACCCCGCGGGAAGTGCCGTCACGGTGGGCAAATACAGGGGGCTGCCGCGTCTGCCTCCCGCAGCAGGTGTCAGCCGAGTGGCCTGCGGCGCGGAGGCCCCGCCGACGCGCCGCTACCCGCAGGCCGCCCGGATCCGCCGAGGCAGCGCACCCTGCCCCGCCCTTCCCTTCTTCTCCTAGTTGCGTGTGTGAGGTGGGTGCAGGGGGTTGCTGAGGGGGATGTCAGATCCCCGACCACGGAAGAATCGTGCGGTGACCAGCGGTGATGGGAGCCGCAAATTCTGGTGAGGGCAGCCGAAGTCGAAAGAGCTGTAGCAAGAGATGGCGCATCCGATGGTGCAGGAGACGTGTGCCGGCTCATCAGCAAGCAGACGTCGCTTCGTCGGGCACAGACGGATGACTGCGACCGGCCGGGAGTTGGGTGGCGCCAAGGCGGCTCACGCCACGGCCCGAGCGAAGGTCGCCAAAGCAGAGGAGCCCGTAGCTCCTTGCGTTCAAGCACCCGGAACGGCCCACCACGCCACCCACTGCTGCCTCTGTCTGGCCACCCTCTCGAACAGGTGATCCCCGCGCATGCGACAGCAGCCGGGTCGGTCCTGATGGCCTTGTATAGGAGGCGAGTTGAGCCTCGTCCGCTGAGGAGCACATCGCCGTGGGCCGGAGCTGTGCACTGCGCGCGGACCAATACCGTGAGTCGGGTGCCTTCGGGCACGCCGGCTCCGGCCTGGGGTTCTTAACTGCTGTGGGCTTCGTCATCGAATCTCAGCGTTTCTCAACTTCCTTGATGATCGGGGTGTTGTCGGTGGCGGCCGGTAGCCTGACCGGGTGATCGTCAGGCATGCCTACCGGTTTGCACTGGACCCGACGCCTGGTCAGGTCGGGGCGCTGCTGCGGCATGCCGGTGCGGCCCGGGTGGCGTTCAACTGGGGTATCGCGCAGGTGAAAGCGAACCTCGGGCAGCGGGAGGCGGCCCAAGCGGATCGTGCCGGTGGTGAACCGAACCGACGGCGTGGTCTTCCGCTTCGACTTGTAGCGAGGAAAGCCCATCCGCGGGCCCTTGCGCTTGCCGCGCTTGGAATCGGACCAGTTCTTCAAGGCCCGGGCGAGCTGATCCAGCCCGGTGGCGCACGGAGACGACCGCAGGCATGTCACGCTCCCGGTCCTGGGAACGATCAGGGCGCATGAGTCCACACGGAAGCTGCCCCGCCGGATCGCGGCCGACACGGCGGTGGTGAAGTCGGCGACCGTCCGCCGCGAGGCGGGCCGCTGGTTCGGTCCTTCACCTGCGAAGCCGAGCGCACCGACCGTACCCCGTCCCGAGCGGATACGGTGATCGGCGTCGACCTGGGCATCAAGCACCTCGCGGTGTTCTCCGACGGCCGCCCGACCGCCGAGAACCCCAAACACTACGACACCGCGCGCCGCAAGCTCGGCCGCCTGTCCCGTACGATCGCCCGCCGCCTGGGCCCTGACCGGCGCACCGGGCAGCAGCCTTCGAAGCGTTGGCAGCGCGCGGATGCGGCCCGCAACCGGGTGCACTACCGCACCGCGAACCTGCGGCGGGACGCGCTCCACAAGCTCACCACCAGCCTGGCCCGCGAGTACGGCACGATCGTGGTGGAAGACCTCAACGTCTCGGGAATGCTCAGGAACCGCAGACTCGCCCGCGTCGTGGCCGACGCCGGGTTCGGCGAGATCCGGCGTCAACTCGCCTACAAAACCCGGTGGAACGGCGGAACGCTCGAAGTGGCGGACCGCTGGTTCCCCAGCAGCAAGACGTGTTCCGGATGCCAGGCAGTGACACCCAAACTGCCTCTCCGGATACGGATGTACGTATGCGACCACTGCGGACTCGTCCTCGACC